>NZ_ABGR01000001.1 GCF_000171815.1 Vibrio sp. AND4 | reverse complement strand
AAAACAATAGACATAGGAAAGCCTTGCTCGGCTCTCGCAAAGCTTTGTTGTTGAACGTTCTGGTGCGTTCCAGTTGGTTTACGTGCCTTTGGTGTGGTGATGCTCTGCGAGGCTTATTCTGGCAGGAAGAGGGGTGTTTATTTCCAATTTGGGCTTGGGCAGTTAGTGACACTCGCCAGTCTAGGCAAGTGCCACGGATAACCTATGATGGGTGGCTCGGTGCTTCGTCGTCGCTTCGCAACTCCTTATATCTCGGTGACTCCCTTCGGTCGGGGCGATGCCCATCACGATCGCTTTAGGTTTCTCAATCCATCTAGTGCATTAACGTAGTCGCTTATTGCTTCAGAATGGTTGTATAGCTCGTCTTGAAGCTTCTCGTTTTTCTCACACTCTGCTAGATACAGTTTTTTGTATCTCAGTGCATCATAACCACCTTTGAGCAAGGCTTTGCTCATTGTTGCCGTGCTTGTTTGCTCTTTGAGTTGTGAGAGCATTGTTTCATGTTCTTGAGTATCTCTGATTGTAATTGCCATCATTTTACCTTTTGCCGGTGTCTTTCCTGGTTGAGTTTTGATTGCAGAATTGAATAGTTAATCCTGGTACCGGTTCGTGTTTTGATTGCGTATTCATTCGTTAGCCCTCATCGTCGCCAAATAGGCCACCCATAGGTTTGAGTTCGATATCTTGCTCTTGCACCTGCGCGTATTGCTCATAAGGGGAGCAGGTCACGTAGAAATTAGAGTCCCCGCTAGACAGCTGCACTAGGCAATCGTCTAGATAGTTCATTTGAATACCAAGTTTCTTTAGAAACGAGTCATTGAGGTAGGTAACGCCTCTCGGTGTTACAACCTCAAAATGGACTCTCAAGCGAATTGAGTGTTGTCTATGCCAGCGTTCCACAGCAGATACATAGATGGTTTCGGAGTTGGCCAGAGGAAACCATTCGGGAACCGTGCCTATGTCATGATAAGCCCTAGACCCGCAATCAGTGCCCGAACAATCAAAACCACCAGAACCCACGCCAGAATGAGACGCAGAGCCTTGGTTATAGCGCGCTTGACTGTGTGAAGACGATACCGAATTTTGCTGCGTAGTTTGATTAGGCTGCGTTCCTGCCTCAGTTGACGCCTCAGAACCAGAAACCATATTAATAAGTGCATAGATGATGTACCCCAATGAAAGCACGACCAGTGCCATAGCTGCTAAGAATTTAGGATTAAGGAAGACGTTTTTCCCAAGGCCAGCCTTGGTGATTTGGCCCGTAACGGTGGAGGCGTAGAGCAAGTGAACATCAAGCGGCACCTTAAGGTTATAAACTACATCGTCTTTGCTGGGTTTGGTGACGGTTCGCGTTGGGTCATGTTCTAAGATTCGAGGCTTACGATTGGAGAAAAAGACCCCGTCTTTACCTTTGTGCTGTTTGGCCAACTCGGCAACACCTTTTAACTCTTTGGGAACTTGGGCGAAGTCGGGCGTTAATAAGACGATGTCCCAGTTGTAATGCCGGTGCTCCATAAATGCATTGTTGAAGTTCTCAGGGTAGATAATCCGCCCTTGCTCATCAAAGCGTGTGCGTTGGCAATCGTCTATTTCACCGTTATCAAGCGATGAAGTGTCCACGGTCAGCCAACGAGAATGAAACAGCTCAGAGAAGCCCTCCGGTAGATGGGATTCAAAGTCACTGAAAGGGCGCTTATGGATGTTGGCCATCTTAAACCCTGCATTGACAGAGAAGATTTGCTGACACTCATCAATCAGGATAAAGGCACCAATCGGAGCCCAGCAGAAGAAGTATTTCCAAAGCTCAAAGCCTTCAGGATTGCGCGAACTAATGCGAATGAGACGAGCACTATCAGGAAATTTTTCCCCTAATCGTTTCTCTATCACTTTTAACGGCTGCATGCCGTGAATATTAGTAATGCACACTCGGCCTTCACGAAGGGCGGGCAATAAGTCGAACCAAACTGCACACGCTGATTTGTAAGAGCCGCCGTGGCCATATCGAAATGAAGTAGCCATAAGATCACCAGTTCATGAAACGCATGACTAAGGACGTAGCAAACGCATCAAAGATAATGCGCAGTCCTGTCGTGAGGCTGTATTTCGTGAGGATGTAACGGACATCAGACGGAAGGGCGTTGAAATTAGATTCAATCAGCGTGTAAACACCATAATCAGATAACAATGTTTGCGCGATGCTGAGCGCCATTTGTATCGATGCAATTTTAAAATCAAGCCATAAAGACATGCACCAGATGACCCCGAACTCAAAACAATTTTTGATCCATTCCGGTATGGATTGGATAAAGTAGATCAAGGTTTCCGCAGCATTGGCAATAAAATCAAGTGCTGAATAGATGAATTCCATGTTATTTACTCCTATGGCCAAACAAGATGAATAGAGCGATGAGGGAACAGATAAAGAGAATGACAGGGCGAACGTAAGGCGTGACGTCATCAAAACGTTGGAGGCCAGATTCCACTTTGGACCCTTTGATGGTGAATGACCTATCGGTTAGCGAGCCGTTACTAAAATTGGTCCCGATAGACACAAGGCCTTTGATGTCGTTCACGTAGCCTTCAATCGTGCGCTTTTTTTCTGCGATGCCTTCATTGACTCTGATGAAGTCAGAAGAGGCGAAGATGAGATGGTTAACATCATCACCGCCAGGCGAAATAAAACCGGACCGACTAAGCAAACGTTCGATACCATCAAGACTGTCACCGAACCCTTCTAACTCTTCGGCTAAGCCTTGGGTGTCACCGTTGCCATTGCCGTTGTTGTTGTTTATCGCTTTAGTGATATCGTCAGCGGCTTGTTGGATAAGCGCTTTTGTGTTGTTGTAAATCTTGTTGTCATTGATTTGCTGCTCTTGAACCGCTTGCGTGTTGTCAACGATGGAGCCTTTAACGTTGATGATCTCAGCGGCTATGGAGGCTTGAGACTCATTGATATCAACGTTCAGGTCATGAAGTGCCGAGTTAATGTCCTTATTGAGATTGGTGACTGCGCTAACCACTGCCGAGTCTGTTGAATCATCTGTGACAGGTTTTTCAACCTCGGCTTCTGGGTCAACCTCGTTAGGCATAGGTGTGTTGGTTGAATCATCGGGCAGGACGCTTGGATCTTCAATGTCACTGATTGGGGTGTCGGGCTTATCTGTTGGTTTATCCGTCGGTGGCGGAATGATAGGAACATCCGGCCCCTGAGCGCCCCAAAACTCAGTGCCACCGCCGCACTGTTTACCCGTATACTCAAATTTACCGTGACAAAGGGTGTTTTGCGTAAACTCACCAGAATTAACATCGGTGCAAAGAGTGCTATCGTGTGGAATGCGGGATAGTTCGCATCGAGTGGCACCATAGGAGCCATAACAAGCGCCTGTCACTTGCTCACCGTAAATATAGCCACTCCACTGAAGATATTTTTGATCGTCTATGGATTTCTTGAACTGGCAAACGTCCATACAGGTGCCGTCATCATTGAAGCCATACTCACATTCGGAGCTGCACTGAAGCGTATTAGGGTCGAACAGGCTGTTTGTGGGGCAACGAACTTGGGAATAACTGAGCACACTGGTGCCAGATGAACCATAGTGACAACTCGTTCTATATGGATACATAGGTTTTGCGCCACGTGATTTCTTGAAGCTACAGTGTGTGTAATACCCCTGTTCAATAAAACACTCGTTCATCTTGTAAGGATCAACCCATTGACCCTTATAGGCGCAGCCTTGCCATGAAATATCACCCACACGAGCTTCTAGGGAATAGGCATCATTACTGATGAGAAGAATAATGAATAGCGTAATAAAACGCAGATAATGAATCATGTTATTCAACCAATAAAAAAGGGAGCCGAAGCCCCCTTATCTAATGATTAGTGAGTATTGATGCCACTCACAAAGCCGTGGAGAAATGCCCCCGCAAAGGAAATACCAAGTCCAATAGCAAGAACATCACCAAGTAGATTACCAGATAGAGGAGGCATTAAGACTTACCGTTAACGACGTAAGAAGCCAACAACCATGGTCACACCAAAGCCAAGTGCAGCCATACCAATCAGACCTGCGACCACAAGTGACACATTACTTTGACCACCACTCACTGCGGCAGTGATAGCGCCTGTGATGTCCGGTGCAGCAGCAAAGGCCGGAGAGGTTGAGCCAAGCATAAGAGCAGTACCGACCGCTGTTTTTTTATTTACAAGTGCGTGTTTTGTGTTTTTTACAACAAGTTCTAGTTTTTCCATTTGAATTACCTTTTATTCATAAGGCGAACAACACGACCTACCCAATGACCAACAAGCATGTTAATCAAGAGCACGCCACTGACATACAGGAACAAGTCACTATTGAATAGGACAGGTTCCTTATATTGCTGATACTCCGCCGCTGAAATAAGCACATAACCATCGCAATTATCGATATGAGATTGAGTTGCTTTTATAGTGCCGCGCTTACTGCCAACGGTGACGCATACAGACATATTCTTTTTAACCTTGAACCGCTTTCATTGAAGCTTCGAAGTGCTTCTTAATTTCTGGGTCGACAGGAATTAGCTCTGTCACGATGGCACCCGCTAATGGGTCCTCTGGATTGATTTCAAGTTGCAACTGGTACTCACGACGAGGAACCAGAGCACCAGTACGCTCAAGGAGCAGGGCATAACTGTGTTCAATCATCAACGGTTGGTCCCATTGTGGGTTCACATCACCAGATTCACCGATGGTGCGACGCTTAAATTTTTCCGAGTTAATGCTGCGTAGCGGGCGTGAGATATTGAGTTGAGCACTGTCACCACGCGCTGAGTTCCAAGTGATGTCCATGCCAAGAACAAAAACAGATTTAGCCATTTGTTAGGTCTCCAATATGTGAGTCACCAACTTGCCGTAGGTATCGGGGAAGGTGAATTTGGTTCCATCACGGACGAGTGAGCCGACAACGGTTTCAATGTCGCCCTTATGGAATTCGATTAAAGAGTTAAGGGTTTTCCCGTACTGGCGGCGCATCCAGTAAGCCGAGGCCAACAGGTCTAAGGCCGCGCGTTTAGTCGGGACAGGTTTGGTATTGAATTTTTTAGCAGTAGAAATCGATGCTGAGAAATCGTTGATGGCCGCGAACGCGCCAGCAGGATCTAACAAAACATCGATGTTCCATTTTTTGAGTTCGACTTCTGAGCGATACCAAACAAGGCCAGTGTTTGCGAGCTTTTGCTCAAGAGCCTTGTTGTAGATACGCCAGTAGACGCGAGAAGTACGAGAGCCGACAGAGTATTGCTCTTTGGTGTAGTTCGGTTTGCCATTGGTCATACTGGCAATGGTCATATCTTCATGCAGTACCGGACCACGGCCACGGTCAGCCGTTCGGAACGCATCATCATTCCAAGCTTTACGAGCATAGTCACAATCAAAGATACCGTCGTAATCATCGTAAGCGAGATCGACACGCGCGAGTGATTGAACACCAAGAACGTTAGTCAGCCAATCATGCAGCGACCAAGGCGCACGACGAGCAAACACATGCTTACAACCAGTGCCATTGATTTGAAAATGCACGGTGTCATTGTTACCGCCCAGACCCACAAAGCCGCAGAAGTCTTCACCATCTGGCGAGGTCAGTTTCATAGACTCGGTATAGAACTGAAAGCCAAGGCCACGAGGCGCAGAAAGCGACAGGCCAAGTACCTGATTCGTGAAGATGCGCAGACAGTCTTCTAAGTAGGTACGGTAGCAAATATCAAAGGCGTCATTGTAAGATTCAATCTCTTCAGCCGTCTTCGCAATGGTCGGATTGAACTCAGGTGGAGCAGGGAACTTAGGTGCTCTACTGTGACGTTGTAACAGTGATTTTGGCGCTAAGCCCTTGTATTCCTCATGCTTGTGTAAGCGTTGAATCGCCTTGTGACAGTGGCGTAAGTCCTTGACTGCAAATGTAAAACATAGGTAGTCAATATGAACGGACTGCTCATCGAATTTCTTAAGGATGTTAGTTGCAGTAGTCATCGAAGACCCCTAAATCAACGCGTTCTTGGTAAGTGGTATTGGTGATAGACACCAACTCGTAAGAGACAAATTCAGACGAAGCCCAGAACTCAAGATGAGACATAGACTTGAGCAAATCCCATTCTTCATAGCCTTTGACCAACACGGAAACCGTGTAATCTGGGAGCAAGTCGTAATAGATGATTTGAGCTTCGTTCATGGGTTAAGCCTCTAAAATAGACTTAGTGACGGTGTCACGTAATGCGTGTGATTTAAGAGAACAGACGATTAGATTGGACATAACAACACCTTGACTTGTTGAGAGTGACCACCAAGGCCAGACGAAAGCGTCAAGGGCAAACGCCCGTACCGAGGTGGTCTAAACTTGAGGACTCAAGCTGCCTGAGTCCTGATTTGCGTGGACTATAGGACACAAAAATCAGGACTGTAAAGCCCGCTTTTTGTGGACTGCGGGTATACAATAATCAGGACTGGAGGATTCCTATGTACACAAATGAACTGTTAGATGCCTACAAAAAGGCTAAAAACTATATCCAAGATAAGCAGGTCGCTCATGATTTGGGTTTAAGTCGCCAAAAGATTAGCGCGATAAGAAACGGTCAAAGGTATCTCACGGAAAATGAAGCACTTTTTCTGGCAAGAGAGATTGGAGCAGACACAGAATCCGTACTTGTTTATCTAGCAGCAGATAAAGCGAAAACGTTCGAAGCGCAGCAAGCCTGGGCGAACATCGCAAAAAAGTTTAGCGGGCTTGGATTGTCAGGCGTTTCAATGGCTTGTGCAGGATTAGCAGTGATGATCACGAGCCCATTAGACCCACTACAACAGTGCGTATTATGTATATTATGTTAAATTGTATGTCACTGTATGCCAAATCTGATGTGGATTGGTCTCCTATCCCGCTTAGATTTTAAAATACGGCGCTTTTTGCGAGCGCCATTAAACATAACCGCTATTTACCATAAAATACCTAATATGGAGCAATCAATCTGCGATTGCTGGCTCTGCTATTAGCTCGTGTTCTTTCTGGCACCCTAGCATCGTTTAAGTTTATAGAGATTTATTCAATGTCGGCTGTCAAAGCTTTGTCTTGTGTTTTGCAGATACAAAAAGAGCGTCACACTCGACGCTCTTTCTAATTGGCTTACTTAGCTTGATTAACCACCGGCTAATTTTACTGTCATGCCTTTCTTTTCAAGGTGTGCTTTGATCTTATCACGAACATCACCCTGAATTTCGATACTGCCATCTTTTACAGAACCGCCACAGCCGCAGACTTTCTTCAGTTCAGCAGCGAGTAGCTTGAGCGGTGCGTCATCCAAATCCAAACCAGTTACAACACAAACCCCTTTGCCTTTACGGCCTTTGGTTTGTCGTTGAATACGAACAATGCCGTCGCCTTTGGGACGTTCGATTTTTTCTTCTTCTGGTTTGATGCGACCAGTTTCTGTTGAATATACAAGTGTCATATTCTTATTTCTTTTGTTGTTGGGCTTGTAGCGCTTTTTGCCTTGCAACCAAATACGCCTCTATATGGCGTTGAATGGCAGGCTTAGCACCTTTAATCAATTTGCCATTGAACATACAGTACCAAGCATTAGGCTCGCCTGTGTCGTTCTTTATTGTAAAGCCGTTAAATACTTCAGATTGTGGACCGCTGGTGCTTTGTGCTTTGGCACCAAGAGTCGCGAACTCTTTAGGATCAATAATAGACGCCGTATCACACCACCAATCAATGCTCTTTTTTACCGCCGTTAAACTGCCTTGTAAAACGTGGTTCTTGATCTGTACTTTCCAAACGCCACCGTCTGTTCCGCCCGATTGCAGGTTAAAACCTCTGTAATTTGAAATTGCCATACCACTGAGCCATATCTGTTTAGTACTTTGAGAAAATCATATATCTAACTGAGTAATATTCAAGATTAGCTCTGGAAATTTAACTCAGTTATGCCAAGTTCCACCACAAAATGAACGACGGTAACGCTAGTTACATTGTAGTTTCAATACAATCTGCTAGAAACTGATGAAACTTATGACCGTTGTTTTGTAGCATTTTGGGGAACATCGAGATTGGCGTCATACCCGGGAAGGTGTTTACTTCGTTCAGGTAGATCTCACCGTCTTCTGTTAAGAAGAAATCGATACGCGATAAATGACGTAAATTCATTTGCCTAAAGACGGTTTCTGAAGCCTGTCGAATTACTTCCACCTGCTCTTCTGTCAAGTTTTTCGCTTCTACTTCCGTCAATGAATGGCTGGAATTACTGTACTTTTCGTCATATGAGTAAAATGCACCATCAGGGGCAATTACTTCACCTGGCGGTGTAATATGTAGCTGGCCATTCATCTCATAAGCCGCCACTTCTAATTCGCGAGGTCTAACGGATTTTTCCACCAAAACTTGCTCTGAGTAACCAAATGCATCGTTGACCGCTTGGGAAAGTGCTTGTCTTTCAGTGACACTGTAACACCCTACGGAAGAGCCCTGTCGTGCGGCTTTGACAAAGACTTTCCCCCATTTATCAAATGCTTGTAACGCTTGCTGATGAGCATGCTCGTCATTGCGAGTCAGGAATAAGTAAGGTGTATTTGGGATGCCAATTGCATCGTACCAAAGCTTAGATGTGATTTTATTGAAGCTATTGCTGCTTGCTTCTGGGCCACAGCCAAGGTAAGGAATGCCTGCGATCTCAAACATCGACTGAATGTCGCCAGTTTCACCGGGAAAACCATGGATACAAGGGACGATGAAATCGATCTCTAAATTTAACTTGTCAGAGCACAACTTTTTAGTATTGAGATCCAAGTAAACCAACTCGCCTTGGTTTGTAATCCAACCTTCACTTTTGATTTCTACACGTGTTACGGACACGTTTTCAAGCAGATTTAACTGCTGCTCGACAAAGTTTGCAGAAAGTAGTGAAATCTCGTGCTCTGCTGAGCCACCACCGCATAGTAAGAGAATATTTTTAGTCATGTATCAATCTTTCCGTGATAGCCAAAAGACACTATTGAATATGATAAACCTTTGGGGGGTAACGTACAGTAATTTTAATGTGAGGATTACTGTTCGTTTAGGTTTTGACCAAAGAAAAAGGAAGCGAAACGCTCCCTTCTCTTGTTCTATTAATTTAGCTTGTTGAGTGTCGGATATGCCGAGTTCTTAATGGCATCGATGCTTTTCACGAACGGCTTGAGCTGTTGGAAGTGTGCAGGCAATGTTGAGATCGCTTGCTTTGCCTCTGCACTTGTTGCGTAGTCACCGTATAGCACTGAGAACCACTTAGTGCCATTAACCACTTTGTAGTTTTCCCAAATTGGTTGGCTGTTTTGTGGTAACTGACGTGAGAATTGATCCACTTTCGCTTGACTGCCCACGGCCACAACTTGGATGGTGTAACCAAAGCGTTGGATACCCGCTTGTTTTTTGCTAGGTGAAGTGATCTGAACCGGTTTCACCTGAGTTTTAGGGGCAGGCTTCGCAGTCATGTTTACAACTGTTGGTTTTACATCTTTCTCTACCACTGCGTTTTTAGACGACATGATTGGTTTCGAAATAGATGGAGATTGATAGTCTTCTTGGTAACTTTCTGAGGTTACGTCGGTGATGTAAGTTTGCGATGCACAAGCAGAAAGCAGTACTGACAAGCCGATGATTGCGATTTTTTTCATGAAGTAACAAACGCTCTGTATAAATAATTCAATAAATCATGCCGATAGCAGACTATTTTATCAAGCTCCAAACGCAAGAAACTGTAACTTTGGTGTGATGAGCGACACAAACTCCATATACATCGTTTGTTTTTGCATCAATGGCTGGCTTGTTCATATTTAAAGAGCTGTGCTTTCGTTTATGATTGTATGAGGATTGACCGTTCGTTCTCGGCGCCAATGGCCAAGGAGTCACAATGAATAAGTTACATAAGCTCTTCAAACCAAATTCTGTTGCAGTGATTGGTGCTTCTCCAAAAGAGTTACGAGCGGGCCAAGTCGTGATGCGTAATTTGCTTCAAAGCGGTTTTGACGGCGCAATTATGCCTGTTACTCCAAAATATAAATCCGTGTCTGGAGTGATTGCTTATCCAAACGTTGCTTCCCTGCCCTATACACCGGATATTGCGATTCTCTGTACAAATGTTGCGCGCAATAAACCGCTATTGAAAGACCTCGATGAACGAGGAACCGAGTTTGCAATCGTGATTTCTGATGATGCCGAAAATATTGATGTCACTGAGTTAAATATCCGCGTTATTGGCCCCAATAGTCTCGGCGTTATTTTGCCTTGGCATCACTTTAATTGTTCGTTTTCTCCTGTTGCAGCCTTACCTGGTAAGATTGCTTTTATATCTCAATCTGCTGCTGTATGTACAACCGTATTGGATTGGGCGAATGACAAAAATATCGGCTTTTCTGCTTTTATTTCTATTGGTCAAGGTCGAGACGTCGACTTTGCTCAATTGCTCGATTATTTAAGTATGGATGTGAAGACAGAAGCGATTCTTCTTTATGTGGATACTATCAAAGACGCGCGGCGTTTCATGTCTGCAGCTCGTGCGGCGTCACGTAACAGACGTATCTTAGTATTGAAAGCTGGGAAATCGACGCAAGCCAGAACGCTTGGTGATCAAGACGTCGATTCGTTAGACGTCATCTATGACTCCGCCATTCGCCGAACCGGTATGTTGCGTGTAGGCAATACCCATGAACTGTTCGCTGCCGTAGAGACACTGACACACTCGGTACCACTGCGAGGTGAGCGCCTGGCCATTATTACTAATGGTGGCGGCCCGGCAATTATGGCAGTGGATACCTTGTTAGAGCGAGGTGGCAAGCTTGCTTCGCTTAATGAAGCTTCTGTAACACAGTTAAGTGCGGTATTACCAAGTTGTTGGCGTGAGGTAAATCCCATTGATTTGGCTGGCGATGCCACGAAGAAACGTTATGTCGAAACGATAAAGACACTCATGAATAACGACTGTGCTGATGCTATTTTGATCATGCACAGCCCCTCTGCTGTGTCTGATTCTTTAGAGACAGCAAACGCGATCATAGAAGCTATACAAGCGCATCCTAGACAGAAACACTTCAATATTCTGACTAATTGGTCCGGTGAACAAACATCAAGAGAAGCTCGCCTTGTATTTACCCGAGCTGGCATTCCTACCTATCGAACGCCAGAAAGTGCGGTTGTTGCTTACATGCATCTGGTTGAGTACAGGCGTAATCAAAAGCAGCTGATGGAAACACCAACAACGGCGGAACCACTGCATTCTGGAAGTGTAAGTTCTGCTCGTCAATGGATAAAAGAACAGTTGCTGGATAAAAACACAGTGTCTTTGGATACTCACCAATCCAGCCCATTATTTGAGCAGTTTGGTTTTCATATCCTCCCGACTTGGATTGCTTCAGATGTGACAGAGGCTGTTCATATGGCTGAGAATATTGGCTACCCGGTTGCGGTAAAGCTGCGATCTCCAGATATCCCTCATAAATCAGATGTACACGGTGTTGCGCTCAACTTGCGTAATAGCCAAGAAGTTTCAAGTGCAGCGCATGCCATTTTGGATACTGCCAAGCTCAGTTACCCTGCTGCAAACCTGCAAGGCCTTTTGGTGCAAGGGATGGCGAAGCTTGGCAGCGCAGAAGAGTTACGTGTCAGTATTGCGGTGGATAAGGTGTTCGGGCCCGTCATTTTACTTGGACAAGGCGGCTCGGACTGGAATATTACGCAAGATGCTGTTGCAGCGCTGCCTCCGCTTAATATGAACCTCGCGCGCTATTTAATCGTGATTGCTCTTAAGTCAGGTAAGGTGCGATTACAGAAACATAAAGATGCGCTCGACATTACCGAGCTCTCGAAGTTCTTGGTGCGCATCTCTCAGATGGTTGTTGAGTTACCAGAAATAGAAGGTCTGGATATACATCCAGTACTTGTGTCTGGTAGCGACTTAACCATTATTGACGCTGATTTGTCTTTAAAGCGATACGACGGTGATGCGCAAGAACGGTTAGCAATTCGCCCTTTTCCCGCAGAGTTTGTAGAAACCGTAACATTGAAAGATGGGCAGCCTATTCTACTTCGCCCTATTTTGCCGGAGGACGAGCCTATGCACGCTCAGTTTATTGATAGCGTGTCTAAAGAGGATCTCTACAAGCGATTCTTTTCGAATGTGGGTGAATTTAACCACGAGGCATTAGCGAACCTCACTCAAATCGATTTTGATCGTGAAATGGCGTTCGTTGCGGTAGCGTTTGATGAAGATGGGCCTTTAATTATTGGTGTCGCGCGTGCGTTGATTACCCCTGACAACAGCGATGCTGAGTTTGCTATTTTGGTTCGATCAGATTTAAAAGGAAAAGGATTAGGCAAGGTGTTGATGCAAAAGATCATTGCTTATTGCCAAGCGAAAGGCACAAAACAAATGTCTGGGATGACGATGCCAACCAATCGAGGCATGTTGTCTCTTGCTCAAAGTTTAGGTTTTGAACTCGATATACAGTTTGCTGACGGCATCGCCGATATGACACTTGTCCTTAATTGATTCGATAGTTCTTGATTGCACCGATCGCTCTAGACGGACAAGGCAAAGGAAATAGAGCTAACTAAAGGGACGAATAACAACGTCCCCACGTATAGCCTAATTTTATTCGTATTAACGAACTCTCATTTTCGTGACATTGTCACTTAAGTTGCCAATTTTTCTTTAAATATTGAACACACCATGATTTCGCTTCCCCCATCGCGTTTCGTCGCCACGCTAGAATAATATCAACGGGTTGATCTTCTGAGCCTTCAATTCGTTTTAAGATGCCATTCTTAATTAAAGGTTGCGCAATTTGACTTGGCAGTGTGCCTATCCCTAGTCCAGAAGTCAGTGCTTCAACTTTTGCCGGAAAGTTAGTTACTGTCAGTCTTGGCTGTTTTTGCATAACGTTAATAGACATTGCAGGTTGCTCCCTAGCGGTGTCTGCAATGGCAATGACTCGGTATTTTTCTCTCGCAGCATCATCGAAGTCACCCTTTCGCTTGTGCACATAGTGGTCGGCTGCCGCAACCCATATCATACGCATTTTCCCAATATTCTCCGCTTTTACGTCCTGCGGTAAAGTTTCCAGTGGCGGGCAAACAAGCAGGTCAGCACGGCTTGTATTGAGTGACTCCCAGCCTCCCGCCAGTATCTCTTCTTGCAGTCTTACGCGAGTCGTGCTGATGTTAGCCAACGCGTTGACCATTGGGAAAAAGTTGGCAATAGGAATGATGCCATCAAACGCGACGGTGATATCGAGCTCCCACCCGTTAGCCAATAAGGTAGCATCATTAACCAGTTTCTCGCTTGCCTGAAGAATCGTCTTGCCACGCTCTAATATCAATCTTCCTGCTTCAGTGAAATGTGCTTTGTGGCCTGAGCGGTCAAAAATATTGATATCAAGATCTTGCTCAAGTTTTTGTATTTGATAACTGAGTGATGATGGCGCGCGATCTAACTCATTTGCAGCGGCAGCAAAGCTTCCTCTTCTATCAATTGCATCGAGGATATGAAGTGCTTCTAAAGTGATTGGGCTCTGCACATTGGCTCCTTTAGTGTGATCTTAATCACATTGATGGCGTTTAGGAAAAGATTGGAAATATAACTTAACACAATATAACAGATTGATTATTAAAGACTACCTCTCAAGTATTATAAAATTTGACTGATAAAATTGACACTAAACAATAACCTGAATGATAGTAATTACCATTTAGATCTAATAACATGCTGCACGTTGTTATTGCCTCTTATGGATTTAAGGTATTGAAGCCAATGTATAAAAAATCAATTTTGTCAGCCTCTATTGTTATCGCCCTTTCACAAGGCGCATATGCAGAAGAAAGCTCAACATTTAACGAAGTCGTTGTTTCAGCGACGCGTACAGAACAGAATGTAAACGATGTTTCAGCCTCAGTAGAGTCGGTATCGTCGAAAGATATTGAACGTACACTTTCAAAAAACCTTTATGATGCCGTTCAATACACTCCGGGGGTAGAAGCCACAACATCTGGTCGTTTTGGTATTTCCGGTTTTAACATTCGCGGTATGGAAGGCGATCGAGTTAAAGTCGTGATTGATGGTGTTGAGCAAGCGACTCCTTTCAACCCTGGCGGTGGTGCGGTTCAGGCTATTTACCCGAACGCAATTGAGCTTGACACCTTGACAAGTATTGAAATCAACAAGGGCCCATCGTCAACTCTCTATGGTTCAGATGCAATGGCAGGCGTTGTTGTTCTTAAAACAAAAGATCCATCTGATGTACTCAAAACGGACGGTGATGAAACTCGTTTTGGTATTAAATCGAGCTACTTTTCTGTCGATGAGCAGTTCAAAAACACCTTAACTTGGGCAATGCGGAGTGGCAAGCTCGAAACTTTATTGATGGGCACCTACTCTACAGGTAGTGAACTTGAAACCTACGGTGATGGGGCCGACATTGATGGCTCTGATCGAGGCCTAGAGAATCCAGCGGATAAAGATCTGAGTAACATTCTCGCAAAAGCCTATTACAACGTTAGTGATGAATTCAAACTTGGTTTTGTATTTGAGCGCTATGACTACAACTACGACGAAAACAACCGTCGTGGCAATTACACACTTAATTTCGGCCCCAGCCCTGGCGTTACATATGCTGATTCGAAAAGTAGCGATGAAATGACGCGTACACGTTATGGTGTCAACTATGAGTTAACTAAAGCAAACGTAGTTTTTGATTCGATGAAGTTAGACCTTAACTATCAGGTCACAGATAGCAAAAACTCAAACTTCTCGAACGTCACTGATCATACAGGTCGAATTGGCTACAGCGGTAATCGTACACGCCTTCGTCAAGCGGAAGAGGAATCACGTCAATTAGATGTTCAGTTCGACAAGGTAGTCACATCTGAAAGCGCTATTCATGAACTGACTTATGGCCTAAACTCTTCGATGACAGACTTTAGTCTTACAAATGTAGATATTTTCCACGACAATGGCACTAGCGCGCCTGGTGCGACGACAGTACCTGATGCAGACGTCAGAGAATGGGGTATCTTCCTTCAAGACAACGCGTTTTTACTTAACGATACTCTCGTGCTAAATGCAGGCATTCGTTACGACTCTTTTGAGGCGGATCCCTCATCAGATGAAGGTTTCACAACTAAGCATGTTAAAAATAGTAATGATGCATTCACGGGCAAGCTCGGTGCGGTTTATCACCTTAACGACAAACTCAGTACTTTTGCGCAAATCAGCCAAGGCTTTAAAGCACCGACCGTTGAACAGCTTTACTATGAGTACGACAAGGGTGCCGAGTTTGTCCCTAACCCAGATTTAGAAGCTGAAAAAAGTCTCTCATATGAAATTGGCCTCCGTGGTCAAAATGATTCTGCCCAGTTCGAACTGACAGGTTTCATCACCCAGTACAAAGACTTTATTGATACCGAAAAATTGGAAAGCATCGACCCAAACAAAGACAGATTTACTATCGTAAACCGCTCTGAGGTCAGGATTTCCGGTGTTGAATTCAGTTCAACCCTGTTACTTGACGATACTTTCTCTGCCCCAGAAGGTATGTACACAAAAGTTTCTGTTACCTACCTAGACGGCAAAGATGAAACGACAGGCAAAGCTTTAGATAGTGTTGCACCATTATCATCTGTTTTGGGCTTGGGTTATGACAATGTCGAGCATCATTTTGGCGGTTTAGCGTCTCTCAAGCTTGCCGCTAAGAAAGACGACTGGTTTACTAAAGATCAAATTGATTCTGGGGGCTATGGTGTAATGGATTTAACGGCATACTACATGCCAGTTAAAGACTTAACTTTGACGGCAGGCTTGTTCAATGCGTTTGATAAAAAGTACCTGACGTATCAAGATGTTCGCGGTCTCGATAGCAAGGACAATGAAGACTTCCATAGCTTACCAGGCCGTAACTGGGCACTCTCTGTAGATTACCAGTTCTAAGTCACAACGATTAAGAACATTGATTATTAAGCACCTGCTCAGTCAGGTGCTTTTTTGTTTTATCAACCGAGTTTAACTTTTCTGACAGGATTGCAAATTATCAAGAAATACGCGTTAGCACGGTATTTAGGTTACAAACACAAAAAAGCCAGCGCAATGCTGGCTTTTAGTTCGCTTTCATTTCAAAAGTGTTAAGAAAAGAATGAAAAATGAAAACCCCTACTGCTTCGCCATCTCTTTCTTAACCATAACTGCTGATGCAACGATGAAAGCGATGATTAAACCAAGTTCCATGACCTACCCCGATAATCTGTGAATATTTATGACCTAAATTAATAGTCGCGCGCATTTTATCATTTCTATTTATCGAAGCTACCTTTTAACCAGTAATTTACTAATTTTTCGGATTTAGATCAAAAAAAGCGCAGAAACGCGCTTTTTTGTTACTAAAGTGCCATCTATCACTAATTTGTGAGGCTGGAAAGTGTAAAGCCTGGAAGTTTAAGCGTCTGGATAACCTTGAGGGTTATTTGACTGCCAACGCCAAGTGTCACTCGTCATTTCTTCTAGCGTACGTTCGGCTTTCCAACCAAGTTCATTGGCAGCCTTTGAAGGGTCGGCCCAACATTCAGCAATATCTCCTGGACGACGATCCACCAGCTTGAACGGAACTTCTCTACCGCAAGCAGCTTCAAACGCCTTCACCATTTCCAGTACGCTGTAGCCGTTTCCTGTACCTAGGTTGTAAATATGAAGTCCAGCCTTATTGCCTACTTTGTCAAGTGCTGCGACATGACCATCCGAAAGATCCATAACGTGGATATAGTCACGCACGCCAGTGCCATCCTTGGTTGAGTAGTCACTGCCAAACACTGATAGGAATTCGCGACGGCCTACTGCAACTTGAGAGACAAAAGGCATTAAATTATTTGGGATACCTTGCGGATCTTCACCAAGTTCTCCGGTTGGATGCGAACCGACGGGGTTGAAGTAACGAAGAAGCGTGATGCTCCAATCAGGGTTGGCTTTCTGGAAGTCAGTCAGACACTCTTCTACCATCAATTTGCTGCGACCGTATGGGTTCGTCGCACTCGTTGGGAAATTTTCCATAATTGGCACAGAAGCAGGATCGCCATAAACCGTTGCAGAGGAGCTAAATACAATAGATTTAACGCCTGCTTCACGCATTGCATCAACCAAAACCAGCGTGCCGTTAACGTTGTTGTCGTAATATTCTAGCGGTTTTTCTACTGACTCACCGACAGCCTTAAGACCTGCGAAGTGGATGACGGCTTCAATGTTATGCGCATGCATTGCATCAACGAGCGCAGCCTTGTCACGAATGTCCGCTTCAATAAATGCTGGTTTCACGCCACTGACTTTTTCAATACGTTCAAGGACGGTTGGTTTACTGTTGTAAAGATTATCTAGGATAACTGGGGTCATTCCAGCTTCGATCATTTGAATACAAGTGTGGCTGCCAATGTAGCCCATACCACCCGTAACAAGTACTTTCATTATCTGATTCCTTCTGACGTGATTCGGTCTAGTTTAAAGGTTTCTGAGCTGTTTTTAAACTGTATCTGGGGATTCGCAATCCATTAAAATTGCTTGGCCTTTGCCTGCTTTCTTTGCCTGATACATAGCAGTGTCTGCATTCTTTAAAATCTTAGTCGGATCTCTCTCGTTTACTCCAACCATTTTTACACCAATACTCACGCCAACATTGAATAGCGAGCCCCGATATTCAATGGTTGAACAAATCGAGTCGAGCAAATGTTCGACGATACGTGTGACGATTTCTTGATTGGCTGGGTTGATCAGAATCGCGAACTCATCCCCAGATAAACGGGCGATCAGGTCATCGTGTCTGGTTGCTGCGGTCATACGCTTAGCGACGATCTTGAGTACTTCATCACCTGCGTCATGGCCATAAGTGTCGTTGATACCTTTAAAGCCGTCTAAGTCAAGGTACAGTACCGCAAACTGTTCTCGTAGGTAGCCTGATCTTTGTACTAATTCTTCAAGTTCTGAGTGGAACTTGGAACGGTTCGCTAGATCGGTCAATTCATCGTGATGGGCTAAATATTCCAAGCGTTCCATTTCTTTTGCACTTGATAGGTCGGACAAAATGATCACCATGTCATACGTACTTTGATTTTCGCTTTTAATGATACGGTTCACTCTTGCGAACATCGGTATGAGTTGACCAATATGGTTTTTTTCAATCACCTCCCCTTGCCACATGCCATAGTTGTGTATCGATTCTAGGATGGTTGGCAGCATGGCTTGCAGTTTTCGCCAGCGAATTGATTTAATAAATCGTTTACCAACCAATTGCTCTGACCCTAACCCCATGAGCTTATTTACCGCAGGGTTTACCATGGTAATGATGCCTTGATGGTTCAGGACAATGAGGCCATCTTGGCTGTTTTCAAACAGACGTCCGGCGACACGCTGACGATTCATGACTTCTTCCATTTTGGTGATGTCTTGTATCATAAATAAAAGATAACCATGACCCTTAAGGCGTCGAGTCGTTAGGCTGAGCTGCTGTTCCTCTTGTCCGCTCTCAAGGCGGATATCATCAAACTCTAGGCCGCGGTTCAGGATCTGTCTGAGATCATTTGGCTTTTTTGTATGAATTAAGTCACAAATGTTGGTGACTTCTATGCGACGGTAGGTCTTCTCAAATATTCTGTGTGTCGCTGTATTGCAATAGATAACTTGACCTAAATTGTCAGTCACGAGTAGTGCATCTTGAATCGACTCCATGACTTCTTCAGCGAACGATATGCGCTGTTCTTGGAGCTCTGCGATTTGTTTGTGTTGTTTTTCTAATCTTTGTTGACGATCTAACATCGAGTTGAAAGAAGAAACCAACTTCCCTACCTCATTTTTTGACCCATGCTCAATTTCGTCACCAATAAGAGGTTCCACATTTGCAACATCTTGAAGTGCACGGCTAACTTCTGCCACTGGACGCAACACTTGGTGCTCTAAACCTTTGTAGAGTACAACACCGCCAACCATAAGAATCACCATGAACACCTCTGCGTCTTGAATAAAGGCATCTCGTATTTTTGTTAACGGCAATTGAGAGCTGGTTACACGTATTGTTCCGATTCGCTGATCATCATGAAAAATAGGCTCTAGTACATCAAGAAAGTGAACCGATAATGCTTCTCCTACTCCATGCAGCAAGCCTTGTTGTTTTGCCTCTTGTGCAGGAACCACCGTGTCGTTTAATGTCAGTGTGGCAAAGAACTGATTATCTTCGTCGAAAAGCGTTACTCGTGCTACGTTTGGCTCCTGCAACAGATCGGCAAAAATCAATTGCGCTTGCTGCTTGTTCTTTGTGGCAAACACACCTTTAATTGAATGGGATGTTTCCTTGATGAGAGCCTTGGTTTGAACTGTCAGTGCTTGTCTGGCGGATTGATAATTAATGTATGACACGCAACTTTGTGATGTAACAAACACGACCAAGATAAAAGCGAGAATCGGCCATATTAGTTTTGCTTGTAATGACATATATAAGTACCTGCCCTAGAAAGCAATCAAAAGACCAGATGATTTATGTGTAACTAATAGCATATAAGAGATAAGAAGATAAACACGACTTCAAAAGAAAGAAACCTTGAATTCTCATTTATTAGACTGATTAATCATGAGTTTCTTAAAACTTTGGATTGTCTCAAAGAATTCAGTGATATTTTCATCGCTTCGATCGAATACTATTTGCTCGAATGATGAGCTTACCTACTGAAATTAAAAGTAATTACCTGTATTTTAAGAACACTTTGGACCGTTAATAACGTATGACATTAAATAATCAGCAACTGACACTCAATGGCGACATGGGAGAGAGCTTTGGTGCATGGAAAATGGGCGCAGACGAGCGTGTCATGCCGTATGTTGATATGGCAAATATCGCTTGTGGCTTCCACGCATCTGACCCAAATGTTATGCACGAGACGATTTCTCTCGCCAACCAACATGATGTAGAAATTGGCGCCCATCCAGGATACCCAGATAGGCAAGGCTTTGGTCGTCGTAGCATAACAATGACCAGTGATGAAATTACCAATATGGTGATATACCAAGTTGGTGCTCTTCAGGCTTTATGCAAAGCGCAATACACAGACATTGGTTATATCAAGCCACACGGTGCGTTGTACAACGATATGATGCAAAATGACGGTGTCTTTCTTGCCGTCGTTAAAGCCACCGCGCTGTTTAAAGTACCGCTGATGATCTTAGCCTCTCAAGAGAATGAAAAATACCTCGAATTTGCTGACGACTTCGATGTCCCACTATTATTTGAAGCTTTTGCCGACCGCCTTTATCAAGATGACGGAATGCTTACACCAAGAACTCATTCTAATGCTGTATTAAACAGTGAACACGCCATATTAGAACAGGTAAAAATGCTTGCGGAATCTGGACGTGTAAAAACCGCATCAGGTCAATTTATTCATCTTGAGGCCGACACCATTTGTGTCCATGGAGATAACGACGAGTCCATCGAATTGGTCCAGAAAATCCGTCAAAGCCTCTACATTGGAGGTAATTAATGCATCAAGGGCAGTTTTCTATCTCTCTCGTCTCTGAGTGCAGCATCTTGATCCGTTTTGACAACATCATTACGGTTGAGAGTATTGGCCGTTTAGCGCTTCACATTGCCGATAAGCTTGAACTTATTGTTATGAACGTGATTCCCTCTTATCGAACCATATTGATCGATTATTTGCCCTTTCGAATTCAAGAATCCGCTATTCTCCAAGAGCTTAATCATATCGTCAGTCAATTTGATATTCAGGTGACCGGCAATAAGCCAGCTGAAACAATGTCTATTCCCGTTTATTATTCGCAAGAAACTGCGCTTGATTTGGTGCGCTTCGAAAAAAAGGGACTATCAGTAGAGCAACTTATTGAGCTTCACACCAAGTCTGTTTATACCGTCTCAGCGATTGGGTTTGCCCCTGGGTTTGCGTTTCTCTCTGATGTAGCTCAAGAACTTCAAATGCCAAGGCATCAGACACCTCGAACCTATGTTCCCGCAGGCAGTGTCGCCATTGCTGACAGTAAAACGGCGGTTTATCCATCCCACAGCCCTGGCGGATGGAATATCATCGGACGCACACCCGTTTCACTGTTTACTGACACCCCACCTTTTATTCCTTATCAAGTTGGTGACAAGGTCGAATTTACTTCAATATCAAAGCGAGAGTTCATCCATTTGGGCGGTGTTTTATGAGTGCGGTCGGATTGTTTGTAGAGAAACCAGGCTCCCTATCCTTGATTCAAGATTTTGGTCGCTTTGGCTTGGCGCATATTGGTATTACGCAAAGTGGTCCAGTCGATGACTATGCTTACAGTTGGGCAAACCACCTCCTTGGCAACCCAGTCAATTGCTCAGCCATTGAAGTGACACTCGGTAACGCGAGATTTATTGCGTTGGCGGATTGTCATGTGGCACTTTGTGGTGGAGATCTTAATGCGACAATAAATGGCAAACCGATTGGCAACTGGACTGACTTTTGTTTGTACAAAGGCCAAACACTGGCGTTTGGTGTGGCGAAAAACGGTTTACGCGCATACTTGGCTGTTAAAGGCGGCTTGAATGTATCCGTTCACTTAGGAAGTACATCTACCGCTGTAAGAGAATCGTTGGGTGGGCTAGCACAACAAGGTGAGCCGTTAAAAGCTGGGGATGTGATTGGGTTTGAACCACACACTCTCCCTTCATCAAAGCCCAAGCAGATGACGTTCCGATTCAAGCCTGATTACAGCTTGCCGCTTGTACTCAGGGTTATCGAAGGCTATCAGTACCAAGATTTTTGTCCACAATCGATTAACGATTTCTACTCAGCAAGTTTTACCATCTCTCCCAATTCAAACCGCATGGGTTATCGTCTTGAGGGGGAAGCAATACAACCCCCTTATGATAGTGTGCTTTCAGAAGGTATTGCTCTGGGAGCGATTCAGATCCCAAGCGACGGAAACCCGATTATTTTATTAAACGATCACCAAACCATTGGTGGGTATCCCAAGTTTGGCTGTGTTGCACGGATTGACTTGCCGCGATTGGCACAAGCAAAGCCGGGGCAAAACGTGCGTTTTGTTAGGGGGGACAGGCAAGGCCTACAAGAAGTCTGGTGCCAATGGGCCAAATTCTTTGGTTATTGATATCGAGGATGTAGTTGGTTGGCTTGGACGTCAGTGAATTTAATTCTTTAGTTGATTTAAAAGACGCTTGAAGTGATGCGAGTTCAGGTGAGCGTCACATACCGTAACGCTCTGCTAATGCTTTAGGATAGCCGCGCTCTCGCGTCAGTGTAATCGCAAACTGCTCTACCTCTTCTTCACTCCAATGTACTGTGACAGGATGCTGCGTTTCAATGCAAGAGTCAGGGTTGATGTCAAACCAGTGTTTCACTATTTTCTGAGCCGCCATTAAGGTTGAAGAAGCTTTAACGACTTCGATCCGGGCGTAATGATTGTCTTCGAATGTCACATCGGCTGCACGCAGTACAGGATCGGTCCCAGGGATTTGCTGAGCGCCAAACAGTGCTTTGCCACCCTCAAGTGCACTGTGATAGGTAGGAATGAATTGCGCCATATGTTTTATCGCGTTATTTGTGCGCTTATCAAGGGTCGCTTGTGGCCAGCCATTTCGGATTTTGGATATCAACTGATTGGGAAGCACAGGTTGCGCGGAAGTGGCAGAACTCTTCACCAAACCATCATCAAATAAAGTGATGGATTTCGTCATTCCATGTAATTGAAAGTAGCCATCTGCATAAGGGGTTAACTGAGCCATGCCTTTGTTGGTGCCGCGAGGCCCATGGAAAATGACCTCAGGCCATTGTTGCGAGCATTCATTCCAACGCGTCATGTAGGCGGCTTTAAACTCAACGAGTCGTTCGCGTTTGACGCCGATGGCATCATCGACCGTGCCAGTTTCGAACCCACATGCATTGATGAGGTAGCCACAGTGTAAAACCTGTTGCTGGTTATCTTTAAGGTAAGTGAGCGTCCAATCTACTCCATTCCAATCTGTCTGTGTGAGTTCCGCTTGGGTGATGACATTCACATTTGGCAGTTTGCTCAGGGTCATATTGGCGACGGCGGCAAGTCTAAAGACACTCCAACCGTACTCTTGTACAGCGACGACCGGGAATTTAAGCGCTTCTAGATCTGCGTGCTGAGCAAAAGGGATACACCAGTCATCGATACTTTTTGGGTTTTGTGGTTGCGTTCGCTCGGCCAATTCAAGGAGCTCGGCTTTAGAATAGAGCTTGTAGTACTCGTCTGGCTCCCCGAGTACTTTATTGTTTGGTTCTTGCTGAACGAGCCGTTTGTAAGCCGACCTAATGGTTTCTAACCGCGGCAACAAGGCTTCAGGCTCACCATCATCAGAGTGCGGAACGGCAATTAACGTTGGCCGAACATTCAATGAGTGTGGGTACAAGCGGATCGTATCAATAGACTGTGTAAGAAGATCCAAGCACTGTTGCTCGGGAATTTCGCGATAAAGGTTTCCACCAGCGTGTAAATGACAAATGGGCGGGCCGTCGACTAAAGAGGTGCTTTTTTCGATTACGGACACTTTAAAACCTAACTCGGCAAAGTGAATGGCTGCAGTTGAGCCCGCAACTCCTCCGCCTATGATGGCGATGTGTTTATTTTGACGATTTGAAAACTCAGGCTTCATTGCTTCACTGAAAAAATTTATAAGGAGAATTCTTTACTTAGTGTGATTCTACTCGGGTTTGCGTTTGATTAAAATCACAAAACGTTCACTGGCTTGTATTTATTGTCTGCGTACGTAATAAGCGACCTTTGAGCGCAAAAAAATCGCAAAAAAATACTTGACGACCTTGTGGGAAAACCTTTTTTTGTGCGCGTGATTACGCCAACACCCACAGGATAAAGCTTGCGGAAACAACCTACTTTCTTGACACTCAGTTATCCCAAAAGTTATCCACCGATTTTGTGGATAACTAGAATAAAAGTGTGATGATGTGCTCCCACGAACTGCAAATGACACAATTTAAGTATTTATGGGTGTTAATAATCTTTTTATCAAACTCATGACTACCAGTGCGAGCACAGAGATAGTGGCGGTTGGTAATGCTATCCACAACTCGGGGTGGATCTGTGGACTAAGTTGGAAACCGTACTTAATTACCGCAGCAACACACACCTCAGCGGCAAAGAGCGCGACACCACTTGCAATAAGCGCCATGATTCCGTACTCGGCCCACAATGTCGTGTTGATACGCTTTTTACTTGAGCCAAGCGTTCGATAGAGTCTTATCTCTTCCTGACGCTGAGACAGGCTCAAACGAAGCAATGTAAATATCAACAATAAACCCGCGATGACCCCGAGTAATGCAAGAATCGTAATCGCAGAGACAATCTGTTGTATCAGCCCTTGGATTTTGTCGCCCATGGTCCGAATATCAAGCACTGACACTGTAGGGTGAGCACGAGACATTGAGGTTAATAACGCCCCGTTGCCCTCGTTAAGGCGATAACTGATCAAATAGGAGGATGTGAGACTTGCCATTACGTCTGATGAGAAAATGAAATAGAAATTTGGTTTCATATCTCGCCACTCTACCTGACGGATACTGTCGACAGTGGCATCGAAATTTTGGCTGTTAATCACAAATCGTAACTTGTCCCCCAGCCCTATGCCAAGTTCGTCTGCTACTTGCGCTTCTACAGAAACGCTTGCTTTGTTCGTCCAAGAACCAGAGAGTACCTTGTTGTAGTCTGGCAACGTATCACCCCATGTGAGGTTTAACTCTCGGCTTATCGCATCTGAACCTTGTCCTTCTGACTTTATTTTTTTGACGCTTACGTCGTTAATCTCAGCCAGTCTTCCCCGAATAATTGGAAAAGCTTGCGATCTTGTTACACCATTTTTATCCAGCGTCTCCACATAGCTATTGAGCTCGTAGTCGGCAATATTCAATGCAAAAATATTAGGAGCATCCGCGGGTAGTGTTCTTGCCCAATCGGCGAGGATATCGCTTCGTACCAGCCAAATAATCGACAGCAGCATTAACGACAGCGCCAAAGCGCCAAATTGTAACCCGCTGGTCAAGGGGGTCCGGTTAATACGGCTTAGGGCGAGTTTCATCGCGGGTTTGGTTGAAATGCGCGCAAACAAGGTGGTGAGCATCACACTCACAGTCGCAAGTACAAAAAACAACGCCGCAATCCCCGCAAGTACAATCCACACCAGCGTATTGTTCGCATATAGGACCAACAATGGCACCACAGGGACCAGTATTAACCACAGTCGTTTCCAAGAACGCTTGCTAGAGCCCTGTTGTAGGACTTCCAGCGCTGGTGTTTTTATTAAACCAAGTAAAGGAATACCGAGAGCGGGCACAGTGATCAAAACAGCGGATAACACAGCGACCAATAGTGGTGTGACGCCGTAACTTGGAAGTGGGTTCGGTAGTAAGTCTTTTAATGGGATCCGCAACAAGTATTCCAAGCCGCTGCCCAAAAGCAAACCGACGACACTTGCACTGATAAGTAGAATAGCGACTTGTATCAACAACCACTTTTCAATCCAACGACGACTTGCGCCTAAACTTTTAAGCATTGCGATGGTTTGCGTTCGGCTATTTGCATAACTTTGGCAAGTCAGCACCAAGGTTGTTGCTGCCATGATGATGACAATTGCCACCGTTAGAGAAAGATATTGTGTCGTACGTTCGAAGATGTCATTGCTGCGACTTGCGGTATCTTGTGTGCGCCAGCGGTCACTTGGAGAAAGTTCAGTATCGTCTTGCAACTGTTTCAGTGTTGCGTCATCCCCTTTGAGGAACAAACGGTATTGAACTCGACTGCCTACCTGAATCGCCCCTGTCTTGTCGATGTCGCTTTGGTGAATATAGGCTGAGGGCATTTGTTGGAAAGGGTTAAAGTTTAATCCTGGCTCCATCAACACGGCTCCGGATACGGTAAAATCGGCATCACCTATAGTGACAACGTCACCCTTACTAACAGCGAGCTGTGTCATAATGCGTTCATCTAGCCATAGTTGGTTTGCTTTCACTTGGCCAGACGAAGCGCTATCGAGAACCAGATCACCCATTAAGGGATAGTTTTCATCAACGGCTCTCACCGAAATAAGCTGCATCCCGGTATCGCTAAATGCCATCGTTGCAAAGCGCGTCATGGTTGATCGTTCGAGTTTCTCTGTGTTAGCAAGAAGTTCCTCTGGTATTGGATTCGCTGACACATACACAGCGTCCGCCGTTAATGCGTCTTTGCCTTGCTTTACAATAACCTGCTCCATTCGTTCAGCCAGTGCCGATAATGCGAAGATGCTTGCTATAACCAAAATCAACGCAATGCTTATTGGCCAAAGGTTACCTTGACGTATTTCCCCTAAACTCCATCGTACCAAGCTTTTGTTTGGAGATTGTTTCGTTTTTTGACGCCTTGGTGCCGCGTCTTGTCGACGAGATGAGATCACGGACATGCCACCTCCTCTGTAAGTGCACCTGCTTCCATTCGATATACTCGATCGCAACGACTGGCGAGATGGCTATCGTGTGTCACAAGGATCAAGGTCGTACCATGTTGCTCGTTTAAATCAAACAGCAACTCAATCACTTTTTCTGCGGTTTGATGGTCAAGATTGCCAGTTGGTTCGTCTGCAAACAAAAGCTCTGGCTGAGTCATAAATGCGCGCGCAAGAGCAACGCGTTGTTGTTCACCACCCGAAAGTTGACTAGGCAAATGACCCAAACGCTTTTCCAGGCCGACCGCAGTTAGCAATTTTGTTGCTCTTGCATCATCTTCTGCCTCACCTCGTAAGAGACAAGGTAGCGTGACATTACGCAGCGCTGTCAAACTGGGAATAAGAAGGAAACTTTGAAAAACAAACCCCAATGAGTCTGCACGGATTTTAGCGCGAGCCTCATCATCCAATGCAGATAGCTCATGGCCAAGCAATCTGATTTCACCGGATGTCGGTATGTCTAGCCCTGCGAGAAGCGTCATCAGTGTAGATTTGCCTGCACCAGATGTCCCTACAATGGCGATCTTTTCACCTTTTCTAATATCAACGGTTACATTTTTAAGTATTGTTAATTGTTCGTTATTAGTGGAGACTTGTTTAGAAACTAAACTAGCTTGAACAATGGGTGCGTTAGGTACAGGTGTTTGCATGATTCGTATACTTTCCTTAGTTCTTTTTTTCTGCCTTTCCGCTACTGCACACGCGAGCGAAAAGCTGCTTGTTTTGGGTGATAGCCTAAGTGCCGGTTATCAAATGCCGATAGAGGAGAGTTGGCCTAGCTTACTCCCTGATGCATTTTTAGAACATGGCCAAGATGTAAAAGTTGTAAACGGCAGCATATCGGGTGATACGACGGGTAACGGCCTTGCTCGTTTGCCCTCTCTCCTCAAACAACACACGCCGGATTTGGTTCTTATCGAACTCGGTGCTAACGATGGTCTGCGTGGGTTCCCACCTAAACTTATTACGTCAAACTTATCGAAAATGATTACCATGATCAAAGAATCTGGTGCGGATGTCGTCATGATGCAAATTCGCGTGCCGCCAAATTATGGTAAGCGATACAGTGATATGTTCTATGGCATTTACCCAAAACTGGCAGAGCATCAACAAGTCAATCTCATCCCGTTTTTTTTAGAGCAGGTCATCGTTAAGCCCGAATGGATGATGCAGGATGGGTTACACCCCAAACCAGAAGCTCAACCCTACATTGCAAAGTTTGTCGCTCAAGAATTGATAAAACTTCGCGAATTTTAATGGTCTAGCGCAAGAATTTTTACCTAACTTTACGTTAACCTAGTGACATATTCACTAGGTTGGGTAATAACTATGAAAATAGAGCCGTTAGTACAAGGCGTTGTCGCTCGTTCGGCACACCCTTATGGGTGCCGCGCTTCCATTAAAGAACAAATTGAATACGTAAAACAATCACCGCAGATCAAAGATGGCCCCAAACGCGTCTTGATCATTGGTGCATCTTCAGGTTTCGGCTTAGCGGCTCGTATTGCGCTTACATTCGGTGGTGCAGAGGCGGACACGATCGGCGTATCTTTTGAGCGAGGCCCGTCAGACACCAGTGTTGGCAGTGCTGGCTGGTACAACAACATCTATTTTAAACAGCAAGCGACTCATCATGGCCGTGCTGCAGTAAACATTGTCGGGGATGCCTTTTCTGACACCGTTCGACACCAAGTTATAGAGGCCATTGAAACCTATTTTGAGGGTGAGGTTGATTTGGTGATTTACAGTTTGGCAACAGGCGTTCGCCCTAAGACTGAATCTGGTGAGTTATGGCGCAGCGTCATTAAACCTATTGGTAAATCCATCACTGGTGCTTCTGTTATGCTGGAAAATGATCAGTGGGTAGAATCCACTCTTACTCCTGCATCAGAAGAAGAAGCGGAAGCAACGATCAAAGTCATGGGCGGCGAGGATTGGGAAAGCTGGATCGATACACTGATCAACACTGAATCGATAGCAAAAGGCTGTCAGACCGTTGCGTTCTCTTATGTAGGGCCAGAGGTAACGTACCCTATTTATTTAGACGGCACCTTAGGCCGAGCAAAAGTCGATCTACACCAAACAAGTCATTCATTAAATATCAAGATGGCCAACTTTGGTGGCGGGGCCTACGCAACAGTGTGTAAGGCTTTGGTAACGAAAGCGAGTGTTTTCATCCCTACCCTAAGCCCTTACCTACTGGCACTGTATCGAGTCATGAAAGAAAAAGGTACGCACGAAGGTTGTATCGAACAAATGCAGCGCCTTTTCACCACCAAACTTTATGGTCAAGCTAATGTCCCTGTCGACGGCGAACGTTTAGTTCGTATTGACGATTTTGAATTGGATCCTGGGGTTCAAGCAGAAGTGTCGGCGTTATTGAAGCAAATGAACGCAGAAAACTTTGCAGAAATCGGTGATTATAAAGGTTTTAAAGATGAATTTATGAAGCTAAATGGCTTCAATTTTGAAGATGTTGACTACTCGCAAGACATCTCGATGAAGACACTTAACGCTTTGAAGCCGTAAGTTGATATCTTGATACTGGCGTCTCACAACTGAGATGACGTCAAGTATTTCAAAGTCCCGAGCGGTTTTCGGGGCTTTTTTTCGTCTGAAATTCTCGCCCCTCTATACTTTATTGCAACGCATGTTTAAATAAAGAGCTTGGTTAACAAAATAGAAAAACAACGTCTTCATAGGTTGTTGTATCACGGGAAAGGGCTGCATTTATGGGTACATTACCAACTTTAGATTACGATATACCCGAGTCAATGCAAAAAAGTTGGCAAAACATCGTCAACCTCCTCGCTCGCATCGCCGATGTGCCGACAACACTGATTATGCGACTGCACCCCGATTATATTGAGGTAAACTCCGCGAGTGAAACCGAAGACAATCCTTATCGAGTTGGCGACAAAGAGATACTCGGGTACGGCTTATATTGCGAATCCGTGATCGAAAAAAAAGACGAGCTCGTTGTGCCAAATGCCCTGATCGACAAAGACTGGCAAAATAACCCAGACATTAAAGCGGGTATTGTGTCTTATTGTGGACTACCGCTGCATTGGCCGAATGGCGAAACGTTTGGCACGATCTGTATGTTAGACGCGAAGGAAAACCACTTCCACGATACTTACCGGGAATTACTCGCGTCATTTAAAGAATCGATAGAAGCCCAACTTGCCGTCGTTTTTCAGCAAAACAAGCTTATTCGATTGAATAAAGAGCTTAAAAATCGTGTTGATACTCGCACCGTTGATCTTGCCCAGCTGAGTTATTCATTAACAAAAGAGATCGATCGTCGTAAAGCCGCAGAAAAGCAAGTCAGTTATCAGCAGACTCACGATCAAGGGACAGGGTTTTTAAATCGCTCGGCATTGGAAGAACATCTTGACGAAGCACTGGCATCGATTACTGACACGCAACAAGATTTGTCAGTGCTCAATATTGGTTTCAGTAATGCTCGCAGTATTCAAACTAAATTCGGCTTTGAGGCGTTTGATGAAGTGTTGAAAGAATTTCGCTTGCGTCTAGGCCACTCAGAATCTAGCTATTTTGTCACAGGAAGGCCCAGCTCCAATGACGTGGTGATCCTTGTGATCGGTGAAGACATAGAAGCGCAGGTACAGCACCTTCTTGATGATATTAATCATGTTGGTTTGGGTAACTTTTACATAGAGAATAACGAAGTTCACCTTCACACTTACGTCGGTGTCGTTCAAGCGCACAAAGCGAGTTACGCTAAGCAATTACTGCAAAACGCCTGTCATGCGATGTTGCTTTGCAAGGAGTCTGGTGAATCTTATCGTTATTTTTGTGAAAGTCACACTCAAAAACTTAACCATCACAACCAACTTGAAAGCTATTTATTACAAGCAGTTCGTAACGATGACTTGATGTTGTACTTCCAGCCAAAGGTGCTTCCGCATACGCACAAATGGATTGGTGCTGAAGCCCTATTACGCTGGCGCCACCCGGTACTGGGGGATGTTTCCAACGAAGCATTAATCCATATGGCTGAGCAAAATGGTTTAATCTTTGAGGTTGGAGCGTTCGTCCTTCGTACGGCGATCGATAAAGCCAAACAGTGGTCCGAGCTAGTGGATAACTTTAAGATCGCGGTAAATGTTTCTCCTATCCAGCTACAAAATGTCAATTTCGCTGAGCAAATTGAACATCTATTGCATACCTTTCATCTGCCGCCTCATTTCCTCGAGTTGGAAGTGACTGAAAGTGCGTTAATTGCTGATGAAGTTGTTGCACGAAATACCTTAAATAAAATCCACAACCTTGGTGTGACATTGTCACTTGATGACTTCGGGACGGGCTATGCCTCATTCAGTTATTTGAAAAAATACCCTTTTGATGCCATCAAAATCGACAAAAGCTTTGTCCAACACATGGATAAATCGGAAGACGACAAAGCCATTATTTGTTCCATTATGCATATCGCTAAGAAGCTCGATCTTCAAATTGTGGTCGAAGGTATCGAATCGGTTCAACAAGAACAATTCTTGATTGGCGAGGGCTGCGATATTGGCCAAGGCTTTTTATATGGCAAGCCTATGCCCTGCAATGAATTTGAGCAAAGTTTGTTTAATCAGAATCTACTCGGTGGCCAATACAACTATTCTTCGTAAGCATTTGCTTTACTCTGCTGGCAGTGGTTTCTATAATCGCCGCCCGCTCCCAATAAAAAGGCCATTATCTTCATGGATCAGTTGACTGCCACGCTAAAGAAAATCGAAAAGCAGAACTACCGCGCATACCAACAAATCAAAGGTCAATACGACTTCGGTGATTTCGACTTATACATCGATTATGTACAAGGTGACCCGTATGCATCTGCTTCTCGTCTACGTGCTACACGTGCGTGGTCTTTAACCGGCCTTGAATGGCTTAAAGATGAGTCGCCTGCATTTCAACGTGCAGCTCGTGACTTCCTTGCGCGTAGCTTTGATGAGTTTGCGAAACAAGAGAACGCCGTTTCTATCTCACTGAACGGTCAAACCGTACTCGACAACACGGCGGTACTTTTCACAGAAGAAGGGATTGAGCTTCGTTTTCGTGTGAACTTACCTGCTGAAGGTCGTTCAGTTCTTGGTAAGAAAGCGAACAATATTTTGACGTTCTATTTGCCGAAGTTTATTCGTCGTGCAACGCTAGAGCGCGAACTGAACAAAGACGCACTGATTGAGCATTGTAAAGTGGTTGAAGACCAAGTCGCATTGCGTGAACAATTAGCGGCGAATGATTTGGTTGCATTCGTTGCGAATGGCAGCGTGCTTCCGCGTATTGCTGGTAACTGTGATTTGCCAATGAAAGACGCGGTTGAGTTCAAAGCGCCAGAATCTTTACAAGTTACTTTGCACGCACCAAACAGAGGCTATGTTACGGGTTTAGGTATTCCAAAAGGGATTACACTGATTGTTGGTGGCGGTTTCCATGGTAAATCGACACTGTTGAATGCGGTTGAGCGCTCGATCTACGATCACATTCCTGGTGATGGTCGTGACTACATTGTTACTGATGCCAACGCGATGAAGATCCGTGCTGAAGAAGGTCGTTGTGTTCATCACTTGAACCTATCGAATTACATTAACCACTTACCAATGGGTAAAGATACTGCGGATTTCTCTACGCAGGACGCCTCCGGTTCTACTTCTCAAGCGGCATGGTTACAAGAGTCTATCGAAGCGGGCGCAAACTCACTGCTTATCGATGAAGATACCTCAGCGACTAACTTTATGATTCGTGACGAGCGTATGCAAGCCTTGGTCGCAAAAGGCGATGAACCGATTACCCCGCTAGTTGATCGAATTGGTCAGCTACGCAATGAACTTGAGATTTCAACGATCATCGTGATGGGCGGATCTGGTGACTACCTAGACGTGGCAGATACGGTCATCCAAATGCACGACTATCAAGCGGTGGACGTGACAGCGAAAGCCAAAGAGGTTATTGCTCAGCACCCTACTCAACGTCATAACGAGTCAGAAGAGAGTCTACAAACATTCCGCCCTCGTGCTTTAAACCGTATTGCGCTGATGAACATTCTGACAGACGGTAAATTCCGTGTGACAGCAAAAGGCAAAGAGTCCCTGCGTTTTGGGAAGGAATTCGCTGATTTAAGCGCGCTTGAGCAGCTGGAATCCCCAGACGAAGTAAACACGATTGGTTGGTTGTGGTTCCAAATCGCGCAACTTCCGGGTTGGTGTAACCACCCAGCAAAAGAAATTGAAGAGATGCTTTTGGGTGAATGGCATGCCACGTTACCAAAACAAGGTGACTTGGCCAAACCTCGTGTGTTGGACGTGATGGCTGCCCTTAACCGTATGCGTAAGTCTCAGTTCAAACCCTCTCGTTAGTTCAAAGCTTCTCGTTAACACCGATAGCTAGAAATAGCACAAAGCAGCGTTCAAACGCTGCTTTTTTGTTTACACAATAACATGTGGGACTTTACGTTGTAGCGTAAATGCTTTTTGCTTTTTTATTTCTGTTATTTCTGTTATTTCTGTTGCTTTTCTACTTTTCAAATACCCTAGCTAGCAGACTATCACCCGTTACGCAGGACATTCCACGCATCACATAAAACTCGAAACCGCTCTGAATTACCATTGTCTCTGTCTGGGTGCCAGCGTAATGCCAGTTTACGCCACTGCTTTCGAATTTCGGCTTTGGTGGACTTTGCACTTAAGCCAAATAAACTCAACGCTTTAGCACGATCTAAATCAGAAGATGCGTTACCCCCCATATAACGTTGGTATCGGCTCCAGAATTCATTGAGCAGCCTGCGAACCTCTCCTTCATCAGCTTCATAGTTTTTCCAATCTAGATAGTACTCTCTGAGCGGATCATTGACATCAATACTATGACGAGAGGCTTCAATCGCTGACATTAAAATGATGTTCATCGCTTCAACTTGCAGCCAACTGTCTGGATGGAGAGTCTCTTGCAGTTGATACAAAGCATTCATTAGCAAAAAGTTGCGTTTGAAGAGGTCTTTATTTGGTGCTAAATCTAATTGAGGAATGTAACCTTGATCGCTGAGCGCTTGTGCAAGCGTGTGTACCTTCCAATTTGACGGTTGCTTTCGGAGAATGTCCAGAATCGGCCACAATAATGGATTTTCCGCGTATTGCGAGCCGCTGTGGCAAACATCGAGTTGTTCGTCCATGGATCCCCTAGCCGTTTTAAGTACGTGTTGTTAAACCTAGTTAATTTGTACCATAAACACAAAAAGGCCGACAGTCATAAACGGTCAGCCTTTTGAATGAAGATCTCGTTAACTGAAAATCTAATAGCTTAATTTCCGATTAACTTATTCTCTCTTTAACTTATTTTCTCTTTAACTAAAGCACTTGCTAACTTAAGTCCTCGTTGGCTTAAATGACGCCCAGCTCTCTTAATCGTTCCATTAGGTAACTGTGGGCTGTGTGGCGCTCAGACAGTACTGTTTCTGGTTTCGGGTGTAAAAATAGCGGCAGAGAAATACGAGAGTTTTCTTGGCGACCGCCTGTTGGGTTAATCACACGGTGAGTCGTCGATGGAAAATAACCGTTCGATGCTTCTTGCAGCATGTCACCAATGTTAATGATCAGGTTACCGAAGTCACATGGCACATCCAACCAATCGCCTTCTTTGCTCTTTACCTGAAGTCCCGGCTCGTTTGCTGCTGGTAACACGGTTAGAAGGTTGATGTCTTCATGTGCAGCTGCTCGAATTGCCCCCGGTTCTTCTTCACCAGTCATTGGCGGGTAATGCAACACGCGCAGAAGTGTTTTATCACTATTATTGATCATCTCGGACAAGGCGATAGAGAACTTCTCTTGTACCTCTTTGGGGGCGTACTCTTCTACCCAACCAAGTAATTCTTGAGCAAATGCATTAGCGCGGTCATAGTATTCCATGATTTCCGCTTTCAGTTGCTCTGGCATCTGTCCCCAAGGGTAGACATGAAAGTACTCTTTAATGTCTTTTACAGTGTGGCCTTTCGCGACTTCAGAAACGGATGGCGGGAAATAACCATCTTGCGTTTCAACATTAAATTGAAAATCATTCTTTTGCTCAGAGCAGAAAAACGCATACCAATTTTTGTAAATAGATTCGACCAGTTCTTGCGGGATCGGGTGATTCTTAAGCACACCAAAGCCAGTTTCGCGCAGTGAGGTGACGAATTGTTGAGCAGCATCGTCAGCAAGATAATCGACAGTTTCCAGTTTCATGACATGACTTCTTTTATAGTAGACTTAGCGATGAATTCTATGGATGGGTATGCTGTAAATCAAATCCTAATGGAATGTTTGTGCGCAAACGTTTTATTGTTGAGCAGTTTCGCAATATATCAACATAAAAAGTAAGCATTAGATCAGCAAAAGAAGAATTGCACGCCGTACAATTAAGTGTAATCATAAATACAGTTATTAATTGAAGGACCAGTTTTTCCCATGCAGAACACTTCTACTTTATTAGGCCTTACAGCCTTCTACTCGGTCGTTTTTTTGTTCTCTGCGTTAGAACCAAACTCTCATGCTGTATGGTTTGCAGAGATCGTTCCTGCTGTGGCGATTCTTGTGGCTATTTGGGCTCTTTCTATTCGCTATCAGTTTAGTAAAACCGCTTATGTGCTGATGTTTATTTGGCTATGTCTTCATACTGTCGGTGCCAAATATACGTTTGCAGAAGTCCCTTTTGATTGGTTCAATAACTTGATCGGTTCTGAGCGCAATAATTTTGACCGTGTTGCTCACTTTTCTATCGGTCTCTACGCATTTCCAATTGCGGAGTACTTGATTAACAAGAAAAAAGTGAGCACGACATTGGCTTGTTGGTTTGCCCTGTTTGCCATTATGTCACTGGCGGCAAGTTACGAAATCATTGAATGGTGGTATGCAGAAATTGCTGGTGGCGATGAAGGTATCGCCTTTTTGGGATCGCAAGGCGATATCTGGGACGCCCAAAAAGACATGTTATGCGATACTCTGGGGGCGATATTATCTTTGATTTTACTGACAACTCAGCGTCGACTGGCGAAGCCACTCTAAATAGGGATTAAAACCTCCAATAATTGGGACTTGCACGATTTGAGCAACTTCATACTCGTGCAAGTCTTTTATTTTGTCTTCAACCAAAGCGTAAAGATCCTTGCGAGTTTTAATGATCAATAGCCATTCACTGTCACTGCACACCTCGCCCTTCCATACATAGTGGCTTTCAATCGGCATAGTTTGAATGCAAGCCGCAAGCTCTCCTTCTAGTAAGCCTTTGATGATTTCGTCTCGGTTCTTTTCTGTACCTGCGGTGCTTAATACCATGCAGTATTCGTTTTGCTCACTCATAGCTGACTCTCATTTCATCGTCACCTTGCCACCAATCATCTTGTAGGCAGGTGTTCCTCGTACCAAGGTATCTCTTGCAAACTCTTGTTCACAACCCGGGCAAACGCAAGGCTTCGTAGTGAAGTCTTCCACAATACGCTCTTTGAAACATTTCACCAACGCCCCTTTGCCCCCCTTTCGATATTTGAACAATTGTGTCTTACATTTCGCGCAATATATTTCGACCGTCTTGGTCGGTTGTTTCTTATTTGGTTTGGCCATCTTGTTCTATTTTTGGTTTTACCCACACGTTACTGAAATCAAACCAACCAAGCGCATTACACTTGGCATTTTGTAGTGCGCCACTGTGGTCTTTGTTCACACCTAACCAGCAGTGGAACATTGGGATCACTTGGCAGCTTTTTACCAGTTGCCGCCCTAACTCTCGAGCGGGAAAATCAGGATGTTGCCCTGCTCGCCATTGATCCACAAGACCCGCCCAAGCGGTAAAGTCATAATCGACACTAAACTTGTCGATGTCGCTGTAATCCAACAACCAACCTGCTAATGCATCGTTACGGTTAGTGGCAATACCCATGGCTTTTACCCAGATATCGACTTCTTCTGGGGATGGCGGTTGAGTGTCGTAACGAATGAACTCGACGTCAACGCTATGTGGCTTTAATAACGCCCTAATGGCTTTGGCGATGACAGGAAACATAGGATGCTTTTTTTGGTAGGCAACGCGAATGGTTTTGTCTTGTTGAGGGACTTTCCCTATGTTGCTTGGCCTGAGATCAATCCAGCCGGGTTTTAGGCCAAAGGCTTGAAGCACGCCAAGTTCTATCACCTTCTCTTGGGGAACATGAGCATAAACTTGGCTGCTGTTCAGTGTTTGGCTCAAAAATTCGGCCCAACGAGGGTCTTTTGCAATGCCGGTATTTTTATTCAACAGTAAGAAAGTACAGCCCGGATCAAGCTCAACTTCGTCTGTTGATGCACTTGTGTCTACCTGCGGCTTAGTCAGGCTAGGGTACACCATTGACGAGTACGCTTCATCGATGACCCACACTTCGACTTGGTCCAACAAGGGACGAAGTCCAAAATACCCATCGAATGCTGTTAGAATTAGACGTTTATCGTCGTTTACTTTGACTTGAAAAGGCCCTGTTCCGACAGGATTTTGATCATAGTTCTCTGAGCGTATGTTGTTTGGTAGCAGTACTTTGGCTTGGGATTCACTTAGCGCGAGCGGCAGATATTTATCAGCGCGATTAAGATGAATATCGACGGTCCAAGGCTCGGGTGAAACGACATCTTTGATGTGTGAGAACAGGTTTAACTCACTCAATATACTGATACTTTCAATCACGCAGTTTGTTGTGAGGTGTTCCCCATTATGGAAGCGGACGCCACGGCGTAAATAGAAGCGCCAGTGGGTGTCTGAGAGTGCCTCCCAGTGGTGAGCAAGATCAGGTTGAAGCTGTTCGCTGTCATCCAGTTTAGTTAAACCACTGAATACCTGTCGAACAATATGTTGTTCAGAACGACGCATGGGTTTTTGCGGGTTCAACATGGCAAGTGGACGATAATACGGCAAACGCACGACCTGCTCACCTTGACGATGTTGCAAACCAAGGTAGCCCTGGATGACTTGGGTGAGTTTTGCTGCGTTATTATCTAACGCTTCTAATGCCTGTCCGATTTTGCCTTCGTCTAGGTAGCGTCGTGCGAGGTTCTCACTAACATCACTGCGGTTGCGTTTAAAAACCAGTTTAGAAAGTTTTCCGCGACCAGCCGCTGGATGCCATTCGATCCACCCCTCTTCTTCTAACTTGTTAAGAACGATTCGAGCATTACGGCGGGTACAAAATAGGGCTTCGGTAATGTCTTCGAGCTGCGCTTCCGCATCATTACCGGAGAATTTTTCAAAAAGCGTTTCGAACTGAACGCGTAAACGAGGGCTGCTCATAAAGAGGAAATTTTAGTTTTCATAATGTTATAGCTTTCATAATAGCAATGAGTTCCCTCGTTTTTATGGAAAGAGCAAACTCAGGTCTGCTCATTATTGAACCTTGATACCAATTTCTTGCGCCAGTTGGCATAATTGATCTTCATCGTCGAGCTTGATCGACCATTTGGTTTCTGCGCCATTGGCCAAGACGACGTTTGCGCCACGACCAAGTAGCTGAACGGCATCGATTTGAGCTTGTAATGTGACCATAGCACTTCCGGTTAGCTTAATCACGATTTCATGCTGTGTTGCGATGAGTTTTCCTAGGGAGAATTCAATCACCATGTTATTTCCCCTCTTGTTGGCTCAATGTTTCTTTAGGATGCTTTACCGCCATGGTCAGCCGGCTTGTACACACTAAGCGCTCCCGTTCGTCAGTAATTTCAATTTGCCACACTTGGGTTGATACCCCCAAATGGACGGGCTTTGTCGTGCCAATCACATGTCCACTGCGCATGGCTCGAATGTGGTTCGCATTGATGTCTAGCCCAACACAGTAGCTTCCCTCACCAACACAGAAATTTGCGGCAAGGGAACCGAGAGTCTCTGCGAGCACAACTGAAGCGCCACCATGAAGCATACCGAGTGGTTGGTGAGTAAAACTGCAAACAGGCATGGTTGCAGTAAGGGAGTCATCCGTAAAATCGGTATAAACAATTTGTAGGTGCTCCATCAAGGTGTTTTTTGACGTCGCGTTAAGGATCTCTAAATCGATTGGCTTTTTCCAAATAGTCATTTTTGCTGTTATCTCATCCCGTATCGAAATGGGTAATGTATCAATGCAATTTGAGCCTAGCATAGTCCTGAACGTCATTTAACTTCAAGGACAAACGTAATTCTCAATGTTATCAACATAATGACTGAAGGTTTCTTTACGAGGAGTTATACTACGGGTACAAAATAGAAAATATTGATATGGACCCTATCATGAGAACATGGATTAAAGCCTCTGTGCTTTTCACAATTGTTGGCTTAACGGCATGCAGCTCTTCGCCGACTGGTCGAAATCAGATTCTTATGTTTTCGGATCAAGAGATGTCGTCTCTTGGCGCTCAGTCTTTTGATCAAATGAAGCAAGAGATACCGATAAACAAAGATAAAAAGGTTAACGCCTACGTTCAATGCGTTGCGAAGCAAATTACTAATACGATTCCACCTCAAGCTGGGTTCCAGAATTGGGAGGTTGTGGTATTTGATAGCGACCAAGTTAACGCTTTTGCCCTACCCGGCGGTAAAATCGGTGTTTACACTGGCTTACTGAAAGTCGCGAAAAACCAGGACCAGCTTGCGACCGTTATCGGTCACGAAGTCGCCCACGTTTTAGCGGACCACAGCAACGAGCGATTGTCTCAAGGCCAACTTGCTAATGCTGGTTTAACCTTGGCAAACGTGGCGCTCGGTGCATCTGAATACAAAGAATATCAACAGATGACTATGGCTGCACTTGGCGTTGGTGTGCAGTATGGTGTCATTCTTCCCTATGGGCGAAGTCAAGAATCAGAAGCAGATATAGTCGGCTTGGGCTACATGGCGGAAGCGGGCTTTAACCCAAGTGAAAGTGTCGATCTTTGGAGGAACATGGCCGCTGCAGGAGGTGGCCAGCCACCTGAATTCTTCTCAACTCACCCATCACACAGTACTCGTATCAAAGATTTGCAGGCCACCATAAAAACCTTACCTGCGGCGAAGGTGAAAGCACCAAGGTGTGGTTAGCTGGTTTGTTAATCGGCATGGGTAAAGAAAATAAAAGCGCTGTTATGGCGCTTTATTTTTATGAGTCGGCATTAAGTGCCTAGGATCTGCAACGGCAAACTTAATAAGCTATCGCCAAGCCCAGCGAAATACCAAATAATGGCGACAAAGCCACCGACAGAAAGCAGATACCAAGCAAACGAGAAGAGCTGGCCATAGCGTGTGAGCGGCAATAAATGGCTGTGGTGACGAGTTCGCCATTCTATGACCACCTCAAGCATCCCCATCATCAACAGAAAGCCAAGTAACGTTAAGCCAAAGGTATAGCTTATATAAATCCCCAATAATGCGGTAATAATACTGCCAGCCAAGCCTATCCATGTGTTCATTGAAAAAGTGATACTTTTAAGCACATGTCCGCCGTCTAATGGCAAAATTGGCAGTAGATTAAACAGGTTTAGCAAGGCGTTAAACACTGCCAAACCAGCAAAGATCATCTCCCCCGTCATCCAATACAGGACGGTGAATACTATGCTTAGCACCAAGCCAAAGAATGGCCCCATTATAGAGATAAACACATCTTGCCAACGTGTGTTTATCTTCTCATCGCTGAGTGCCAAACCACCAAAGAATGGAATTAAGTAAATGCCTTTGGTCTTCATCCCAAAATACTTCATCGCACGGATATGACCGTATTCGTGGAACACCAGACACGCAAGCAAAGCCAATGCAAACTCAATCGAAAACAACCAGCTATAAGCTGCCAAACTTGCTGATGCCAAAACAACTTTAATCACTTTGGCACTTTTAAGCGCTTTCATGCCAAGTGAAGCAAGGCCAATTAAGCTAAAACGTTTTTCTGTTGGTGGTGCTTCAACGGGTACTTGGCGTTCAATGTCTTTCTCGTCCCGAGAGCCTTTCGTTACCATAACCTCATTGATGCTTGCTTGGTATTTAAAATTAAACGGTTGCCAACTTAATTCACAGTGCAATTTGCAATGTAAAACTTCCTTTCCGGATGAAAGTTGAAATTCGTGCAACGATTTTCCCGTTTCATCATCACTGGCTGCGATTTGTGAAACCAGAGTATTATCCCAGAATAGTTGTTGCCAGCCCGCCATTGAGCCTTCCAGCCTCAATGGTTTTCCTAAAAACGCAATGTGTAGTAATTCCAATTAGATTTCCAATGCGACAAACACAAAGTGCGAATTATGCCTGTAATAATGGATAACGGAAAGCATGTAAACTACATGCAGTTGCTTATCTTTTAATCATACAGGCGGCAAAACAATACTGGTCATACCATTCACCAAAAAAATATCACGATAATACATAGGTTTGTTGAATGTGGTTTGACCTAGGCATCAAATTTATAACCTAATACAGGTGTACCTTTGACAATTCAACAAACATGCAATTAACATTATCTTTACATCTGGCTGATAATCCAATTAATAGTGGCCATGTGTGAATATTTATATCAAAAACAAAGACTTCGGTCTCTCATAATGACACCCTAGGAGGGTCAAGGATGAACAAGAAGCACTGCTCTCTGCTGACAATGTCAATATTGTTCGCGTGTAATGTCCATGCTGCAGGTTTTCAGGTAGCAGAACATTCGGCATCTGGCCTTGGTAGAGCATTTTCAGGTGAAGGTGCGGTGGCTGATAACGCCAGCGTTCTGGCACGAAACCCAGCTGCGATGACACTTTTTAAACAAGCTCAATTTTCAGGCGCACTGTCGATCGTCGATCCTGAAGTGAACGTCTACGATACTTATCACAAAGAAGATGCAAAAGACGTTGCCCCACTGCAAATCGTGCCTGCGGGTTACTACATCAGCCCAATCAATGACCAATGGTCTTGGGGTATTGGTATGTTCACAACCTATGGTGTCGCAACCGATTATCCAAATGATATTTCTGCCGGTGATATGGCAGGCGATACTTCCCTACTGTCCGTTAATATTAACCCTAACCTAGCTTACCGCATCAATGAACAGTTTAGTGTTGGTGGTGGTATTAACCTAGTTTACGCCCATGCAGAGCTTACTCGTCACAAGGGTGAATTAGCCCCCCTATTTGGTGCTGGTGGTAAAAAGTCTGACAACCTAATTGGTATGGAAGGTGACACAATCGCTTGGGGCTGGAACATTGGAGCACTCTACGAGTTAGATGAAAACAATCGTTTTGGATTCGGCTACCGTTCTAAAGTTGACCTCGATTTTGATGACGGCGAATTCAGCAGTTACGATTCAGGCAGAGCGACCGCTCCTAAAGTGGATGGCCGCTTACAAATTTCATTGCCTTCTATCATCGAGCTTTCAGCCTTCCACCAACTTAACGATCAGTGGGCTATTCACTATGGTTGGCAACAAACGGATTGGAGTACTTTCAAAGAGCTGAAAGCAACCAGCCCTCAATGTAATGATAATGGAGTCGCTGGCCAATGTTTCTACAAACCAGAGAAATACGAAGACAATAACCGTTACTCCTTCGGTGGTACCTATACGCTAAACAGCGAATGGACGCTTCGCGCGGGTATTGCCTATGACGAGCAAGCAGGTAAAGCGACACTTAGTATCCCTGACAGCGACCGTTTCTGGTACAGCGCAGGTGTGACATACGCAATGAAAGAAAACTTAACATTAGATGCAGGATTTGCATTTGTTAAGAGTAAATCAGGCTCGTTTACTGAAACCAACGCAGGTAACCGTGATATCACGTTCGATTCAGAAGGCACTGCATACATCAGCGCTGTACAGATGAATTACACCTTCAAGTAATCAGGATTAACGGAGTAAACCAATGAAACATAAATTTAAATTATCAGTGTTGTGTTCATCGATCCTACTTGCAGGTTGTTTCGATGATACATCAAGTTCTGGCACATCAGATACCGTAACATTTGAGCCAGCCGTGCAAGCGTTGCTGGATCGAAACACGTCGATTAGCTTTACCTTGCAAGGCGCGGATTCAGACGTTCCCCCCCCATCGTACTTGTTGATGGATAGCTCAGACGGAACACTTGGCCTACCGACAGGTGGCGATGGTACGCTCACAAACCCTCTTGCCGCGATGAACACAATGGATGGTTGGTCAACATCAATGCCAATCGTACTTAACTTTAACGGCGACGGTTTCACAGATGGTCTTGTTACGTCTGGCATCAGCGTGATCAAAATTAACCAGCGTCTTACGGATTGGAATGGCATATCAAACCCAATCGAAAAAGTAATGACTCTTGGAACTGACTTCGTTGTTCAAGCGAGTGGCAATTCGTTGTACATCCAATTCATGGACTCACTCGATCAATCTGGTGAGTATATCTTTGCTGTGACACAAGCCATTGAGGATGCCAACGGTAACCCAATTGGTACATCAGGAAGCTATGCGATAGGTAAATCAAAAGAAGTCGTATACGAATCTGGCGATCTTGCTTCGGTACAAGCTGCAACCACGGCAGTTGAAGGCATCTTCGGTATTGCAGGTATTAACTCTGCCGATATCGTTTACTCGTCATGGTTTAGCACTCAGTCTGTAGGTGAAACGCTTGCTGCCGTTAAGGGTGTGACTGCAACTGGTTTTGCTACTGGTGCAAACACGCTAAACACGGTTTACAAGAACGATGCCAACGAAGGCGCTGTCGATCTCGCAACTGCGTACACAATGACATTGGGTACGACTCAGGGTTTTGTAGCAGCATTGGATGCAGATCAAGACTTCAATAAGTACATTAGCGATCTCGATGCCGCTAAAACGGCTATTAAAGGCTTGTATCAAGGTGCTGGGGTAAATGTCAATGTTACTCAAGGTGTGGTACGACTGCCGTACTACCTAGAAAAAGGGGCAGATTGGAACATGCAGCCTATGGTTTCTGCAATGCCTAGTCTAGCGAAGGTAAGCGCAGCTTTGGCCGATCCCGCAGAGCAGTCAAACATGGTTCAACAACTATCGAGCGGTGTTTTTGCTGATGATCCTGTTGATGTAACTAAGCTTGAGACGGATACAACAGAGCAGTTAAAACTGGTTGGCTCTAAACTGTCTCTATCAGACGGTACACAGCTGGATAGCGACCGTATTATCACTCGCTACTCACCAGTACCTGCCGTCAAGTCTTTAGAAGATGTAGAGTTCCTGCTATTCACACCAGAAACAAAGATACCAACTGATGTCGTGATCTATCAACATGGCATCACATCAGCAAAAGAAAACGCGTATTCTTTTGCATTCAACATGGTGAAAGCTGGCGTTGCTGTAATTGCAATCGACTTACCTATTCACGGTACTCGTAGTTTAGACGAGCAGCGCTCAGCAAATGCAAATGTACTCGCTTATTTGAACCTGTCTAACCTAGCGGTAGCGCGTGATAACCTTCGTCAAAGCGTGCTCGATGTTCTGGGTCTTCGTGCAAGTCTAGCGGTATCAGCGCAAGCAGGCCTTCTGGCAAGCGGCCCTCTTAAAGGCTTCAACCCAAGCACAGGCTCAAAAGTGAAGATGCTTGGCCACTCACTCGGCGGTATTGTTGGTACATCAGCGGTTGCTTCGGCGAACAACACATTGGGTAGCCCTAAGGCAGACGCGTTGTACACATTTAGTAGTGCTTCAATCCAAAATGCAGGTGGCCAAATTGGTAACTTACTCCTTGGGTCATCTAACTTTGGTCCTCAGATCAAACACAACCTTGCTTACGCAGCATCACTAGGCTATGCGAGCTACGCGGATGCATCATGTGCAGAGCTGTCCGATAAAGCGTGTTATGAGGCATTTGAACAAGTCGCTACTGAGCAGCAGCTTAATGACCTGAACTCAGGTTTCACGAGCTTTATTTATGCTGCGCAAACCACGTTAGACACCGTTGATCCATTCACTAACGCGAGCGACTTAATGTCTACTGGTTCACTATCAACACCGTTCTTTATGACAGAAGTAGACGGTGACGAGACGGTTCCGAATAACGTTGTTAACGCACCGTTTGCCGGCACTGAGCCCCTTGCGAAGAAGCTAGGTTTGAAAACGGTAAACAGCGCTGACACGGCGGTGAATGCGACCGCAAGCTTTGTTCAATTCAACGCAACGGCGTCACACAGCACGTTTGCTTCTCCATCAGGAACGCTGGCTGATTTTGATCATTACGTAGAAATGCAATCAGAGAATGCTGACTTCCTAATGAATGACAGCCTGACAGGTGTCAGCAACCCTTCAGTGCTCAAGTAATCACTCAATCGCAAACCAAGCCCAGTTTTGACTGGGCTTTTTCGTTTCTGCGCATTCAAAAACCGCTTATGCATCCTCTGCTATAGTTAAAACGTTGTATTTATCTAACTCACTTGTTTGAAAGGAAAATACTATGCGCGTATTGACCGTGATTCTCACTGCACTATTTCTTGTCGCCTGCGGTAGCAGCCAATATCTTATGTCGACGAACGAAGGGAAAGTCATTACTTCTCATGGCAAACCGGATTTAAATGAAGATACTGGTATGTACGAATATAAAGACGCTGATGGCAAAGAAATGAGCATCTCGAAAGACCAAATAGTACAAATTATCGAACGATAAACCGCTTTGCCCCCTTAACTTCGGGGGCATTTTTCACTCATTTTGAATCACTTTTCCTGTAACCAATAGCATAAAGCAATGTAACTGATTCATCGCACTAAGCGCTCAATAGGCCTATCTACATTCTCGTTATTATTTGTTAAGCCAATAATTTACATCCCCATTCTTTTCAGGTTGGAATATTGTAAAATCTCGCCTTTAATTCTCTAACACCCTTTTATTTCTCAGGATAAAGTGGATAATACCGCCACTAAAAACATTACATAGGTGAGTCCTTATGTCTATCGAAGCTACTCTGCTTGCTCGCTGCGAGTCTAAATGTGAACTGTGTTCTTCTGAATCCCCACTAACGGCTTACGCTGTGCCACCACACGGTAACGTAACGGTCGATACAGCTATTATGGTTTGTAACAACTGTCATGGTGAGATCGAAGATCCGAAAGACATTAACCACTGGCGCTGCTTGAACGACAGCATGTGGAGTCAGGTTCCTGCTGTGCAAGTAACAGCATGGCGCCAACTTACTCGCCTAAATACAGAAAGCTGGGCTCAAGATGCTCTTGACATGATGTACATGGAAGAAGAGACAATGACTTGGGCGATGAAAGGCATGTCTGCTGACGATAAAACGGTTGACTGTAACGGCACTGAATTGAAGAAAGGTGACGACGTAACGGTGATTAAAGACCTACCAGTTAGAGGTACAAACCAAGTGATTAAACAAGGCACGGTGATACGTGGCATAAGCCTTGGCGACGATCCGAAGCTTGTTTCTGGTAAGGCAAATGGTGGTCAGTCAATGTACGTGATCGCCGAATACTGCCGTAAAAAGTAGTGGCTGTTTTCCAGTGAAAATTTAAGAGAGGCGCTCGCATTTTTAGAGCGCCTTTTTTGTTTCGGCGGAATATATTGCCCCATTCTACCCCCAAAATAGCCCCAATTCTGCCCCAAAGCCTTTGTTGGGTTTTGCTTTCTGCCCCAAAGATTTGTGACACCTTTTTTATCGTGAAAATTCATTACTAACTCATTGATAGTATTCAACTGTTCAAGGCAAGAAACTATGACAAGACGCCGCTTAGACGCACATATATTTGTCTTGAATTCCAGTTCTGTGCCCCAGTAGAGTTGGTAAATTCAACTCAAATTGCCCCAATCTGCCCCAGAGAACCACCCTGTCTTACCCTTTGACAATCCATCGACCTATCATGCGGAGGCATCAAGGTTATGAGCAGTAAAGCAATCTCATACCCCTTATATATCATTAAGCCATTGATCTATTGTTGAAATAGATGGCAAAAGGCGGCATTATTCGCCCTCAAATGCGCAGGATTGCCTAAAAGAGTTGCTAGGTTTATCGAGTATTTTCGGAGGAATAATATGAAAAAGATGATGTTTATACTTTGTGGGTTACTTTCTACTGGTGTTCAAGCGGTAGCCTGGAGTCCACCACTTGAAATAAAAGATATTAATGCTGGTTATAGGGATGGATTTATCATACTTACTACCAAATCCTCTTTTTTTAATCCAGAAAGCTGCACGAATGGGGCATACGCTATTCATCCTGACGATGCAAATGTTGATCACAGTTTGAGTCTACTTTTATCCGCGCAGGCAAGGAATAAGAAAGTAAGAGTTGCCGTGAGTGGTTGTGCGACTAAGGTGACCAAGTATCCTAATGTAACAAGGATTAGGTTGAGTGATTGATTAAATAAACATAACAAAGTTTTCAAACCGACACACAATGCGTTGATTTTTGTTTTTAAGGTGGTATGCGGATGCTTCGGTATTGCGTGCCTCACACCTTAATACGGCGTTATATTTTACTGGAATCCCCCATGCTAAACATAATCGAAGAATGGATTGATTTAACGAACGAAAGGTTTTCTAGCCAACGAAAAAGTTGTTCGTTGCTTGCGCGTCAGTTCGCCGGCTTTTACTCCGATGAATTTCTAGCTGACTCATATTTTGTGATCGTTGATAGTCTCCCAAAGCCAGATTTCCCAGAATTACGCGAAGCGGGCTTAGGTGCCTTTCTTGATGAGGAATTTCAAGGTATTACATACAAGAACACTTATTATATTCTATCGACAGTCGCTGAGGACCTAGGACTGCACTTTCACGAGTTAGTTCATGTTGCTCAATGGAAAACTCTTGGCGCTCCCGGCTTTTTGCAACGCTACATAGCCGAGGTTCAAAGTGTTGGCTATAAAAATGCACCGCTAGAGAAATTAGCTTATGAACTTGAGTATCACTTTTCTCAAGGTGGGGAAAAAGTTGATGTCCCGAGCTATGTAGAAAATAAAATATAACAATCTGCTCAAGACTGATTCACAACGTGTGGCATTTTTGCCACGGTTTTTTTAAATACGTACAAAGGTAATTTATAGTATGAAAACATTAATAGGTGCCGCCGCATTGCTATTTTCCATTAGCGCTAATGCAGCCTGGCTTAACACCACAGGTACGATAACAAATTTAACTACATATTCGAATACAGAAACTGTGCTAGTTGCTTTATCTAATGTTGGTAGTGATATATCTGCATGTTCAGATAAAACAACATTTGCAATTAGTAAAAGTATCTCTCCTGAAGCTAGAGCTAGAATGTATTCAATGTTACTAGCTGCGCAGGCCTCAGGTCGTCCAGTTGTGGTGTCCTATTCTGATACCGGTGGTTGTGAGCCATGGGGCACAAATCAAAACGTTTTCCGTCAGATTGTAAGGCTAAGGTAGGCAAACTACTTACAAACGCTTCAAGCCGGATTCATAACGCATGGCATTTTTACTATGCGTTGATATTAGTGTTTAAGGTGGTATGCAACGGCTTCGACATTGCGTTGCTCACAGATTAACAGAACGTTATATTTTTTAGGAGTTAAGAATGAGATTCTCTATTGCTGCAGTTATTTATTTAATGAGTTTTAATGTGTTTGCTTGGTCTAATTATTGTGGGAACGTAGACAAAATGTTCACATGGGTTGGAGGCGGCGATACTTATGGTGTGTGGGTACTGCTTGACAACAATCCTTCTGCTTGTCCAGGTGGGTTCTATTTATCCCAGCAAGGTAACAATAGGGAGCTTGTTTATAGCTTTTTACTCTCTGCAAAAATGGCCAAAACCCCTATTTGTATACAAACCAACCCTGAAGTATCAAAAATTTCCGATCGCTGCAAAATTAACTATGTTGTAGATAAGTAGTCCAAGTAAAAGATATAACAAAAGCTTCAAGCCGGATTCACCACGCATGGCATTTTACTATGCGTTGGTTTTGGTTTTTAAGGTGGCACACGGGTGCCTCGGTATTATGCTGCTCGCCCCTTCACAAAGCGTTAGATTTTATTAATAAAAAGAAAGCTAAATAAAGGAGTTAATATGCGTTTGTTTTTATGTTTTTTAATGGTGTTTTCATCAACAGCTTGGGCCGGATATGATAAAAATACTGAAGGTAATATTACCCATATATATACATACCCAAGTGGTTTAGTTTTATTTAAGTTGGCGAACCAACCAACATCACACCCATCATGTAACCCTGAATATTTCGCTATTGGTTCGGACTTAAAAGAGGCCGCTGCAAACAGAATGTTTTCGAGGCTACTTACACTTCATACCTCTAAAACTCCGGCTTACATTGGTTATGATAGTCAAGGAGACTGTGCGAATAGATATATCAGAGTGCACAATGTGGGTGGAAAATAAACCTAACAGTCTTTTAAGATTGATTCGCAACGCGTGGCATTTGTACCACGCGTTTTTTTTGCAAACAAGGAGTTTCCTCCCCTGCGTTACGCATCACGCTCAGCAGTTAAGCTCAGTTTTCACCATTAAGCGCCTTGCCAGTGGTGGTGGCCATATGACCCGAAAAATTTTCATTTCGCGAGCTGTAGCCGCGTTTGAATTCCTGCAGCGCCCAGAAGAACCTATGTGATTGATTTGTAGATATAAATCCCCCACCCCGTTTCGCCCTCATCACGGCGTCAGCACGCTTAAACGCTCGTCTCTTTGAATGTGGAGCGGCAAGAAATCAAACGACGATACCTAAATTCTATTCCTCCAAAATCCAATCCAACATTTGTTCTTGCCAGATAACATCTCTGATATAAATTTCGTAAATTAGAACTTGCCCAACTCGGTGACAAATTACATCGTTCAGAAATTTGTTGCGCTGTCACTTCTTCCCCCTGTTTTATCGAATCCAATACCTTTAATTGTGTCTTGCTTAACTTCACCCATTTCACCTGGTGCGGAGCAAGTTGCGCAGCGGCCACTAAAATGTGATTCAGCTCACCTTTTTGCTCAAAATTACCCATGCTAATACTGTCCTCTGCAATTAAATTTTAAATGGCGTTTAGTTGTTGATTTTAATGATGAATTTGAAGATGAAGATTTTTTAAAAATCAGGTATATAACAGCTTCGCCAGCAATTTTTTAGCCACAAATGATAGGTTTTAAGGGCTTCTGACTTCTGCAGTTCGATGTGAGTGTGAATGTACGCTTGCTCGAGTTTTCCCTTGGCGTGATTCAATAGTGTCTCTGCAACCAGGTAATCAATACCAATGTCGGCCCATACAGTCCGTGCGAGCTTTCTTAAGTCGTGAGCGGTCCAATTCCCCTTCGCTACCGTCTTTACCATCTGAGTTGCCGTGGCACTGGATAGTGGGCTTCGATCGCGCTTGCAGGAAGGAAAGAGGTTGTTCCCTTTATAACCGTTGGCCAGTTGCCATGCTTTGTAGGCTTGCAGCAGAGTGACCCATTCATCGGTCAGTGGGTATATGATCTCTTTCCTTGTCTTTGTGTCACGCACCGGTATTCGCCACCGCTTGGTAACAAAACAAACGTTGCACCACTTCGCCTTACGGGTTTCTCCAATCCGCGTTCCGTGGCTAAGCATCATCAAACACAACATTCGGGTTAAAGGCTCGGCATCACCAAATTGCTGCAGTAAGTCGGGAGTGTGGCCAACGAGTAATTTACATCCTTTCGGCTGGATTTTGGCCTTTAGGAAGTCTGTAAACACCATGTCGTTAAGTGGATTGTGTCCAATCTTGTTCATCTTTTTTGCCCGGTTAAAGGCCACTTTTAATGCCTGGAAGATGGAGCGAATATAACTGATTGAGTACATCCCCTCACGCAAGGGCTTCATCAGCTGCTTTTCAACTTCACGATGGGAAAGCCCGGCAATCTCCACACCGTGAAGACAAGAGATAAGGTGATTTTCAATCATGGCCTTGAGTGAAGTAAGGCGGCCTTTTGATATGAGTCCGCTGCGAGCTTCCATATCTAAATACCAGACCAAAAGCTCATCGACGGTAATAAACTCATTAGAGCGAGCTCGAACACCGGTGGAGAGTTCTTTTACGATGTGCTCCACCACTTCAGGGATGAACTTGGCGCTTAAGTTTGGGTACTTGCCAAAAACATGGGCAGTTTGCTTACCGCCGCTGTACTCATAAAAGACCCAAGAGCCGTGCTCTCTGTTTTTCTTGTAACGCAAATACACCGAGTATCGTTCGTCCTTCAGCTGTCTCACATGACGGCGTTTTGAATGTCTTTTGATCTGCGCATCAGAGATCTTACAGCGGACCGTCGATGTGTAATGAACGCCAGAATTCAACGTGATCATTCTATTCCCCCGTTAACGTGGCTTTGATGCTCATTCGCCTTGGCTGTAGACCTTGGCCAGAAAACGAAACACTGTCGATTGAGCAGGTTCCTTGAAATACGCCAGGGAAAGAAGTGTCGAGAACCAGCAAACCCTCGGCAAACACAGCGGGATTGGGCGGCGCTTCTATGCTGAGTTTTCGCCCCTCTCGCTGCAGTTTTCTTAGTTCGCTCGCACACGCTTGCTCTGCCTCCTGCTTACTATTTCTGTCTTTGCCAATGGTTCGAAACGGCGCTTTCCCTTTTCTCACTTCTTGGCGCGTGCCATCTTCAGTTGAAAGATAAAAGGCCTTAACACCAGTGACATCCGTACGACCATCAAGGTCGATGCTGACATTAATGAAGTTCGGTAGCTGGGGATTGTTCCCGTTTGGCTGTGACAACGTCACTGCCTCGATGTCTTTGCCACTGGCACTTTTCGCCTCGCCTTTGGGCGCAAATATAAAGCGGCCATCGATGGGCTTGGCCACCGCATCGTATTGTTTGGCAAGCCGGTACAAAAACGACGGCGTGCTTTCATCGGTTCGATCGAGATGCGCGATTTCAATTTTTTGTAATCTCGGATGCACAAAAGCTTGAAAGCCATGAGGAGCAACATTGTCTGCCACGACTTGAGCCAGGGTTGTGTTATCCCAACTCATCGATTTACGCTCTCGATATCCGGTTTCGTCTTTGATGCTAAACGGAGCAACAGACAGCACCAACACCACCTCACGGGGATGCAAGCTAATAGAACGCTTTGATATTTGAAATTCATCACGCAGCACGTCACCCAAATAGACCGAGTACTGCTCACCCTTTGGTGGAATGCCTTCGATATCATCAGAATTGATCGTCAATGAGAGGCTGTCCCCCTCAATGCCGTTGCCATCTGACAAGCGCCAAGATTTCAGGCGAGCCAATAACAGCTCGCTATTTTTACCGATAAGTTTGAACATCAGTCCCAAGACCTCGTAACGGATTGAGTGGGTTTTACTGTCGATATTTCTGGAATAGAAACGTAGGTATCTGCAGTGAAGATTTCGCCTCGAACGTGCGGATTGAGGCGATAAAACTCGACTTCTAATTGATCACTGTCTTGGCCTGTTTGTTTGAAAAGTAAGTCGGTGATCAACTCGCCTTTGTTGGCTAATCGTTTCATCCTCGATACTCCAATAATTGTAAGGACACGTCTGTCACCATGGCGCGGCCATCATGGATAAGTTCGCTTCGCCCTTCTTTGATCTGCTTAATAGTCCAACGGCCAAGGTTAAAGCCCTGACCATCACTGACCTGTTGAGGCTCATCAATCAAAGCTCGCATGGCATCCACTGACTTCGCCGAATGGTATTGCAGCCACTTTGCGGTGATGTCGATGGTTTCAAGTGGTCTGCCGGTTCGTTCAGAGCGCGCATTATCAATCAGGCCAATCTCGGAATAAGCGCCCACCGTCGTCCTATCAAACTTGGTAATGGGCGTTTTATCTCCAACCGAAAACACGAATTCCCCGATCACTAAATGATGCATAGTTACCCCCTATCAATCGCTGATACGCTGATGGAATCATCGATGGTAAGCCCAGTGAAAACCTCGTATTGGGCCTTCATTTGTTGTTCGATTTGAGCACTGACCTGGGCCGCAATTTGTTGTTCGTCCATGCCTGGTGCGGCTTGAATGGCCACATCCGTTTTGAACGTGACGTTGGGTGTTACGCGGGCGTCACTTCTCTCTTTCTCGACCAACTTTTCAGAGACGGTTTCTGATGCCATGAGTTTGTCATCTGGAGCATCTAACTTGTCGCCAAACCATCCCCCAAGCATTTCGCCGCCGAGATCGCCAATCAGCGAACCCGCAAGGCCACCAATCACAGTACCCACACCAGGGAAGATCATGGTGCCAATGCTTGCGCCAAGTGCCGCGCCGCCCATGCTGCCAAGCAAACCACCACCTTCGGTCATCGCTGTTTTGGTGTCACCCTCAGTCACGGCAGTCGCAATGTTGCCGGCACTGATTGCCATATCTAATGGCCTAAGCAACTTACCAACCCCTAACTTACCCGCGCCTTGGGCGATATCGCCAGCCAATCCGATGCCGTCTTGCGCCATGGCGATTGCAGGTGTCATGGCCAACGCACCTCCTCCTAGTGCCAAGGGCAATGCCCCGTTGTTGGCAGTCATCATGGTGCCAGCTACGTTGTAGGCTCGCGCTAATGGATTTCGTGATCGCAATCTGGCCGGAGGCATTGTTCTTCTTGACCGTCGACCACTGGTACCGCGACCAGAACCCATGTTCATCATGGTTTGATTCAATCGACTCAGTTGCTTGGTTGCGTACGCCGCTGCTCGACCGCTTTGTTGTGTCTCGCGGTTTAAGCCCTTTCGAAACAAGCGCCCTTTATCCAGCGTGTTACCAAAGATAAGCGAAGCGGCTTTGCCGGCTAACATCGCGCCTTTTAATGCGATCAAGCCAGCAACGCCAATGCCCACTGCAGCAGTCACGCCCTGGTTCGCTTCAGCAAAGTCCGCTAATAAAGTGATGCCATCACCCAGAGGCTCGAGCACCCAATTAAGCGCCGGTAAAAGCGCGCTGCCAATGACCACGCTTAGCCGGTTCACTTTATTGATGAATTGAGAGATGCCGTTTTGACTGGTGTTTACCCTCGCCTCATATTCGTCTTGTAATGACTGAATATGAATATCTTGCCCTTGCTTGGCCAACGTGAGTGTTTTGCGAAACAGATCCGTGTTTCCCGCCAATGACGCCACCGCCCCTTTGGCTTCCTCACCAAAGATTTGAGTGATGAGTGCGCTTTGCTCTTCTAATGGCGCATCTTTTATCGCTTCAAGCACTTGCAGTAAGGTACCCGAAGCATCGTCTTGCATGGATGAAGCGAGACTGACGGAGTCAAAGCCGATGGTGGATAACGCGGTTTTCTGCGCTCTGGTTGCTGCGCCGCCAAGCGTTAAGCGACCGGAAATATTCTTAAGTGCGGTTGCCGAGCGCTCTTCGCCCATACCTGCAGAAAGCATCGACGCCGAAAGTGCAGCGGCCTCTTGAACGGAGAACCCCGCCATTTTGGCTGACGCGCCTTGGCGAGCAATTACACCGGCAATATCTTTGCCTTTTGCATTCGAGTTGTTCGATAGGTGGTTGGCGAGACCAGCAAGGCCCATCGCCCCGTTTTGATCTAATCCTAACGCCGCTTTAAACACCGCGAGCGTCTCACCGGCTTGTTCAGCTTCCATATCAAAAGCGACGCCCATTTTCGCCGAGTCCAACACAAACTGTTTAAGCTCGGATTGGTCCTTAATGCCACTTTGGCCACCCGCTGCCAACATCGCATTGATGTCATTCGCGCTCATCGGGGTTTGCGTTGACGTTTTCAAAGCCCAGCTGCGCATCGAGCTGGCTTCTTCTGGTGTCATATCCACGACTTTCTTCACGTCAGCGAACGAGCTTTCGTTCTTCACCGCTGACCACACCGACGCTGCAATAGGCGCAGCCGCCATTGTCAGTGACGCCGCTTGCCCACCAATCTCACCCAATTTGGCATCGCGGCTATCAATTCGTGACTGAATTGATTTCATCTCTTTCAAATGACGATTCTGTCTCGCTATTGCCGTGGTGGCTTTATCGGCCTGCGCTTCCAGTTTTCGTTGCTCATCACTTAAACGCTCGGTCTGTATACCCGAAGCCTTTAATGCCGAGCCTAAACGTTTGAGCTTGTCGCTTTGCTTAGATTGCTTGTCCGTCAGTTGGGTGACGCGCTTACTCGCCGATTTATAAGCCAGGTTAAGCTCATTGGTCCTGACCTTGCCCTGATGAATTTCATCATTGAAAGAGTCGAGCCGCTTTTGCGCTTCATTAAGACGGTTTTTTAATTCAACCGCGCCCTCACCCGAGGCCTTTTTCATCTGAGAATTTAGCTTCTTGATCTCAGATTGGGTTTTGCTGTATTCGACCCTAAGACCCGATGTGCGCTGCTTATTTTCCTCGAGTTCTCGCCCCAGTTTCTCAACATTGGCTTTCGCCGTATTAAGTTGCCCAGCCAGTTTCCCTGCGCTTCTCTTCGCCGCCTCAAACCCGTTTATCTGTTTGAGCTTAGTGTTGAGCGATATCACCTCACCGCGCTGCTGCTCTAATGCCGAGGTAAGACGCTCAGTGGCGGTTGTGGTTGAAACAATCTGCTCTAAACCGTGTACCGCCGTATTGAGAACGAGGTTGATTTTCTCAGACATTATTTACCCCAAGTTTGGACAAAATGAGCTCATATCGACGCACCGCAACATCTTGTGGCCATCGCCTTAATTCAGATTCAGAGGTATTTCGATGCATGGGAATAAGGTCAATTAGGTTTTCGACGTCATTGGGCGAAAGTACGCCGCCGATTGCTGAAAAAAAGCGCCCACCTGCGGCTTTAACGCCAGGTAGTCGTTAATGGAAAGGAAGTTAAGATCGGACGTTTGCAGACCTGTGATCACCTCAAACATGAAGTTTTCGCGCTCTTTATCTTCTGTCAGTTCGGCTAAGGCTTCAGAGTGCGCTACCTTTGGAATAGTGAACGTGATGCGCGTGATTTTTTCACCGACCTCATTTTCAAAAGGATGCAGTAAATCAAAGCCGCCAGACTTGCCATCCAGGACATCGCCTTGGAGCTCGTCGGATGGCTTTAAGATCAAATCACAAATGTCTTCATACAATTGATTAAAGTCCGGTACGGCTAAGGTCTCAAATTCTTCTGGCTTTAAATCACTGCAGGCCATGATCACCGCTTTGCGTTGCACAAAGAGCTGCTTAGGTGTCAGCTCTTGCTCGGCTTCGATGTGCGGAAGTTTTCGAAACTCGGTGACGGTGATGGTATTAAGAGCCACGCTTTCACGGGCGAAGAACGTCAGTTTACTTAGGTTTTTCATGAATTTTTTCCAAAAAAATGCCCCCATGATTGGAGGCAAAATACGGATTGAGTTAATGGGTTAACGTATGCCCGCCATTCCCATAAGGTCGGTACCACCAATAATGGTTTTCCCTGTATCGACATTGATGTCGTGCACGACCGCGCCAGTGTCGGTCAGCTTATACGCTTTGCAGGTGCCCTCGATGGTAACGGTCGGTTTCTCGCCCATTTTCACTGCGTCTTTCTTGATATTGGTGATCGGCCCATACATGGAATACACCTCCACGTACTGAACCTGATCTGTGTCTTTTCCCTTCTCCGTGACGTTCACCTGAGCGTTATCCATAAAGAAACGGCCCAGCGAGTTTTGGATTTTTTTATGGTCGCCACGCACTTTCAGCGTCCACTTAAGCGGCTCGAGCCCCACGACATCCTCAGACTGAACAAAAGCGCCCTCGTTCGATACCGTCTTGGTCTTAATATCCACCGGAGTGAACTCGACGATTTCGTTCATCATTGGCACAGATTCAACCTGCGCCGCGATCCGCATGCGAATACGATCAGCCATTAATCACCTCTTCTAACCAGGTTTCGATAAGGCCGTTATCCACGCTCATTTCATACACCATGTGTTCATTCGGTGCATAGCGGCCATAATTGACACACAAGTACCAACGCCCAGAGGTATAGTTCTCTAGATTGTTTTTACTTGGGTGTAGGAATGCTTTAAAGACGGGTATCACGCCTTGGGCGACGAGGTTTTGGCCCCAGTTCGTCAGGCGATCGACAACTTGGCCCATAAACTCCTCGGTAAGCTGTTTGCCCATCAGTGGTTGGCTGGTTTCCTCTAACTTACGCGCCATCAAATCTTCCAACCCAACATGAGAAAGAAAGCGGCCCGTGTTTGAGCGGTTACCAATGATAGATACGCCCCCCATTCGAGTACGCGCTATCGTCACCACGCCATGCTTATTGAGGAAATTGGCTTGCGTGGTCTTGTCATTGATTTTGTATGACACATTGCGAGCGGTTTCATCGCAAAGCACGCCGCGATTTTGCGGGCTTTCCCACCCTTCAACTGAGGCCATGGCAGCCACCAAAGCAATGGAAGCAGGCATGAGCGATTGCACGCCGTCGTAGGTTTTCAAAAACCAAGGGTCGATGATCGCAAGCTTATCTTGCCCAGTTCCCTCTGAGCCAAATTCAGCTGCAAACTCTGCCGCCGCCATATCATTGGTATTCGGTCCATCGAGCACCGGACGGCAACGAACGTCGCGCCCGATGAGCGCAAGTTTTTGACCCACCGCTTTCGAGTTAAAGCCAGGAGCTGCAATAATGGTCGGCGTCTCTGCGCACGCTTTCACGGTTTCAAGGCCTGTGATGGCGCCCGTTGCGCTGTTCACTGTGCCAATAATGTTGGCTTCTGTTTGAGCTGCGTTGGCCGTGGCTTCCACAACCGTGACGTACACAATGCACTTTACGTACTCGAGCAAGTAGCGAACCACATTGGGTAAGGTGCCTTGTCTGGTTCCATTGCTATCAAGCGATAACATCGCATGGCTGTAATTCCATAAACGTGTCGGCTCGTTATAACTCAAGCTGGCGTTCTTGTTTGGGGCGGTACCGGTTAAATGCACCACCTGCAGCGCAAGTGGGCCCATGCTTGGTTGCGGCTCAATGGTGTTTACTTCTACCCCGTTGAGCTCAAAATCTTGGATTGGCGTGAGCATTATTTACCCTCTCGCTGCGTGGGTTTAGACGACACCTTAGCTTCAATGGTTGGTCCTATTTTCCTGTTTTGGATCAGGAAAGCGGTTTGCTGAGGAAAAAGGTGAATGGTTTTTTCACTTGGGTACACCCAACGACCATTGAGTCGAAACGCCTCGATGATCGGGTACTCCAGTGTTTTCGGTTTGGGTTTAGCGTTGTTCACCGTACTTAGCTCCAATAAATTTGAATGTAAAAAAACCGCCAGATTAAGTGGCGGTTTAGGAGGTTGGCTTTTCTGGCCAGACGACGTCATTGGGGTTAGAAAAGTTTTGAGGTAAGTCCCGCAGTGCTTGGCGGTAACTTGCGAACGCCACCTTCTTTTCTGGTGTGATCGGCGCATCGCCTACTTGGGTAAAGTCCGTTTGCGCGAGCCTTGCGTTACGAGCGGATAGGATCTGCTCCCAAAGCTCTGCGTGTTCAGCCTCAAGGCAAATTTCAGCAGCACGTTCTTGACTAAAGCCCATCTCAATCAAAGTCCCAAGCTCTGCAGGAACATTGAAAAGCGTCTCGCCATTAAAATAAGGTAACTCTTTGATATATTTCATGCCGCCCTCAGTCTTTTTTTGTATAACGTGTATCGTTATAGAGCGTGTAAGCGTGGCGAGTCTCTTCGTAGTCAGACCCAAGAAACGGGTCGTCAATATGATACGCTTTCACGTGCCAGTCAATTTCAAAGGCTTCATTCGAATATGGCCCAGTCGAAATTTCATTCTTCTCTCGGCTATACCTCAAACCGCCATCAAAACTTTTTGTGACATGGTAAGTCAGCCCACCTCTTAGGTAACAACCACCATTACGAGAATGATTCACAACCTGTCCGTCTGTATACCCTGCATACAGTGGCTTAGCGCCAGTAATTGGCCTTGCAATACATTTCATCCCAAACTGGATTGCTCGCACCGTTTTTCGATAAGTTTGTGAAAGCCGTTTGATTTCTAGGTAATTCGCATCCCCATTCCATGGGTTTCCAACGCCTTCGATTTGTAGGTTTAGTCCTGCTATGTGAACAACTCCCTCTCCGAACGGCGATCGATGGCTGTCTTCCGGATATCCTCTACAAATAGTAATTTGCGTGTTTCCTTCTTGATTACCTGGTATGGCCCACCAAACCGGAAAGAAATAGTCTGTACTTAATCCCGTTAAATCAATCACCGATTTATATGTGCCCTGCCCGTTAATGTCTTTTGCCTGAACCTCGCCACGCCAGCGTTCAAAGTCATCTTTGGCTTCAATCACTTTTTGGTCAATCTCGCCCATCTTCCCTGCCACCTCCTGCGACAAGGCTTGTGAGGCGGCGGTCTGCTCTGCCGAGGTTCTTTGTAACTCCGTGATTTTCTGTTCAATACTCATTAACCCAACTCCGTTCTTAATCGCTCACTGAGCAACAGTTGCTGATGCGCAATTTTGATTTGTGTCGTGCCTAAAGAAATCGTGGCGATGGCCGCATTCAGAACCTCTTCAGACATCAATAAATTCACGTTCTCGGTACCAACCTCGATGGTCACGCTGCCACTTGGCAGTGGCGACACGTCCAACGTGAACTTTTGTAACCAGCTCGAGTTCGCCGACTTGTAAGTCAGCAAGGTGTTTGGGGCGGAATACACCGCCAGTAAAGTGCCGGATTCTAAAAAGAACCCCACTTCACGAACCTCATACTCCTTGTCGCCTCGAAATACTGCCCCCATTCGCAATTGCGTCGGGCTGAGATCTTCCCAATCAGCGATAACCTCTCGCTGCAGTTCATTTGCAAGCGCGGTTTGGTTTGCGGTTGGCGTGTAGCTGCGATCGCCCACGGCAATGTATTTGATTGCCCCTTTGAGCCCTTGGTTACGAGCGCTGATAAGCTCGGCAAGGCCCGCGTCAGTGTATTGCACGATATAACTCATGCGATTGCTCCAAATTCAACATCAGTGGAAAAAATTAAGCGTGTTCCTGCGCCCCAATATAAGGGAGCAAAGCCAGGTGAAACATCGCGTATCGTGCCTGTCATTGACTCATCCACACATAGCACTTGATAACCGGCGCCAGAAAACGCCAACCCAGAATCAGTGCCAATTGCCATGATCAAATCAATGGTATCGCGCTCCGATTTGGTATTTTCAATCCGGCTTAAGACTCGATGTGCGGCTGATTTATCTATCGGCGTCTGTCGCTGCCGCGCGATGCACTCAATATGATACGGTGCTTGGCGTGGTTGCATTTGATGCCAGGGCGTGACTTCGACATCGCAATCAATCGCGTCCAGGGCAACCGACAAACCAAACCGCGTGCCCGCTTTCCGGTGAATTTCAAAGGCTCTGTCGACGGTTTTACGCTGGCTGTCTAACGTGTCCTTGGGCTGCCAATCTCTTACGCCGCGCTCACCAGCGAGCAAAGCCACAAAAGCTTGGTCGGTGAGTAAGGGCTGTTTGAGATTCGGATACGGACAAGAAGTCGATTGAATCAATTCAGTCCAGCCATACTCCAAGGCCTCTTCAATCAAAGACGCATTATTCGGTTGGACCGAGATAAACGCCTCACTCGGATCGGACATTCACTACCACCTCCGTGCAATAAGGTGCCTCATCCCAAGCGCACACCACATCAGCCACCGGCGCTTGCACCTTGGCCCGTTTCGCGCCGAGCTCATAAAAGATATGGGCCACCTCTTCTCGGTCAACGATACTGCCAAGCCTTTGCGCTTTCTCGGCAAACTGCCAAGCCACTGCAACTGCGGATTCATTGTCGACTTCATTGTTTGGGTCTGCCCCTGTAAAGAGCGTCACTTCAATGCGATAAGGTCGAGGCGTGACCGCTTTAACGGTGACCTCGTCTGACTCCTGCGCGATATCATCACGGTTTAAATACTGCCTTGCTCTTTCCAGCAAAGCCGGGCTAGGTACACCGTCTGCTGATATGCGGCTAAGCAGCGCGACACACACCTTGCCAGAATGTGGCTCGAGCATTCGCGCCTGCGCATCTTTAATTGGGTTGGGCAAAGCCGTTTCAGGAAACTCATAACGCATCATTAAGCCGTCTTTTTCTGAGCTGACTGTAATGGTTGGCCGTTCTTCTAACGTCATGGCATGAAAGCGGTATCCAAGCCGAGTGCCGGTGGTATGAAACTGAAAAGGCGCTAAATCAAACCGCTGCAGCAAGCTTTCATTCGACTCCATCACAGGCTGCTTGGCGGGGAATACGGAATCATCCCCCGCTTCGATAACTTGGCGCTTTAGGCTGTATTGCAGCGCGAGTAAATCCACCATTTCGGTATCGGTCACGTATTTACGAAACATCTGCATCGCTTGGTGATTTTGCTCTCGAATTTCAGCGGTGCGCTTTAAAACAAACGCCTGTGTCACCTGAGCAAGAAGCTCACCCTGATTATTAAACGCCTCGCGTAACTGTTTGGCTTTGTCTTCATCTCGCTGGGCGCAGTACTCCACCGCGTATTCAATGTATTCACTGAGCAGGGTCTCAAAGTTAGGCTCAGTGAAAGCCTGTGGTCTATCGCTCATAGCACTCCGCTCACAACACGCCGCTCAACTGCAAAGGTTCGCCGCGCCAGGTTCCCGAGACTTTGACTCTAAAGCCATTCAAATGTGGGATAGCTCGGCACTGAATACCCTGATAATCCGTTAACCCATTTAATGGATTCGATAAGGCCTCGAGCGTCAGGTTTTGAACGATCATGGCCTCGGTTGGGGTCTGCTGCTTGCCAAGGCGTGAGACGGCTCGATTGCCGACACCTCGTCGTTTGACTCGGGAGTGGATCGCCGTTGTCAGCACCTTTGCAAAGCGGCAGTTTATCGCGCTCGCACCGGACACGGCTTTGCCTGTTTGGGGATCGATACCTATCATTGCTGCTCCTCCGTTGGTTTGGTTTTCGCTGGGCCAGGTACCACGCCAGGGTGTTCGTGCTCGTTATAAATTTCTCGGTCCGCTTGCATCGAGCGGGTATGGTCGGTGATGTCACCCGTTGCTTGATAACTGCCGTCTTGCCATGTGTCACCGTAAATCTTTACGCCCCCTGGATAACGACAAACCATCGAGCCATCATCGAGGTTATAAAGCTCCGACATGCCGTTGCCATAGTCCGTCATCACCTCGTTCTCTTTGGTGGTTGGGCATGGGAAGTTAGTCGACGGTAACCCCATTAACGCGACGGCGTTGTTTAAGCTGTCACCGCTCCCAAGGTTGATAAGTAAACACTGCTCATTGACGGACGGACGTCGATACTGGCTGACTCGCCCAGAAGCCAGCACAAAAAAAGGGATACGCTTTACCAGATTATCCCCTGTCTGAATATCCACGGTGGTTTGCTCTGCGTTGGCCACAACCCCCAAGCGGATCAGGTTTGCAGAAGCGCGATTGTTCTCTTCTAGCTCTTCGTGCAGCTCAAGAACCTTCTTTTCCAACGCACTAACGTGTTTCATCAGTTTGACTAGCATGGTGACGACTCCCCTCTATGCAATGCCAGCTCTGCTCGACTGGGCCTAATCGAATTCGCTGTTTCATGGTGACGGTGCGAGCAAACACGCCGTTTTGTGGATCAAATTTACTGGGCAAATTCGACACCACCAACGCCCCTTCCAAATCACTCGATACGCCAAAGCGCTCATTCAGTAATTCACGTTCTAAACGGGTTGAAGCGTCCAGTGCTTCTAAGTCAAAACCATCCATGGATAAAGGCACCTCCACCAAGAAGCGCAATTCAATCTCATGAAGATGTCGCCCATCGTTGGCATACTCGTTGACCGGCTCTGCCTCCCCGATGTGATAACTAATGGTGGTGTTGGCCAACTCTATTGCTTGTCGCCGATACACGGTTTCTATCTTGATTGAAAGCCGTTTCTCTAAGTGGCTAACCACCAGTAACACCCACTCACGTGGCGAGTGAAAGAACCTGTTTGAATTCACGATGAAAAAACGCCTCAAATTTACGATTAATGTCTGGCAAGTAGTTCTCAATGATCGCATCTACGTCATCGGCAATATTGAGTTCTACCTTTTCAATCGACGATCTCGATTTACCGCGCCGTCGCCATACCAAAAGCTCATCGCTGTTCATCGGAGAGATAAACGCGCCGGCAAAAAAATGCTCACCGACTTGGACACCTAAGCGTTTTTGCACCGGCTTACCCATTCGGTGAACCCCAATGTCGCGCACACCAATCCACAGCTTTGAAGACTTTCCGTTTTTGTAGACGCGAAACCGTGAGCGCAGCGCTTTATTGTCGATACTTAACTCGTAGCCAAGCTCGGTCATCGATACGCCGCGTAACCAACGAGACGTCAGCGCCGCGGCTCTCAGCATCACTTTGGGGAGCTCTTTTTCAAACGCCTCATAGCGACGAATAAACTTGGTATCTAACAGCGTATTAGATCGGCTGAAACTCTGACCACCCATGCTGCGCCCCTTGAGTATCTAACACCATCACATACTCTCTCATGAGCTGGCTTGTCGAGCGGCGGCTTTTCACGGCCGCATCAAAGACCAACCGATAGCGTTTATCGCAATAAAGCAGCGTGCAGCACTCAGGCAGCTCAGAATCCGTTACCAGCAAACGCACTTGATTAACGCCCTTCTCATGGCTTCGAATGTAACCGATCACTTCAATCTGCTGCCCTTGTGGCGTCAACACCACCATGGCACGGCCAAAGCAGCGTTGGATAGATTGTCGAATAAGATCTCGAGCCGATTCAAAATTACTCATTAACGAACTCGGTGATGAGGCCGCCCGTCAGCAGCACGCCATCTTCGATGAACACGCCAACAGGTTGAGACACATCCCCAGGTTCGGTGGGTTGTGTCTTGGTAAATTCGCCGTCTTTGAAATACGCTGGCTCAGAGGTAAAGCTCACGCTATCACCCGCTTTGATTGGTCCATCAAAATGACCTTGTGTGTAACATACCGCCGTGTCGCCAGCTTTGGCGGTAAAGTTGGGTACCACTAATAAAGACCCAAGTAAACACGGCACATCCTTAATAAAACCACCCGCTGGCACGGGCGCTACAATCTTCTTTCCATCGCTTAAACGCATATTGTCACCATTAAAAAAGGGCAAGCCATGCTCACCCTGTTAGTAAAATCACACAGCCTTTTAGGCAAAGCTCGCCAGAGCAATACCACGGCGATCGAGTACCTTAGACATCAAGTCATAAGTGATGCGGAACTTAGCACCATCACTGCTCCAGCCGTCGCCCGTTTCTAGCCACGGATCTTGCTGGCCGTCTAAAAAGCCCATCACGACGGTATCGAAGTCTTTCCCCGTTAACGCCAAGGCGCCATCTATATCGCCTACACGTGCGGTTTCAATCACCTTGCCAAACTTCTTATAAGCAGGGTTAAAGACGTCGGGTTTGCTTGCCGTGTTCAACACCGCTTCAAACATCGAGGCGTGGTCTGGGCTGGCAATCAAAATCTCGCCGCGCAAGTCTAATGCATCGCCCTTGCCCGCTTTACCATCGAGCGGAATGGTGGTGGCGGTTGCAAACACCTTATGCAGCGCCATGATCATTGCCGCGTAATCGCCTTTTGGAATGCTTCTGATGAGGTTACCCCAGTCTTTGTCCTTGCCCGCTTTAAACACGTCGTCCCCATCGGCCATCTTTCCGGCGAGGATAGCGTTAAACATTAACTTATCGGACAGGCGATAACCCGACTGCATGAACTTACGTGGCACCTTGGCCACCAAGCCAATCTCATCATTAATGATAGCGTGACGAGTGAACTGGATCTCTCGGCCAAAAGTCGCAAGCTGAATACGCTCACCGCTGCCTTTTAAGACCGCCGCTTTGTATTCGCCATCTTCCGAAACTTTCATCAAGTCCGGCGCATCGTTCACCATCACCAGCTCAGTCTCACGAAAATCCGTTAGATTCTCCACGTTCGCCAGCTCTCGCCACATTGGTGCGCGTGCCTGTGCCTCATCGCGCATTACAGTGCGAATGCCCTCGGTGATGATGTCGCCAAAATCCCCCGAGTTAAACGCTCGGTTAACCAGCTCATTTTTGGTGATGGCGCTTCGGGCGTTTACATCGAGACAAGCCCGCGCCATGTTGAGCAATGACTCATGGCCAAACGAATTATCTTTTTCTAAATCGGCCACGCCACAACGTGCATTCAGGGCATTTTGCAGCTCATCTTTCACATGGTTGCCGTTGCCAACGCGCATGTGCGTGGCGGTTAAGTTTGCTTCGGGCTCTTGCTGTCCTGCTGCCGCTTGGCGACCAATGCTTTCTAAAATCTTAGTGGACGCTTGCCCCACCGAGCACGATAAGTCGGCAAGCATTTCATTGGTGAGCGTCTCACTGACTTTATGCTGAGCGCACAGCGCACGAATATCCGCTTGGCGTTGGTTCTCTGCTTTTACAGCATTTTGTATATCTTCATTTGGATTCGGCATGTCGCTTACCTGCTTGGTGTTATTGATTTGAGGATCGTTTGGCGGAGCAGAAGCTGCCAAAGGTGTTGGTTCTTCTGGTTGGCGCTTTAGTGAGTTGATAAGCTCACTTGGCGCGTGTTTAAAGTTCTTGAAATCGGACTCATCGAAGCTTTGTAACGAGTTACTCAAGTCGACCGCCTCCACCACTTCATCGACAAGTCCCCAATCTTTCGCGGCTTGCGCGGTAAACCAGGTTTCGCTTTCCATTGCGGTGAGGACATCTTCAAGCGGTTGGCCAGATTTCTCCACGTAGGCTTCAGAAATGGTTTTGGTGGCCGCTTGCAACTGCTGCAGCGCTGAGTTGATTTCCTTCTCGCCGCCCCATGCCCCAATAGATGGGTTGTGGATCATCAACATGGCGTTTTCAGGCATGCGAATGGAATCACAGGCCAGCAAGACATACGTCGCAATGCTCGCGGCCATGCCATCAACAATGCCCACCACTTTGCCTTTGTGGGCCTTTAAGGCGTTGTACATGGCTAAGCCTTGGTAGACACTGCCACCGCCACTTAACATGCGTAATTCGACTTCTTTACCATCGGCAACTTGCAGCGCGGCGATGATTTCCGTTGCATCAATGTCGTAAGCGCTGATGTCGCCATGCACCCAGACCTTGATCACGTCGGCTTCATTTTTGAGCGTGTACCAGCTCTTATTTGGCTTTGGCATGGTTGGCCTCTTCTCTTTGATTGTTGAGCTTTATCGCATGAGCAGGATCGGACGTGCTCACGATGTGCATATCGTTCATTTGTTCTCGCTCCGATTGAATTTCACGCCGAGTCGATAAAGGGTTTATGTTGCGTTCACGCTGCGCATGGCTTAACGAATACAGCCCCAAACGGGTGCCTTTTTCCACGCCAACCATCTCTTTGCCTGGATCAATCCATGGCATCACGGGCGCTTGATAAATCGCATTTAAGATGGTCGCTCGGTCAACGTCTTTCGGGATCTTGACCTCGCCGGCAAGCATCGCCATTTGTAACGCATGCCGATACTGTGGACGGGTCCAACCCAAAACGAACTTGCGCTGCAGTACCCGATAACGACTGAATGAATCGATTAATTCTTGCCGCTGCGCAGAGTAACTGCCGTTGCTGTAGTCTCGAGTGACGCTGGAGTTATTCACCCCTGCGCCCCCGCTGGCCAATCGAAGCTGTGCATTACGAAAAGGACTGCTCATGGTGTCTTTTCGGTTGTTCTCCACCACACCGGCATCTTCACCGGGTGCCAACTCAAACGAATTCCCCATACCTAGGAACAAATCACCGCCACGATCAAATGCGTCTGTTGCGTTGGAATTTAAGGTCGGGTCTCGTTTGATGTAATAGGCAAAGCGGCTCGCTATCTGGGCGCTGATGCGTTCAGACTGATCGTAATCTTCAATGTCATCGACCAAATCCAACACCGAATGCAAAAGTGAAATGCCACGGTTTTGGTGAAAGCGGCGGGTAAACTTCAAATGGCAAACAAACTGCGCATCGACATCCACAAACTCAAAGCCTCGCGCATCTCTCTGAATTAGATAACTGATGGCCTGACCCAGTTGATTGCGCTTGATCCCTTCGAACAGTCCCCCGTCGGCCTCGGTGATATGGGCTGGAATAAAATCAGGCTCAAACGGCTGCACCGCAAAAGGCGTGTCGGTTGGGTAACTCAAATCCTTGTGCCTACCCATGAACATGCGGCAAAACACCTCGCCATCACGAAACCAGGTTCGACCCGCAAGCCACTCAGTTTCTGCTCGAGAATGCTCTGCATCGATGTTCTGCTTTAACGAGAAGTTCTCCCACCACGTCATGATCGCCTGAGCGCATTCCACATGGACCTCGCCTTTATTATTTAAAGGTTGAGGCTCGACCATGATGCCGTTCGGGCCAATCACATTTGCGCAGAGTTCATCCAAAATGGCCGTCACAAACGGGTTGTTCTCATCCATGTGCCTGGCTCGCTGATACACGGCTTTCGCGCCCTTGTTCAACGCGTTGGCATCGCCTTTGGATTGCTTGTTGGTCTTCTTGGTGTGTGGGTTTCGTGGCAGTGCGGCGTTGTATTTGTTTAAAAGCCGTCGGTCGTAGGCGCGCTCTAGCCCTTTGCGGGGATTGAATACGGCGATGAGCTTGTCTAACAAGTTTGGGCTACTCAAGATAATTTCTCCGTATCATGGAACGCCGCCCACCTTGTGCCTGTGATGCGATAAGCCGCTGCAAACGCTCTATCTCTCTGCGCACCGTCGCTAAACTGGCCAAGGTCAACTCTTCCCCTTGCGCCGTTCTCACCGTTTGTTGCTGTAAGATCTTCTGCTCGGCTTGTAGGTACCACTGCAAACGGTCTTGATTGGTGGGTATGACTAAACTCATCCGAAAATACCTCTTGAGTGGTTGTAACGTTTCTTAGGCTTGCGCTCGAAGGCGGGCTGCAAATCAGCATCAACCACATTCGGGTTTATCTGCCATTCCGACGCCCAAGGTGGCGGGCTTTCCCAGTGGATATCGTCACCACCAAGAAAGTGCATGCCCGCTTCGGCATAGGCGCATAAATCAAAGCTCTCGTTGCGGGTCTTCTCAGGGCAGATCCATTGGCCTTTTTCATCAATGAATTCTGCCGTCAGTTCATCAAACCATTCTCTTTGCGCCCACGAAGGTAAATGAAAATACCGAGAACCAAACTCTTCACGGGAATAGCTGGCCACCACTCGGTTTTTAAGTCGGTTGGTGTGCAGCAGCAGTAAGGGAATTTCACCATGCGCCAGTTTGCTGCGCTTATCGGGGTACGATTCTTTGATAAGGGAATCCATGTCTTTGTTGCTGGCCCCTTTTACCAAGCGAAACAAATGGGACAGGCCTTTCGATTTAAGCCGGTTATAAAACTGGTAGGCAAAATCGGTCACTGAGGTTTTCTTACCATCTTTTTCCGCCGCCGAGCCGCCCGAGTCACACAGCGTGAGTACCGGCTTCATCACTCGTCCACTGCCATCGGCAACCGGATACGTTTTTTTGATCACCTGCTCGATAAGCAGATCCCAATCTTCGGCGTAAATCGCTGGGTTAATACGGTCGCCGTTGCGGTGCGGCGTAGTGAGGATTTCAAAGCGGTCGATGACCCAACGTTGCAGCCCTTCACCAAACACCTGAGCTTGCACCACAAAGCGAGCGTTGGACTTACCACCTTGAACGTCGATGTTCATGATCAAGAAGCGGCCACCGACAGGCACCACACTGCGCAAATATGGATTGCCTTTGGCCTTTTCCATCAGCTCATGAGCGCCAATATCTTGCCCTTGGGATTGCAGAATATAAGAGCGGCCCATTCGGGTATTGATAAAGGAGATCAACGCGTCTTCATCACCGCTGTCTTGATAAATGGCCTCCGCATTGAGATAGCGATACACCAAGTTTTGCCAACTGCTGTACGCCGCTATCACGCCCTCAAACCAAAACGTGGCCCATTTGGTGGTGCGTATCTCGGCCTCGTCTTCGACTAACTCGCCGTATTGGTCCACCGCCCCTTCACGAAACCATTGCCCGCTTAAGTTCTTGGCGTGTTTATCCACTTCATCAATGCGGTGGCCACACCTTGGGCAAGCCACATACGCCGTTTGGGAAGTCAGTAAAGGATCGTCTTTTTCCTCCCACTTTAGCGTTTCGAATTCCGGTCTAAAGTAGGCATGGCAATCGTCGCACGACCAATAAAAACGGCGTCTGTCACCTTGGTTATACAGCGAGGCAATGCCCCCACAAGGTTGCGCCTCATGAGGGAGTAGCTCTTCTTCTGGCTTAGGGTGGCGAACAATACGACCAGGCGAGCTCTCGGCCATCACCATGCCCGAAGACTTAGCGTTTTGAACCCGCATTAACATCAGTTCAAACTTGGAGCCCTCTTGCCCCACGCCATCATCGGCCCTGTCGTAATCTGTCGCGCCAGCATAACGATACGTTGAGGCCGACAAGCTGGTTTCTGTGGCCGAATCTAACTTGAGGTTCATGCCGTTCTTAAACTTCTTAGAGGTGATGTTATCGTCGGACTTTCGCCCCGTTCTGAGACGCGCAATGCCTGGCGTTGATGAAAAGCAGCGGTCGAGATCCGCCTTAGACATATCCGTTGCTTTGGTCTTAGTGCTGTAAATCAGCAGCATATCGCCTGGCGCTTGCGTGACAGTGTAATTAATCCATCCTTCGACTAACGCCTTGGTCTTTCCTGAACGAGCCGGACCAACCACAATCACGGCTTCATAAATGCGCCTTGCCAAACAGTTCATTGGCTCTTTCATATAAGGCACTAACGAAGACAAAAACTTGGTGACGTCCGTGCCATCTGATATCCACAAATCCTCATCGGCGGCTTCAATTGGCGTCTTATCGGTTGGCGCGCACAGGTAAGCCAGCTCTCGCCGTATCTTGGCCGCATCCGCGTACTGAACCCCAAGGCGCGTGTCAAAGTTGTTCAAGCCCATCCGACACCGCCTTTAAATCATAATTAAGTAAACTTTCTAGTGCTTCGAGTTGCTGCGTTGTCGCCGTCGGGATGGCCGATTCAATCCGCGTGATCACTTTGTCTTTAAAGCCCTTCACACCAGAAATACAAATGGCAATTTCATTCTCGTAATCCTCTTTAGAAATGCACTCGCTTGAGTCTTTCTGCAGCGCAAGCTTTTCCCGCTCTGATTGCACGTAGGCTCTGAGCTCTGCAGCGGTTTTAAACCCCATCAAATCAGGGGCGTCGCTCTCTTTTAATGGCGCTTTGCATAAGTACGGCGTGACCTGAACCACGTCATAAAGCGGGGTTTGCCCTTTAAATGCGACAGGCTCAATGCCGGCGGATTTAAGCTTTTTGCGGATCGTGGAACGGTGATAGTCGAACGCTTCCAACTCGGTTAAATTCCAAAGTCGTTTTTCATTGTTCATTGAAAGCCCTCATCAATAAGTCTCGTCTCTCCGAGCGTCACGCCCTTTTTCGCATTAAGCTGACGTTGCTGGTTAATGGAGTTCTCTCAAACTCTGCTTGTTCCTTTTTGACTCTGAACTTGCGCTAGCATAAAAGGAGTATCAGCAGCGAGCTGAATATGATCATGGCTAACAAGTCAGACAGCGAGGAACCGACGCTTGCACCCCCTACTTAGGAAAGGGTTACGGGCAACAACGGATAACGGTGGACGACCACCCAAGGAGTAAGTGTTATTTGCCCGTGTTGGGGAGCGCACTGTCGTAACCATAAAAGTCACGTAAGTGCTCAATTTGATCGGCGCAGTTGCGCCAAGCTTCTAACCATATTGGATCGCGCTCAACGGCTTCACCGTAGGTGTGCGGCGGCGCTGTAAAAGGTGGTTGGCAAGAAGTGAGATAAACAGCCGGAGGCAGCACCAAGCGATCGTGATACTCGGTCACCACCTCAGTGGTAGTACAGCCACTGAGTAGCATTAGGGATAGGCACATCTGCGCATTTTTCATGGTTCAGTACCTCTTTGATTTGGGTCACGGTCCGAATCGTTACCCTTTTGCGCTCTGCCTTGGCTTGCAGCAATGCATCAGCGGCCCGCTGCGCCTGCTTAACTTCATCCGTTAGGGTTTTCACCGCAATAGACAGGGATTTGTTTTTGCTCAGTGAGTCTTTGAACTGGCCTTGTAGCTCGCCGTACCGCTTGGCTTGAAGCTTAGTGAGCTCAAACAAGTAAGCTGACGCCGCTAAGCTGCCAAGCAGCAAGACAACCAACCCCACCAAAAAAGCCGTTTTGAAAGAGACGTTCATAAGCTCCCCTTTACCAGCCGTTTAAACAAACTTGCCGCTCAATTTTACGGCGTTTCACCACCCCTGAACATTGGCTATCAGGGTCATTGCAGTTTTTACCGTTAACATAGACCCAACGTGAAAGCTCGCGGCAGGCTTTCAACGGTTTGTTTTGGTTGAACAGCTTAAGCATGGTGGAGCGTTTTAAGTTGCCCGCGCCAAGGTTAAACACAAAGCTCACCAGGACATCAAACTGAGCTTGCGTCACCTCTGCGGTGAGGTAACGGTTAACGGCCTGTTCTGCGGTTTGGACATCGGCGATAAAGTTGTGGGCTATCTGCACTTCATCAACTACATCGCCCTGCTTTACGCCCGTTGTGTGGCCAAGGCCATTGGTCCAAACATTTGCGCTGCATTGATAGGCTTTCGTTCGGCATCCTTCTAGGTTGGCGATATGCGCAAGGCCTTGTTGGCTAGTTTGCATGTTGGGGGAAAGACTAAAGACAACGGACAGCACAACCGCAACAGAGCAGACGGTTTTATTGATTAATTTTTTCACAGAGCTCTTCCGAAATTCGTTGCTTGCGAACTTCTTCAAGCAATTTGAGTTTAATGCTGCGGTTGGTGAAGTAAGTGACAAACACCATCACCACACCAATCACCGCCGCCCAATCTTGGATGCTGAATGCCCCTGTCAGGGCCAGTAAGGCACTAGTGAGATATGATAAGAATGAACTGAGTTTATCTTGCATATGAGTCCCACAAAAAAGCACCCGACTTTCACAATGGAAATGGGTGCTCGTAAGTTATAAACGCTAAAAACGAAAAAACCCCGCCGAGTTGGCGAGGTTTTCTAATGTGGTAATTATGCACACTTGGGCGGAGAGTTCAACAATGTTAAGTTTCTCTTTCTAACTTTTGGAGATAAACATCTTAAGACAACCACTTAAATTAGAAAACTGCGGGTAACTTTTAGTGTCGAAAATTTTTTTCGATCTGTCCAGTTTAATAGGTGCAGAATAATTTTAAGAGATGGCGGAATGTGAGATGAGAACACAGTTAAAATTAGCTCTCGACGCCGTATTCGTTTGTTAGCAGACCACCTCCTTTTCTTTAAGTAAGTCTAAATTACCCTTAAGGATTGACGAGAAGTCTGTCAGTCGGTGATAAATAACTGTACCGTGACTTTTCATCGATTTAGAATCAGATGGATTGCAAGCAACTAACTTTTCCAATAAATCGGATAATTCATTACAAAATTTATCTATTTCCGAGTAGTATCCATCAAAAAGTATTTTATTCTTCCTCAAAGAGGTGATGAAATGTTGGACTTCTTCAGCATCTTTATCAGGAGAAACTCCAGATAAGCTAGAAATTGAAGCGGAAGGACCATATTTGGAAATCAAGATGATTGTACGATTCAGCACAGCTTCTATACCCGAAAAATCAACAGCCTTTCGAACGTTTATGATTTCGTCACGGTAAGTCTTTGCCTTACTAGCTTCGGTAGTAGCTTTGTATGCTTGCCAAATAGCTATAATACCACTAACGATTGAAAGGAACGTTGCCGAATAGTTTATGTAATTTGGCATACTACCTAGCCTCTAGAATTGCTAGTATTTCGTCCGCTCCAAGTGTGTGTGGCTTACCAAATCCTTCCCATACCGATAACATTGCATCGTATTTGCTCAGTGTAGGCATGTGTGAATTGAGGTCTGGAATCTCTTGATTATATCTTAGTTCATCGTAGCGCTCTAAATCGACGATAAAATATCGACAATATGCCATATACGAGCTCTCTTCATTTCCATCAAAGCCTTGAAATTTAAGCCAGTAATGATCATTTACAGTAGTGTTTGCGCATTTTTTTGCTGAAAAATGGATTGTTCGATACATATCTAAAATATTAAGAACTCGGCGACATTCTTCTTTCGATAGACCTTCCCATAGTTCTCGATAAATCCAGTCATAGTGTAGTTCATAACCCTCAGATATTGCCTGACGGTGCTCAGCATAGTAATTCGCTTCTTCCGGATACAGTTTTTCTAATATCAAGAACTGATTGACTAAAGCTAAGCGTTCTTTTTTATCTAATTTCATTTCAACTCCAATGTTAAATTCTACAGAGGTCATCTGATAATCTTTGCTAATCAAAAAAGCATTCATCCAAGTTCACAACATTATCTTCACCAAACCATTCAAGAGCAGTTTTGACTGTTTTCTGGGTAGGATTTGGAAAAAACACAGCAAGCTTTTCTTTCGCACGGGTACAGCATACATAAAATATTTTTTCAGTCCTTTGCCTAACACTATCGGTTCCATCATGTTCAAACAAATACTTAAAATTATATTGATTCCACTTACCATTATCTAATAAAATCAACACGTTAGGGAACTCTGAACCTTTCGTTTTATGCTGAGTAGAGAATGGGAGAAAGCCCTCAAGATAGTTAAATACGTTACGAAACTCTTGATACTTAATGTCGCAAACTTGTTTGTACACGTAGTATCTATCTGCAGCAAACTTTTCCACCTTATCATCTTTAACAACCAGTCCCAATTCATGAGCAAGATCAATAACTTTACCGATTGAAATACCTTCATCAATCTGGAAAGCTTGAATAGCCTTGTGTAGATTTACTTTATCATTCACTGATAATATTGAGTAATCTGTAGCCTTAATGAACCGATTATGATTTTTGGACTCGTAAAGACGAATACAGTTTTCAATCTTAAACAAATGGTTTATAAGGTCATCTCGATTAGAGTTTGGCTTGCTATCGTCACCCACATAGTTTTTTTTGTCGTCAAGTAACTGATCTTTATTTACATACAACTTGCTAAGTTGATCAAAAGGAAGAGATTTAGCAAGCTCGAAACACTCATAGTGATTATCAATATAAGTGTTTTGCGCTGGCGTGGGGTTCGGGTTACCGACATGCTCTAATACTTGAGCAAGTGTTTTTCCTGTAGAATCGTACTCGGGCTCGTTTTCTGCTAAGGGCTTCCTTACTTTATCTCGTATATATTCAAGAATTTTATCTTTGTCATAAATACGCATCAACTCAGGGAAGTTGGCTTGAACTGCTATTAAGTTATGAGTTAGGTTCAATTCTTTTACTGTCGTGGAACAATTAAAGTCCCAACCTAGATGTTGCCGGACAGTTTTCAAATTATCACTAGTAGAATACAAGAACTTAATCTCACCTTGTTTTACCTTTCCATTGTTATCCATATTAGGGGCAGATTGGTCATCAGAAGGTTCTTGCACAAGCTCATCTGTTCTGATTAGATTTGCCAAGTTAATTACCTGTAAAGGGTTTCGACGATTTTGCTTTTTGATTACTTCATATACCGTCGGTGGCTCTGACTTAGTATATATATCAAGATTGCCGACACTTCCATCATATATTGACTGCATTGCATCACCAAAGAAACCAACTACATTAGGCTTATTTGACCTTTCCATATATTCAAGGAGAACCTTAACTACCATTGGGTTTGTATCCTGATATTCATCGACAAAAATATATGGGTACTTGTCCTTTACAATTGAGCATAGCCTTTCATATTTCTCGAACATTTTGGTAGCGAGAACAACTACTTCATCATGTGATATTATTCCATTCACTATTTTTACATATTCTTTATATTTTATAATATCACAATCATCAAAAAAGCTCTGATCAACCATTTTTTTGTCTGAACTGTTAATCACCGTTTGTTCTGGGTCATTAATCAGTTCAATTAATGTTTGCTTGATCTCAAATTGAAAGTTTTTTATGTTATTCCATAGAAAATCATGAATAGTTGACACATGAAGATTATCATGTGAAAGTCTATCTTCAATTTCAGAAACAGCAGCATTAGTATAAGTAATACATGCAATATTAACTGAAGGAGTATCGTTAATTACAGCTCTCAATATTTCTACTAATGAGTATGTTTTTCCACTACCAGCACCACCACTGAGTAAGAAATGTTTTTTATCTTTAATTAATTTAAATACTTCTTTAGCTTCTTTTGAGAGTTTATCTAAATCTAATTCTGTTGTAGCCATAATAGCCCTTCCCTGATATATAATGGCACATCCCAGTTTGAAAACTCAATTTCTATTGAATCAACTTCTGAACCACCTTTTTTACAACTTACAGTTTTACTATTTAATAAAATTTCAATAGCTAGAGACGGTTTGCTATTTACGGCTTTTTCAGCAAATTCATAAACTTCTATATCGCCAGATTGATACTTGTCATAATACTTCTTTGTCAATGATGGGAATGCATTATGGCCAATCTTTAGAAGTTCGTTATTAATATGGAAAAATGCGTCCTCAAAACTTCTGGCAAGGTAACCATTTTCTTCAACTTGATAGATAATTTTAACTAGACCTTCTGGATCTTGTTTCCACACTTTTTGCTCTGGACATTTGCTTAAGCTCTTTTTAGATAATTCCAAATTCTTATAGAAGGCTAATTCTTTTGTGCCAAAGAAAAAATCTAACGAAGCATTTGAAGTCTGAGATGCTCCTGCTGCGTTCGGAGGACACTTTAATCTCTCTGTTTGAGTTGGATTACCATCCTTGGGCACTTCTTTGTTGCTATCGATATCTGTAATGATCAGCGACTTAAGTCCAATAAAGTCTATAAATTTTTCAAATGTTTGAGAGTGAGCTCCAACCTCGACCATTGAAATATTTTGAGATAACAGTGGCTGCACATCACTATCTTCACAGGCTTGATCAATTTTTTTCATCATTGCAGGCAAAATAATTCGTTCAGTATCACCTTCGATAAAAATCGCTTTGTCTGCAAAAAACAGCTCAGCTCGATTTAGGGTTAAATATTGCTTCAAAAAACGATATGACTGTTTAAGCTCTGCATCTTTTATAGGATCTTTTTTAGAAGCGTACTCCAACTCTAAATCTTTCAGGTTTTTAGCATGAACCTGATTAGATTGCGGAATTTTTCTTAAATACTTGATATCATTAAAACTACTTTCTGACACTATATGAGAGGAGTGTGTGGTAATAATTGATTGTAAATGTATTTCCTTACCATCTTGTCTCAGGCGATTTTCCTTCAATAGCGTTTTAATATTTTTAATGAATACATACTGCATCTGTGGGTGGGTATGTGCTTCAGGTTCTTCAATAAAGAGTAAATTTATCGAGGCTGGTTGCTCTTTGAGTGATTTCCTTAACCTACTCATCAGCATCTCAATTTCAAAAATCATACTGATTAAGTTCATGTACCCTAGGCCATTGTAATGTTCAGGAAGATCATGACTTTGGTGCTGATACATGACTGTGGTGTTCCCATCTAACAACTCACGATGTTGTAAAGTCGATGCAACTCTGATAGTGGTATCTGTTGGGCTAATACCACCAAACCTGTTAACTTTTTCAATGACACCTTCAAACATATTCTCATAGATACCGCTTAGCTTGGTATCCGTTTTACGTAATTCTTTTTTAAACTCGTTCGATGCTTCTACTTGCTCGTCAGATTCATCTACTTGTTTATACAAAGTTGATGTTTGATTCGATAGAGTCTTATCATTTTTCTTATTAGTTACACTTCTTTTTGCATTGATGAACTGAATAGATAAAATGTCTTTGAGGTTAATTCTCTCTTTATTTAAATCAATAAACTGGCTCTCATCACCCATCAGCAAGCTTTTCTTCACAACTGTGCCAAAGTAATCAGAGAGGTTTTCTTTTAAAAATAAGCGAGGACTATGTTCGAATTTTTCTGCCTCTTTATTGTAAGCAGATTTCATTTCAACCATTCTATCAAAAGCTATTTTATACTCGAAAGAAAGGAGCACGTTATCATCAGTAGGGTCTAAACTCATTATTAAAGAGCTAATTTTGGAGAGGTCATCCGATTCGGTATATTTAATAAATAGTTTTAGTTGAATGCCAAAAGGTGAGTATTCCTCTTCACTTTTTAACGCTTTTTCACCAAGCAACACAGCCTCAATAGAAGACATTAAATCAACATTAAAGTCCTCATAGGTAATCGCTTTTTTGTCAGATTGAACTGCAAGTTTATCTAAACAAGCTAATATTGAAGTCTTACCCGTATTGTTTTTCCCTATAACTAAAGATAACTCGTCTTCCAAGTCTAAGGCAAAACTTTTTAGTAATCTGAAATTTGAAATTTCAATTCGTGCAACCTTCATGCTTTAATCTCTTTTCATTATATTCTGGACAATTTTTGAACGCTATAAAAGCTATAGACTTTCAACCAAAGCCACACTCTAGGCCCATAATAAGCATACTATTGCATTGGGGTTAACTAAGCAGTGATATGGATCCCTGTTTAGCGATCAATGGCATTTTTCATTGCTTTGCATAAACTCCAGTTATCGGATCTCGAGTGAGCCAATACTTTAAAGTATGAAAGGGGCATAAACGCTACCGCCCTTTACTTACTGGCTAAAGTAACACACCATCAAATCGATTGTTGTCAACAATCAGTATGATGCACTGTAAATAAATTCACAAAATTAACTATTTATCGTTCCGATAATCAATTTCTATGGTGACATTCTTTAAGGCTTGAGCGATGCAGGCCTCTTCACTTCATGTACAACTTAATCAACATTTCCTTTCAAAGGAACAGTGTTGTGCCACGCAAACCTCTTTCTTTGAGTGGCCAGATTGATTTTCTACATGGTAGTTTTTCTTCAGTTAACAGAGGGATTAGGAACATGGAAAAAATACACGATGAGCTGACTCAACTTGAACAGGAAATTACTGATACACTTCAAACTGTGCATGCAATCATTGAGCAAGCCAAAGCCAATAATACGGATATTGTACAAATTGAAGCTGATGTCTTAGAGATGCTTCTTACAAATTATGGTGTTGGGGCGCGATATTGAAACTGCCGCATACCGCATTAATCATTTAAACCAACGCATGGTGAAAATGCCACGCGTTGTGAATCACTCTTAAACGGATTATTATGTTTATGCTACATTAGCCCAAGAACATATTTCGTCTGCCAACCCACTAACAGAGGTGTGCCCACCAACGGAAACACCTTGCTTATTCATATGCCAATCAAATTTATCAAGTGTATTTTCAATTGACATGATTTGTTCTCTGTTTAACTTTTCGATTTCATCGCCAGGCATTAATATAAAGACGGATGCTTTATTTCCCTTACCTAACTTAACCGCAGATTCAACATCTCTAGCCGCTTTCAGTAGATTAAGTTCAATTCTTTGAACGTTAGAATAGACTGTCGACGCGAGCCCTCCAACAAGGTTTTTGTTGTCTCGAAACGGTACAAAAAGTTCGTGTGAACCCAAGTTATCCTTGATAAAAATGGAACTATCAGCAGGAACAAACTCTTCAAATTGTAATGCAGCTTTAATTTTTAACTCGTCAACTAAGCAGGTATATAGTTTATCTGTGTTAACGGAGTTAAATCGCTTTGCATTACCGGGCACACGGATTTTTTTTTGTAAAGGAACAGTCTGTTCAAACAGACTAGTTAAAACCTCATCAACAGAAAAACCTTGAGCATAACCAGAGTTATCGTATGCAATTTGTGGGATCGGTGATGACTTTTTATTCTGACGTAAACTTTCACCAACTATTGAAGTCACCAACTCTGCATGATAAATGCCACGTTCACCATACAGGCACTTTACTCTTTCGAAATAGCTCAACAATCTGCTGTGAACACGTCCATTTTCGACAAAACCCACGCCAATGTTAAGTTTCTCACCAGTAGCTAAATCAGGCGTCCACCTGATATTAAACCACTCACCTTTTACTAGGCTTTTCTCAGTATTTTGTCCTAATAGCTTTTCAAGATTGTTCATTTAAGCCACCAGTAGCCGCGTTTTATCCTTAATTCTCGATACACTAAGATGTGCACGAGCTTCAAGGAAATGCTGAAGGTGTGATGAGCTTTCTTCATCGAGTAGCGCGTTACACCATTTAATTAATTCTCGGTGAGCTTTTCTAAAAGCCTCCGGGTGCTCTTTACTTGACTCAATTAAGGATGCAGATAAAGGCAGTGGGTAGTTGTTACCTTGGTACAACCCGTCAAGTAGCTTATTTTCATACACACTTTCCACCACTAAATGCTCTTTAGCCCACTTCTCCGAAACAGGTACATTACCATGATCAATGACGTAAAAGTCATTGTATCCTTTGATTGTTATATTTCCTGTGTTCCTATCTTGATTTGCAACCCAATCATCGAAAGCAAGCATATTTGGGAATGACTTCCACTTTTTTAACAGCTCTATGCATTGATTAAATGCTACCATATTTTCCATTTTCAGGTATGTATTGGGAGTTGTCCCAGACTCTTCGCTAGCCCATCCCCAATAGTAGTCCCCAGAACATTCAAAGTCACCTTCGAAATTATTTTCTATCGCTTCTTTAGGGATTTGTATGACGGCGACTTTTTTAGGTTGCGGTATACCAGAGGCGTGCGCCACAAGGTAACCAGTAATTTCGTTGATTAAGCCACGAGGATGACATTTGGGATAAACTTTTACATAGAAACGACCAGCTTTGTTATCTATCCACTTAACACTAGCTAGGTGTGTTGCTGCCATTCGACCATCAGACGTATGCTCCAGAGGAGCTATATATTTATCAAACGATAAAATCTGTACGATATCGCTCATTTTATATTTTCCTTTTTATACTTATTCTACTGTCTGAGCCATACAAGCTAGTCGGATTCTAACACTGTTCTATTATTTTGCACATTGTTGCATATTGGATGATTGAGGTAGATCTGACAATAAACATAACGTCCAGTCAAGGGGTGAGCGACGCAATACCTAAATCACCGCAAACCACCTTAATAAAGAGTAACGCTTAGCGAATCCCTCTTGAACAGTTTGTTATCTTACCTTGACTAGTGCACGCTTGATGCTTTGCAACTTTTCATTTTTAATGATGGCGTCATCAGCCCCAAGAAAGTCTGTCATAAGACAATTTAGTTCAGGTTCACTAATCAGCGTTTCTTCCCAACCAAAAGCTCGTAATCGGCGATTGAGCTTACATGCTCCAATAGTGAAATGCCCTTTAGCGGTTTTATCGACATAGTGACCATTGAATATTTCAATATGCTCGTCATAATCATCAAAGTGAGGATGCACGATATAGAACGATGATGCGGCCCTAGGATACCGAGCCCGATCGTTTCCATTACATATTGGGTCAGGCTCCTCCCCCATTGTTTCTTGCTCTTTTTTTATTTCATTACAATCAGCGCATGCCACACAAAGATTTTTGGGCTCAAACATAAACTCAGGATATTTCGATTTAGGAGCAATATGTTCAACATGGCAGTTAGCTGCTGATTGTAACGATACAGGTTGACGGCAGTACGCGCAGACTCCTTGTTGCTGAAGTCTATAATGATTTCGAATATGAACTCTAAGTACTTGAAGGTCAGCAGTGCTCCAACTAGTATGGCTAAAACCTTCGCTGTTTTTTATAGAAGCCATTAAGTTCTCTAAATCTTCACAATAAATGACGGGGTTTCTAATAATATTAGCCATATCTATTGTACATCTCTTTTAGCGCAATAATTAAGTTATATAGTGGATCGTTAGCTCGGATATTATCTATGCTGTCATTTAGAAGTTGAAATGTATCTATATCCTCACGATCGAAAAATTTATTTTTTCCAACTTTAACAAACGTATTCAAGGCTATCCTATTCAAGTATTCGTTTCGATGCCCTGGAGCTTTGAAAATTGCAGCTAGTTGATAGTCTGCTGACCTATGTTGATATTCTGTCGATCTTTCAAAATTCCCAGTTTCCATACTCATTATGTTGCAATTACGCTCTGGTAGATTTGATACAATTTGTGGCGAATGTGTAGCAATAATAAACTGACAACCAATGTAGTTACTGAAAGCCGTGACTAAAAGATCGATATATTTTTCTTGCCATTCAGGATGTAAACATACCTCTGGTTCATCGATACAAATCAAAGTTTGATCTTCTATTTGGCTTGCAATGCCCAGCATTGCCATGACTACAGACTGCTCGCCTGAACTTGCATCACTAATCTTTACTCTCTGGCGAAACTCTCTTTTTTCAAGCGTAACATCTCGTAACTTGGCGATTCCAGATTGAATAAGAAACAGAAAGTCTTCATTGATTTCATACATCCCACCAAGCAAATGAACGCCCCCCTTATTTATAACCAAATCGAAGCGTGGCTTGGACGTATATGCCATTATCTTGTCGAAGATTCTGAAAGTTTCATGTACTTTATTTTCATCGATTTGACCATAATCATCAAAGTAAAAACTTCTATCTACATTTCGGATAGAAGGGGATGATAGAAATTTCGTAAACTGACCTACCGGATCGTCACTGCGAAGGAATGTTTCAATTCGACCAATAGTCGGTGACAATTGAAATCGAGCCCAAACTTCGTCGCTGTAGCCTAGATACTGTAATACATGCCCTACTACCGCAGCTCTACTCGGGTCATGCAAAATAGTAGTAATTAGAGAGTTAATAATTTTAGACATATAGGCTAGTCCAAGATTATTACTTAGCAAGTCCCTTAATCCAAGATAGGAGTAATTCCCGATAGGTTCATGTCGCTTAGGTAGTGGAAACTTATCAAAGGGGCTTGTCGATACAGCTATGATCTTTCTTGGTATACCTCTACACTCTAACCTTCCACTGAAGCTTTTATTTCTTGAAAAAGGTAGTTCTCTATCAAAACTTGACGGGTAACCACGCAGATTGAGTAAATCCTGAATTACGCTATTCAACAGTCTACTTTTTCCAGAACCATTTTTACCGATAATTGCGGTATATACATTACCCTCTGCGAATTCATTTTCATCCATGAACCGATAGACTTTGTCTTGCGTAACACGTTCAATAATCATATTTAACCTTCAGATTTATAAAAATAATTGGTAAGTGCGTGTAAGCCAACGCCCTGTTAAGGGCGTGAGCAACGCAATACCGATACTGCCGCATAACACCTTAATCGCTCAAACCAGCACATAGTGAAAATGCCACACGTTGCGAATCACTCTTAAACAGTTCTTATCTACGTTGTTCAATCAGTGTAGAAATATATCTCCACACCGCTTTCTTGCGCTCCAATTCGACTAAATTAAAGTGCTTGAAAGCTTGTCTGGCTTCTGTTTTAGAATCTTGAAAAAATTTACCCTCAAGAGGATGACAATCTGCCCCATAGATAGGTTCGCGTATGTTACTAAACTGGTCGGCTGTAATGTCTATTACCCGACCATCTACTTCAACCCAGTAATGATGTTCATCGGATGAATGTTTGTAACCATGAACTACGAAGAACTCTTTACCTGAAAATTTTTGAGCGAGCAGTGCAGCCAAGAAATATGAAGCGCTTTCACAGCTATTTTTGGGAAAGCTATAGAAAAAAGGCAGATCAATATTTTCCTTATTCTCTAGAAAGATTTCTCTCACAATTTTAGAAAATTCGTACACTTTTCCTCCTGGTACATAATGCTTATTAGGCAGCTTCTCGCCTGAATATATCCGTACATTGTGCTGTTATGGTGCTCAATCTTCAATAGATATACACTATCTTTTCAACAACATAAATCTATTGAATAAGTGTTTAGATGCTTAAGGGGCTTTGGTCACATTTTAAATAGAAATGTTTTGGCTGTTTTATTAACACAGCTAAGGAGCTAAGCGAGGATACTTTGAAGGGTAATGACTTGGGCGAGCCTAACATCAGCCCCCTAGACGGGGGCATCAGTTAATCAACAAGCGAAGTTGAAAACTCAATGAAGGAGTACATATAAAACCATGTTCTTACTTTGTCCGCCATAGGCTAAGAAATTAACTTCGAGTCATATCTCAGCTTCTAACGCCTCGGCGACAGTCTTTTCATGCTCATACCTGCCCTGCACCGCAAGAGCCGCTGCGCTGCGTTTATCCACCAAGTATTTTACCAACTTACCTAGAATGGATTCGTACTTCTTAAAACGTGAAAAGGTCACAGGTAAGGTTTGGCAGAAGAAGGCAAAACGGGTTTCTTTGGTCCAACCTATGCGGCCACCATCGCAGCATGGGCAAGTTCTTCTGGCTCGGTTCTTGGCAATGTATTTACCACTGCCGTTACATTCTGGGCAGACTTGGCCAAACTGTTGCGTCGCCTCTGCAATGGCACTAGACACCAGTGCTTGGAGTGCTTTTTCTGGGCATGGGCCGCGCCATGTTTCCATCAGGGTGTTCGCTTCAATCAAGGTGGCTTGGTATAACTTCTTGAGTGCGGGCTTGTCCTGCAGGCATTCAACAAACAGCACTAAAAAACCGACAGGCGATTCCTTCCACGCTAGGCCGACGATCGCCAGCTGCTCTTCTTGTGAAATGAGCCCTTTGCCACCGAGCGATGGTTCGTAGTTAATCCCCTTTACGTTGAATTTTGCCAGTAGTTTTTCAAATTGCATTATGCCCTTGCTCCCATTGCTGCGACCCTTGCAAACACCGAGTTCTTATCAAAACGGTTTGGATCTGGCCTTGTTATCTCGTTGATTGGCTTAACGTTCGTTTTATCGGCTAAGCGTAGATTGTTCCTTGCTGGTAACGATCCTGCTTTGGCTTTTTTGGCGTACTTCTTCAGCACTTTGCGGTGCTTGGCTCTGGCCTCTCGCTCACTCAGCTTTCCACGGCACATAAAACCGACCTCTTGCGACGCCCAATATTCGATGTCCCCCCTTGGCTCCCCGCGTAGCATTCGGGTGAACGCTTCATCGGTATCAATCAACTCTTCCCGCCCCATCTCGATGAACTCGGGTAAGCTTGGCGGCCATGCGTCCCCTTCTAGCAAGGCTTGGCTCACAGCTCTGCGAACTTCAGCCACTGACATTGTAGAAATCGCCTGCGTCCAGGTCGATGGTAGCGCCTTGTAAACCCACTTCGCTCCGTAGCCCTCCACAAACTTCGCTTGGATCCAGTCCTCCACACTCAGGTGCAAGGTTTGGTTGCCCACTTGGTGCGGCAGTGTGTCCGTAGCGTGCGAGCAGCTCTGCGTTGTGCTGATCCACTCGGTTTGCTTGTGAGCCTGTGGCTGCATGGCTTGATTGAGCAATACTGGATTGATTGATTTCATGATCGTCGTTCCATCGTTCTTGATTCAAGTAGGTCGTTAGGTGAAGCCTGTCGAAACCAAACTGGCGGCTTGCCACTCGGGCTTCGATGTCCTGACAAAGCATGTCGGTGAATAACTCGGGAGGTTCACTTTGCGCTTTCACGATGCTTTTGAATTTTGCTAGCGAGTTCTTCTTGGATTTTTTGGTTGGGAACATCGCCCAAAGCCGGCTAAAACAAGATTCAATTTCACCCGAATCTTTTTGTTTATTTTTTATAGGTTCTAATTGACTGGTTCTATGACTGATTCCGGGTGACATAGGATCACTAGGTAGGTGATCCTCTGACACTACCCCCCGTGATCCTGTGTCACTAGGGGGTGACAAAATGTCACCCCTCAAATTCAGCTGATAGATGTTGGTCGAATTGCCCTTTTCACCCTTTCTGGTACGAACAGAAACAAACCCCATTTCCTCCAGTGTTTTGATGTGGCGCATCACGGTTCGACGGTCTATCTCGCACATGTCGGCGATGTATTCATAAGATGGCCAACACACGCCATTGTCGTTGGCGTTGTCGGCTAACTTGAGCAACACAAGCTTACGAGTCGCATTGCCGACTTTTAGCTGCATAGCTTGGGCGGTGAGGATCATACTCATCTGGTTTTCCTCTCTTCATTCAATTTATCGCCCGTGATGTCCTCATCAGAAAGGCGCTCAATTTGAGCAAAGAGGTGGTTATTAAGATCGGCTAACTTGTTTTTCATAACTGCACCCTCGCCTTCATGATTTGTAGGATTTGTTTCGCTTGGTTGCGTGATACCACATAACGACAACTGCCGTTGTTTGCGACCCACAGCATTTGGCCGTGGTAGTTTTGATAAGAAAGACTCATTGCACAAAGTTCTCTTGTTTTGCTGATTAGCGTGGTTAGTAATTGCATTCAGGTGGTCAGCCTTTCTGCGCCATTAGTGTTTCTAGGTATTTGAGTAATGGTTCGTGGGAACCGGCACTCTCTTGTAACTCTCGGTAAGCATCACGAAGTTGGTCAGACGTGGCGTGCTCACTAAGCAACAGTATCGAGCGAAGTGCTTCTGAAGATTCTTTGCTGAAATCCGCAAGCAGTTGATCGCGGTTGGCCATGGTTTGGTTCGAGCCAATCGCCGCGACTGAATACCCAAGCGGGTTAAGAAATTGATTGAGCGCTGCAGTGGCCCGCACTTTCGGCATGGCTGCGATAATGGCGGGCAGCAAATCCATGATGTTGGCTTTGGCCTCTGTGCTTGTTCTACTCACATAGCGAAATAGGTTTTGCGTATTGTTTGGGTTGTTCAACGCTGACGGCACTTTGAGCAGGTGTTCCCTTTGGCAATCTTCCTCTTCGTAGATCCTCATCTTGTGATAAAGGCGTGAGATGTATTCTGCGATCTGTTCTTTGGTCGCATCACTGCGCCAAGCGACGACAGCGTTATGCATAACGCTTTTTAAACTCGGTTGCATGGTTATTCCTTACTGGATGTTTATCCAGAATGTTGGTGATCATACTTTGTGACCTATATTTATTAGAATGTATCTAAAAAATGTCTGGCCTTAGCTTGTGTTTATCGACTTCACCGTGTGTTAAGTCGTGCAGATTTTTAGCTAGTGCTGCTCCTGGGACTTTATGCCCCGTGATCACTAAACGTAGGTATTCAGTGCTCGTTTTTAGCTTGACGGCCATCTCTGCCTTTTTCACATCAGGTAACTGACGCCAATATTTCTTGTACATTTGCGTACCTCCGAGATACAAGATACATAAAACAAAACGTACTTTCAACATCATGTACTTTTTTTATACATGATTTAAAGTTGTAAGATTAACTACAGACTGTTGATTCAAGGATTATGAAGACCTCAGAAAGCATCAGAAGAGAAAATGCTCGAGCCCTAGCTAAAGCCATTGGTGGTAATGCTGCCTTTTCAGATAAAATCGATCGTTCTACTACCCAAGTAAGCCGCTTTATGGGTAAACGACCGACAACTGAGATTGGTCCAAAGATGGCAAGACACATTGAACAGTGCTTTGAAAAACCAGAGGGCTGGTTGGATGTAGACCGAGAGAAAACACCTAGTTCAGACATCAGTTCTGTAAGCTACACAACTAGAACGAAACAGGTTCCAATTCTTAGTGAAGTCCAAGCAGGTACTTGGGGAAGCGTTGATACTAGAGCGGCTCTGGATGATGATATTGAGTGGCAAATTACCTCAAGTAACATCAGTGATGACGCGTTTGCTATGAGAGTTACTGGTAACTCGATGACTAACCCTCACGGTTCACCTTCTATCCCTGCAGGCTCAATTGTTGTAGTCGAACCTTGCAACTGCCCAGACAATGGTAAGATTGTGGTCGCAACATTAAACGACGCACCACAAGCGACGATAAAGAAGTTAGAGATCGACGGCCCTCAGAAATTCTTAGTACCGTTGAACCCCAAATACGACCCTATTCCAATCAATGGTAACTGCCGAATAGTCGGATATGTTAAGCAAATCATTATGGATTTGTAATCCTAAAACGCACCTCTACAAGCCGCTAATCAGCGGCTTTTTTTATATCTAAAATTCATTCCAATTAAAAAAATACCAAAAACGTACTTTACACATACATTTTTATTTTGTACCTTAAATGTACTTCGCAACTACGGTAAAAATGTATGGAACACTTAAACATCGAAAATCTCAGCAAAACTCTGGAAGGCTCGAAAGCCATTCAATTGCATAGAACGAGCTTTCAACACTTGTTAGCCAATATGCCGAAAAATGACCCGCTTTATGACGAGCTAACGCAGCTCATCAATCTAAGCGATAAGTGTAAAAACTTGGAAGTAAGCGTAGGAACAGAAGACGCTCAAACCATCCGCCAGTTCAACGCTCTTTCTGACCAATTGAGCAGTAAGTTGAATGAAATGAGATTTTGAAAGGCTCAGAAAAGAGAAAACCCCTATCGGTGACCAAACCAATAAGGGCTTACTTGTGCAATGAGACGTTACCTAGGGCTAACCACCCTTTCACCTATAAGGAATGACCATGTTAAACATCGAACAAATCGCAACGAATGCAGTTAAAAACACCCTCGCTTCATCTGAGCTACAGGAAGCCATTGAGAAAAAAATTGAATCGACTATCACGAGTCAGCTTACCGACTTTTTCCGCTGCTATTCGGACTTTGGAAAGGCATTTGAAGGCGCGTTGAAAGAGCAACTGAAACTCGACATGAACAACTTAGGCATCACGGAATATAACCACTATATCACCACAACTATTCGTGAACGCTTTAATAAACACATGGAAGGTCCGGCAATAAACCAAATCGATTCTCTGATTAATGAGATATGCCCTACTGCAGGTGAAACGGTTCAATTTGATGACTTGATAACCAAGTTGAAAGATGGGATTACCGACTATCAGTCTGACCATTCAGGAAGGTTTGCTATTTGCTTCAAACGTAAAGATTACAGTTGGGACTCTGACCACATACATATTGGGTTCGATGAAGAGGCTGAGAGTTCTGCCGTCTTTTGCTCTGGAGACAAGTTGTTCGACGACTGCAAAAGCTCGATAAAAATTGAGAGGAAAACTCGAAAAGTGGTTGGCTTTGATATTGGATACCAAGGTAACGACAGTAAAGCGAAAGTATCAACCTATAGACATGACTTTGAGTCTTTCTTATTTCGAATGTATGCCACAGGAAGTGTGATTGATTTTGGTGATATCAACGAACAAGTGATGGATCTTGGTGCAGGCGAAGAAATATCCGCTTACTACATGGATATTGATACTAGCTACTATTGGGCGTGCGACTAAAAAGAGAAAACCCTTATCGGTGACCAAACCAATAAGGGCTTACTTTGTGCAATGAGACTTAAGTAATAACCAAGCCTCGCAATCAGTATATATCTGGCTGACCACCAATTTCAAGTACTTAGACTGATTGCCAGGTTTCACCCAGAAACCAAAGGAACTTTGTGTAATGAAGACTTCCCTACATCGGAACTCTCAAGAAGAGTTTATCCATAAGAACATTCATCAAATATTACGTGGTGAAGGCTACGAACAGAGCGAAGCAGATCGCGCATGTGACTTCGCTATTGAATCCTACCGAACCACCGCCTCTTTCGGTGGCCGCGATGGAAAGAGTTTCGACTTCTGTTTGGCCAAAGCTCGCCAGTTACTTGCTCCCATGAAAAAGACCGCTGCGTCTCGCAAACGTAAGGTGAAGAAATGAGTGATATACGCAAGCGCAAACTAGCGGCAATTCGAGCCAAACGGCTAAGGGACAAACGTAAGGCCAATGGTCATAACGACATTCGAGTGACGTTGTCACCCAATGAGGCAACAAAGCTTGATGATATTTGCCAGTTTTTCGCTTACCCAAGCGAGCCCTACACCCAAATTGAATCTTTGCAGTCACTTATTCATCGTGTTCATGCCGAGATTCCAAAGATTGAACGTGATTTGGGTTGCTGCGGTAAGTGTGGTGCACAGCTACCACAAGGATGCGCCAAGTTTCGCGAAGGTGGTTTGTTCTATGGTGATGCCATGTGTTGGCACACCACAAACCGAGTGCGAATTATGCCGGCTGAAAAAGGAGTTCAATCATGATAGCTGCTGCGGTTTATGCACTTGTCTGTGTGATTTTTTATGGAATTTACACTTTGTCCAACAAGGGGAGTGACAATGAGTGAGGCACAAATTGTCGCAGCTGAGGCTCCCGATTACATAGAGCAGTTGTTAGTTGAAATGTTTGAAGGTAACCATCCCGATAATGAGGTGCTATTGGGCACACTGCTATCGGGGAAAGACCGAATTCAAGTACAGCTTAAAATCACTCGTCAACCCGAAAACTTTTTGGATGAGTGCTAGTTCTTCCTCTGTAATTCAGGGGATTACATTCAATCACCTTCTTAAAGCGAGGTTCAAGTATGATTCGCCCACAAAACCCTAAACTTGCAAAAATATCCATCGTGACTCTAAAACAAGCATCCGATCTTATCGGGCTAAGCACCAAAACACTGCGCGAGAAAGCCAACGAGGGGATCTACCCTTCAACTGTGATGAGTAAGATCAACGGCACATGGATGGTAGACACTGAGGAATGGAACCGATGGCACCGAGCCAAAATGTAAAACTTCCTGCTGGTGTGGAGATCCATGGTAAGTCTTTACGGCTCGACTTTGTTTATAAAGGCAAAAGACGTCGTGAAACTCTTGGCCTTTCTCCCACCAAGCAGAACGTCAGGTTTGCCGCACAAAAACGCGAAACCATCATGTATGAAATCAAGATTGGTATTTTTCGTTATGCGGCTCACTTCCCTGATTCACCTTACGCAACAGAGCAATCGCAATCTAGAACGTTTGGGGAAATGGTCGATAAATACCTACAACTGAAACAGGCTGACTTACGCTCATCAACATACAAGAAGTACGTCTCTTTGTTTAAGATTACTAAGAACGCGTATGGAGCTAACCGGAGCTGCAGCACACTCAGCCCTGAATCGGTTTCTGAGCTTCGCGCTCTACTGATAAAAGGCCGTGGCGCGAGAACATTGAACACATATTTTCGTGCCATCAATACGTTCTTTGGCTGGCTGCATAAAATGGGTTATGTCGATCGCAACTTTTCGGAGTTTATGCCAAGTGTTAAAACACCCGAACGTAACATTAATCCATTCACGATTGATGAGATAAACAAAGCCCTTGATGCCTGTATGCAAGAGCAACACAAAAACATGATCACCCTACTCGCTTACACGGGTCTGAGAACGGGTGAGATTTGTGGGTTAGCCTGGGAAGATGTCGATTTTGAGAACAAGGTACTGACGATTCGCAGAGCAACGTTTGAATCTCGCGGGTTGAAAACACCAAAAACGGATCGTGAACGAACTGTCGATTTGATGCCTCCTGCACTGGAGGCTTTGCAAGCGCAGAAGAAGTTGAGCTCACACTATCCTCAAAAAGAGCATGAGGTTGAGCTAGCCGATAAAACGATTCGCTTAGATAACATCCGCTTTGTGTTCAACCCAAAGGCGACTGAAAACCTTAATGCTAAAACGCCTTATGATTATTTTAGTAAGACGGCACCTAATAAGATGTGGAGGAATATTTGTATTCGTGCCGGCATTCCTTACCGCAATGTTTACCAGCTGCGCCACACGTACGCTTCGTGGATGTTGAGCTACGCGAACGTGAACATTGCGTACCTAGCGCAGCAAATGGGACACAGTAATTTTTTGATGATCGCTAGTGTCTATGGCAAGTGGATGAAGAACAAAAATGCGTCTGAAAGCGAAAAGGCTTGGGAGGCGTTGAAGGGAGTATGTTCTAAGTAGAGAAAAGCCTCGCGAATACGAGGCTTTTCTATGAGCTCTACCATCGTTGTTGCTATTTACACTGCTCAATAGCCCCCCATAGGGGCTCACCTTTCTTTAAGTGATACTAGGACTCTTTTTGATAAGTCAGCGAATGATCATCAACCTCTAACGTCAATCGATCTGAAGCTTCATCAAATTCAATTCCTGCTCCTGTCACCAAAGTCTTTAAGACATTTCTCTCATGCATTTGCAGGTCAGGATTCTTGCAGCCTTTTCTCGTAGTGAGCACTGGAGTAATTTCCCAAACACCTTGGTCTAACCAAACAATAGACGCAAAGAAATTATTACAACCTGTATTACCTGAGATATTATCTTGAGTGATACGAAGGTTAGGTTGATACAGTGACGGCTGATTATTGATCTGTACTAATTTCCAAGTTCCTAAGAGCTGTTGATGCAAAAGAGGCAGCTCTGAATCTTCGAACGCCTGTGCTCCTGGTAATACAAGGAATGATAAAACTAGTATTTTTAGCGATAAAAATAATCTTTTCATTTCGGTTCTCTTAATTAGTGTTTAACAACGTGTGAATTTTATTGAGATAGTTTCACCAAACCCCACCCCAACGTAAGATCAAAGACTTCACCTTTATTTCGATCCCATACTTTAACTTCATGGTAAAAAAGACCGCTAAGATATTCGGCTTGGTCACCTGATTCTGACAGCTCATTTTTTATAAAGATGTTTTCACACAAGGCTGATTTGATGAAAACAAACGCACAATATTTGCTTTACATTTATTTAACAAGGCAAAGGTTGTCGAATTTGTTTGTTTTTGATCAGACGCATATTTTCTCTTATTCACATTTATTTATTCATCATTAATAAAATAAGATTTAATAACGTTATGGTCATTAATTTTGGCGGTCATATTCTCCATTCCCCCCAAAATAGCCCCAAAACCATCACAAGCACCCTTAAGGTACTGTTTTAAAATGGAAAAACCGCCGTCTAACTAACCCTCTTGACATGATGTACATGGAAGAAGAGACAATGACTTGGGCGATGAAAGGCATGTCTGCTGACGATAAAACGGTTGACTGTAACGGCACTGAATTGAAGAAAGGTGACGACGTAACGGTAATCAAAGACCTACCAGTTAGAGGTACAAACCAAGTGATTAAACAAGGCACGGTGATACGTGGCATAAGCCTTGGCGACGATCCGAAGATTGTTTCTGGTAAGGCAAATGGTGGTCAGTCAATGTACGTGATCGCTGAATACTGCCGTAAAAAATAGTTACTCAATAGTTACTGTTTGCAGTGAAAATTTAAGATAGGCGCTCACATTTTTAGAGCGCCTTTTTTGTATCGGTGGAATATATTGCCCCATTCTACCCACCAAATTGTCCCAAAGGCCGAAGTTGGTCTTGCCGATTGTCCCAAAGAATCGTGATCCCTTTTTTGTCGTGAAAATTCATCACTAACTCATTGATTGTATTTAACTGTTCAGGGTAAAAAGCTATAACAAGACGCCGCTTAGACATACATATATTTGTCTTGAATGCCAGTTCTGTGCCTCAGTAGAGTTGTTGAATTCAACTCAAATTGCCCCAATCTGCCCCAGAGAACCACCCTGTCTTACCTCTCACAATCCTTCGACCTATCATGCGGACGTATCAAGGTTATGAGCAGTAAAGCAATCTCATACCCCTTATATATCATTAAGTCATTGATTTATTGTTAAAATGGATGGCAAAAGGCGTCATTATTCGCCCTCGAAATGCGGATAATCGCCGTATAAAAAGCGTTAGGTTTCTCCGCGGGAAACATCGAATTCGAGGATTTTAGATCATGGATTATGAAGCGAAGCTACGACTTGCTCACAAAGAGTTAATTGATAAAGGCGTTTGGGCGTCGAACTACAATCCACCAACTGTAATGTTGCTACGTAAACTTGGAATGTGTTTTCCACCACCTTATTACCTAAGTTATTTTGCAAACGTTATGCTTAGTGCGATTTTCTATGTTCCTGCATGGGGGATCTTTAAATAGTTTTTCGTTTGGAACGAGCTAGGTAAACCAGTTTTAGAAGCCGTTTTCATCTCACTACTGTATGGCACTTTGTCTGGCTTTATTATGGCAACCTTCTACTACATTAGACGTAAGCAATTAAATCTAACAGATTGGGGGTCATTGGGAGAATAAGCCCAAAACCTGACAAACTTTCTAAGAGGGATTCGCAACGCGTGGCATTTTACCATGCGTTAGTTTTAGTGTTTCAGATGGTATACAAGGCTTAGGTATTGCGTTACTCACCCCCTAAAAGGGCGTTATGTTTTTCGAGGATGAAATGTACATATTAGAACTATTTTCGGCTAAGGAAGACCAAGTTAAGCTGATTACTTTCGTTTTCTCTGCATTATTAGCCGTTGGCGTTTTGCTTACAAATCAGTATTTTTCCAAACGCAGAGCGCGTCAAGAGTATTTACTTAAAAAGATTGAAGGGTTGGCTCAATTATCAATCGAGTACACCGATATATGTACTGAAATCCTAGATGATATACAAAGTCAAAGAGTTGACTACCCGACAGTAAGTCGAGAACACAGGCGGCGCTTGATTGCTAATATCCGTCAAATGCAGTTAATAATAGGGCTATATTTCCAAGACTCAGGTTTTGACCCAAATGATTACTATCTTTGGAACATGCGAGTCCTAGACGTTTTAGAGAAAGGTAAGGCTTGTGAAGAAGGTGAAGTGTATCTTTTATTTGAAGATGCTCGTCAACATGTTGTAGACAGTGACGCTAAGTTAGCCGTTATTTGTTCTGGTTTGGTTAAGAGGTTCGGGCACAAAACATAATAAACTGTTAAAGGGGGTCAAAACGCGTGGCATTTTTACCACGCGTTTTTTAAGCTCACAAGTTGGTTGCCCTATTCCCCCCTCAAATTGTCCATGAGCCTTAGAGGTTCACCCAGCCCTTACCCTTTCAAAATCCTTCGACCTATCATGCGGACGCATCAAGGTTGTGTGCTACAAAGCAATTTCATATCACCTATATATCATTAACCTATTGATTTATTGTTGAAATGGATGAAGAAAGGCGGCATTATTCGCCCTCAAAATACAGATAAGCACCGTATAAAAAGCGTTATGTGCCCGAATAGAATTAGTGGAATATATGAATAATAAAGAAGTCCCTGAACAGATTAAAGGTTTGAATTGGGGCGCGTTTACGTTCAATTGGATATGGGGTATTCGCTTTCGTACCTATCGAGCTTTGTTGGTTTTTGTGCCGTTCGTCAACATTGCGATGCCATTTATTCTTGGTTTCAAAGGCAATGAGTGGGCTTGGAAGCATAACCAATGGAGTAGTATTGAAGAGTTCAAAAACTCTCAAAGGAAGTGGTCTGTTGCAGCCGCAATAATTCTGGCCTTTGGTGTTATCTCGGCATTCATCTTCACTATAAGCATGAATAGCTCATTTGAAGAGTCTGGCTCAACTAAGCTAGTACTTAGCACTCTAGAGAGCTCAGACAAGTTTCACGCATATATTGGTGCGCCTTACGACATTGACTTAATTCAAGGAATCATTCGAGGGTATGAAGTTTCTGGTTCTGCTGATATGCAGTACGAGATCGAAGGTCCGAAAGGTGATGGTCGATTTGAGTTCAAAGCTGAGTTAAGTGAAAGTACATGGCGGTTAACTTGCTTGTAAATTAGATATTTACCTAGCCAAGAACTCGAAATTCTAGCGCCTTGTGAAAATGGCGCATAACAAACTTTTTAAGATTGATTTGCAACGCGCGGCACTTTTACTTGACCACTACATAAAGTGGTCAACGGCGGCATTATTCGCCCTCAAAATACGAATAAGTGCCGTTTAAAAATGTTATGCCTATAAGAGGAAATATGGATAGCAAGTGGGAGTGTTTTGGGTGCGGGCATAGCAATGAGCACTCATCATCGAAGTGTGAAAAGTGCGGGGCTTTAGGCAAAGAGCTTGCGAATAAGCAGATGGCAAACCACCTATTAGGGAAGGAAAACATGAAATCGGAGTTTGAATACTGCTGTGATAAATGTGGTTCAGAGTCATATGAGGTTGGTGAATTAAGAGCCAGTGGTGGATTTTGGAGTACATTTTTCAAATACAACAAACACCGTTTTTATTTCTTATCATGCAGTAGTTGTGGCCACACCGAGTTTTACAAACGAGGTCTAGGTACAGGACAAAAAATAATTGATTTTCTGAGCGGTTAGCGTGGGCATACAACTGTTTAAGCGGGATTCATAACGCGTGGCATTTTCACTATGCGCTGCTTTGGAAAGGCAGAGTGCTAGATACAATAACATACAAATTGAGTAATAAATGACGACACAACAATACCCGCCAATCAACTACGATGGCGCTCGGAAAGTATTCAAAGATCAACCAGTAAACATTTCAGCTTTAACTGATATCATTACAACTGAGTTGGCAGAGAGTGAAGGTTGGAATTATGTTAACCCCGGTGACTTGGGGTTTTCTATCTATACCAAAACGTTATATCTGAACTTAGCTGACATTGACAATGCATTGCACTCTCTTGTCGCTTGGCAATATTTTGAATCAAAAAGTATTGAATATGCCTTACTGGAGGATGGCGAAAAGATTACGATTTCGTTACCAAATAAAGAGGTGTCATTTGGTTTTCACTCTGACAGGGATCGCCGTGGGATTGAAGGCGCTCACCTAGAAATATCCACATGGAGATCCTTGTTGTGCGAAGATTTTGACAGCGCAAGACGCTTCGTTAAAATCGTGGATAACCCGCAAGTTAAATGGCGGAACGAATCTGGTGATACCTTCATTAGGTTGCTCGGGTGTGTTTTCAGCTTGAGTGATGGCGAGCCTATGGATTTGATTCAGGAGTACGTCAACCTTAGTGCTTCTGAGCCGGCTAGTCACGGTAAGCCTGATAGTGTCACCTACCTTGATTTACCAGTGATCGATGTGATGATGAAAGTATTTGGTGACGCTGATGAAAAAACCTACCAAAAGGCAATGTATTCGGCGGTTCAAAATCACCATGAATACTGGAGCCAGCCACGTTTGAATGATTCAGAACACGGTTATTTCTCTATGCAACTAACCACCCTGGCCAAAGTCGCCTTTGCAAGGCATGGTTACCGCATTGGTTTTGAGACTGACTATGTACCAGAGCCGTTCTACACCCAACCGCTGCCCATGCTGAACTATGATTTTTTGAACAAATATAAAACACAAGAACATGAATGAACGGAATTAAATCTTCTAGCTTACTTATAACAATCTGTTCATGAGTGATTCATAACGCGTGGCATTTTCACTATGCGTCGTTTTTAGTTTTTAAGGTGGTTCGGCAGCTTCGGTATTGCGTCGCCCCCTCCCCCTTAACAAGGCGTTAACTCACTCCCTCAATACAATTTAAATCAGAGAGAAACATTTTATGTCCTCAAAAGAACACTTCAAACCAATACCATGCCATGCTGACTTCATAAAGGAATTATCTCGTCCGTGCAGAATGACATCTATAAGATTGCTCGATGACTTTGAATTTTATTATACGAGTGGGAAAGTCGATTTATATGACGTAAGCCTTGCAGGGTTATATCTTACAAGTAGCCTATATCATGGTGAAGATGACATAGAATCCAGCCTTAGAGCGTTAGATATGCATCAGTACTTTGATATTAAATTAGTACAGTCAGAGCTATTGAGTGATGGAGAGACGACTTCGGTGGTGCTCCCCAAAGCAGAGGTAACTTTAGTAAAGAGAGATCAGCACAATAGTCTTAAAGGTTCGCACCTCATCGATTTAGCCTGGACATCTTTATTCTGTGAGCAAGTGAGTGACATCGAGTACCTTGCTAACTTAGCCGACCACCCAATCACTGAGTGGTGTAGTGTTCGGTGTCGTACCTTCTTTGAGCTTCAAATGGTCATGCTTGGAATAAAATCTGGTGACGTTAGGTCGTTAATTCAGAAGTTTATTGATGTTAGTACACCTGAGCATCTTGAGGGCTTAGCCTTTGAGCACGCTAACCTTGTCGATTTGCCAACCATTAATGTGATGACAAAAGTCCTAAATCAATCAGGTTGTGGTGAAGTGGAATATCAACAAGCGATGTATGAAGCGGTCAAAAAGCACCACAAATATTGGAGCCAAAAAAAGTTAAAGGAAGAGGTAACTGGCTATTTTGCTATGCCGCTACTGACACTAGCAAAGCTCGCTTACCAAAAATACGGCTTTCGCTTGGGGTTTGAAACGGACTATGTTCCAGAAGCCTTCTATACCCGTAATATGCCAGAGCCGAGCTATAGCTTTTTAGAGAAATACAAAGACTTGAAGATCCCCCCTGCTCTTACCCTTTCACAACCCTTCGACCTGTCATACGGAGGCATCAAGGTTATGCGCCACAAAGCAACCTTATACCTCTTTCATATCATTAAATCATTGATTTATCGTTTAAATAGATAAAATATGGCGGCATCATTCGCCCTCAAAATGCGGAGAACCACCTTAAAAGAAGCGTTAGGCATATAGATAGAAGTGGTATGAATCAATCAGATTGGATGAGGGCTAAGTTATTAATGCTTCCATTTGAAGGCGGGGCAACTCAAGTCTATTTGCTTTCTTTATCTAAAGATGAGCTTGCCCATGTTCTAAAGTAATAGCGAAAGAAGTTTCTGAACCCTGGGTTAAAGTGATTTCAAGTGACCCGCTTGATACAAGTATTGGACTCTCAGAGATTCTTCAAAACAAGCCGGTGATGCCTGACTTGTTAAAAGGTCAATCAACTATTACAACAAAGATGTTCAATGTTGCAGATGTTACATTTGATATATGGCCTGAGGAAAGAACAACAACCTTTGATTTGGAAGTTTGGTTTTGGGCTGAGCAGTTTTTTCTAGGTGAAGATGCTACAGACCTAAAACGGTTTAATCAGTTATTGTCGATACTGAGCAATATCGTTATAGATAAACCGTACAAATGCGTACTTATTCCTAACGAAGCCAGTGACCCTTTAGAAGATTTAAGAAAAGGCTACGGAATTGAGATCGAACTATAAGGCGCCTAACAACTGTTAAAAAGTGATTCGCAACGCGTGGCATCTTTTCCGCGCGTTTTTAATCAAACAAATTGGTTATACCTCAGCGTTACGCATCACCACACCAATCACCGCCGCCCAATCTTGGATACTGAATGCACCAGTAAGGCGCTAGTGAGATATAATAAGAATGAACTGAGTTTATCTTGCATACGAGTCCCACAAAAAAGCACCCGACTTTCACAATGGAAATGGGTGCTCGTCAGTTATAAACGCTAGAAACGAAAAAAACCGCCGAGTTGGCGAGGTTTTCTAATGTTGTAACTTGAGCGGAGAGATCAATAAAGATGAGGTTTTTCTGTCGTAATCTCACACAATTATTAGCTTCGGAAGATCGAAAATTAACAAAAAGATTGGTTTATCTTGGTAAGGGCTAAAGAATTCAAGTTAAATCACATTGAAAAGTTTACCGAGCAAAACAAAAAACACCGATCCAGCTCAACATACCCAACGCATTAACCCACATAAATACTGTAAATTTCTTTGATTCAGTCGTTACTCTCTTACGAATGAATGGAAATTTGACCCAATAATCAAAACAACGACTACCTATCTCCCAAGATAGTTGATACTTAGGTCGCATATGCCCTTTATCGTCACAGTACTTACTAAGATCTTCTGCTGTTAGTATTTTTTCAGTGACAGTTTAAGAGAGGCGCTCGCATTTTTAGAGCGTCTTTTTTTGGAGCGGTGGAATATATTGCCCTAGTTTACCGTTAAAATTGCCCTAATAACCATAGAACTCCCCCCTATTCTTTCTCTTTCATAACCCTCTTTCCCTTTCATAAACCATCTACCTATCACGGGAAAGTTTAAAGACGACACTCAATAAAGAAATCGCATAGCTTTCATGCATCATTAACTCATTGATTTATTGTTGATCTAAATTAAAAAAGACGGCATTATTCGCCCCCGAAATTAGGATAAACGCCGTGTAAGAAGCGTTATATGCTTAGAGTAAGTAGTTGAGCAATGTTTAAATTTTACTAATGATGTTATGAGGAAGTGTTATGAAGTATTTAGGAATGTTAATTATAGCTTTTGGTCTTATTGACTTAATAGGAAGCTATACAGGTTTTGATTTGTGGGGTGGATTCATTGGAATCGAGTTACCAGATTTATTGTGGAAATACTCATCATTTATTGAAATGGGCCTTGGCGGTTTCATTATAAACCTAGCTTCTAAAATGGAAAATAAAGAGACCAAAGATAGCAAAGTTTCGACTGAAGAATCGTAAATAATCATATAAAAATATGATGTGAAGTCAGCTCAGTTTTGAGCAACAAAAGTAAAGGACAGAACGAATGAGTAAGTGTGGTCATTGCGAAACAAGCTTTAAGTTTATAGATGTTCTTAAAGGTTTTAATCCAGCAAGTATAAAATGCAGTGGCTGTAATGAACGCATTAAGTCTAGCTATATCACGTTAGCTATAACCTCAGTTATCTATCTAGCTCTACTTGCGGCGCTCTTGTCGTTGCCGTTTCCTTATTCAGAGGCAGGCAACACAAATTCAGGCTCTTTTATACTCGTCGTAATGCTTGCTTTAGGGCTGCTCTTTGAGGTTGTGTATTTTAAGCTACTGGCGACTGGAATTATTACGTCAAACTTAAATCACGAAGGCTAAGCCAATCCATTATCACTGCATGGCACACAGAACAAACTGCTCAAGAGAGATTCACAACACGTGGTATTTCTTAAGCGTTGGGTTTTGTTGTTTAGGGTGTTGTGCGGTGATTTTTTATTGCGTGGCTCACCTCTTAATCGAACGTTAAAAGTTTTAGGTATAAATATGGGCCGCAGGAGAGAGCTCGTTAGTATCGCAAGCGGTATTATTGGTTCGTTTCGAAGTAGAAATAATGATGTCGATGGCTATTGGGGAATCGGTAAACTGTACCTGTTCGTCGATCACCTTCAAAGCAAGTGCGTTTCTATAGACCTTTGCTCCCAACAGATTGAACCATATTATCCGGACTTTGGCCTCATGACAAAGCGCTATTCCAAAATGTTCGAAAGGTTACTTACAATCCATTCTATACCGTTTGAATGGGTTAACTCTGCCTACATTTACGTTGAATTTGAAGCCGATTATGAGGAACGTCATCATCATTGGCGAAGCGCATTGGGAAATCCGTGCAATTTAGTTTGCGAGGTCATAGATGACAAAGGCAAAAGTCATGTTGCTCGTGCGTATACAAACTGTTTTCCGCATGATGCGAAAAGGGAAAGTCAGAGCTCTAAATAAGCGAACTTCTAACAAATTATTTAAGTATGACTAGCGACGCAAGGCATTAACTACCCCCTTCAATCCAATTCAAATCAGAGAAAAAATTTTATGTCCTCAAAAGAACAATTCAAACCAATACCATGCCATGGAGACTACCTAAAGAGACTTTCTAATCCGTATGGAATGAAATGTAAGCGCTTGCTTGATGATTTTGATTTTTATTATAAAAGTGGGAAAGTCGATTTATATGACGTGAGCCTTTCAGGGCTTTATCTCATAAGTAGCCTGTACCATAATGCTGGTGACATTGAATCCAGTCTAAGAGCGATGGATATGCATCAGTACTTTGATATTAAATTAGTACAGTCACAGCTATTGAGTGATGGGGAGACGATTTCGGTGGTGCTTCCCAAAGCAGAGGTGACCTTAGAAACAAAGAAAGAAGAATACAACGGTCTTGAAGGCGCGCTATATCTGACCTATTTAAGTTGGCTATCGTTATTCTGTGAGCAAGTGAGTGACATCGAATATCTTGCCAACTTAGCCGACCACCCAAACACTGAGTGGTACAATGTTCGGTCTCGTACCTTCTTTGAGATCCAGATGGTTATGCTAGGAATAAAATCTGGTGACGTTAAGTCGTTAATTCAGAAGTTTATTGATGTGAGTACGCCTGAATATCTTGAGGGCTTAGCCTTTGAACACGCTAACCTTGTCGATTTGCCAACCATAAATGTGATGACTAAAGTCCTAAATCAATCAGGTTGTGGTGAAGTGGAATATCAACAAGCGATGTATGAAGCGATAAAAGGACACCACAAGTATTGGAGCCAAAAAAAGTTAAAGGAAGAGCGTGTTGGATATTTTTCTATGCCCCTTCTGGCATTGGCAAAGCTCGCTTACCAGAAATACAGCTTTCGCTTGAGATTTGAAACAGACTATGTTCCAGAAGCCTTCTATACCCGTAATATGCCAGAGCCGAGCTATAGCTTTTTGGATAAGTACAAAGACTAGTTAGTTTGTATACTCACACTGTAACATGATGACTCATAATGCAAAACGTAAAATAGAGTGGAATAGATGGAACGAAGAAAACAAGTTCAATGGCTAAAAATTCAAAAAGCAGGCTTTCTTAAGCACTTTGTTACTCATGGCTTACCCTCAAGTGTAACATTTGTCTTTGTTAATACATTTATTCAAAATGACTTTTACTTGAACTTGTCGCCTTTTATTTCGTTCCGGCTTTACGTATTTGCGTTCGTTGGAGCTTTATTGCTTGCCGGAAGCGATTGGATATTACAAAGCAACCAGTATAAAAAACACAAAAAAACATCTAGTGCGAAAGAATATCTCATAGACAATTTTTCAAGAGAAATTCGCTACGCTTGGTATTTTAACGACATGTTTGTTGATTGATAATCCCCCCTTTGACATGATGTATATGTAAGAAGAGTAAATAAATGGCGGTCAGTCAATGTAAGTTAACACTGAAAACTATCGTAAAACGTAATAAATGCTTGCAGTAAAAAATTGAGAGAGACACTCACATTTTTCGAGCGCTTTTTTGTATTAGAAAGTACATTGCCCTATTCTACCCTTCAAACCACCCCAAAATACGTAGTTTTGATTGATTCACACTTTTAAATAAACTTGAGTTATCAACTCAAAAATAGTGAGTAAGCAAAAAACACAAAAAAAGGGCTTTGCGGCCATCGCAAACTGTCATCACGGCATATGCTGTGCAAGAGTGTTCAGAATCAGGCATGAGATCACAACACATGCTGACCATACATTGCTCTAAGCAATTACGATGGAATGTAGATTTGGTCCTGCCACCTAAACAAGATGGTAGTAAGCTTTTAGAGAAAAAAGTAAAAATGAAGTTTTTAATAATCATCCTATCGTTTTTTCTAATGTCCTGCGAAAGAGGTGCTGACTTAGAAAATACTAAAGAATATTCGAATAATAAAGTCACTTTTAAATACCCAGGTAATTGGGAGGTAACTGAGGATTCTGAAACGGAAGATTTTAGGTTTATCTTTGTCGAGTCGCCTGGAAGCGGAATAATGAGAATCGAGATTTACAATCATGAAGATTCTTTTAAATTAAAGGAGTTCGTTAAGTTAGACATAGAATATCTTTTAGGAACAGTACCAAAATTTTTTGATGTTGAATATCCTGAGTTAATAAGAGGCTCGAAAAAAAACATAGGAAACTCGATTTTATCTGGTTTAACCTACGAACTTGACTATAGGACATTTGGAATCGACATTACTTCAATTATTGAAACCTATAAGATATCGAATGAAATTAAGACTGCCTACCTTTCCGGTCAAGTACCTAAAGAAGATAGACACTTAGTTTCAAGCGGTTTTGATTTAATACTTTCCAGTTTTCGTATACTCCCAACTGAAAAACACATTGAGCAGACGGTATGTACTCATCAAGGTTAACGACAACAAGCAAAGAGATGTGACTGATATTTTTGTAATCTACTTCTCCCCAAAAGGGATCTTTGAAAACGAATCGATACAAGCATTGTCAAAATGGAAATATGAACCATTAAAAGATGTTGAATTTGTCGATAAAAACAGAAATACTTACAGGAAATTTACGTCGGTTGGATCTCGGGAGAAAACACTCCTACCCTCTGATTACAGAGTTTCAGATAAAGGAAGGTTTAAGTTTGTGATACCTGAACTAGAAATTGTGTATTTTGAGCGTTACGACTTCACTCATGACTTGTATTTCTCGGATGAAAATATTTTAAAAACTATAGCCAAGTACGCACAGGAATCAGGTGTATATTTAATATAGAACAATTTACAAAAATGATTTGTAAAGCATTAATCTCACCGCGTAAATTGTTGATTGAATCCACCAACAGCCTAAATTGTACAGCTCAGAACACCCTACTCCCTTTTTCACGCCAAGCTATTGATTTGCAGTTTAATAAAAAAGAAAAGCGGCATTATTCACCTCAAAATTACGGAACATCACCGTATCAGAAGCGTTATAAACATATGGAATCTAACATGAGAAAATCAATTAAAATATCTAAAAATAACTATTTAGATTACATCAAATTTGCACAAAATCGACTGAGTAAAAAAAGTACAAATGGAAATTTTACAAAAGGGGTTGTCGCCTCGCTTTTTACTACTGTTGCTTTAATGTCAGCTTTTCAAACTATTGGAAGAACCGGCTTTTCTGATTTTCATTGGCAAACATCTTTAGCAACTGCTATTCCATTTATCATCTTTTCGGGATTGTTAGTTTTAAACTCAATACGAATCAAAAAATCATTCGTTCCAAACGAAAATGGTATTATTATAGGTGAAAAAAGCATCGAATTTACAGAAAAAGGGATTCATGAAGTAAATGCATTTGGAAGTTGTTTTATTAAGTGGGAAGCTGTTGAAGCAATAGAAGAGAACAAAGGGGATATTTATATTTTTGTAGATAAAAATGCTGCAATCATAATTCCCTCTGATACCTTCGATTCTCTTAGTGAAAAAGAAGAATTTAAAATGTTAATTGGGAAATATGCTTAATAACAAGCTTAAAGTGTACCACTAGAGGAAGTCAATATGAGACAGTTAAGCGGTTCATGCCTTTGTCGCAGAGTACAAATCGAAGTTCCAGACGAGTTTGATTATCTTGGGAACTGCCATTGTTCTGAATGCAGGAAGTTTACCGGTTCTGATTACTCTTCTGTTGGCGGGCTAAGCTCCGAAAAGTTTACTTTTACGTCAGGTGAAGAGTTCGTAAGTATCTATGAGAAAAGTGAAGAAACAGAATTGGCTTTCTGTAGAATTTGTGGTTCTAGTCTGTTTTCTCGAAAATTGAAAACGGGCAAACATAATATCCGGTTAGGAATTTTGGATGATACACCCACTCATAAACCGAGCTTTCATATTTTTACAGACTCAAAAGCACCGTGGAATGATATATCAGATGACCTCAAACAGTTCGAAAATGGTCCAGTTTAGTCACTCAGAAAAGAGTAAGGAAAATAGACATGTTAAATAAGTGGCGATCTTCTCATGATTTATTGGTGGAGCTGAGTGAAAGTAAGATAAGCATCAAAACGTTAGGGAATGGACCAACGTTTGAGTGTGAGCCTTATTTAGAAGTGGAAAGCTCTGGTAAAAACACTGTGGTTAAAAGTATTGGCTCAGAGGCTAAGTTGAAATTAGGAACGGTTAACCAAGTTATTAATCCGTTTTCTCACCCTCGTTCTTTTGTTGCTGACTTTTATGTTGCTGAGAAATTGCTCCAACACGGTTTATATGAAAGACAAAAATCAAAATTATTCAAACTCTCTCCTCGCATCATCATGCACCAATTAGAAAAAACTGAGGGTGGCTTAACAAACGTTGAAGAGAGAGTGTTAAGGGAGCTTGCTTTGGGGTGCGGTGCTCGAGAAGTGCTTGTTTATGTCGGAGAAAAGCTGGACGCAGATAGAGTCACATTTGATGCCGTTAAGAGTAACATGACCACTTAGAAGTGTTCATCAGTGATCCGATAGTAAAAATCAGCTAAGAGCTTATGCCCAAGCTCTTAGCTAAAATGTTTGTTGCGTTTTATTCGTCACTGTTGCAGTTGCTATATCTACATTATCAAATGATATTGATAACTTAATAAGGTGGGATCGGTAGTTCGCTGGTTTCTGCTGAACAGTAGGTGGCAAATGAAGAAGAATCTGCCGGTGGGTTCGGGATGTATACTTTACCTACGGTAACACTGCCCAACTTCACTGTGTTGCCAAGACCGTAAATTCGGTAAATATTGTATGTATAGCTGTAAGAACTTTGGCCATCTTCAACGCCCACTTTTTCAATACTGCCGACCCAAGATTCGCGGGTTGAAATGGTTGCGAGCTCGCTTGCACATTCTGACAGCAGTCTGACTTCTTTAGATGCTTGAACAAGATTAACGGTATCCGCATTTGCGTGAACTGTGGCGGAGGTAAAAAGTGCCGCGAGTATGGTGACCTTTGCTATTTGCATTTGTATTACACTCTGTGAATATGATGTAACCAAGATGTTATTAAACAGAATGCATATTAGCAAGTGGTTCATTGCATTTTTTGCTGTATCTTTCAAAAATTACTACGCGATGACTAGATTTCACTTCGTTTAAGTTACAGGTTTCATTATATCCACTGTTGCCAATAACCATTCCAGCAAAATACCTCGGCAAAATAACCCTGCACTTATTTTTTACCTTGCCTCAACCACTCTAAGCAGGGGTTTGTTTTAAACGGCAAAAAATACAGTGCCAGCAGGTTGTTACGCTCTGCCCCCCACTTAATGACTAACGGCAACGCTAAACTGGCCATAAAAGTGATGCATGATAAAACCAACAAGTTATTGTAAAACCGCCCTTTTCCCAAGTCATACAGGGCGTGGTCAATCCAGTAATGAAACAATAAAATATACAAACTGGCACTACCAAGCGTTCTTAGAACACCAACGCCGAGTTTAAAATGGACTATCCACCATGAAAACGCGAGCACTAAGTAGATCCCGGCAGTAGCGGCAAGAAGCGCTGCTGAAGGAGCAACAAATTTGCGGTAATTAAAATCAATGTGAGCGTCAGTAAAGTAAATCACGAAGCTAAACACCAATACGCATGCTATTGCGAGAGGTAGGCTGGGTTTAAAGGCGCAAACCACGGTTTTTAATTGATAGCCTGCAATAAAAAACGCTGAAGTGACCAGCAAGAGATCAAGGGAATACGGTAACCCCTGAAGATAGAACGCTCTCTCAAAGGTAACGAACTCAATTTGCCAAAACAGTTGTAAGATAAAAAGCCCAACGACAAACATCCCACCAACACACAACCACTGCAAAAAGTGAGGCAAAACACCAAATTTGCCAAACCGAAATAAAAAATAAACAAAACAGTGCACTGCGAATAGATGCGGCAAAAACCAAAGCGGTGTCCATTCGATCGTGTGGCCATTGGCATAGAAAATCCCTTTGAGCTGCCATAGTAGCAGATCTTGATTGAACCACGAACTGACTAACCACGCGGTAAGTAGCACCAAAAAATAAGGTTTGAGTAGTGCTTCGCCTTTTTTTAAAACAAAGGAAGTAGCAGGCTGTGAGTAAGAGAAAAAAACACCAGAAAGAAAGAAAAACAGCGGCATTCTAAACAGCGACATCGGCATTAACGCTTCTTCAAAATGGTGGGAGAGCCGACTATGAAGTAGAACCACTAAAGTAATCGAGATCCCCTTAGCGACATCGATGTGACCGATGCGGTTGACCATATCGAACGCCCTCCCAAGCTAAAACGACTCTCTTAATAACACTAACCACCAAAATGGCATTTGTCACATATTTAACAAAACCACGCTAAGAACATGCGCTTGTCGCGACTCAAGCTGTGGAGACTTTAAACCAAACATCAATCCTCTAGCACCGCACTCGCGACACAATTAACCTCGAATCAGTTGAAGTAAACGTAGAAATACACGCCCGCGTCTCCATAGATAATGTCACAGTAAAGAGCAAAGGCTTCTTTGTTTTCGAACGTAACCACATCCATCGTGCTTCGTTGGAAACGCTCACGTTGGCTATTAAAAAAACCAAACGAGTTTGCATCGGTTTGAGACACGCTGCCATCTAAGTTGAGCTTCCCATAGTGAAAGACGCCCGTCGATTCAACGAGAAAAGCAATCCCTTGCGCCTTGGGCGGAGCTGCACTGGTAATAAATTGCTCTCTGGTTAATGCAAACGTCCGTTCGAACATATGCGGTGTCACATAGTTGAGTGGAGACACACTGTTATCTAAACCCGTTGTTCCTACTCGGTAATCGCCACCACTGATCCCAGACGCGTACTGTCCACAATCGGCAAGCCCCCTTCCCATTGGCAATGTCGGTAGGTTACTGCTGTCTAATGAAAAGCTTGAGGCATGATTTGTAAAAGTTGGAAATAAGTTTTCTCGATAAGCCGTCATGTCGTCCTCACTAAAGGTAAACTCATTACCCTCTTCATCGGAAGTCAATGCTGTGGTCAGCTCATCTGCAATATTCGACAATGCTTCCATATCGGCATCGCTAAACATAAACTCATTATCTGATGGCGGTGGGTACCCCGCCGTATGACTTTCACCAGCGGTCATATCATCAGCAAGATGGTCTAAGAAGTCTAACTCATCCTCAGTAAAACTGGCGCTCGGTGCCTGGGTGAAACTTTGCGGGAAAGTGATAGGGTCACTTTGTAATTGAGGCGTATGTAAGCCCTGAGAGGTTTGCCCGAACCCCATCTCTTGTCTTTGCCGCTGCACCCTTTCTCGATTGTCGGCATATCTTCTGTAATCATTTTCTGAATAGGTTAATTCATCCCTACGTTCTTGACGTTGACGTGCAGCTCGCTCTCTTGAGGTTTCTACTCTTTCTTTTGGCATTGATTTGCCGGATTGATATCTCATGTAAATCCATTCAACCTTCAAATGATAGTGAAGAAATGGCATTTTCAATGGATTATCATTCCTGACAAGCCACCCTGACAAATAACTACACAAAAAGTTATTTTGACCACACTTACGCTCGCAATAACAATCAAAAATGCGTTAATTAGTGTTCTATCAGGTGACTATTGGTAGGAAAAATACCTCCTAACAAGATCGTCTTTTTTGATCTCAATCCACAACAGAACATCCAGGTTGACTTACCCTAACAAAAGTAACCTAAGCACTTACGTTATTCTAAGTATTTAATGACGAAGATGATCTCTCGAAGGCGGTATTTATGAGGAATTTATTCTTGAGCAAGGATGCGACGGCACAAGGCGTGGCCAAGCAACGTATGATTGAAACTCTTGCTGAGCCAGAGCAACGCATCATTAACGACCCATACGCTGAGAGATTTGTTCTTGGAGCGAGTCTAATTAAGTTAATGGGGCATAAATTAAGTGTATGGATAACCAACAAATTTTCGCCAGGCTTCCATCAACATTTGATTTCACGGACTCGTTATATTGATGATTTAGTCCAAAAAATGGCCGCAAATGGAGTTGAGCAATATGTGATTCTTGGCGCTGGGTATGATTTGCGCGCCCATAGACTGAATTTACCCTCCTCATTGACAGTATTTGAAGTTGATCAAGCAGAGGTTCAAACAAGAAAACGAGAGAAACTGCCACCAAAATTAAAACAAAATGGCTGTGTTACCTACGTGGATGTGGATTTCTCTTGTCAGTCATTAACCGAGCAATTATCAGTTGCAGGGTTCGATAAGAACAAGTCGACGCTATTTACGCTTGAGGGTGTCTCACAATATATTTCTAAGGATGCTTTGGCGAGCACAATCAAAGAAATAAAAACGCTCACTCATCATACAAACACGACGTTTTGTTTTTCTTATGTCGATCAGGATCTAACGGAAGAACCAGAGAGGTGTTTCGGTAAAGGCTACTTTAAGCCAAGGGAGCGAGCCGAAACCATAATGCGCTTATCTTCTAAGGTGGGAGAGCCTTGGGTGTCACTCTACACAAAGGCAGAGATCGAACAACTTCTGTCTAACAACGATTTTGTGTTAAAAGAAACTAAGACGCTAAATGATCTAAACAGTGTTTATTTTACGCCTTTGGGTAGAACCGTCCCTGAAGACCATATATTTAAACTGGAACATTTTGTTATTGCGGAGACCGTCGAAGCCTAACCGACATATCTGAAGCACTCAAGTGCCGATGCGGACACAAGTTGCAGACTTCTAACGAGGAGACCATAAGATGGATTTGAGCATGAAAAAGTTAACCATTCTTGATGGCGGTATGGGGCGAGAGCTAAAACGCATAGGCGCCCCATTCTCTCAACCGCTTTGGAGCGCACAAGCTCTGATTGAATCGCCGCAATTTGTCTACCAAGCGCACAATAACTTTATCCAAGCTGGAGCAGAGATCATCACCGCCAACAGTTACGCTTGTGTGCCATTCCATCTCGGGCAAGACGGTTACGAACAAAAAGGTCGTGATTTGGCATGTTTTGCTGCCAAAATTGCACGTGAATGCGCCGATAATGCTCTGGCTTCAGTGCAAGTCGCGGGGTGCCTTCCTCCTGCATTTGGTAGTTACCGCCCTGACCTTTTCGACCCCAATCAGGGCGAAGCTATATTCCGAACCTTGTTTGAAGCTCAAGACGAATATGTAGACCTTTGGATTGCCGAAACCATCTGCAGTTTAAAGGAACTCGATGGTTTGCAAAGCGTATTCAAAAGCTGCAACAAACCTACTGCTTATGCGTTCTCGCTAAGTGATGATTCGATGGAACACGCGTTATTGCGTTCAGGCGAAACCGTTAGGCAAGCCATCGAACATCTTGTCGCCAACGAAGATACGGGCAACACCATCAGCGTTTACTTTAATTGCTCAGTGCCTGAAGTCATGACAAAAGCCATCATTGCAACCAAAGCGGTGTTAGAAAGCCATAACGTCGATATTGAAATTGGGGTTTACGCCAACAACTTTACCGCCATCAAATCCAACCATGAAGCAAACCGTTCGTTGCAATCAATGCGAGAACTGTCACCTGAAGAGTATCTGGCTTTTGCAAAAGAATGGCACCATAACGGCGCAACGGTGATTGGTGGATGCTGTGGAATTGGACCAGAACACATCGCCGTGCTTTCAGAGTGGAAATGCGGAGTTTCCCATGGTTGTAAATAACGGAGAAAACTAGCGATCGTTTTGTGTATTGGAACGGTCAAATTCAGAGACAAAAATGCCGGCGATTAAGCCGGCATTTCGTGTTTGCTTGTCATTCAGGTTAACGGTTCATACCGATGTCTCTCTGAATGTGTGCAGATAGATCTTCTGCGTAGTAACTGCGTGGTGCAGAGTTATCTACGAAAAGAATATCCATTAAGTGAGCAATCAATCCTTTGAAGTTAACCGAGTAGGTTTTCTTATCCATAGAGGTTGGTAAAGCGACATTTGTCATTTGTATTGCTTGTGCCATGATTGCCTCTCTAATTAAGCAGTAATTTGTTTCAACGATTAAATGTTAGTCATTTTTCATCTGGGTAAAAAATGACAAAATTTACCTACTCAGATTAGAAATTCTTATGAAACAATTAATTTACAACCCCAAAGAATACAAAACTCAATCAAGTGCATACTCATTCAACAAAGGTCACATTTGGCTGAATAACTTAATTTTATATGTGTAAATTCAAATCATTTTGCAACATTTATTTAACTTGCATCTTTTTTGGGGTATTTAATTCACAAAATACTTAAGATTTCTGATTAGTAATTTTAACCTCAATTCTGTCACTTTGTTTGTTTTTCCTCATCGAAGCGATAACGGCTGTTGTCATTACTGTTACTAGGAAGGTCAAAGACCAAACGGTTGGAATTTCGTACTGTGAACCGACCAACAGCATCTTGATACCAATGAAGATCATGATCACTGATAGTGCTGGTTTTAGGTAGACAAACTTGTCCAACATTGCTTGTAAAACAAAGTACAAAGAACGCAAGCCCAACAAAGCAAACACATTAGCCGCCAATACTAAGAAAGGTTCGCGCGTTACAGCAAAAATAGCCGGGATCGAATCCAGAGCGAACATTACGTCCATCACGGCAATCACACCCACGACGACCAACATAGGGGTTGCGACCCACTTACCTGCTTGTTTCAGCACTAAGTGGTTACCTTGATACTCGTCCGTCACGGGTAAGAATTTACGAATGAACTGCTCTGGGTATGGGTTCACTTCCTCTTCTTCGCCTTTGTCACGCGCGAGCTTGATGCCTGTCCAAATCAGGAACGCAGCAAATAGGTAAAGTACCCAATGGTATTGCGCTAAAAGTTGAGCCCCCACCGCAATCATGATTGCACGCAGAACTAAAGCGCCTATCACCCCCCATAACAAAGCCCGTGGACGTAAATCTTCTGGCACCTTATATTGCGCGAAGATAATCGCAAACACGAACAGGTTGTCGACACTCAATGACTTCTCAAGCAGGTAACCCGTTAAAAAAGACAGGGTTGCTTTTTCTGGGGTATAAACGCTATGAGGAACGTAATAATCCCATAAGAAATAGATAGAACCGGCAAAGACAAACGCCAATAAGAACCAGAATATGCTCCACCCAATCGCCTTTTTCATAGTTATCACGCCGCCACGCGTCTGATAGATATCAAGAGCGACCAAAACTAGCGTAAATAGACCGAATACACCGTACATTGTCAGTGATTCTTGCAGTGGACCTGGCTGGATTAACTGGGTGGTATTTTCGATAACAGACATGCTTCCTCCCGAGCGGAAGGAGGTAATTCAGGCTAACCTTCCGCAAACAATACAAACCAGCAGTGGCATTACCCATGTAACTGCTAGCCAATGAATGCGTTGGTCTCGTTGAAGTGATCACGTGATGAATCAGGTGACACCTTTATTTACCGGATAAGCTTTGCTTAACGAGATGACGATAAATAAGCTTGCGCTAACTACTCCCCAAACGCCGCCATCATACGCTTGAGTTGCCTGATCTCCAACAAAAAATCGTACTCGACAAAAATAAAGGATTTGATCGAGGCAAAGAGAGATAAAGCCATCTTGTTTACTGGTTTTTCTGCGAATATCGTTTATGGCCTTGATTCAGACAGTTTGGCTCATCCGTTAAAAGCTCGATAAAGCAATCCGCCATAGAAAGGTTGCTGACGAAGCCCTCGCCTTTCATATTGAGCAGTGCTTCGTACCCCTCTTTACCCTTCATTGTGTATGCTGAAGAAGTGCCGCAATACCAAGTGTCATCTTCAATCTCACGCCATCTGTTCCCATCGAAAAGCTCGAGGTTTATAATGCGTTGCCCCTTGGGCGCCTTTGCTTGGTAATCAAAGTTCAAATTGTGCGTATATGGGTAGCTACCAGAACCCGTGCCTTCCACACCATTATTCAGTGCATTGTTGATTGCCCCTTCCAATGCCAACCGAACGGCTTTACCTTGCACTTCATAACAGCCGATTGGAACGGCAAAAGGCAGCAGGCGCCCAGCAACATCGGCCACTGTGATATTCCCTTGATTGAGAGAAGTACGCACCCCTCCTGCATTATGGATGGCAAATTGAACCTTATGTCCACGTTTATTCAGAGCGTGTAGAAAAGCGTGCGCGACGGCTGGAGCGAGCTCACTCCCACCGCATTCGTCCGGGATACGAACATGACGTTTTTTCTCTGACACATTGGTAATCACCTGTGATTGAAGCTGACGCACTCTAGGAATGTATTTGTCGTTTAAGATGGCTTGTGTATCTGGATGCTTTTTACACACAGTGACGTTGGCTTGACCATGGATAAAGTCGCACGCTTGTTCGAAAACACCTTGGTCTAGCTGCTCGTTGAGTGATGAGTCCCAGAAAATTCGACGCCCCAGTAGCAATTCGTTTTGACCACTTACCATGGTTGCCCTGCCGTTTTCATCAAACTCAAGTACGCAGTGCCCCATGGTCAATGCGTGATGACCCGCTTGTACCACATAAGTATCGTTTACTTTGATGCCATAAGGGTCATCTTCACCTAAACCAATCGCAGAGAAGTTACCTTGTAACCTATGACTATGGCCACCAATAATGATACCAATGCCGTCGACTTGTGCTGCGAGTTCCAAATCACCTTCGTAGCCCAAATGGCTCAAAAGAATGATGTTTTTGATACCCGCTTGATGAATGCATTCGACGGTACGTTTTGCTGTCTCGATCGCATTGATAAATGGCGTATCTGCATCGGGGTTAGCGATATCGCTCATCTTATCGATAGACAGACCAAAGATAGCAACTCTCTCTCCGTGAAATTCTTTGACCAGATATGCCGCGCTTTGGGTGTCAGTATCAAAGCTCAGAACGTTATCGCAATCACTCATGCGATGTTCTTTGATCGCGAGTTCGTTCGATAGATCCCAGTTACCTGCAAGCAACGGGAAGCGGGTTCGCTGACAAAACAGCGCGACCGGCTCATTACCCATGTCAAGTTCGTGATTACCTAATGCCATCGCATCGATGTTCAATGCATTTAATAAATCGGCGTTTGCTTTGCCTTTGAATAACGAGAAATACAGAGTACCCTGAAAACAGTCGCCAGCATGAAGAAATAACATCCCCTGACCTTGTCGCTTCGCGTCTTCACGTAACTGTTCTACCCGCGTTGCAATGCGTGAAAAACCACCAGCGCTCACGTAAGGCTCAAGTGTTCGCTCGTTATCAATGTTGAGTTTTAACTGTAATGACGTGGGTTCAAAGTAGGAGTGAGTGTCATTGATGTGTGCCAATTTAATTCTGACTGGCTTTTTATTTTTATTCATCGTCACCTTCTCTTGTTTCATCACTTTTAATTATTAGAACTGAATCATGACAGAATCATGAATGTTATGAAATAGAGGAATAACCATTTCATATTTGCGTGATCAAGATTCATCTACGTATAAATTAACAGGTGACTTTACGCCTAAACCGTGTTCATTCATAGGATCAATGCTCTTAATTTTGTGAACTGAGCTCAGCTTGATATAACCGATTTCATATATGCTTATGAGGAAAGAAAGAATTCTCAATAATTCAGATAATTACAAGGAGGAGTGAGATGAGACTAGAACGCATCGAGATCTCTGGGTTTAGAGGCATCAAGCGCCTTTCACTCTCTTTTGACGAACTAACCACTTTGATCGGTGAGAATACTTGGGGTAAGTCTTCTTTACTTGATGCCCTGTCGCTCGCTCTCCCCGCCGACGGTTCCCTTTATCAATTTCAAATCACCGACTTCCACGTCGACTATGCAATATCACACCCGCAGACTCAGCACCTCCAAATCGTACTTTGCTTTAAAGCGCAAGATAAGCAGGAGGTAAATGCTGGCCGTTACAGGCGGATTAAACCAACGTGGTGCGTCAGCGAAAACAATGATCATGTGATTTATTACCGTCTAAGTGCAAGTCGAGATGGGCACAACATTACAACCAAATATGCATTCTTGGACTACGATGGCGAAGCGAAACAATTGCACCATGCTGAAAAGCTTGCCAAGGAACTCATGACGCTGCACCCAGTGATCCGGCTGCGTGACTCTCGCCGCTTCCCAGAGCCCACTCACATTAATGGTGACAATAAAAACGCCCGCATAGAAAAACGCATCAATAACACCTGCCGTCGGTTATTTGCGATGCCCGGCCATGTAAACAAAGGCGAAGTGCGCAGCAGTCTGGATTCGATGCACACTTTGGTTGAGCACTATTTTGCATTCCGAGGTGTAAATAAAGGCAATCCAAGAAAGCCGAGAGATGGTCTGTTTTACGCCAGCCCTTCCGCTGAAAAAGGGTTATCGCAGTTTTTAAGAGAGACCAACAAGCAAACTCGATTGCTGCTCATGGGGTTGCTGAATGCGTATCTACAAGCGAAAGGCCCCACAGACTTAAGACGTTGTGCTCGCCCTATTTTGATCATAGAAGATCCAGAGGGTCGTTTGCACCCGACTCATTTATCTCGTGCTTGGAGTTTGTTGCAGTTGCTTCCTATGCAAAAGATTCTCACGACGAACAGTGCACGCTTATTGGGCTCTGTACCACTATCTTCGATTCGTCGTTTGGTCCGTTTTTCAGAGCGGACCATTGCAAAATCACTCAGCACTAGCCGCTTTAGTACTGATCAACTGCGCCGTATTGGTTTTCATATTCGTTTTCATCGCTCCGGTGCTCTATTTGCTCGTTGCTGGTTATTAGTGGAGGGAGAAACAGAAGTGTGGCTATTTAATGAATTGGCACGCCAATGTGGCTATGACCTAGCTGCAGAAGGTGTTCAAATTGTTGAATTCGCCCAATCTGGTCTTAAGTCGTTAATCAAAGTCGCACAAGAGTTTGGTATCGATTGGCACGTGGTGACCGATGGCGACCCTGCCGGAAAGAAATACGCGCATACGGTCAGAGTCCATCTCAATAACGATCAGGAGCGTCATCGCCTTACCGAGTTACCTGACAGAGATATCGAACATTTCCTTTATAACAACGGCTTTGAAGTGTTCTTTAAGGACATCATCAAGATTCCTCACGATCATCAAATCCCGGCGAAAAAGATTGTTCACCGCGTTCTGAAGAAACAAGCCAAGCCAGATCTCGCGCTGGCGATTGTCGCCCATTGTGAAAGACGTGGTGTGGATTGTATCCCTGTCCTTCTGCGCTGGACGCTAAAACGCGTGGTGACGATGGCGAACGGCAATACTTAACCCCTTAAAAACAGAAACACGAATCTGAATCCCACAAAAACGTAGTTTCAAAGACATTAACCACAAAGCCATTAGCGACAAAGTCATAAACAGCAAACCCAAAGCAGAAAAAAGCACACCAATATGGTGTGCCCGAGTATCACGTGTCAGGAACCCTGATTATCTGTATTGAACGGGGGAATCAACACACAACGGATACAAATAGGGGTAATTATTGTACTTGTTCTGTGAACGAAGCGTGAACTGTTGACCTGTTGTGTAACCAAAGCCCCGTCGCTTTCATAAGGTAGCCAAACGCGCCACCTAGAATCAGCGATGGCACCACAAGTTGCCAATTGCCATCCGCAGCAAATGTTGCGCATGCGCCAATGAAAGTCCCCGGAATATAAGCCAACCAAGCTTGCTTTGCTTGAATACACATAAAGAATGCGACAATCGCGGTAATAACATAACCGATAATTTCAACACCGACATAAGTAGAGCCATAGATGATTACCATCGCCCAAAAAACGCCTGTCATATTGGTGATCAAGCTCCCCGCAAGGCCTTTTAAGCCATTTGTAGGAGATGCGAAATAACTCGTACAGCCAAGAAAGCCAGCCCAAGATAGTAGACCAAGGGAGATAGCAATCCAGCCCCATACGCCTGAAAGAATGCCTGTGGTGATTGAAATTGCTAAAAGAGTGGTCATGGTATTCTTACCCGCTGCGCTAGTTTCGTACTAATAGGTTCTAAACTGTTTCGATACATTAAAATCAGAAGTACAATAATAGGCATATCTGCTTCACACTTCGTTGATCAATATCGCATAAAATATTGCACTTATTGCATGTTTTACACAATAAATTAGACGCAACCGATAAATCAACAGATTTAGTAAATAGCAAAAGGGTAAATTGGCTGGTATATCGGTTAAATAATGCGCTTAAATTACGATTAAGCCCCGCCGGACATGACTTGGATGATTTCTAAGTCGACCTAGAATGAAGAAGGTTTGCCTTTCATCATATTCAGCCCCTCGCGCTTAATACAATCGACCAATGGGTTTTCTACCATATCGGCGCGCCAGATAAAGGATATCGTTCGATCCATTTTGAGATCCGGTACCTTGAGTGCAACTAGCTCCCCAGTTTCAAGGTAGGGTTCTACATCAAGGTAAGGTAAACAGGTTAAATATTGCCCGTTTGATACCAGGCGTATGAGAACTGGTACGTACTCGTATTCACGCCACACGTCCAAATCTTCAATAAGGTGATGAATAGAACTATCAAAAATCTTACGGGTACCGGATCCATGTTCGCGCAACACCCATTTAGCCTGTTCAAGTTGCGCCACGCTCACCGAAGCCTTGCCTGCAAATGGGTGGTGAGATGCAGCGACAACAACAAGGTGATCACGACACCAAACCTCTTGGTGCAAACGGTTATCATCACAGCGGCCTTCAATCACGCCAAGATCGTATTTGTAATCCAACACGCCATCGATAACAGCTTGAGTACTTTGTACACCCAGTGAGATGCGCATTTCTGGGAAATCACCATCAATGTGGCTGATAAGCTCAGGCACTAAATGTTCTGCTGGTGTTTGACTCGCCCCTAGTCGAATATGTCCACTCAACAAGTGCTGTTCGTGAAACCCCATTTCAATTTGGAGCGCATCTTGAAGCAAACGCTTTGCTTTTGGTCTGAGCCACATCCCCCAGTGCGTTAAAGCCATTTGTTTGCCCTGCCTTTCAAATAAGGGCCTACCCAGCATTTTTTCCAACTGAGCCAGTGACATGCTCGTGGCAGATTGAGTCAGGGCCAACTTATCCGCAGCCTGGCTAACGCTGCCGGCATCTGCAACTGCGTCAAATACGGCTAATTGCTTTAGTGAATAACGCAAAGTGTTCTCCCTTATTACCGAGTATGCGCAATACTGTCGCAAGCCCAAAATACAAACGCTGATATGCGCTACGGTTTATTTTACCTGCCTTTAGAAACTTATCAAATAATCTGATGAGGGCACTCAATATTATCAATTTTACTTGTAGGCCATCGCGACGTAGTCTACGTTCAACACACTGCAACAAATGCAATAACAACGTCAATTCGAGTACAGAAAACATCTCGATTTCATACAGCAAGAAATTCACATGAGACCACCGAGTAAGGATTCATTATGACAGTGACCAGCTCTCAAAATCACCAGTATTTCTCTCCAAAAGAAATGATGGCTGAAGCAGAGAAGTTTGCACTTAGCAAAGCGAACAAAACCAGCAGCATGACACTTGGCTTGGCCACTATGGCAGGTGCATTCATCGGTTTAGCATTCTTGTTTTATATTACGGTGACAACGGGTAGCGGAGGCACGGGTTGGGGCCTTAGCCGTCTTGCAGGCGGTTTAGCATTCAGTATGGGTTTGATACTCATCGTTATTTGTGGTGGTGAGCTATTTACCAGTTCAGTACTTTCGAGCATCTCCTGGGCAAACAAACAGATCTCATTCGGCAAAATGCTGTCGATTTGGGGCAAAGTTTATGTGGGCAACTTCATCGGCGCGATGTTACTTCTTGCATTGGTCAGTGCGGCTGGCATGTACCAAATGGATGCGGGCCAATGGGGGTTAAACGCGTTAAACATCGCACAGCACAAACTCCATCACACATTGATGCAAGCTTTTGCGTTAGGCATTTTATGTAACTTATTGGTTTGCCTCGCCGTCTGGCTAACTTTCAGCTCAGCAAATGCGATGACGAAAGCCGTCATGACTATCATGCCAGTAGCAATGTTCGTCAGCAGTGGCTTTGAGCACTGTGTGGCAAACATGTTCATGATACCGCTTGGCATTGTTATCTCTAACTTCGCACCAGAATCGTTCTGGACGGCTGTTGGTGTCCCGGCTTCTCAATATGCAGATTTAAACATCGGTAACTTTATTACGGCAAACCTCATTCCTGTGACCTTAGGTAACATTGTTGGTGGTGCTGTATTAGTTGGCCTCGCTAATTGGTGTATTTACCGTCGTCCAGAGATGAAAGCGGCAGAAATTGAAGCAGAAGAAGTGGCATCAGTGACAAGCACGACTGCCCTCACGTCGGTCAAAGAGAGCGCGATAAAAAACGTCTCTATGGTAAAAGATATCATGAACCCTAGCCCACTGACTCTGAACCCAGAAATGCCAGTATCAACCGCATTGGACATGCTATTGGATAATCATTTAACCAGCGCCCCCGTTATTGGCATTGACAATCGGTTGGTTGGTTTCCTCTCGGCACATGACGTGATGGTTGATTTGTGGTGCCAAGATTACCTTCCTACTAAAGAACAGACCGTCGTAGATTTGATGAGCCGTGACGTTGTCGCCATAGAAGCAAATGAGCGCTTGGTCGATGTAGTTGAATTCCTATGTATTGATAAAGACCAGCTTTACCCGACGACAAGCATGGGCATGACAACGCGTGTGACTTCTCTTTCTTTAGAGGAACGAGCGAAAAGCATTAAAGTAAACAAACCTCAAATTCTTCCTGTCCTAGAAAATGGTTTGATGGTTGGCGTGGTAACACGTAACGAAGTGCTTAAAGCGCTGCGTCCAATTTACGCTGAACGTTTAGATCGAGTAGAAGAAGACGTTTTGGTAACAGCATAAAATACTGGCGTAAATCGTATCCGCGTGAGAGATAAAACCAGTAACGCATATCAAACCAATAAAATAAGTTAGAACCAGCAAAAAGCGCTCATATTAAAGAGCGCTTTTTTCATGTGCTGGGATAAAAACGAAACGTTATTTCTTCACACCTTCGATGTGTAATTCCATATCCACGTAGCTCGATGAACCCATGACTGGAATTTTAAAATCAGCAAGCTCTAGGCGAGTTTGACCGATAAATCCTGCACGCTCACCACCCCATGGGTCTTTACCAGCACCAATAAATTCTGCTTCGATTGTGATGGGTCTTTTCTCACCGTGAAGAGTAAGATCACCTGTCACGTCTAGCTTGCCGTTGCCTTTATCTTCCACTTTTGTACTCGTGAACATCGCTTCACTGTATTTTCCTGCATCAATAAAATCACCGCTTCGAAGGTGTTTGTCACGTTCCGCATGGTTTGAGTCAAGGCTTGTCGTATCAATCACTACGTTAATTTTCGAATCAGCGATGTTTTTTTCATCAAAAGAAAAGTCACCAGAAAATGTATTAAAACGACCTTTGATGAAACTGTAACCTAAGTGACTAACTTTGAAGTTAATTGAAGCATGAGCGCCTTTCGTATCGATAACATAATCAGCAGCGTTAGCACCTAAAGGCAGTGCCATAGCAATTGCTAGTCCTGTAGCGAAAAGTGACTTTTTCATTTTGAAGCTCCTAACATTTTTCTTAATGTGTTGTCTTTATCGATAAAGTGATGTTTTAACGCAGCAACGGCATGTAAACCAGCCATGAGTATGACCGCCCATGCTGCGTAAAAGTGTATTTCACCTGCAATATCCGATTGATCCGGAAATAATTCCCCCGCCCCTGGTACCGTAAACCAATTAAAAACTTCGATACCACGACCATCAGACGTTGAGATGAGGTAACCTGACATGAAAATCGTGATGAGTAACAAATACATCACGCCATGCGCGGCTTTTGCTGCAATGACTTCGTAAGGTTTCCCTTCCACTTTTGGTGATATCGTCATGTGTTTCCATGCGATACGTGTCAAAGTGAGGGTTGCCAACAAAATGCCTACAGAGCGATGGTAATGTGGCGCGGTGCGATACCACTCGCTGTAGTAACTCAGATCGACCATCCACAAACCCACGGCGAACAAGCCGATAATGCAAAGCGCAGATAGCCAATGCATTACTCGCGCAGTGAAGTTGTAATTCTTTACCAGTGTTTCCATCTCTCGTCCTAGATATGTTTCTAAGTTGATGCCAATCAGAAACACTACATTAACTTAATTACTCGATATGAAACAGATTATTTACCATCCTTTACACCAAACCAATCACACCCTTTCTAACAACTTGTTCTAAAAATCTGAAGGAACTTTAATTCACATTGAAAACTGAGACTTAAAGCTTGATCTCTTGTTCTATCTCATACAGCTCCTCATTCATCTCCTGCATACGTCGTTCTATTACTACTTTGGCATCCTCAATACCTTTGTTGTAATAAAATGGCGCCAGTTTTTCAGTGATGAAATCAATCAAAAATTCACTGTCAAATTGGCCAATTTCTACTTCTAACTCGTCTTGCATGTAATCCTGAATGGCTGTTGCTAACGCTTCTTTTTGCTCTCTTTTTAGTTTGATCATATTTCACCTGCGGAACTGTTTTCTCAATTTTGACGTTTAGATCAGGAAGTTGCCTAATCAAATTAGTCTATCCTAAAAGGACTATGCTAACCTCTCGCTGTTAAATCTGTTAACTGTTAAGGGATATTCTTTGCTACTCGACTTAGTCATCCAAAGTGTCAATGATTTTCAGGACGATTGCCTCAAGCTGTGTGAAAAGCATTATCCTGCCGTGCATAATCAAGGAATGAGCGAACATCACCTAGGATTGGCGTTTGCAAGAAGAATGGAGCACACATTTCGTCATTTTGGCCACAGCAGTGTCATCAAGCCTATTGAAGTCGTAAATGCTCCCGATTTACCTCATCATTATCGAATCACTTCTGAGATAGGCACGGTATGGGTCCTAAGCCATCATATGGTAAGTGCTGGTCATTCTTGCCGGGAGAACTTGCTCTCTTCCATCATGGAGTGGCAAAGCGAATATGGCTATGCCCTACAGCCCAACGACTTACTTTTTGTCGTTTGTGACCACTGGATTGGCCGCAGTAAGCCAAGCCGTGAACTGTTGCACTGGTGGATGAGTGAACTCCCAGAGCCAATCAGCCAATACACGGAACAAGGCATCACTTTGTATACCAGCGAGTCACAACTAACAAAATCGATTGATGCACGTTTTGGTATTAGCCCCTGCTACCTTCAATTAGCCCACCCTTTGCGCCGTTCTGACAAACAACAACTTGTCCGCAAGTACCTTCAACTCTATGCGGTATTTCAGTGGTAGCATCAAAACGCAACAGATTGATTATCAGCCCATACATTGATTTTTTTGATGCTAGTCGACATTTCAGCTCAATCAGCACTAACTACCTTGCCTAAACCCCACTGCCACAATTAGATTCAAACAACTGAACTAAAACTAGATGCACAACAATCAGTAAAGCATCAGAGAAGTATCTTGGCCTAGGTTATAGCAATAATGATAAGCATTACGCAGCTGCTTAGCTGCATTTCAAGACAATCAGATGGGCAGTACATTGCCCAATACGAGCAACTGAAGCTGAGAAGCGTGTTTCAGCCTATTTATCAGGAAGACCTTTCCATTATTGGGCTCGAAGCTTTGGTTCGAATTAGTAGTCAAGACGGACAAACGATCAAACCCGATCAATTTTTCCAATCGACGACTATCCCTGTCAGAGACCAAATCAATGTTGAACGATTGAGCCGTTTGATCCACATCAGCAATTTTGGTCAATCGAAATTTAAGAATAAGAAGCTCTTTCTTAATATGTTGCCTAGAGTTGCTGAACTGTTGGCACGAGATAGCTCTTACAGCAATCTATTGAAACAAGCGATTGTTGAAGCGGGCCTAAGCCGTGAGCAAATTGTGATGGAGTTGGTGGAGTTACACGCGAGTGATGAGAACTTTCTGTGCCAAGCGTCGCATCACTTAAGAGACTGTGGTTATGTGCTAGCAATTGATGATTATGGGGTCGATGCCTCAACGATTGAACGCGTAAAATGCGTTAGACCTAACATCATAAAAATAGACCGATCATTGTTATTGCGATATGAAAACGGTGATTTCGATTGTTTGGACGAGGCATTGGCTCTCGCTAAAGATATGCACTCACAAACGGTCATAGAAGGAATTGAAACCGAGCATCAGTTGACACTGATGAAGAGGCTCGGCTTCGATATGTATCAAGGTTACTTGCTGGCGATACCTCAAACGCTTGAAGCGCATCAAAAAACCAAAACAAAAACCAAAGTGACTTAACCAAAATCGCTAAGAACCGCTATCACTTTTTTAGTTTCGTTTTTTGCCGCGGTTCTTGTGAATAGCGAGCTTCGCTTTCATCTTACGTTTCTCTGAGGAGCGGCTCTTGCGGCCACCGCTGTTACGCTCTGGTTCGACTTCTTCGATCAAGCTTGGTTCGAAGCCCTCTAGCCATTCCTGCGGTAAACGCTTATCCAGTAAATTTTCAATCGCAGTTAATAAGTATTCTTCATCATGACTCATTAAAGATACGGCCAAACCTGATTTACCAGCACGCCCTGTACGACCGATTCGGTGAACATAGTCCTCTGCTTTAAACGGCAGATCAAAGTTCACCACTTGCTCTAGCGCTTGAATATCTAATCCACGAGCCGCTACATCGGTCGCGATTAATGCGCGAACTTTCCCTTCTTTGAAATCATCAAGGGCACGTTGCCGGGCGCCTTGAGACTTATCACCGTTGATTGAAACTGCTTTGATGCCATCCAGTTTAAGTTCTTTTACAAGCTCATCACTGCCTTGCTTGGTTTTTGTAAATACCAAAACCTGCTGCCAGTTACGAGAGCCAATTAAGTAAGCCAATAGCTCACGTTTACGTTTTTTATCTACCGGATAAACCATTTGCTTCACGTTTTCTGCCGTGGTGTTCGCAGGCGAGACTTCCACCTCTATCGGAGTGTCCATAAGCTTATAAGCAATGGTTTTAATGCGTTCCTCGAACGTTGCAGAGAACAACATGGTTTGTTTGTCTTGAGGTAGTCGACGAAGAATACGTTGGAGATCGGGCCAGAATCCCATGTCTAGCATCCGGTCTGCTTCATCAAGCACAAGAATACCCGTCTTAGCGATGATGACATTACCGTTAAATAAGTGATCCAGTAAGCGGCCTGGTGTCGCGATAAGAATATCTGCGCCCTCTTCCAGCTTTTTCTTTTGCACGCCAATACTGGTGCCACCGTAAACGCACACGATGTTAAGGTTTGTATTGGCCGAGTACTGAATAAGGTTATCCATGACTTGCTGAGCAAGTTCACGCGTTGGCACAAGAATAAGTGCCTTTGGCGCGCCGTCACGTTTGTTTTGCTGAACCGATTGGATAATCGGCAGGCCAAATGCAGCCGTTTTACCTGTTCCCGTTTGCGCGGCAGCAAGAAGATCTTTCCCTTCCAATATGTGTGGAATCGACTTTTCCTGAACAGGCGTCGGGGTAACGATATTCATACCACTCAAAGTATCAACCAGCTGTTGTGCAATGCCAAGATCAGCGAAATTAACGGACATGATAAACCTCATAATTTTTGGAGCGCAAAGTTTACCAGAGCACTTCTGGTCATACTACCTTTCGCAGTTAGACATGATGAATTTATCAATCATTGATTTAGTGTGCATGGTGGCACTTGGGTATCTTTATACCCAAGTAACATAGAGATGCATGGTTCAACGAGAATAACTTGGTTTGCAGACGTGACATCGATTTAAAGGTCTTGCGGGTTAAAAACAAGCGTCGACAACAAAAACATAGAAAATAAAAAGACCCCACTTTTAAAAGTAGGGCCTTCACCAACCATAGATATCTGGAAGTTGGCTCTCAGTTACGGTCGAAATTGAGTTTGTTTGTTAGCTAGGTCTGGGGCTATCCATTCTCCATCAGCATCTTTTTCAATGCGTAACAATTGGTCGCTTGCTGGCGTTCTAAGGTAATTCTCACCGTCAATCGATGTTACATGATAATAATAATAACCAACTCTTACCACACGTATGGTACGAGATATCCATTGCCCACCATATCTATTTTTAACGGTAGCAATATAATGTATCCCATTCGTTGCTGCTTCAATTTTGGCGATTTGGTCTCTCACTCGATACATGTGAATTTTTTGCGCTGGGATTTTTCCTTTCGGCAAAGTTTCATCAAATGGTCTCGGACGATAAAAATCTATTTTGGCCGCGTCAATATCGCCGAATAGAAGTTTGTCTACTTGTTCACGAGCATTCAAGTAAGCGTGGGATAACCGATTTTTCCGTGCCAACTGGGCATAATTTTCTGACCACTTGGTATTAAGCGCACCAGTAAAGTGAACATTGGTCATCAATTGATGGAAATTCGCAAAGTCATCGGCATTTTGCAGGATAATGGCGCCATGGTTATCAACTTGGAAGAAATCACGCAGCCCTCCCTGATTTGGTCCAAACGCATCATTGTTCAGATATTGTTTGGGGACAAAGTACGTTGCAGGAAAATTGTCATTAATCACTGCACCAGGGTTGGCATCATCCGCGCCGTGGTGCACTAACTCCATACCATTACTACGTCCTAATCGACCATTAATCTTATCTTTTAAGCCGATAACCCGATCTGAAATAATCCCAAGCTGCATATTATTCACTTTGTTGTAAAGGTCTTCACTGTCATACAAATCCTTAATCTTGGGATCTAATTTTTCTGGATCCTTGATAGATTTTTTCCAATCTGCCCAGGGCTCAGGCATCTTGAACATATCTGGCGCACCGTAATCCGTAATATGTGTCATAACACTGAATAGATCGTAATCAGCCGTCATTGGCTTCCCGCTAATCGGGTCTCCCATCACCATCAAGGGTACTGTTGTAGTAGGATTGCCATTTTCAACCACATACACGGACCATAATCCCTGCCCATCTTTTTTGTATTGAAGCTCAACACCATCCGACACTCCTGAGCATATACCCGTTTCAGCATCACAATCGAACATCGGGATCAGTGGGTTGTCACCACTTTGCAGCTCTTTTAAGCGATCCTCATTAATAGTCAATTGTACAGGCTTAGCAGCCCCACTATTGATTGCATTGTCAGAGTATTGATTAAAGCGATCGACCTGAGCACGCGCTGAAGCTTTCGCGTACTTTTGGTCCACTGGGATAAATCCAGCATGTGGTCCCCAATCCGAACTTTTGGATTTAATCAGCAAGCTCTTACTACTGTATAAGCCCGACTCCAACAAACTGCGGTTATTTGGGTCAACCGCGCGAATTCCAATAATCACATTTTCTTCATCGGCAATATTCGCTATCGCGATACGATCAGCATTAGGGATGCCTACGACTTTATCCGGATCAAAGTCTGGGCGATCTTTGGATGAAATACGAAAATTGCGAGACTGATAGACCTTAGGTGCATAAGGATCCGTATTTTTGCGCTTAATCTTCTGCGCTCGCTGTTTGATTTTTAGCGAAGCTGATTTGGCACCTTTAATAATGTCAGTGATGGGTAGAACGTTCATTTGATCAAATACCGTTTTTGGTAGGCTCAACCACGCCTCTTTGGCCTGCTTTCTCGCCACTTGCAAGTCGATATCAAATGTTTCACCCACTACGCGTTTATTACTCCCAATCTGAACAACGTTGATGGCTGAACTGACCTTATATTTTTTCGGTAAAGAATGTGAAACAACCTTACCTGTCATTTTTCCAGTATTGAAAGCAGCCTTACCAATCGGTAAGAAAAAACCGACATCAGAAAGCAAGCCTAGAGATCCCATGTAGTAATTCCCTTTTTGAAAATCTTCCACGGTTGCCCACACCGGGACAATCATTTGCATAACCCCCTTAGCATAATCCCAAGCAGTATTTGTGGTTTTCAACTGATCTCTATTATCAAGTAAGTGCTGGATGAGTGTGCTGGCCAATAAATCCTTATCAGTCCCCCAAGAAACCCGTTTATGAGTGTATTTGGATTTACAATAGTTATACCAATAATACATGCCACTAAAATCATCCCATGGACAACGTTTACCATTTTCCTTGTTCAATTCTGTAAAAAGAGGTGATTCGTCACTGAGGTCATTGAAATCTAAATCTTGATATCGAAACGAAATTCTTTCGGTATCGAAGAAATCAACAATAGAATTGGGCAAAAATGTGGTGTAGCCCAAGCCTGTGCTAGTGAACACGTATTTATCCGCCGCATAATCAGTCACCGTCGTGCTCTGCCCCATCCCGCTGTGGTCTTGTCTTACTTTATATAGCTTCATACCATAATGTAAACGTGCATCCGCTGCCTGTGCTTCATTAAGACTAAACTCACTCCGCCCCGACAGCTTGGCCTTAGAATCAGTCATGGCACCTAAAAATACCCCGAGCTTTTGCGCCAACACGCGGTGATTTTTGTGCCACTCGTTTTGCACTGTATTCAAAGCGCTCCCTAGCTCTTGATTATCCTTTTCAATCAACCAAGACGGAACGTTATAGCCATAGCCAGGAAGCAGATGGAGTCGACCATGGACCAAATACGGCTTCCAGAGCTCGTCAACTACAGAAGGGGGGGCACCGTAATTAAAGAGCCTTGCTTTGGTGTACATTTCATCGGTCAGAGGATAATTAAAGATATGTTGTTTTGCCTCATTATCGTATTCAAGTGGCACCAACATGGTTTGTAGGTCTTGATAGGCGTTATGCCATGACAATATGGTATCTACAACCACACGTTTTCTATGAACTTCATTCATATTGCCAGCAAACTTGAGCGGCAAGTTTGAATTCGTGAAGGTTGAATAGAGCAATTCTCGAAATGCTTGATTAACATCCAATTTCGTCAAACCAACCGATTGTAGCTCGTCTACTAGAGCTGGTTCCAAACCACTTCCGATGTAAGCTTCTAGAGCCTTTTCCGTTAGTTTTAAAGATAAGCGATGCAGTAAACTGGATTTAATGTTGTTAGGTGAACCATAAGCGTAAATTGAGTCTATACCCACTGCATCAAGTGCGGCTTTCACGCTGAGCATCTCCCAGTCTTCTAAATCATCTACTTCTTTTTGGTAAACTATCGCCGCTATTTGGGCGAAGTTTTTCCCTAAAAATCCTCCCTCAATGCCTCGGTAATTGAGCGTTCCCGCTTCAATATCAATACTTACCTCGGGGTTGTTTGAGGAAAACACCTCTTTCGCTAACTCTACCCCATCCAGATCAGGATAACGCATAGTGAGTTGCATATGTAAGTAAGCATCGGTTGGGTGAATATTCAATTCATGATCCAAAGTTTCTTGAGGGGGGACGAAATCCCAAGGAGGAACGGCAACAAGAGAGAGTGGCTTAAAGGAAAAATCACTGTTCCAGAACATGGGTAAATCGCCAGAAAATGGCCCATTTACGATCTTTTTATTTACTCCAGCATATGAATAGAAATCGGAAATACCCACTCGCCAATCTTTTGGAATATCGGCAGAAAGTGCTTCATAAGGGTTATCGTAAAAATCACTGAATGTAAGAGAAAGGTTATGGCTGACATACATATCGCTTTCTTTCAATTTTCGGATCGAAACCGCCTTTCCTTTTTTATCAGGTTTTGAGTAGATCAGCGGATAACTATTATTCATAAAATCCTCCGACATCTGATCATACTTCTCTTCGACGTGTGTCCACTCTTTTATTAAATGCTCATTGAGAAACTCTGCATTATTAAGCAATTGCATACTTGAAGTAATATTTGGCGAGTATTGAAATGCTAATGATGCTTGAACTTGCTGTTCACTTCCGTATTCGAAGTAAGAATCTTGCTCTAACTCCGCCAAAATATGTAAGCGCAACAATGCCGACAAACGTGATCTGTCAATATATTCCGATGCAAGACCATTTTTGATGGCTGGTTCAATCAGACTCCTTTGTAGAAACCACTCAATATTTCCTTTAGATTTTTCTTCAAGGAAATTACGTGATAGTCCGTTGTTATACGCCCCTTTTACACCTGTTTTACCTGCTAAAACCTCTTTGACAAAAATGGCATAATTTTCAACATTACTGGTGTTTTTGAGTCGATAATCCTCTTCACCAATTGAAATAGGTAACAAATCGACAAAGTCTGCACTCAAATCTTGCTGCAAACTGATGATGAACGGCACACTCAAAAGGTCGGTCAAAATAGACAAATTGGAAATAGGCCCTGGCTGGGCGGCTTGCTGTTCGTAGAGTGCAACGCCTGACTGTAAGTCATAGCTTTGCTGGACTAATTCACTGCGTACGTGACCAGGAAATGCCACATTTGTGACAATACATTGGGCATAAGGGTCATTATCCCCTGTGGTCATGGCATCACGTGTGAATGACAGCATCCCCGCCTGATCATCAAGCACACCAAAGTAAACCTCTTTCGAAAGATAAGGCCTTTCCAGCGATTTATTATATCGCATTAGTTCAACGTTGATGATGGTGCCTTTTCCTATCTTATAGCCCTGGTGAAATTCAGTATTGATCGAGACTTGGCAAGCATATTTTTTTGTATCAGGATAATAGACATTTTGCGCAGAATACCTTACGGGTAGAGCACCATAGGCCGATGGGGATAAAACACCTAATACCGGAATCATAGCTGAAAAAATCAAGCTACACCTAAATAATTTATTTTTTCTCATAACCTAGAAACCTATATTTACAATTAAATTAAAAACAGAATATCTAAATTCAATTAAGGTAAAAATGATATACAACTTGTAGTGAAAAATATTAAACAACCTTGAAAGATATATTTACTATTAAATCAAAAATCCTATAGAAAATAATCAGTATACTATATAGTACATAATTATTGGTTGTACCTAATGCTTGAACTACAAAACCAATATTTACAACATGGTTAATAAAACATAAAATTTCATATCGACAAACTACGCATAATTACTTATTGATGAAGTGACAAAATAATATTAACCAAATAATAAACACTATAATTTGGGTTTAATTTTCAGACGCAGCATTGACTTAAAGAACAGGTAGGACCAGCAGAAGAACAACTATTACGCTACGCTGTAGTCATCAAAATCGCTTGATTATATATCAATGAAAATATCAGTATGGCACTGCTTGCTTGGAGTTCCCTTTACGAAATCTCCAAGCACGTTTCTGATTAAATGGTTATTGCAGTAAAGCAATATGGTGGTGGGCTAGCAGTTCATTAAACGCTGTGAGTGGCCTATTGGCTCGTTTTACATGAACTGATGCATCACGTCAGTTGCGGCGGGGCGATAGTACTAATTTGTATTGGATGTACTATCCGCAGTGAATACAATCATTGTCTCTATTCGGCTTCGCTTTCTGAGCCAATGTAGTCCGACAAGATGATACCAATTTCGAGAGCATCTAGCATCTCTAGGCATTCGTCGTTGTAGTATTGGTCGCTCATGGTGACCTCCTTTCTTTTATATATCCTGAAGCAATCTTGCTTCCATCCTTGCTATCACTTTCTTTTTCAATGACAACAATTCCCTTTTATAAGCTTTATATGACACATTCATGACAGCGAAAAGTAAAGTTTCAGAAAGCTATGACAGAAATCATAAGTAAACGTTTGCGTTTGTCTTTATCATCCTATTTAAAGCACTTTGTCCGTTTTCAATATTATGTGGATGGTACTTTTCTTACCTAAAGATTTTGACCGTTTGCTAAAAATTTCCGTTACGTTTTCTGTGCTGGACTAAATTTGCACATCCAAAGATTCCTGAGTTTGAAGTGAATCGAAATAACCCCTTAAATTTAGTAAATGAACATTCAAAGGATAAATGTTCAACTATCCGATTAATGCTATTTAAATTTCGCTGTTGGTGAAAATATGAATAATTGCAATAAAAAAGACATTGAAATACTTCTGTGTCCGCTCTGCCAATGCGATGAGTACCTAATTTCATCCGACGGTGAGAAGTTTATTTGCGCTACTTGCGGGTTCCATACAAACAAACTCACGTCCATACAATGTTTATGTGACAAAACGCCTCTACAAACTAAATTTAAACATATCCATAGTTTGACTAACGCTTGTCATTAAACTGAGCAACCTAAGAATTGTTCATTGACTTCATCAAGATGATGAATTCGGATTACACGCTCATCTTCAACCTTGTTGATTGGTGCACCATTGTAAAGTTGAACGGTTTTTACCCCTGCGTTTAAACCTGCTTCGACACCTTTCGGCGTATCATCAATATATAGACAATCACTCGGCAGAAAACCCATGTTCATCGCGCTATACATAATCAGGTCTGGTTCAGGTTTCCAACTATTCGCCTCAAACGCAGAAAATACTTTTCCTTTAAATGCGTCGAGAAGGCCGGCTAATTTAAGTGAGTACTCTACCTTGTCTCTAGGACCATTTGACGCTACACAATACTCGATGTTATTAGACTTTAGGAATTGAATCAGGCGCTTCGCACCATCCATTGGTTTCAAGTGGCGACCAAACAGCAGTTGGAGCTCGGAACGGTAAAGTGGCTCTAAAACGTCAATCGGTACATTGACCTTCATAAGCGTCCTGGCATCGTTCAGGATGTCTGCCAATTTTCCACCCCTGAAATGTGCAACACACTCCTCAAAACTCATCTCTATACCATAGCGCCCAAAAACGTCGACTAATGCCTTACAGCACAAACTTTCACTGTCCACTAGGGTGCCGTCACAATCAAATATAACGCACTTAATGTTGTTGATAGCCATAAGACTTTCCTTACCAATAAACATTACAAAATCATTCATTGATCAATTAACGATTCACGTAATTCCTATTCGCTTATTTACATGCACTAATTTATTTGCACTACATATCTATTGAGATAATAGGTAAAGTTTTGAAGTTTTAAATGACGCACGTAGCATTTCATACGAATACTAAAATCTAATTAACGTTTTTCTAAGCAAGATCACCGAATGAAGCCATACCGCTTTGAAATACCAAACTTAACTCTTGGTTAGTTAGTAATGGTGATGCGGCTGCTTTATTATCTAATTTGTAAATAAGTTTAGAGTCTTGTTCTTAATCGACTTAGTCTTAAAGAATGTTAAGATCGGTACGTGAAGTTACTCGAGCTGGCCCAAGTATTATTTAATATTAGATTATCTAAATCTGGCATAGGGCTAAAGGTACGACAAGAATTGTGCTTAACCAAGCAGCGTTAAAATGCTTGGCTGAACGAAAATAACTTGGTTAATATCATGGAAGATAATTTAATTTTCTAAGACGACAGTTTCGCTCAGTTTTTGTTCTGCGTTTAATTTGGTCGCTAAATCTGACACAAACTGGACCTTATCCAAATTGTGAGAAGTGACAGTATCAGTAATAACGGTGTTGCCTTCATATTGACTCACGATCGCAGCACCAATGGCTTCGCCTTCTTCAAAACCGACATAAAGTTCAAATTCCGGTGTCAGTATGATTTGAGTGAGGTACTCAACAATCATCTCTTGCTCGTGTTTATCAGACCAACGTTGTGATTGCAAAATAGAAAACATGACCGTAAGCCTATGAAAATCAACAAGGAAGATATCTTCTGAGACTAGGTGGCACTCTTTTTCTAGTAGTGATGACTTTTCGACAACCCGGTAAGATTGTTCTTCGAGCATTCGCGTGTAAATTTCGCGACCCTCTAAACTTTCTTTAGTGGGAAATTCAACTTCCACCAAGTCGTGCAACCAGGCGTTTTTTCTCTTAATGCTTTCTAACTGTTTTTCGTTCATTTTCTTACCTTGAGCGCTGCTGATGATGGCAATCACAGCGAGTAAAAGACAGCGCTTTGATTAGAAATCGAGCCGGATTCGAGGCGTTACATTAGCATGAAGCCTCTTACAAACCTAGCTAAAGTCCTGTGGTAACGCCAAATTTTGTTTTAACTGCGCTCGTCTGATAAATTGCATTAATCAACGAACCTATTTAAGGGAAGAGAAATGAAAAAAAGCTTGCTTGCGCTTGGATTAATCACTGTATTATCGGGCTGTAGCGACAATGAAGTCGGTGATGTTTCGCTGGGCATATTCACAATGAAAGACATTAAAATCGGCCATCTACAAGATGAAATCGTGACGGGTGTTACCTGTCACGTTGCCTCGATCGAAGCAAATCTAAGCTTTTCCGATCCAAGTGATAGCTCCATATCTTGCCGCCAGACTGGTGACATTACACCTGAAATGATTGCAAAAATTGATAAAAGTAAGTCAGGTGAAGTGGTCTTTAAGCAGTCAAAGAGTATCTTTTTCAAAACAATGAAAGTACGTCGTATCTACGATCCAGAAAACCAAACGTTACTCTACTTGTCTTATACAACGAGAGAAACAGAGGGTAGCTTTAAACACAGCTTATCGACCGTACCACTGTATGGCACGAAGGCGTATGTCGAACCAACTGTAACCCCTACTAATTCACTCTAAATCGTTTGTAAAAACACCAGCCCGCTGGATATTCCAGCGGGCAAATTTCTTCGCAATAAAGCGCGACGAATATCAAATTTTTGTGGTACAATCCCGCCTCTTTTTTTTCTCACTCAAGAACAAGCATGAAGTTTCCTGGTCAGCGAAAATCTAAACACTATTTTCCAACTCACGCTCGAGATCCATTAGTCAACCAAATTCGTCAGGCACCTAAGCTATACCGCCCAACGATTGTCGGTGTTGGTCAAACCATCGTTGATATTGAAGCGCGCGTAGACGATGCGTTTTTAGAAAAATATAACCTTAGTAAAGGTCATTCTCTGGTTCTTGAAGAGAGTAAAGCAGATGCCTTGTACGAAGAGTTGGTTGAGCAAGGCCTAATTACTCATCAGTACCCCGGTGACACCATTGGCAACACGCTGCACAACTACTCCGTTCTAGCCGACAGCAAATCCGTATTGCTGGGCGTTATGTCTAAGAACATCCAAGTCGGTTCTTTCGCATACCGTTACCTATGTCGCACGTCTTCCCGCATGAACCTTAACCACCTACAAACGGTTGATGGTCCAATTGGTCGCTGCTACACGCTAATTACTCAAGACGGCGAACGTACTTTTGCCATAAATGAAGGCCACATGAATAAGCTTTCTCCAGAGAGCATTCCTGAAGAAGTCTTTATTAAAGCATCAGCACTTGTGGTTTCTTCTTACCTTATGCGTGGCAAAAAAGAAGACCAAATGCCTCAAGCGGTCCAACGGGCCATCGAATTTGCTAAGAAGCATGAAGTGCCTGTTGTTCTGACATTAGGTACAAAGTACGTGATTGAGGGCAATGAAGACTGGTGGCAAGAATACATTCGTGACAACGTGTCTGTCGTTGCAATGAATGAAGAAGAAGGCGCAGCGCTCACCGGAGAGGCCGATCCTCTCGCGGCAGCAGATAAAGCACTTGAATGGGTTGACCTTGTGCTTTGTACCGCTGGTCCAGACGGTCTATACATGGCTGGCTATACCGAAGAAGAAGTAAAACGCGAAACAACGCATGACATTCTTGAAGGCTCAATCAAAGAATTCAACAAATTTGAGTTTAGCCGTGCAATGCGCAAAGACGACTGCAAAGCACCAATGAAAGTCTACTCTTATATCGGTCCTTACCTTGGTGGTCCACTCGAGATTAAGAATACCAATGGTGCAGGCGACGCAGCACTGTCTGCTCTTTTGCATGATATGGCGGCGAACTCTTTCCATCAGAAAGAAGTACCAAGCTCAGAGAAGCATGAAGTACGTTGCCTTACTTACTCTTCTTTATCTCAGATTTGTAAATACGCAAACCGCGTAAGCTACGAAGTACTGACTCAGCACTCTCCTCGCCTATCTCGCGCCCTTCCTGAGCGTGAAGACAGCCTAGAAGAGACATACTGGGATCGCTAAATCGAGCATCAAGATAAAATCACGTCAAGGTCACCGCATGGTGACCTTTTTGTTTTATCTAGCACAGTATTTCATATTTTTGTTATTCTATGCCACGTTACGCCACACTAGTCGATTTACATCAGCACTAAACAACTGGTCAAGCTCAATGGTTTAAATGCATACGCAACGCTGAAAAAAAGCGTTCAGTGTCATATCCTGAGCGCCAGATGTTCGTCACTTGATGGGAGTATCCATGCCGCCTGATATTGAAATTTGCCGAAAGACACGCTTATCCTCTGTTGCTACCCTAGCCGCTAATACAGGCCTGTTGCCCCACGAATTTGAAACTCATGGGAAATACAAAGCGAAGGTCCACCCTCAATGCCTTGAGCGTTTAAATGCGAATCAAGAGGGTAAATTGGTACTGGTCACTGCCATTACGCCAACCCCATTGGGAGAAGGCAAGACGGTCACGACCATCGGACTCTCTCAAGGCTTATCCAAGATTAATCAATCTGTGATGGCCTGTATTCGTCAGCCCTCGATGGGACCAGTATTTGGCGTTAAAGGAGGCGCAGCGGGTGGTGGTTACTCTCAGGTGGCACCAATGGACGAACTGAACCTTCACCTGACTGGCGATATTCACGCGGTAACAGCCGCCCATAATTTAGCCTCAGCGGCACTTGATGCGCGCCTATACCATGAACAGCGGGAAGGTTATGACGCATTTGAAGCTCGCACAGGGTTAAAGGCATTAAAGATCGACGTCAATAACATTACGTGGAAGCGTGTAATGGACCACAACGATCGTGCACTGCGCATGGTGAAAGTTGGCCTAAATGAAGAAGGTAAGAACACTAACGGCTTCGAACGTGAAGAAGGTTTTGATATTTCTGCCGCCTCTGAGCTCATGGCGATTCTTGCTCTAGCCAATGACCTTAAAGACCTCCGCCAGCGTATCGGTCGCATCGTTGTGGCTTATGATTTGGATGGTAAACCTGTGACGACAGAAGATTTGCAGGTTGCCGGTGCCATGACGGTCACGCTGAAAGAGTCCATTGCCCCTACCCTGATGCAAACGCTAGAAGGCGTCCCAACTCTTATCCATGCTGGTCCATTTGCCAACATCGCTCATGGTAACTCTTCCATCATTGCAGACCGGATTGCATTGAAACTTTCTAGTTACGTTGTCACTGAGGCGGGCTTTGGTTCAGATATGGGCTTTGAGAAAGCGTGCAACATTAAAGCGTCTGCTGCGGATCGATCGCCCGATTGCGTAGTCATTGTGGCGACACTGCGAGGTTTAAAGGCTAACTCAGGCCATTACGACTTACGCCCTGGTATGGCGATTCCAGACTCTATTTTTGAACCAGATCAAGCCGCTCTTGAAGCTGGATTCGAAAACCTAAAATGGCATATCAACAACGTACATAAATATGGGATCCCTGCGGTTATTGCCATCAACCAATTTCCTCAAGACTCGGAGCAAGAATTGGCAGAGCTTCAAACGTTGATCGAGCGTTTTAACCCTGAAGTAAAAGTTGCGGTTAGCACAGCATTTGCACAAGGTGGAGAAGGCGCTATCAAACTCGCGCAACACGTTGTTACCACTTGCGAACAAGGCTCACAATTCCGCCCTCTATATACTAAACAACAGTCCTTAAAGGAAAAACTAATGGCGGTGTGTGAGGTCGGTTACGGTGCATCAAGCATTGAAATGAGTGAACTAGCAAAACAACAACTGGCGCTCTTTGAAAATTTAGGCTTTGATAACTTGGCCGTGTGTGTGGCTAAAACGCCGCTTTCAATCACGACAGACTCAACGATAAAAGGGGCGCCAAGTGGCTTTAGCGTTCCAATCCGCGAACTACGATTGTGCGCTGGCGCTGGCTTTGTTTATGCGCTCTCTGGCAACGTGATGACCATGCCAGGATTGCCTGACAAGCCCGCGTTCATGAACTTAGATCTTGATGATCAAGGCAATATTATCGGCCTCTCGTAGGTGAGTAACCGTCATAAACAGGAGCCGATGCGCTCCTGCTTTATTATCACATGCCACCTAAATCTGTACTTTTAAAAAACCTTAATAGTAACCGTTTCTTTATACACACTTCCCCTCACCAATATAGTGCGCAATATATTGGCTTACTCCCTAATATAGTGCAGCCCCAACGTAGCCCTCATTATAATTCATTGATTTTAAGTCGAATACGCGATGGCTTAAATCTTGTACTACTTTTAATCACATTGCTGTTTATGCGTTCAAAAGATAGTCAAAGACGTCATTCCGTAAATAGCTGTAAATTAGACTTCTAGCCACTTTCGAAGTACGCAACACAAGAGAAAGGGAACATTATGCAAGATGCACTCGCGGTCATTTTAGCTGGCGGTATGGGGTCAAGATTGAGCCCTCTTACTGATGGTAGAGCCAAACCAGCCGTCCCATTTGGTGGTAAATATCGGATTATCGACTTCACGCTTACTAACTGTCTTCACTCGGGCTTGCGTAAGATTTTGGTTCTGACGCAATACAAGTCACACTCGCTTCAAAAGCATTTACGAGATGGGTGGTCGGTCTTTAATCCCGAACTTGGTGAATACATCACCGCTGTTCCTCCTCAAATGCGCAAAGGTGGTGCGTGGTACGAAGGCACAGCTGATGCGATTTACCACAATATGTGGTTACTCTCTCGCAACGACGCCAAATACGTTGTCGTTCTCTCCGGTGACCACATTTATCGGATGGATTACGCTGCCATGCTAGAAGAACACAAAGAGAATGGCGCAAAATTAACCGTTGCTTGTATGAACGTACCAGTAGAAGACGCCAGCGCTTTTGGCGTTATGGGTATCAAAGAAAACGGCTTAGTCGAATCTTTTATCGAGAAACCAGCAAAACCACCCACCCTGCCTGATGACCCAAGTCAGAGTCTGGCGTCTATGGGGATTTACATCTTTGATATGGGCGTACTGCAAGAAGCGCTAAAAGAGGACGCGACACTTGAAGGCTCAAACCACGACTTCGGTGCCGATATTATCCCTAGACTCATCGATACCCAATCTGTTTATGCTTATAAGTTCTGCGGGAGTAAAGGCCGCGTGGATAAAGATTGTTATTGGCGAGACGTGGGCACGATTGACTCGTTTTACCAAGCCAATATGGATTTGCTAGAGCCCGTCCCCCCAATGAATTTATACCAACCGAACTGGGCGATTCGCACTTATGAAGCGCAATACCCACCAGCGAGGACTGTATCATCAGCAACAGGTAATGAAGGGATTTTTATTAACTCTATCATTGCCAACGGCGTTATCAACTCCGGGGGCTCTGTGCAGCATTCCATCATTGCGTCTAACGTGCGTATTCAAGATAGCGCAACCGTTGTCGACAGCATTATTTTCGATGATGTTGAGGTTGGTGAAGGCTGCCAGCTCGTGAGTTGTATTATCGACAAACACGTTCGAGTTCCACCTCACACACAAATTGGTATCAACAAAATCGAAGATACAAAACGATTTCATGTATCAGAAAAAGGGATCGTGGTAATCCCTGAAGACTACGAGTTCTGATCGTTCATTCAAGTGTTTACTCGCTGTAACACAAAAACACTCAACCACATCGTATTATCAATACCCAAAGAATAAAAAAGCGCACGATTTAAGTCGCGCGCTTTTGTTATCCATTCAATCTGGATTAGACGTTACATAATGTCGACCAGCTACCGTCACTACCTGGCTCTGATGCTGTCCACCAGTTTGCTTGGTATACCACACCATTGTGAATCACTTTATCACCTTGGTTGGCGTGGCTTGGGTTACCTTGCCAGTCCGTTTGTGGGAAGTCTGGGTAAGTCACAAGGCCTGTTGTGTCACAAGTACCAGGCTCAGTACCCCCACCGCCGCCCGTGCCAGAGTTTAAGTCACCGATTGGCAGGTCTGGTTGCTCAAACTTGAACGCGAACTCTTTACCACCAGAAATCACCGTGTAGTTAGCTGGGCCGGAGATTGGTAGGTAGTAAACCATATCAAGCTCGTAAGTTCCGTCCGCTGGTAGGTCTTTCCATGCTGGTAGCGAGAAAGATACACGGTGCATTACACCATCCAAACCACCAATATTGTTGGCACGTGTATGGCCAGAAGCTATCACGCTTAGACCACCACCAGATTGATCTTTCGCGTTATCCGGTGCAGACACAGGAATATCAAACTGGAACTCAGTACCCCCCGGAATGGCTTGTCCTGTATTGTTTGTAAACGAGATCTTCGGGTTGATTGGGTAGTTTTGGTCACCCACTTTGAAGCCACCAACGCTCACGGTTATGTCTACTGCTTCCGTTGGAGTTGCATCAGTTGCAATCTTATTACCGTAAGGCGTTGCAGACTTAAACTTATCGTAAATCGCTTTGGTCATAGTGTTACCCATGTGGTACTCACCATTACCCGCTGCACACGCTTGTTCTGTTGCATCAATCGTCGTACGGTTACCGCTCGCGTCTAGTACGTAACAGTTATAGTCACCAGCGAGTTCCCAGAACATGATACCGCCAATCTCTTTATCGATAACGTAGTCTGCTTTCACTTCAACCGACGCTTTATCTTCTGTTGATAGGAATACGCTCTTCTCCGCATTCCACAGCCATGGTGCAACTGCAATATCGTCGTAGTAGCGTGTGTAAGAACCGACAAACTTGTCCGTGGGATCATTTACAGGGTCCAGACCGTAAGCTTGCGCATAAGAGCCCCAAATCCCCTTCTCTAAATTCTTCGCATGCCACATAGGGTTAGAGCCGGCACCCATTTCGTCACCTTTCGGGTCAGTATCGTGCCACATGTTATCGATACCAATGGCACCGTGACCACAGTTGTTTTTCTCACCTTCACCAGTGCCTGGCGCGCACTCTGATTGATTAGGAAGTGCCGCTCGGCCCCACAAGCCGTTATCACCACCGGTGACACCTTGCCAACCACGGGTGTAGTAAGGCACACCAATGTTGATACGACCAGCAGGCATAGAACCACGGAAGTAATGGTAAGCCCAGTCTGTATTTAAGTAACCAATACCGCCATAAGCCGCGGTGTCGTACACGTTCCATTGAGCGAGCTCAGAGTCTTTACCTGTATCAAACAGCGCCGCGTTGTGACCAACGTGATCGTTCCAAGCTCCGTGCAAGTCGTAAGTCATGATGTTGACGTAATCAAGGTACTTAGTAACATCAAAGGTTTCCATACCACGCAGTAGGTAACCCGAGGAGGGCGCAGCAATAGTCAGCATATAGTGGATACCATCTTGTGCAGATGCTGCGTCCAGTTTCTCACGTAGCACCTTCATCAACTCTTGGTAAGAAGCCCATAGGTATGGACGACGTGGTTCCATGAAATCTTTGTCATACGGGTTACCTGCCCCCGCCATAGACGTTGGGTATTCGTAGTCGATGTCTAGACCATCGAATTTGTAGGTACGCATCATTTCAACTGCAGAAGTCGCGAATTTCTCGATACCTGCGTGGTTTATTGAACCGTCTGCGTTGGTTGTCATCGTATAGAAACCACCGTCCGCGACACGATTACCGTCTGCACCGAAGTGGCCACCCGTTTCAGCCCAGCCACCGATAGAAATTAATGTTTTAACGTCATGTTTTTGCTTGTAAGTCGCGAGCGCGCCAAAATGACCTTTAAAGCCAAGTGCCGGGTCAACTTCTACGCCCGGCCAAGATTTACCTGTTGCAGGATTCGCCGGATCAGTCACATCACCCACGTTCACTTTACCGTCTGCACCAATGCTCACAAACGCGTAGTTAATGTGAGTGAGTTGGTCCCAAGGAATGTCTTTAACTAAGTAAGCCGCTTGTGGGTCGTCACCACTACGCCAACTTGTGAAGTAACCAATCACACGGCGTGGGTGATCGGCACCCATCAATTCACGGCCATCTTTGTCGTAAATCGTACAGTAAGGTACATCCACACCAGCCGTTTGGTAAAGGCCATCAGGACGACAGTTTGAAGTGACTGCACCACCATTTACTGATAGTGATACAAGGGAAGAATCTGTTGTTGCACCAGCATCGTCAGTCGCTTTAGCGTAAATCGATACCGAGCCAGCCGCTGCTGGAGTGAAATCAACAGCGTAAGGCGCAGCGGTCGCTGTACCAATCAAAGCTCCTGCGGCAAAGAACTCAACTTTGGCAACCGTACCATCCGCGTCTGCCGCAGTAGCAGAAACCGTTACCGTACCGCCAAGCTCAACAGAAGTGGCTGATAGCGCTGCGTCTACCGTTGGTGCTTCGTTGCCAGGTTGACCAGCAGCGACAGTCAACGTAACAGCACTCACTGTGCTCGCTGCATTTTGGTCGTCGTAAGCTTTAGTTGAGAACTCGTGATCACCCTCTGTCGCCGTCCATGAAGCAGTAAAAGGTGCTGCGGTTGATGTGCCAACCAGTGCGCCGTCAACGAAAAATTCGACTTTGCTGACTGTGCCGTCAGTGTCTGTCGCATCTGCGGCTAGGCTGACTACTTCACCTGTTGTGATAGAAGCCGACGCAGAAGGAGAAGTTAGTAAAACTGTCGGCACTTTGTTAAGTGGTGGGTCAATTGGGCCACTATCACAAGCACCAAGGTTTTCCCACTCTCCCCACAGCCCTGATTGTGCAGGGTTATTATTTTGCGTCCAATGGCGCGCCTTGTAAGCGTTATTTTCATGCTGAACTTGGTTACCACCATTATAAACTTTCGATGAATCCCAAGCTTCTAGAGGTGTACAGTCAACGGCTGCGTAGCTGTTGAATGCCATTAGGCAAGATGCAGTCAAAGTACTGAGTGTAAATACACTCTTTCCTGTTCTTCCGCTTCTAGGGTACATATTGCTCTTCCTTAAGTTATTGTTTATATATAGGTTACGCCTTTTCTGTGCGTATCTTCGACTTTTATTTCGACATAAAATAACTTAAGTACAAGCGCAGAATTCCACACTGTTTATTTGTAATTTATTAGTAACACCTCGCAATAATCCGTGGATAGATGACAAAAAGCGACACCTTATTTTGCACTAATAAATAATTTTACTACGCAAATAAATATGTCGTTCGCAAATTAATAAAAAACCATACGAAACCCACTACCGAGTTATCCAAACTAAACTTTTGGTGTTTCATTCAAGTATCTTTTATATATTTGTGATGGACAAATTTGCACTCGCATTCACGGTGCATTATTCCCCCTCACTATGGTGTCCCTAACTGGTTTCCGTTCAATGACTACACTTGTGCTGAAATAGGCAATAAATTTGCAGAAATCGACCTTCTCAGTCACTCAAGCACGTACTATTATGCACATATTCACTCTCCTAACATTGGAAGCAAGGGGCATAATAATGAAATTTTCATACGTCAACCCAACTCAAATCTTCTTCGGTCAAGGCCAAATCGCTGCAATCAAAAGCGCTATTCCTGCGGATCAAAAAGTGCTGGTCATCTACGGTGGCGGATCCATCAAGAAGAACGGTGTCTATGACCAGGTAGCGCAAGCTCTTGAAGGGCGCGAGTGGCTGGAATTTTCAGGCGTAGAGCCGAATCCAACAAAAGAAACTCTTGATAAAGCAGTGGCAATCGTAAAGTCACAACACGTTGATTTTATCCTCGCTGTCGGTGGAGGCTCCGTTATCGATGGCTCCAAATACGTGGCGGCATCAGCAAAATACGACGGAGACGGCTGGGATATTATGGTCGGCAAACATCAAGTCACTCAAGCGACGCCACTTGCTGCCATTCTTACGTTGCCTGCAACCGGATCTGAGTCCAACATGGGTGCGGTAATTACTAAGAAAGAGACGCAAGACAAATTGGCCTTCTTGGCACCAGCAGTGCAGCCAAAATTTGCGGTGCTGGACCCTGATGTAATGAAAACCCTTCCAGAGCGACAACTTATCAACGGTCTTGTCGATGCTTGGGTTCATGTTTGTGAACAGTACTTAACTCTGCCAACAGGCGCAATGGTTCAAGACGGTTACGCAGAAGCATTACTGAAAAGCCTAAAAACACTGAGTGAACAATTCGCGGAGCGCGACAACGATCAATGGCGTGCTAACTTAATGTGGACGGCAAACCAAGCATTAAACGGCCTAATTGGCAGCGGTGTTCCCCAAGACTGGGCGACTCACATGATTGGACACGAACTAACCGCGTTATGGCATGTCGATCACGCTCGTTCACTAGCCATCATTCAGCCATCGCTTCTTCGTAACCAGATAAATTTCAAACGTCCTAAGCTTGAGCAAATGGGCCGCAACGTATTTGGCTTAACTGAAAGCAAAGATTTGGCGGAGCGCACTATTCTCTCCATTGAAGCTTTTTACCATCAACTAAACGTAGCCACACAACTTAACGACTACGGCGATGATCGTCAGGCCGCTATCGATTTAGTCATCGCACAACTAACAAAACACGGCATGACGATACTCGGCGAAAATCAATCGATTGACCTCGAAAACAGTCGTAAGATTCTTGATTTAGCGGTCGCATAACGACCGAGTTATCAAAATACTGTCTTTTTTATCGGTCTTGTGTCCCTCGTAGACACAAGACCGTTTTTTTATGGTAATTTAGCCGCAAATTGACAAATCGATATAATTTGAACTTTTTTGCTGTAAAAGTAACAAAAAACAAATAGTTCAATGGTGTTGTGTAAGATGATAACCAAATACAAAACCGTTCTTACCATTCGAGATATCAGTTGGCCTTGCTCATAAAAATGAGCGCTTAATTTTCTATTTAAGAGTTTATCGTATGTGGCTAATTGTCTTAGCTTGCGCGTTTATGCATGTCATTAGTATTAAGACTGGCCCTAAGTGGTTATTCTTTTTGACCAAACCGCTCCCAATCGCAACAATGATCGGGATGTTACTCCTATCCCCAGCCAGTCACCTTCCCTACACCGAGTGGATCATTTGCGGCCTTTTACTGTCACTCATGGGTAACTTAATCTTGATGCAACAAAAAGATCAATTTGTCCCTGCTATTAAACTGTTTTGTCTTGCTCAAATTTGCTACAGCTTAGCCTTTATCAATATGGCTGGATGGCATTTTACGCCATGGTTCCCCTTTGTCGTATTCGGCGTAGGCCTGTGTGTCTATATCTTTTTTAAGCCCAACCTAGGTAAAGAGAAATGGCCCGTCGCAAGTTACATTTTCTTTTTGATGTCCATGCTTTGGATGGCCTTGGAGTACTACGCCAGCGGCAAAACTCAATCGTCGGCATTTGCGGTTCTTGGGAGTTTTATCTTTACGATGTCAGGCGTTGTGCTTGCATTCGAGCGTTTTGGTAACACTTCAATATTCTCACGCCAAGTTGTAATGACCACCTATTATTCGGCTCAGTTTCTTATTACGATGTCGGTCTTCGCCATTGTGATCCGCTTCATCTAAAATGGGTATATTGTCAGTTAGATTAGTGATGAGTCATTTGCTCACCAGTTGGTCAGTTTGTGCTTGATTAACAGGTGAAATACGGTTAAATACTTGTTATTGTAATAAGAAAGTGATTCTAAAAGTTGGCAACCTTGAAAGAGAAAAACACCGTCGTCGAGTTTAGCGGCGTAAACAAGTGGTATGGAGAGTATCACGCCCTCAAAGACATTAATTTTTCAGTACATTCTGGTGAAATCGTCGTTATTTGTGGCCCTTCGGGCTCTGGTAAATCCACGTTAATCCGCTGCATAAACCACTTAGAATCCATCCAAGAAGGTCAACTCTGCGTCTTCGAACATCCTGCAAGTTCCAAAGCACAAAAAACAGGGAAAGTGGGCATGGTATTTCAGCACTTTCACCTATTTCCGCACCTGACCGTTTTAGAAAATCTCACACTTGCGCCCACCCGTACTTTGAAGCTTTCAAAACAAGAAGCCAAAGAGCGCGCAATGAAGTATTTAAAACGCGTTAACATCGAAGAGCAAGCCAACAAATACCCGGTTCAGCTGTCTGGTGGTCAACAGCAACGCGTAGCGATCGCTCGCTCACTTTGTATGGAACCAGATCTGCTGCTGTTCGATGAACCTACCTCAGCCCTTGACCCAGAGATGATCAACGAGGTATTGGATGTAATGGTGGAGCTAGCACAAAGCGGCATGACCATGATTTGCGTTACACATGAAATGGGCTTTGCGAAAAAGGTGGCACATCGAGTTGTATTCATGGACGAAGGCCAAATCATCGAAATGAATTCACCTGTTGCACTTTTCGAGACCCCCAAGCACCCTCGTACACAAGCGTTTTTAAATCAAATTTTGAGCTACTAGCCGATGGCGTTTCGAGTCTTAAAACCCGTTTTGCAAGCTCTGTTGCAAATCATATTTCTGCTGATTGCTATTGTTTTACTGCTCAATTCTGGTGCACAGACAATTGGATATCAATGGCAATGGGAACGCGTGCCAGATTACATCGCATTTTATGAAGATGGTGAATGGTGGTCAGCCGAATTGATCAGTGGCCTCATGGTTACACTGAAAATCTCCGCGATCAGTTTGATCTTCACTTTGGCCATCGGCTTAGTAACCGCATTATTACGTCTTAGCCACTCCAAGGTCGGTAATGCCATTGGCGTGACCTATGTGGAAGTAATTCGAAACACCCCCTTATTGGTGCAAATTTACCTCCTTTACTTTGTGTTTGGCCCCGTTATCGGTTTAGACAGATTCAGTAGCGCCGTTTTAGCGCTGTCGCTTTTCCAAGGAGCCTATACCGCAGAGATCTTTCGCGCGGGCTTAAGCAGCATTGCAAAAGGTCAGTTTGAGGCAGCGAAGAGCTTGGGTCTATCCCCTTTCTTTGCCTACAAAGATGTCATTCTACCTCAGGTACTTCAGCGCACTCTGCCCCCCCTGACTAACGAAGTGGTCTCATTAATAAAAAACTCATCGATCGTGAGTGTGATGGCGATATTTGACCTCACGACCGAAGCAAGAAACATCGTCTCTGAAACGGCGATGCCATTCGAAATCTGGTTTACAGTGGCAGCCATTTACCTTGCTCTTACGTTAACGCTTTCTGGCTTATCCGCTTGGCTAGAACACAAACTAGGGGCCAGTTGGCGAAAATTATAAGGAAATAGTATGAAGTTATTCAAAACGACCATAACCGCATTATTAGGAATTGCGATTGCTTTACCCTCATTAGCCAATGAGAAAGCCGCAACGCCTAACGTTGATCAAATCAAAGAACGTGGCACGCTGCGCGTTGGTATGTCGACATTCGTACCTTGGGCAATGCGCAATAAACAAGGCGAACTGATTGGTTTCGAAATTGATGTGGCCAAGCGCTTAGCTGCGGATTCAGGCCTAAAAGTCGAGTTTGTCCCAACCGCATGGGACGGGATCATCCCTGCTCTATTAGCGAAAAAATTCGACGTAATAATCGGCGGTATGTCCATTACCCCAGAGCGTTCAAAAAGCGTTCTGTTCACTGAACCTTATTCACACTCAGGCGTGCAGGTGGCAGCAAATACCAAGCTAGCAGAGGGCTTCAGCGAGTTTTCAGACTTTAATTCTCGCCGCGTCAAGATTGCCGTTCGCCGCGGTGCATACACGGTTCAAGTGGCACGTGAAACCTTCCCTAAGGCTAAGCTGCTTCAGTTTGATGACGATGCCCAAGCATTCCAAGAAGTGCTGAATGGAAACGCGCACGCCGTCATCGCATCCAGTCCGAAACCAGAACACGAGTCAATCAAACACGCAGATAAACTGTTTACGCCATTTTCTGAGCGCCTATCGAAAGGTAACGAAGCCTTTGCGGTTCGCCTTGGTGAGGAAGACAAAAAAGCTTTCTTTAACCAATGGATTGCGGCACGCACGAAGGATGGTTGGCTAGATGAACGTTACGAGTACTGGTTCTCAACGCTTGATTGGAAAGACCAAGTAGCACAAGGTCAATAGCTACAATTTATTACAAAAAATCAAACTGCCGACTTGTTTAACGGGTCGGCCTTTATTCACTAGCGGAGTTAAACCTTGAGCGGACAAACTACCACTCGCGTTGCGCCAACCAAAAAAAAATCAGGTTTTTCCATCAATCGTTTTAACTTACTGGATTGGGTGCTGCTGGCTATCTGCGCACTTGCTGGAGTTTGGTTGTATTATCGTTCCACCGTTGGGGTTAATTACATCTGGCATTGGAAAGAAGCAACTGAGCTCTTGTTTACACCCAGAGCAGACGGTGGATTACCGTATTTCTTCCAAGGTTTAATTTCAACTTTACGTCTCAGTGTTTGGGGTATTACATTTGCACTGGTGTTAGGCACCTTGCTTGGATTAGCACGCTTCTCAGATTCGAAATGGCTACGCACACCAGCCAACGCGTTTATACAATTGGTGCGGAACATCCCCCCTTTAGTGTTTGTGTTCATATTCTACTTCTTCGTCTCTAACCAATTGATACCACTGCTTGGATTAGACGATATTCTGCGCAACTACCGCGGAGAACCCAATGCGATTCAACATTTTTTCTTTGGCCCAGCTAACTTATGGGAAAACCTTGCATCCGGCGTCTTTTGTATTGGCCTGCTTTCTGCTGCCTACGTGGCTGAAGTCGTGCGAGCCGGATTACAAGGCATAGACAAAGGCCAATGGGAAGCTGCGGATTCACTCGGGTTGTCACTTTGGGTTAAGTACCGCTTTATCATCGCTCCTCAAGTATTAAAAGCCATCACACCGGCACTTGCGGGGCAAACCATTTCACTGGTCAAAGATACCTCCATCGTGTCACTGATCTCAATACAAGAAATGACCTTCGTCGGCACAGAGATGGCAAATTCATCTGGCTACATTTTCGAAATTTGGCTTATTGTCGGTTTTGTTTACTTCCTGATTTGTTTTGGTCTATCGATGGTTTTTAGATACATAGAGAAAAAATCAGCATCCCATTCAAACTGATCTAATAGCTGCGACCGACTAACACGTGACAATGTCACTAGTGATAATTGCAAAGGTGTTTAGCTTATAAATCAATTCCAGAAACGAAAGCGCCGCTTGGGTAATAAACCGAAGCGGCACTTTTTATATGAGTTCTAATTTTAAATCAATTACTTATGTTGATTGCAGCAAGTAAGTGCCCAGATATTAACTACGATTGTTATTAGAAAAAGTCGATAGAGTTGCGTCCGCTCTTCGGATCACGACTCGCTTGAGGCTTATCGTCTTTCTTGCCTTTCTTAGAAGACTGAGACAAAGCCTCTTGCTTAGCTTTAAACTCTTTGTGGGCGGCTTTACGACCTGTTGACTGAGGTCCCTTAACATTCGATTTGTCGTTCTTTTTTGAGCGAGGCTTATCTTTGCGAGCTTTTTGCGCCTCTTTTTTCGCCTTCTTCTCTGCTTTTTGCTCTGCTGTTTCCGGTTCTGTCACTGGTGCATCACACGCAACCACATAGTATTCTTGGTTGAACTCAAAGAAATCACCATCGTACATTTTGCGACGTTTACGCGTCTCAAGCTCACCGTTTACTGCAACATAACCTTCTTCGATGATGTGCTTCGCCTCACCACCACCACTTACCAAGTTCGCGATTTTAAAAAGCTTGTACAGCTCAATTGGGTGTGCGTCTACATCGATACCGATCGCTTCGATCTCAATCTCTTCGCCTTCTAAATACTCTTCTTCTTGATAATCTTGGGTCATGCTCGTTACTCATTTTACTTGATGCCTGAAGTTTAAACGGAATGCCTGCAAATAGAAACGTGATCTTCACTCAAGCGGTCTAAATCGGTATATAATCATTTAATAACTCCTTGTATGAATGATATTTTGTCTACTGAAAACCGCATTACCTTTGCTACCGCTAATCTATTGAACTTTGTGGCACCGCCTGGCGCGTATTACGATTTCGAAAACATATACTCCTTCGACGATTGGCAAGACAAACTCACCTGGACAAAATCGCAATTCGAACAACTTAGTCCCGACATCATTGGCTTACAAGAAGTGTTTAGCATTCAAGAAACCAAAGATTTCTTTGCTGAAATTGGCTACCTATACTTTGCCAGTGTCGACACGCCACATATTGAAGGCGATTACATCTACTCGCGTCCCGTCGTCGCTTTGGCCTCTCGTTTCCCCATAGAACACGTTGAAGCCGTGACATTCGAGCAAAATACGCTTGATGTATTTGGCAGTATGAGTGCACCACCTTTTAGTCGAAAACCGCTGCGCGCGCACATTATTCATCCAATCATTGGGCATATCGCCGTTTACGTGATGCACTTAAAGTCACAACGGCCCGCTGATTCTGACAAACCTGAAGACGCGAGCAAGCCCATTGCCCGTTGGCTTTCTACCCAGCAACGTGGTTGGGAGGCGGCCATGCTGCGCGACGCTATGCAAAAACAGTACGCACTCAACCCTATGCCGACCTTATTGATGGGTGATATGAACCAAACCATTACGCCAACTAGCGTCAACAACGTGTTAGTCGAACCATACGGTGACAGCGTCACTGATTTACAGCTCACTGATGGCTGGAAGTTGCAAGTAGCACCCTCATTGGACTCTCGCCCAGCCACGCACTATTACTTTGCAAAAGGAAATGTATTGGATTACATCTTGTTATCGCAAGAGTTCGATGCACATGCTGATGTATCCATAGCCGAAGTCACGGACTACCAAGTGCTGGATACCCACTTGATCAATCCGTCTTTTGCCCGAGATAAAAACGCCAGCGACCACGCGTTCGTGGCGCTGACAGTAGAGATTAAGCTGTAGCGTGGTTCAACGTTTGACGATCTTACGCGATATCAACTCCAAGCCCGCTTTGTAACGTTTTGCTGAGGCATTCAGAGCGAGTTCCATTGCACTGTCGGCAATGAGCTCAAACTGCTGTGGTAACGAATTGATTTTAATCGGTAGAAAGTCGAGCAAACGATTATCGCCAAAGGTTGCTAAACGTACTTTAGTCATCAACTCTGGCTTTTCTAACATCACATCTAACACACCTTCCAGTAAAGTGTATGACATGGTCACAATCGCGTCTGGTAACTGGCCTTTTACAATCCATTTTTCGAGTACTTTCTTGCCCTCTTCACGAGAAAAGTGCTCACCATAACCCACTAGAATTTCTTTTTTATCTTGCTGGCAAGCTGATCTGAACCCCAGTTCACGCTCTTTAGATACCTGCAGCGTTTCCAATGCACCGATCAAACCGACGGATTCTATCTCAGGCGATAACACGGATTCGGTTAGTTCAAATGCCGCATCGAAATCTTCACTTATCACACAGCAAAAGTGCTCATCATCCATAGGGCGATCGAGCGCAATAACGGGCGTTCCCGAGTTTTGTAGCTTTAAATAGAACTCACTGGCTGCTGGCATACTGCTCGCGACAAATAAGGCATCAATTCGGCGGCTCACCAGCGCTTCAGCGACCTTCTCTTCGGTTTTAGGATTGTCATCTGAGCAACCAATGAGGATTTGATAACCGGCTTGGCGAGAGCTTTGCTCAATCAATTTTGCCAATCGTGCGTAGCTGGTGTTCTCTAAGTCTGGAATGATCAAACCAAACGAGCGCGAGTTGCCTGCTCGCAAAGAAGACGCCGCATGATCCGGTTTGTAATCGTACTGCTCAACCACCGCCATGACTCTCTTTTGCGTCTTTTCGCTAATGCGGTATTTATCAGCTTTGCCGTTAATCACATAGCTTGCGGTGGTCTTCGAAACCCCCGCTAATTTTGCTATTTCATCCAGTGTCATATTCTAAGCCCTGTTCTGTGCGCAGGATCATACTAATACATCAGCGATCCCTCGATAAGTTGAATTATATGCTGAATCGATTCAGTATAAAAGCTGAAAGGATTCAGCAAAACTTAAAAATTGACGAAAGTTGCTAAAATCAGGCAACAAAAATACGCTCTGCTAGACTACTGCTCATATGAAATAAAGTGTATATTGACGCTGATTTTTTAACGGTTTCGCTGAATGCTTTAAAAATCTCGCTCTACTGCTGGCCCTATCAATGGTAAAGCAAAATGCCGACGGATCTTTGAGTAATTAGTTCGTTCAGTTAAGTGGCTTTTAGTCAAAACCTTGAGTAAACCACCCTTGCTTACCGACCGAAACAGAGGTTCAGCAAATTACAGATAAACGGCGTTACGCAATCCGAACTCTGCGTAAAGAATCAAAAATAGTGACCTTAAGGCTGGAGAAGCACCGTGCTTAAGCTAAATAAGAATGACATCACCCTATCTCAATCCGCGACGGATAAATTTGAGGCGATCAAAAATATCGCGCAAAACCTAGCAGACAAAGGTTTGGTTGAACAAGGCTATGTAGAAGGCATGTTAAACCGTGAAAAGCAGAACTCTACATTTCTAGGAAACGGCATCGCAATTCCTCACGGCACCACTGACACACGATCTATGGTCAAAACCACTGGTGTATCTGTCCATCACTTCCCGATGGGCGTTGAATGGGGCGATGGCAATAAAGTATTCGTAGCAATCGGCATCGCGGCTAAATCGGATGAGCATTTAGGCATTCTTAAACAACTAACAAAAGTTTTGGGGGCTGACGGAGTTGAGGACCACCTTCGTAATGCGAAAAACGAAGACGACATCATTGCCCTACTTCGTGGTGACATTCAGCTAGAAGCTGATTTCGACGCCTCTCTAATTCAACTGAACTTCCCAGCAAGCGACATGGTTCAAATGAGCGCGGTTGCGGGTGGTTTGCTTAAAAATAAAAAGTGTGCCGGGACAGAGTTCGTGGCAGACCTAGTCACAAAAACACCGACGCACCTTGGTCATGGCCTATGGTTAGTCGGCAGCAATAAACAAGTGACTCGGACCGGCGTTTCTTTTGTATCAACCGCTAATGCTTGTGAATTTGAAGGTGAGAGTGTGAGAGCTCTTGTGGCTTTTGCCGCTTGTAACGATGCTCACCAATCTATCCTAAGCACAATTTCAAAGCTCGTATTCAACAACGAACATAACAAGCTTCTTGATGCATCTGCTGAACAAATTCTCGCACTATTTACAGGCGAAGACATGGCAAGCGACGCTACTGAAGCAAGTAATTCTGCGGTGTTTAAGATCAAAAACGCACACGGCCTGCACGCCCGCCCTGGCGCAATGCTCGTGGCAGAAGCGAAGAAATTCGAATCCTCCATTCGCGTTGTGAACCTTGATGGTGACGGCAAAGCGGTAAACGCCAAGAGTCTAATGAAAGTCATCGCACTCGGCGTAAAACACGGTCATCAGCTTCAATTTTCTGCCGAAGGACCAGATGCAACCCAAGCCATTGACTCGATTGGAAAAGCCATCGCATCAGGTCTTGGTGAAGGTTAAGGAGCAAGAGGATGACAGCATTGCAGACAAACAAGGTCGTTACCATCACTCTTAACCCAGCACTTGACCTGACTGGCTCACTAGACTCGCTAAAAGTGGGATCCGTTAGCCTAGTGGAAAAGAGTAACTTACATGCAGCGGGTAAAGGTGTAAACGTTGCAAAAGTGCTGAGTGACCTAGGTGCTGAGGTAACCGTGACTGGCTTCCTTGGTAAAGACAATCCAGAACTATTCCACCAGCTATTTGACGACATCAACGTAAAAAATGAGTTTGTTGAAGTCGAAGGCGCAACGCGTATCAACGTGAAATTGGTGGAAGCCGATGGCCGAGTGAGTGACATCAATTTCCCCGGCGTTCAGGTAACAACCGAAGAAATTACACGCTTTGAACACACCTTATTCCGCCTTGCAGAAACACACGATTACTTTGTACTGGCAGGCAGTTTACCCGGTGGCGTCAAGGCTGAACAGTGTGCTACGTGGATTGAAAAACTGCACCAGCAAGGCAAAAAAGTTTTCTTCGATAGCAGTAAAACTGCACTGCGCGCTGGTCTCGACGCACACCCTTGGTTGATCAAACCAAACGATGAAGAGCTCAGCGACTTAGTTGGTGAACACCTAACCACACCCGAGCAATGCCAAACTGCGGCGCAAACGCTTAGCGATAAAGGCATTGAAAACATCGTCGTTTCTATGGGTGAAGATGGTGTGATGTGGCTTAACCAAGGTAAATGGTTACGATCACAACCACCAAAAATGAAGGTAGTAAGCACGGTTGGTGCTGGCGATACCCTTGTTGCAGGCCTTTGCTGGGGCCACATGCAAGTATTACCGAAAAGCGACTTACTGCGCTTCGCTACGGCACTCTCTGCACTCGCAGTGAGCCAAGTTGGCGTTGGCCTAACCAGTCAGGAAGATCTGGAAAGTATTAAGCGCCAAACAGAAATTATCGAGCTTTCCCCTAATTCGAACTCAGACAAAAACTAAGGAACAAAAGGTTTTCAGTATGAATATTGCCATTATTACCGCTTGCCCTAGCGGTGTTGCAAACTGCATCATTGCGGCTGGCCTACTAGAACAAGCAGCAGCTAAGCTTGGTTGGAACGCGAAGATTGAGTGTCAATCAAGTGTCATTGAACCAACACAGCTGACAGAGGCTGACATTGAGCAAGCAGAAACGATCGTAATTGCAGCCAACACACCCATTGATACTTCTCGTTTCGTCGGTAAAAAAGTCTATCAAGCAGACATCGGCACGGTTGCAAAAGACGCCTCTACTTTCCTTAAAACAGCGGTAGAAAATGCGGCGACATTAGCAGGAGCAACCACCTTTAAAGCGCCAACAGAAAACCCATCAAAGACGAAAAAGATCGTTGCTATCACCGCATGCCCAACAGGGGTAGCACACACCTTCATGGCAGCAGAAGCGCTTGAAAAAGAGGGCAAGCGCCGTGGTCACCAAATCAAAGTCGAAACACGTGGTTCAGTCGGTGCGAAAAACCAGCTGACTGACCAAGAAATCGCAGACGCTGATCTGGTCATCATTGCAGCGGACATTGAAGTTCCGCTTGACCGTTTTAACGGCAAGAAAATGTACCGCACAAAAACTGGCCCTGCTCTAAAGAAAACAGCGGAAGAGATGGACAGAGCGTTTGAACAAGCCAGCACATACCAACATTCCGGCTCTTCTGATTCTTCTTCAGCAACAGATGAAAAGAAAGGCGCATACAAACACCTAATGACTGGGGTCTCTCACATGCTTCCAGTCGTGGTTGCTGGTGGATTGATCATCGCCCTGTCTTTTGTCTTTGGTATCGAAGCATTTAAAGAGGAAGGCACGTTAGCCGCAGCGCTAATGAACATCGGTGGTGGATCAGCATTTGCGCTGATGATCCCTGTGCTTGCGGGATACATTGCTTTCTCTATTGCTGATCGCCCTGGTCTGGCTCCGGGCCTTGTGGGCGGCATGCTTGCAAGCTCTACTGGTGCAGGTTTCCTTGGTGGTATCGCAGCAGGTTTTATTGCCGGATATGCAGCGAAGCTCCTCGCTGACAAAGTAACATTACCGCAATCAATGGAAGCGCTTAAACCGATCCTTATTATCCCATTCGTGGCAACACTGTTTACGGGTCTAGTGATGATTTACATCGTGGGTGGTCCGGTTTCAGGCATCATGAACGGCCTAACTGACTTCCTAAACAACATGGGTTCTGACAGTGCCGTTCTGTTAGGCATTGTCCTAGGTGCAATGATGTGTTTCGACCTAGGAGGTCCAGTAAACAAAGCCGCGTACGCATTTGGTGTGGGCCTGTTAGCATCACAAACTTACGCTCCGATGGCTGCAATTATGGCGGCGGGTATGGTTCCAGCACTTGGTATGGGGCTTGCTACGTTTATTGCGAAGAACAAATTTGAGCAAAGTGAGCGCGAAGCAGGCAAAGCTTCATTTGTTCTTGGTCTGTGCTTTATCTCTGAAGGTGCAATCCCATTCGCAGCAAAAGATCCTATGCGAGTCATCCCATCTTGTATGGCAGGTGGCGCTCTAACCGGTGCTCTTTCAATGCTGTTCGGTGCAAAACTAATGGCACCACATGGTGGCCTGTTCGTTCTACTTATCCCTAATGCAATCTCTCCTGTGCTGCTGTACTTAGTCGCAATCGCAGCAGGTACCGCAGTAACTGGCTTCACTTACGCGTTCTTAAAAAACAAAGCTGAAGAAAAACAGCAAGCCATTGCTTAATCGTAACCACACAGCTTAGAGGTTATCAAACCATCTAAAAGTGTTAACGATACATCCAAAAAAGGCGAACGCTTTAAGAAGTGTCCGCCTTTTTCTGATTTAACGTGCCGATTTATTGCATCAGCACCGCTTTAACATCCACATCACCACTGTTCAAGTTCACCGTTGCATTATAAACATGTTGCGGATCGCCATGGTGTTTAAAGGTAAAGTGATATACGTCAGGCTGTGTCCAAATTTCTTCGTCATCGACCGGAGTTATATCGTAACCATCTTGCTGGTACAGCTCTGTCGCCATCACATAAGCCGTCGCCGTCTGTACTTGAGTATTACGGTCGACTTTCGGCTCAACAGAAGGATTAGTCGGATATGACTCACCGTTGTAACTCATCTGACGATAAGCACCATTGCTCCACACCACAAAGTCTTGCCAGCCGTTACGGTAACTGTCCAATAATGCTACTGGCGTTCGAGTCACCGACATGCGGTTAATTACTTTGCCCTCGTTATCCAAAAGATAAGCGGCACAACCACCACTTCCACAGAAGTAACGATCCTGAAGCAATACGAAATGTTCTGCGATACCGTCGCTATTTAAATCAGCAGACCCGGTGACATAACGAATCTTGTCCACTTCTAAAGAAAGCCCCTGTGGGATCAGAATGCTTTGGTCAATCCAAGTTGCAATAGTGGCCTCATCCGCGCTTTTTAGCTCAACAAGCGCTTGAGAATCTGCGTTATCGGTGACAATGCCGTTTGTGGAAGAACAGCCAATTAATGTTAGTGAACCTAAAAGGAAAAGTCCGTGTAATCCGCGGTTGTTCATTTGCTTTCGCTCTTTGTATTAATGGTGTGGCCTAAGTATAAGCCTGAATTCAACTGCGAATGTAAGAAAATTATGAAAAATCAGTGAGGTGTAGATAAATCCATTTATCCGCAATCAATCTTTTAATTGCTTTTTATATAAACCGTAATGAGAATCGATTGTAGTTAGTGATATAATTATTTATTCTGTAGTTCCATAGTTAGCAAAGATAAGCACTACCCAATGAGTGAGCATTCGTTCTTTGAACATCTGTTTGAGCATTCCAAGCAGGTCATCCCCTATCTAGATGGTCAATTAGCTCCTTTAGCGACGGGAGATTCGTCGTTAATTCATCTTGGTCACCCCTGCTCACAGACTATTCGCGAACTCTATTTAAGCCTTGAGAAAGAGCACCCAGAAGCCGGCTCTCCTTATTGGTTAACCCGCACATGGACTCTACTTTGCTGGCAACCAATTTACGTCGCATTTATCTCCATTTATGCCTGCCGAGGTTTACCTAACCTGACAGCAATGGCACAAAAAGTTCAGCCTAATTTTATAGGCGGCTTTCAATTTGAATCATCGGACTACTCGCAAGGTACAGAATCAGAGCTGATTGAACAGGCTGGTAAGCAGCTGGTAGAGCTATTTGATTACTTCCGAACCGAGATGAGTCAGTGGACCCGTATTCGTCCTGGATTTACGCGCCACCTTTTCGCCGATGGAGTACTTGGATGCATAGTAAAACTGCATCAGTTCGCCCCTTATTTGGATGAAGCGTTCCTAATGCAGCAAGCTAGGTTGTGGTTACAAGCCTGTCAACTACCAGAAAAACTGCTGAATACCCTCAGCTACAATACTCATTCAGAAAAACTGCACCTGGTTCGAACCAGTTGTTGCTTAGTTTATAAATGCCAAGGGCGTCAATTATGCAGTGACTGTCCAAGACATCCGGATAATAAACGCTAAGCGGCCTTTATCGTCTCCGGCTGTTGTTTATTAACTGCGAAATAAGCGATCAAGACAATTACCAAGGAAAAGGTGACACACAGATAAATTGGATAGTGAGCGGAGATGGTTGCCGTCACCGCCATCAAAGATGCCACACCATAGCCTATGGTGTGGAACATTGAGATATACCCGGCCACTGCACCCGGGAAGTCACGCTGCGACTCTGTCGCCGAGCTTGTATATGCAGGCACAAGCAGCGCAGCGCCACAGGCCGTCAAAGTCATCGCAACACCAAATACCCAGATGTTAGCGGTAAGAAACAAGGCAAATCCAACCAAAACCAGAACAGAACCAATTCGATACATGGAGAGTGGCGTGAGCTTTTTCTTCTTGATCACCATAATTTGGGTGACGAAAGTGCAGGCAGCACTGATGGTTAATAGCACACCAATAGCATCACTGATTTGCCCAGTTGACCATTGCGTTACGGCACCAATCAGAGGAGAAAAACTGTATTGCAGCAAGGCAATCGCAGCGCACAGAAGCAAACCGCTGAACAAATAAGGCAGCAGTTTTCTTTGTGGTAACCATGGCAAAGAAGTTTTGTTGTGTTCGGCTTTAGCTTTGACAGTTGGTGAAGGAAGCATCATTGCAGCAGCCAGCGCCACACAGGGCAATGCCACCATGACCATTAACGGCGCATAAGACGACAATTTTAACACCAAGATTGAGATCAGTGGACCAATCAAGCGCCCTGCGCTCAAACCGATGCTGACTGAGGTGATGGCTTGTAATCGGTTTTCTTCACCGCACAGGAGAATTGCCCAATGTTGGCTTGCTGGCACCATGCCTGAAACTGTACATCCATAAATCACTCGCGCAAGCACTAGCCCTAACAAACATAGACTGACCAGTGATTCATTGCTGTGACTAACAAAAGCAAACAAGCTCAGTAATAAAAAACTGACTGCCATACCTGCAAGGGCTCTCACCACGACTATTTTGGGTCCATGACGATCGCTGTAGCGTCCCCAGTAAGGGGCAGACGGGAGAAACAGTAGGCTACCGACTGCAATCAGAATTGACCAAGTCGACAAACTAAACGCTGACTGCTCAACTAAAAACGGCAGAGAAACGAGCAGACCATTCTGCCCAATGCCCATTAGGGCGGCCGCAAGGCCAACGACACCCAACTGGGTGGTTTTATTTTGTGTAACTGACGTCATCATATTGAAACCACTATCAAGGCAAATAAAAGTCAGTGAGGCCGGAGAGGCTAACACTTACAAGTGATTATGAAAGCAATTATCATTTCTATTTCGATATGTTAAGATTACTGAATTGTCATTAATAACACAACTTGATACCCCACTATGTACCAACTCGTCGACACGTCGTTTGAAATCGACGGCAAGACCATTCTCTCTCCTACTAACCTGACTTTCGCCCAAGGAGAGATTACCACTCTGTTAGGGCATAACGGTTGCGGTAAGTCGACTCTGATAAAACTATTAAGCAGGCAAAACGCGCCCAGTCATGGCGAGGTGTTATTCCAAAAAACGCCCGTTTCCTCCTATAGCCACCTGGAGTTTGCTCATCAAGTTGCTTACCTGCCACAGCACCCACCAGTCACCGATGGCGTCACGGTACGTGAGCTGGTCTGTTTTGGGCGTTATCCATGGAAAGGTGCCTTTGGGCGCTATAGCCATCAAGACTATGCCATCGTCGAATCAGCCATTGAAAAGGTCGGTCTGAGCGACTTAGCAGAAAGATATGTGGCTACGCTATCCGGTGGCGAGCGTCAACGCGCTTGGGTCGCAATGCTGCTTGCCCAGCAAAGCCAGTGCATCTTGCTAGATGAGCCAACTTCTGCACTGGATGTTGCCCATCAACACGAGCTACTCGCATTAATCCGCGAACTCAATCAGACATTGGGGCTGACGGTTATCATGGTATTGCATGATATCAATATGGCCGCCAAATTTAGTGACCGCTTGATTGCTCTTCACTCAGGAAAAGTGATTGCGTCCGGTACTCCAAAAGATCTGATGACACCAGATACTCTGATGAAAATTTACGGTATGGAACTGGCATTATTCCCTCACCCAACGACTGGCCAACCTATCAGCTATATCCCTTAACCCAAGAAGGAATTCATTGTGAAAAAGTTAATCTTGATCTGGTTTGCTACATTCGTCTCAGCTCAGAGCTACGCAATCGAAATCACACATGAGATGGGCGTGAGCACGTTTGAGCAGTCACCGAAAAAAGTGATTGCGTTAGACTGGGCATTAACTGAAACCGTACTTAGCTTAGGTGTTGAACTTGAAGGTGTCACCAATCCTCAGGGTTATCAGCAATGGGTAGCTAAACCAGAGCTCAGCCCACAAGTTACGGATGTAGGCTCACGCCGAGAACCTAACCTTGAGCTTCTAAGCGAGTTGAAACCGGATGTAATACTGATCAGCAAACACATGGCGGCCGCTTACCCGCAACTCAACCAGATCGCACCAGTGCTTGTTTTCACCATCTATAGCGAAAAGAAACAACCATTAAAGTCAGCAGAATCCATTACTCGCTCATTAGGTCAACTGTTCAACAAGCAACAACAAGCGGAATTACTGATTAGCCAAACCCACCAGCGCTTAGCTGAAAACGGCCGTAAAATCGAGGCGGCCAGTTCCTCACAAAAACCCGTTATTTTTGCTCGCTTCATCAACGACAAGACTCTGCGTGTTCATAGTAAAGGCTCTTTAGCTCAAGACACGATTGCTGCAATGGGAATGCGCAACGACTGGAAAGAAACCACAAACATGTGGGGATTCACCACGACCGGAGTAGAAAAGCTCGCTGAACACCAAGGTGCCAGCGTAATACTTTTCGGCCCACTCGAAGAGAAAGAGCGCAAACAGCTTAACCAGTCACCACTTTGGCAGGCAATGGAATTTACCCGTAGTAACTCAGTTTATGAGCTTCCTGCAATCTGGACTTTCGGCGGCCTTATTGCCGCGCAACGTTTCAGTGACCATATCACTCAACAGTTAGTTAATAAACCTTAATGTTCACAAGTAATATCGCACAACGCAGTACCCAAAACTTTACTATTAAATCGACGCTTCTCATCATCGCGGTCATGGCTATGGTCATTGGGTTACTGCAAGTGACTGCTCCCTACTCACAGGGGATCGGTTTAATTTGGCAATCGGTGTTTCACTTCGATTCAGCTAACTACCAACATATCATTACCCATTACACCTATCTGCCAAGACTGGCAGTCGCACTCATTTGTGGCTTCGCACTGGCGGTTGCTGGCTGCGTGATGCAGTTTGTGCTTCGCAACCCTATCGCCTCTCCGACCACACTGGGTGTCGCGGCCGGAGCTGAGTTCGGTATGGTACTCGGTCTGCTACTCTTGCCAACCACCAGCCACATTCCTCACTTTATTCCAGCTTTTATCGGTGGCTGTCTCGCGACAGGGTTGGTTTTTCTTCTCAGTGCTAACAGAGGGTTTTCACCGTTACATATGATTTTGGCCGGAATGGTGGTCAGCCTATTCCTTGGTTCAGTCAACACCATGCTATTGCTGTTGCATGAGCAAAGCTTAACGACCGTTTTTGTCTGGGGGGCTGGCGTACTTAATCAGAACGATTGGTCGAGTGCTCAAATGCTTTTGCCGCTTGTTACCTTCCCTACTCTTCTACTATTGATACTACAAAGACCTCTGTCCGTCCTTCAGTTTGGTGACAATGTTGCCACTTCTTTAGGGGTCAACATCAAGCAGATTAAATTACTGTGCCTTTCGCTAGCCATTTTTGTTACGGCGGCCGTAGTCAGTGAGGTTGGTTTGATTGGCTTTGTCGGTATCGTTGCCCCAGCAATAGCAAGAATGCTGGGAGCACGAACCTTAGCAAAACAGATTGTGCTCAGTGGCTTTATTGGCAGCCTGCTGCTGTTGATTGTTGATCTTATTATTCAACCTTTTTCTGGTGTCGGAGGAGAGTTGCTGCCGACAGGAGCGATGACCGCTCTGATTGGCGCGCCATTTTTACTCTGGATGTTGCAACGAACCAAGCTACAGTCAGATCTCAAAGCACGCTCTGATTCGGTTGGTCAGTATAAGACTATCGCCGTAACGAGGGTCGCTGTAATGCTGGTTTGTGTTCTGTTGACCACTGTCATCATTGCATTAGTGGTCGGTAGAACGCTGTCAGGCTGGAGCATGGCACTGACCCCGTCGCTGTTTGATCTGAGAGTACCACGGATCATGGTCGCATTACTGGCAGGGATCGGTTTAGCTTTTGCTGGCACCTTGATTCAGCGTATCTCCAACAACCCAATGGCTAGCCCTGAAGTTCTGGGGATAAGCTCTGGCGCCGCGTTGGCGCTTGTTCTGGGCACTCTGACTGGCGTCGCGATTGAGCGGGATCAGCAAATGTTACTCGGTACTCTTGGTGCGGCTTCAGTGACAGGCTTAGTCTGGTTAATGGGCAGACGACACAATTTCGCCCCGACCCAGACCTTATTGACGGGTATCGCACTCAGTGCCGGACTCGATGCCCTACTAAGAATTGCTATGAGCTCAGGGCACGATAACGCTGCCGCCCTGCTTACCTGGTTGTCAGGTTCGACTTATTTAGTCAACCTTGGTGATGTGTGGTTATTAGCTGGTGGTGTCTGTTTGGTGGGAATGCTAGCGCTCTCTCTTCATCGATGGATTACCTTAGTCAATCTTGGTGAAGTAACGGCTGCGAGCCTCGGTCTCAACGCCACCATGGTTAGATTAGTGCTGTTACTTATTGTTGCTGCACTCACCACTCTTTGCACCATCGTCATTGGGCCATTGAGCTTTATTGGCTTGTTAGCACCGCATATGGCGCGCTCACTCCACCAATATCGTGCGATACCGCAAATGCTCACGGCGGCACTTTTAGGCGCGATAATTATGGTTGCTGCAGACTGGATTGGCAGGACATTATGGTTCCCTTGGCAATTCCCAGCAGGACTATTGGCCTCACTGATTGGCGGTGGATACTTTCTTTATTTAATCAGAAAATAGCCACAAATACCGCCATAAAACCCTCAAATTTCTTTTATATGGAGGTCTAAATCCAGACCTCCATTAAACCGACATACCGTAAAATTTACATATAAAACCGATATTTGCGATCATTGTTGACATTTTTAACAAATGACTAAAAACAAGTTGATAACACAAATGATAATAAGTAGCATTCTTACTGTCAGTTTAATTAACAATGATTTGAGAAAGAAAAATGAATCGTAAAAACGATCTGCTCAACCTAAAAAACTCAAGCCATAATATCAACACCAATGACCCAGCCTTGGCTTGTTTTCTTAACTCTCTCGCGCGAGAAAGTCGTACCGTTCAAATAGAATCAAGTCCGCAGGGCTGTACTTATCAGTTGCCACTATCAGGTGGACGAAGCATTCACATACCGCTTAGCTATGCCTCACAATTGGGCAGTCACGAATACCAACTACCTGCCCTATTACTAAGTAGTGACACGGTAACGACTTTATCAGTACACCAACTTATCGAATTAATCGTGTCAGAACCTGCGATTGTTGGATTCATCAGTGAAGACCAAAAACAGATCTTCAAGGCTCGAGTGCTGGAGAGTCAGCACAACACCAGTCAAGGTATTCAACATTCCCCGTATAAAAATCGTCTCTTTACCGACAAATTGGACTTCAAAACTGCAGAACAAGGTTTACTCATCGGTCATTCATTCCACCCTGCACCGAAAAGTCGTGAACAGTTTAGCCTTGAGGATGCCAGAGTGTATTCACCAGAGCTTGGGGGGCAGTTCCAACTCTACTGGCTAAGCGTTGATAGCCTGCTTATTGCTCAGGGCAGCTCCGCTGGCATCTCATGCCAACAGCGACTGTCAGAGTTGGTCGCTCATGAGCCAATGCTGCAACAAGCGTTAACGGAAGCTAGTACGCAAGGCAAGACTCTGCTGCCCGTTCACCCTTGGCAATGGAGCGTAATGGCAAGTAACCCGTCAATTGAGGAGTACCTTAAGGCTGGCCAGCTGAAAAACCTTGGCCAAATCGGTGTCAACTGGTACCCAACTTCTTCAACCCGTTCGCTTTACGCACCTTCATTGCCTTATATGCTGAAGTTCTCCCTAAGTGTAAAACTGACCAACTCAATTCGTAACCTATCGCTTAAAGAAGTCATTCGCGGCACTCGTCTCAATGACTTGTTTCAACAGGACGTTCTTGCTCAACAGCTTGGTAAAAGCTCTGGTTTCCAGCTAATGCAAGAACCCGCGTATATCGGCCTGAAAGATCGCCAAGGCAATATCATTGATGAGAGTCTTGTGGCGTTCAGAGAAAATCCCCTTGAAGATAAACCCGAACAGGAAGCCGTCGTTCTTGCGACATTAACTCAGTCAAACCCTTATGGAGGGTCTAGCTTAGTTGCTGAACGCATTCGCCATTACGCAGAGCAAAACCAACTGCCACATAAGCAAGCCGCGATGCAATGGTTTGATGCTTACTGTACTCATGGTGTCGTTTCCCTCTTCCATTTACAGGCGAACTTCGGCATTGTTTTCCTCGCCCATCAGCAGAATATTGTGATGCAACTTGAGCAAGGTTTTCCTGTTGGAATGTACTATAGAGACTGTCAGGGAACCGGATATACCGATCTTGCGATGCAACGCTTTGGCAACCTACTTGGCGATGAGAAAGAGGCGTTAGAAAACTACTGGAACCAAGGCAAAGTTGAGCGCTACTTTGCTTACTACCTGATCATCAATTCTACCTTTAACCTTATCTCAGCAATCTGTGCCAACCTTGACGTGCAAGAGTCACAACTTATCGCAATCCTCCACGATAAACTCGATGCCCTGCTACAAAGCGGTGTCAATGATGATCGCTGTCTGAGCTATGTTCTGAACAGTGAGTCATTGTGTTGCAAAGGTAACTTCTTCTGTTATTTGCAGAACTTTAACGAGAATTCAATTCCCGACCCGGCAGTCATTTATTTTGACTTGCCTAATCCTCTCGTTCGCGTCAAGGAAGCCACCAATGCCTGATTTTAAGACCCTTATTTATCAAGACACCCCTACACCTTGCGTACGTGTGACCGTCCAGATCATTGACCTTGAGCACTCAAGTGTATTCGAGACATTGGTTAACGAACTTGACCAAGTGTTCAATCTGCACAAAGCTTTAGTGTCCGTCACTTTAACATACGACGACTCACAAATAGCGCAACGACTCAATCAAGAACTTCCAATTATCAACGGCGAGCTTTATCGCAGCTGTTTTTATCAGTTACCGCTGTTTTGGCATCGCCACAAGACGTCATCCCATTTCCCAAAGCGTTTAGTTCAGTCGAACGACCAATACCAACATCACCCTTTAAGGCCGTCAAAGCCCGAAGGATGCGTTTATCATAGATATGACATTGATGCTGAGTTGGAAGTAAGCTTCCGTACCGTCGATATCGACAAGGATCTGGCTCAATTTACTCGTTGGATGAACGACCCACGCGTCGCTTATTTTTGGGAACAGGCATGGAGTGAGGAACAGCTGGCAGAGTTCCTTCAACAACGTACAGCAGACCCTCATATTATTCCGCTGATTGGTGAGTTTAATGGCCAGCCTTTTGGTTATGTAGAAGCCTACTGGGTAGCCGAGGACCGACTCAGCCCTTACTTCGACGTGCAAGACTTTGATCGAGGCATTCATCTTCTTGTCGGTGAACAAACGTTCCGTGGCCCTAAATTCTTTAATGCTTGGATGAAAGGGATCAGCCATTATCTGTTCATCGATGACATGCGAACTGAGCGCATCGTGCTCGAACCTAGGTCGGATAATCAACGCTTGTTTGATCGTATCCTGCCCTTCGGCTATCAAAAGTGTTTTGAGTTTAACTTCCCACACAAACGTTCCGCTTTGCTCATGATGACTCGCGACCGTTTCTTTTCGGAGAAGTGGTAATGGAACAGATAGCGTTACATAAATATTGGCCGTCAGCTAACCAGAAAATGGTCGCCAAGATCATCAGCGAATTTGCCTATGAACAAGCGTTTCGTTTCGAGCAAGATGCCGAGGGTTATACTCTAAAACTCGCTGATCAAGTCAGCTATCAATTTCAAGGTCATGAAAACATTTGGGGGCAGGTGTTGATTGAGCCCGGCTCCATTGTCCGCCACCCTCAACAGGCCGTTTCAGCCGCCCTGCTGATGCGCGATTTACAGTCTCTACTCGCCATGACAGATGACGCATTCGCAGAGCACTTGGAAGACCTGAATGCGACCCTGCTCGGTGACTGCAAGCTGATGCTACGAAAAGAGTCGCTCACCGCAAGTGATTTAGCGCAGCTCCCTTGCGAGCAGCAACAGACCTACTTCGACGGCCACCCTAAATTTGCCTTTAACAAAGGTCGACGTGGCTGGAGCAGTGACGACCTCAAGCGCTACGCACCAGAATCTGAACGCGCTTTCCAATTAGGCTGGGTAGCAGTAGAACATTCAATTCTGCAACTCGCAACAAACGATAGCGTCAGCTGGCAAGAACTACTTCGCTCGTCAATGAATACATCAGAGTGTAAATCCTTGGATAACATTCTTGCTTCCTATGGGGTTGATATTGCTGACTATAGCTATATCCCCGTGCACCCTTGGCAATGGAGCAACAAACTCTCACTGCTGTTTATCCGTGAGATGGCCGAGAAGAAGCTGATCTACCTCGGCGAGTATGGTGACCTCTTTCTGCCGCAACTCTCTCTGCGCACGTTAAGCAACGTCACACGACCTAACAGCTACGATATTAAGTTGCCATTAACCATCATGAATACCTCATGCTACCGAGGTATTCCTGGCCGCTATATTCTTGCTGGACCGATTGCCTCTGACTGGATTGAATCTGTATTTCGTTCGGATGAACTGCTCGTAGAAAAACAAGCTGAAGTACTTCAAGAACCCGCCGCCGCCTTTGCCGCTCAGGCCGATTATCAGCTATTGGAGCAGGCACCTTATCGCTACCATGAACTGCTGGGCGTTATCTGGCGTGAGTCAGCCGCCTCCAAGCTCAATCAGGGAGAACAGGCAATTCTGATGGCCGCATTAATGGAAAGTGACAATCAAGGCAATCCGCTTATAGCTGAATACATTAAACGTTCAGGTGTCTCTATTGAAGCATGGCTGAGCAAGATGTTCGATGCCGTCGTCATTCCATACTACCACCTGTTGTGTAAGTACGGTGTCTCCCTTATCGCACATGGGCAGAACGTCACTCTGGTGTTGGAAAACAACCTGCCGAAACGCATCCTACTTAAAGATTTTCAGGGTGATATGCGTCTAGTGGATAGCGATTACCCAGAGCAGAACTCACTTGAACCGAGCGTAAAGGAAGTAACAGTGCGCCTTGAAGAAGCCTTAATAATCCACGATCTGCAAACTGGTCACTTCGTTACCACACTGCGCTTTATTTCGCCTTTGGTCGCCAAACTCGGCTTATCGGAGTCACAGTTTTACGCCTTATTGGGCCAACGAATCAGAACCTACATGGCGCAGAACCCGAGCTATCAGCACCGATTTAACAAATTTGATCTATTCAAACCGCGTATTCTGCGCATCGGCCTTAACTTAGCCAAATTCCGCCACAGTACCGATGCCAGCGCATCGAGAATGTTACCCGATATGGACGACATGCTCGACAATCCGCTTGTGACAGCACTGCAAGCGGAACAACAAAATTAACGCATTTAGCTTAGCGCAAAAATAATAATAACGGCTAGCTAAGCCGGATAAATACCCCCATAAGAGGATTGCGATCATGGAACATACTCACAACGTCAAACTCGATCTAGCAGGTATTGGAGCAGGCCCATTTAACCTTAGCGTCGCTGCTCTATTAAATGAAAAGCCGCAGATTAAATCGTGCTTTTTTGAAAGCAAAAAACAGTTTGCGTGGCATCCCGGCTTACTGCTGGATAACACCAACATGCAAACCATGTTTCTCAAAGATTTGGTCACGGCAATCAGCCCAGAGAATCCCTATTCGTTCCTATCGTATCTGGTCAAAACCAAGAAGTTTTATCGTTTTCTGTCGGCCGAACTTCAGTGTATCAGCCGTCATGAATTCTCCGACTATTTGGCGTGGGCTGCACATCAAATGGATAATGTTCAGTTTTCTACTCAAGTTGAACAGGTCGAATACACAGGTAAAACATTCAACCTGCATACAAGCCAAGGGGTATATCAAGCAGATAACTTATGTATCGGTACCGGTAAGGTGCCGTTTATCCCCCAATGCGCTCAATCTTACATCGGTGAGCGTGTTTTCCACGCGGCTGAAATTGGCCTTCGTCACAGGGATTTCACTAACAAGCGTGTGATGATCATCGGTGGCGGTCAAAGTGGTGCGGATATCTTTATCAACGCGCTACAAAGTAAATGGGGCAAACCGAAATCGCTCGACTGGTTATCACGTCGATCTAACTTCCAGCCGCTGGATGAGGCTTCGTTTACAAACGAGTTCTTCACCCCTGACTATGTTGATGCCTTTGTTAACTTGGCTCCTGCGGTGAAGCGCACCGAAATCACCAACCAGAAACTCACCTCGGACGGCATTACCCAAAAAGCTCTGCTGACCATTTATCAGGAGCTCTACCATAGATTTGATGTGCTTAAAGAAGATAAGTGGGTCAAATTATTGCCTCATCGAACGCTGACACATATCAGCCAAGATTCCCAAGGCTTTAAACTTACCGGCAGCAATGCTCTTAGCCAACATCTAGAAGCTCATCAGGCCGACATCGTCATTCTGGCAACCGGATTTGAAGCTCCCTACCCGACATTTTTGCGTGAACTATTGCCTCTGCTTGATATGGACGAGCACAACCGCTATCAGATGAATGCCAACTTTGAACTTAAATGGGAAGGCCAGCAAACCAACAAGATCTTCGCCGTGAATGCAGGCATGCACAGTCATGGTATCGCCGAGCCACAGTTAAGCCTGATGGCGTGGCGTAGTGCGAAGATCATTAATCGTCTTGCTGGTGAAACCTTATTTGATACTGATGCGGGTCAGGGAATGATCGACTGGCTGAGCCCGACGCTGAATGGCGAAAAAACCACTATTTAGCCAATGTTTTTATCACCAATTTGAGCACTTTGTCTCAGAGGCACTTCTTCGAAGAGAATGTTTTTTCGAAAAGAATGTTTTTCTCAGAGAGTGCTTTTTCTCAGACAAAATGTTGTCTGCGAGAGCGCTCGAGACAAAGGCTTAAGACCGAAGTAATAACCATAGCCACCACATGAACACAACTCATGTTGAGCCAACAACAACAAAGATAAAGAAGAAAATGAACGTTAAAAAAATACATTTCCCACTTTCTGCTGTCGCGTTAGCAGTCGCGACGACTACTGTATTCTCCGTGCAAGCAGAAGAATACAGCAGTGAAGAGAAAATGGTGGTCGTTTCAAACCGAATGCCAAAAGCGATCAGTGATATTCCAGGAACCGTTTGGTATATCGACTCACAAACCATAGAGCAAGAATACCGAGGTGGTAAAAGCCTAGATGAGATTCTTGCTGCAACAATCCCCTCACTCGATGTAAGCAGCGGTGGTCGTACCCACTCCGGACAAAACCTACGCGGTCGAAGCCTGATGGTAATGATTGATGGCGTATCGTTACAGTCTGTACGCTCACTAAGTCGTCAGTTAGATTCAATTGACCCATTCAACATCGAACGCATTGAGGTACTGTCTGGTGCAACATCGATTTATGGTGCTGGCTCCGCAGGTGGCGTTATCAACATCATCACCAAAAAAGCATCTGGTGAAGAGGTAGAATTAGAATCATTTGTTAGTGGAACATCAGGCTTTTCATCAAGCGAAGATTTCGACTACAAACTGGCTCAGTCTATAGCTGGCGGTAACGAAAAGGTGCAGGGCCGCGCATCGGTCGCTTATACCAAAACACGAGGCTATTTTGACGCCAATGGTACTATGGTCACTCCGGATATTACCCAGGGTTCGACTCAGTTTAACGAAACCATCGACCTGTTAGGTAACCTACAAATTAATATCGCTGAGGATCAACAGCTAAACTTACTAGCGCAGTACTACGATAGCCAACAAGATACCCCTTATGGCCTGTATTTCGAAAAAGATGGCAACGGTAACTTCCAGTTTGTCGATGTCAGAGAAGGTTACTCAGCGGATCGCCAACAAGGCACCGAACGTGTCATGCTGAGTGCGGCGTACAGCAACAACAACTTTTTCACTCAACAATTGATCGCCGAACTGTCTTACCGCACTGAAGATCATACCTTTATGCCGTATACAGAAGATGGAAAATCCAAGCTCGCGACAAACTCTTCTCGCCAGTCTACTGATATCTTCGCCATGAAAGTGGCATTGAGTAAATCCTTTGACTCTTGGAACCTAACCTATGGTATTGACGGTTTCATTGATAAATTTGATAGCGACAAAGCCATCTACGATCAGGCGACAACTGAAGCGAGTGGTGGTTTAGTCCACGTCATCAGTGAAATGCAAGGCCGTTACCCTGGCATCGATACTCAATCTATCGCCAGCTTCATGCAAGTGGATTACAGCATCACACAAGATTGGTCACTACAGGCGGGTTATCGCTTCCAAAGAATGGACGTCGATGTGTCTGATTTCCAAGCGATCTCTCGTTCTGATTTTATACCAGGAGGCTCGACAGATTACACCGAAGGCTTGCTTAATCTAGGAACCATTTATCATGTAAACCCTACGTCTCAGGTTTGGGCAAACTTCTCACAAGGTTTTGATATCCCTCAGTTGTATCGTTACTACGGTAAAAGCGCAACTCAAGATGTCGACGCTTCTAAGCTCGACGGAATCAAAACTGACAGCTATGAGATTGGTTACCGCAATGATCTTGACGCTATCTCACTCCAATCTGCACTCTATTACTCGCACTCAAGTGCGACCGTTCAGTACGAAGATGATTTATCAATTTCTGGACTTGCAGAGCCTAAACGGGTCTACGGCGCGGAAGCACAACTTAGCTACTGGGCGACAGACATGCTACAGCTTGGTGTTTTAGGTCACTATGTGGTCACTGAAACCGAGACAAAAACGGGCTGGGAAGATCACAAAGCAATGGAAGCAAGTACTTCTAAAGCCGGTGCTTGGGTTGGTTGGTTCGACAATGACTACAGCCTTAAGTTACAAAGCCTAACTATGTTTGATTATAAAGATGCGGACCAACGAAAACTCGATGGCTTCACAGTCGTTGATTTCACAGGTAACTACCAGCTGCCTATTGGTAATCTCGGCTTCGGTGTAAAAAACCTGCTCAACGAAGACTACTACACAACTTGGAGTCAACGTGCTCAATACTGGTACAGAGGCAGCGATGCGCTATACCAGTACAAAGGTCGCGGCCGCACTTTCACACTAAACTACCAAGTGACGTTCTAATCACTTGAATACCAGAAGCCGCCCAACTGTGGGCGGTTTTTTATTATCAACAAACAGGCAAGCGACAGGTTAGAAACAGGATAATCATCACGCCCTCCGCCAAACGGTATAAACTCATCATAAGCGCGCAGCCCCCTACTTATCTACGTGAATTAAAAATATAACCCCTTGACGTATCGTTCAAAAAATCATCACGAGAGTTCAAGGTGCCTAGTCAAGGTGATCCATTTCTGGTAAAAGTAATGGCGTTGACTAATATTCGGGAAAATTCGAGCCATGACAGAAAGAAAGCAAGGCCGCAGAAGTGCCGAAGCCGCCGAGCAGACTAAGTGCCTGATCCTTAAAGTCGCGGCGAACATGTTCTGTGAGCTAGGATTTGAACGAGTTTCGCTGCGCAATATTAGCGAAAAAGCGGGGGTGTCCCACAGTTTGATTCGCCACCACTTCGGCAGTAAAGAAAAAATCTGGCAAGCAGTGAGTGACGGCATGGACGACTTCATGCAAGGCTACATGGCACAGCTTATCAGCGAAATGCCAGAAAACACCCCGTCTAACCAAAAAATCTACTTGTTCATGGTCAGAATGTTGGCATTTGCGCTCATGAATCCGCACCCCATCCAGATGATTGCAGATGCAATTCGTCAAGATGACGATGCCCTACTGCAATACTTCTTGCGTTCAGAAGATGAATTTGCGGCGATCTTCACGCAACTGTTCTCGGATTATAACCGTGAGAACTCTGAATCACCAACCGACCAGTGGGAGTCTAAGTGGCAAATGTTGTTGTTTGCTCATGGCGCAGTTAGCTTAACGCCTATGATGCAAAAAACATGGCCGCAGGCAGAAAGCCGCGAGAAGGCGTTACTCAAACATTGGGAGTTGTTCAACACCATCATGGCGAATCAGTTTGGCATCAGCAAAGAAAAAATGATTCACCCAACTCATCTGAGTGACATTGTCATCAAGATGTGTTGTCCGATTGAAGAACTGACCGCTTCAAGGATGTCCATAAAAAGAACATAAAGATACATATAATAGTATTTTATTCTGAAATCACCTCATGGTTATATGAGAATTTGTTTTTAAAATAAAGCGTTATACCCATCACCACGCTCAACAATATCCAAGTGCACATCATATCAAATGCCCTTTCGATAAAGGGCTCCACATTGAACCCAGTTGAGTGAGTGTAGAGGGTAACCGGGACTAATACCGCAGACATGAAACCGACTTCAAAGTTAGGTATGTCTTTATGGCGCAGGTCCTCATGTAGAGAAAAATAAATTATCACAGTGGTAAATAAAAATAATAGAACCGCGAATAAAGCTATATTATTTTGGTGGCCCAGCATCAAGACATTAAAAAACATCCCAACTAAACAGCCAGTAATTTGTATCGGAATAATAGAAGCGATAACCAATTTGCCCTGTTTTACACTGGAGCGGAGTGCGACGTTGATCGCAACAGATAAACAGAAAAGAGCGCGACCAATTTCAATCGCTAAAAATATCGTTAAGGCGCAAATAATAAGAGCAACAATCCATTGTTTATGCCGTTCGGATATTTGAGACTCTTGTTTTAATTCAACCTGACCAGTATCAACATGTTTAGAAGGGAACAATTTGAAGCATAGCCAAGCTAGAGGAATCATATAAGCAACGGCAAAGAGAAGCTCTCGAATGGTGTCCTCCATAATAAAGCCGCTAGTCGTATTAATCAGAGCATAGCAATAAAGGAACACAGGCACGCTGTACGTAATTATTTGCGATGGATACTTAATGAAGTAGAGTAAGCCCCAGAGCAGCAATGCACTGATTAATATAGTAAAAAATAGATTGTTGTAGAATATTTCTCCCACTAGAGTCCCCACGACGACAGAGCTGAGAATTCGTATGATATAAAACCCTGACTTAACAAAGTTGAATTTATGCCCACCAATAAGCGTATGGCCCAAAAAGATACATAAGACAACTGACCGCATGTTGAAAAGTTCAGCCAGCACAATGGAAGCAGTAAAAAACACACTCGTCCTCACAATCACATTTGTATTCATATCCTGCTCCTTAATAGATAAAGTGGAACCAAGATATAAATGTCATGATTGTTGAGCTGAAGGTTCTCCAAAACCCATGATTTTTAGGCTTGATCATTGCCGTGGCTTTTGATCCAGAAACTAGCTCTGCGGGTAAATTGTCTATTTCAATCACAGAGCGAACTTGTTGACTTTTTCTTATCCAACGATCGTCACGTTGTATGTAGGCTTCTTTACCTATATCGGCATCGGCATGCAGTGCGAATTGAACTGCTGAGTCTTTTGAAGTGACCTTCCCTTCAAAGATTTGACCCGGTAAAGCATCAAATACAACAAGGACATTTGCACCATCGAGCTTGCCCAAAGCTTTCTCGTTGAAGTTTGCAATGAGCCTAGTATGTTTTCCAGATGTAATAGCAACCTGCGGGCGGCTACTGTTAATTGCTTCACCAACGTTTAACTGCATATTGGTGACCAAGCCAGAAACTGGCGCATAGGTGGTCGTTTTAGCGATTTTGCTGTCTGATCTATCCAACAAGGCTTGTGCCAACAGTAAACCACCATTGCCTCCGTCTTTTCCCAACTCAATCTGCTTAGATTCAAGCTCAAGTTGGCTATCTTGTAGATCTTTCCTTGCTTCTAGGTACTCTAAGCGCGCATCGTCGAGCTGCTCTGTACTAATCGTGTGTTTTTTGCTCAGCGTTTTGTAGCGTAGAAAGTGGCGTTTCTTATTGTTAAGGCTCTCTTTTTGTTGCTCTATTTTTTCTTCAGTCTGACTGATTTCGACTCGTAAACGACTCAGGTGTTGTTGGATAATCACCATATTCGCGTAGGCAACGCCTCGGTCTTCAACGATATCGTGCTTATCAATCGAGAATAATGGGTCTCCTTCTTTTACAAAGTCTCCGTTGTGGACAAAAATCCTTTCTACGTTACCTTTCACCTCGGTCGTAATGGATACGACGTACTTTTGTAGGTACGCATTGGTCGTAAATGGTGCGTATAAATCACTGAGCACCATGCTTGCTCCGAGTAACAGCAAAATGATAAAGACAGTCATACCAACTTTACGAGTACAATGTTGTAAATTCATTCTTCATGATCTCCAGAGTTGATGTGTCAGTGATTTGGCTTGGATAAAGGTATGGATAATTCGGAACGGACTATGTACCCAAATAAATCCAAGATGACTTGTACGAGAATAACTGAGTGTGTAGACGTGGCAGCGATTCAAAATATCTCATGCATCTGTAAATCACTTATGTAGATGTATTTCTTTCGCTAGAAGAATAAAACGAAGTTTATCTGAGATCGATTGTGTGAAGCTTAATCAGCTTTTAAGTTGTACTTAATTGCCGTCACGAATCTTTCCATTGCCATTACGGCAGTAGTTGCACTTATCCAAGTTACAACATAGAGCGTGGAGGCACGGAGGAGCATACTTTAGGATGATGTAGATGGCAGTTTCAGCTTTCGTTACGGAAGGCTTGAGTCGCTTCTATCAAAGCGTTTCTTAACCAAACGTGACCGTTATCTTTGCTTTGAAATTTATGCCAAATCATATAGATAGGAATGGGTTCTATTTCGAATGGAATTTGAAGGACTTGGAACTGATTGTTTGTGTTAAGTTTTGATGTAAGCCGCCGAGTGCTGATGCATAACCAGTCAGTCTCGCTTGCTAAAATAAGGCCGTGTAAGGTTGAATTTGTTTTATACCCCACGTTGAGTTGCGGAAAATCGATTTGAGAAACCAACTTTAAAGTGTACTGATTCAGTGTATCTGTTTCCATTAAGATATGTGGTTCTGAGAAAAACTGATCAGCCGTAATCTGTCCTTGAACTCTTGGGTGATCAATACTCGCTACGACGACCAACTCTTCTTCAAAAAGCTTATGGTTGAGAAAGCCGTACTCCTGTAATGGAATAGTAGAAAGAGCAATATCGACTCTATGATGGCGGAGGTCGTTTTGTCTATCTATCACAGTGAGGTGACCGGGGCTCGCTTCAATCTTAGTATTAGGTGCGTGTATTGAGCGATATGCAGTAAACGGCGGAACGACAAGCAAGTCGATATCTTTATGACTGGAAATACGAAATGTTCTATGACTATTGAGCGCGTCAAAATGTAGGCGTGATTTTACACCATGGAGTAATAGATTGAGTGGTTCCTGTATTTCGGCGTGGAGCTCCATAGCGAAATTTGTTGGGATAATACCTCGTCCACTGCGGATAAAAAGCGGATCTTGATACTGCTCGCGAAGTCGATTGAGCGCTTGGCTTATTGCGGGGGCGGATATGCCTAGCGCATCAGCGGCGCCACTGACACTCCGCGTTTGGAACACGGTATCAAAGGTTTTAAGTAGGTTTAAGTCCATACGCAATTAAAAAGTTAACTAAAATTACAGTATGGATGAAGTCAAACTTTATTCAAAAATTTGAATGGTTTATTTGCCGCTATTTTCCCTTAGCTGCGCGAGTGTCCTATCCACTCTCGCTAAACGTCATCACTGGGGAGTGGCTCCATTGGCGTAACAAAACTGTTTTACTACGCCAATGGATTCATACTATTAACCGCGGTAGTATCGTTGCGGTACAAACGGCATTTTTTCTACCGTCATTGGAAGCATTTTACCACGAACTTCTGCGAACAACTCAGTACCAACCACCGCAAGGTCAGCGCGAACATAACCCATGGAAACAGGTTTACCTGCGTTTGGCCCTGCTGTTCCACTGGTTACCACGCCAATCTTGTTACCATCAGCGTCGAACAGCTCTACCCCCTCACGTACCGGTGCTTTCGTTTGACCGACTAAGCCAATACGCTTACGTGCCACGTCTTTAGTTTCGATCTGGTTAAGAATGATGTCCACACCTGGGAACCCACCCTCACGCTCACCACCCGCACGACGCACTTTTTGGATACCCCATAATAAGCTGGCTTCAACCGGAGTCGTGGTTGTGTTTAGGTCGTGACCGTACAGACACAGACCACACTCAAGACGAAGTGAGTCACGAGCACCAAGGCCGATCCACTCCACTTCCTCTTTGCCAGTTAACTCAAGGGCAAGCTCAACGGCTTTGTCAGCCGGTACCGAGATTTCGTAACCATCTTCACCGGTGTAACCACTACGAGAAACAATGCACTCAACGCCAAGCAACTCTACGTTACGAACATCCATAAACAGCATATCAGCGACTTCAGGCGCTAAGCTCGCGAGTACTTCCGCTGCTTTCGGCCCTTGAAGCGCCAACAGCGCACGATCATCAATGACTTCGAGCTCAACGCTAGGAGGAAGATGCGCTTGGAGGTGCGCAATGTCTTGTTCTTTACAAGCCGCATTGACCACCACGAACAGATGATCGCCCAGGTTGGCCACCATCAAATCGTCCATAATACCGCCCTGATCGTTAGTAAAGAACGCGTAACGTTGCTTGCCCTCTTCTAAGTCAACAATATCCACTGGGACCAGAGTCTCTAGGAAAGCGGCGGCACCATCACCAATCAAACGAAGTTGACCCATGTGAGAAACATCGAACAGACCTGCTGCGTCACGTGTGTGTAAATGTTCTTTCTTCACGCCGAGTGGGTATTGAACTGGCATGTCGTAACCCGCGAACGGGACCATCTTTGCGCCTACTTCAACGTGAAGTGCATGCAGTGGTGTTTTCAGAAGTTCTTGAGTCATTTTCGTCTCCATTTAAATAGACCCGAGAATGCTGTCGGCATTCGCTGTGTTTCCAATAATAAACATGCTTGCTCTAATATTGCACGAACAGGTATCGTTCGACTTGCAAAAGTGTGACTTTTAACATTCCAGTCACATCCAAGGCCGTGAACAAGACGCCTTTCTGACTGAATTATCATCAATTAAACGCCATCATAACGCATTAAAAGCCAATAGCAATCGTTTGCTTTCACTATAAGAAATTTACAACTATTTATCACTATTTGGCGGTCACCCACAAAATGTGCGCGTCTTCCTCGCTCACACTGGTCAACATGTGACCCATATTCGCATCGTAATAAACACTGTCACCCTCGCTCAATACTACGGGCTCATAGAACTCGGAATAAAGCGTCACTTGGCCAGATAAGATAAGCAAAAACTCTTCGCCATCGTGACGTACCCAGTCTTTGTATTCGTCAAAACTGCGGGCACGAATCTGGCTTTTAAAAGGCATCATTTTTTTATTAGAAAGTTGAGTGGCTAACAGCTCATGCTCATAGGTTTGGGTAGGATGTGGTTTTCCCTCTTTTTTCTTGGTCACATCCCTGCGCCCTGTCGCTACCTTTTTCCTTGGTGGTTCAAACAGTTGTGGCATATCGATTTGCAAGCCGTTAGCTAATTTTTGCATCGCTTGGAACGTCGGTGAAATCTGCTCATTCTCAATCTTACTCAACGTCGAACGCGCAAGGCCTGTGCGTTGGCTCGCCTCCTCTAGAGTAATACCGAGTTTGGAGCGGATATCTTTGATGCGTTGACCTAGCTTCAGCGGTTCGATATTTCGATCTTGTCGCTCTTTCGCCAATGTCATTGACGGGTATTCATCGTAAATGTTTTCTGTCATAAATCCCTCTATAAAACTCCCTTATACCTGTCCTCTAGCATTGTGCATGAAGCCCATAGTGGATAAAAGGACACCAAGTTAATTAAAGCGTGCTCTTGTTAACAAAACCAGAAATCACGTTTCCTATAGGAAATTTTTGGTTGATTGTTCGTGCCTCAAACGCTATGTTACCAACTTGTTAGCTATAGAGATGCATATTTCCGTAATAGATTGGCTAGGAAAATCACAATCCAACGGAGTTTTGCCCACTTTCTTCGGGCCGAGAGTCACTCTGTTCTGCTATGCAGTTCAGCTGTTTTGAGGACAAATGAGCCATCATCGCAAACATAATACTTCTACCGCGGGCTCATTTTCAGATTTGGAAGGTCAACTACCATGAACAAGAGTTACCCTAACCACAGCTTGGAAAACTTTTTCTCTACCAATCTCTCTGCAACAGATGATGCCGTCTTTGCTGGAATTCAGGCTGAATTCACTCGCCAAAGCGAACAAATCGAACTTATCGCTTCTGAGAACATCGTTTCTAAAGCGGTAATGCAAGCTCAAGGCACGTGCCTGACAAACAAATACGCTGAGGGTTATCCAGGTCGCCGTTACTATGGTGGTTGTGAGCACGTCGATACAGTGGAAGCCATTGCTATCGAACGCGCAAAAAAACTTTTCAATTGTGAATACGCAAACGTTCAACCCCACTCAGGCGCTCAAGCAAACGGAGCGGTAAAACTGGCGCTGCTGCAACCGGGTGACACCATTCTTGGTATGTCTCTCGACGCAGGCGGTCACCTAACGCACGGTGCACGCCCAGCCCTCTCTGGTAAATGGTTTAACGCTGTGCAATACGGTGTCGACCGTGAAACACTGGAAATCAATTACGAAGACGTTCGCCAACTGGCACTTGAGCACCAACCTAAAATGATCATCGCGGGTGGTAGCGCTATCCCACGTACTATCGACTTCGCAAAATTTCGTGAAATCGCAGACGAAATCAACGCAATTCTGATGGTCGACATGGCACACATCGCTGGTCTTATCGCAACGGGTGCACACCCTAGCCCGCTTCCACACGCACATGTAGTGACGACAACAACGCACAAAACATTGCGTGGCCCACGTGGCGGTATGATTCTGACCAACCACGAAGCCATTATTAAGAAAATCAACTCTGCGGTATTCCCGGGCTTGCAAGGCGGCCCACTGATGCACGTGATCGCTTCCAAAGCAGTGGCATTCGGTGAGGCGCTCGGTCCAGAATTCAAAACTTACATTAATTCAGTGATCAACAACGCTAAAGTCATGGCTGAAGTGTTGCAAGCTCGCGGATGTGACATTGTCACTGGTGGCACCGATACGCACTTAATGCTGGTTGATCTACGTCCTAAAGGTTTGAAAGGCAATAAAGCAGAAGAAGCGCTAGAGCGTGCAGGCATCACATGTAACAAAAATGGCATCCCATTCGACACAGAGAAGCCTATGATTACATCGGGCATACGTTTAGGTACGCCTGCGGGCACAAGCCGCGGCTTTGGCGCTGAAGAATTCAAACTCATCGGTAATTGGATTGGTGACGTACTGGATGGTTTGGTTAGTAACCCAGAAGGTGACGCAATCATTGAACAACGCGTGCGTAAGCAAGTCAAAGAGCTTTGCAGTCGCTTCCCTCTTTACCAGTAAGCAATTTTTTAAATCAGAATAGATCCTAACAAGTTATTTGGAGATTAAGCAATGGACAAAACACTGAAGTTTACAGATAGCCACGAGTGGGTACGTGACAACGGTGACGGCACAGTAACGATCGGTATTTCAGAGCACGCTCAAGAGATGCTAGGTGACGTGGTATTCGTTGACCTGCCAGAAGAGAATGATGAAGTCGAAGCGGGCGAAAGCTTTTCTTTGGTTGAGTCTGTAAAAGCGGCTTCAGACATCTACTCGCCTGTCACCGGTGCAGTAGTTGAAATCAACGAAGAACTAGAAGACAGCCCAGAGCTAATCAATGAAGAACCATACGAAGGTGGTTGGATTGTGAAAGTGAAGCTTTCAGACCCATCGGAGTTGAATGACTTAAAAGATGCAGACGAATACCTAAACTCTATCGAAGAAGAGTAATTAGGATGAAACGAAAGCTGTCCCCTAGCATAACCAATAGTGGGCAGCTTTTTTTCTAGGTTCGGACGTATAATTTATATTATCAGTAGCGTAAACCTGTTACCCGAACCAAGGAGTAGGTAAAGGACAATGACTGAATTACTTCAAAGCCTCAGCACACAAAACGAGTTCGTTGCTCGCCACAACGGACCAAACAAATCTGACCAACAAAAAATGTTGGAAGCGATCAACGCAGTAAGCCTAGATTCGCTCATCGACGAAACCGTACCAGCACAAATCCGCTTAGAGCAGCCAATGAACTTGGCAGAGGCAAAAAGCGAAGCCGACATGCTGGCAGCGATGCGTGAATTCGCTGATCAAAACCAAGTTAAACGTACATTCATTGGTCAGGGTTACTACAACACCTTCACCCCAAACGTCATCCTACGTAACGTGATGGAAAACCCGGGCTGGTATACCGCTTATACCCCTTACCAACCAGAGATCTCGCAAGGCCGTTTAGAATCGCTTCTCAACTACCAACAAATGGTAATGGATCTTACGGGCATGGAAATCGCGAACGCGTCCTTGCTGGATGAAGCAACGGCAGCCGCTGAAGCGATGACACTTTGTAAACGTGCCGGTAAAAGCAAAAGTGACGTATTCTTCGTTGCTGACGACGTTCACCCACAAACCATCGAAGTAGTAAAAACTCGTGCGAAATTCATCGGCTTTGAAGTTCTCGTTGGTTCTCTAGATTCACTGCCAGAACAAGATGTATTCGGTGCACTGGTTCAATACCCTAGCACCACAGGTGAAGTTCGTGATCTAACGGAGATCATCGCACAAGCGCAAGCGAACAAAACGCTCGTGACCGTTGCGACCGATCTATTGGCCTCTGCCCTTCTAAAACCTGCGGGTGAAATGGGCGCAGACGTCGCAATCGGCTCTGCACAACGTTTCGGCGTTCCTATGGGTTACGGCGGTCCACACGCGGCCTTTATGGCAACACGAGACAAGCACAAGCGTACAATGCCTGGTCGTGTTATCGGCGTTTCTATCGATACTAACGGCAATCAAGCACTGCGCATGGCAATGCAAACGCGCGAGCAGCACATCCGCCGTGAAAAAGCGACATCAAACATCTGTACCGCTCAGGCACTGCTTGCCAACATGGCATCTTTCTACGCGGTTTATCACGGCGCAGAAGGCCTACGTACCATTGCTCGTCGTACTCACCACATGACAGCCATTTTAGCTGCAGGTCTAACCAAAGGCGGCTTCGAACTTGCACATAACAGCTTCTTCGACACCATCACCATCAACACAGGTGCACAAACGGAAGATCTGTACGCAAAAGCACTCGCAGCAGATTTGAACCTACGCAAGCTAGATACACAGCTCGGCGTGAGCTTCGACGAAACCACCACGGTGGCAGATATAGAAGCGTTGTTCGCCGTGTTTGGTGTCAAAGAGCAAGTCGCGTCACTATCAACTGAAATCTCAGGTAACGAGTTTGCCGCGATTCCTGAAGCACTGCGCCGTACATCGAGCTACCTTACGCACCCTGTGTTTAACACGCACCACAGCGAAACACAGATGATGCGATACCTCAAACAGCTAGAGAACAAAGACTTCTCGCTCACACACGGCATGATCCCACTGGGCAGCTGTACCATGAAGCTGAACGCCGCAGCAGAGATGATTCCAGTAACATGGCCTGAGTTTGGTTCTATCCACCCGTTCGCACCAGCAGAACAAGCCGCAGGCTACGCTGCGCTAGCGAAAGATTTGAAACAAAAGCTCTGCGAAATCACAGGCTACGATACGTTCTCACTGCAACCTAACTCTGGTGCATCGGGTGAGTACGCTGGTCTTATCGCGATTCAACGCTACCATGAAAGTCGTGGCGAAGGTCACCGCAACGTGTGTTTGATCCCAAGCTCTGCGCACGGTACCAACCCTGCGACTGCGTCTATGGTGTCAATGAAGGTTGTGGTCGTGAAATGTGATGAAGAAGGCAACATCGACATCGACGATCTCGCTGCGAAAATTGAGAAACACAAAGATAACCTATCAAGCATCATGATCACTTACCCTTCTACGCACGGCGTATACGAAGAGCAAGTGAAAGAAGTGTGTGAAATGGTGCATGCAGCAGGCGGTCAGGTTTACCTAGACGGCGCGAACATGAACGCACAGGTTGGCCTCACCACACCGGGCTTTATCGGCTCTGACGTTTCTCACCTTAACCTACACAAAACCTTCTGTATCCCACACGGCGGCGGCGGTCCGGGTATGGGTCCTATCGGTGTAAAATCGCACCTAGCGCCTTTCCTACCGGGTCACATTGAAAACGGTGCAGATGGTGAAAACTTTGCGGTATCCGCAGCGGATATGGGCAGCGCATCTATTCTGCCTATCTCTTGGGCTTACATTGCAATGATGGGTGAAGCTGGCCTAACGGACGCAACAAAAGTAGCGATTCTGAACGCCAACTACGTGATGGAGCAATTGCGCCCTCACTACCCTGTTCTTTACCGTGGCTCGAACGGCCGCGTGGCGCACGAATGTATTATCGACATTCGCCCACTGAAAGAAGAAACAGGCATCAGTGAAGAAGACATCGCGAAGCGTCTGATGGACTACGGTTTCCACGCTCCAACTATGTCGTTCCCTGTCGCGGGTACACTCATGGTTGAGCCAACAGAATCAGAAGATTTGGAAGAGCTCGATCGCTTCTGTGATGCGATGATCGCTATCCGCGAAGAGATGTCGATGGTTAAAAACGGAGAATGGCCGCTCGATAACAACCCGCTTGTTAACGCGCCTCACACTCAGTTTGACCTAGCGAGAGAAGAATGGGACCGCCCTTACTCCCGTGAGCTTGGCTGCTTCCCTTCTAAAGCAACCAAATCTTGGAAGTACTGGCCAACGGTCAACCGCGTAGACAACGTATACGGCGACCGTAACCTCATCTGTTCATGTCCGAGCATTAATCACTACGAAGATTAGTTTTTGTAGAATCTAAATAGACAAAGGCGAACCGATTGGTTCGCCTTTTTTGTTTTTGGGCAAGACTCTTGAAAACTCACTTTTGGACATTTTCGTGTTAGGACTTTTGCACTAATGAAAACATTTCAGATTACCAAAAGTATGGAAAAGTTCTAAACCTGTGGCCAGTATTACTTGACCACTACAGTTGGTCTCTTACTTGAGATTGTTAGCTTTGTTTGTAGTCACTCAACCAATCCACCAATGTATTATAATCTGCCAACGTTACGTCCCATTTACTAGACGCTTCATGCTCAACAAAGTTTTTGGCACCCTTTGTGAAAGTTGAGGTGGTCACTAGAATCGTTTTATTTGGACCATCTTTCGTGTTTTTAACTCCTTGCAGTGCTCTTACTAGGGCAACGCCAACTTTTTTATTTTCTGCGTAACGCTTACATTCGATGAAATACTTGCTTTGTATTCCCAATGAATCTGTGTGAATTGCAATAACATCCTTACCACCATCGGCAGTTCTCTGAGTCAGATCAACTTCGTATCCTTTTGATCGAAATATCTCTGAAACAACTTCCTCAAACTCTCTCGGTGTAATTTCTCTCATTAGCTCTGGACTAGATCTCAGTGCAGCAATGAGTTCCTGAATGTTCTCATAGAATAACAGAAGATCTTCAGCACTATATATTTCTCGAAGATACTCAATGTCGGGTTCGCCTGATGTTTCTGCTCCAGTAGATTTATTCAGAACAAAGTTTAAAAACTCTACAGGATACTCTGACACTTCGTACTTTAGAGAAATGGGGCTGTTGCACTCACAGCAATCAAATTCATACGACAACTCGTATATGCATTCTTCGCCCATGCCTCTTTCAGAGCCACCGATACAATCATTGTTGAAATCGCTTATCGGTATAAGATCACTGTCGCCACAATTTTCACACGTATATTCAATATCACCACAAAATTGCCACATATGTTCGTATTTCCTTCTTGACGCTAACCGCGTTCTTCGAAATCATCAATCATGATTATTTTCCCAGACTCGGTATCTCGCCACATTTTATTTAACTTTATATGCATGTCCCGTAGCTCTGAAATCCTATTGATTAGCATCAACGTCTGGACTAAGAACCAATCAGCTTATCTAGTGTATATAGATATCTTAATTAGCTGGTTGCCAGAGAACATCATCAAAATGCTTGTCGTTGACTATGAAAGCGACGCTATACCGGGCTCTAGTAATAGCGACATACAGTTTATTTTGACTAGTTTGCTTATCGGCAAAAGCGCCATTTTGTCCTTTCAGAAACTTTGTAAAGCGGTCTGTCGGATGAATTAGTACATGGTCAACCGTTTGGCCTTTGGAGTCACCAAAGGTCATCAAGTTTTCGTATATATCTAACTCTTTACCTGAGTTAGCAGAGTGCCTGAGTATCAGGGGAGTATGTTGTTTGACATACTTTGAGACATCTTTTTTGGAAACGAAATGTATACCTGTATGTATGCCTATGTCAGGGGCTTCTACTTTAGATACTGTTTTGGAATACCCCTCTCCCTTATGAACTGTATCTGCAAACTCACATATTGGCTGTATTGATCGCCAACACTCGTTGAGAGCGCTAGAAATAAACCCCATTCTCCCGTAAGCCTCAAGTTTTTGTTGGCTATCGGATGGCGCTTTGGGCTTTGAGGAAGTGTGGTATATAGTTTGTCTAAAGTCCCCAACAGCATGAATCTCAAGCTCTTTAGATTTTGCAATTAGCTTGATTAAGTCAAAATCCCAGCCAGCAAAGTCTTGGGTTTCATCAAGATAAACACGGCTATATATCGAGCTAATTCTCTCAGAAATGGCAATGTTGTCCTCTTTTACAATCCTGCATCCTAGCTTTGAGAGAAACTCTGTATGGGCACGATTTTGGCTGGTCAGAAAATGCTTTTCATTGTATTTCGCTCCTATCTTTTCTTTCCTGCCAGGAATACTCATTCGCCCTCTCTTGTGGGGGTTACTGCTATTGAGGTTGATGCCATCAATGCGAGTGGTGAAAATACATCTCTGATATGGTCTTACTACATCTTCTAATATGAAGGAGTACCAGCCCTTGACTATGAACAAGTCCCTTCGCTGCCCGCCAAGTTCATCAAATTTCTTGTAAAGCTCATTTTGGTTACTACGTGTGTAAGTAATAACCAAAACCTTTTTACCTTCATCAGTCAGTTCTATTGATTCCTTGACTATTCGAGTTGTCTTACCTGCACCAGCACAGGCAATAAAGAGTTTCTTAGTCAAACTTCAATGCCTCCAACAGGTAGTTTGGATACTGAATGACGTCTGCGCTATCGAATATGCGTACAGCAGAATCTACTTTTTTAGAACCGTAGTTCTTGTCTCCTTTTTCACCTACGTAGACAGCCTTGAAGTATTCAATCTTCTCGTCCAAGCTTTTAATCTCTTTGTATTCGTTGTAGGCGATTTTTGATAAGGCTATTTCTGCGAATTTATCTAAAGTCTTTTCATCTTTTCCATTAGCAGCTATCAATGAAGGCTCTAGTGACTTTAGTTTGTCGTTTGGCTCAGAGAAGAACTTAATGTTTTTGAAATTGAAGTTATTTGCATAATCAACAATGTTGGTTTGGTATGAACCATCATTATCTTTTACCACGTTTACCTTGGTTCCGATGAGTTTAGCTATTTGAAGGTAGTGCTTGAAACCTATACCTCTCACAACGATGATATCAATGCCATCTTCTTCGGGTAACCTTTTGTTATCTTGTAAGTATTTCTTCTTCAGAATCAACTCATCAGAAGGACCTTCAACTAGAATGACTTTTTTGGAGAGAACAATTCTCAATGTGTCATATCCCGGTAATCTTTGAAGAGTTTTGGCTGTGCCAGAATCAATTTCTTTTAGCCTGAGATAGTCATCAGAAATTAAGCATAAATGGTTAAGGCTAAGCTTGTTAAGAACATAAGAGCTATGGGTGGTAATAAATATTTGGTTATTAGTATTTTCTGAAATGAATTTTACCAGCCTGCTTAGGTTTGTATGAGACAAGTGATTCTCTGGTTCCTCTACAGTAACAAAGTTGACATTGCCACCTTTATTTAAGAGAGCTAGCTTAACCTGTATTTTATTTTGCTCCCCTTTACCTATATGGTTAAACGATACTTCGTCTACCGCTAGCTGGAGCCCAGCTTCGACAGTTCCCGAGTTAGTGTCAGCTATTATCGAGAGGTTTTGCTCTGTGACCTGATTCTCAGAGTCAAGGTCATTGTTGAGATCTTGAATTTGCTGCTGCTCTTCAAAGGAGTTTTTCAATTGGCGATAGTTTAGATGAAGTAAGGCTTGCTGCTCCTTGGTTAAGGACGAGTTAATGATGTTGGATAAATATTGGGTCTTACCATAAGTGGGGTGAAGTCTAGTAGGATCGATAAATAGGCCCTTTACTTTTCTGCTCAGAAACTTGATCGGCTCCCAAGAAAAACTAAACCATTCGACTTTATAAAACTCTGTTGGGATACTTTCGACTTTAGCGCTTTTGCAAAACTCTTCATATGTGCTGGTTAAATCTTCATCGAAGCAAATCTTGATAAATACACCTTCATACTCTTTATTTTGTGAGTTGTTCTTACCTCTGTATTCAGGGCAGCCAGATAAATATGCTTCGATAAGAATTTCAGGCAGCGAGCCTTTGGATAGGTCCCCTTCAAGGTATGTTCTAACCGCCTTATTATTGAATAACTGTGGAGATAGAGAGGAATTTATAGATTTACCTCTGTAGTTAGAGCTTGAAACAAGCTCTAACGCTTCTAGTATTGTAGTTTTACCTGAATCGTTATCTCCAACGAGTATATTCACTTTCTCATTAAACTCGTATTCACCTGATTCGATTTTCTTAAAGTTCTTGATAGTTAGCTTTTCGATGTACATAAGATTACCCATACTAAATTACATGCTTATTAAATGAATATAACTTAATAAAAATCAGAAAAATATGTTGCAAATCATATATGTAGGTTTAGCTATAGAGTTTTGAGAAAAAACCTCACAGAGTGGGGTTTAGAAGAGCAAGGTAATATGTACGGAAGAGTCTAATAAGTATCTCTATCAGCAGGGCATGTATCGCTCACCCATTAAACATTAGAAAAACTAAACCAAAAAATTTCGTCAACTAAACCATAAAACTCTTGTTCTAACCCCAAAAGGGGCATTTCTGTGTTAAAAGTCGTCCCGTGGAAGTGTGATCACCAAGCGATTCTGTCGTAACTTTTTCTCATAACTGCTAATAAAAAAGAGCCAGCTTATCTATTTCTGGCTCAGAGTCAGAGATCAAATTAGTTTAATAAGTAACTAAGTCTCATTTTGACGATTTACTAGGCTTTAACCCCGGCGTATTACCTGGAGTTTTTTTATTGTCACGTCGACGTTGGTCAGGCTTTCCCGTCGATTTAGCAATTGGTTTTGGACCTGGTTTCAAACCCATAATGATATCCTTAGCATAATAAAAGTAATTTCCCATTCACAATCTTTAAGCAACAACGGAGTCTTTCAATGCGTGAATACAGATAGTGTAAGTTCCACTTTCTGAAACACGACTGGGACAAAAGTGAGACTTTCATTCATGCCCCTACCACCGTAACGTACATCATAAAATCAAAAAACTGATCCTTCAAAAGGGATATTGAATCGTCTCGATAGAAATTTTTCTTCTTAATGAGTGCTTGAACCTAGGTAGGAACATAATGCGTTGAAAGTAGATTCCTAGTCTCGCTTGGGCTCGCTGGAATAACGCTTGTGATGATGCCGAGTGTCGTGGGTCAATATGAGTGAAAATTGTGGCTAACGCTTTGGTAATCAGCCCCAAGAAACGACTGCCTCAGATCGCTGACAGTAACTCCAATCCCCCCCCTCTTTCGATCGTGAGCAGCCGATTCAAGGTATCGTCATTCTGAACAGTGAGGGACGAACGTGATTCAGAATCTACTCGCCAAGTGATGAAGCAACAGAAACTTGTCGGGCCGCTTTACACTTGAATGCTTATATTGGTTAGCTTTGCAATTAATCCACCTACTTAGAACCGTTATGAATATGGCAATGATGTCTGCCATCTAATGTAGCCAGTTTCTAAGGCTACTTATGAACAATTACTTGCGGCAAGTAAACCCAAAAAGTATTCATAACACGGATAATGTTCAGTTTGCCGATTTAAACCGTGATGGTCTCACTGATCTTGTGTTCTTTAATGGGTTCAAAGTTACCGTGTAGCCAAGACAAGCAAAAGTGATGACACCTTCACTCCAGAAGTTTATTTTATTAAACAGCACCTTGAATCAACAGAACTGACTGTGGACAATTCTGCTCAAGTCATTAATGCGTTCAATTATGAACCATTTGGTGATGTGGAAGCTCAGTTTGGTCAATCCGATCAAACGGTTTATCGTTTTACCGATAAAGAGCAAGACAAAGAATCTAGGCTTGGTTATTTCTCGCAACGCTATATGAACCATATCTACGGGCAATTCATCGCCCGCGATCCAGTGTTTGCGAGAGATGCCCGATTCATGGATCCTCAACGCTGGTCACCTTACGCCTATGGACGAGGATATCCGCTGAGGTATAGCGATCCTACGGGGGAGTCATCGGTGACATTATGAGTGGGCGATACGATTTAGGTAGTTTGGATTACCATGAAACGATGTCAAATATCGAAAGCATTGCAGCTAAAACCCATGCAGAAACAATAAGTAACGCTAAAGCTAGTACAAAACAAGCGGCAGAGGTTGCTTATCACGAAACGTCTAAGCAAGTGAGTCATATTGCTGGGGCTTCTAATGAATCTACCAATGAAGGGGCTTCTAGTACTGCTTCAGACAACACATAGCACCTAGGTCCATAAAATTAAAAGCCCTCATTGCGAGGGCTATATTGAAAAATTAATTTACAAAAGAGTTACTAGATGAAAATATCAAAATATAAGTACTCGGTAATATGCTTAATAGTCATCACTGTATGCAGTTACCCATTCATATACTTCCCTTCGGGGGAGTATGATTCAGATAGAGTTTACTTTGTTACTGTACTAAGCTCATTTTTTATGTTTTTTCTCTTAGTGTTTACCGTGGCACAGCTAGCACTGATAATAAAAAATAGGGATGATAAGTACCAAACTAAAAATCATCATATCGGTATTTATTTTATCATAGCCATATCACTATCTACTTTTTACTACTTTAAGGTTGAAGAGTATAAAGAAACAAGCACTAGTCACGTATATTGCGGATCAATATTAAAGATGAGAAGTTCTGTAGGGTTTTTAGAAAAGTTTGCAATCTCGAGAGATAAATGTTTCGAATGACTTTTCTCGCCGGTGTTGTAATAAAAATGTATACGCATTTATGAATCAGTGACTTTGTTAAATTGGGATTCATCGGTTAGATTTGGTGGGTAATTTTTGTTCGTCTTATTGACGAATATTCGCATTAGGTCGTCTTAATAATCGTCCAAATATTTGGCTCTTGTACAGGTCCTGAACGCGTTGAAAGTAGATTCCTAGTCTCGCTTGGGCTCGCTGGAATGACGCTTGCAATAATGCCGAGTGTCGTGGGTCAACCATGGCGTATAAACTAATTTTTGTTATCTAAATTTAACCGAAAGATCAAAAAAGCGAACCTGTTGGTTCGCTTTCAGTCTATGGTTACATTGTTTCATCTTGCGCAATAAATCAGCTAAGGAAAAGCTAACGATCTCGTTTAGATGATGACGTTGATGACTCTCTGCCGATTCGAGAAACACACATCTCGGCTTGGCTTAGATGACATCTTTGCAATCTTCGTTCTTCACAACGTACGTCAAAAGATGTTGGTGGTTTATATCAAGCCATGTGATATGCAGATTAATACCCATTTGAAGTAAATCAGGCGTTTCACACTTTTCAGCAAGTAACGCGTTTTTATCGACCTCTAATGTCTCATCTTCTGCAAATGTATCTTGATAAACGATGATCTGCTCTACGTAATCATGACCAGCAACAACGTCTTCAAAAACTTGAGATTCACTCATAGGAACCGGAAAGTCAGTCTTTTTTTTCACTTGATCAACGATGATCTTGATTTTTTCATATTTCTTTAAGGCTTTGCTCATCTGAGAACGGCTACTTTCAGACAGCTCTTCAGTGATTGAGGGTACAAAAGCCGCGAGTGCTTCTCTTTGGTTCGCCGTCGTTGCTTGCTCAAGCAAAAAGTTACAACCTGCCAATTGCTTATCTTTATAAGTACTATCCTGTTCCGCAAAAAGCGCATATTCAGTTAGATCGGCCCAACTAAAACTGTCACTACATGCCTCTGATTTGATCGCAGCTGCGAATACCTGCATCTGCTTGGGGGGCAGAACTTCCTTAAAAATTTTATTCAAACGAGCTTTATGTTCATCGCCAAAATATGATTTGATTAGACTCTCTTTGATAATCAGATGGTAATTTGGATCAGTACTAATGCTAGGTTTGTCTGGCATCCGCTCTGCAAACGCTTTTATGTAATGTTGTGCAACTTCTCCAACCTCATCAGCATTGAACAGCTCATTGATAACGTTGTCATAAATAGCGTCGCTTTGAGTATGGCTATGTTCGAGTTTAGAGGCTTTCTGATACCAGTAAATCGCTTGTGTAGCATCTCTTGGTACGCCTTTTCCCTCTGTATACATTTTTCCAAGATTACTTTGACCTAACTCGTGTCCCTGTTCAGCCGCTTTCCTGTACCAAGATACCGCTTGCTTATAATCTTGGAGTACACCTTTACCCTCCTCGTACATACTCCCTAGGCTGTTTTGAGCATCAGCGTCTCCTTGATCAGCAGCTTTTTGATACCAAGATACCGCTTGTTTATTGTCTTGTGGAACGCCTTTACCTTGCTCGTACATCCATCCTAGATTAACTTGACCAATCACACTCCCTTGCTCAGCGGCTTTTCTATACCAAGATACCGCTTGTTTATTGTCTTGCGGGACACCTTTACCTTCTTCGTACATCCATCCTAAGTTGTTTTGAGCTGTATCGTCTCCTTGCTCTGCTGCTTTTCTATACCAAGACACTGCTTGTTTGTCATCTTGCGGAACACCTTTACCTTTTTCATACATCCATCCTAGATTAGTTTGACCTCTCGCATATCCCTGCTCAGCCGCTTTTCTGTACCAAGACACTGCTTGTTTGTCATCTTGCGGAACACCTTTACCTTCTCTGTACATCCATCCTAGATTAGCTTGCCCAGTTGCCAACCCTTGCTCTGCTGCCTTTCTGTACCATGACACGGCTTGTACATCGTCCTGAGGGACACCTTTACCTTCCTCGTACATCCACCCTAGATTAGTTTGACCTCTTGCATATCCCTGTTCAGCCGCTTTTCTATACCAATATACAGCTTGTTTATAGTCTTGCGGGACACCTTTACCTTCTTCGTACATCCATCCTAAGTTGTTTTGAGCTGTATCGTCTCCTTGCTCTGCTGCTTTTCTATACCAAGACACTGCTTGTTTGTCATCTTGCGGAACACCTTTACCTTTTTCATACATCCATCCTAGATTAGTTTGACCTCTCGCATATCCCTGCTCAGCCGCTTTTCTGTACCAAGACACCGCTTGTTTATTGTCTTGGGGGACACCTCTACCTTCTCTGTACATCCATCCTAAATTAGCTTGCCCAGTTGCGAACCCTAGCTCTGCTGCCTTTCTGTACCATGACACGGCTTGTACATCGTCCTGAGGGACACCTTTACCTTCCTCGTACATCCACCCTAGATTAGTTTGACCTCTCGCATATCCCTGCTCAGCCGCTTTTCTAAATAAAAACACCGCTTGTATGTCATCTTGAGGAACACCTTTGCCCTCCTCATACATCCAACCTAAGTAGCTTTGGGCTCTTGCATAATCCTGCTTCACAGCTTTTCTATACCAGTCAACTGCTTGCATGTTATCTTGAGGCACACCTTTACCTTTTTCGTACATCCAACCTAAGTTGGTTTGAGCTCTTGCATATCCTTGCTTCGCCGCTTTTCTGTACCAAGAGACTGCTTGTGTATCATCTTTAGGCACACCTTTACCTTTTTCGTACATCCAGCCGAGATTGGTTTGTCCTGTAACGTAACCTTGATCCGCAGATTTCTTATACCAATACACCGCGCGAGTCATGTCTTGGGGCACTCCTTCCCCCTCTTCGTACATAGTCCCTAAGTTGTTTTGAGCTCGCTCATATCCTTGCTCTGCGGCTTTCCCATACCAATATACTGCTTGCGTATCATCTAGTGGCACGCCTTTACCCATATCGTACATGCGACCTAATCTGTTCTGAGCCCTTGCATATTCCTGCTCTGCCGCTTTTCTGTACCAATAAAGTGCTTGTGTATCATCTTTTGGTACACCTTCACCATATTCGTACATCCAACCTAAGTTCGTTTGAGCTTTTGGATATCCCTGCTCCGCCGCTTTTCTGTACCAATAAACGGCTTGAGCATCATCCTGAGAGACACCTTTACCTGCCTCATACATCCAACCTAGGTTCGTTTGAGCTATCGTATGTCCCTGCTCTGCAGCTTTTGTATACCAATAAACCGCTTGTGAGTGATCTTGGACTACACCATCGCCATTTTTGTAAATGTTCCCTAGCTTATTTTGAGCCTTAGCGTCTCCAAGCTCCGCATTTTGAAAATAGTTGCTATTTTTCACTTCCAAGTCGGCCTTATTCATCCCTTGAGTACACCCAGCCAAGGTAATAGAAGCGGTTAATAAGATTAAAGTTCGCATCTCTGTCTCTTAATATCGTTAGTCATTATTAGTTATGAGTGGTTCGCGGTTTTCACATAGTGGATAACAAGCTGCTGTCGTTGTAACAACGCGCAATGGGGCGACTTTATTGCTGAGCTCTCAATCTCGCCTTATATTCAACTCGATTTACAAACAACTCCGACTCTATAACTCGCTGTAGCGTGGGAGATATAAACAGGTTAATTTTGTTTAAAGCTTCAGTTTCAACAAAGTCGATAAAACCATTGTAAAAACGCTCAAATAAAAATGGGGGAAATTATAGGTCTGTTGTGACACACCTTTACCGCACTCTATGATTTATAAAATATCACCGCGCGTGCTTTAAAACATAAAATAAGAATTATTTCAATACATTGGGCTATCCAACGTGATGTTAGGGAGAGTTTTTTACTTTTATAACCCTTGAGATTGGAAAACTCGTACCGAGGCCAAATCCGAAGCAAGAGAATTGACCGCAATTTCATTTAGATTTTTAAGCGAAAGTAAAGCTCAACTTACCTCTCTAACATAACGATAGATAACGCTTAGGCATCCTGAAGCTCCGATAAACTAGCTAACAATCGTTCCCTACTCTCGCTTTGGTTCTCTGAAATAACTGACGTTATAGTGCCGAGTGTCATGGTTCAATTTTGAATACAGATTGTAGCGGACGATGCTCCTCCACTGCACTTTCACTGAATTCAAAAGCTGAGCTGCTTTATGACATTTTTTAACAATCTAAAACTTAACAACCATCATTGACAGATTTACCGATTCGGTTGGCATAGGTTGATTTTAACTGGAGAAACTATTGAGGCTGCTGACATGAGTGTATCAATCGAGCAATTATTTCAAGAGTTAGTAACAGACCTAGGTATCGGCTCAGTTCAGCCTAATGAGGATGGACATTGCACTTTGATGGTTGATGAGACGCTCTTATTAGACATTGAGTTGGATTCTAAACGCGAACGACTGGTTCTCAATTCTTTGATAGGCCCATTGAATTCCAAGCAAGATTTTAAACAGCTGTCGACTCTAATGACGTTCAATAAAAGCTTGTATAGAGAGCTCAACATGTCTCTCAGCTTAGAATCTCACACAAACAGTATCGTGCTGACTTACTGCATTGATGCGCAAGGTTGTAGTGTCTTTGACCTAGAAAGTGCACTCTCGCGTTTCATCAGTCAAACAGAGAAATGTCGACACTTGCTAGAGAGTACCCCAGAGGACTCCACACCTAAAAATAGAATGCTAACTACCGCGATTTGCGTTTAATTTGCCTCGATGATCTAGGGAGATACCATTATGGCTATACAATTACAGCAATTTCTGAATGTTGCTAGAGGTCACACTGTGGTGGTGAATCAGGACAACCAAGGTGGGGTCAGTTTAAAAAGTGGGCGTTTTGAAGGTAAAACGTTTTCTCCTTTTACAACGCAGACTGAGACTAAAGCTCGATCTGATCTTAACCTACAAACCATGGGGCTGTTTCTCAACTCATTACAAAAAGAGTACGGCAGTGATATCGCCTCGCATCTCGCTTCTAAGCTCGATATCACCTCTGGCAGTAAACCCTTAAGCGCAAGAGTCATTCAGAACATGGTTGGCGAGGCAGATGCAATCCGCAAAGCAATGACCACTTTCAATGCTCAATCTGTTCAAGATTTTATTCTCTCCCCGACTGCTAAAGCATTACTTGCTGAGCACGGACACGAACAATGGTTGATGCCGAATAACACCGCATCAAAACAGTTTGCAATTTTGCTCCACGAAGCGTGCGACAAACAACAACATCAATTGAGTCAAAAAGAAATTGCTGGAATCGCCAAATCCGTCATTGATGACGTGCACCACATTCAGCAAAGTATGCCGATCGAATTAACTCAGTTAACAGAGTCGTTCAATCAGGGGGATCATTACCAAATACTTCATAATCTAAACAGTTGTGCGCAGAAAGCTTATATCACCACGCAATTTGATACTTCAAAGAAAGGCGATGATTTTAACCTTCTTATTTCGTCCTCTAAGCTAATGGAAAGTCTATCTCCGACTCAAGCAAATGTTCTTCTTAACTCTATTCTTCATCACCCAACCAGCAAAGAACTGTTTATGTTGCTAACGCCATCATTCACAATGGAACTGGACCTAGAGCAAGCCAGTACTGAATATGAAGATCAGCAGCGAATAATGAAGCAACTATTTCAAAGTCACGGAATGCTTGCTGCAGTGATGGTGGAGTTAGATAAACGCGCACATAATAGCGACAGTGTATCGGAACGTTTAAATGATTGGGTCAGTTACTATTCACAATGTATTCGTGGTGGTGAGAGTGCGATTTCAGCGTCAGATCCTGAGTTTGCTTCTGCCTACTTGAAGATGCAAGCGACTGACAACCAGTTAAATCTTGCTGATTGCGGGGTTACTGCAGAACCAGATGCTACGTTAACCGGTCAATACATCACAATTACTGATCCAAGTAACGTCATCAATGCTCTAAAAGAAATCGCCGCAACAGTGAAAGAAACACACTCTAAACAATTTCTGGATGATTTTAATCGCCAAACTTTCCGAGTTGACGATGTGCAAATCAGTCGCAACGAAGACTCAGAAATGGATGATATGAGCATAATGCCAACAGAAGCAAGCTACTTTGCCCAGCAAGAGCTGTTTGCGCCTGTACTCGAGGATTTGATGAAGGAGCACGGCATCTCGCCAGTTGGTGCGTCAAAATCTACATTCAATTTGTACAACAAAGAAGATGGCACGATAGAGCTTTTCGCCCAGTTGGAAAAGCCACTTGAGAAAATGCTTTCTCTAAGCGATGGAGAACTAAATCTCGATCCAGATAAAAGCTCATTGATTCTCGAAGTGAATCTAACGATATCCAAACACAATAACCAAATTTCTGCCAACTTAAACGCACCAATTAACGTTGACTATCGAGCAACGCCCGCTTAAACCTGCATGCTGAGATGGGAAAAATAACAAAGCCTCGAGCGTATCGAGGCTTTTTGGGGACGAGAGTGCGTTTAATAGAATTAGTTCGCTTTTGACGCCTTGTGCTGCTGCTTCATGAACTCAATAGCTTGTTCATTTAAGCAAGATTTACTGATGTATTGGCGCTGTTTACCCAGGTGAAGAATAAAACCTAAATCGGTTTCCTCTAGCTCATCGATTTCACTCCAAGTGATACTGCGGTCGATGTTAGCACTCTTATAACTTACGCCATTCGCGCCCACTTGAAACGCCACTTTGCTGCCGCGGCTTGAGCTGATGCTCTGTCGCCATAACCACCATGTTCGCCTGCAGTAAACAGCGAACGCTTCAATCACACTTAATACGATAAAGAACCACCCCACATAACCGTTAGGCAACAGTTCAAACTCTAACAAGATCACGCCAAATATCAGAAACAATATCCCTTTTAGATAAGCATGTGGGAACTTAACTGGCTGGCTCGTTTGATTGTAGCACTCGGCAAAGAAGGGTTTATCGAGTGTGTATTCTGTCGTGAATTCAAAATCTTTAGGCATGTATGATTACTTTAGGTTTTCTGTGAATGTGTGTTTGGGCTTGCTGAGTTGAGCATCTCCACCAGCGGATAGATTTAGGCGCTCAGATTAATGATGAAACATGAGCTAAAAGTGTGGCAAAGCTGAGTTTAGAAAACGAGCGCGATGAGTAACACATCGCGCTCGCTAACAGACTTGGTTGAGTCGTCTGCTACGTGCCATCACATAATAAATACGATGTCGGCACCTAACAAAAATCAGGTTCGTTCAGTCAAATCCTCACAACCAAAGAAAATCACAGCGCATGAGGCAAGATAAAAGCTAATGGTGACTGCGTGCTGAAATGGTACATCTGTAAGGGCAGCGACAGCGTACCCAAGAACAATAAAAATGCCGGCGATAGATTGCTGTATATACGGATTACGAATACCACCTCGACACAACGAGGTGAACTTTTCACCGCTAGCATGTTGTTGCACTGTTTTTTTGAATAAGAAAAACGGGAGATAAAGCATTAATAAAAGCATCACAACGCCAGTCAAACCATCTAAAGCCCAATCACTAATAAATTCATTGTGGTAATGAGTAAATGGCACAGCATCTTGAGTTATAATACCTTGATCAGCTAATAATTGCTTGGCCTGCTTGTGGTCGTCACCGTACCCTAGTAATGGTTTTTCCTTGATTAGATAAACGGCAGCTTTCCACATTTGAAATCTTAAACCGATAGAAGAATTCATATCACTACTTTCAATCCTTTGCATTTCATTTGCTGTAAAATCTATACGGTTTTGAATTAAGTGAGTATTGGCTAACAGTGATACAATAACAATTAAGAATATATACGTAAGCTGTTTTCTTATTTCAAGTTTGGAGTAAACAGCAAAAAGTATGACAAGAGCGGCAACGGAGCAAAGCGCTAACGCCGTTCCTCTTGCTTGACTAAATATGATCACGTTTAAAGATAATGCAAATGACAACAGCATCATTCTTTGTATTTGCTTACTCGCGTTAGAAAATAAAAAATATAAACTGCCAACACCGATAGCGACTGATACCGTTGAATACGGTATCGGATTGATTGACCAAGCACGCCCCAACTCTAGAACGTAGGTAAACCAAAAACCGTAAACGAACGAAATAATACCAGACAAGAGTAGCAAAGCGGGTAGCTTATTTTTGATAGAACTGAACGTTGACTTGGGTATAAATGCAAAATATAAAAGTAAGCCGGAAAAAGCTCGAATCACACTACTGCTGTAGCCATGTAATAGTTTCAAAAAGACAGCACCAATAGTCAAAAACAACAGAAATTTAGCGAGCTGGTTTTGTTTTACATTATCAATAATTGTTTTCTTATCATGAACGATAAAAGAAGAAATTATTGCCAATAGAACTAAAATAACTTGTGTCTTATCCGCGCTCGGATAGATCAACATTCCTGAAAAACACCAAATCAATGGTAAATACATTAATACCATGAATATGCTTTTCACTCTTACTGAAAAATCACTCTTTACCAAAAAGTTAAACATTTAAGCTGCTCCAAAGTTCTGAATAATTCAATGTTAATCTTGTTTGAAGTTGTCAACCTAACCTTTGTCTTCCCTTCTTTTTCAATTACAAAGGGGGGATCGACTCGATAACACAAACTAGGGAGAGAGTGAATTTTGTTTTTCAAGACGAGTTCTTCTTTCATATGGCGACTTAACATTAATCGAAAATGCCTCAAGTGTGAGGTATTGTTTATGAGTAAATATAGCCGCATATTACCACTATTTAAAAGAAAGTACGCCAATGTTTTTGGTTATGGCTTTGTAAGATAATTCTGCCTTAGAGTTGTGTTGACTTGCTTAGTGAATCACGTTTACTAGTCAGCGGTAAGCTCACTTGGCTTACTTGTTGCAAATCATAAGTAGCGGGTTCGCTTTTCCTGCCCGTGCTTGGTCATAAGTTGTATGAACAATATTTATATCGCCATCAACACGCATGTTTACAACTCTTGTCCTGTGACTGCGAAGAGCAGAGCATCACGAGCCTCGTTTGATCGCTCCCAGAAGTTTGCCATCATTTCGAGGCTAATCGCCTCACAAGGAAGGCCTGTTGAAAACACAACAGTACGATCATCTGCCGCTAATGAAAATGCACCGAAGCCAATAATACCAGGATGATTATTCAGCAATAAAAGGGTGTGGTTTAAATCTTCATCCTGAGGAAGTCGTCCGAGGTGGAATGGAAATAGGATAAGTAGTCGATCTTGATTGAGTTGAATCGTAACCTGGTGCTCGCCCTCACTATTTGTAAGATGACACTCTCCATCTTCGAGTTGCCATTGATTTTGTGACATATCGGCTAGCCATTGATTGACGATGTTTTCAGTTTTCATTATCTACCTTTATATTGTTAATTATATAACTAATTAGTATCAATTTAAGAAAAAGCTAACATTGCTATAAATTCCGATATATTAATATTGAGCGGAATTTTATAATAAATGACAGAAACGCTTTTTATCGTCACTGTCAAATGGTGTAAATATATTCAACACAATAACTCTTACTAGCATCTCATATTGATTCACTGACTACGCTAACTCATGGTCAATCTAGATGCTTTAATCACTTAGAAATCAGTTAGCTTACTGATACTTAGCTATAAGTTCGAATTTCGAATACTCATTTTTTCAAGTAGACATTAACCAAACATTGGTGATAATGAGACCAAAATACAATTAATTGGGCCTTATTTTGCGATATATATCATTATTACTACTATCAATAACCAGCTTATTTAGCATGTCTGTTTGTGCACAAACACATTCAACCTCGCCGCAACTTGAGTCAAACCAACCACTTGATTCGTACCAACCTAAAGGCGCGACTTGCGTTATTCATAATAAAGATGGACAGGTCGTTTTAGTTCAAGACTACCTGACTCGCACGCTCTCTCTACCAGGAGGGTATATTGATAGTGGCGAGGAGCTGCGTGCAGCGGCAAAGAGAGAAACCTTTGAAGAGACAGGGCTTAGTGTTGAAGTTGGCGATCAACTTTCCATTGATAATAACAGAGTTGTGTTTGCTTGCCATCCCAGCACAAGTGTTGGCTATATCGAGCCAGCTGTTGAGAACGATTTTGGCGCAGCAATTATACCGGCTCTCAATTCCGAGCACTTTGGCAAAGAAATTCGTCAGGTCTACTTTACCTCTTTAACGCCAACGGTTCTCAATAAATACCGCTACCCAAACGATAATTCTGCTCTAATATCTTGGATAAAGGAAAGCCGCCCTAGCGCTTTTCATGTGATTGAAAACTTGACCGACAATGCAAGCGAACTGCAGACAAGGCAATTGTCCATCATGGCATCTTTCCAAACATGGATAAAATCGGTGCCCTTCATTGATAGCCTACTCAATTTAGCTAACGGTTTGGGTGACGGAACATTCGCCGTCGGACTACTGGTTTTGCTCTTACTATTATTACCTTTGCGCTATGGGCTGACATTCGCCTTTGCTCTGCTTGCAACAGCCTACTCGGTTAATCTTCTAAAAATGGGCTTTGCGATACCGAGGCCTTTCTATTTACTTCCCAGCTTACAGCAAGCTCAAGCCAGCGGTTTTAGCTTTCCTAGTGGTCATACGACACAAGCGGCCGCTATCTTAGGTCTGTTGCTGGGGTGGATAACAAAACGGGGTGATCAAGATGGTTATATTAGTGCTCGCGCAGCGATAGTCAGCTGGTTGATGCTTACCATTTTGGCCGGAGCGGCTAGAGTTTGGCTGGGTGTTCATTACCCAACCGATATAGTGGCAGGAATCTGTTTAGGTGGTTTGATTGCTTTCGCATCTTTAATCTTACATCAGCGTAAATACGCCGGGCAAAAACGTCTCATTGAATCAAAGCGTTTATGGCTGCTGTTATTAATCGTCTATCTCTTTGGTACTTTACAACTACTGCAACCTCTTTTTGTCTTCTCATGGTTTGCTGCCCTCGGATTGTTAGTCTCATTGTTTTTTAATAGAACATCACTCGAATTTAAGATCAATCCTTGGCAACAGGTCGCCGTATCCATAATCGGAGTGCTTGTAATGGCTGGAGTGACTATGTCTTTGGTCACGTCTGACACTACGAGCATTGTGATAATACTCGTTAACGCAATGGCTGTCTTAACTGGAATGCTTTGGATCTTGGTAGGCGCTCCCTGTTTAACTAGACGCTTTAAGAATTAACTTTTTGTGGCACTGTCAAGCTGGTTTTGGTTCTTTCGAGCTAGACAGTGCCACGGCTAAAGAGTCAACCAGAGAGGTTTTAACACAAAACCAAGCCCACCAAGCATAGAACCAAAATAGCTCGCTCTCTAGAGGCGCTAAGCTGGTATAAGAATGTTGCAAGACGACAGCGGAAGTCGTCCACTTCCCCACAAAATCTTACCAAATCCCAACCCTGACTAGGGTCTAACCAAGTTTTGATGGCTTTGTTCCATCTTTTGATATCCGAGTCGATGACCCTTGTGTGAAGAGTATTACAAGGTCATTATTGCTAACAGAAAGATAAATAACTATGTACAAAGCATTATCACCTATCCTATTTCTGCGTAGCTGATTGGCTCATCAGGATCTGACACCAGCGTAAGCACAAACAAAAAACCTTCATATACAACAAGATTAAAAGTTATTTATGTAAATAAACGCGAGCAATTTAGGTCTATATCATTGCAGATTGAAGCAAATCACGTAGAATTTGAAAGGTTAAAGAGACATAATGGAAGTTTAATGATGAAAAAAACATGTATTGTTACAGGCGGCAGTTCTGGTATCGGCTTAGCCGTTGTTGAACTATTCACTCAAAGTGGCTATGAAGTTTTCAATCTGGATATTACAAAAAGTGATTCCGATAACTTCATATATTGTGATATTACCGATCACAATAGCGTCATCGAAAGTATCCAAAAAATTGCTGAACATCACTCCATTGACACTCTAGTTACCAGTGCTGGCGTTCACTTCTCTGCCAATATAGAAGAGACCTCAGAACAGGATCTTCAACGTGTATTTGATATCAATGTCAAAGGCACCTACTCAGCAGTGCAAGCCGTTCTCCCTAGCATGAAAAAACGTGGCGCGGGCTCGATTATTGTTATCGCATCCGATCAGTCATTGGTCGCTAAGCGTAATTCGTTTGCCTACAACCTCAGTAAAGCGGCACTTGCGTCACTCGCAAAAACAACAGCATTGGATTACGCGCAATATAACATTCGCGCTAATGCAATTTGCCCCGGAACCATAGAAACGCCTCTCTATCACAGAGCAATCGAAAATTATTGTGATAAATCAGGTGACAACATTGAAGAAGTTCACAAGAATGAAGAAGCGTTACAGCCACTAGGTCGACTAGGCCAACCTCTTGAAGTTGCACAATACGCTCTGTTTTTAGCCAGTGATAACGCAACCTTTATCACCGGAAGCACACAAGTGATTGATGGCGGGTACACAACAGGCTAAGACAAACGACTAAGGGACGGACAATGATGGATTTGATTGATGCACATCTGCACTTTTTTGACCTCGATAAAGGTGATTATCAATGGTTAAAGCCCCATAACCCGCCGTTTTGGACAGACAAACCTGTCATTGCTCAAAATTGGACAGAGTCGGATCTTACCCTTCCATCAAACCTAAAACTTGCAGGCTATGTCCACATAGAAGCTGGCTTTGACAATACTCGTTCTTGGCGCGAAATAGAATGGCTCGAACACCAAAATCAGTTACCTTTTCGCTCGGTTGCTTGTATTGATCTTACCAAAAAGAACAAGGAATTTGTCCAAGACTTACGCCAGCTTAAGCAATACCAAACCGTTGTTGGAGTAAGGCACATCTTAGATGACGATGCCAATTCCCTTCTTAGTTTGTCGAGCGTAAAAAAGAACTTAGAGCAACTTGCCGATCACGACTTTCTATTCGAGCTACAAATGCCGTTTACCAACAAGGCATCGGTTGAACAACTTGATTCGATTCTGAGTAACATCCCCCACCTATCCATTATTATTAATCACGCTGGCTTCCCGCCTAAAGTCAGCGATGAACAATTCTCTCTATGGGTTAGCAATATGCGCTCGATCGCCAAGCACCCAAGAGCGGCAATCAAATGCTCTGGCTGGGAAATGAGTGATAGAGAATATGATTTAGAATGGGCCTTAACCGTCATCGAACAATGCATATACGATTTTGGTCAAGATAGAGTCATGCTCGCAAGTAACTTTCCCTTGTGCCTGTTTTCTAGGGGCTATTCTGAGTACTGGCAGTCATTTCTTAATTTGCCTGACGACACAAAAAAAGCATTGTTAAGTGATAATGCTCGTCGATGGTATAAGTTCTAAGCAATGTTCAACCTCCTCAAGCCGTGAGCACAGGGACATTAAGGGTTGGTAGGGTCTCACTCTGCTAGTGACGATAAGTGACACCTAAGCTGACGCCATACCCTTGATTCTGCACATCCACTTGGAGCTTGTTAGTGACTTTCATGTTCTTTCTCGCGTAGCGTTCACTAAAACCGCTAAAATCTAACGACAAGTTATGACTGAAGGAATAAGCGCCCCCAAAACGATAACGCACATCTTCACCACCTAATGGATCAGTGGCTTCATCAACACTTATGCCACCACGTAATGCTAAATCACCAACACGATAAGCCAACGACGTTGCGTAGCGCTTGCTGTGGCGAGCACCTCCCAAGAGTTGAATAGGATCACTATAATCTGCATAAGTGATGCCTTGTCCATTCCAACGTGACAAGCTGAAGCTATTGTGCCAAGACCAGTCGTCAGTGATCGAGATAGTACCGTAAACGCTGGTGATCGATGGCAGATCAAACTGAATATTGTGGTCACCAAAGTCACTGGCCAATCGATGCGTGGCAGCAAGCGTTAACCAAGTGCTCGCTTTCCATGTTGCGCTTAATGCTGCGCTCCAACCATCGGTGTCCCCTTTTGTGACTTTAAAGCGGCACTTTCCCCAAAAATTGCAATCATTTCGCTCGAGTAAATAATCCGCATATTGATATTCAATACCAGCACCGACACTCAAATCACCCCATTTATACGCCACACTTGGAGCTAATGACACGACAATAGGTCGAACTCGGGCTTGATCTAAAATCCGCAGATTAAGCGGCGGCGGAAGTTTAAACTCAGAGATAGAAATATCCGCTGCGGTGCGGCTATAAGCGGCTATCCCAACATACCAGTATGGATCAAGCGGTATGACCATAAAACTTGCGGGTATTGGATCGGATCTGGAGTAGACGGATTTGGTTCCTAAAATATCGTAATGTGTGTCCACTTGATATCGGGTGACGCTTGCCGTTAATGTCGTCGAGGTTAACTGCGTCATGCTGGAAGGTGCTGTTGCTAAAATACTGGCATCGACGGCGGCGGCGCCGTTTGCACTTGCAAGAGCACTGTTTGAAGTGGAAGACTCCCAAAAATTAAGCCCAGTAGCACTTGAAATTGGCGCGAGAAACGACGTCACTAAGCCTGTAGTGACGATGCAAGGCGTGAGAGACATTCTCGCCATAGTGGCGTGTAAAAAATACATAGTTTGAGACTTCACTTATGCTGGCAATATTGTTTAACACTGTGAGCATCATCATTTTCTTCCAGCTCTTTTTGTATGCGCCCAGCAAATATTCCGTGCATCTTACAAAGATGGTGCTGAGCATTCAAAAGCGTTGTTTGATTGTTTTCATCAAAATCTTTATTCGACGTGTAATGAACCTTTGTCCTAAACTGCTACTCATATTGACATGCATATTTTAAAAACAACAAACTCAATAAACATTTGTTTATTTTCAACGCTTTATTAGTGGTATGATTTTTTCATGTAACCCTTTGCACATTGTTAAGGGGATTACCATGAGAAGAATATCATTACTACTCGGGTCTATTTTGCTAGGGACAAGCGCACATGCAGCACCGTTTGATACATGTCCAAGTAAAGCATACCTATTTCAATCAACCCCCACTCAAATCTATGGGGTCAACCTAGTAACCGGCTCAACGGTCTTATTACAATCAGACACAGGAATATCAGGAAACGTCAATGCTGTTGGTTTTAATTTCACCGACCGCTATCTTTATGGCTACGATACAACCGAAAACCGCGTCGTCCGTTTGGGGCAGGACTTTCAAGCAGAAGTATTAAACGTGTCAGGCTTACTTGGCACGGGGAACCACTTTTTCGTTGGTGATGTTTACGATCACGTCTACTACTTATACAGAAAAAATAAAGGTATCTATAAAATCGATTTATCACCACTCGATAGCGATCCAAACGCGACACTATCATTGGTTCAAGTAAATCCTATCGCAACACTGAGTTTTGCGGACTTTGCTTTTCATCCCGATAACGGCAACATATACGCGGTGGATACGAATACGGGTCGTCTCTACAGCATAGATCGAACTAGTGGCTCAACGACATTGGTCGGTGACACGGGCGTTACAGGCGCTTTTGGCGCGGCTTACTTTGACGTTGATGCCAATCTATATCTGTCGCGTAACTCCGATGGTAAAATCTTCCGAATAGACTTGTCAGCGGCGAATCTCGCTGCAGGAAATGTACCTGCGGTCGAGTTCGTTTCTAATGGCCCTGTATCCAATCAAAACGATGGTGCTCGCTGTGCCAATGCTCCGATTATCGATCCAAATGAACCGATTGACTTTGGTGACGCACCAGACACCTACAGCACGAGTCTTACATCGAATGGTCCGCGCCACGAAGTTGATGGTGTCACTTACCTTGGTAGTATCGCACCCGATGGCGATGTTGGTGGACAAGTCGATGACAATGCCGTCGACACGGCCGATGAAGAAGGGGTCGGCTTCGTATCCGCCCTCGACCCAGGCTTAAGTTCCGTTATTGAGGTCACCGCTTCCACGACGGGCTATTTATCTGCGTGGTTTGACTGGAATAGAGATGGCGACTTTGACGACGCTGGTGAGCAAGTCTTCACCGATAAGCTGCTTGACGCTGGCAGTAACACTCTCCCATTTATTGTATCCGACTCTGCAACTGCTGGCTCAAGTTGGAGCCGGTTCCGCTTTAGTCAACAAACCGGCCTTAACTATACCGGTGGTTCAACATCTGGTGAAGTGGAAGATCATCCAATTACTATCACAGGAAATGGTTACTCCGTTGAACACTTCCCTAGTGTCGACAACTATGCTTCCGTCGCTTATGAGGATAACTGGCCTTACACCGCGGATTACGACATGAATGATGTTGTTGTGGACCTCCAAATAACAGAGACAACTCTCGCAGGTCATGTTGAGATTATAAAAATCTCCGGCAAGTTAGTTGCCTACGGTGCCAGCTACAAAAATGGTTTCGCTATTCGACTACCAGGCATCACTCGAAGTAGCATTGAGAATGCCTTAACAGTGTTGAAATTTGACGGTGTAGCGCAAGCATCGAACGGCCTTGAATCTATCTCAGATGAAGCGATATTTATTATCGGTGAAGACATGAGTGTTCATGCCAGTGCAAGTAGTGGCTGTGACTACTTCAGAACTGAATCGGGCTGTGATACCAGTGCCTCGTTGTTCAACTTTTCACTCGATATTTACTTTACTGAAGACTCGGATCGCTCGGCCATTACCAACATGCCGTATGACCCTTTCATCTTCGCAACACCAAATACTTATCACGGAGAAGGACTTCCATTCCAACCTGGGCGAACATTGGAAATTCACTTGCCGGGACAAGCACCAACGGAACAATTCGATGTCAGCTTATACGGTATCGGTGTTGATGCGAGCTTGAGCGGTTCAAACAACTACTTTAAAACCGCAACTTACCTTCCTTGGGCACTACTCATCGTTGAAGATTGGGAGTGGCCACTTGAACGCGTTGACATCGTCGAAGCCTACCCAGAGTTCCAAGTTTGGGCTGAATCCGGTGGCACGACAAGCCAAGATTGGCACCAATCACCTGCCGCTAACAAAACTTACGACCTGCCATAAAGAGAGGACATAATGAAATATTTAATTGCAATGATTATCGGCTTAGTACTTCTCGCACTGGCTGCATGTGGGGGTGGTGACAGCTCCGACGGCGGCTCCGGTAATGAAGACTATTCCACGCCTCCGGTAACTGTCGTCAAACCGGATGAGACGCCAAGCACGCAGGATTTAGTTGTGCCTGAGGGGTTTGACTACAGCCCGGTAAAATCTGGCACACTGAGCGTAGATATCAGTAGTTTTTCAACACAACGTGCACATTTGAGTTTGTACAAGCAATTCGAAGAAGACAGCTCTGGAAACTACAAAGCAAGTTACTCGAGTAAAGTCGCCTCTATCCCGTTACAAGATGGCAAGGCCGATTTTGAATTTAATGTATCTGATAGCCAAGGCGACTTACTGGCAGAGATATGGTTTTACGACGGCACTGAACCGATCAAACGAGTTATCACTGCAAAAGACTCAAACTTGATACTGTAGCCCGAATACACCGAGCAGATTATACGGCCTCTGTTTGAACTTAAAAATCGCATTGTTCCCCAGAACATGCGATTTTTTTATAGGATTTATTCACGCGATACGATTGTTTAAGTTCATCACATTACCACTAGTAACAAATGCATCACTTGTTATTGATATTACTTCTCAGTTGCACTACCATTCGCAACCTTATTCGGTAAGGACATGCTGCCTTACACATCAGAACTTCAAAAACGGAATCGTGGAATGGGCATTATGCAACGAGCAATCGCGTTAGTGATAGGTACCCTCGCCTCATTTGGATCTTTCGCACAAAATGAACGTGTGTTAACCGATGAGAAAGGAAAGTTTGCAATTTCAGGAACACCGCAGCGTGTGATTGCCTTAGAGTACTCTTTTGTTGATGCCTTAGCCTCTGTCGGAGTTTCTCCTGTCGGCGTAGCGGATGATAAAGACGTAAACCGAATTCTTAAATCAATTCGAGACCAAGTTGAGCCCTGGACTTCTGTTGGCATGCGCCCGCAACCAAGCCTTGAAGTCATCTCTCAATTAAAGCCCGACCTGATCATTGCCGATGCACAGCGACATTCTCCTGCTTATGACGATCTGTCTAAGATTGCTCCGACGCTACTTCTGAAAAGCCGAGGTGAGAATTACGAGCAGAACCTAGATGCGGCAATGAAAATCGGTATTGCTCTGAACAAAGAGCAAGAGATGAAGACACGCATTGAACAACACCAAAAGGTGATGGCCGAATACAAGGCTAAGATTGCCACTCGCGACACGATACAGTTTGCCGTTGCGACAGAAAAAAGTATGTGGCTACACGGCCCAGAGTCGTATGCTGGAAGCGTATTATCTCGCTTGGGTATCCAAAGCCCAGTCCCGAATGAAAAGGAAGGCGCTTACATAGAAGTTAGCTTAGAGCAGCTTCTTAAAACAAACCCTGACTGGCTTCTTATCGGTCCATACAGCGAGAGCACTATCGCAGATACATGGAAACAAAGCCCTCTTTTCAATCTCCTTAATGCTCAGAAGCACCACCATGTCACTAATGTTTCACCACAAGCGTGGTCTCTTAACCGAGGCATGCATGCTGCCGAGCAAATCGCACAAGATCTTTCTGAATTACTAAGCAAATAGATGTCTTTTATTAACGTTATGCCAAGTAGAAAAATTGTATTTGGCTGTTTTATGGTCTTTTTAGCGTTCAATCTAGGTGCAGTTGCATCTATGATCAGCTACTCCTCTTTCGAGCTCAAGTTTCAAGACTTGTGGGAGTTCTGGTTCAGCTTTGATGAAACGAGCTTAAAACATCAGATTCTTTCATCTTTAAGAACACCACGGGTACTGGCATCGATCCTGATTGGTGTTAACCTCGCAATTGCCGGACTGCTTATGCAAGGACTAACAGCAAATCCACTTGCTTCTCCAAGTATTTTGGGGATCAACGCTGGTGCGTCTTGTTTTATCGCACTTTCTTCAATGAACTTGGTTTTATTACCTGCATTGCCGCTTCCTATCAGCGCACTCCTTGGTGGTGTGGTAAGCGGACTGCTCGTGCTGTCTTTAGGTGGTTTCTTCACAGGTCAATCTCACCCAATTAAGTTGGTATTGGCTGGCATTGCCGTCAATGCTCTGTTAGTTGGCATTACGCGAAGTGCATTAATCCTAGCGGATGACATGGCTTACAGCGTGTTGAACTGGCTGGCTGGCTCCATCGCGAACGTCACGTGGGAAAATTGGGCGCAGTTTTGGCCAGTAAGCATGGTCGGCATCATATTAGCCTTCTCACTTGCTCGTAGCCTTAACTTGCTGACTCTTGGCGATGACATTGCAACCGGACTTGGAGTGAACCTCACCCGTACACGCATTATTGCCTGTATTGCCGTACTGTTATTGACCACATCAAGTGTTGCGATCGCCGGACCTATCGCTTTTGTTGGTCTCCTTGTTCCTCATATCGCTCGTAAACTTGTTGGCACAAACCACTTTGTTTTATTGCCAGTCACCGCAACGCTTGGCGCAAGCCTTTTGCTATGGTCTGACGTTATTTCGCGCATGGTCGCATTCCCAGCAGAAACACCCGTTGGCGTTATTACTGCATTGATTGGTTCGCCATTCTTCATTGCACTTGCCGCAAGGAGCAAGGTGTCATGAACAATACCAAAGCAATATCATTATCAGTTTTACTATTAATTTGCGGAATTGGCAGCTTATTCATCGGTAGTGTCTCTGTTTCAACAAGTGACGTTGTAACCACTCTACTTCACGGTGGCGATTTCGATTTCATTATTAATCAATACCGACTGCCACGTTTTATCCTAGCGATTGGCGTTGGTGCTGGACTTGGAGTTTCTGGTGCATTGATCCAAGGCGTTTTGAGAAACCCACTCGCCTCACCAGATTTAATGGGTATCAGCGCGGGTACTGGTTTTGCCGCAACGCTGCTGCTTGTTTATGTGCCAAATGCATCATTACCGTTGCTTGCATCGGTTGCCATTGCAGGGGGGATCACCGCCGCCCTAGGTATTATTGGTATCAGCTATAGATACAACCCAACCCCTGCAAGGCTTGCCTTGATTGGCATTGCAATCAGCACCTTCATTTCTAGCGGCATCGATTTTCTGCTGATTGTTAACCCAGTAGAAATCAATACCGCAATGGTCTGGTTAACCGGAAGTTTATGGGGACGTAACTGGTCGCAAGTGCCATTGATTTGGATGTCACTTGCCATCTTACTTCCTCTTGCGTTGCGATTGGCTTGGAAACTCGACTTAATGGGACTTGGTGAAGAAGCCGCTACCACGATAGGTGCTCAACCAGAACGCACACGCTTTATGGCGTTGGTTCTGTCCGTTTTGCTCGCCAGTATCAGCGTTGCTGTGTGTGGGACGATCAGTTTTGTGGGCTTACTATCTCCTCATTTAGCTCGTTTATTGTTTGGCCACAATCACAAATACTTGCTACCAATGTCTGGCGTTATTGGCGCCTTACTTGTTGTTATTGCAGACGCCGCTGCTCGTGGTATTGCCCCTCCCCTTGAGCTTCCTGCAGGGGTACTGACGTCGTTGATCGGCGCACCTTATTTCATTTTCTTACTTCAACGCTACAAGGGTTGGAAATAATGCTTAAAACGCATCAGCTGTCTGTTTCTTATGGCAAAGAGACGATTATTAAAAACCTCGATTTAGAGATACCTCAAGGAAAGATCACAGCGTTAATTGGTCCTAACGGCAGTGGCAAGTCGACGTTGCTGAAAACCTTGTGTCGCATCAACAAACAATTTGATGGTTCCCTGAGTATCTACGATAAATCGATCAAAGATTACTCCGATAAAGAACTGTCTCGGTATATTTCACTGCTGCCGCAAGTATTGACGACGCCAGAAGATATTACGGTTAGAAAGCTGGTTGAGTACGGGCGTTCGCCCTATTTATCTTACTGGGGACGCTTGACTCAAGATGATCACCAAAAAGTTGACCAAGCCATTGCAGAAACACAAATCAAAGACCTAATCGACAAGAAAGTGGATAGCCTTTCCGGTGGTCAGCGCCAACGCGTCTGGATAGCAATGGTTTTAGCGCAAGACACACCGATTGTCATGCTCGATGAACCAACAACATACCTAGATTTATCGCACCAAGTTGAACTCATGAAGTTGATTCAAAAGCTGAATGCCGCAGGAAAAACCGTCATCGTGGTGCTGCATGATTTAAACCAAGCCTGCCGTTACTGTGATCATTTGGTGGTATTGAAGAAGGGGCAAGTGACCCATCAAGGTGCCCCAGAAGAAATATTCACTCAATCGTTACTTAAAGATGTTTTTGACCTTGATGCCATGATCATGAATGACCCAATTTCAAACAAACCTATGTGTATAAACCGATAAAAATAGTCACATAACTTTCATTTAAATACTCAAGACAGGATATAAAAATGAGTAAACTTCCTTTCACTCTTTCAGTATTAGCACTTTCAATCGCGACTGCCCACGCAGAGACAGATACGCAAAATGAAGGCGTACAAGAGATGGAAACCGTAGTGGTAACCGCAACTCGCTATACCCAAACACCAGATAAAATTGCAGGTGCGGTCACCGTCATCGATTCTGAGGATATAAAACAGCAATCGATCGTCTCTGACGACCTGACCAGTATCCTTGCAACCCTAGTTCCAGGTATGACTCCCAGTCGTCAAAAGATGTCTAACCAAGGCGAGAACTTACGTGGCCGTCAAGCATTGATCATGATCGATGGTGTCCCTCAGGTAAACCCGCTTAGAAACGGTAACCGTTATGGTTACACGATCGACCCTTCAATGGTTGAGCGTATTGAGGTCGTGAATGGCGCAAGTGCGGTTCAAGGCATGGGGGCGACAGGTGGCATCATCAACTACATCACAAAAGGCGCAAAGCCAGGTGATGATTGGAAACAAACTATTGGCACTCGTGTGACTTCAAGCTTGGATAACGACGGTACAGGCGGAAAAGTTTTCTACAACATCAGCAAATACGATGACGAGTTTGACCTGTTCTTTGGTGGCTCATGGGACCAACAAGGCCTTTACTACGATGGTAATGGTAACCCTATCGGCATGAACGACATTCAAGGTGAAACCCAAGATAGTGACGCAACGGATATTTTCTTCAAAGGTGGCTTCAACTTTGATGAAGGTAACCAACGCGTTGAATTGACTGCAAACACCTACACAATCGAAGCCAACGGCAACTATAAAGGGGTCAAAGGTGATTTTGCCAACGGTATTCCTGGCACAGTTGAGCCCGGTTCCCCATCAGGTCAACCAGTGAGCAATGAAGCTCAATTATTCAACCTGCAATACACAAACTACAACCTGGGCAATGGCATGCTTACCGCTCAGATGTTCTATCAAGACTACGATGCGGTGTTTGGTCAAGCGACATGGAACCCGACCGAAACCAAAGCAGAAGATCAAGGTGCTATCTCTTCTCAAAAAACGGGCTTTAAAGTCGGTTATGAAACCTATGATTTGCTCGACCTTGATGATACTTGGGTATTTGGCTTAGATGGTCTCCATGATCAAACAGAACAAACGCTCGACCAGTCGGGTTTAAACGTGACACCTCTAATGGAGTATTACAGCCTAGCGCCATTTGTTCAGGGTGACTTCCTAGTGACGGATGCACTGCGCTTATCAACAGGAGTTCGCTACGAGAGCGTCCGAGTAAAAGTAAGCGATGGTCAGACTCTCTATGGTTATGGTATTGATGGGCACAATTCTGAGATCATTGGTGGCACTCAAGATTCTTCGAAAGCGGTATTTAACGTCGGCGCCATTTATACCTTTACCGATGAATTCAGTACATTTGCGAGCTTTAACCAAGGCTTTGGCCTGCCTGACATTGGTCGAGTCCTAAGGGGTGTCTGGATTAATGAGGAAAATACCCCTCCCCAACAAGTTGGTACCCCAATTGATTTCAATACCATGCTAGCTGTCGAGCCGGTTGTGACGGATAACTACGAATTAGGTCTTACCTATCGTGGTGACAAGCTATTTGCCAGCGCAAGTACTTACATGTCGGTTGCAAAATATGGTGCTAACTTAGAACTGAACAACAATGGTACCTACGATGTAAAACGCCAACGCACCGAGGTTATGGGTTATGAACTGACATCAACCTACCAAGTGCTCGACTCAACCAAACTAAGTGCTATGTACGCGCACGTTGAAGGTGAAGTCGATACCACAGGTGATGGCAGTGTTGATTCCGATATGGATCTTAAAAACCTATCACCAGATCGCCTGATGCTTGCGGTTAGTCATAATTTCTCTGATGTGTTAGCGAGCCGAATTCAATACAACTACCTATTTGATGCCAAGAAAAGCGCATACAAAGTCGCCGATGAGCAAAACTTTGATGGCTACGGTTTGGTTGATTTCAGCACGCACTATGATATGCGTGATAAAGGTCGTATCGCCTTTGGTATTGAAAACGTAATGGATGAGCAATACATCAACTACTTCAGCCAAATTCGTAACCACAACTCTTACTACTTCTCTGGCCGTGGGCGCACGTTCAGCCTTAGTTACGAGTTCGATTTCTAAGTTTGCTATTTTTGATAAAAAGCCCTCGCAGTAATACGCGAGGGCTTTATCCCCTGTGGGGCCAAGGTTTTCGTATTCATTGAACTTCTCTACAGATCGAGTATGTGCCTAGGTATCTTCGAGATGTTCAAGCGCGCTCTTCCTTGCTCTTATCCGTGATGACATACTCTGAACCATACACCACGACAAACGACATTAAGATCCAAACGAGCCACTGCACAGCATTTTGTACAACTGCGACTTCAATAGGGTTACCGATGAGAAAATCCATCAGCGGCTGACGAATTAATGCACCATGTAATGCAGTCAGTAATACTGTCAAAATTAGAAACGCCTTGAATTGACCAAATCCAATGATCTTATCTCGAATAAGAAAATATAAAGCCAAGACAGACACGCCATACTCGATCGAGGTAAACATAGCCACATTTAACACTTCAGGCGAGTAGCTAACTTCATGACCTCCCCTTTCCATAATTTTCGCGACCCATCCTTGCAGCCAATCGACACTCAAGGAATGAATAAGATAGCCACAGCCAGATGCAACGGCTGCAATCACAAAATATTGAAATATTCTCATAATAACCTCTTAACCTTGTCGGTGCTAAGACTCTCAAAAATTACACAAGTTTCAGCCAACAGAGAAATCTGGGCCATTCATAACCTTAAGATCAAAAAAGGCGAAACATTTAGTTCGCCTCGATAGTGAATGACAGCAGTGATTGAGTGACAGCCGACGCATTGCGATGATGTCTATTTTAGAGGATCATTGTCTGGTAACGCGCTATGAATCCAAAGTGCTAGCCTGTGTTTGATGTTTGCGCCATCGAGTTTACTCTCTGGTAGCGGCGTGATTTGTTTGGCATCGACCAAAAATAGATAGATCGCCTTCACTCTTACAGGTTGCGGTGATTGAGGGAGATCAAAACCCTGCATCTTTGCCATTTTCCCAGCAATCTCAAGTGCCTTCTTAACCAGTTTATCTTCATTGTGAAGCTTGGAACTTTTTGACATAGGTAGAATCCTCTTTTTCGCCCTCACTAAGCATACAGTAAGTGTGAGTGTTCGCGTATTAGTAAACTCGCATACTGATAAGATTTTGCGGCATTGCTAAGTGAATGGCTAAACAATGACCTTTAATGGTGGTGTTGCCATAACGTGATTCTCCCCAGTTACACAGTATTATTTCTACTTTCCATACTCTATCTGTCTGCTCTCTATGGGCTTTTCAATCCCAACTCTTGGAATCAACTTCAAACAAAGATATGCATTTTATTTATATAAACCTATTTGCATTTACTTTATAAAACCTTGTCTGATAAGCTCAGCTTTGTCTCTCAACATTGAGACTGAGGAAATTTCAGTCGAGTGAATTTAACTTCCGTTCTGAAAAACAAAAAATAAAACTATAAATAACAGGCTATTAACTATGAATATTAAAAAAAACATCGCCAGTCTGGCAATGCTCACAGCATTTAATGCTACAGCTTATGAACACTATTCGGTATTTGAAGATTACATTGACCAAGGTCTGGTCACTGCAAACCAATCTCGTTTGACACAAATAGCAAAATCTAATCAAGGCCAGCTAACCGTCGCTGGTTCGTACACCTATGATCAAGTTGGACGAGTAACGCAACGTGATTACGCAGATAGTACGTTTGACTATACCTATAATACTCAGGGGTGGTTAGAGTCAGCTCGAGCATTAATGAAACACGACTCAATCAACAGTTACGTAAGGCACACCAAAGAGAACTTCATTTCTCAGTACAGTTACAACGAACTTGGTCAAGTTACCATAGAGAATAAAAAGGTTTTTCATGACGATGCTGTCAATCTTGACGGCACACCTATCGCAACGTATCGCATTCAATACACCTACGGTGCCGATGGCAAACTTCTACAACGCCGCCAAGTAACTAAGTCTGGCGATGATATGTCGGTTCGAGAGTTTCATTATTCTTACCACGACGATGGCAAATTGAGAAAGCTCCGTGAGGTCAAGCTCTCAGAGCCAATAGAAAAGAACACCCTTCTCCTTCAATACTATCCGAATGGCGAAATCAAAAAAGCAACTCAAAAGTTGTTCGGCAAGGGCACAAAAACCTTTGAAATGGAATATGTAAATGATGATTCTTTAATCTATGGCGTTTACTATGTAGATCCAGTAAAAGAGTGGAAAGTTGACTTAGATTTCTTTGGCCTTGCCTTCCATCCGATCAAGTCAATGAAACAGACCGCCGGCGATTCAGTCAGCACCTATCGCTATCAATACCAAAATATCGATGGTGATGCGCTACCAGATAGCATACAGCTAGAGGTCACGCTTCCGGGCTTTAGCCAAGCTATTCAGTACAACTTGACGAATCAATAATGTCTAACCGCTATTAGAGCGAATACAACAAAGTCCGATACGGTCAAAACTGTATCGGACTTTTTCTTTTCATTTACTTTTTGCAAGTACTAAAAAATTATTGGCCTGTCGCCTGTCCATCAACAGACCGCTGATGTAGACATCGTATGTACCAAGCGCACAACCTAACGCTGCCGTTAAAACCCCGCCTCTTGAGATCAACTGCTAAAGAATTAATACAACAGGTTGCATACTGGTACTTTTACTTACTGCATAGATCCTTGTCTGATAATCTCAACTTTGTCTCTCAACATTGAGACTGAGGACACTTCAGTCGAGTGAGTTCAATCTCCCTCCTGAAAAAGAAATGAATAAAACGATAAACAGTAGGCTATTAACTATGAATATTAAAAAAAACATCGCCAGTCTGGCAATTCTCACAGCATTTAATGCTACGGCTTATGAACACTACTCGGTATTTGAAGATTACATTGACCAAGGTCTGGTCACTGCAAACCAATCTCGTATCACACAAATAGGAAAGTCTAGTCAGGGACAGCAGACCGTGGCTGGTACGTATGTTTATGATCAAGTTGGCCGAGTAACGCAACGTGATTACGTCGACAGTAAGTTCCACTACACCTACAATGCCCAGGGATGGTTGGAATCAGCCCGTGCATTAATGAAACACGGCCCAAACAACAGTTACATAAGACAAACCAAAGAGAATTTCATTTCTCAGTACAGTTACAACGAACTTGGTCAAGTATCCGTTGAGAGTAAGAAGGTCTTTCATAATGATGCAGCCAACCTTAACGGCACACCTATCGCAACATATCGCATTCAATACACTTACGGTTCTGATGGCAAACTGCTACAACGCCGCCAAGAACCAATGTCAGGCGATGATATGTCAGTTCGAGAGTTTTACTATTCTTACCACGACGATGGCAAGTTAAGAAAGATCCGTGAAGTTAAACTCTCAGAGCCAAAAGAAAAGAGCACCCTTCTCCTTCAATACTATCCGAATGGCGAAATCCGAAAGGCAACTCAGAGCTTGTTCGGCAAAGGCACCAAAACCTTTGAAATGGAATATGTAAATGATGATTCTCTGATCTATGGCGTTTACTATGTAGATCCAGTAAAAGAGTGGAAAGTGGACTTAAATTTATTTAGCCTAGCCTTCCATCCGATCAAATCAATGACGCAGACCGCTGGCGATTCAGTCAGCACCTATCGCTATCAATACCAAAATATCGATGGTGATGCTCTACCAGATAGCATACAGCTAGAGATCACACTTCCGGGCTTTAGCCAAGCTATTCAGTACAACTTGACGAATCAATAACGTTTCACCGCTATTAAAGCGAATACAATAAAGTCCGATACGGTCAAAACCATATCGGACTTTTTTTCATTTATTTTTTGCAAGTTCTAAGAAATTATTGGCCCGCCGCCAGCTGCATCAACAGACCGCTGATATAGGCACCGTATGTACCAAGCGCATAACCTAACACTGCCATTAAAATCCCTACTGGCGCCAATGCTGGATGGAATGCCGCTGCAACAACCGGAGCAGAAGCAGCACCGCCAACGTTGGCTTGACTACCGACCGCCATAAAGAACAATGGCGCTCGAATGATTTTCGCGACAGTAATCATGAGAACGGCATGAATCGTTAACCAAACAATGCCGATGAAAAAGTAACCCGGATTATCGAAGATCGCGGTCACGTCCATTTGCATACCAATGGTAGCGACAAGGATGTAGATGAAGGTTGAACCGATTTTAGATGCACCGCCATGTTCGAGGCTGCGTGTTGATTTAAAACAAGAAGCAATAAGTGCAAAAGTCGTGACCAATACGATCAACCAAAAGAAGCCAGAAGTTAAGCTGTATTTCGCCAGTCCTGGTGCGTTGGTTGAAATCCAAGGCGCAATGATATCACTAAAGTAATGAGCCAAGCCGGTTAAACCAAATGCGATCGAGGTGATCTTAATCAAATCCGTTGTCGTCGTCGGGCGGTCATTTTCTTCTTGATACTTAGAAACGGTTTCTTTTAGCTCTTCGATGGCTGACGTATCTGCTTTAAGCCATGCGTCGACTTTCTTTTGACGACCAACCATAATAAGTAGGACCGCCATCCAAACGTTTGCACAGATAACATCTACTGTAATCATGGCGGAGAACAGTTGATCATTCACTTCAAACACTTCTTTCATTGCCGCTTGGTTTGCACCTCCGCCAATCCAAGATCCCGCTACTGTCGTCAGGCCACGCCAAACGTCACCAGACACGAGATCTGGAGAGACTTGATCGATAATAAGAATCGCCAATGGACCACCAATGATGATACCTGCCGTCCCAGTTAGGAACATAATGACCGCTTTCGGACCAAGACCAATGATTTTGCGCAGGTCCGCAGAAATAATCAAAAGTACCAATGCACTTGGGAGCAAGTAACGGCTTGCGACGAAATACAGCTTAGAATTTGACGCATCAATGATACCGAAGCTGTTCAACAGTGAAGGAACGAAGTAGCAAAGTAACAGACCAGGAATGATCGAATAGAATTTTTTTAGTGCGCTGTTTTGGCTGCTTTCTGTAATGAAGATACCGCCGAGTATCAGGGCTAACATGCCCATGATTACTGCATCATTAGAAATCATTATAGTTATTCCTTTAAATTGTCTACTTTGTAAGGAGAAGAACCATACAGACAACGCAATAATGTTACAATATGTAACAGAGAAAACACTTTGAAATATCCCTGCAACATCACAACAATCGCTTTTCCTCCTTTTAGCTCTTTGAGATAACAACATCTTTGTGTAACTCAAAAAAATGACATGTTGGCACCAAGTTACGCATTAGGTTTTATAAGATGACAAGCACCCCCTCATGGTCAAACATTTCCGCTTTGACTTTGGATAAGTTTTTTTAATCCAAAGTCCGATAAACCAACGGTCAGAAACACCTTAAAAAGCGAGAATTTATACCAATTTTAGCGCCGTCACTCAGAAATATTTACCGATACGAACGACTACAGGCATGAACTAAGATCAACGCTAGCGCGTAGTAAAGAGAGGTCATAACTTAAGGAAAGTTTGATGTTTTCTTTTTTTAAAAACAATTCGGTGAAAAAACTCAAAAAGCGTCACTCAATGCTGTGTGAGCAAGCTATGCATGCCCAGCGTCGTGGCGACATTAAAACGTACTCATTGTTAACCGCAGAGGCAGAAGAAATCTTCGAGCAAATCAAAACCCTGAACACGTCACAAGATTAACGTTAAAAACAGATAAAAGCCCAGCATTGTTTATCATGCTGGGCTTTAGACTCTAATAAGTCTTTGATTAAGGTTTTAATTTGGTCTGTTGGTTTAATGGTTATTTTATGCCAATCAAACCACCAAACACCTTCATTATAATGCTAAATTTTAAGCATTATTCACTGAGGATTCGAGACACAGGAACCATAAAACTTACCGCTAGGTGCCTTGCTGTGGGTACTTCCAATCTTAAGGTCCACAACTATATAGTTAGACTCGTTTTCTTCATCCACAGTTGATGACAAATACTGATCGAAGCTGGGCCAACCACGCGCGTCCCAAAGGCCGTTTGTGAAACCAGCATATTTCTGTCGCAAAGCCACTAGTTCATCCCTTTCTGGACGACGCCAATCTGTTCTGCCCGCAAAATTCGAGATTCTTAATTTTTGACACCAACGGTCAAATTGGCCATTAATACCAGCATTATGATTATTGCCTTCCCCTGGTTTCACGACACCATTGCCATCCTGCCTAAATTCAGCAAATTCACCACCGAGAGGGCCAAGTTCACCCGTTTCCTCTCTAAGACGCGAATAAGTATCTCCACTGTTTGTCTCAGAAGAATCTTTTTCATAACCCATTGCTTCCATTACAGCTTCAGATGGGCTACTCGTAAACCACTTCCCTGATGAATCCGTAGCGACCTTTAAACATGCTTCTTTCGCGTTACTTTTGTCGGTATCGTCAATATTTTTCGAATCCGTCTCTTGAGAACCACAAGCCTCTAAAATAAACACTGAACTAGAACCTACCTTTCCTGCTTTATCGGCAGTGATACTGACCGTTCCGCCATGAGTTGAACTCGATACTAGGCCACCAATCACTTTCACCGACAATTCACCGTCACCGACATCTTCAACCGACCAGTCAACGGAGTTCGTTACATCCAAAGGCTCTTTACCGTAAGAGTAATACTCATACGCCATAAGTTGGACTTCCTGTTCTTCCGCGAGCGTCACTAAGGGCGGCGTCACAACAATCCCCAGCACTTCAGGCTTTAATACGGTCAGCATAGAAGTCGCAGGAGTAACATAGTTAGACAAACTTGCATCATTTGGTGTTGCGGTGAGCGTGACAGTGGCATTGCTGGCCTCAAAGAACGTCACTGTTTTATTACTTTCATCAATTAAAACAGTCGAGTCATCCGATTCCCATGTCACTTTATCGGTCGCATCAAACACCTCACCATTATTTTGCACCGCTGCTGCTTTCAGTTCGTAAGGCACACCAACCGCAACGGTGCTGCCATCCATAGGGGTTATTAGCAAGCTTGTGATATCCGCAGCCACCGTCGTAAACATCTCTACTGCGGGGGACTCAATATTGTTAACATTTGGAAAAGCCTCTGTCACTAGGCTCGCCGTTACAGTTACCCCTCTTCCTTCTTCCAGACTTTGCACTGTGTAAGTACCATCACCGTTGTCAATACCTTGAGCCGCAGCTTCAGGCGTGACAGTCCATGATACTTGGTCTTCAGACAGCTTCATGCCGTCCCCCGTATCAACAACCGCGAATGCCTCAAACTTTTGGCTAAAACCAACTGCCAATGTCTCAATATCTGGACTGATAACCACGCCATTAATGGACGCGTTATTGACCGTCACAACCGCCGATTTATCATCAATGGATGGCGTGTCTTTATAGCTCGCTCGCACACTGCCTGAGCCTGATGTCACAGCCTCTAAGGTGTCAACATGGCCATCATAGTCTGTGTCAATAAGACGCAAGGCGGCATCACTTCCAGTGGTTAAAGTCCATTCCACCGTATCATTACTCAACACCGCAGCACTGTCATCGTTGTAACGACCTAGCGTACTTAATGCTACTTTTTGACCCGGTATGAGTGTTAAGTTCTCTGGTAATTGGACTTCAAGTGACTGCAACGCTTTCTCTACAACGATGATGCTTGCGCTCCCAATCGGCACTTGACCATCGACTGTATCGTCAAGAGGCACGTTTTTCATCATTGCCGTTAACATGACGTCACCTGCGCTCGAACCTGCTGTTACTGTTCCTGTTGAAACATCGAGCGTTGACCCCGTAACACTTGCATCTAACATAAATGTCACCTGACTAGGAAGAAGTGGTGTCACTTTGCCATCAACATCAACACTATACACTTCAAACGTTTGTTTTTGTCCTGCCGCCACTTCTGCGACCTTAGGGGAAAGGGCCAGCGATGAAATCAACTTAACTGGCGCCACATCAAACTCTTCGGTGGTGATGAGAGGAACAAGTCCACTGTCAAATGTCTTGGTTGCGGTCACCGTTACGCGGCCTGGCTCTGAGGCATAAAAGACACCATCAGACGTGACTGTCGGTTTCTTTGATTCTTCGCCATCCCAATCAGTCACCACCACCGATAAGTGCTCATCATTAAATGCCAGTCTCTCCGAGGTCCCATCGTCATACACCATAGTCACTGTCAACTGCTGTGGTAGCCCGGCACTGTAGCCTGATGCTGGAGACAACGAAAGCGATGTAGGCACCTTGCTGTTCACCGTCACTTTAATATTCGGTGCCATATTGAGACCATCAAACACACCACCGACAGTCATTGTTTCTGCTTCAACCGTCTCTAATAACCCAGGTTTCTTCTTGGAGAAAGAGGCAGAAGCTCCATCACTGATCTCCCATTTCATACTCGGGCTCTCGGTCACGTTTTCTTGAAAGCCATCCGAGTACGTCAAAAAAGCTTCCATCTGTAGATTGTTGCCAAAATCAACTGTCGTATCTTTTGATGGTGAAATTGACAGCATGGTCGCCGTCGCATCCAACAACTCAACCTCGTACGTACCGCCATTTGTCGTCGTTACGGTAACCGTGCCCGCGTTTGAGTAATCAAGATTTGGGTCGAAACCGCTTTGGGGCGTTGCAACAAGAACGTTGCCTTCCATGTGGGCATAAGTCGTGTTGTCTAATATCCACGTTGCACCCTCTGTTTGGTCGACAATGCTGCCATCGCTGCCTTGTGACACAAACTTAAGTTGCATGGACGCCCCTTTTCGCAAGGTTTCCTCAGTTCCAACAATGCCCGCCTTCGGCTCTAACTGTTCAAAAATGTTAAATAAAAATGCACCAACCGTATTCGTGTTCTTCAAGGTGGCTGTTACTTCACCTATCCCTTCCATACGTCCTTTGACGAAGGCGCGGTTGTCCACTTCCTCAACCTTCACGTGGCCTGAATCGGCTGTCGGAGACCAAATTATATCTCGGTTGTCGATCAGTTGAGTTGTGTCATTTGACATGGTAGCAATGGCCACTACCTCACGGTTTGATCCAATCGCAAGGTCGGTGTTCCAGATAGCCCCATCCGCCGGTTGAACCTCAACACGAGTCACGGTCAAATCTGAAACGTTCAATGCTGCTTCGTCACTAAACGTCTGCCCTTCTACATTTACCGATACTGAGATTGGCAGCGTCTGACCAACAAGTTCATGGCTCGGCGTAACTAAACCCTGCTCGATAGTTTGTTCGCCCATCATCCATGACACCGCTTCTTCCGAGGTGACGTCTAATACTCGATTATCCGACAACACTGCGCTCGCATAAAACTTCTGACTCAACCCTGCGGGTATCGTCGCTTGCGGCGGGGTGACCTTTAGCGCCATCACGGTCGCTTCAGATACCATGACAGTGACGACATCACTCTCAACCGTTCCCATCACCGCTTTGATCTGCGTTTCAGTTCCCATACTTCCCGGATTTGCTTTAAAACGTTGTTCGTTGTCATTCGTTAGGCCATTTTCGGTAAAGTTCTCATTGTCTAGAACCCAATTCACCTCAGAAGAAACGTTTTTTACAGAGTCATCATTATACGTCGCAGTTGCTATCACACGCCCATTCAAACCAACAGGCACCGACACTTCACTGGTTACTTCGAGTGTAATTGACACCACCTCAGGAGCATCTCTCCCACCTGAACTATCGCTACAACCAATGATGGTAAACAAAGTTAATATACACGACATGGCAGAGCGCCATATCGACATCATCCTATTCATACTTGATCCTTAAATCCCCAAAATTCATTAACATTCATTTGTGCCTAAGCGGCAACTTAGTGCACTAACGCGCAGTGTAATGAATTCAATAGGCACCAAGATCGTAGATCGTAGGTTTGGTCCCATTTTGGTTATGATTGGGTCAATAGAATGATGAAGCTCACATATACTACGATACACTTAAATCATAGAGCGACTATTTTGACATTACTTTTATCAAACCTGCCCCTTTCGCGACAGGATCTACTCTTGTTAATCGCATGGCCATTGGTCAACGCCTTCATCGTATGTTCAGCGCTCTATTACATAATGTTAACGCTGTACATCCCTCTATCCGCCACCCTCATTTCTAATGTAATGACGGCTGTATTTTTAAAATGTGCCTTATTTTGGCTATTTCGTCGAATCTTCGAGGCAAACTGTGAGGCTGCTATTAGCCTCCGGCTGTTTTATCAAATTGTTATCAACTTAGCCCTGATTTCACTTGCCTTTGCCATTTCCGATATCGGGTTCACAGCACCAGCGACATTCGACAGTATCACCGTTTTCCAGTTGTTTCGCCTCAAGCTTCTCACCTATTTAAATATGTTACTTCAAGTGACGATTTACACAGTGGTCATCCACAGTTGGCAACTAAATCAAAGAGCTTTAGAACTGGAGATGTCATTAAAACAGTCCGAGATTTCGTTATTACGTATCCAGACAAATCCGCATTTCCTATTCAATACGCTAAACCTACTCCATAGTGAAATTCCCGAACGTCCGGAACTTGCTCAAAAACTCATCTTTGAGCTTAGTGATTTACTCCGGGGCACCATTGCCATTTCAGATAAACGACGGATCTTACTCAGTGATGAAATCGTATTGATTGAACACTACTTGGCGATTCAAAAGGCGCGCTTTACCGAGCGATTGGATGTTAAAATGCTTATTGATTCGACTAGTCAAGGGCTTTGCATTCCTCCCATGCTAATTTTACCTCTGGTGGAGAACGTCATAAAGCATGCTCTGAGAAAGACTACGAAACGAATTACCCTTGAAATAAAAACCCGTTATATCGGTAACGAACTGTCTATTCTTGTGAGCAATAATTGGCCAGGAAATACCATTCCTGAATATAAGATAGGCAGCGGTCATCGCAATATCAGCGAGACATTGAGGTTAGAATACCTCGATGCCACTTTATCGATAAACTTTGACAATCAAGTCACTTGTGCATTAGTTACTATTCGCCATGATTTTATAGGAGAGCCGAGTGTTCCGAGTGTTGTTGATTGATGACGAGCCTGCCGCGACTCAAGCTTTAAAGCGGGGATTAATAGCTTTTGAAGAAATCGAAGTAGTTGGCTGTTATCACGACCCACACCGAGGCATAGAAGCAATCTTTCAAAAGCGGCCAGATATCGTATTTTTGGACATAGAAATGCCAGAACTAGACGGGTTTGAGGTTGCTAAAAAAACCGAACATATCCCCTATCATTTGGTTTATGTAACGGCCTACCCGCAACACGCTTTAACTTCATTTGAAACTAAAGTTGTCGACTACCTATTGAAGCCAGTACGGGAGACCAGACTAGAGCGTTGCCTTAAGAAAATTAAACAACTTCCACCTAGAGCCGCTACCAAAAGGATTGAGGGCATCACAATTTATGATGGAAAAACGACCTATCGTCTTACGTCTCAAGATATAAGCTATGTCGAGAATATTGGGCGTTATCAACAGATAAATCTTACCGAGTTAGCTCAGGAAAAGTTCCAGATTCAAACCGTGGTAACTCAAGATACTATGACCAACTTTGAAGCGGCATTGGATTCCACTCAATTTGTGAGGGTTCACCGCAGCTATATTATTAATTTGCAGCTTTTAATGCGTGTCCATAGAGAAGCCAGAAATACTTTTGTTTATTTGATGGGTGTAGACAAAACCATCCCTATTGCTCGCTCTAAATTAGCTTTGCTCCTTGAATATTTGAATTAGCTTACCCAAAACAGGTTCCTCAACACAGGAAACTCACCCGCTGGTCTCCCCCTTCAAAGTCGCTTACTATGCTTGTTACCTAGAACGCGTTGTGAGCCATTCATGAGCAGAAAAAACAATAAAAACCTCAGTATTCTTCTTAAACTCAACACCTTCATTGCGCCTCATAAATGGCGAGTAGCTGCGGCCTTGTTCGCCCTTTTCGCGACGGCAAGTCTGACATTATCCGTGGGTTACGGTGTACGAATATTGATAGACCAAGGCTTCGCCCAGCAGTCACAGCAAGAACTCAACAATGCAATTCAGTTCATTATTGGCGTGACATTGTGTATTGCAGCGGGCACGTTTTTCCGCTTTTATCTGGTTTCCTCAGTAGGCGAGCGGGTCAGTGCAGACATTCGCCTTGCGGTGTTTAACCATGTGATATCACTGCACCCAAGTTATTTTGAGACCAACAGCAGTGGCGATATTATGTCGCGGATCACTACCGACACCACCTTGTTGCAAAGCATCATCGGGTCGTCATTTTCAATGGCAATGCGCAGCGCAATCATGTGTGTTGGTGCCATCATCATGCTGTTTGCGACTAATTTTAAACTTACCTTAATTGTGCTTGCCTCCGTGCCGCTTGTTTTAGTTCCGATTCTAATTTATGGAAGACGTGTACGTACGCTTTCTCGCAAAAGTCAGGACACAATGGCCGATGTGGGCAGCTATGCCGGAGAAGCCATCGAGCATATCAAAACCGTACAAAGCTTTAGCTCAGAGCAACATGAGCGGGCAGCGTTTGCGGTCGAGGTAGAAAAAGCCTACGAAGTTGGCAGGCAGCGAGTAAAACAACGCGCAATTCTGATCTCAGGTGTGATTGTGATTGTATTCAGTGCTATTGCCGGCATGCTATGGGTGGGCGGCAGCGACGTTATTCAAGGTAAGATGTCAGGCGGCGATCTAGCGGCATTCGTGTTCTATGCCATTATGGTTGCATCATCGACAGCGACGATTTCAGAAGTCATGGGCGAGTTGCAAAGAGCCGCAGGTGCGACAGAGAGATTGATTGAGATTCTGCAAGTAGAAAGTGATATCAACACGCCAATAAATCACTTGCCTATTACCGATGCCATGCCAGCAGAAATAAAGTTTGAATCGGTCAACTTCAACTACCCTTCTCGCCCAGACCAACCCGCTATCAAAGGGTTAAACCTAACGGCAGAACAAGGCAAAGTACTGGCGATGGTTGGCCCATCTGGAGCAGGAAAAACGACATTGTTCGAACTACTGCAGCGCTTTTATGACCCTCAGCAGGGGCTAGTTTTATTCGGTGGTGAAGATATTCGACGGTTCAACCCAAACGATCTTCGCCACCAAATGGCATTGGTACCGCAACAACCCGCCCTGTTTAGCCACGATGTTTTCCATAACATCCGCTACGGCAATCCAAACGCTACTGACGAGCAGGTCATTGAAGCAGCGAAGAAAGCACATGCTCATGAGTTTATCGAAAAGCTGCCGGACGGTTATTACAGCTTTTTGGGTGAGCGCGGCGTGAGATTATCTGGTGGACAAAAACAGCGCATCGCCATCGCTCGTGCCATTTTGAAAGATCCTAAAATTCTGTTACTTGATGAAGCCACCAGCGCTCTGGACAGTGAGAGTGAGTACCATGTTCAACAAGCGCTTGAGGCATTAATGACAGACCGTACGACGCTGATCATTGCCCATCGACTGTCGACCATCCAACATGCGGATAAGATAGCTGTGTTAGACGGTGGTGAGTTGATTGATATCGGTAACCACCAATCGTTGATGCAAAGCTGTGAATTGTACCAGCGCTTAGTGGCGTTACAGTTTAATACCAATCACAGTAAGTAATGGCTAAATACTACGGCAAAGAACAAGGCCCGATCATTATTTGACGGGCCTTGTGCTTCTCCCTTTGATAAGCCACCTAACAGGTTGAACCGTAATTAACCATGAGGGAATCAGAAAACGCCCTACTGTGTACTAAATCAACCCAGTGCTTAAATAGTAAACCTCGGAGACGACTAACATCGAGTTTGTTCGGTAGAGTTTGATTGGATAAAACATCGGATTAAAATCAATGTTTACTGTCTAATCAATTCTAGTGCTAATTTTTTATATTCATCGCCAACATTTTTATCTATGCTGAATTGCTCCTCCGTTTTTCGACCATCTATAGTCTCAAATTCCTCGGAGGGAATGAGGTAACCGTAAGAACCGTCAGTTAAACCAAGCATCATTTTATATCGAGAACTCATTGCTTTCTTGATTGGTAAACCTAGGTTGGTCAAGGCCTCTCCTGGGGAGGTAATAATAGTAAAGCTATCACCAAGCTCAATTTTAGTTACTTTAGCGTTAATATTATTCGAGCCATCAACATGGACATCTAAGGACTCTGCTCTTATCAATCCAAGGAAGTTAGGATTGGTTACCTCATGAGATAGCATCTTACTTTCAAGGGTGATTTCGCCTTTGATCCGCTGTCGATTTGAGAGAGCGTTCACAACATTGCTAGCGACTAAGTCACCAAACTCCTTAGCAGATGTGAAGGTTCTAAACTCACTCTTAAACTGAGCATCACCCAAGATGCCATTTACGAAAATGCTCATGCCTCCTAGCTCTTGCTCTAGCGCCTCACGGAGATAATAAACATAATCTGAACTCAGCAAGTGGTTGTTTTGATCTAATATGGTGGGATGCGCGCTCATGTTAATTAGCGTAGAGACATTATCGCCAGTGTCGACATCGACAATATGCAGGGTAGTGACTGTGTCGTCCACTTGCTTCAACCCCCTTCGATTTGAAACAGGTGCTGTCGTTGTAGAAGCAAATAACTTTACTCTCTGGGCATTAAGCTGAGCTTGTCTTACTGCTTTGGCTGACAAGCTTATTAGCCTCGCTTTATATTCAGGGCTGACACCTCCCCAAATCCCCTGGTAGTCAAGTCCTGCGTGAGTGTGCGTCGCTGATATGTATACGTTCTGTTCGTTAACAGAAATCTCATTTAATTCAGTTTTAATCCCATCGATGATTGAGTCACCAATACCCGGCGCATCTATGCTTACAATGTTAATTTGCTGACCATTTTTTTCTAGGTAAAGGGCTCGTACTGAAAGATCATCATGCTCCCCTTCTATGTTGCAGCGTAGTTTTGACAAAGGCATACCATACCCCCCCATACATAGCTCTTTATCCCCTTCTAACGGACCAAGGCTTTCTTTCCAAACACCCGCAGTGAAACCACGGGCGAAAGTGGGTGCAGTTATAACTAAACTTGTAGCTAACGTTGTTAATAAGATAACTTTTTTCATACAACTTCCTTTATTTTTATGTTGTCCGGCTAATACTAAGAACCATATTCATGAGCAGATAACACCCTAGTTGATATAAAGGTAAGTTCACTCAGCGTCCATGAATAAGTTTCATCAGAAAAGTTGATAAATAGACATTTATAACTACTGCATTGAAGATGCTATCAATTAAAATGACACTAATAACGATGAGCGAATTAGCTTAAATGCTTCTCATTTGTCGAATACTAATCAAATTAATCCGTGTATGCAATTAAATGATTGCTATAAATGTAAGCGATCTTTCTCCCTATCAGACATTCAGGTCTTTTGTACTATCTTCAGATAAAGGACCACAGATTTACAGGTAGCGTTTTACTGGCTCAATATTGTTTTTTTGGTTAAGAATTTAGCTTTAGGAAACATGTAAGCCAAACCGTATATGAGGTATTAATCAATATAATTTAAAACATTACTTTGGTTGCAAAAAACATAAACACCTAAAACTTAACTATTGACAAAATATAAAAACGTAAGACTTTACAAAGCTACCTATAATTTAAATAAGTGTGAACAATCCTAAGTAAATGAGCGCTCAACTCGTATCAAAATACCTTAACATGATATATCTTCCTGCACTACCTTATGACATGAAAGCCAATTTAAGTATTTTAATATCTATCACCATCAATGTGAATCCACTGAGTAATGGGGTAAAGGTACGTTTCTAAAAATGAGAAAATTAAGAGAATGAAGCACTCTTATTGTAAATCACTAACTTTAGCCTTCACTGACCTATTAAAAATACAAGATCGCAACAGTTAGAACATCCCGTTAGCATAAAATAAAAACATTCGCCTTTTACTGATATTTGGATCATTAATTTTCTTATACATTGACCAGAGTTAATAAATGTCAGCCATTAATTTTCGAAGGAAATGTTATGAATGTTCACTTTGGGTCAGTATCAACAACTGCGGCAAATATCAACCGTTCGGAAGATCACGGTATAAATAAAAACTCACCTGCAGAAGAAACAAAATCAATTCAACAACTTGTGATATCACAGGGCGGCTCGTCGGCCGAAGGTAAAGGTCTAGACAAGAGCTTTATTATCCGAGATTTCGATAGTCCGGAAGGCTTTGTAAAACGTGAATTTCAGAATGGTAAACTGCCACGCTCAAGCGAAGAGTCCTATGTTCCTTATGGTATCACTTCAGACTCAACCGTTGTTTACGCTAAAAGCGGAGAACATCGAGGGTTTAATCAAATTGCAAGTGATCTCAAACCTTATACCACCGAGGTAAGCCAGGAGCGTAGAGGGTTAGCCGCATCAGAACTAGGTGCAATCGCGTTGGATAAGAATCAGTACACCGAAAAAGCGGTCAATAAAGTTTCCGAGGGTGTAAAGAGCTTTCTGATGGAAAAGTTTGAGAGTAACCCTAAAGAAACGATGGCAACGGTTACCAAACAAATTGGCCACTATTTTTTTACTAACGAACGACTGTCCTTTGGAAGAATCTCAACGCAAGATGTTAAAACGATGTCAGAGGATCAAGTCTGGAATAAAATCATGGATGCGCTTGAAAATGGCTCTTTGGACCAGAAGATCTCAATTCATGATGCAGTAGGTCGAAAAGTATTACCGAAATTAGGTGGTGGCAGTGAGCAACTTGCGAAGTATCAAGCACTTGGAGAGACGGTAAGACAGGATTGGTTCGACAAAAAAGAATATCGCGGTAGAGCTAACGTAGCGGGGGCACAAGCATCCCACACAGCGGGTATCGCCGACAATAAACATGCAAACATCGTCGGGAGTTTTGAGCAACCAAGAAACCGTGGTGTCGATATGTTCGAACGTGATGTAAATCGCACCAGTCACACAGAAGCCAACAATTTTTTCGATGACATCGATTCACGAAACCTCCTATTTGGCGCAGGTATATCTGGCACAACCGGGTCTCTATTGCAAGCAGCAGAGGCCTTTGGCCCGCTCACTGAGATGGAAGACAAAAAGCAATATATGATGGCGATCGTAGGTTACCTAGTGGGCGGCGGTATGCACTCTTATCATGAATGCATGACCATTGGTGAAAAAGTCGGAATTCCGTATAACCCAGGCTCTTACGTAGAGTCGTTGCCTGAATCATTCACAAACAGCGAAGATTTTCAGCAATGGAATCATGACTATTACGACATCAGTGTTCTGGGCGCTACCCATTGGCAATTTAATGAAGGAAAGTTGCCTTCTCACCTAGAACTGCAAAGAGTAATGGAAAAGAAATTAGATGAAGACGGCTCGGTAAAAAACTCATTCATCGTCGGTTAATTAACATCGTCAGTCAATTAACCATGTTGCTATGCGAGCTAGATTACATGAACTAAATGATGTGATCTAAGCTGAGCTATGCGGGCCAAGCTTTGTGACCTAACCTTCCCTTTTGTCTTCTTTTCGCGTTCTATAGAGAAAAAGTCTCAAGGGAAGGAACTTGTAAATCAGCCAAGCCTTAATTAACACTAAAGCGCCCACATTGCATAATCTATCGAACAGGTCATTCTGAACAGCTGCTGTGATTGATATAATTCAACCTTGTGGGTTGTTCTTCGCGCTGATCTCTGCGTAAGTATGCAGGAGCTCCGTCAGCGTTTTCACCCAAGCAAACACATCTGTTGGCGTATTATCTAGTAGCTTTTCAACATGTTCACAGTGCATTTCTAGCGTTATCGCTTCTTCAAGACGAAATGAAATAGCGTAGAAGTGCCAAAGGACAAGGCGCGTCATCCGCACACTATTTTGCTTGGCATTATCCGATTCATCAAACGCTTGCTGAATTTCGCTTAGCGCGATCGCTGTCATACGTAACATCGCATCAAGACGCGCCGATAACATGCGGTCTTCACTATCTACTTCTTCTTGGTCGAAGGTAAATAGTTCATTCATCACGTCTTCTGGCACCATTTTACTGATCATGCGAGCACTAAACTCTTCCAGATCATGGCGTGGCATAGTCACCAAACAATCGAATGTGTAATCACGAAGCATAAAATCACTCTAAATTGGTTATCATTTTTAGTGTGCGCATTTTAAGGGCTATAGCATCGATTACCAGAGTTTATTGTCTCTGATGCAAATACAAACTCAATCAGGAAACGAGAACCAGAGGGCTTATTTAGCTTAGAGTACTGCAAACTGTTTACCTTGGTTAGCTGTTAAACCGTCGAGTTAATCACCCTTTAACATTTTGAGAAAAGCGAGTCGCGACTGCTGAGAACTATCACGATTTGTAATGTATTTCACATGCGTATTTTTATGCGCGAATTTAGACAGTTCAATACCCCACAAGGCGTCGATCTCGTTTGGTAACATAGAATAACGCAAATCAATGACACGCAACTCGCTCTTTGGGTCACGGGCGATAAACCCATCCGAGAACCAACGAAATCGTTCAATGTCTTCGGCTTGCTGCGATGTAAGAGACAACCAAGGAAAATCTTTCTCGAGGTTTAACTTTGCGATGGACTCTCCGGTGTAAAGTTTTATTGATGTTCCCAATCTCACCGCATCGACATGAAAGTCTTCCTCGGTTTCGTAGATGACCTTCCAAACTAGGGTATTAGCAAAGGTGGGTTTGGCTACCAGCCGTTGGGGCTTATGTTGTCTGACCTCAGCCAGCTCCCATCCCGCTTCTTCTGCTCTGTCTCTTTGAATTATGCCAATGATAAGGTAAGTAAACACCCAAAAGACAGCAAAGTGCGTGTACCAAGCGTTACGTTTCACCAGACTAAAAAATAAGGTGACCAATATAGGCAGCGTGAAAACAGGATCAATCACGGAGATGATATTCCATGAGTAGCGAGCATCAGTAAAGGGCCACAATAGCTGAGTGCCGTAGCTGGTACACGCATCCAGTAGTCCATGCGTGGCATACCCTAACACGCAATACCACCAACTCTGTTTGAACAATAACCCCAACCTTTGCCCAATCAGAGGGTGTAAGGCTAAAGCACAGAGAAAACTGCCGACGGGTATAAAAAATACAGAGTGAGTAAACTGACGATGATATTCCAAAAACAGCAGCGGGTCACTGCTTGATCGAATCAATATATCCAAATCAGGAGCCATGCCTGCGAGTAAACCGAGCGCACCCGCGGCCACCATATGCTGTTTTTTACTCGTCGATAGAGATAAAGACGCGCCAACTAATCCCTGAGTTAGTGGGTCCATGGTTTGCTCACTCCACTGTGTTTAAAAAGATAAATGATGCCCAAATCAAATGGTCATATTTGAATGAAAACGCTTGGTGTTGTTCGTTATAACGAACCTATTGAAAACTAAAGCGTTAATTATAGTGTAGATGGATTAGATAAGTTCGCGAGTTTGTCTTAATGCAACTTAAAAGTCGGGAGTGGCGCTTCAATCGATATCAGCCTCTTATTGAGCCTTCTATTCAGGTATAATCTTACAAATATAAATCTGTACTACTTTCGAGGCATGTCTTGCAGCTCAGCAGCTTTAAATACAAAACACGCAAAGGCCCTGATTATCGTCATGGTGATCAAGTGTCGTTCATCGATATCAAAGAAACATTCGGTATTGGTAGCATCCGTGTTGGTAAGTGGGTGAGCAATGAAGAAAAGGATCTCGCAGCAAACTTGATATTCGATTCTTTAGCTGATTTGGCTTACATATTAGCACTCCCTCCTTCTGCCATAGGGCTTCGCGGCAATTTAAACCTTGCTTTCGGCACAGGAGGACAAAAAGGAGTTCAAGCGCATTACGCCCCGAATCAACGTGAATTAGCATTGGCTAAAAACGCGGGAGCTGGTGCGCTTGCTCATGAGTTTTGGCACGCGTTCGACCATTACATTGCGGATAAAGCATTTGATATCGGTGACCGAACAGGCCCTCAGCGAAGCACTATTTTCGCTAGCGATTGTTGGCTGCGAAATACCGAGCACTTTCCACACCCTTTAAACGAGCGTTTGCTCAAGATCTTTGATGCGACTTTACTTAGTGCCGACGGCCAAGACAAACACGATTATATCTCTCGGAGTGTGCAAGCCGACAAAGCAACGGGTTTAAAGTACTTTTCACAGCCCACAGAAATGATGGCGCGGGCCTTTGAATCCGTCATTGAATCGTGCTCGGGTATTGAAAACGCTTATCTGGTCTCTGGTACGATCAAGCCTGATACCCTCCCGATCTATCCTGATATTGCGCATCGGCACGCCATTCATCAAGCAATGCAAGCGTACTTTCGACCTTTAGGTGATGCGCTAAGCTGCAAATGAGTAAATGAGTAAATGAGTAAATGAGTATATAAACGACTTTGAACCTTTCACTTTGCAACTATTACGAGCGAGAGCCCGGTCTCTCTTTTTCAATGCTCCTTAACTAAGTCGCCCTATATTTAAAGCGTCGCCAAAGGTCAATCCATTTTCAAGACCACATATATCTTTGGAATTAAAAATTAGAGTAATATGCAGGTAGCTTTACGTTCTTAAAGAATGTAAATGAAGTAGCCCTGTGCTCACACTTCTATATACTCAAGTCTTCTTATATTATTTGTGAATAAATTCATCTAAGGTGGCATAATTTTAAAAATAGTATGAGAGCTCGTATGTAAAATAATTCACTATCAACACTAATCGCTAGCTGGTGTTTGAACTATCCAAATATTACAACGTGGAGCCTATGATGAAATTTAATCGTATTATGTTAGGTATTATTACCTCCCTAGCCCTTGTATCCCATGTAAAAGCTAATGAAGCTGTTCAAAATTCCCCACTTGAAGGAGAAATTCGAACTTCACCAATAATCAGGCCTGCACCTTCTTATCTTTATAACTTCAATTTAATCAGTAACTACGGTAACTTAACTGATAAGTGGACTCATATAAGTGGTAGTAGCGATGTTACTGAAGAGCCAATTGAAAATATCTCCTTCAATGCATTAGGGTTTGGCAGCAACATAAATACTCGTGAACATACTATCGGTTTAGATAAAAGACTCATCCCTAGTTTAGATACTAATACAACCTACGAGCTCAGCTATGGGTATAAATTTAACAATACTTGCCAGGATAGTAAGATCGCAGCTACTGCAAGGTTTTATGACGAATCTGATAATCTCATTTACACATCGAGTGAATTATCACGACAAGTACCTAATGATTGCGAAGACGAATCAGAACAAGAAACATGGAAACTAGCTGCGTTACCATTCCAAATACCCTCCGAAAACCTCGAAAGTGGTATCAAACCAAGCAAAGTTACCATCGAATTAACGGTCAAAAATGGTAGCGACATAGAAAGAGTTTTGCTTAGTGACATGGGGTTTCGAGTCGTCAAAAACTTAGCCTCACACAACTTAGCGCATTACGGTATCTTTGACGAAAATGGCATGTATATTGGGCAAGAAAGCTACCGAAAGAAGAGTTCTAATGAACTTGTTTCGACCAGTTTCCACATCGAACAAGAAAACAAAAATTATACGTTCCGTCTTCCACCTTTAGCGTCTGGGATTACGATACCAGAACTTGCTGATGACTATACTCCCCGCAGGGGCGACATACCAAAGAGAGAGGGTAGCTACCTAGACGCCTCTGACTCCTTTGTCTCTTTTGCTTTTACTAATGTATTGCCGGGAGACCTTAATAATATTTCTGTTGAGGTTTGCCCCACAAGAGTAACGGAGATTAGTGAATATAAAGTTATCAGTGATCGATGTGAAGAAATCACCGAAAACGACATCATAAATAGAATTTTGATTCCTGAAGATAATGCTGAACTCGTAATTTATGAAACCTCAACATCTAAAATTGGTTGGGCAGCCACAATACGTGGTGACGGTGACAAGCAAGGCCTCATTATTCGCGTTAAGAAAAACGAATCATCGAGCAGCAATGATTTGAATTTTCATTTCCTAGGCGGCATGCAAAATTACTTTAACAGCCACAGGAATTATACTCTCTACAAAAATTAATCGCTTTGTTGAAGCTCTTGTGTTGATCTTAAACTCATTAGTGTGCTTATTTTAAGCTCAACGAATACGTCAAAGAACCACTAATTTGATAGCGCAAGCTGTTGAAGCTAAGCTTCAACAGCTTTTTGCTCAACGTAAAAATGAGATTAACAAAGTCGGGTAGAAGAATCAGAGCAAGTTGATACCAAACTGCTTAGCTATCAAGTTGGTTATCAAGAAACAAACCACAGAAACGGCACAACTAATGAGTAAAGTCATCCAAAATGAATACTTACTGAGTAGTAAAGGAAAAAGGAGAAACATTGGCAGCGTAGGCACGACAAACCAGAAGGTGTAAAAAGCGTGATTGGAGAGTTTCTCCATCCCTTGCCCTTCGATGTGCATCCAAATCAATGCTAAAATGGTCACGGTAGGTAAAGCCGCAACCAAAGCACCTAACCTATCACTCCGCTTTGCGACTTCAGATATCAGTACTACAATAGCAGCAGTCGTTAGGTATTTAGTGATAATCCATAGCATGTTATTACTCCCTAATAATGATTCATTCATAATTGTTTAAGCTATATTAAACTCCTTTTGCTTCACAAACGGAGTTATTTTTTACATGATCTGTCAATCACCACTATTTACAAGGTTGTTAATTCTTATACCTTGTGACCTCAAGAGTAGTATTAATAACCAGTAAACACTCAAAACGATTTTTCATCTCTAAATCAGGTAAGCCTCGCTACTTTAACATCTTTAAATACTGGATGTAATATGAGCAATATAGATATTTAACCGCCATAAATTGATTTCCAATAACATCTATCGCCAATCAAAGTCAATAAACTTAATTTACAATAAATTTTATAAACCTGAATGAAGATCATGTATAATACTTTTTCAATATATAGAAGGTTAATTATAATGAAAAAGGTTTTTTCCACTTTTAGTATCGCCGTTGCACTTTTTTCTAGTGCCTCTTTTGCTGCCGACAGCTATACGCTTGATTCCGATCTGTCCTCACTAAGCTGGGCAACCATTAAAAAGCAATATATTGTCGAGCCCGCGACCATTGATTCCCTATCCGGTTCACTTAACAGTGAAGGTCAATTTGATGTGGTTATTGATTTGAATAGCATCAATACTGGTATTCCGATCCGTAATACACGCCTTAACGAAGTATTCTTTGAGTCAGCGAAACACGCACCCGTACGAGTGACAGGTAAAATCGATTGGACAACACTGGGTGAAGGGTCACACAAAGTAAAAGTCCCTGCAGAAGTCACACTATTTGGTAACACTAAATCAATAGAGTTCCCTGTCGTGGTACTTAATGCAGGTAACACTGTGATGGTCAGTTCAAGTGCACCTGTCATCATCGGTGCTGCAGATTTTGGCATCCCATCAGAAAACTTAACCAAACTATCAGCATTGGCTGGTGGAATTGAGGTTTCGGACCGAGTTCCACTCACTTTAAACCTAACGTTTAAAAAGTAGTCGGATATAATTTAATAAAAAGGCTTGGAAGTTAACTCCAAGCCTTTTTATTTATAGTATGTTACATAGATTTCTATATTATTTATGGCTAATTTTGCTTAGACATATCAAACGCCATACTCTTTAATACATCATTGTTATTTACAAAATGATGTTTCAAAGCTGCCAGCACATGCAGTAACACCAAGCTCGCGAGTATCGCGCAACCAAAACGGTGAACAGTAAAGAAGAACGCATTCACCTCAGGATTTGAAATTGGGTTTTGAATAATAAACAGCCAAAAAAATGTATACTCATGATTAAGCATTAAAAAGCCACTGATAAACACAACGAACATTACCAAGTACAGAACGCCATGGGCCAGCTTAGCGATACTTTTCTGTGCCGTTGGAATCGTGTCTGGTAGCTCTGGCGTCTTACGAAAAAATGACCATCCCCACCGAACAATCAATAGTGCCGAAGCAATCGTTGCAAACGACATATTAAGCGTAGATAGAACGTGGAATAATTGTGGCTTATCCATAACAAATAACATGCCGTATCCAGCAACCGTGGCATAGATAATAATCACTGCCATAATCCAATGAAGCCATTTACTGAACACATCGTAATGTTGCATGGGGTTATTTGGGTCGTGCGGAGTCGCTTTCTGGCACTGGTCAGAATCTAATGTCGACATATTGTCACCACTTAGTTTTGTTTGAGATTGGCACGGGAATACAGCTAACAAAAGCATTCCCATGATAGAAATTGAATAAATAACGGAAGGCATAAAAGCCTTCCGTTATTAAGGTAGATTACAAGATGATATGTGTACTATTTGCTCACTCTGATCATGTCGTTAAAGTAGTCCACTTGCTCTGTCATCTTCAAGCCTTGGTTGTTTGAACCTAGCGTCCACATAAAGAAACCACCGTAGCCATTATCTTTCTGCCATTTAGCTCGCTCTAGGTTGTTCTCATACGTTTCAACAAAGTTACCGCCTGGTGCCCACTGACTATTGATCGTGTTACCTAAAACAATCTTCGACTTGTCTCCAACGTATTTTGCGTAGTTCGCCATCGCAACTTTGTATAAGAAGTTGCGACCCGCGTCGTACGTCATTACGTTGAAGAAATCAAAATCATTCTTGGTTGCTGTCAGTAGGTCAATTACCTCACCGTGGTGGGATGAACGGCCAGATTCTTCAATGTAAGAACAATTTTCGAATACGGTGTCATTTTCACACTCTACAGGGTCTGCACCTACGTGGTAGGTTGTCAGAGAGAGAACCTTAGTATTACCCACTTTCTCACGAATCAACTTAATTAACGCAGTCAAATCCTGGTTCTCTTTATCCGTAATTCGAGCGCCTTTCTCGAAGTCGAAATCTAGGCCATCGATATTGACGTATCCGGCTAACTGGAATTTGCTGTAGTCACAACTACCATCCGTTTTCGTAGCAAGACACTCACCTTCGACCTCTTCAGGTTTCAGGTTCTTTTTGTACACAGGGAACGGTGTATGCACTAAATCAACCAATCCGGTAGCAACCGCTTCACGGCTCTGAGGCGTACTGATTGCCGACCAAATGCTTTCGTACGTTTGACCACCAAATGCGACCATCATAGTAACATTTTCAATTTCATGTTTAAGCGTTGACCATGCAAGGTACTCTGTAGGCATCCAATCTGGGTTGTAATCAGGTGCCGTTAGCATACCATCAGAGATCGTAATGTTCCCGCTTGCGTCCCACTTACCAAATGACAATAGGTAACCATCACCTTCTGAGTTCAACAGCTCTTGGTAATCGCTCAGGCCCCAAGACGTTAGGTAGCTGATAGAACGGTCTGGGTTATTGACTAAACCGCCGCCGCCTGTGCTTTCTTTAACCGTAATATTAGACGTTGCAGAGCTTTGCTCTTGGTTCGCCGTATTCACCGCTTTCGCCGTAATAGCGTATGTCCCTTTCTGAACACCTAACCACTCGTATTCGTATGGAGCTTCGGTATCTTTAAACAGCTCGGTACCGTTGGCAATGAAGCTCACCGAGGTAATATCGCCTTCGTAACTCTTTGCATCCGCTTGGATCGAAATCGCACGCCCTTCGAAGTAGCTTGAACCATCGACAGGAGACGAAAGTGCAACAATCAAGTCTTTATCGGTGATCGCCAGAGAAATTGGTGCAGCTTCCGCACTTGCGCCTTTCTCGTCGTAAGCTTTGACTGTCAGCGTGTATTGACCTTCAACTTGAGCAGGAACCGTGATGCTATAGGTATCACCCTGCGAAGGTGTGCTTGCCGTCGCGACAACTTCACCGTTCAATTGAACGTCAACTCGGACAACCTCGGTATCATCCGTTGCATCTACAACCACTTGGAACGCTTGATTTGGCGCGATTTTCTGTCCATTTTGTGGCGATTTTACGTCCACTACTGGCACAGGATTCGGATCACACTCTCCGACTTCACTCCATGCATCTTTCCAAGCTTGTGGATAGTCTGTATGACCAGTACCCGGCGTCCATACAGGGTTACCACACCATCCCGCAACGGTACATGAGTAGATATTGCCAATGTTTGTAACTTCGTCACCGACTTTATATGCCACACCGTCTTTGTATTGAGGGACATCACCACAACTTGTACCTGTATCAGTCACCGTAACGGTTAGACTCTTGCGAGACACATGCTGCTCATCATCCTGAGCTTCAACACGTAGCGTTGTTGAACCAGCATCTTGTGCTGTCCAATCACACGAAAAATCTTGAGTTGTTTTCGCATCAAGAGAACAAACTTCGGCTTCATTTGCGAAAAACTTGACGGTCTTCAAGTCATCATCGGCGTCCGTTACAAGTGCAGAAATGGTGATGCTGTCACCTTTTTGATGTGAAGAACCTGCCTCTGGCGAAATAAAATCGATTACCGGTGGATTCGGTGCCGTCGATTCTGAGTCTACCGTTACCTTAACCACTTGTTCTGTAAGCTTGTCGCCACTTTCATCAAAGGCCATCACTGTGATAGCTGCCGGACCGATTTCTTTAGGCGCCCAAACTTGCTGGTATTCTTCTGTTCCCGTTGTAACAGATTGCTCACCGACCTTAGTGTTATTTACCCAGAATTCAAGCTTACTTGGACCTTCACCCTCAACACTCGTTATGATCTCAACGTTGCTACCGGTGTAAACTATCGTATTTTGCGCAGGCGCTAAGATTTCCAGTGAATAATCTGGCGTCGGAACAACGGCGCCATCAATTTTTACCGACACTGAATTTTCAAACGCGTTTAGATCAGATAACTCACCACCGAAAGAAATCGTCAATGCTGCAGATTCACCAGAAGCCAATTCAGTATCAACCCAAGAGCCCTCGGGGAATTTCAATCTCACAGAGTTCAACACACCATTTGCTTGAGGAGTATGAGAAATTTCCCATGATGGGTATGAAAGATGGTTTGAGGCCCAGCTAATGTCGTTAATCGCCACTGGCAATACAAATTCGATCACAGCTTCACGCATACTCGCACTATCTAGACCTGTGTTCGTGATGCCCAGCTTATAAGTGCTCCAGTATTGACTCTCAGTCTCGGCGACCACTTCGGTGTTGAACTCTGCTGCCATGGCTTGTGAAATTGGATTTAACAATAAACCAGAACACAGCATTGTTAGCCCTAACGTTCGATAGCCAATGGAGCTTTTCTTTTCAGCACTGCTTTTTCTTAGATACATTTTTAATATCCTTAGTTTTATATTAATTATTTAGTTATTTTATTAAAGCTTGCAATTGAGCATCCAATCACCCCTTGCAATCGCACTTAATTTATAAGCAAAAATAACCAAGACAAAAATTAATTATCACTTCTGGGATAAATATCAAAATTTATCTTTTTCAGAGGAAAAACGCATCATTATATAGTGATTAATTTCATTCCCTATTTATAGACAACCATTGATTAGATTTTTTTAATTTAGATAAAACAAATTAAAAAACATTCACTAAAGTACCATCTTCTTTACAAGAGTAGCGTTAACGGTCTTACGCCTATAAAACACGAAGAATAATAAAAATCTGACCACATTTTATGGGAATTAATCCTATATCAGATGGCTTCATGCAAATCCCCATCATCAGTTCAAGCTGAGAAAAAAGATTAAGCTATTGATTTTTAATATTTTTATACAAAAAGCGTGTGGAAACTCACTCCCCAAAGGTACTTGGTCAATAGAACGATCATATCTTGTATGATTTTTAGACAACTTTCGAGTAAAACCCGCCAGTTCTTTATACCGTCACCGCGTCTGCAAACCAAGTCGTTATTGCGTAACCAAGCATTTAAAGATATTTGCTTACACAGTCTAAAACATAAATTCGTGAGACAAACGCGTCGTTAGCTTCGCACAATTAATAAGCTCGACAAATGTGTTAACCCATTACATTTAAAATAATTATTAAATAGCAAAGTGATTATTATCCATTTATCCATTCTTAAATTTGACAATGAAATCACATATCTTTTAATAAAAAATTAATAAATAGAGTATTAATTCTATATTATAGAAAACCGAAAAATAAAAACTAAGCAATCCGAAACAGCCTTAGTATTTATCCAAGTAAAATCTAAGTTCGCTGACAATTTTACGCTTTTGCTCTATTTAATTTCTCTGCCATTTATTTTTCATCCACTCTAAAAAAATGGGGACCCGCAGTAACGTAATTAGCGTGCAAAGAGTCCAGATGTCGCCTCAAACTTTTTTGTTGTTGGTCTTTTTCCTGATGGTAACCATATCATCGAACTCTGCAACTCTTGCCAAAAATGCTGTTTTATCTTTGCTCGGGATAGAGCTCACTAATGGTAAGTCTGCTTTCATTGCGTCTACCGCTCGATTACGAACTAAAACTTCAAAATGTAAGTGTGGACCCGTTAGTCGACCTGTTGCTCCCGCTAACGCAATTTTCTGTCCACGTTTTACGCTATCGCCTTTCTTTACCAAGAAGCGACTCAAATGCAAATATCGAGTTTTGTAAACACTGTTGTGTTCTATCACCAAGTATTTTCCGGCATAGGGATGATTACGAACCACTATCACTTTCCCATCTCCAATAGAGTAAACTGGCGAACCGACAGGCGTGGCAAAGTCTGTGCCATTGTGTGGCGATATACGCCCCGTCACAGGGTGCTTTCGGTGAGGATTAAATGATGAGGTTATGTGACGAAACTGCTTATCGATTGGGTAACGATTGAACGCTTGCTCCAGGCTATTTCCATCGCGGTCATAAAAGCGTCCATCTTCCGCCAAAAACGCTTCCACATGTTTACCACGCATATTTATGGCAATGCCTCTTACTTCTGTATTGCCCGTTAAATGATCATTAACATATTGGCGACGAACTAACACATAGAAAGAATCACCAACACGAAGTTCGCGAGCGAAATTCACTTTATCGCGTAGCAGTTGTGTGATGTTTGCAATCTGGGTTGTGGTTAAGCCTTGTTGGTGCGCAGACAAAGAAAAGCTGCCATTGACCGTACCGGAGTACATCTCCTCGCGCCATTCTCCGGGCTCTTCGACAAAATCATAATCAAAAGTTCCATCTTCGTTTTTCTTGTAAATCGCTTGTTCGACAAGACTCTCATGGAAAATCACCTGGTTGAGTGTCTCAGTATTTTTATCTATCAAAAACTCAAGATGGTCGCCCGGTTTGATAGTGTCGAGCTTAAGTGTGGATAAGTCGGCTTCGAGAAGCTTTTGTGTGGTTTCGTAAGGGATACCCCATGAAGAGAAAATCTTACTCAGCGTGTCACCCACTTTGACGAAGTAATGAATTCGCGCAATATTTTTATTGCTTGCTGCAACAAACTCAGTATTTGTCGCCCGCTCATCGACTTTAGGTGCGTTGAATGGGTGAGTTTCCAGATCGGAATAAGGTGTGACCTTGACGGCTATTTCGTCTGCTTTCATTTTTAATTGATCGGTGAGATAGGCAGCGAGAGAGAATGCAGTGACAGCGATAGCAATGAGTGAGTAGCGGACAAACTTCATAATACTTAAATCAATTTAGAACACCAATTGTTATGTTATAACATCTTGGGCTTAAAGTTTAAACAATGAGTATTTGAGATCTTTGTTTCAAAGCTTTGCTGGAAATTCTGTGTCCCTGTTTCAGCAAAGAAAGCTCAAAAAGCGACTTACAGACTGAGGACTTCCGCCAGTAGAACTGATGAAAGAGCATTCGAAACCAAGTAAAGTCTCACTAAAGTGATCGATTCACCGTAAAAACGTTTCGTCCCGCTTGGCTGCCTACCGAAAGCGAATCAGACATATGAGCAATTAACATCAACCCTCGCCCTGAAGGTAACCAACAAACCTCATCAAATAAGCTCGGAGCCTCAATCTGTTGCTCGACGTAACGTTGGAAGACACCGTCGTCGATACGCAGACCATAATCAGCCACGCGCAATTCAACAAATGCGATTTTCCCTGTCGATACTTCACATTCTAACTCGACCTTATTTCCCTTCTGCTCCCGATAAGCATGAATATAAGCATTATTCATCAATTCAACCACACACAGCTCCAGTGCTTGAGCAACATGATGAGAAACTGAGTGTCGCTCAAGGAATTCAAGTAAATCCCTACCGCCTTGTCGTGAAGTCTCTAAAGACGCTTGATAGGATTTCTGGAGCAAAATACACGGTGACTCGTGGCGTTTAAACTGTTCTGGCCCCAACCATTGCACTCTTAACAGAGTGACATCGTCATCCATTTCTGTCTTACCTTGCCAGCTTTGCACTTTTTGTAACACCGCACTGGTCTGTGCATTTCCAGGCATCGGTTTTCTGCCGTCGATGTTCGATAGCAGTCTATCTATGCCATAAAGCTCATCATCTTGTTTCGCTTCCAACAGCCCATCAGAGAAAAACCAAAGTGCATCATTGGGCTTCAGATGGATACTTCCGCCTTGATACGTTATTGACTTCAATGCACCGACCATAAAATTGTTATCCCCCACTTGTTTCAAAGTATCCTGCGCAGCTCGTTGCCAGACAAATTTTGGATGCCCAGCAGTACAATAATTTAATTCACCCGTCTCAGTATTTAAGACAGCATATTCGATGGTGAAATAGAGCTTACTGTTAGGCGATTGTTGATAACGTCGATTAAGCCTTTCAATCACTTCTACTGGCTCACGCACACGGTACTCGTTCTCACCCCAGTCCAAGATTATTGAGTCTGACTTGTTACGTTGTGACAGCGTTTGTTGAATAGAGAACGCCATTAAAGCGGAAGAAATACCATGCCCGGAAACGTCGAAGACATAAAATGCGACATGCACGTCATCAAGCTCTAGATATCCCAACATATCTCCGCCGATCTTAGTGCAAGGCACGTAGGTATAGCTGAATTGTGCAGTCTGGACCTGCTCCTCTGCGGGCAGAAGCTGTGCCATTAACTCGCCGGCAGAATCCAAGTCTTGTTGGATAGTTTGATATGCGAGGGCGAGTTCTTGGTTCTTTGCAGTAAGGGCGTTATGCAGCTCCAGTGTGCGAAAGCCAGCTCGGATACGCGCATGCAGTTCAGCGACAGAAGTCTTCTTATCGATAAAGTCATCAGCGCCTGTATCCATGCCTTTAATGATGGATGCCTGATCGTTACATGAGGACAAAAGTACAAAAAAAATATAACGTGAGAATGCAGAAGACTTAAGTTGACGGCACAGCTCGAAACCATTGAGGCCCGGCATCATCAAGTCACTGAGCACAAACTGAATATCTGTTCGATAAGTCAGCAATTGTAACGCTGCATCACCGTCCTCTGCAGCAACAACTTCATACCCCTGCTTTTGCAGTGCACTGGTCATGTAGAGGAGCACCGTTTTGCTGTCGTCGACCAACAATATAGATTTCATGCCTTTCCTTGCTTGTATTATTGCAGCATGCCATTCATGGATTGCTCATCTCTAAAACGTCTGTAATCTTCTGCTAGAAGCTGATGTTGATAACGAACATAGGACAACGCTTCATTAGAGATAACTATTTGATGTTCTTTTTCCATCAATTGGACTCGTAGCTGCTCAATTTTCTGATGTTGCTCAATGTGGCTTTGATACATAGCAACGAATCCGCACGCCGAAGCAACGAGTAACATACACACCACAGCATTGATGGTTCTACTTCGAATACACATACCTTCTCCTTGTTACTTGATGTCCTTCATTACGGGAAGAAATCGAGTAATAGTGGACTAACAGCGCAATGCTTCAAACATTGAAGGAACCAATTGAGGTAACTTATTAACAACTCTAATTATAGAAGAAGGCAAGAAAAAGAAGAGAAAACCGAAAATTGAAGAGCAGTACACGAAAGAAGACAATATGAGCACCCAACGACAACGTCATTAAGGTTTAGCATCGTGTCACAATTCATCGATTTTCTCTTCTTCTAAGCAATCGTTAAAGTTACACTATCGCTAGTATTTAAATGTTCAGTAAAAAGACTACTGTAAAACACTTTTAACGCTTGTTTGTTTAGTGTGACTTTGGGTCCGCGCAGACCTGCTGGCCGGTTTTGATTAGGAAATAACATGTCGATTGAAGTAATAGCAGTACGCCTCACCAAAGGCATGGATTTGAAGCAGAGCATAGCAAAACTCGTCGATAAACACGGAATCACAGCAGGTTCAATCGCTTCATGTGTTGGATGTATCTCTGAACTCAACCTTCGTTTGGCGGGCGCGGAAAGTGCGTTAAACAAACAAGAGCCATTTGAAATTGTCTCTATCATGGGCACTTTGACACCCGAGCATCAACACATTCATATCTCAGCTTCTGATCGAAGTGGGCAGATCTGGGGCGGTCATTTAATGGAAGGCACTGTGATTGATACCACAGCAGAGCTTATCCTTCATTGCTACTCAAAGCTGAGATTTACAAGAAAGATGGATGACTCAACGGGGTATACAGAGTTGAACGTTCACTTTTTAAATGACTAATACATCTCATCGCCTAAATTACGATGTAGTCTACGAATTCATGGCCACAATATCAAAAACTACAAATCCATAGAAAATTACGATATAAATCTGGTTTACATATAAATAAACAAAATTATATATCGCACTTTCGCAAAGTTATTGGTTTGATAGTTTGCATCATCACCTTTTCACTAGCATGATTCACCACTGAGTCAATGTGATAAATATCACTGAAACATATAACATTCGCGCGATTATTATTTTTATAAAAGCGAGTTTTAAGTGAAAGATTCTCGATATGCGTTAAATCTAGGTAAATTAGCCACCGATAGTACTTGGACAAAACACGACACTCACTGGCTATTAAGCCTGTTTGGAACTGCCGTTGGCGCTGGTATTCTATTCTTGCCAATTAACTTGGGTATAGGTGGTTTTTGGCCGCTGGTTGTCATGGCACTTCTTGCCTACCCAATGACCTATTTAGCCCATAGAGGCCTCGCTCGCTTTGTGTTGTCATCAGAGATAAAAAACGCTGACTTCACTGATGTGGTAGAAGAGCATTTTGGCGCGAGAGCTGGCCGGGTAATTTCACTGCTTTACTTCCTTTCCATCTTCCCAATCCTTCTTATCTACGGCGTTGGCATCACTAACACCGTTGAGAGTTTTATGGTCAATCAAGCAGGTATGGAACCATTACCGCGTGTGCTTTTGTCAGGTGTTTTAGTATTTAGTCTAATTTCAATCATGATGGCTGGTGAACGAGTAATGCTGCGTGCCTTTGCTATCATGGTTTACCCATTGATAGCCATCCTGGCGTTTCTATCATTCTACCTAATACCAAACTGGAACATGCCGAATACAGTGGTACCAGAGATGTCCTCATTTGCGAGCACCATATGGTTAGCAATACCTGTAGTGATCTTCTCTTTCAGTCATGCGGCTGCAATCTCAAGCTTTGCCAACGTGCAACGTCGTCACTATGGCAAGATGGCAGATGAGAAGTCAGAGCTTATTTTGCGCCGCACTGGCATTGTGCTGATCGCGTTTGTCCTATTGTTTGTATTCTCTTGCGTCCTGACATTATCTCCGGACCAATTGGCACAGGCCAAAGAGCAAAATGTGTCTGTGTTAACCTACTTAGCGAACGTAACGGACAACACTTTTATTGCGGCGTTAGGCCCATTTGTTGCGTTTGTGGCGATAACATCCTCTTTTCTTGGTCACTTCCTCGGGGCACGAGAAAGCCTGAATGGATTGATAACTAAGCATTCAGATATGCCAAAACAACGCGTGGATTACATCAGCGTAATGGTATTGTTCGTATCTATTTGGATTGCAGCGATCATAAACCCAAGTATTCTGGGTATGATGGAGTCGCTATCTGGCCCGATCATTGCAATGATATTATTCATTATGCCGATGTTAGCCGTTCACAAGGTAAAAGGGCTGCAGAAATATCGTGGAAAAGTGTCAAACTATTTTGTGCTGGTAATGGGAATTGTCGCAGTCAGCGCGTTGATTTTTAGTTTGTCTCGTTAAGAGCAAAAACTTGGGGGCGATTTTCAGGGATATACCTTATCATTATTACCTAATTGTGTTCCGGTAATCCCTGAAATTTGCTGTAAGTTTCTATTCGATCACGATAGATGACTATCTCAATATATAACCGTAAAAACGCTGGCAATCATAAGTAATGACGCGATACAAATACGTCCGATAATACCAAGGTAACAAGGTTGAATCATTTCGTTATGCATAGGCGTTCTCCTTTATTAACCACTGATTATAAGCCTAATTTTTTATCACTCTATAACACTACACCTAAAACATCCATTTGCACAATGCATATTGATATTAAATATTTATGACATTAATATGAAATCTTAGCCGGACTAGATATTCCTCGAACAACAACCTCTGCGCCGTATTTCTTGGCCTTCAAGCATTAATAATTCAATTATGTCCTACGCCATAAATCATAATACTTATGCAATAAACCTAACATGGAGCCACTGATTTTTCTTCAGCTAACGAAGCCCTTCATTTATTTTTGTAAAAAAACCATTATTTGTGTGATCTGCTTTCACGCATTTTTTTTTATACCGAGACAAATAACTCAATGGCAATTATTTGTAGAAGAGAAATGTTAGACTTCTTAAGTGTTTCAATTTGAGGCTTCGCTTTGTTCAACCGTCTAAAACTATTACCGTTTAATAAGCTACGGTACCTAATACCGATTGTGTTTGGTCTTCTGTATTCAACGGAAAGCTTAGCAGCGATTAATGCAAAGGCAGAAAGCTATCTAAGACATAACCTCTCGATAAAAGACGAGTCGATGTTGGAGTTTTATTTCAACTCTATCGATCGACCTAACGCAATCAGTCTAGTCAACTTAACATTACCCAAAAACGCATCAGCAGATTCACAGGCTCTTTATTATTTCGGCCGCATTTATTTAGAACGTTACGAAGGTATTCCTGTTGATCAATCCCCTGATCTTATTGAGTTCGGTAAACGAAATAAATTACCTTGGGTGGTAGCAGAAGCTAAGCTAAACCAAGCTATTGAACTCTTAGACTCGGATGAAGTGTGGCAAGCCGAACTCCTTTTACATGACGTCATCAATATCTCTCGCCAAATTGGTTACCACTCTCTCACGGGTCGAGCTTACCGTTGGCTAGGTAATGCCGAAGTTCAGCGTTCTCAAATACAAACGGGGTTAAAGCATTACCAAACGGCTTACGATTTACTTGAGGGATCTGAGTTTGAAATCCAAATCGCCATGACACTCAATAACATCGCTTCACTTTACGTGGAACTGTCAGACTGGCAACAAGCCAAAACCTATCTAGACAAAGCCATTAACGGATACCTAAACAGTAAAAATACGTACAATAATACTCTGTTCCTTGCCATCATGTATGCGAACTCAAGTATTATCAACTATGGTATGGGGAAACACGAAGAGTCAGAGCGTGATTTCGATAAAGCAGCTAAACTCTCGATGGAGACCGGTTCTGTTAAAATCAAACACAATTCAATCGCCAACTTATCCCGAATTCTCAGTGAACTTGACAGGATAGAGGAGTCTTATGAGCTTGCACAGGCATGCTTGGAGCTTCCGAACCCACAGCATTTAAAAGGCTTAAAGTCCGTCTGTTACGAAGCATTTGCTGAAACTTACCTTAAAGATGGTAAATATAAGCAAGCGATTAAGAGTGCTACTGCAGCATTAAATAGCCTGAGTGAAACGACAAGCGAAGAAACCCAGCAACAAATGACCGCCTATTTAGTGCTTGTTCGTTCCTATCAAAAGTTAAAGGACTTTGAAAAAGCGTTCGATAACTTGGACCGTTTAAGAGACTTAGAAAGAAGCTTTGATAGCCATGCTCATGATGAGGAGATGATTAACATAAAACTCAACCTTGAAGCAAAACTGGCCCAGAACGAATTAACCCTTCTCGAAGCAAAGAACGCACTTCAAGCCTCTGAGCTAAAATCCCAGCGCTACCGTGAAAACTTTTATTTTCTCGTAATTGCCGCCGCGAGTTTTTGGTTATTTGGTTATATACACCAAATGAATAAAGTGAACGAGGAACTGGCGCAGCAAAATACCACAGACCCATTAACTAAAGTGTATAATCGTCGCTATCTCACCAGTTGGCTGGATAAAATGGCACGTCGAAGCCCCGACCGCAAGTTCGCCCTTGCCGTCATCGATATCGACCACTTCAAAGCCTTCAATGACCAATTCGGCCATGATATTGGGGACAAAATGCTGCTGAACGTTGCACATGCGCTCGACGAGGCAACTCGTGCGGATGATTTACTTGTTCGTTGGGGGGGCGAAGAGTTCGTACTACTTTTTGAAATTAAACTTGCTGCCGACTGTGCAAAAACACTAGAGCGTTTGCGACTTGCTGTAGAAAACAGTAACCTCGTGGTTGACTCTGACTCACTAAGCGCGACGATCTCAATCGGCGCAGTTAATGAACTTAGTGCGCAAAGTATGAAAAACCAATGGGACCAATGGTTTCTGGCTGCAGATCAAGCTCTGTATAATGCTAAGCAATCTGGTCGAAACCAGTATCAAATTCACTCGACGTCATAGAAAACACAATGAAAAAAAAATGGATTCTCGCTGTACTGTCCCCCTTTATATTAGTGGCATGCAGCAATCAACAAGCCGCACAATTAGGGATGAGAAGCAGTAGTGTCAATGTGTACGCTCAGCAAATGAGTAACATACAATTATGCGAAACGTTATATTACCAACGGGCATCTAGTCAAACACGCGTGGCAATAGGCGCTGAGTTTAACCGCCGCGGTTTAAACAAACGTTGGTGTGATCAGGAATATAAGATGACCTACATAGAAAAAGTCGTTGACGGCCTACTTTTTAATAAAGAACAAGGCCCTACAGAACCTAAGCCAACCACACGACCTGCTATATAAACCAATCAATTCTATAAAAAGCAGAAAAAAGCACTAAATTTTCTGCTTTTTAAACACGCAACCTCTTCTGCTCTTATCTAGATACCAATATGAACTCAAGCACTCATTACCAAGATAATGTCGTGCGTCGAAAAATAAAACTAAATAAGGCGTGACCCGTTTTCGTTTCCATTTGTAATCGTTAACTTTATTAATACCTGCTTAAAGGAATATCGAACAGGTATTAAAGTTCCTAACAAAGACATGAGGTCAAAAATGGAAACACGCATTAATCGCCTATTTACTGCAATGTTGGCAGTAGGCCTAGCACCTGCCGTTTCGGCTAACGATCCGCTCTACCCAGAGCAATGGCACTTAAACAACATTGGCCAATCTGCATTCGCAGCAAATCCTGCCATCGCTGGTAATGATTTAAACACTAAACTGACACAAGCAATGGGCATTGCAGGTGTCGGTGTAAAAGTCGCTGTCATAGACTCCGGTGTACAGATCGATCACCCAGATCTTGCAGCTAACGTTGTCGAGGGCAGCAAGAACTTCATTGAAGATTCTACCTACCCAGCTGAATATCCAGTTGATAACAATGGGCACGGGACAGCGGTTGCTGGTCTCATCAGTGCTGTTGGTAACAACAACGAAGGCGTTCGCGGTGTCGCTTCTCGCTCTTCCCTTTTGGGCTTTAACTGGCTCGCAAATCAAACTACTGAAGGTTGGTTAATCTCTCACGGTGCAGACACGTCAACGAGCGACGTTCGCGTATTCAACCAAAGTTATGGCTTTAGCCCCCTTTCCCCGATTACTTTCGATGAAAACGACCCTCAGTTCAAATTAGAATTGGATGTCATGCAGGACGTTAGCGAGAATAACGCTTGGGGTCGTGGTGCCTTATTCGTCAAATCAGCAGGTAACGGTTATCGCTACTTCAATACGGGTCGATTCTTTGTATTGCCGAGTAATTTTTTCTCTGGCGGTAACAACAACGGGCTACCTATGCACAACGCAGCGCAGTCTTACGACAATTCGAACTACTACAACCTAGTAACCAGCGCATTGCGTGCAAATGGTACTCGTGCCAGTTATTCTTCAGTCGGCTCAAATGTCTGGGTTGCGGCACCCGCTGGCGAATACGGTCAAGATTTTCCTGCAATGCTGACCACCGACTTGATGGGGTGTGAAGAAGGTCAAAACACCAGTGACGATATCGGTATTAACGGCCTGCATGGTGGTACTGACCAAGACCCAAATTGTAACTACACCAGCACAATGAATGGTACGTCATCAGCAGCACCAAACACCTCCGGTGTAATTGCTGCAGTCATGTCGACAAACCACGCGCTAACCGCTCGCGATGTTCGCGCGTTAATTGCAGAAACAGCCAGCGTAACAAACAAAGAACACCCAGGCGTTCAACTGGAGTTCGTTAATAACCAAGGTGACTTAGTGAGCTACGAGGCGATTTCGCCATGGCAGAAAAACGCCGCTGGCGTTGACTTCCATACCTTCTATGGTTTTGGCGCGGTCAACCTAGATGAAGCAATGAAGCGTGCTCGTATGACGAACAATGTTTTGCCAAAACAGATCATTACACCTTGGACGAACAATGCGACGAAAGTCAGTGTTCCAGACGCAAGCTTGGCAGGTGGTTCTTCAGTGATTGATGTGACCGATGACATCACTGTCGAATCAGTACAAGTGAAATTAACACTTGAGCACTCTCGTCTACCAGATTTGGCAATCGAGCTACTTTCTCCATCGGGAACGCGCTCTGTTTTACAAACGCCACGTAACGGCCTAGTTGGCCAATCACTGGACCCATCTATCGTCGGGTATGAAAACCAATTAATGCTCTCTAACCAATTCTACGGTGAAAACGCAAAAGGTGAATGGACACTGCGAGCAATCGATACCAACGGCGATGAGGTGTTCTCATTCATTGCCTATTTTAATTCTTCCGCAATCTACGATGTACCTATGGCAAACAATGCAAAACCTGGCGTTATTAAAAACTGGTCTATGCGTATTTTCGGTCACTAAGGAGTCACTAACATGAAATTAATCACATTATCTATTCTGGCTCTAACGTCAGCGGCATCGGCGGTCCAAGCTGAGCAAAAATTGCTTCAGCAGCCAACACCTGAACTGTTTGTGGCGTCTGATTCCGTAAAAATTAACGGTCAAGATTACCGAAAACTTTCTGTTGATAGCCTTGCCGAAGTGGCAGAGCTGCACGCTGGCGACGAAGTATTTAAAAGTGCGTTTAGTCACGTATCTAAGGCAACTGGACTTATTTTTGTTACGGTAAAAAACCGGGCAGACGCAAAAGCTGTAGCTCAGGACCTCAAACTTGAAGTCGTTTTTGCACGAGGTGAATCCGCCGTTTTTAAAGCCTCGGATGATCAAGACCTTCTGGGCATTAGTGACTATCTAAATGCCGACAGTCGCGTACAAGCGTCTAAAATTGAACTCAACAGTGGTAAATATCACTCACAATAACTGGTAAGTTAAACAATAAAAATGCCTTAACACACGTTAAGGCATTTTCTTTTCATTTATCCGTTGACTTGGCTTAAACACAAACAGTCAGTTTTAATTGTAAAAATTCACTTTGGCAGTAAACCTCACACCATCGTCGTTAAGTTCAAAAGACCAACTCATACGTTCGCAGATACGCTCAACAATCACTAAACCACAACCATACCCAGCGTTGTACGTCTCATTACCATCGTGACGGTTAACTATGGTTAACTGAGTACCACCGAGAGTAATCTCAATATCTCCGATACTGTAACTGAACGCATTCTTGATCAAGTTGTTAATCACGATAGTGACAAAGCTTTCGGGAGCATACACCACGCAACTATCTGTCTCTTCTAGCTTGTACTGTGCGCCTTGCTTAGCAAACAATGGCGCCAATTCAGCCAATTGTTTATTCAAGCAAACTAATAAAACGTGGTTCGCGTAATGCTGGGCCTCGACCTTCTCTTTCCCCAGTAGCAAGAACACTTCAGTTAATACCCGCATTTCATCACAGGCGGATTGAATACGCGCTACGGCCTTCTCTGCGATCGGTACCTGCTCCGGTACCCGATCTAGGATATCCGCAGAGCCTTTAATCACCATGATTGGCGTGCGAAGTTCATGGGAAGCGAATCGACTGAACTCTTGCTCACGGACAAAATAACTCGCGATTTCATTTTTACTGTCGAGTAACGTCTGCTCGATATGACGAGTTTCACTGAATTTCGTATCAACTTTAAACTGAGGTTTATCCGGTTGCATTCGGCCAATCTTATCCTCGATTTTCGCTAACGGTCGAGAAAGAATATGCACCATGTAAACACCATAAGAGACCATGATAATAAAGAACAAGCCACCTAAGAGAAAAGTGAATTGGTGCAAGGAGCTCTCGTAATCATCCAAATAGTCGTCTGAGTCATCTTGGAAAACAATGTACATGAGACCTTGTCCAGATGGGTGCTTAAACACCACAAAATGCTTATCCTCATCCCCTAGGAGATACTCGTAATAACCAGGAAACGTAAACGACAGCAGCCACTCCGGCGTGGGCGCCTCACTCCAATATGAGTCAAATTCCAGCATATTGGGTAAAGGTGCATCCCACCCCTGATTTTGGTAATTGGTTTTGTAGAGCGCCATTTCTGTATCCAGCCAATGATGCAAACTCAATACTTCAAGTTTGTTCTCAGCGATGTAGATCAGCGACCAAAACAGCGTAAACATAGCAAAAGTCATCAAACCGAAACCCCAGCGAATTTTACGATAGATACTTGGGTATTCTTTATGCTTTGAGTCTGTAACCTTGTCCATGAATCGTCTCTAATCTTGAATTATCAAATCCTTTGTCGATTGCTGTTCGTAAGCCATAGATATGACTCCTCAATGCATCACTACTCGGTGGCTCATCACCCCATACTTTTTCGGTCACTTCGGTGCGAGAAACAACAGACGGCGCACGCTTCAGTAACAGCTTAAGGATTTGGGTTTGAATACGACTGAGTTTGATGTGCTTACCCATGCGGCTCACTTCATCAGTGCTGGCGTTCAAACTAATGTCTGCAAACTCTAGTGTACCTATGTCTTGTCTTGGGCCGCGGTTTGCCAAGGCTCGGACTCTCAAGCTCAACTCTTGCATAGCAAAAGGTTTCATCAAAAAATCATCACCACCAGCATTAAATGCCGCAACTTTATCGTCTAAGGTATCTTTGGCGCTCAGGATTAGAATCGGTGTACCACACAGGAGCTCTTGGCGAAGTGTTTCAACCGTACTGATGCCATCAAGTTTTGGCATCATGATGTCCATAATGATCACATCGTAGTGATTTTCTTGGATTAAATTTAGCGCAGCCTCTCCATGGTAAGCGCAATCTATCGTCATCCCTTCCAATTCTAGATAATCAGCAATTGTCTCTGAGATATTGTGGTTATCATCTACAATCAATACTTTCATAAGCTTACATTTCTTCACGAATACTTCATGGTATGCGCAATAAGATACGACCAAACTCTTAAACATACTGTCAAAAATAGGCGGAAATTATGAGAAATCTTGCCAATCAAGCCTATTGTTGGCCTATATAATAGATGCTAAACAGCACCCTCTGAGATAATACCTTTGAGGTAAACAATCACAAAACAAATAAAGCACACTCAGATCACCATTTCATAAACTTATAAACACAACTCTTTGCTCGTTTGTTAGTATTCCCCGTCTAAAGCCTCACTATTCTAGCGTATGGAAATACTCAGAATATAAAAAGGAAAACGCCAATGCTAAAAACAATCAAAATTACAGCCATCGCTCTTATCGCTTTTCTAATTAGTCCACTGAGCCTTGCTCACGATTACAAATCTGGTCAAATTCATATTGAACACCCATGGAGCCGCGAAGCCCCACCAAATGCACCAGTGATTGGCGGTTTCTTCCAGTTAAGCAACCTAGGCGATGCTGATGATGCACTGATTGCAGCCGAAACGCCGATTGCAGATCGCGTGGAGATTCATACTCACACCAAAGAAGACGGCATGATGAAGATGATTAAGGTTGATGAAGTCGTGGTTGAGCCTCAGCAAAAAGTGGAATTCAAGCCAGGCGGCTTCCACCTAATGATCTTCAACCCAACCCAAACACTTAAAGAAGGCGACCGTTTCCCTGTGACTTTGACGTTCAAAAAAGCAGGTAAAGTGGAAGTAGAAATGGCGATTGAGAAGAAAGACCACATGAAGAAGCATACGCACCATCATTAATCCCTTAAACGAAAAGAGCCCGCTACTTCAGCGGGCTCTTTTGATTTTGGTTATTATGATTTTGATTTGAGCACTTAAGAGATTCCCTACTCGTTCGTTCCTCGCTCTAAGGAATGACCCTATTTAATCTTCTGCCACAGTTTGAGTGATTTCGTTCTCAGCACATTAGCCAAACTCCACCTTCGTCATTACGACGAGACTAGCCGAGATCAGGAATCTAATAACAGCTAACTCAAGCTTACTTAAAACAAACCTCTGCCCAGCGCGCTAGACCTGCGGTGACCGAACCAAAGTAGTTGCCACTCACCACCGGAATGTTTGGCAGCACGGTCTGCACAGCATCACGCAAAATCGGTGAACGTGCCGAACCACCCGTCATAAAGATCGCATCCGGTTTCACACCTGCTTGCTCTACCGCTTCAGTAACCAAAGCCGTCATCTTATTCTTCGGTGATTCAATCGCTTCGATCATCTCGTCGCGTTGAACATCCACTTCAATCAGCTCAGACAACAAGTTAATACCTGCGCGGTAAGACGCTTGATCAGACAACGCGACTTTAGCCTCTTCTGCACGACGCACAATGTTGTAGCCCAGCGACTCGTGGTAAACCTCTAACAAACGAGCCAGCTTCTCAGGCTCTTGCGCTTGCTTGTGCAGCAGCTTCAGCGCCGCTAAATTCTCACGAGAGTAAAAATCATTTTGCGCTTCCACATTGTTGATCGCTATTGGGTTCCAGAACTGCGTGGTTGGCATCAGGATGCCCGATTCCATCTTGCTCTCCATACCGAATGGGAACATCAGTTGTTTAAACGCCAACGCAATATCCAAATCGTTACCACCAATACGTTGACCACTGTGCGCCAACAGGCTTGCTGTACGATCGGCTTTACCTCGCCAAGATGGTCCCATCTGAATCAAAGAACAGTCTGTCGTACCACCACCGATATCGACCACCAGAATGGTTTTATCTTCGGCTAACGTTGCTTCGTATTCTAGACCTGCGGCTACCGGCTCAAATTGGAATTCGATATTCTGAAAACCGGCACGTTTTGCTGCTCTTAAAAGAATGCCCTCAGCTTGAATATTTGCCGTCTCACCGCCACGACCGTGGAAGTTGATCGGGCGGCCAATCACTGCATCAGTAATGATTTGCTGCGCGCTGTTTTCTGCTTGCGCTTTGATGTTATCCATCATGGCGCAAACCAGATCTTCAAAGAAACTCAACTGAACATCACGCAGACCAGAAGCGCCAAGGAAAGACTTTGGTGATTTCACGTAGTAGGTATCGCGAGGATCTTGCAGATAGCGATTAAGTGCAGCTTGGCCAAACGCCATGTCTTCTGGCTCAAGTTCAATACTTTCTTCACGATTGAGGTTAATAGCACGACGCAAGACCTGCTCACCAACCTGATCGAATGGTTTGATGCTGCGATGACGAAACAAGTGTTCAGACACCGACTCACGCGTTGGTGCAGAAAGGGTGGAAGGAATGTAACGGCTATTCTCTTCGAGGTTTAAAAGTTGCGGTTCACCTTGTTGCATTTTCGCAACCGAACAGTTCGCGGTGCCATAGTCAAAACCGATATACATAAATCCCTCCACTGACGAAAAAAGGTCGGCAATGCTACCCTAATCTGTGGGGAATTACTACTGCACCTCAATATGTTAAGTGGCGCTTACTCTTTCTCCACAGACTCTTTTTTCATCGATGGCAACACAACCGCAAGAAACAAGGCAAAAAACAGAAATATCGGAGTAAGTGTGAGCCCATACCAAATAGAGTAACCGTCATGGAACAACCAGAATATTCCGATGGTTAGTAGGTATGCAAAGTAACTGCAGAACACCAAGCTCATTGCGACAAATCGTGTGCGGCTAATGACCACGAAACGCACCAAATATTGGCTCATGATCTCCGCACAATGAACTGCCATTTGCCAATTAATGATGAAGCAAGCTAATGCGATAAACCCTGACGCCAACAAAGCATCATGAGTATTGAGGGCAAAATAGCTGCCAAAGCGACTAACAATAAAAGAGTGATCTCCTTCGCTAACTATGGACCAAGAAATAGCGTTTGCTGCGGCAACATAATTGGCAAAATATGCGATTGCATAAAAGGTGGTTTGAGAACTGAACGGATGAAAGACTTCGGAACAATAGCCCTGCCATTCTGCTTGATTCGATGTCGGGCCTACCCAATTACGTTTTTTACATGACTCCCGCTCAGCAAGTACATGGCCATTACGAAACAAAAGCCAGAATATATACAGCACGAGCATGACTAAGAGTATCGTCAGCATACCCCACCCCTCCAGAAATGTCTTTTTCACTACCAATGACAGTAGAACCACTTCTTTTTAATACTCAGCCTTATTTTAACGCTTTATTAAACGCTAAAATCGCACCCTTAACCAATGACCATTTTATCAGTATGATGAATAAGGTGTAGCATATGACGAGTGAACTTGCTGAATCTAGGTAGGCCAAATAGGAGGGAAGAAGCGGCCTAATCCGTGATTTATATTTCGAGCTTCTCCTCAAACACACCCAGCTCACGACCCAACCAAATCGCCCGTTCAGTGTGATCACGAAGCTCGTTTTCCGTCACAGGATGAATTAAAACTGAAAAGTTACCTCTGATGGTATCAAGCCAAGCAAGAAACTCATCACTGACCGATTCAATATGCAGTTCAAACATTGGCATCTTATGTGGGCCGACTAACTTGCACACCAACGGAGATACTCGCAATACATCTTGGCGTTCCTGACGAATGATCTCGTTGAGTGCTTGAGCTTTATCTTGTTGCTGAAGTGGAAAGTAAACATGAACGTGGTACATAACTTCTCCATGTGTATAAAAAGCTTTAATCAGTAGTCACACTACCTTCATATCATAGCATTGGGAAGTCACAAGTACTGTTCAAGCATTAAAGCGTGACAACTACACTTTATTATCGCCTCAAACTGCTGATAAAGCGTGCAATACGTAAAATCTAACAAAACAATTTTATTACAAATTTCACTTCCTCCTCAGTGAATCCCTTCAACTTTGAAATCGTACAAATCTAAAATGCAGTGTTTTATCCTAGAAAAGCGCAGTGTACGTGACATTTTACTAAGTAAAACCACTTAAATCAAAGCATAATTTAACATTTTGTTTACACTTAGTGTATCAGGTTATACCGAGTTTCATTTCTGGATAAGGCGTTGTAAACAGCAGTATTATGCGGTGCCTTGCGTTTTATCGGAATACCGTTTTGCTAGAGAGACGAAGGAAAGTATGTCGATATCTAACAAAACAACGGCAGTTCTAGGTATGACCTTTTGCGCTGATATCGAAGCCTGAGTACCCATACAGGCTTTGATCTAACCATAAGTAGCTGCCGTCCAAAAGACTCGCAGCTTCAAAAGGAGCTTGAGATGAACGTTCAGGCATTACCCATGCATCGGTTTATCGACCATAATGGGAACCTCGTCAGCCAACTACCCAACTGGGCTGACCTAGAAACACTGGTTGGTTTTTACCAAGACATGGTGTTAACTCGTATCTACGACAACAAAGCAGTTGCCCTACAACGCACTGGCAAATTGGGCACCTACCCTTCTCACCTTGGCTCGGAAGCTATTGGGATTGCGGTCGGCAGAGCACTGAAAGCCAGTGATGTCTTTATACCCTACTATCGCGATATGCCCGCCATGTGGTGTCGTGGAGTCGGCATGGAAAAGAACCTGCAGTATTGGGGAGGTGATGAACGCGGTAGCGATTTCGCCCCAGAAGGCAGTCCTTTTCCTAGCAAGGATCTTCCCTTCTGTGTTCCGATAGCAACCCAATGTACTCACGCGGTTGGGGTTGCGGCTGCCCTCAAAATTCAAAGTAATCACGATGCCGCTTTAGTGATGTGTGGTGATGGGGGAACGTCCAAAGGTGATTTTCTAGAGTCCATAAACTGCGCTGGTGCATGGAACATACCATTGGTCTTTGTCGTAAACAATAACCAGTGGGCTATCTCAGTTCCACGCACCTTACAATGCGCTGCGGAGTTTTTGTCGGAAAAAGCCAAAGGCGCCGGCATTCCCGGCATTACAGTGGACGGCAATGACATCATTGCCGTTTTTGATGCCACAATGGCCGCCCTCGATCGAGCGAGAAAAGGCAAAGGAGCAACATTAATTGAAGCCGTGAGTTACCGTTTAAGCGACCACACAACAGCCGACGATGCGACACGTTACCGCAGTGAGGATGAAGTTAGGATTGCGTGGCAATATGAGCCAATACAGCGTCTTAAATCCTTTCTAACCACTCAAGGTGCTTGGAGCGATGATAGAGAGAGTGCGTGGCAAGTCCACTGCCAAGAACAAGTTGCACTCGCCGTTGAACGTTATTTAAACATGCCGAACCAAGCGCCAGAAACAGGCTTTGATTTTCTTTATGACTCCCTTCCAAACGAGCTTCACGCGCAAAGGGATGAACTGATCAACAAAGCAATGCGAATGCAGGGAGGGAAGCATGGCTGAGCTCACATTAGTTGAAGCAGTGAACCTCGCACTGCACCATGAAATGGAACATGATCAAAGTGTTATCGTGCTTGGTGAAGATGTAGGCGACAACGGCGGTGTATTTCGCGCCACTGTCGGTCTCAAGCAAAAATACGGTCTCAAGCGTGTTATCGATACGCCCTTGGCAGAAGCACTTATTGGCGGTGTTACCATCGGGATGGCATCGCAAGGCTTACGTCCAGTGGCAGAGTTTCAATTCCAAGGTTTTGTCTTCCCCGCTCTGGAGCATTTAATGTGTCACGCCGCGCGAATGCGTAACCGAACTCGTGGTCGTCTTACCTGCCCTGCAGTATTCCGCGCGCCCTTTGGTGGCGGTATTCACGCACCAGAACATCACTCCGAAAGTGTCGAAGCTTTGTTTGCTCATACTGCAGGATTTAAGGTTGTCATTCCTTCATCACCGCAACGTGCTTATGGACTGCTCCTAGCTGCCATCCGTAGCAATGATCCGGTGATGTTCTTTGAGCCGAAACGCATCTATCGCACAGTAAAATCAGAAGTGATTGATAACGGCGAGGCACTTCCTCTAGATACTTGCTTTACCTTACGTAAAGGCCGCGACATAACATTAGTAACTTGGGGCGCTTGCGTGGTCGAATCACTGCAAGCGGCTCAAACACTATCTCATCAAGGTATCGAGGTTGAAGTGATCGATTTAGCGAGTATCAAACCAATAGACACCGCAACCATTTTCCGTTCGCTAGAGAAAACTGGACGCCTCCTAGTGGTACACGAAGCAAGTAAAACCTGTGGTGTTGGGTCAGAGCTACTTGCCAGAACCGCAGAACATGCTTTGTGCCTACTCAAGGCGCCACCAAAACGTATCACTGGTATGGATACCATTATGCCCTACTACCGCAACGAAGATTATTACATGATTCAGGAAGAAGACATTGTACTGGCCGCGCGCGAACTCATGGAGGATTGGAAATGAAAACCTTTAACTTACCCGATCTTGGCGAGGGTCTCGCTGAATCAGAGATTGTAAAATGGCATATCAGTGTCGGTGATATGGTCCAACTCGACCAAGTGGTGCTTACCGTAGAAACTGCAAAAGCGACGGTTGATGTGCCTGCACCTTATGGTGGTCGTATCGTGAGTCGTCACGGTGAAGAAGGTGATGTCATCAATATTGGTGCACTACTGCTAGAAATTGATGAAACTGGGGCAAAAAATACAGTCTCACAACAAAAGCAAACGGCCGATGCCGCAACGGTTGTGGGTAATGTTTCTCAGCACGCACACAATGTCAATGTGGATGATTTTTGGATTGGCGGTGAACATACCCCCTCTCCTGATAACCTCATCTGTGCTCTTCCTTCTGCGCGTTTATTAGCGAACAAGCTTGGGGTCGATTTAACGCAGGTGAAAGGCAGCGGCCCTGACGGTTTAATCCTTGATTCAGATATTTATGACGAAGCTGGCAAGCAACGTCCTGGAACTGAGGTACTGAAAGGGGCACGTCGGACCATGGTGTCGACCATGGCAGACTCTCACCATAATGTCGCGGCAGTCACCATTACAGAGGAGGCCGTCTTGGATGGTTGGAAGCAAGGCGAAGACATCAGTATTCGTCTTGTCCAAGCCATAGTTTATGCGTGTCGGGAAGAGCCCGCCATGAATGCATGGTTCGATGCCGAAACCATGACACGCTGTGTCCATAGCGCCGTAAACATTGGTATTGCCGTCGACAGCCAGTATGGTTTGTATGTCCCTGTTCTGAGGCACGCTGATGAATACGAACCGCAAGATGTACGTCGGTGGCTGGACCAAACCGTACGAGGCATACGTGAGCGCAAGGTTAGCCGTGAACAACTGCAACACGCGACCATTACGCTGTCAAACTTCGGTGCAATTGCTGGTATTTATGCAACGCCAGTCGTGACACCTCCGCAAGTTGCGATTGTCGGTGCTGGCAGGATAATAGATAAAGTGGTAATTCAAGACGGACAAGCCGTTGCAGTTAAAGCGATGCCGTTGTCGATTACCTTCGATCACCGCGCATGCACTGGTGGTGAAGCGGCCAGGTTCACCAAGTCCTTGGTAGAACACTTGAGGAGACCGAGCGTATAATTAGTATTCTTTAAAAATAAGCAAGGGCTTCCGATTGGAAGCCCTTTTGTTATGAGGACGAGTTTAAAGTGAAAATCCCAGCGCGTCTTTCCAGTAAGCCTAGGCGCGACTAGGAAAATCCATCGGCAAAGCACACTGAGGGGCTTTCATAATAGTGAATCCTCTACGAACTTTGATGATAGATTCTGAATCACGCTCATTCCTCACTATTCAGAATGACGACTTAAAATATTGAACAAGGGAGAGTGACCTTAAAGCTGCTCTAACAACTCTGGCATAATCTCAAACAAATCACCAACCAAACCATAGTCCGCGATTTGAAAAATCGGGGCTTCAGGATCACTGTTGATCGCCACAATCACCTTGGAATCCTTCATCCCTGCTAAATGCTGAATGGCGCCGGAAATGCCCACGGCAATGTACAGCTGTGGCGCAACAATCTTTCCCGTTTGCCCTACTTGCAAATCATTAGAGACAAAGCCTGCGTCCACCGCAGCACGCGACGCTCCAATCGCCCCACTAAGCTTATCCGCAAGCTGTTCTACCAGCGCAAAGCTCTCTTTGCTACCTAAACCGCGGCCACCAGAGACCACAACGTTCGCCGCTGGCAACTCTGGCCTCTCACTTTCAGCTTTTTGTTGAGAGACGAACTCACTGTGCTCTGAATTAATTACCGTTTCCAACGTCATGATGTTCTCAACCATTGGAGATTCAGACACAGTAATAGCGTCAAACGCAGAGCTTCGAATCGTCATCACTTTGACAGCATCGTCCGATCGAACTCTGGCTAGCGCATTACCGGCATAGATAGGTCGGACAACCGTATCAAGAGACTCAATCGCAATTACATCCGACAATTGCCCAACATCTAGCAGGGCTGCAACACGGGGCATCAGGTTCTTACCAAAGGTACTCGCAGGGGCAAGGATGTGCGAAAAACCCTCACTAATATCAGCGATCAGGGCTGAGAAATTTTCTGCAAGTGAGTATTTATATTCTACCGCATCGGCCAAAATGATCTGCGAGATACCTTGCACGCACTTCAACTCATCCAACACTGAATCACATTGATAACCAACTAACAGCGCTGTGACAGGCAAAGCTATCCCGTCTTGCTGGATCTGGGACGCAGCACTCAGTGTACGAAGCGTGTCTACTGAAAGTGATTGGTGATTATGTTCCACAATGACCAAGGTTGCTAACTGTCTGTTTTCCATAGTTATGACTCCTAAATCACCTTAGCTTCATTTTTGAGTTTGTCGACTAACTCACTCACACTAGCAAGCATTTCGCCTGCTTCGCGAACTGGTGGCGCCATAACCTCCAGAACTTGCTGAGAACGCTCAACACTCACGCCAAAGCAGTCTGCCGTCATTACCGATAGCGGTTTCTTCTTCGCCTTCATAATATTCGGCAAAGACGCATAGCGCGGTTCATTCAGACGTAAATCCGTACTAATAATTGCAGGTAAATCCAGTTTGAGCGTTTCTAGTCCACCGTCTATTTCACGGGTGATCAAAACCGTCTCTCCTTCAACTTTCACTTCCGATACAAACGTACCCTGTGGACGATTCGTCAGTGCTGCTAACATTTGAGCGACTTGGTTATTGTCTGTATCGACCGACTGCTTACCCAAAAGCACCAATTTTGCCTGCTCTTGTTGCATAACGGCTTTGAGTAACTTCGCAACTGCAAGAGGCTCAGGGGGCAGATCTACATTAATATGGATCGCACGATCCGCGCCTAATGCCAATGCTGAACGTAATTGTTCCTGACAACTAGCGTCTCCAATCGACACCACCAATACTTCTTCGGCAATGCCGCATTCTTTTAAACGTACCGCCTCTTCCACTGCAATTTCACAGAATGGATTCATCGTCATTTTTACGTTATTGGTTTCCACACCGGAACCATCCGATTTCACCCTTACTTTCACATAAGGGTCAATTACGCGTTTGATCGCAACCAGTACTTTCACATTCCCTCCTAGCAGATCGCTTACGCGATACGCGTCCTAGCAAATGGGTTATACGTGTTAAAGATCTCGATTAAAGGTCTAATTTTCAGCATGTTGCTTGCAAAAAGCCAAATTATGACCCTGTCACTTAAAGATCTTATCACGCCGTTTGACGTTACCATTTGAGCTTAGTTTAGTTTACGTTTACGTCAACTGGACTATAGTTTTATACGAGCGCTGTTTATTAAAAGAAGCACCTAACAAACAAATAAAGGGTTCTTAAAAAGGAAGAAGTGTAATGGAACGAGAATGCATGGAATTTGATGTGTTAATCGTTGGCGCCGGTCCAGCCGGGTTGAGTGCCGCATGCCGCTTAGGACAGCTCAACCAAGAGCGTGAAGGTGAGCAACTTTCTATTTGTGTGGTAGAAAAAGGCTCAGAAGTTGGCGCACATATCTTATCCGGAGCGGTATTCGATACACGAGCATTAGATGAACTCTTCCCCGATTGGCGTTGCATGGGCGCACCTCTTTCCACACCCGTCACAAACGATGCTTTCTTATACCTAACGACTGAACTAAATCACGTTCGTGTTCCCCACTTTCTTACGCCAAATCCAATGCACAACGACGAAAATAACTACGTTATAAGCCTAGCGAACTTATGTCGCTGGTTAGCAAAACAAGCGGAATCACTGGGGGTTGAGGTTTATCCGGGTTTCGCCGCTTCGACGCTTAACTATGACGCATCTGGCACAGTCACCGGCGTCAATACCTCTGATATGGGCTTAGACAAACAAGGAAAGCCCAAACCCAATTTTGAAGCAGGTATTGAGTTAAAAGCCAAATACACAGTATTCGCCGAGGGATGCCGAGGTCATCTTGGTAAAGAACTCATCCAACGATTTGGTTTAGACGATGGTAAACAGCCGCAACATTATGCACTCGGGCTTAAAGAGATTTGGGAGTTACCAGCAAACGCCAAAGAGCAATCGGGCAGCGTGATTCATTCTGCAGGGTATCCACTGAGTGAATCCAACACCACAGGCGGCGGGTTTCTCTATCATATGGAGAACAATCAAATTGCCGTCGGGCTAATTGTCGATTTAAATTACAGCAATCCTCACTTAAGCCCGTTTGACGAATTTCAGCGCTTTAAGCATCACCCGGCAATCGAAAAATATTTGAGAGGCGCTCAAAGAATCGCTTACGGCGCAAGGGCCATTGCCAAAGGCGGACTCTCTTCTTTGCCAAGACAACAATTCCCCGGCGGTATATTGATTGGTTGTGATGCGGGCACCTTAAATGTCGCTAAAATCAAAGGCAGCCATACCGCAATGAAATCCGGTTTGTTGGCTGCAGAAGCCATTATCGAAGCATTCACGCAAACCAATTCTGAGCCGGATTACCAAACCAAGTTTGAAGATTCATGGCTATATGAAGAACTCAGCGAGACCCGCAACTTTGGTGCTAATATTCATAAGTTTGGCAATCTGCTTGGCGGCGCTCTTTCGACGTTTGAGCATAATATCTGGCAGCCTCTAGTAAAGAGACCAATGCCTTGGACAATGCACGATCTCTCGCCCGATCATGAACAATTAAAACAGAGTGACGAATGCCACCCCATTGAGTATGGAAAACCTGATGGCATCATAAGCTTTGATAAGCCCTCATCGGTGTTTTTATCCGGAACACAGCACGAGGAAAATCAGCCATGCCATTTACATCTCACTTACCCTCATATTCCGATTCAGGTGCATTTGAAGAAGTTTGGCGAACCTAGCCAGCGTTACTGTCCTGCGGGTGTTTATGAAGTGGTGGAAGTTGAAGGCGAACGAATATTTCAAATTAACGCCACCAACTGCGTACATTGCAAAACATGTGACATCAAAGATCCGTCGCAGAACATCACATGGAAAGCACCAGAAGGCGGCGGTGGACCAAGTTATCAAAACATGTGACAAACAAAGTACCCACGCATTATTTATGCGCTATTGCGCTCGTTAATTACTTCGACCAACTAAGAACCTAACTCCGAGCTCAAAAAATCATTAAGCAACATAGGCTTGGCAAACAAAAAACCTTGTAGATAGCTTACCCCTTTATCTCTAAGGTAATCCGCTTGAGACTCTGTTTCTACCCCTTCAGCGACCACATCCAAAGACAGATTATGAGACAAAGTAATCATATTTTGCAGTAGGTGCCCAGTAATCGTATCAACGCCAATGTCTCTTACAAAGGTTTGATCAATTTTAAGATAATCCAGATCCACTTTACGTAAATTGACCAGAGATGAGTGACCTGTACCAAAATCATCTATCGCGATTTTGCACCCTATGTTTTTTAATTGAGTAAATATTTCATCAGTTAAATCGCAGTAATTTAGCGCTTCCCTCTCCGTGAGTTCCAAGACCAAGTTAACGTCCTCAGAATCAACAATATCGATGAACTCTTGGCAAACACTGACAAGCGTCTGTTTCGAGCAATGTTGCGGTGATATGTTGATGCCGACGTGAAAAGGTTTCGGTAACTTGTCCTTCCACAAACTAATTTCCTGTGCTGCCTGTCTCATCAATTGGTGCGTGATAGGGATAATCAAACCGGACTGCTCTGCTTTAGGAATGAAAAGGTCCGGGCCCACAACCCCTTGGACTGGGTGCTGCCATCGTAACAGGATTTCTATTCCTTGAATCTCTCTGCTTATGCTATTCAAAATAGGTTGCGCATAAGGAACAAACTCATTGTTTTCCATCGCCCTTTCTATTTCTAGATATAAATTTGATGGACGCCTTGATAACCAAAGAAGATAGAGTGCGAATAGCATCTGAATCACTAAGATCACAATAATATGTTGTTTATCTTTATTCCAAAACGCAGAGGGCATACTAGAATAATCAAAACCTGAGAACACGCTATAAGGAAAGTTAGTGGACAACACTTTGTGCCAACCGATAAGCTTTTCCGTCGGGTCCACTTTAAGTACAAGCTCTTTACTATCGAGCCATTTATCGCCCACCGATAGGACTGAGCGTAACTTATCTTGAGGCTCTAACAACTGCCTTAAGTACAAGCTATCTATGCCACTAAACGCGGCATTTTCATCCAACTCAGTCCTGACTACAATAAGCGGATGTTTAGCATCCACTTTGCTGCCTCGCATTAAGCGTAAACGCCCAGAAATATAGTCTGCGGGATCATACTTGTAGTGGCTTTCTCCCCAAATGGAAGTACAGTAAACAATCTTGTTTTTCGCTAAGTTTTCAGTTCGCACATAGGGGACTGTCGCGACCAGTTGTCGTAAAGCTAGACTTTGGGCCTCGCAGTTACTTGGGTTCTCAAGGAGCATCAAGGCTTTTTGGTTCGCTTTTTCACCAAATTCAAGAATCTGATCAACTTCTTCAACCACACTCAGCGCTTTCAACTTAGCCTGTTCGCTAAGTGACTGTCCTAAATTGAAATACAAGAACGCCAATGCGAAAAAGCTTGGAAGAAAAGAGAGCAAGATCAGATACTTTGAGTTTTTCTTACTATTCGCAAACATGCAAAACCTAGTTAATGGGATATGTGTTCAGTATTAAGCACTCAGCCTTTCGTCTAAGAAAAGTTGACACTTAACAACCTCATCGGTGCTATTAAGATATATATATCAGTAAACGATATGATTACTACGGCTCAATTTAGCCCAGCTCTCGTTTTTGCGGGTAGCGTTCTCAACTTTGAGAAAGACTAACACACTGATGAACATCTGTATCGATAGTTCTTGAATTCAAGAGCCATAAATTTTAAGCACAGCCACTTGAGTCCATCGTTATTTTGCTTTCAGTAAACGATCAGCGTAGTGTCAAATCTTCGCATGACAGAGAGGAATAAAGGAGGCGAAGAGAGCGCAGCACTAGAATCCACTAATGCGATGACACACCCTGAGAGTAATAAAGCAGCATTTATTAGTGGCAAGCGATGCAGAGAAATCATTTCAAGCAAACCGAAGTGGTTTAATACATGAATAGTAACTATAAAGAGTTCCCAGCGACAAAAGGCAGCTCTTTTAGTACCGAGCTGGTAGTTGATGCAATGACGCAACCACAACGGAATTAGTCAAAACGAACTTAACTACATTTACTCCACTTAAAAAGTATTAAGCCTATGGAGTACGGATATTATCGCTGATATCTGTACTCCGTATTTTTATGTCTCAAGTCTTTATAACTCATCTCTAAGAGTCACATAACCAACTTTCATCACGGTCAGATAGTTCTCCAAAAATGCAGGTGTTGCCTATAACCCATTGCACTATACATCGCTACTTTATTTGCTTTCTAAGTACCCCCCTCCCACCGACGTTATCTTCATCATCATTCGACAAACTTAGATGAAAAAACTTGTATTTCCGGTAGTTTACCTACAGTTTTATTTTGAGAGATTGCGTAAACTGCTGCAGAACTATTCATTGTTGCTCTATTCATTGTCGAAACAGTATTCACTAACGGCAAGGCAATTGAGCGCCTAAAACTAAAAAGAAAATACTTCGAAAAGGATTAATATATGAAGGCGTCAGTGGTAAACCTAATCTGGTTATCCGGTAAAATGGTGATGGCAACAAGTGGATTGGCGTTATCCGGTTTTGCGTATGGTTCCACTCCAGAAACCATTGGTGACATTCAGTTTGTCGACCCAAACTTTGCTGATTGCTTTTCTGGCTACGAAGCGTCTTCACCAAATATTTTGACCGAACTCGACTGCTCCAACAATAACATTACCTCTGTGGAAGAAATTAAATATTTCCCTGTACTAGAAGACTTGATTCTCCTAAATAACAATATTAAAAGCGTCGATACTACAAATAATCCAAAGCTCAAACGCCTGATCTTGGCGAACAACCAATTGACAGATATCGACCTCTCTCATAACCCAGAGCTTGAAACTCTGACTATTTCAGAAAACAACCTGACGCAGCTCAACATCAATAAGAACTTGAAGCTGAAAAGTCTCTACGCCTACAAAATGCCTATTGCAAAAATAGACATACGCCATCTATCACGGTTGCGTGACCTTGGATTCAGTGCCCATAAACTGACAGAACTTAACGTTAGCCAAAACTCCGAACTAAAGACGCTCTTTCTTGGAAGTGGCAGCCTAACTACGATCGACTTAAACCATAACCCAAAGCTTTCGCACGTATCTCTTCAATCAAACCAATTGCAAGAGATTGATTTATCGAAAAACGCGAATCTTAAGCACCTTAACGTGCGTAATAATAAGCTCACCAGTTTGGACTTAAGCCAACAGACACAGTTGCAAGAAGTTAAAGCAGACTACAACCAGTTAGCCGAATTCCAATTGGGTAAAAACCCAAACTTAACATCACTCGAGCTAAACAATAATAAATTGACCAAACTGGATCTGACTCAACAACTGGCCTTGAAGAAGTTCATAGCATTCAACAACCCACTTTATGATATTACATTGGCTAAAGGTCATGAGTTTGTTCTGTTTTCAGTCGAGGGTTCACCTTATGCCGCTGCTCTAACGACGACCTCTCAAGCAAGCGAAGAGAAAAACATCTCAAACCTACTATCTCCTCGTGTCAGCATTATTGAAGGTGGTGTAATAACGCAAGAGGGAAAAGAGTACACCGTGACTCCAACACAAATGGTGATGCCAAAACTCGGCCAATACATTGGCTTTCGATACTCGGTTACGTTGCCCAAGAATGCGCAGGGTGAAGTAGAGCCTAGCCTTGCAAAAACCAACAAATTCCCAATCACCGTCCGGATGACACATCCAAAGATTGTCGATCCTAAAACAGGCAAAGGGTTCACCGAATCCACTTGGCCTGACACCATGTTTAAGCATGATCGTAACCTCGCGATGTGGTATTTCGGCGATAAAAGCGAGCTGGTGTCTGGCCGTTGGCAACTCGAGATACTTTACCGCGATAGCGTGGTGGCAAAAAAAGCCTTCCAGCTAGTCAATATGGATGATCCGAAAGAACTCACTTCAATCAAGGAAGCTCTGGTCATGCAAAACTTATTCAGCAAAGGTTCTAGTTATGTTTGTAAAGAAACCGCCTTTCAGCGCTGTTTTGGGTTCGATAGTACTAGTAAATGTAAACAAGCTCTTGAGCCTTACACCGAGAGCTGCCAGTCATTAATGGCACGAGAAATCAAAAAACAAAAGGACAAATTTGACAGTAAAGACGCTCTGAAAAATGCTTTTCTCTTTTATACAGGGTGTTTAATAGGGACCTACGCAGAAAAAAATCATTTCGAGCGAACAGAAGTACTTCAATGTATGAAAAGTAAATAAGGTATTTTTGAATAGAGCCTCCCATCGAGTGAGGCTCTAGTACCGTTAAACTTCTACCCCTGCTTCATCTTCTTCTACGATATCCGTTTCTTGGCTCGCCTCTTCCAACCATTGCTGTAAAGATTCACTTGCTAGCACCTTTTGTTGGTAAGCTTTGGCACCTTCCGATAACTCGATGCCATAAGTTTGGAAACGCAATGCCACTGGTGCATACATGGCATCGACGATTGACCATTCTCCAAATAGCCAACCATTCGGATGCAGCATGGCTTGTTCTGCCCAAATAGCGTCAATGCGAGCAATATCTTTACGTGCACCTTCAGTTAAATCGACTTTTCTGCGCGCGCAGATATTCATTGGGAGTTCGTTTCTTAAATCAAAGAAACCTGAATGCATTTCTGAAGCGATGGCGCGTGCTTTAGCCCGTACTGCGGAGTTGCTTGGCCATGCTCTACCTTGCAAGTATTGCTCGTTTACGTATTCCAAAATCGCTAATGAATCCCACACGGTTGCATCGCCATCCATCAAGACCGGTACTTTCGCCGTTGGTGTAATATCTTCCAAGGTCTTATAAAAATCTTCCGTGAATAACTTGAGCTTGGTGACTTCCACATCCAGTTTGAATTGAGAAAAGATCAGCCATGCGCGAAGTGACCAGCTTGAGTAGTTTTGGTTAGCAATAAACAGTTTCATGACGCCTCCATGCGGTTCGTGTTTTGATTACCCATTCACAATATCTGATTGTATTTAAGAGGACTAACGGATAGTTTTGATGGAACACTTCAACAAAAACGATGGATGAGTTTTAGATATGGATATCGATGCGTTGCGCAGCTTTCTGGCTTTTGTAGAAACGGGAAGTTTCACTCGTGCTGCCAAGCAGATCAATCGCACCCAATCAGCATTTAGTGCACAAATGCGTAAGCTGGAAGACGAGCTCAGTGTCAGCTTATTTGAAAAAGAAGGTCGCAATCTTGTCTTAAGTGAAGCGGGATTGGCACTACGCTCTCATGCAGAGCAACTTGTCAGCTTACACAATCAAGCGCTGAAACAGGTGAAACGCTATGAAAATAAGCGTCCTCTTCGCTTAGGTTGCCCAGAAGATTACAACGACAATATCCTGCCTAAAGTCATCCGCGTATTACAGCAGTCTGAACCCACGTGTTCGATTCAAGTCTTTAGTGAGCCAAGCATCACCTTGAGAGAAAAACTCGATGAAGGAAAGCTCGACGCGGCGATTGTGACGAGAGCACCAGACAGTGAAGAAGGTTACTGGCTAGCAAGTGACAAAGGCGTGTGGATTGCTCACCCTGATTTTTACATCGAGCACGCCCAACCTCTCCCTCTCGCCCTATTCCAAACCGACTGTAAATACCACGCAGCAGCGGTAGACGGATTAACCAAACGTGGTATCCCTTATCAACTACTGGCGTGTTGCAATACGGCCTCTGCACAACGAGCGATTGTACGTTCAGGCATGGCTATCGGTGCTATGGGCAGTATTAGCGTTAGCGATGATCTCGAGATCTTAAACGATATGCCATCGCTACCTTCCGTGGATATCGTTTTAGTCACGGGGGTTGAGCCTCATCCAATACTGGATAAAGAATGCTTGGCGCAATTGGTTGAGTTAATGGCTTAACCGGATTAGCTAGCCAATCACAAAGTTAAATGCGCCCGTTAAGCGCCCGTCGATTCGTATAGTCTCAAACTGTAGATGATCACGGGCTTTGCCACCCCACCACTCATCACCAGTATTGCCTTTTAAGTATAACTGAGTGGTCAGCAGCTCTTGGTTATCCCGCCACAACTTAACGTGAATGTGCGGTGGGCGAGAGGCATAAGGCACGGGGTATAAGGTCTGAAATAAGTAGCGACCATCCGATTGAGTTTCGACTGCGCCAAAGCCTGCAAAGTGAGCATCAAACTTATCGTTATTTGGCTGCTTAGGATGCTCGTAAATCCCCTGCCCATCACATTGCCAGATTTCTACCTTGATGCCTGAAACTGGGTTTCCTGTTGTATCTACGACTTTGCCTTGCAACACGATAGGTTCACCGACCAAGCCCTCTGATTGCAGAATCAAGTTTTGACGAAGAGGAATGTTGACTACTGGATAAAATGGCCCTTCTGTTTGTGCTGGCGTCGGCCGCATTGGTGTTTTCGCTTTTAAAGAGGGTGCGAACAACAATGTCCACAGCGCTAAAAAGTGTCGTCGTTCCATAATGTCACCAATCGAAAAGTTTTGAGTTAAGTTTGGCGGAACTTGAGGAATTTGCCATGACGAATATAAAAAATGCCCCTGCTAGAGAGTCATTTGCAGAGGCACTGTGGAACTAAATGATGAGTGTTTGATTGAAGATTTATGCGGCTTCGAACGCCAATGCTTTCTTCTCTACCTGACGGAAAATGAGAGTTAGCACACCATTTACCGTTAAATAAAATGCGCCCGCAATACCAAATACCGTCAACGTATCGTAAGTTTGTGCATTAATGCGCTGCGCGTAACCCATCAGATCCATGATCGTAATCGTGCTGGCTAATGACGTACCTTTGAAGACCAAAATCACTTCGTTCGAGTAAGCTGGAACAGCTCGGCGAATGGCGTATGGCAGTAGCACGCCTAACGTTGCGATTTTGCCCATCCCCAGGGCACGACACGCCTGCCATTGGCCAGAAGGAATCGCATTAAACGCCCCTTTGAACAACTGAGCACTGTACGCCGCAGTATTAAGCGCTAACGCTAACATCGCACAGAACCAAGGTTGGCTTAACCACGTCCAGAATACACTTTCTCTTACGGCATCAAACTGACCCGGACCGTAGTACACCAAGAAGATTTGTACCAACAAAGGCGTACCAGTGAACAAGGTGATGATGCCACGACTTACCCAATGCAAACCCGGAGTACGTAGAATCAGAGTCAGCGTCATCATCAAAGCAAGAATACATCCCACAACCAGAGAAGCAGCCGTCAATTGAAGGCTGGTACTTAAGCCAGCCAACATTTGCCAAACGTGTTGTTCACTCATGCGGTCGCCTCCTGTCCCATGCTTATGCCTTGAATTGAGAACTTCTTATCAATCATTTTTACGACGCGCTGCGTAACAAGCGTAATTACTAAGTAAATTGCAGCGGCCGTTGCGTACCATGTAAAGGCCTCGTGCGTGGCGGCTGACGTTAACTGAGCTTGCTTCAACAAGTCCGTTACACCAATCAGTGAAACAAGCGCGGTATCTTTGAGCAGAACCAACCATTGATTTGTTAAGCCAGGTAGCGCATGCCTTATTGCTTGTGGTAAAACAATACAAACAAAAGCTTGCGTTTGGCTTATGCCGAGAGCACTTGCTGCCTCGCTCTGCCCTCTTCCCACGGCTTTCAGCGCACCACGCAAAGTTTGAGAAGCGTAAGAGGCGAAGATTAACGACAATGCCACTACACCAGACAAGAACGGGCTAACCTCAATAAAGTCACCGGTGACTAAAAACAAAACCTGCGTCGAACCAAAATAAATGAACAACACAACAAGGATTTCTGGCAAGCCACGCACAATCGTCACAAACACCGTCATTGGCCATTTAACGATAACGCGGCGAGACATTTCACCACTGGCGAATGCCACTGCCAGAACCAAACCGACTAAAAGGCTTGCGAAGGCTAGCTGGACAGTCATCCAGCTAGCATGAACAAGCGATAAAGAATAACCCGTTAATGCCATATTACTTACCGAAGTACTTGTTGTAGATTACGTCGTATTCGCCGTTCGCTTTCACTTTATTCAGTGCCGTGTTCAGTTTGCTCACTAGCTCGTCGTTACCTTTGTTTACTGCGATACCGAAACCATTACCGAAGTATTTAGGGTTAGTGACGTGCTCACCCACGTATGCTAGGTTATCTTCTTTCTTAAACCATTCTGCTACGACTGCTGTATCACCAAATACAGAATCAATACGACCGCTCTTCATATCGATGAATGCGTCTTGGTAGCTTGAGTAAGGAACCGCGGTTACGCCCGGCATTTGCTCAATCAGGTAACTTTGGTGTGTTGAACCGTTTTGAACACCAACACGCTTACCTTCTAGTGCTTTCTGATCAGCAACTTTTTCTTTGATAGAAACAAACGCTGCTGAGTTGTCGTAGTAAGGGGCAGAAAAGTTCACTTGCTTCAAACGCGCGTCAGTAATATCCATTGCGGAGATAGCCGCATCGTAACGCTTGAATTTTAATGCAGGGATCAGGCTGTCAAAAGATTGGTTGTGGAAGGTACATTGTGCTTCCATTTCTTTACATAGTGCGTTCGCCAGATCCACATCAAAACCTTGGATTTGGTTGTTTTCATCCATGTATTCGAACGGTGCGTAAGTCGCCTCCATCGCAAATTTGATCTCTTCTTGTGCTGCTGCGTTCGCTGCCATGGTTACAGAAGAAAGGCCGATTAGTGAAGCTAGTAAAATCTTTTTCATTGCAATACTCCGTGTGTACTTAGTGGGCTGACACTCGCAATGACAGCCGAGCTTATCTGTTAAATAGACTGAACTTTAAAAACGTAATTTAGTGATTTAGGTAATCGGCAAACTGTGTGGTTTGCGGATTAGCAAATGCGTCGCGCGTACCGTGCTCGACAACATGCCCTTTTTCTAGATAAAGAACATGGCTGGCAATTTTCTTAGCGAAATCCACCTCATGAGTCACGATAACTTGTGTAATTCCGGTTTCGCTTAAATCATTAATGACCTTGACCACTTGGTTGGTGATTTCAGGATCAAGCGCTGCGGTAGGCTCATCAAAGAGTAAGACGTCTGGTTTCATCATCAGTGCGCGAGCAATTGCCACACGTTGTTGCTGACCACCAGAAAGTTGCATTGGCCATGCATTCGCTTTGTCAGCCAAATGCAGCGTCGCGAGAATTTGCATTGCCTGCGTCTTCGCTTCTTCTTTGTTCATGCCAGAGACTTTTACCGGAGCCTCGACCAGATTTTCCATGACTGTCATGTGTGGCCATAAATTGTACTGTTGGAACACCATGCCCACTTTACGACGAAGCGCTAAACCTTGCTTCTCTTTGATTTCAGTTGAAAAGTCGAATGCGTCATCAGCGATGTTTAACTGGCCGTTATCCGCTCCTTCTAGAAGGTTAAGAACACGTAGTAGAGAGCTCTTCCCTGCACCGCTTGGACCAAGTAACACTAACGTTTCACCGCTTTCACAATCAAAACTGACATCGTGTAGAACTTGGGTATCACCGTAAGACTTATTGATACTTATAACCTGAATAGTCATGCTGCCATACTGCATTAATTATCACTTGAGAGTTATACTACTTATATTGATAATTTATGCAATAAAAATGTATAGAAATTTAACGCGCTGGTTTTTTTGTTTAACAAGCGACCAAATCAATAGCGTATCTGACTGGTGCAATGAGTGTTGGCTTGTTGTGTTTTTCCAAAGTTCACGAACTACCCACTCAATAAGAGATAGTCGAATATTGTAAATCAACGCTTTAACGCGGCCCTGTAAAAATGCCGCTCACCAGGCGGTGAACGGCATTTTATTTAAAGCCTCACACAGTACCTCTGAGCTTCTACTAACGGTTAGTTTGTTGTTTTTTCAAAATTCGCCACAATGCTGGTTTGATCGAAATCACGATAGCCACGGATCATAATATTGAATATTCCCGCTGGTTTATTGAGAACACATTGCTCATTGCTGCCGTTTTGGAATGGGCGGCAGTCAAAGTTTTTGAATGCCACTGAGTCATTGTATTTGACGAACAAGTCCGCATCTCCGCTTCGTGGCCCGGTTATAGTGATCGTCACCTGCCCTGCTTCTTGTGTTTCAAAGCTAAAGAATTGTTCCTCTCCATACCCTGCTTGTAAATTCTCCACTGGCTCACCATCTTGTAAAGGCGTCACGATGGCCACACTATCCATACTCGACTCCACCAAATAGGCCACTGCGAGCTTGGTGAAGTAACTGGCGTGGGTTGCTGTTGGATCAGCGTTTTCTAATGTGTCGAATTGGGTGTGAATATTCGGGTTGTATTCTTCAAACATAGTCTCGAAAGGCATTGCAGCTGGGTAGCCGGCATTGTGCCAAGATGCATGGTCAGAACATGCATAACCACATTGGTCAAATTCGTAAGTGATTTCTGGTGCATATTCATCGATCAACTCCGTTAGAAAGGCCGTTAAATTACTGTCCGTGTAATCTGTGATAAACGTAATATCATGGGCAGAACCATTGTAGTTGGTCATATCGAGCTGTAACACCGAGAGAACATTGGCTTCTTGGATTTTGTGCAGCTGAGCGATACCCTGAGATCCTCTTAACCCAACCTCTTCCGCCGCATAACCATAGAATTTAATCGTGCGATCGGGTTGAACGCCATTTTCGATCATCAGTCGAAGCGCTTCTGTGACGGTGGCAATACCAGATGCATCATCATCAGCGCCAGGTGAAATGGTTTGCTCATCTGTCCGAGTGCCCACTGTTGAGTCTAAATGACCACCCACGACAATAATTTCTTCTGGGTACTTGGCTCCTTGTAGAGTCACTTCGACAGATTTTTGAGGAAACCCAGCATGAGGGATTTGTCTCACAGACGCATAAGCGACACCCTCTACCTCCTTCCGCCAACGCTCTAACAACCAATTAGAAGCTTCTACGCCTGTCGGCGTTGTATAAAAGCGGTTAGTAAAAGCCATCATGTCTTCAATCGTTTTCACCAAGTTAGTGGGCTCAACCTGATTAATGAGTCTCTCTACCGTTTCATGATGACTGATAGTAGGTTTGCTAAACGCTTTCAACGTGGTCGGCATTAGCGCCGCTTGCGTAGCACTGGCTTCATCTGGATGTACCATATAGCCACCACAACGGTGTTTTTCGTGGTGCATGTGGCTGGATAATGTCGCGAGCTTATCCTGAGAAATTTTAGCAACGATAGCGGGACGTGCACCGAAAAAGTCAGAATAGACTATCGCGCCGTGTTGAATAGCTAAGTGCTGAGCATCGGCGTCTGTCGTGATCCAAACTTCTTGTTGTAACGGAGATTCACTCGCAACAACTGAACCAGTGAGCACTGCCATTGCTAATAAGCTTTTTTTCATTTGTTGTTTTTCCTTTTCTAGCCGTACATGACGAATTAGGGCTCCATTGGGAGCCCTAATTTATTGTATTAATTATTTTTTTGGTGTGATAAAACGGTAGCGCTTAGTTTCAGAACATACGTTACCAGAGGTACAAACTTGGTATTCCACATCGACCGTGCCTTCATGTTCAAACAGGTCAACGTAAGTCTGGTACTCTGTTGCGCCTACATTTTGGCCGTCGCGTTTCACGATAAAATAATCATCAGTGCTGAATCTCCATGATAACTTGATGCGAGCTTTATTATTTGGCAGCTTGTTACCGAAGCTCAGTTTCAGTGGGAACGCATCCGTTTGGTCTTCTTCGATCGTCACTGTTTGTGTCGTCGAAGTTGCACTACCTGCATCATCCGTTACGGTTAACGTTACCGCGTAGTCACCTGCCGCAGCGTAAGTGTGTGATACCGTTTCACCAGTTTGCGAATTACCATCACCTAGGCTCCATTGGTAAGAAACAATGTTGCCGTCGCTATCACTACTGGTGCTGTGAAGTTGGACCGTTCTGCCAGATACGGATTGGTCAAACTCTGCCACCGGAGGAAGGTTTGTACCGCTGTCACCGTAAGTGGCGGTCAATTCTGCATTGTCGTATTCAGCGTAACCAAACACATTAATGGTGTAGCGCCCTTGCTCTGGATTTTCAATCACACACACTTCATCACTTACCGACAAACTGGTACAAATGTTTTCAGTTGAAGAAGGCGCGTAATCGAGACCTACGTAAATATCTGGGTCACCATTCGGCACAGATAGCGTGATCTTCAACTGCTGTTTGTTTTCCGGCACTTCGATATCAAAGTAGGTTTTAGATCCGGTGTCGCCATTCACCGTAACCGAGACACCATTTGTTAGGCGTTGATATTCCGGTTCTGGTGGTAATGGTGGCTCCGCACACGGTTCAACGCCCACAATACCAAAAGCATCAACAACCGCAGAAGCATCGTAACCTAGGTCATTAGCGGCACTCTTGACACCACACGCCCCTTCCCAGAAGTCGCTATTTTGTTTCCAGTAGATTCGGTTAGCAATGACGAACAGTTCAAACGCTTTCTTCGTATCCCAGCCATCCGTCGTTGCAAGGTGGAAAAAAGCTTTGTTAAATACGCCAGAGCTATAGTGGACATTCAATCCATCATAATAATCTTCAGCATGGTTAATCGAAGAGCCATCACGCGACGGATCTTCCATGTAACGAAGTGCGCCATCTTCTTTAAAGATATCTTTGCCGACCATCCAGTCGTTTTCACCTTTCATATAGTACTCAGCGGCTTCCCCTGCCATATCCGAGAAAGCTTCATTCATCCCACCAGACTGATTTGCGTACACCAGCCCCGAATTTTGCTCGGTAAAACCATGGCTAACTTCGTGAGCTGAAACGTCAAGGCTGACCAATGGATAGAAGTAACTTTCACCATCCCCAAACGTCATTGCTTTGCCATCCCAAAACGCATTTTCATAACCCGAACCATAGTGAACGCGCATCATCAACTTGAAGCTCAGTGGCGCCGTATCGAACCAGTTTTTATACATGTCGAACACAATATTGCCAAAGTAGTGTGCATCGTTCAGTGGGGAATAAGCGCCATTGATTTCCTTAAATTCATTGCGCGGACACTCATAGCTGTACGGTGTAGAGCCATCGGTTGCACCATTGAGATTAATCGTGACAACGTTTTCAGACTCCATCACACAGTTAGTACCATCCTCTCGCACGTCTAGGAAGTGGTAATCCGAACCGTATTCGTACATGCCTGTTTTTTCATTACCACCTGGTCCTGTTCCAATTTCAGCATGCGCAATTCCTTCCCAACGTTCGATAATTTCGCCGCTGTGTGCGTCCAAGATGGTAAATGGTCGGGATGGCTGAAGGCTGTTCGTCAACAGATAGGAAACCACATAAACTAAGCGAGTCTTCTTACCATCTTGATAGATGAATAATTCATCCTCGACATTACGCAAGAAACTTGGGGCAAAGCCTTGCTTCTCGAGGTTTTTAGACGCCACTTTTAAGGCTTCTTGGCGGTTCAACTTCGGCTTAACGAAGCTGCGTTCTATGTCATTCACACGAAGATAATTGCCTCGCACTGCTTTCAATGCACCACCTTTAAAACTCTGGGTCGCATTCAGTGAATGCCCCCAAACAGGGACTCCCCAAATATTTTGTTGAATCTTGACTTTGTACACGCCACGTTTTGCTAGGTGAATTCTCTTAAGCTGTTCAAAGCTAGAAGCAGAATCGATACCAAATTGTGCGTTGAGGCCAGAGAAGGTGGAAAAGTTTACTGGCTCAGTAATGGTGACTGATTCGCCTGCATGTACTGACATTGTCATTACACCTGCAACAGCGATCGCAATCAGACGTTTCTTAATTATCATTTATCTATCTCCTTGATGTGTTCAAATTAAATCTATCAGAAAAAAACACACACAAATCGATAATTAACAGCAATAATATAGTTGTGATACATTCGCTAAACAAATTAATGAAACTGGCAAGTTTGATTGTTACAATTTTGTTAAACGTGAATTTTTCAGCGAAGGTACTCTCAATTATAAAATAAAGAAAATACATTTTTATCATTAGTTAATTTTTTTTGAAAAATATTGTTACTTTTATTTTTATGGGTGGCGAATTTTGGAAAGATTGAGGAAAGAGAGAGGTTTTATTTTTATCACTAATCAATGCGAAAAATATAGCATATTAAGCTCTTTATTTTAAATAATAAAATATCAAAATCCAGCCAATACGCATAAACTCAGAATGAATGTCCCCTTACATCCATGATACTTGAGTATATGCCATCACGTTTCGGTGTGGACGTGCTTCTCGATTCACTGTAAGATTTATTCCGAATCGATATAAGATCATATATAATTAAACACCAATAGTTATTAATCGAACCATCAAAGATAAATGACACTTAAAATCAAAAAATACTAATACATTTACCTCAGTTAAAAGAATTAATCATTTTCTAAACAACAAATATAAATCAAGAAAATTTAATCGAATGAAAATAACATCAAATGGTATTAACACATTTATTCCATTTCCTAGCAACCATCCAGTCTAATATAAAAAAACCACCCAAGGGTGGTTTCTTATTCATTTAATTAATGGCTAGTATCAGACTAATTCTCCAGCCCCCTTAATGGACCTATCACTGTTCTCGACAAGGAACGCGGTTGCTGTATGTTTTAACGTTTCCCATTCAGCATCCTCAACAAAAATGCCCTTTTCCCATGACATTTTTTGTGTACGACTCAACTCTTCAGCTTCAACATGAATCGCGTAACCTTTCGAGCTGGTAACTAGGTCAAAATCATTTATGGAGATCTCGATGACCATATCGTGGTAATCCGTATTTTCTCCGTAAACAACATCAGAAAAGAAAAGCTCCGGTGCTGTATAACCTCGATTTAGCACATACAAGGTGCGTTTTGGGCTGGTCCCATTAATCCATTGAGCACGGCAGGCAATACCCTTCGCTGACAGTCGAACCAACTCACTAAATGCCAACCAACGATTATGACATTGTTTAAGCGTAACCGTGACGGACTTACTTTTCACCATTTTCTCCAACGCAAAGTCCAACACCGCTGGCAAATAACAGGCAACACTGCCATTGTGCAAGTCCACTTCAATGGCCGCGTCCGTATTGCTTTCAATAGTGACAGCTGAGTCCGAATCTAAATGTAGGAAAAGACTTGCGTTGTTGAAGTGACGTACCCCATGCAAACCAACCATTTGCAGGTCAGCAACCATATTTGCAACCACATCTGCCTCACCGCAGTGACGTTGCATACCCAGAAAACCTTTACTTACCGCAGCAACTAACTCGTTGTAAGAGACTATCACCGTGCACGCCCTCCATCGATTTTTTGGCTGTCGCTTCGCACAATGTCCTCTCGTGCAGGCATTATTGGGAAAATCCAAGTATCCATGTAATCAGGGTTATTGATTTCATTCAGCAATGGCGCTCCTTGGAAAAAGGTCACGCGTACCCAACGGTCAGATCTTGGATCAAACTTCGTTGCACCAAACATGGCTAATTTGCAGCGCAACAAATGCATTGGCAACGCATCCTTACGAAGCACGTTCATTTGAATATCACCCATTTTGCGATGACCAAGCGTCCATACGCGACGTGTGATCGTACGATACTGCGGGTGTTGCAATAGGAACTCAGCCAATGATGTCTCAGGCTGAGATGTTCGTAGCGCATGGTAAAGTCGGTTTACTTGTCGACCAATATCGAGCGGCAACTCACGATCTTCACCATTTTCTTCGCCTCGAACTCCTAATCTTGGCTCCTCTTTGTCTTGCGAGCGATACCAAAACCAATAGTTGTTCTCTGCTAGTGAATAGTCCGCATCAATAGACCAACGGTATTTGCTCTCCAAAATCTGCAGAACATCTTTAACACTCTTTCCACCAGAGATTGACAGCGATTCGTCGCTATTCATCTGGGTCTCAAAAACATCGACCAATGATGGGTAAAGCTCGATTAAACACGAAGTGAGGATTTCTTGAGCTTCCAAACTCATTACAGTGCATTGTTTGAACACTCCGGCCCAATGCTCTTGTTCTGCCATCAAATTGCTTAGATGGCTCCGCAATGTTCGAAGATCCTCTATGGCGTGACTATTGAGTTGGTCTTGACGCGCATTGATGGTTCTCACTTGCTCTAGATGAAGCTGCGCTTTCGCCAATAACGTCTTCAGTGGCACTTCTTGGTAAGGCTCACAAGGCATCTCTAGCACTTGTGCAAAAGCACGCTCACGGGACGTCATCCATTGATCGACAACGCAAGGATGATTTATCAAGTAAGGCGCCATACCCAGACCTGTCGCATTACCTATGCCAAGGTAACGCTGCAGATCTTTGTGGAGTGCAATGGCATTATCTCCACCCTGCTGCAATGCTAGGTAATGAACCCAATCAAGGCTGAACTCTCTTAATATATACACCGCACACATTTGCGCACTAAATGCTTGGTTGAAATCGGTATTGTTCTCTAACAGTTTGAAGTCTGCGATGCCAAATTTTCCATTTCCGTAGACCGCTGTCGTTCGAAGTATGTAGCCTACTTCAGCAAGCTCATTGGGGTCAGGTTGCTCGCCTCTCGCTAGTGTGGCTACGAGATATTCAAAGACTCGGACACTCTTGTTCGCACGAGCAAGGACAATGACATTGTTGGGATTTCGGCCTGCCTCTTGCAGTGGCACATTGGCCCTTAGCTGTTCCAAAAGCTCAACATGCACCTCCCCTTTTACTAATGCAAAGGTAACATCCCATTTTTCTGAGATAACACGATCATTACGTTCCTCATCGGCAATCTCATCGCAAAATACAACTAGGTGATAAACATCGTCTGGCGTTGCTAGCTTATAAATTACATGACCGAAACCACTTGGACACAGCTGCCATTCATGTTTACTGACTTTCCATTTTTGTCTGGCCATCTTTCGAACCAAACTTCTTACAAAGCTGATTCGATTTTGATGCATAGCCCCTAGCCTGTCTGGTGCCATCACAGTAGCCGCATTACGAAGTGTTGTTTCAGTGAAAGTAGAACGATGTGCATCCATTTTGCTCACCACCTATTTTTTATTGTAAGAATATAGACTTGCACGAGTGCAATAGGGTCACCCGCACAAGCTCCACGTTATTGTTTATAAGCTGTCGCTTGTAAGCCATTGTTAAAATTCTATTTCTAACGATTTCTAGTAATTTATAATCCTTGTTCTTTTGCCATCTTGATGGCGATCTGCGGGGCATTCCAAAGTGACGGCAGTAGGATCAATGACACTGGCACTGCGGTGATCACAATAAAGGATTGTAAAGCTGAAATACCACCTGAGCCGAGTGAAATTAGGATAAGTGCAGTTACCCCCATCGCTGCCCCCCAGAAAGTACGAATAAAGGCATTTGGCTCTGTCTCACCACTGACTACAACGCTAATAGTGTAAGTCATCGAATCCCCTGTAGTGACGATAAAAATGGTCGTTAATACGAGGAACAAGATAGAAACCAGCATCGGCATTGGCAGTTGTTGAGTAACAGCAAGCAGTGCCCCAGGTAAGTTAAAACCTTCAAACGCCGCACTCACACTGCCTGGATTATCGATTTCAAACGCTAGACCTGAACCGCCCACAATAGTGAACCAAAAACACGTCGTTAATGGTGCTACGATACTGATGGTTGTAATAATTTGGCGGATGCTGCGACCACGAGAAATACGAGCCACAAAGATAGCCATCATTGGGCCATAACCTAAGAACCATCCCCAAAAGAATACTGTCCACCAGCTCAACCAACCCTCATCACCACGATAAGTCGCCATAGGGATAAAATTATCCAACATGGTGCCTACACCTTGAATATAACCGTTAAAGATAAAATCCGTAGGGCCGAACAGCAGGATGTAAACCATCAGCGCGAGCGCGAGAATAACGTTATAACGACTCAACATTTGCATACCGCGGTTCAGACCACTCAGTGCAGAAACGGTGTAAAGTACGATAGCAAACAGAATAATGATCAGTTGGGTCGTAAAACCATCAGGAATATCAAACAAAACATTTAACGCGTAGCTAACCTGCAGACCTAAAAAACCGATTGGGCCGATAGTACCCGCCGCTACTGCGACGATACAGCACGCATCAATCAATGCCCCTGTCTGACCTCTCAGTGCACGCTCGCCTAAGATTGGGTACAAGAGAATTCGTGGTTTTAATGGCAGCCCTTTATCGTAATGTAAATGCATCACAACAATCGACGTTAAACTGCCAACAATCGACCAAGCCAGGAATCCCCAGTGCATAAAGGATTGCGATAACGCGTTCACCGCGACTTGATGTAGGTCATCCTGCGTCCCATACAATGGAGGAGGATTAACGTAATGTGCAATGGGCTCTGCCGCTGCCCAAAACACCCCACCACCAGCAAGCAAAGTACAAAAGATGATCGCTACCCAGCGAAAACCGTCCATCTCGGGTTGGGTTGTGCCGCCTATTATCACCTTGCCTGTTCGCCCTGCCGCTAAGCCAAGGCCAATAAGAAAAGTGAGCAAAAGCAACAATTGCCAATACGGACCGAAGATATTTACCGACCAGGCAAACCCTGTGTTGACCAACTTAGATAGCAATTCATCATCATAAAGCGCGGTGGCAACAAACAGCGTGATAAAACCACCACTGTACCAAAGTGCTGGATTGCTGAGCCCAAATTTATCCAACGATTTTTCTGCTGCCGAAATATCTTGGTGCTCTGCTTGTGATTCGTTTGATAACACGCTCGTCGTTGACGTTTTCATGCTATGAGTTCGATTAGACATGCTCTGACTCCAGAGGTTTATTGCAGCTGCATTCATAGCTACAAAAAGTGATTTAAACACCAGCCTTATTATTATTTGTGTGGCGGGCTATTCCTTGTTTAGGTTACAGTTTATAACTTGGCCTCCAGTCCTTCTTTCAAAAAGTTAAACCAATTCTCGCCCAGTATTTTCCCAGCCTCTGACTCACTGAACCCATGACGTACTAAGCCGTTGTAAATATTCTCCATGCCTTTGCTACCACTAAACCAAGGTAGTGCGTCAGGCCAGCCAGAGTTACTTGCCGAACCTTCACCGTAATCCATTGCTTTCGACCATCGCCCATTACGCATCCATTCAAGAACCTGTTGCGGTTGGTTTAGACAAAGATCACTGCCAATACCTAAGTGTTCCACACCAAACAAATCAGCGGTTTTCGCCACCATGCGGCAAAAACCACCTAAGGTACATTGGCTTCCATTTGGTAGGTGAAACGGATACAAACTAAATCCTATCAAGCCACCTCGTTCCGTTAGCGCTCTGATGACGTTGTTGGATTTATTGCGCAGAGCCTCATGCGCGAACGAGGGATTCGCATGGCTGATACAAATCGGACGCGAGGAGAGATCTATCGCCTCCAGTGTTGATCGTTCCGCACTGTGCGACATATCGATAATCATCCCCACACGGTTCATTTCTTCGATCGCTTGTTTACCGAAGCGTGTCACACCGGAATCATTTTGCTCATAGCACCCCGTCGCTAACAAACTCTGGTTGTTGTAAGTTAACTGCATGATCAACAAACCTTGGCGGCGCATCACTTCAATCAGACCAATCTCATCGTCAATTGGAGAGCAATTCTGTGCGCCAAAAAAGACACCGACTTTTCCTTCTGCTTTCGCTTTTTCGACATCGGCCATAGAGTGAATTGGCATGATCAGATCTGCATGTTGCTCAAAGCGAAGGTTCCACTCGGCAAAGCGGGTTAAGGTTTCTCGCGCATTCTCATGGTAAACGACCGTCGCATGTACAGCGGTAATGCCGCTGGCTTTAAGTGTCAGAAAGTATTCTCGATCCCAATTGCAGTACTGCAATCCGTCGATAACAATCCGTTGTTGGAACATAGCCACTCCTTAAACGTAAGTTTGCCTTTAAGTTTGGCAGCAATAAGTTCTGCTGCCAGATTTCACTTAGTAAGGTCGTTGATAGGCGGTTTTCACCACGGTGTAGAATTCTTTCGCGTATTGGCCTTGTTCACGTGGCCCAAAACTAGATTCTTTGCGGCCACCAAACGGCACGTGGTAATCAGTTCCTGCCGTTGGTAAATTGACCATGACGCAGCCCGTTTGTGCTTGCTGCTTAAAGATGGCGCTATTGCGTAAACTTTGCGTAATGATGCCACCCGTCAAACCAAAGCGTGTATCGTTAACCGTAGCAATCGCCTCATCGAGGTCAGACACACGAATGACACTCGCCATTGGTGCGAATACTTCTTCTTGATTCACTTCCCAGCTATTCTGCGTATTAAGGAACAGGGTTGGTGACATGTAATAGCCTTCGTATTGCAGATTTAAACGCTCTCCACCAAAACCAAGCTCAGCACCACATTGGCGAGCCCGTTCTATCCACTCGAAGTTAGCTTTTAATTGATTACCATCGACGACAGGCCCCATGAAAACCCCCTCTTCTAATGCGTGGCCAATTTTGAGCTGACTCATGCGCTTAATCAGCGCTTCAACGTACGCATCGTGAATCCCGTCCATAACCACTAGACGGGACGAGGCAGTACACTTCTGTCCAGCCCCAGAGAAAGAGCCCGCAATTGTCGCCTCAACGGCTATTTGGATATCAGCATCATCAGCAACGACAAGCGCATTTTTGCTGCCCATTTCTAGTTGGCAACGTACGAAGTTCGGTGCCGTTGCTGCTGCAACTTTACGTCCGGTATCCACAGAACCAGTAAAGCTCACGCCGTTCACATCTTTAGAGTGAATTAGAGTATTTCCAACGTGAGAACCACTGCCTAACACCAAGTTAAATGTGCCTGCTGGTAAACCCTGACGGTGGATAATCTCTGTTAGCGCAACTGCACTCGCTGGTGTTAAATTCGCCGGTTTCCAAACCACGCTGTTACCAAACGCAAGCGCTGGCGCGATTTTCCAAGCGGCGGTTGCAGTTGGAAAGTTCCATGGAGAAATAATGGCGACGACGCCAACGGCTTCACGAGTTACCTCTACGGAAACGCCTGGACGGACAGAAGCCGCGTTATCACCAATTTGACGCAATACTTCAGCCGCAAAATATTGGAAAAATTGACCAGCACGGTAGATCTCACCTCGACCTTCAGCAAATGGCTTGCCTTCTTCGCGTGAAAGCAGTGTACCTAGCTCGTCACAACGAGCGATTAACTCATCACCAATCGCTTGTAATACCGATTGTTTACGCTCAATTGGTGTTTTTTCCCATTCAGGCTGCGAGGCTTTCGCTGCCAAAATAGCTTGTTCGACTTGTGCTTCACTCGCCTGAGCAAAATCACCTAAATTTTCACTGATGTCTGAAGGGTTAATATTCGTAATAGTGTTAACACCAGATTGCCACTCACCAGCAATATAGAGGGATTTTTCTGCTTGAACATTATTTATAAAAGTCATTGTTCTGTCCTTGTTCTTCTTAAAGCCGAGTGGCCTTTCACCAACTCATACGTCTCACTGAATTAACTAAATTTGGTTGCGTGTTTTTACTCTTTAATCGGTCTGACTCGCTGAGGCGTATACCACAAACTCCACCAACATTTCCTCACGAGCGAGGCCTGCAACAACCATGGCGGCACGATTGGGATAAGGTGCTGAGAAATACTCGGCATACACCTGATTTACCGTCTGTAGATATTCTCGATCCGTTACGTAGATCAATACCTGTAAAACCGAATCAAGAGACTCGCCTGCGCATTCAAGCGTGTGAACCAGGTTATTAAAGGTTTGGCGTGTTTGTGCCTCAATGCCTCCTTCAACCACTGCGCCAGTGTCATCAATTGGAATTTGCGCTGTGTATAATGTGCCATTGTTAACAACGGCCCATTCCAGTGGTGCTTTAGAAGCGAACAGTGATGTCTTCACTGGGTGTTTTTTCGTCGTAGTAGTCAAATGCCTTCAACCTTTGTTATCAGCTTGTTTAAATATAGTTAAATACTGCACATTGACAGACGATAAATCTAACGGTAAATTTTTTACATTTGATAAATAAAATCTATCATTTTAGACAAAATCAGGTAAATAAAGGGATGACAGGGGTTAGGTCATGAGCATAAAGCTTCAACAATTAAAGCATTTTGTGATGGTGGTCGAGGAAGGTGGTTTTCGAGCAGCATCGCATAGAGCAAATCGTTCACAAGCGGCACTTTCGACGTCAATTAAAGAATTGGAAAAAAATCTCGGTCAAATACTGTTTGAAACCGGCAATAAATCTAATCTCACGCCCTTTGGTGAAATCTGTTTGCCCAAGATCGTCCAGTTTCTCAACATCTATGACATGCTAGATAACGACTTAAAAGCCGCCGCCGCTGGCCAGCAAGGCCGCGTACGAATTGCCAGCGTCCCCTCTGTCGCAGCCAAGCTGATCCCAAGTGTTTTAGGCGCATTTTGCGAGCAGTACCCGAACGTAGAAGTCAGCCTAATTGATGACAATGCAGCAGGGGTCGAGGCTCGCTTGCTATCTGGCGAAGTTGATTTGGCCCTCGGCAATCCCTCACATTTAGATGAGAGGGGGATTGAATTTACCCCTTTAATGTCCGATCCCATTGGTGTGGTATGTTTGAAAGACAATCCTATTGCTCAGGCGTCTGAAGGGATTGAGTGGCACACTTTACTAGAGCAACCCTTTATTCGAAACGGGACTTGCACCCTACTCGATCCCACGCCTGCGCGCACGCTCAGCGATCAAGCATTGTATTCTGTTGAGAACATCACATCTTTGTTCTCTGTCTTAACGCTCGGTATTGGCGTGACAACACTACCGAAACTGGCATTCCCGACCAATGAAACCCGCTTAGTTTGGCTCCCTTTGATCGATCCGCCTTTGGAAAGACAAGTGGGTATTTTTACTCTGACGGATAGAACGATTTCCCCTCAAGCAAAAGCGTTTCATGACCTGTGTGTCCAATATTTGAAGCATCAACAAGAAGTGAAAACCGACTAGGTACTCTTGGTAATCAGCAAAGCCCCTAATTCACGAAGTATTAGAGGCTTTTAACCTGCCATATCGTGTTACTTTCTGCGCTTGTAAACCACACAAAAGTTACCGCGCTTAGTACGGCACTTGGAGCAGCGTTCGCAATCCACCTCAGCACGGTTACCGTCTTTCCAACGCTTGATCAATTTCGGTTCTGCCAGCAGTGGACGAGAAAGCGCAAAGAATTGAATCTTGGTATTTTCAGCCAACTCTTCAATCGCACCAAAGTCGTTTAAACCACCCACGGTAATGACTGGTACATTCACATCTTGGCTGATCACTTGGCCATATTCGTGAAAATAGCCTTCGTCTTGTAGCGTGTAACCGTCAAAAGATTCACCTACCATGGTACTTGCGTTGCCATGAATATTGCCTGATATGACGATCGCGTCTACGCCGATTTCTTCAAGTTTTTTAGATATGATGCGCGTCTCATCAAACGTTAAGCCACCATCAAAAAACTCCGACGCTGTCAGCTTCACTAGAATTGGGAAATCTTCACCGACTAACTTACGTGTTTCAGAATAGATCTCCACAAGGAAACGCATACGATTTTCTATGCAGCCACCATATTGGTCATCACGGCGGTTGTAATATGGACTTAAGAACTGGTTGATCAGGTATGTGTGCGCCGCATGGACTTCTACGCCATCAAAACCAGCATCTTGTGCACGTTTGCTTGCTAGTGCGAATGCCTTAACGATGTAGTCAATCTCGCCTTGAGTCATCGCTTTGCCTTCCGTTTTGGTGCCGCGCTCTGACACTTCACTTGGTGCAAAAATTACCCGTTCGCCTACGTTGAAGGTCGTTTTTGTGCCGCCGTATGCGATCTGCATGACGATCTTGGAATCGTTCTCATGGACAAGGTCAGTCAACTTTTGGTATTCATCAATGAAAGAGTCATTATAGATCCCCATCATACCCGCATTCGGCTTCTCTTCTTCTACGATGTTTGCGTAGCCAGTAACAATCAGACCTACTTCACCTTTAGCAAGTTCTTCATAAATATCGTACAACTTCTCGGTCATATGACCATCTTCCGTTGCCATGTTTTCCCACGTTGCACTGCGTATAAAGCGGTTCTTTAATATCATGTTGCCAATGCGGCCTTCTGAAAACAAAATGCTCAAGTCCAGTCCTCTTAATTGGTTCTATTTATCACTGACGAACAGCAACAAAAAAGGAACAGCGACACACAAAGCATGGCTGTTCCTTTTTGAATTTTTGTTCAGTGCAATGATCGACGCGAACCTTATCGCTGAAACTATGGTAAAACCTTAATCTGGATTAACCTTTAGTGAGATAAATTACCGATTTATCATTCATTGCTTTTTTAGTCAGCATAACTAATGATGATATCAATCGTTCACTCAGCTAACTTTCTTCTAATGAATAAACGGCAGTGGAATCAACTCTAAACCAAGTACCCCACTGATGCCCATGACCACCAGTAACGACATCTTAAACACCGATTTAGACCATTGAACATAATTGTTGTAATCCACTTTTTGGAACGTCACGCGAGTCCACATAAAACATACCGCCGCCGAAACCGCTAAGTACTGGTAACCTGCTTCACCCACCATAAACAACCCAATGGCGACCAGACTAAAAGCAACCACGTATGCTTTCATATGTTGATGCGCTTTAGTAATCCCCTCTTTAACTGGAAGAACAGGAATGCCTGCATCACGGTAATCTTGCATGCGGAACATCGCAATCGCATAGGAATGCGGCATCTGCCACAGACAGAACATGATGAACAGCAATATTGCTTCCAAGCTGATGTAGTTGGTCAGCGCAAGATAACCCACCAGAGGCGGTACTGCGCCAGAAAGACTGCCCACTAAGGTACCGTAAACCGAATTCCGCTTGTACCACATGGTGTAGAAGAAAACATAAAAAATGTAACCCAAGAGTACAACCACGGCAGAGAGCGGATTGACCATTTGAAATAGCATCACAGTGCCGATAAACAGCAATATCAAAGCGTAAACAAAGGCCGCATCTGTGCTGATGTTACCCATCACTAATTCACGATTTTGTGTGCGCTTCATCTTTTGATCAATATCGCGGTCAAAAATGTTATTCACCACGCATCCTGATGCAATCACCAGACCTACGCCAACTAACGTTGCGAGTAGCAACAAAAAGTTAGCGGGTTCCGATTTTGCGGCGAGAAAGAATCCCGCCGCAACAGAAATCAGGTTGCCGAAAATGATGCCCGGTTTAGTAATAGACAAATATTTTTTCAGCATACCTTAGCCTACAACTTCATGTTGACGTTCATGTTGTAGATAATCCAAATCGAACCTGCGATAAGAATCAAAACCACAATGGCGGTGAACATCAGTGAAACGAAGTTCCACTGGCCTTCTGGCGTTTTCACTTCCATATGCAGGAAGTACTTAAAATGCACGAAGATCTGAACAAGTGCACAACCAAACAGCACAACATAAGTCGCGGCATCTGGCAGTACTTTCGCCCACACACAGTAGAAAGGAATCACCGTCAGGATCAGCGACGCAATGAAGCCTTTTACGTAATCAGAAGCACCGGTATCTAGATGGCTTTCCATTACATAACCCCCAGTAAGTAAACGATGGTGAATACGCAAATCCAAACGATGTCTAGAAAGTGCCAGAACAAGCTTAGACACTGGAATCGCATCGACATGTTGTCGTTCAGGCCCTTAGTTGATAGCTGGTGGTAACCCACTGCCAGCCAGATCAAACCAAAGGTCACGTGCAGACCGTGAGTACCCACCAGAGTAAAGAATGCCGACAGGAACGCACTTTCTTGCGGTCCGTAACCTTCTTCAATGAGGTGATGGAACTCATACACTTCCATACAGATAAAGCCAAGCCCAAGCAAGAAGGTGACTTTTAACCAACGTTTTAGGCCTGCGACATCTTTGCGCTTCATTGCAATCATGCCAAAGCCAAACGTGATACTACTAAACAGTAGCAACATGGTTTCTACAAATACGAACGGCAGTTCAAAGATATCTTTACCTGTTGGGCCCGCGATAGAGCCACTTTCAAGTACTGCGTAGGTTGCAAACAAGGTCGCAAACAATACACAGTCACTCATTAGGTAAACCCAGAAACCAAACAACTTGTTGCCGGCCGAGTCATGATGATGATCGTGGTCGTGAGCGGCTACATTAGCTTGCATACGTCACCTCCAGATCGTCTTTTTTCTCGTTGTCTTTCACTTCGTTTTTCTTCGCTTCTTCAAGTTGAGCTCGACGCTCCGCTTCAATCGCTTTGATTTCTTCAACTTCAACGTAGTAATCCACATCGTCGTTGTAGCTGTGTTGAATACAAGTCACGATGATGCCAACAAAACTTGCTGCTGCAAGCCACCAGATGTACCAAATCATCGCGAAACCAAACACTAATGCCCATGCAGATACGTAGATACCTGTTGGTGTGTTCTTCGGCATATGGATACGCTCGTATTCCACTTCTTTGGTTGGATCGAATTCGCCACTCTGTTTTTGGTACCAGAACCCATCTAGAACATCGCCTTTTGGTAGATGCGCGAAGTTGTAGAACGGCGGTGGTGAAGACGTCGCCCACTCGAAAGTACGACCGCCCCACGGGTCACCCGTTAGGTCACGGTTTTGCTCACGGTCACGAACACTCACGTAGATTTGAATGAACTGACAAGCCACGCCAAGCGCAATCACTGCCGTGCCTGCTGCGGCAACCGCCAACAGTGGGAAGTACTCTGGGTTAAGATCTTGGCTGAGACGACGCGTCATGCCCATAAAGCCCAGCGCATAAAGTGGTAGGAACGCCATTAGGAAACCGACAATCCAGCAAATGAATGCGCGCTTGCCCCATGCTTCATTCATGGTGAAGCCAGTTGCTTTCGGGAACCAGTAAGTGATTGCTGCGAAACAACCGAATACCACACCACCGATGATTACGTTATGGAAGTGCGCAATCAGGAACACTGAGTTGTGCAGAACAAAGTCTGCGCCCGGTACTGCCATCAGAACGCCCGTCATACCACCTACAGAGAAGGTAATAAGGAAGCCAACCGTCCACATCATTGGGGTGGTAAAGCGGATTCGGCCTTTGTACATGGTGAATAGCCAATTGAAGATCTTCACCCCGGTCGGGATAGAGATAATCATGGTGGCGATGCCGAAGAACGCATTCACATTCGCACCTGAGCCCATGGTGAAGAAGTGATGCAGCCAAACGACAAACGCCAAAATCGTAATCACGATGGTTGCCCATACTAGCGAGGTGTAACCAAACAGTTTCTTGCGTGAGAAGGTTGCGGTTACTTCAGAGAACACACCAAAGATAGGCAAGATCAAGATGTAGACTTCTGGGTGACCCCATGCCCAAATCAAGTTAACGTACATCATAACGTTGCCACCAAGATCATTGGTGAAGAAGTGCGTGCCGATGTAGCGGTCCAACGTCAGTAGCGCGATGGTTACCGTTAGGATTGGGAATGAAATAATGATCAGGATATTGGCACACAGGGATGCCCAGGTGAACACGGGCATCTTCATCATTGGCATCGACGGTGTACGCATGCGCAAGATGGTTGCAAAGAAGTTCACGCCCGTCAGCGTAGTTCCCACACCAGATATTTGCAGCGCCCATATCCAATAATCCACCCCGACTCCGGGGCTGGCTTCAATACCGGACAGCGGCGGATACGCCAACCACCCCGTGCGACCAAACTCACCCAAGCCAAGTGACATGTTGGTTAAGATCACCCCCACCACAAACAACCAAAAACTCAAGTTGTTTAAGTAAGGGAACGCCACATCTCGCGCACCAATTTGCAGCGGTACGATGATGTTCATCAAACCAATCACCAATGGCATTGCCACGAAGAAAATCATGATCACGCCGTGGGCAGTAAAGATTTGGTCGTAGTGGTGTGGTGGTAAATAACCGCTCTCACCTGCCGCAGAAAGCAGCTGCTGGCTACGCATCATGACCGCATCAGCAAAGCCACGAATCAACATCACCATTGCGACGGCGATGTACATAAAGCCTAATTTTTTGTGGTCTACTGAAGTAAACCATTCATTCCATAAGTATTGCCACTTACCCGCTTTGGTTATCGCCGTAACGACAGCCAAGCCAACAATCGCGATCATCGTTAGAGTGATGACAATAATCGGCTCGTGATAAGGGATTGATTCAAGTGTTAATCTTCCAAACATTGCGATTATCCTAGATTTTCCGGCAAACAGTTCATTGAACCCGGATGCTGGGTCACGACGTCGGTGAACAAAAATGGTGGAACGCTAGAAAACAGCTTCACCGGCTCTGCTACTGTTGGTGATGCAAGTGAGCGGAATTGCTCCCAGTCTTCAATGCGATCTGGGCTGGCTTTCACTTGTTGCACCCAGTTTAGGAATGCCGTGCGATCTTCCATTGCCGCTGCGGTGAACTTCATTTGCGAGAAGCCCTTACCGCTGTAGTTAGAAGCAAAACCTTTGTAATCACCAGTGTGATTTGCAATTAGGTTCAACTTGGTCACCATGCCCGGCATTGCGTAAATCTGTGTTCCCAAGCGTGGGATGAAGAACGCGTTCATGATGTTGTCCGAGGTCAATTTGAACTGAACCGGAACATCTTTAGGAAATGCCACGTAGTTAACCGTCGCAATGTTTTCTTCTGGGTAAATGAATAACCATTTCCAGTCGAGCGACACCACTTCGATGGTGATCGGTTTGACATCACTTTCGATTGGCTTAGATGGCTCTAACTCATGAGTAGAGCGCCAAGTGATGGCGGCGAGAATCGCAATGATGATGATTGGAATAGTCCATACCACCACTTCGATCTTGGTCGAATGTGACCAATCCGGCGCGTATTCCTCGCCTGTATTTGACTCACGGTAGCGGTAGGCAAAATAGATTGTCATAAGAATCACAGGAATCACGACAATCAGCATCAGCAAAAGAGCGGTGATGATCAGCTCTTTTTCCTGAACACCAATACTACCTTTGGGGTCAAGTAAAGCAGAGTTACACCCTGAGAGCATAAGGATGGTCACCACCAAACTTATTCTCGATAAGATGCGCGTATATCTTGAAGCTTCCATTAACTTTCTCGATGGTTAGCCAACATCAGAGCAAGCCCTGTTATTGGTTGTCTTTGTCATTAGAATATTTTTGTATTGAGCTTGTGCAGCAGTGGACTTCTCAGTGGGTGGGCATCAAGTTGTTGATGGTTAAAACCACACTAACAACGTGATTTTATTGTTACACTTTGAAATACATTGTTACATTGAGGCGCATTATGCGGAGGTGAAAAGAAAAGCTCATTAGCCACAAATGAAAACTAATGTTTCATTTGTGAAAAAACAACATTGATAAATGAATAACAACATAGATGCACACTGTTAGTCTAATAATTAATATATTCCATTACATTCAATAACTTAAAAAGAGATAGCAAGGAATGAAATCAGATGAGTGTGCTACGCTAAAATGTGGGCTACATTAGAAATCACGAATTAAGCAAAGCGTGACCAGTATCATAGTTATGAATTCACATACTATTTACATGGCATTTAATCAACTTGTGGAATAACCAATCAAGAATAATATGAACCTTGGTCAGCTTTTTATTTACATTCTTATCCCTCCATCCACTTCAAGTACTCGCCCTGTAAAATAGTCGTTTTCGAAAATATATTTAACTGCGTGAGCGATCTCGCTTGTCTCCCCCATCCTACCCACGGGTATCATCTTTTGTAATCGATCTATGGCTTCTGGTTTCATTTGCTCGGCCATGGCGGTTTTTATTACACCGGGTGCAATCGCCGCAGCACGGATACCGTATCTGGAAAGCTCCCTTGCCCATGTTGTTGCCATGGTTGCAACGGCAGCCTTCGAAGCAGAGTAATTGGTTTGTCCAATATTGCCTGCTCTCGCCACACTGGAAATATTGATAATTGCGCCTTTCGAGCCACTCTCGATCATTTTGACTGCCGCTTCTCGACCGCACAAGAAAGTGCCAGTAACATTGACGTTCATTACTAGGTTGAACTGCTCAAGCGACATCTTGGTGATCTCACCGTCTTTGGCTTTGACTAACAACCCATCGCGCAATACACCAGCATTGTTGACTAAGCCATTAAGCTGCCCAAAATCTTGCGTAATCTGATCAAAGGTACTTTCCACTTCAGATTCGTTGGTTATATCCAGCTGGTAAATCAACGCCTTAGCACTGAGCATTTGGCATTGCTGCCGGGTATTTAAAAGCCCAGTCTCGTTGACATCAAGCAAAGCTAAATCTGCTCCTGCCTGAGCTAGGCTTATCGCCATCATCTGACCAAGTCCCTGACCCGCTCCTGTGATTGCAATAACACTGTTTCTTAAATCCATTTATTTACTCCATGACTTCCATGCTTAAACGCTTGATAGGAATCTCGCTTTTAGCCCTTCTGGTTCTTATAGAATTCAAACAAGCTTGAGAAATCGAGTTCTGCATTTCCACTGGCATTATGAAAGGCATATAGATTACGCGCCAAGGACCCCATTGGGACTGAAGAGTGGGTTTGCAGTGCCGCGTCCAAACCCAAACCAAGATCTTTCAGCATGAGCTTACTCATAAAACCAGGGTTGTATTGATGACTAGCCGGTGCAGAATCCATTACCCCGGGACAGGGGTTATAAAGCTCCAGCGCCCAGTTTCGGCCCGAGCTTTGCAACATGATGTTAGACAACACTTTTGGGTCGAGTCCGTGGTCGATACCTAGATTTAGCGCTTCACAGGTTCCCGACATTAAAATACCTAACATCAGGTTGTTACAGATCTTCGCCATCTGCCCATCACCCGCTTTACCAGCATGAAACACGTTCTTACCCATATATCGCAAAATCGCATTCGCTTTGGAGAACGCTTCATCCGAACCACCAACAATAAAAGTCAGCGTGGCAGCTTTCGCACCCGCCACACCACCAGATACCGGAGAGTCAACAAACAACAAACCTTTGTTTTGTGCCTCGCTTGCTACCAGACGTGCGGAATCGGGATCAATAGTCGAGCAATCAATCAGCAGAGTATTGTTCTTCACCAAACTGAGCAGACCGGCACCACAGCGTAAATCCCCCAAATACACATCTCTAACGTGCGCTCCTGCTGGTAGCATGGTGATGACTGTTCCTGCGCCATCTACCGCTTCTGCTAATGTAGTGGCAACCACCGCGCCAAACGGTTCGAGTTGCCTGGCGGCATTATCCTCCACATCAAACACTTGAACGCGAAACCCTGATGCCAATAGGTTTTGTGCCATTGGACTGCCCATGTTGCCCAAGCCAATAAATGCAATGGTACTCATGTTGTTTCTCCTTAATGACCTAGCCCTGCAAGCGGATGTGCCTCTTCTGACCAGAGCGAGGTGAATAACGTATCGATCACACTTTCATCCACCTCGCTGACGCTGTTAAACATCCATCTCGGATTACCGTCTTTATCAACTAATCGAGAACGCACACCCTCTTCAAATTCCCCAAGCAGTGCACTGCGGACCGATAAGCTAAGCTCCAGACGAAAACAATCTGCTAATGATAAACGGTGGTACTCCTTAACTTGTCTAAAACAAATATGCGCCGTGATCGGACTGCCTGAAACAAAAGACTTCTGTGCATTTTCGAGCCATTGGGTACTGCCTTCCATCGCTTGAATACGTTGAGCAATCTGATTTAGGTTCGTACCTCTGCACGCTTGTTTAATCTGATTGACATAAGGACAAATTTCCGTGATCGGCTTGCTATCGATAACTTGGTCTTCCATCAATTGAAGCAGACCACTCACCAGCGATTTTGCATCAGCGGAATCCCATTCAACTCGTTTTAATTCCTCGAGTAACACTGGATATTGCTCTTCCAACAGCAACCACTCTGCCAAACCAATAGTGACAGCGTCACTTGAATTAACTATTGCACCAGTGAGTCCGAGAAACAAACCCACTTCTGGGTCGATTTGGCTTAAGAACCAAGTGCCACCCACATCTGGGTAAAGCCCGATATTGATCTCTGGCATCGCAAGACGAGATTTCGGTGTGACAACCCTGTGGCTGGTTCCCATGAATAGCCCCATGCCACCGCCCATCACAATGCCCTCGCCCCAGCCGATAATTGGCTTTTGATAGGTATGAATCAGATAATCGCATTCGTATTCAAGCGAGAAGTAGTTGGAGCAGAATTCCGCAGTTTCCTCTTTGGTCTTGTCGTGCATGACGTGATACATGGTTCGCACATCTCCCCCAGCACAAAAGGCTTTTTCACCCGCTCCATTGAGGATGACACAAACCAAGTCAGGGTTATCTTGCCATTCGATAAGCTGATCGTTGAGTTCTGCTAACATGTCGTAAGTCAACGCGTTCAATGAGGCCGTGTTGTCTAACGTCGCGATGCCAATTCGGTGCACACCGTCTAAGCAATCTATTTCGCTGATGGTTACTTTCCCTGCCATGCAACCTCCTATTGATTCTTCCAGTTGGGTTGGCGTTTTTCTAAGAAGGCTCGAACCCCTTCGGTTTGATCTTCGGTATCAAACAAGTCTAGGAACAATTCTCGCTCTTTAATCAAACCATGTTTGAGTGGCGCTGAGCGCATGTTTTGAATAAGCGCTTTACATGCGGTTACCGAGGAAGGCGATTGATTAGCCACCGATTCTGCAAGTTTGATGGCTTTATTAAGTGCTCCACCTTTTGACACCACTTCTTCTGCGAGTCCGAGTTCTCTTGCCTGCGCGGCTCCGACTTGTTCACCACACAATATGATGCGTTTCGCCCATCCCTCACCCACTAATGCAGTCAGGTTTTGTGTACCACCAGCACAAGGCAATAAGCCGACTTTTGCTTCCGGCAGTGCCAGCACAGCTTGTTCTTCCACCACACGAATGTCACACGCCAAGGCGACTTCTAACCCCCCTCCCATGGCGTATCCATTAATGGCAGCAATCGACACGCCCCGAAATGCCGAGAGCGTTTCAAAAGCTTCACCGAAAAGGCGTGCCATCGATAGTGCAACCGCTTTATCACCATCGGCGAACAACTTGAGGTCTGCACCCGCAGAGAAAAACTTCTCACCATTCCCCGTTAGCACTAAGGCGTATACGTCTTTGTTATCGTTTAATGCCAGCACCAATTCTTTCAATGCCGTTAAGCTTTCTGACGTCCAAGTATTGGCGGGGGGATTGTTCATGGTCACCACCGCTACATGATTGTTGATGGTGTGTTGGATCGCTTGTTGTTGTGCTAATGACATATCTTTGAGTCCTTTCTCGATGAAAATGACTTGGCCCTGTTAATAAACGAATTTGTGTGGGCACATTTATAGCAATGAAGATTCTTCTGCGAGCAATCGACGCGCGATGATCAAGCGCATAATCTCGTTGGTGCCTTCCAAGATTTGGTGCACTCGAACATCTCGGAAGTGGCGCTCCAAAGGGTATTCTTTGATGTAGCCATAGCCACCGTAAAGTTGCAGTGCTTGGTCACAGACTTGAAAGCCGACATCGGTTGCAAAGCGTTTTGCCATCGCACAATAAGTCGTGGCATCTGGGTCACCTCGGTCTAACTTGCTTGCAGCGTAACGCACCAGTTGGCGAGCAGCGACCAGCTCGGTTGCCATGTCTGCCAGCTTGAATTGCAAGGCTTGGAATTGGGCTAATGATTTACCGAACTGGTTACGCTCTTGCATATACTGCGCCGCTTGATTTAACGCTTGTTGAGCCGTACCGACAGAGCAGGTAGCAATGTTGATGCGCCCGCCATCCAAACCTTTCATGGCAAACACAAATCCTTGCCCTTCTTCTCCGAGCAAATGTGACGCAGCGATAGAAACATTGTCGAAAGTTACCGCGCGTGTCGGCTGACTGTTCCAGCCCATTTTCGGCTCTTTACGTCCGTAGCTAATCCCGTCTGCATCGGCCGGGACAACAAATGCAGATACGCCTTTCGCACCCGCATCGCCGGTTCTCGCCATTACGACTAAAACGTCAGTCTCGCCCGCGCCAGATATAAAAGTTTTGCCGCCATTGAGTATGTAGTTGTCGCCTTGCCTAGTCGCAGAAGTCGTCAGCGAGGCCGCGTCAGAACCCGCGTTGGGCTCAGTCAAACAGTAGGACCCGAGAAATTCACCCGTAATCAGTTTAGGACAAAACGCATCTTTTACTTCATCGGTCGCAAAGCTCGCTACCATCCAAGTCACCATGTTATGAATGGTCATAAATGCGGTGGTCGACGTGCACCCCATGGAGAGATGCTCAAAGATGATAGATGCATCCAAACGGCTTAAGCCCAAACCGCCTTGCTGTTCAGGAGTGTAAAGGCTTAAGAAACCGAGCTCTCCCGCCTCTTTTAAAACGTCCTTTGGAAAGATTTGTTTCTCGTCCCATTCCGCCGCCATTGGCGCTAAACGCTCTGCAGCAAACTGCTGAGCAGTGTCGACAAACATACGTTGTTCTTCATTGAGTTCAAAATCCATATGAGCTCCTTACTTCGTTAGCGCAGGTTAATGGTGAGGTTTGGGCCGGATAGGATATCGTCATCAAACCAACGAGCCGTCACGGTTTTGGTTTCGGTGTAGAAGCGCACCGCTTGTTTGCCGTAGGCGTGTAAATCACCGTAAAAGCTGCCGCGCCACCCCGTAAAAGAGAAAAATGGTAAAGGCACCGGGATAGGAACGTTAACGCCGACTTGTCCAACTTGAATCTCATGTTGATACTTTCTCGCCGCCGCACCACTCGCAGTAAAAATAGAGGTACCGTTTCCGTATGGATTGCGATTCACGAGCTCAATCGCTTCTGGTAAAGTATCGACCTCAATACAGACCAAAACTGGGCCGAAGATTTCTTGGGTGTAAATCGACATCTCGGTGGTGACGCCGCTGAACAAGGTTGGACCGACCCAGTTACCTTCTGGGAAGCCTTCCACTTCACATTGTCTACCATCAAGTTCACATACCGCCCCTTGTTGTTTGCCTTCTTCAATCAAACCGATCACACGCTGTTTTGCTTGTGCACTGATCAAAGGACCATACGCGGCATTCTCATCATCCCAAGCACCCGGATGCACTTTCGCCATTTCTTGCTTTAAATCGGCAATCCATTCTTTCGAACTGCCTACAAACACAGCGACGGATATCGCCATACAACGTTGCCCTGCTGCACCAACTGAAGAACCAACTAGGTTATTCACCACTTGGTTTTTGTTTGCATCTGGCATGATCACCATGTGATTTTTCGCCCCAGCAAAGGCTTGAACACGTTTGAAGTTTTGCGTGGCTGTGGTGTAGATGTACTGTGCTACGGGGACAGAGCCCACAAAAGAAACCGCTTGAATATCGGGGTGTTTCAATAGAAAATCGACCTGCTCTTTTCGACCGTGCACAATTTGCAAAACGCCTTTCGGTGCGCCAGCCTCTTCAAACAGCTCAGCCAAACGAATGGACGTCAGCGGTACTTGTTCGGATGGCTTAAGAACAAAAGTATTCCCGCTCGCAATCGCAATTGGGAACATCCAGAGAGGGATCATGGCGGGGAAGTTAAATGGTGTGATACCACAACACACGCCAAGCGGCTGAATGAGCGAGTAGCTATCGATATCTGTCGCAACATTCTCAACGGTTTCCCCCATCATATTGCTGGCAATATTGGCGGCTTGTTCGACAACTTCAATACCACGCCAAACATCCCCTTTCGCATCGATGAAGATCTTACCCGTTTCGTGAGAAAGCAGCGTCGCCAATTCATCGTGATGTTCTTTGAGCAGATGCTGGTAGCGCAGCATTAAGCGCGCACGTTCAGACACAGCGACGTCTTTCCAACAGTCAAAGGTGGCTTTTGCACTTTCAATTGCCGCCTTCATCTCTTGATTCGTGGCACATGGTAAGCGTGCAATCACATCCTTGGTGGCTGGGTTTGTTACGTCTAGCCAATCTGTCGCTAGAGATTCACGAAACTCACCGTTAATAAATAAGGGAACCGTGCGCATCATAATCGAGTCCTTCTTAACGTAATTTAAAGGGGTATTAATTTGTGCCAGCAATAAGAAAAAACAGTAACCGCTCTAGAATCTTCTAAAGTGGAATTTCGATACCAATAGCAGTGGCCTCACCACCCCCGATACAAAGTGACGCAATACCCCGCATCACTTTTTTGTTGTTCTTATCACCGTCGACACCGAGCAATTGCAGTTGGCGTAAGCTGTGAATTAGAGTGACTAGAATACGCGCGCCACTTGCGCCAATCGGATGACCAAGTGCGCATGCGCCGCCTTTGATGTTGACTTTATCTGTATCAATGCCCAACTGACGCACCGCGATTTGCGTCACAACGGCAAAGGCTTCGTTGATCTCCCAAAGGTCGACTTCGTCTATCGACCAATCGAGTTGAGATAACAGCTGTTCTATTGCGAATACGGGGGCAAGGGTGAATTCAGCGGGCTTTCTGGCGTGGGTGGAATGTCCTTTGATCACGGCTATGGGCAACAAGCCGCGATGCTGCGCAGCTTGTGAGTCCATCAATACCAAAGCCGCAGCGCCGTCGGATATTGCACTAGAATTCGCAGCGGTTACCGAGCCATTGTCATCGAACGCAGGTCTAAGTTGAGCGATCTTATCAAGCTTAATCGAACGAGGATGCTCATCGTAATCCAAAGTAGAGACGCTATGACGAGTCGTAATTTCTATTGGCGAGATTTCGTCATCAAACAAGCGTTGGTTCTGTGCTTCCAGCGCTCTTGTCGCGGATAAGGTCGCCCATTCATCCATTTGCTCCCGAGTAAACGCTAAGCGGTCGGCAACCTGCTGGGCATACACTCCCATCAAATGCCCTTCATACGCGTCTTGCAAGCCATCAAGAAACATATGATCGTGGGTGGTTTGATGCCCCATCCGCATGCCGTTGCGCGATCCTTTTAGTAGATACGGTGCGTTGGTCATGCTTTCCATTCCACCAGCCACGGCACTGCGGATACTGCCTGCTTTGATGAGGTCGTATGCCAGCATGACGCTCTTCATGCCCGACCCACACACTTTATTGATGGTGGTGCAGCCTATGTCATGAGGGAGGCCAGCACCCAGCGCCGCTTGTCTTGCTGGCGCTTGACCGCACCCCGCAGGCAATACGCAGCCCATGTAGACTTCATCGACTTGGTTAATTCTGCTGGCATCCATTGCTGCTTTGATCGCAAATGCCCCTAATTGAGGCGCTGAATACCCTTGCAATTGACCTTGAAAGCGCCCTATTGGCGTGCGCTTTGCACTGACAATCCAGATGTCGTTACCCATGATTTCGTCCTTTTGACGATAGCTCACAGCTTTGCAAATCACCCTTCTCACCAGCTACCACGAAGCTTTTACATAACGTGTGTTTTCACTCCAGCCTTTCATGAAGTCATGAATTTTCGCACTGTGATTTCTTGACGTTTACGTAAGCATAGCACTAACATTTACGTAAACGTAAACACACAAACAAATAACAATATAATTTTTTCTCCTGCTTTTTGCGAAGACCTTATTCAGGCCTTTTCAACAGAAGCTTAGCCGGACTTTAAGAAGCCAAAAATTTTCCAAGAGGGGCAAGCGAGTGGATATATACAAGATTAGTGATCTCGCCAAGGAGTTCGACATCACGACCCGAAGCATTCGTTTTTACGAAGATGTTGGGCTAATCGAGCCTGAACGGAGAGGCAACATTCGTGTTTATCAGCGCAGAGACAAGACTCGTCTCAAGTTGATTTTACGTGGCAAGCGCTTGGGTTTTTCGCTCGCTGAAATTCGAGAATTGTTTGAGCTTTACGACACTCATCAAAGCGATGGGCAATTACTGAAAATGCTGACCATCATCGATGAAAAACAAGCGCATTTACAACAGCAACTCGATGACATTAGCGTTGTAATGAAGGAATTGGAAACCGCTAAAGAACGATGTAAACAATCATTGAACAATAAAACGGTTAACAGCCAATAATGACAAACCAAAAGAAGTATTCAGCTATAAAAAACAATAAATTTCAAGCTCAAGCAGTGTAACTCGAACCTCATCAGTATTGATAACGACAGTACTTTCAACAGGGAGATGTTATGAAAAGCAGCTATACCCCACTCAACTTTGGGCTTGGAGAAACCATCGATATGCTTCGATACCACGTTAACGCGTTTGCGAGCGAGCATATTGCCCCTATCGCCGCAAATATCGACCGCGATAACCAATTCCCTAATCACTTATGGACTAAGCTCGGAGACATGGGCCTACTCGGCGTGACCGTCGACGAAGCAAATGGAGGTTCAGGTATGGGCTATCTTGCTCACGTTGTCGCGATGGAGGAAATCAGTCGAGCTTCGGCGTCCGTCGCGCTCAGTTACGGCGCGCATTCGAACCTTTGTGTGAACCAAATCTTTCGTAATGGCTCTCCTGTCCAACGTGAAAAGTACCTGCCCAAATTGATCGATGGTTCTCATGTTGGCGCACTCGCCATGAGTGAACCAAATTCAGGTTCCGACGTGGTCAGCATGCAGCTTCGCGCCGAAGACAAAGGCGACCACTTTTTAATGAACGGCAGTAAAATGTGGATCACTAACGGGCCCGATGCCGATACCATAGTGGTTTACGCGAAAACAAACCCAGAGGGCGGTTCTCATGGCATTAGCGCCTTCATCATTGAGCGAACATTTGATGGTTTTAGCCATGCGCAGAAACTCGACAAACTTGGCATGCGCGGCTCCAATACCTGCGAATTGGTGTTCAAAAATTGCCTAGTACCAAAAGAGAATCTCTTGGGAGAGTTAAACCGAGGCGTTGAAGTACTGATGAGCGGGTTGGATTATGAGCGCGTAGTATTAGCTGCAGGGCCCCTTGGTATCATGCAAGCGTGTCTGGACGAGGTCGTTCCATATGTTCATGACCGCAAACAGTTCGGCAAATCTATCGGTGAATTCCAATTGGTACAGGGAAAACTCGCCGATATGTACTCACGTATGAACGCTGCTAAAGCCTATGTTTATGCCGTCGCTGCCGCATGTGACCGAGGTGAATGCATGCGCAAAGACGCCGCTGGCGTGATCCTTTACAGCGCCGAACTTGCCACACAAATGTCGCTCGATGCCATACAAATCCTAGGCGGCAATGGCTACATCAACGAATACGCGACCGGGCGATTACTGCGCGACGCCAAACTGTATGAAATTGGCGCTGGCACCTCTGAAATTCGCCGCATGCTGATTGGGCGAGAGCTGTTCGAAGAATCTCGCTAACTCACTGACAAGGAAGTCACTATGGCAATTATCAAAAGTAAAGCCAAGCCAACCGGCGAGCTGTTCTTGTCAAACAAAACAGCCATGACTGAGTTGGTACAAAACCTGACTGCCAATATCCAAGCAATCAAACAAGGTGGCGGACAAAAAGCCATTGACCGCCAAAGACAAAAAGGAAAGCTGCCTGTTCGCGAACGCGTCCAACACCTGTTAGACGAAGGCAGCGAGTTTCTCGAAGTGGGGCTCTTTGCCGCTTGGAACGTCTACGAAGAATCAATCCCGTGCGCAGGTGTTGTCGCTGGTATTGGCACCATTGAAGGCATCCAATGCATGGTGATCGCCAATGACCCATCTGTAAAAGGTGGCACCTATTACCCACTTACCGTGAAAAAACATCTGCGTGCGCAAGAGATCGCTCAACGTTGTCAATTGCCTTGTGTCTATTTGGTGGACTCTGGTGGCGCAAACCTTCCTCACCAAGCCGATGTTTTTCCGGATAAAGAACACTTCGGACGGATCTTTTTCAACCAAGCCAGAATGTCGGCACAAGGCATACCCCAAGTTGCCGTTGTCATGGGCCTGTGTACCGCAGGCGGGGCCTATGTACCTGCCATGGCAGACGTTTCGATCATGGTCAAAGAACAAGGCACCATATTTTTAGCCGGACCACCACTGGTCAAAGCCGCAACTGGTGAAATTGTAACTGATGAAGAGTTAGGCGGGGCCGATGTGCATTGCCGCAAGTCTGGCGTTGCTGATTATTACGCGCAAAACGACCAGCATGCATTGCAACTCGCGCGTGAAGCCATCTCAAATACAAATCAGCCCACACCTATTCAAAGCGACAACCCCATCTTACCACCACGTTACGACGCCGAGGAAATGTACGGTATAGTCAACGCTAATCTGCGCCTCTCTTTTGATGTACGAGAGATCATTGCTCGTATCGTCGATGACTCAGACTTCGATGAGTTCAAAGCGCTTTACGGAAAAACGCTCGTATGTGGCTTTGCGCGAATCCAAGGCAGCCTGATCGGCATCGTGGCCAACAATGGCATCTTGTTTTCAGAATCTTCGCAAAAAGGCGCGCACTTTATTGAGCTGTGCGCCAAACGCAAGCTTCCCCTGCTCTTTTTGCAAAACATTACCGGCTTTATGGTCGGTAAAAAGTTTGAAGCGGAAGGCATCGCAAAACACGGGGCGAAGCTGGTAATGGCAGTCGCGTGCGCAGATGTCCCCAAGTTTACCGTGATTATTGGCGGCTCTTACGGTGCAGGCAACTACGGTATGTGCGGTCGTTCTTATGATCCCACCATGATGTGGATGTGGCCCAACGCTCGCATCTCAGTCATGGGCGGAGAGCAAGCCGCTGGGGTACTGACCCAAGTACGCCGAGAAGTGAAAAAACGTCGTAGTGAAGACTGGCCTGAAAAAGAAGAAAGTGCGTTTCGCGATTCTATCATAGACTTGTATGAGTCTCAGGGGCATCCCTATTACGCCAGCGCACGGTTGTGGGACGACGGTATTATTGACCCTAAAGAGACGCGCCATGTGTTAACTCTAGCTTTAAAAGCAGCGCGCACTGCGCCAATTCCTGACAGTAACTTTGGCATATTCAGAATGTAAAATTAAAGGACGCCGTATGAAGGGTCATCAACCGAGTATCACCCCCAACAACAAACGACAAGATGAAGTGCTTTGGAACGTCGATGAATCCGGCGTCGCAACGCTCACACTCAACCGCACAGAAAAACACAACGCGTTTGACGACTGTATGATTGATTTGCTGATCCACAGACTGGACTACCTTGCATTGCGTACTGACGTTCGATGTCTTGTGCTAAGGGGGAAAGGCAAACACTTTTCTTCTGGCGCGGATTTAAGCTGGATGCAATCCATGGTCAACAGCACCAGAAAACAAAATCTTGAAGACGCGCAAAACCTAGCGCGCTTAATGCTTACCTTGGATGCTTTCCCTCAACCAACTATTGCCGTTGTCCAAGGTTCTGCTTTCGGTGGCGCATTGGGCTTAGTCTGCTGTTGTGATATTGCCATCGCTGCGCACGATGCGAACTTTTGCTTGAGTGAGGTAAAACTTGGACTTGTTCCCGCAACTATCTCACCCTTTGTGATAAGAGCAATGGGCAACCGCCAAGCGCGTCGTTATATGCTCAGTGCAGAAGTAATTAACGCTGATCAAGCTGAGAAGTTTGGCATTGTGCATGAGGTGCACAAGCTGAATAACATTGAAACCGTCGTAGAAAACTTGATTGATTCGCTGTTACTTAATAGCCCAGACGCAATGCGAAAAACCAAAGCTCTGTGCCATCAATGCCACCAAAATCCAATTGATGGCCAACTTATCCAATACACTAGCCAACTGATCGCTGACATTCGCGTGTCACCGCAAGGGCAAGATGGCTTACATGCCTTTCTTGAAAAAAGAGAACCAGACTGGCTCATTAAGCCAGCTAAGGCCAAGCGATGAATTTGCCAAGCAAAGTCAATATCGTCGAGGTGGGCGCAAGGGACGGACTACAAAACGAATCAATGGTGTCCACGCAAGCGAAAATTCGCCTTATTGACCTGCTCTCTGAGACGGGGCTGAGTCATATCGAGGTTGGCTCTTTCGTCTCGCCAAAATGGGTGCCTCAGATGGCAGACTCTTTTGAAGTAATGAAGAACATCACCCGCCGCCCACAGATCGTTTATTCCGCTTTAACGCCCAACACACAAGGTTTCGAGAAAGCGTTAGAAGCTGGAGCCAACCAAGTCGCAATCTTCACCTCTGCATCGGAAGGGTTTTGCCAACGAAATATCAATTGCTCGATCGCGCAAAGCCTCACTCGCTTCGAACCTGTAATGGAGTTAGCCAAAAAACATCATATTATCGTACGTGGGTATCTGTCTTGCGTTGTAGATTGCCCGTACGAAGGGTCAACCAGACCAGAGCAAGTAGCGACCATCGCTTATCTGCTCAAGGAATTAGGATGCTATGAGGTTTCACTCGGTGACACCATAGGCACAGCAACACCTATTCGTGTCGCTAGAATGTTAGAAGCGGTGCAAACCAAAGTCCCGATAGACCAGCTCGCCGCACATTTTCACGATACATGGGGACAAGCGTTGGCAAATATATATCAAGCTTTAACCATGGGCATACTCACCATCGATAGCAGCGTAGCCGGTCTCGGAGGCTGTCCTTATGCTCACGGCGCATCGGGTAACGTAGCGACGGAAGACGTACTCTACCTGTGTAAAGGGTTAGGGATAGAAACTGGCGTCGACTTGACGATGCTTGCAAAAGCCGGATGGATGATTAGCCGAGAGTTAAACCGCCAGCCGAGCTCAAAAGTCTCGCTGGCGCTATCAGAACTCGTGGAAAAATAGGCAGATGATCTCGATTCAATGCTTGAAAAGCGTAACAAAACCAACTTCTGTCCAAATAATTAATAGTGTCCGCCGACTTCAATGATTTTAATTCGGTATGGTGATGGGTAGATAAATGTCACTCGGTCCTTTTGAGTTAAACGTATTGAGTAAACTGGATAAGTTTCAAACTTCACCCCTCTCAACTGCTCATAATGGGAGTCCCCAACGGCTATTGCTGCCTCTTTTGGCGAGTAAAGCCCGCTAACAATCATTCTGCGCCATTCATGATACTTTTTCATGCCGCACGAACCCACTTTAACGTGCCTACCTCTTTTAAAACGTGCTCTCTGGTTACTGTCATCAAACTCATACACCATTACAAAAACCCTTAAATTCAATTATTTACCAATCAAAGACTGAACAGTTTCAACTAATGCCAACGGCACTCAGACAAAACCACTCTAACGAAATAATGAATTTATTAATAATGATAAAATGTAAGGTAAATCCTACAAAGTAAAACAGTATTCACTTCATTTTCAATAGCAATATGGGCATTTATTAAACGAAACAATTTTATCAATAGTTAAATTGAAGGTTTAAGTACATATGTAATGTTTTGATTCTGTGATCGAACTTCCACAAACATCTTAATGTTCGTTTTTTCAAGTTCTCATAATCTTTCAACGCACTTGCTGAGTGCCATACACCGTTTTCAATTTCTCCTGTTCTTTTTAAAAACATCACATAAATAACCAAATCACATAGACCTTGCTGTTTTACAAACACGAAGAGCTAACCACCTATTTTCACTTTAGTTTTATTGTCATCGATTTTGTCCAATCCAAAGCATCGGCACGTATTAATATTAAATTCATAATTAAAGCGGCTCTTACATAGCGAATTAGCCATTACCTGCTTATTATTTAATGTATAAATACAAAAAATTAACACCTCAGGTAATAGAAAACGCATTTAATTTACTAGGAAACAGTGATGAGATTAAATAAAACCCATTGCATAATCGCGGCTTTCAAAATGGCTCTGGTTGCCGCTTTAGGCTTCTCTTCCTTCACTCTCGCGACGGAAAAAAACGTCGATAAACAGTTTGAGGTCGGCAAAGAGAAAGCAAAAGTATGTATGACATGCCATGGCGCTGACGGCATCTCAACCATTGACGCCTACCCAAATCTTCGCGGTCAAAACAAGACATATTTGATCTCGTCTTTGAAGGACTACAAAACTCGGGAGCGAACCAGTGGCCTTGCTGTGCTAATGCAACAGCAAGCTGACGCACTTACAGACCAAGATATCGAGGATATCTCTCATTACTACTCACTGCTCGGAAGTGAGACTTCACCAGCAGTTAACGAGCCCCAGCCTTAAACGAGGACTTTCCCTATGGAACAAGCAACTACTCAATACAACACCCAAGTTGTTAAGTATTTCGTGTTGGCATCGTTGGTTTGGGCTGTTGCAGGGATGATCATCGGCGTCATTCTCGCTGCGCAGTTGTACTGGCCTGCTCTCAACTTTGACTCGCAGTATTTTCAGTTTGGTCGCCTTAGACCGCTCCACACTTCTGGCGTGATATATGGCTTTGTCGTCAATATTCTAATGGGTACATCACTCTATATTGCTCAGCGTACTGGTCGATGTCGCCTTTTTAATCAGAGCCTATCCTGGATGGTGTTCTGGGGGTGGCAGTTGGTACTTCTGTTAGCACTGATAACCTTACCCGCAGGCTATACGACCTCAAAAGAATACGCCGAATTAGAGTGGCCTATCGACTTGCTGATTGTCTTAGTATGGGTGCTTTATGCGGTGCTTTTCTTTGGCACTATCGCCAAGCGCAAAGTGGATCATATCTTTGTAGCAAACTGGTTCTTTGCCGCCTTCATCATAGTGATCGCGATGATATTCGTCGTAAATAACTTGGCGATGCCAGTTTCGATGATGAAATCTTACTCAGTATTTGCTGGGGCTCAGGACGCGATAGTCCAATGGTGGTGGGGCCACAACGCAGTAGGTTTCTTGCTAACCGCTGGGGTGATCGGGATGAACTATTATTTTATTCCGAAAGCGGCTGACCGTCCGATATACTCTTATCGCTTATCTGTTATTCACTTTTGGGGCCTAGTCGGCTTTTACACTTGGGCCGGTACTCACCACCTCATTTACTCGTCGGTCCCTGTTTGGGTTCAGAATATAGGGATTATCATGTCACTTATTCTGTGGCTCCCGTCATGGGCTGGTGCTTTCAACAGTGCGATGACCCTTCTGCAAAACAAAACCAAGCTCAAGTCAGACTATATATGCCTGTTTTTCTTCTCTGCCATCCTTTATTACTGCTTAGCAACCTTTGAAGGGCCGTTGTTGGCGATCCGTTGGTTTAACATGATGGCCCATAATACCGAGTGGGTAATTGGTCACGTTCACTCCGGCGCATTAGGTTGGGTAGCCATGTCAGGCATAGCGGTTTTCTATTACTTTATTCCACGCCTGTGGAATAAAACAGAACTGTGGTCGAATCGACTCATCAAATGGCATTTCTGGCTTGCCCATGCAGGCGTCGCGATTTATGCCATCGCTCTTTGGGTTGCTGGCATTGGTGAGGGCTATATGTGGCTCACTCAAAACGAGAATGGTGAGCTGGTGTACAGTTTTGTTGAAGCAATGAACTTCAAAGCACCTTGGTTGTTCCTACGTTTCTTTGGTGGTGCACTGTTTGTACTCGGTTTATTCCTGATGGCTTTCAACCTCTACAAGACCGTGCGTTCACCGGCTGTACTCGTGGTGAAGGAGGCATAAAATGAGCAAAGACTTTACGCATTCGGTGGTTATCCTAATCATCACAACTTTCGTTGTTGCTGCCTTCTCCTTTGCGGTGTGGGTAGTGCCCAATATCCTGCGCACTGACGACATAGCCAAAGGTAGCTTAGCGAAGCCGTTAACCGCGCTTGAGCTTGCAGGTCGCGATATCTATATCAGTGAAGGTTGTCATGTGTGCCACACACAAATGGTTCGCCCACTAGAGCCAGAAATCAAACGCAACGGCCGCGCTAACAAGGAGTCTGATGACATTTACGAGTTTCCGAACTTATGGGGCTCTAAACGTACGGGCCCAGATCTGACCAATCTTGGTCGCAAATATTCAGACCAATGGCATGTGTTGCATTTAGTCAATCCACGCCAAGTTGTGCCGACATCTATCATGCCGTCGTACCCTTGGTTGTTTGAGCAGACATTATCTGGCAACGCTATTGGTAATAAAATGGAAACACTGCGCATGCTGGGCGTGCCCTACACTGACCAAGAAATATCTGATGCGCGTTTGCAAGTTCGTGGAAAAACTAAAGCTGAGGCTCTGATTCGTTATCTTCAAAGTCTTGGCCAAGACACAGCGCAGGAGGTGGCACAATGAGCACATTCTGGAACTGGTGGGCGATTGCCACCACCATTATCTTCTTCACATTGATGGTCGCAGTTGTCGTCAAATACTGGCGTAACAACCACAAAGCAGACCAAGACCATACTATTGCCACCTTCGACGGCATTGATGAAAAAGATGCACCACCACCCAAACTGCTGTTTGTAAGTTACGCTGTCGCGTTTTTGTTATCAGCGGGTTATTTAGTTTTATATCCGGGCTTAGGTGAGTGGAAAGGGTTAACGAATTACGACCAAAGTGATGACAAACTTAGCTCACCAACCACCACCCTAGATGAACAATTTAGTCGAGTCACAGACACTTCACTTAGTGCACTGGCGCAAAATATGGATATCGTGCGTTCTGGCCATATTCTTTTCAAAACCCATTGCGCAGCGTGCCATCAAGACAACGCTCAAGGCCAAAAACATTTTCCGAACCTAATTGATAACGAATGGATGTACGGTGGTGATGACGACGCCATCATTCATTCTATCGCAAAGGGCCGGAACGGTGCCATGCCGGGATGGGTTGAAGTCATGCGGAAAGACGAAGTTGACAAGGTGGCATACTACCTCGCCTCTCTCAATCAACGTCACAGTGACGTACCAGAAGTGAAGGTGGAGCTCGGAAAGACCTTGTTTGCTGAACATTGCTCCTCTTGCCATGGCGACGGTTCTATCGCAAATAAACAAACAGGTGTACCCGACTTATCAGACAATGTCTGGCTCCATGGCGGTAGTATTGAGGAGATCCAGCACACCATCAATTACGGATTAAACAACTTGATGCCAGCGTTTGAAAATCAACTCTCTGAACATGAGATCCTCGCACTTGGTGCCTACATTCGTAAAGCGGGCGAAAAGGAAAAGCTGAAACTTGCAGAGCTTGATGCTGAGGCCGTCAAACGTGGTGAGTATCTGGCTCATGCCGGAGACTGTGTGGCTTGTCATAGTGCGGAAGGTGGTGAACCCTTTGCGGGGGGGCTGCCGTTTGTCACCCCATTTGGCACCATATATTCTACTAACATCACCCCCCATGCCAGCGCAGGCATTGGCGAGTACAACTATTTTGATTTTCGCGATGCACTCGTGAAAGGCAAAGGCAAACACGGTTACCTGTACCCAGCAATGCCCTACACCTCCTATCAGTACCTAACGGAAGAAGATATAGAGGATTTGTGGGAGTTCATGCAATCTATCCCTTCGGTTGCTCGTCGTAACGACGAAAACCACATGATGTTCCCATCAAACATCCGCCTTGGTTTACTCGGTTGGAACATTGTCTTTATGGACACGGATCCAATCGACTACAGTTTACCAGACGAGCTTAAAGGTCAAGTCGATGATGTTGAGAAATGGCAAAAAGGCAAATACTGGGTAGCTGGCCTAGGGCACTGCTCTGAGTGTCACACGCCGCGTAACATTGCCCAAGCCCTGATACCGGAGCGAATCTTCCAAGGGAATCTGATCGACGGCTGGAATGCACCGGATATCACATCGACAGAGTTGTATGTTGACGGTTGGGACGAAAAAACACTCACGGACTTCTTGCACACCGGTCACTCAGATAAAGGAACTGCATTTGCTGGTATGGCTGATGTGGTCAAGAACAGTTTGAGCTTGATGACACGAGAAGACGTCGAATCTATGTCTTACTACCTACTCAATGGTGATGTGAACAACTTTATCGCTGTCGACGCTGTACCACTTGAGCCAAAAGGGTTCGATGATGCTGCCTACCAAGATCCGATATATACCGTCTACAAACAAACCTGTGGTGCTTGTCACGGCAACGATGGTAAAGGACGAGACCCAATTGCACCAACCTTATTGGACAACGGTATCATCATGCACAGCGATCCATTCAACACGATTGCGGTTACTGTCCGTGGCTTACAACCGACTTATATCGATCCAGAGCGTAATTTCATGCCGATGGCAAGCTTCGAGGACATCCTCTCTGATGCTCGTCTGGCAGAGCTGATTACCTTTGTACGTAAACACCTCGGAGACCAGCAAGAAGTTGTCACCGCTGCTGATGTGCAGGAGGTACGTGAAACATTAGAAGCCGCTGGATACGCAGGGGGGCTTCACACCACACCTGATATGTACGACAGACGAGACAATAACATTAATATCCGCTAGCTGTTTTTGAAGCTCAACGCGGTCAAGTGGAGTGGTGATTAATACAAGGTAGCAAAGTGACCTGATAACACTTTTCGCTGACAAAAAAGCCCTTTCCAACCGGAAAGGGCTTTATTTTTATTCCCAAAATGTCTGCCGTTTTACAGCAGTTCTACCGACTGTTGAGCGATAACCCACTCTTCATTGGTAGGAATCACTAGCGCTTTCGCACTGAGTAACTCAGATGTAGCAATAACACCTGCGTTACCAAATCGTGCCGCTTCATTGCCTTTCACATCTTCAACGAAACCCAGCAGTTTTAGGTTGCCAAGGATTTCACGACGAATTGGCATAGAGTTTTCACCGATACCGCCTGTGAATATGATGCCGTCGAATGAATCAAGAGCCGCAAGGTAAGACGCAATGTATTTAGACACGCGGTATGTGAAGACTTGGAATGCTAAAGCTGCGCCCTCATGGCCCTCTTCCATCGCTTCCAAAATACCGCGCGCATCACTTGTTAGGCCAGACACACCTAAAAAACCAGAAGCTTTGTTCAATGAGTTAAACACTTTTTCTTGAGACCAACCTTTCTTTAGAAGGTACTCAATGATGCCTGGGTCAAGGTCGCCACAACGTGTACCCATCATTAAACCAGACAGTGGCGTGAAGCCCATAGACGTATCGACAGATTCGCCGTTGTTGATTGCACAAACAGAAGCACCATTACCAAGGTGAACAGAGATGAAGCTCGATTTTTCAACTGGCTTGTTAATCATCTTCGCCGCTTCACGACTGACAAAATAGTGGCTAGTACCGTGAAAGCCGTAACGACGGATTCCAAAGTCTACGTAGAGTTCCTTCGCGATAGCACCTGTGAACGCGCGTTGAGGCATGGTTTGGTGGAATGCAGTGTCAAACACAGCAAACTGAGGAAGGCTTGGAAACGCTTCAATAGCCGCGCGTATACCGATAGCACCTGCAGGATTGTGAAGTGGCGCAAGATCCGCAAGCTTTTCGATTTCAGCAGTGACTTCTTCTGTAATTCGAACGGTTTGAGTAAACTTCTCACCACCGTGAACGATACGATGGCCAACAGCGACAATTTCTTGAGCCAGACCTAAGTCTTCGGTCAAACCAACCAGCTTACCAATCGCAATCTTATGATGGTTATCATCACCTTCGATTGCGATATCCTTTTTCTCACCGTTGAATTTCCAGCTCATACGAGCGTCTGATAGACCAAAGCATTCACCCAGACCACTTAGGACAGCATCGCCTGATTGGGAGTCGATGACTGCAAATTTTAGTGATGAGCTACCTGAGTTAATCACCAGTACGAACGAATTAGACATGAAATAGTTTCCTGTTGTGGAGCTGAGATTTTGTAGTTACGCTTGCGCGCTGAGTACTTTTTATTTGTGTCTTCTATTATTCAATAACTTTTGAATCTTTCAACTATTTTTAAGTATTAGTTATCTAATTGGACATTTTTTGTTGATCTACCACAAGTTTAGATTTTATTTGAAGACTAAAAAAAACATCTGCTCAAAAACAAACGTGTCTGGGTAGATAGTACTGTTGTTTTAGTTAACCGAGTGAACCATCACAAAGAAGCCTCCCCATATTCGACATGCATAAAAAAACCGAGCACTGGCTCGGTTTTTAAATCATCTAGTGGTTAAGCAATTATGCTTCTTGTGTGCGACGACCACGGCCGTGACCACGTTCACCACGGTATGCACCGCGGTTATCACCACCACGATTGCGGTCGAAACGACGTTCGCCACCCTCACGGTTGCCACGGTTACCACCCTCACGGTTACCACGGTAACCGCCGCCATCACGACGGCCACCTTCACGGCGACCACGAGACTCGCGGAAGTCATCGAAATCACATACGACAGCACCAACGTCTTTTTGACGAATACGTAGCTTGCTTAGCTTGTTTGCAGCATCTGAAGTCATCGCTTTAGGCAGCTGAACAAATGTGTGACCTTGCGCCAGTTTGATTGCACCGATAGACCCTTTGCCTAGGCCTAATTCGTTTGCAAGAGCACCAACGATGTCTTTAACTTGAACGCCTTGCTCACGACCAACTTGAAGCTGGTAAGTATCCCAATCTTGGTTGTTGTAGCTGCGACCGCCTTCACGACCACCTTCGCGGCCACCTTCACGACGATCTTTACGACGTTGCTTGTCACGCTCAATCGCTTCAACCATTGGGTCTTCACCAACATAAAATAGAGGGCGCTTGCCTTGCTGACGCTTAAGAAGCATTGCAGCTAGTGTCGCTGGTTCGATTTCTAGAGACGTTTGTAGCTTCTCTACAAGATCAACGAACTTGTCCAGTGCTTTATGTTCTTTCTCTGCTTCCAATTCGGCTGCAAGCTTGTTTAGACGAGCCTCGGCAACTTGGTCACGTAGAGGAAGTTGAATTTCTTCCATCGATGACTTAGTTACGCGCTCGATAGTACGAAGCATACGAATTTGGTTAGTACGAACTAGGAGGATAGCCTTACCTTTACGTCCAGCACGGCCAGTACGACCAATACGGTGGATGTAAGACTCAACATCAAATGGGATGTCGTAGTTAAATACGTGGTTGATACGAGGTACATCAAGACCACGAGCAACAACATCAGTCGCAACTAGAATGTCAATAACACCTTTTTTGATGTGATCAACTGTACGCTCACGTAGAGACTGAGGAATATCACCATGCAGTGCAGCAGCTTTAAAGCCACGAGCAGAAAGCCAATCTGCTAGACGTTCCGTATCTTGACGAGTACGTACGAATACAATTGATGCATCAGTTTCTTCGGTTTCAAGAAGACGAGACATAGCTTCATCTTTCTCTACGCCCTTCACTACCCAAAACTGTTGTTGAACTTTATCTACAGTGTGGTTTTTACCAGCAACGTCAACCGTTACAGGGCTACGTAGGAAGCGTTCACAAATGCTTTTTAGCATCGGAGGCATAGTTGCAGAGAACAGAACGCGTTGAGCTGAATCAGGAGAGTGCTCCATGATTGCAGTTACATCGTCCACGAAACCCATGTTTAGCATTTCGTCCGCTTCATCAAGTACGAAAGTTTTCACTTCGTCCAAGTGCAGGCGTTCACGGTTGATAAGATCTTGAACACGGCCAGGAGTACCAACAATAACGTGTGCACCGTTTTTCAGCGCACGCATTTGGTCTACGATAGAAGCACCACCGTAGATTTCTAGAACTTTAAGACCCTTGATGTTTTTACCAAGGTTTTTCATTTCAGCAGCAACCTGAATCGCTAGCTCACGTGTTGGAGCAAGTACGATAGCTTGAGGTTTGCGTTGATCAAGGTCTAACTTGTTTAGTAGAGGCAGAGAGAACGCTGCCGTTTTACCTGTACCTGTTTGAGCTTTACCTAGCGCGTCAGCACCTTCCAATAGGTGTGGAATTGCCGCAGCCTGAATTGGAGTTGGTGACACGAAACCCATTCCGTCTAGAGCAGAAAGGATAGAATCATTCAGAGATAAATCTCTGAATTGAATAACAGAATCTTGCATTGGGATCCTACTTAATTAAACAAAAAAACAGTCCCATATACTCTTCCAATTCGATACTGATCCATCCAGTTACTAATCCGTTCAGCAGGAGCTAGTACAGTACACAACCGCGATAAGCCATTAGGGACAACTAAGAGAGGCGGATTATTCCTTAAAAGCATAAAAAAAGCCAGAAAAAATTGAATTACATCACAATTTATTCTCAATAATGGCATTTTTTGCATAATATTCCACCTAACCCCCGATTCTCCGAAGAGAAAAGCACCAATAAGCTGTTTAATTCACCAATAATTCACAGCGAATTTCTGTGCTTTAGGTAGTAATAATAGCTCGCAATGATTATAGTGTGGACAATTCCATTGGTAAGTTAAGAAAAGATGTTTCAAGATAACCCGCTGCTAGCTCAGCTCAAGCAAAAAATCCAAGAAAACCTGCCTAAAAAAGAAGGCTCAATCAAAGCAACCGATAAAGGTTTCGGCTTCCTGGAAGTAGACAGTAAAACCAGCTTCTTCATTCCACCAGCGTACATGAAAAAATGCATGCACGGTGACCGAGTGGTTGCCATCATACGCACTGAAAACGAACGTGAAGTTGCCGAACCGCAAGAGCTGATTGAGCAAGCTGTGACTCGCTTTATTGGCCGAGTAAAAATGTTTAAAGGCAAGCTAAATGTCGTTCCTGATCACCCACAGCTTAAGAAGCTTTCTCTTAAAGCGAAACTGAAAAAAGGTCTAAAACCGGATGAGTTCGCAGAAGGTGACTGGGTTGTTGCTCATCTTATTCGCCACCCACTGAGCAGCGACAATGCTTTCTTAGTCGAGATTTCCGAGAAGATTACAGATTCAAACGACAAGATTGCACCATGGTGGGTAACGCTTGCGCAAAACGACCTACCAAACTCTGAGCCGGCAGGCATCGAGAACTGGGAGCTAAAAGATGATAGTGATCTAGAGCGAGCAGATATGACTCACGTTCCTTTTGTGACTATCGATGGTGAATCAACCAAAGACATGGATGATGCTCTTTACGCAAAGAAAACCGAATCTGGCGATTTTGAATTGACGATTGCAATCGCAGATCCAACGGCGTACATCACACCTGAAGACGATATGGACAAAGTCGCGCGTGAACGTGGCTACACTATCTATTTGCCGGGTCGTAACATCCCAATGCTGCCTCGAGACCTAGCAGATAACCTGTGCTCTCTAATCGAAGGTGAAGTCCGCCCTGCTATCTGTTGTAAAGTAACCGTAGATAAAGATGGTGTGATCGGTGATGACATCAATTTCTTCGCAGCAAACATCAAATCACATGCTCGCCTGGCATACAATCACGTTTCTGATTGGCTAGAAAATGGCAACTCAGAAGCATGGCAACCGTCAGAAGAAATCGCAACCATCGTTCGTGACCTATACGACTTCTCTCTTGCCCGTGCTGATTGGCGTGAAAAGAACGCGGTAGTGTTCCCAGATCGTCCTGACTACCGCTTTGAACTCAGTGAAGACAACGACGTTGTGGCAATTCACGCTGATATGCGTCGTAGCGCGAACCGTCTAGTTGAAGAATCCATGATCACGGCAAACATCTGTGCAGGCCGCACGTTACGCGATAAATTCGCAACTGGCGTATTCAATACACATGCAGGTTTCAAAGCAGAGAAAATCGAAGAAGTGGTTGAGCTAGTGAACCCAGAAAGCACGTTAGCGTTCACAGCCGAATCCATCGCAACACTAGATGGTTTTGCAGAACTTCGTCGCTGGTTAGGTACCCTAGACGCTTCATACCTAGATAACCGCATACGTAAATTCCAAACGTACAGTGAAGTGGGTAATCAACCCCTCCCTCACTACGCAATGGGCCTTGATATCTACGCGACTTGGACTTCACCGATTCGTAAATACGGTGACATGATCAACCACCGCATGCTAAAAGCCGTGATTTTGAACAAAGAACCCGTTCAAAAACCAGACAATGAAGTTGGCGAAGAACTCGCTCTGCACCGTAAACACCATAAAATAGCAGAACGAAACGTCTCTGACTGGCTATACGCTCGCACGCTTGCGGAAGAGCCAAGCAAGCAGACACGTTTCACAGGTGAAATTTTCGATATTAATCGTGCAGGCGCACGTGTCCGACTTCTCGAAAATGGCGCCGCTGCCTTTATTCCTGGTAGCTTGATCTTGAATAATAAAGAAAGAATTGAGTGTAATGGTGACAATGGTACTATTTCTGTCGATAAAGAAGTGGTATTCAAATTAGGTGACACATTGGAAATCGTTCTAGCGGACGTTAACCAAGAAAACCGTAGCATCGTTGCAAAGCCAACTCAGGTATTTGCTGATAAATCAGTGGCAAAAACAGAAGAAACGGTGAGCAAGTAATACCGATTGAATTTTAAAGGCGCTCATAAGAGCGCCTTTTTTATAAGTCATTCAAGAAAGACAAGAACAAATATGCCGAACATTGAGATCATGCGCTTTAATCACTTCGCTGCGCGCAAAAGTGAACGCTACACCGCCACTCACAATGGTTTATATATTGTTGAGGAAGGCTCACTTATCATTAGCCAACCATGTGGTGAGAAAATTGAATTAAATGCTGGAGACTTTATCCTTTACAACTCCACAGATCTGAGCAATGCCGAAGCCAAGCCCGGTCCATTTAGGGCGTTAGCTCTTGTGTTTGATACTGGCTTATTCGGCGAGTTTAAATCTGCACATTCAGGCATACCTGCAGAAACAAAAGAACGCCGCTTCTACCCTTTCTCTTCAAAAAGCCTTTCTCCTATCACCAAACTATTAGACGTGTTAATTGGATTAGCGGATTGCCATGCACCTCAATACGCTCAGGGTCATATTGCGCTTTCGCTACTCTCACTCATGAGCGAAGTTCAGCCGGACGTTCTATCTATTATTGATGACGCAAGCAGCCTTAATGCGTCACAGAAAGCGATTAAATACATAGAAAAGAATATCGAGAAAGACATCACGCTAGAGGTTTTAGCAACGCACATGAGCATGTCTATCGCGACCTTGAAACGTCGACTGGCAGCAGAAAACCTATCATTCTCGCAGATTTTGAAGGTCAAACGCATCAACCACGCAGCAACGCAACTGCGCTTATCGCGGAAATCCATTACTCAGATTGCGTTCGAATCAGGCTTTAAGAGTGCCGCACACTTCAGTACAGCATTTAAATCAATTTACAACGTGACACCAAAAGCGTTTCGAACCCAAGTTTCAAAGTGATAGTTTGTGACACTAAAAGCTCGTACTAAACGAAAGAAACTTATCACCCATTCATTGATATACAAAAAATGAGCGGAACAGGGAGCCTGTTAATCCCAGAAGCACGCTTGTGGATCGCTTTCTAGTTCAGCGAGTAGGATCTCAAGAGTTTCACTGTGAGGTAGCTTTTCATAAGGCACCCAAACCAGCTCTTCCTTATGATATATCGGCACGTAAAAGCGCCAAAGTTGGGTTCTTGTATCAAATAGAATCTTTGCAATGGGGTTGGTATATTCGCTGTGTTGAGAATCCAGTAAAAAGTGCGCGTGATAAAGCTCAACACCATTCTCTATTGGCTCATATAAGCACTTCCCTAACGCTTCTACTGGCAAATTGACATTTCGTCTAGCGCAAAGTGAATGAATCAACTTATGCAAGCGGCTGGTCGCCATTTGAGATACTGACATGAACCTACTCCTGATATGTTGTTCTTAGTATATACCCAAGTGCCAGAGAGAGAGGTAGAAATCACCTAACAGATACGCTCTCTAAAGCTCAGAATAGCACCCAACTTGATGCGTTGAAGCGAGCAGCATCACCCCTTCATTCCCCAACAAGTAAAAACCACTCGTCCCACTGTATTGATAGTCACTTGCTGAAAACGAGATCAATCGAACATTCAATATTCGTCTCAATCCACGTTCACAAAAGTGTAACCTAGAGGAAATATGATGAGCGCTGCTTTAAACCGTATTTGGAGTTCAATATGTTACGTCTCTCTGTGGCGGCCTCTGTGGCGGCCATACTCGCCATAGCCTGCTCTCTTCCTTCTGCTATGGCAAAAGAAGTAAATATTTCTGGTTCTACCTCTGTTGCCCGGGTGATGGATGTGCTGGCTGAAGAATATAATAAAACCCACCCTTCCGACTATATTGCTGTTCAAGGTATTGGCTCAAGCGCTGGCATCACAATGGTCAATAAAGGGGTCGTAGAGATTGGAATGAGCTCGCGATACTTAACAGAAAGTGAGAAAGGCGAAGACCTCAACGTATTTCCTATTGCTTACGATGGCCTAGCTGTTGTTGTTAACCTTAAGAACCCAGTTGCAAACCTCTCGGAACAACAACTCTATGATATCTATAAAGGTAAAATCAACAACTGGAAACAAGTCGGCGGCGCAGATAAGCCCATCGCAGTGGTAACACGTGAGGCTTCTTCAGGCTCGCGTTACAGCTTTGAAAGCTTACTAGGCCTGACTAAGATCATCAACGACCGTTTGGTATCGGATATCAACCCAAACAACTTAGTCGTCAACAGCAACAGCATGGTAAAAACCATAGTTAACCACAACCCACATGCTATCGGCTTTATCTCTGTCGGCTCAGTAGATCGCTCAATAAAAGCGATCCAGTTTGAAGGTACCGATCCCACCGCGAGTAATATCGCCAACCACAAGTACAGGCTGGCGCGTCCGTTTTTGGTTTTTTACAAAGTAGATGGATTGGGCAAAGCGGGTAAAGAGTTCGTCACATTCCTGAAATCAGCGCAAGGCCAAGAAGCCATTGCGGATTACGGCTACACACCAGTGAAAAGCTTTAATCAATAAAACGCAGACATAAAAGAAGAGAGCCGAATTTGCTCTCTTTTTTTGAAGTCTTTCAAATTAGAAATGCAACTGAATCACGGAAACCACGACAGCACCAGGGCGACGTACACCTTCGATTTCAACTTTGATTTCACGTTCGATCTCAAGGCCTTTCTTTATCGGCGTAATCTTAGTTAGCTTACTTGACGCGCGAACATTGTTGCCAGCTTTTACTGGGTATGGGAAACGTACTTGGTTCAAACCTAGATTTACGACCATTTTTGCAGTTGGAAACATTGGTTTTTCTGGATCAACGGAATCAGTCAGCTTAGGCAATAACGATAGTGTTAGGAAACCATGTGCAATCGTGGTTTTGAACGGCGATTCAGAAGCCGCACGCTCAGGATCTGTGTGGATCCATTGCATATCTTCAGTTACAGAACCGAATTGGTTAATACGCTCCTGCGATACATGAACCCAATCACCAACGTGGATGACTTCACCCACTTTGTCGCTTAGCTCATCGAATAGAACTTGCGCTTCGGGCTTAAGCACGATTGGCTCAGGCTGCGGGATTACCTCTTCGTTAACCGCTGGTTTCTTGTGATCACGCACATTAGAGAACAAGAAACTGCTTTGTGCTCGACCTAAGAAGTCACTCCAGTAATCGCGAAGCGTTGGAGACATCCAATTCATAAACTCTGATTGGTTAGCAGAAATCGAACCAACTTTGTCTTTAAATAGATTTGTGACTTTCATAAAAACCCTTAGATAAATTCAGCACAACTGGCTATACCAGTGAATTTTGAATTACTTCACAATACGTTGCAAACACTTTCGGGCGAACACCTGTTTACTCAAAGCCACTTATTCCATTTAAATCAACCAGATAACAATAAAACACTATTTTATTAAGCAAGCTCCGCATAAAGTAAAAACTCTATAAAACACAATTACACCAGACTTTTATTGTTTCACAATATCAATTTCATCTATAAGCATGTACATAAAACAACCAATCACTTCTTTTGCATCAAAACAATGCTTTACAACATTCTTGCCCATCCCTATCATACGCTCGTAAAGGAGAGATGGCTGAGTGGTCGAAAGCACCGGTCTTGAAAACCGGCAACCGTTAATAGCGGTTCTAGGGTTCAAATCCCTATCTCTCCGCCACATTTAAAAAGCCCGTTGAGAAATCAACGGGCTTTTTAGTATTTGAATGGTTTAAAGAGATTACCAAAATCCCCCCTTAAGCGAGGCCATGCAATCGGCCACATGCGGTAGCTCGTGAGAAATAGCTCTTGAGAACATCAAAAGATTCTCCGGATAACGCATATGCCTTTAAGAAGCTTGTGTGCGGGCGATCACTTCTTTATAAGGGAGTGGCTTGGCGTACAGGTAGCCTTGATGAATACGTACCCCTAGCGCCTGTAAGTGGTTTGCCTGCTCTTTTGTCTCTACGCCCTCTGCGATCAGACCAACGCCCAAGTCATTACCCAAACTGACAATTGCGTTTAGTACTGATGAGTTAACACTCTCGATCCCAATAGTGTCAACAAAGCACTTGTCGATCTTTAGGTAGTCAACTTTCATGTGTTGCAATACGGCTAAGGCGGTTTGCCCTGTACCAAAATCATCGATAAGCACCTGAATACCGTGTAATCGCAGATCTGCGATGTGCTGAATGGCGTTACTATCAATCAGCTGCCTCTCCGTAATTTCGATCCCTAACTCGACGTTAAACTGCTTCAATGTATGGTGAATCGTCTCTATTTTTTTCATGACATGAGACTCTGACAAACAACCGGCCGGAAGGTTGACGCCTAGATGTATTTTGTCTTCAAATTTAAGATTCGAGAAATCTTCACAAGCTCTATCTAATACCACTTCGGTCAGGCTTTCTACTAACCCCTTATCTTCGGCCATGGGTACAAATTCGTTCGGCGAGATCAAGCCCCTTAGCTTATGAGGCCATCGAACCAAAGCTTCATAGCCAAATATTTTTCCTGTATAAACATCAACTTGAGGTTGATAATAGAGATATAACTCACGCTTCTTGATGGCCTTTTTCAACTCGTATAACAAATGGCGCTGCGGATCGATAAGGCGACGTAAGAGGAAAATGAGGAAGTAGAAAACCAGTAAAACGGGAATAGAGGAGAATAGGTATGAAAAACGTTTTTGTTCAACGTAAAAGTCACTCGCTTCAATTAAGGATTGATAGTCGAACCTCTCAGAATGATTAAGTGCGATCTGGTTCTCACCACCTTTTGTCGAGTTAATAGGTGCAGAGGCATCGCCAACAAAAAGCGCTGTACGTTTTAGTCTGGGGTCATTACGGTAACCTATCGTTGTACCAAAATAGTTTCGGTCGATGATGGCGACCGCTTGGTATTCAGGTTGCGATTTGCTCGTGGTGCTCATGAACAAAACTTGATCAAGATAGCCATTCACGTGACCAAGTGACAGCTTATCCGAACGGTACATTTGGATGTAATCGTCCTTGGGACGGGATATCGCACCGAGCTTCGACGAACAAACAATTTGCTCACCTTTGATAATTAACATCTCATCAATATTACGTTCGAACATTAAGTTTTGTTGTAATGCTTCACAACGCTCAGGACGCAGCAGTGCAGTTCGACTTTCTGCATCAATCTGATGAAAAATTTCATCTGCGACTTGATTGATACCAATAAGGATTTGTTCAAGATTCCGTTGAATGCTCTGATTTGCCAAATAGAGCGACTCCGCCGCAACGAATAGTAATGGCAGAAAAAATATAATGGCTTTTTTCAAAAGCTCTTTATTTATCATTTATATATTGTCTCTTCTGATTAAAATCAAGTAGCGATAGAGCCACTATCAATCACTTGAGAGCTCATTTATAAAAACGGACACGCCAAGCTCATATCTTGAAGTCACTTGAGTACAGTATGGTTAACAAAACACCAAGTTGAAAAATAACAATGAATTATTATTAACTCTATTACTTCATATCCTGAGTGTATCAACTTTCTCTGCTTTCAGGGCTGTATTGAAAAAAAATTGACAAGAACTTATCTCGCATTCTGCTTGTTACCCCTGCCCCTCCATTTCATGTTCGTTATTCGAAGTTAACGCCTACCCCCTCATTTTGACCACATAAAAAAAGCGCCTCTTGATAGAAAAGCGCTTTTCGCAAATTGTATTGATTTAATAAATCGTTATCAGTTTGAAGAACGGCGTGCTTTTAAGCGTTTTACCATCGCTAGACGACGCTCTGCGGAACCCTGATCTGTTGCCGATTGGTTCGGGTTATTGCGTCGACCCTGACGGTTCTTAAACGCTGGCTTTGAATTTAACTTCTCGATGTAAGATTCACGCTGCTTTGGCTCGTAACCCGCAAGCTCGATACGGCGAATACGTTGTTGGATCAGATTTTCAACCTGTACAACGGTCAGTTCTTCTTCACGGTTAACAAACGATACCGCGTGTCCTTGTTTGCCCGCACGACCAGTACGGCCGATACGGTGAACATAGTCCTCTGCTAGAAACGGCATGTCATAATTCACCACGTGAGGCAGATCCTCAATATCTAGACCACGGGCAGCAACGTCGGTCGCGACCATCACGCGGGCCTTACCCGTTTTGAACTCTTCTAACGCGCGACGGCGAGCGCTTTGAGCACGATCACCGTGGCACACAACCGCTTTAATACCATCTAATTTAAGCTCTTTCACCACATCGTTTGCGGTTTCTTTGTAGTTCACGAACACCAAGACTTGCCTCCAGTTCTTGCGACCAATTAGCTCAGAAAGAAGCTCTGTCTTGCGTTCTTGATCCACTGGGTAAAGTACATGCGCAATAGTTTGTGCTGTCGTATTTGCGCGCTCTACCTCAATACGCTTTGGCTTGTGAAGGATATCTTTCGCCAGTAAATTTAACTGGCTAGATGTTGTTGCTGAGAACATCATAATTTGTGGATTTGTGTCCACGTCCAACATGATCTTACGAACCGCATGAATAAAGCCCATATCAAGAATACGATCTGCTTCATCGAAAACCAGAAAATCGATGTTTGCTACCGAAACATTACCTTGCTCGATGTGTTCTTCAAGACGACCAGGAGTCGCAACAAGGATATCGACACCACTCTCTAGTGCAGAGATCTGAGAAGACATTTTACGACCACCAAAGATCGCCGCAACCGAGAGATCTGTGTACTTAGTGTATGCTTTGATATTGTCTGCGATTTGCTCTGCGAGTTCACGTGTCGGGGCCATGACCAATGCACGTGCCGTTTTGCGAGATACGCTGCGACTGGACTCCAACAACTGTTGAATCATAGGTAAAGAGAATGCGGCAGTTTTACCCGTTCCCGTTTGCGCAGTTGCAAAGATATCAAAGCCTTTACGGGCCATTGGAATCGCCTTCTGTTGAATTGGCGTTAACTTCTCATAACCGCATTCTGCCAGAGCTTTAACCACTTCTGGCGCAAAACCTTGAGATGAAAATGACATTGAGCGTATTCCTTAAAAATCACTAAGTAGCTATAAAATTTAGCGGTGAACTATACCCGAATTCAAGTGACTTATCTCACTTTTTTCAGTATCTAATCCACTAAAAATGTCACATTGTTTCAAATTCCACACTAAGGTTATTTCTTATCAATTCATAAATTGGCATTGTATTACGTATTGTTTCGTAAAGCTTATCGCTTGATATATATCAAACTAATCATTCAGTTATAAATATAAACTTCACACATTCCATCAAAAAAAACAATCTAACATAGAGAATAGAATCATGAAAAAGTGTTTGCTGGCTCTCACACTCGTCTCTTTAAACTCTTTTGGCGCAAACGTTTCCGTCAGTTGGACAGGTGTCGTACCTCCCATCGCCCCAGTACCAAGTAATATTACTGTCGAACAAGAAACCGTCCACTATGAGCTTCATGGAAAACAGGTTAAGTTATCAGTTACTGATTTATTAGACGGTCCGATTATTATCACTGGTTCAGATATTCCGACATTAGCCTTAAACCTATAATTGTTTTTCTGAGGAGTGGAAGCTCTGTTCTTTTTCGTCACTTTAATTCTTACCCAGAACCTTCCTCCTATGAAATTTAAAGGTCACATGACGGTACGGACGTCAAGCTTTGAGGACGGAACTGTCTATGATTCCAGCACGACTATCATGATACGCTCAGAATTAAATTCATTGGCTGTATTGTAAAGACATAAAGCAGAATAGGCGCATTCAAAAAAGCCCAAGCACTTGCTTAGGCTTTGTTCTATGCCGATCGGCGTTGACTCTTAAATGCGGCAAAGTTTGAGTAAGATCGCCTCTAGCTGATCCCAAGGCATCAATTGTGAGTCGATGACTTCAAGACGCGATTCAAAACCCTCTAAGCTCATTTCGTTGACTGATACTACGCCATTGGCAACGTTAAACGCGTAACAGCCTTGATCGGTGTTCATCACTGCTTTTACCCTTTCAGCCGTCAGCTCAGACAGCATCGAAAACAATGCGTCAAAGTTGAAGGAGTATTCCGCACCAAACAACCAACCGCAGCTGTAATATCCCTGCCCTTTGTTCTCTTTACGAATGAAGGCTTCACCAGGGGGTAATTGAAATTGCGGCTCTTGATGGGCGTGATCATGGTGATGAGCTTCAATATGAGAAGATGCACTGCCGTATACACGTTCGATATCTAACACTTCTATCGGCAAATCACCATTGTGAATCAATTTACTGAACACTTTAGAAGGCGTTTGATCAGTCACCCAGTCGTTAAATACATCAATGTCGTGGCTTGTACACTGGTCAACTTTACTACCAATGACCACGTCTGCACTATCAAGCTGGTCGACAAAGTTAGCGTTAGAGAGAAACTTTTCGTTACTTAGATTACGCGGGTCCACCAACGCAATCGTCGCTTTAAGATCCACATACGGCAAGTATTGCTCAGAAGTGAGTGTCGCTATCACTTGCTTTGGATGGCCCAAGCCCGTCGGCTCGATCAGAAGACGATCCGGTTTTTGACGCAGCAAAGCGGTAATACCGACAGACATAGGTACACCCGCCGTGCAGCACATACAGCCACCCGGTACTTCTTTGATCATCGCACCTTGATCGGTCATCATCGCACCATCGATACCTATTTCACCAAACTCATTGACTAATACCGCCCAATTTTCATTTTCTGGTTTGTCTTTTAATAATTTCAGAATAGTTGTGGTTTTACCGACGCCCAAAAATCCCGTCAGTATATTAGTAGGTACTCGATGTGACATGTGTTTCTCCGACAAGCTTATGCTTTAGTGCTTTCTCAAAGTATACGGAGAACGTGACATGCTTCAACGATTTTTGTCTTGAGAGCCTTCGCCTTTGCGTTGTGATTCCGCTTCTGTTGGTTGCATTGGTTCTTGATAAGCTTGTTGAAAATAACCCAATACATCTCCATTGGTGACTCCAGAAAGGTGCATGCTAGTATGAATCACACAAATAAAGAATGCGACAATTGCTACAAGGATAGGAAACAGTCCGAGGGTATTTTCAAATTTTAATCCGATAATAGACAAAGCGAAAACAAACGCAGAAGAGAGTGCAATGAGCTTACTTCTATTGCTTTTCATAATAGTTCACCTTATTTGAACGAGAGACCAAATGAATCCGGGTTACTTCTCTACTTCAAAGCGCAATGCTACTCTTTTCAAACGCCACAAAATTTGAGCGACTTAACAGTACCGAGCATAATCATAGATCGGTGTAGTTGTGCACCCAATTCGCCCAGAGATGCTTGGGCGAATTCTGCTGTTAACAAATTTGACCAGCAGCAACCGCAATGTCAGATTCATGATCAATCGTTGCTTGAGCTAAGATCGCTAATCCTTCCACAATAACATCCAGCGACATGGTTGGCTGAATACCTAAAACGTTTTGCTCGGGTAGAAGAGGGATATGTACAAAGCCATGGCGAATTGTTCGATAACGTAAGTAATGCCCAATACCATAAAACAAGTGGTTACAAACGAATGTCCCCGCCGTATTTGAGACATGACATGGAATACTTACCTTTTGCAAAGCACGCGTTATTGCCTTAATGGGTAAAGTGGTAAAATACGCGTCTGGTGCGTCTGGGATAACTGGCTCGTCAATGGGCTGATTACCAGCGTTATCAGGAATACGAAAATCATCCACATTGATTGCCACACGCTCCGGCGTAATCGCAGCGCGCCCTGCCCCCTGGCCAACTGTAATTACAATGTCCGGTTGATACCGCTCTATCGCCCTCACCACCTTATCGATTGATTCGTAACGAACGACCGGCACTTGGCAAATAACCACTTCCCCACCATCGAGTTTCCTGCCATCAAGTCGCTTTACAGCTTCTAAAGCAGGGTTGATGGATTCCCCCCCAAATGGCTCAAAGCCTGCAATTAACACTTTCTTCATCGGACGCCGCTCTTAATAATATGACACCATGGTTGGGTTTTAAATTTACAACAGCATAGTGTCACAAATCTAAGTATTCTGTATCAAAATGGAGCACATCCCACATCACAACTGATATCAAGTCAATAACCTGTTGTTTGGTGTTCTTCTGCGTAAATCCTAACTTGGTTTCTAGCGGTAAGTTAGGTAGAGTACGCGACCATTAAATATCTGTAATTCGAAGAGGTTGAAGACAATGGATATTGATAATCACATTATCGAAACATTGGAAGAGCTGGAAGCATTCCTACACCTAATTGAAAGTGGCGCTCTCGGTCTTGATGGCGTCACTGGCGTAGCATTGGCAACGACCAATTCGGATAGACGTCCATTTGTGGCAGTAATGGATGACAAGCATCAATTGGTGCTTGGCCGTTGGGTTTCTCAACACGTTTACGAACATGGAAAAGACATCGTTCGAAACGGACCACAGCGTAAGCATTGATAGCGCATTTAAATGAAAAAAGCTCGCCTACATCGCGAGCTTTTTTATACCCTCAGCCAAGTGATACCATCTATCTTTATTATACTAGCTGACTCTCTTTGCCACTATTGTTCAAAAACAAGCTTGATTTATGATGAATTAGTACGACCAGCATAATCTGCAGCACAGAGATAAAGCGGCGTCATAAGCAAAAGGCCACCTTGTAACAAGGTGGCCTTTTTTAATTATATCGCCATATGAAGATAGGTATTTTTAAGTAACACTGCTTGGTTCATCGGCGAAATACTCGCTAGGTCCAAACCGCTACCAAAACCAATAATTCTAGACTCATTCTCATCTAGTGTGGCTTTCATTCTTCTGTAAGAACGAGGGCCAATTGCGACAAAATCGTTACAAACCGTTCCATCATAGAATGCTTTTCTACATATTAATCTATCGTCAATATCTAGTTCAAAAACAGCACTCTCTCTGATTGTATCGTACTCGACGCCACTGCTACTAACGGTAAATAGTTGGGCTTGACTCGACGTCCCACCGTGCAGTGGGGTAAATCTTATTATTAGGTGCGCAATATCCCCAGCCGCATAAAGCTCGACGCTATGGATGTTTTCCTCTTCCGTCAGCGGAGTCGAGTTAATTTTTTGGACTCTCCAGTTGTTAGTTGCTCGGTATAAATTCTTCTTGGTAGCAATTAAAAGTACCGTTTCGTTTTGATCATTGATTGCAGCAATATCTTGAATATCATTATCACCTTCTTCAAAGCCTTCCAGTTGATGTCGCGGACTTTCATCTAGACCATCTGTCATGTAGACTGCTGATTTATTGTAATCCAATTTGCACCAAAATAGTGCTCGTGATTTAGTAGCACCAAACAGGCTTGTTGACTCGACGGCGGCAATAACAGCCCTAACTTCGCTGCTAGGTGTCCAATCCATTTTGTTCTTAAAACCGTTTTCACATACTGCGTTATAGTCTTCATAACAAGCACGGTGATTATCAGGGTTAATGTAACCATCAAAGGAATATACAACACCATACCTATCTGGATTCATTGAGATAGAGACAGCTCGCGGGTATTCCATCCTTTCATCAAGCTCGTATGATTCATTATTTTCTGAATCCAGTTCTAACGTTTGCAAAGATGTATTTTTAAGGTAATAAAATCCTCTAGTGTCTTGTACAACCGTAAGAAACTTACCTATTTCATCAAACATATAACCGTGTTTCTTGACGACCTGGTTTGTAAATTCCTCAATTCTAGTATCTTCATATTCAGGTTTGGTTGCATCATAGACCCATCTTGCAATCATAAGGAGAGCAGTAACACCGAGCACAGCTAGGCCTACAGGCCCTGCAAATGCAGCTCCGATTAATGCTCCATACCCTGCAATCACTCCTACCGTCGATACAACAACATTGAGTGCTTCGAATACAATATCTACTGTATTCCCAGAATACCCGGCTTCAACCATAGCCGTGATGCCAAAACCTAAACTCACCAATGACAAGGCAAATGATGCTTTAGTGATAAATTTAGCTAAAGCGGATTGACTAAAGATTGCATCAGCGATTCGCGTTGTTAATCTAGAAATCACTTTGTTAGTGTTTGATACGCCCAACCAAAAATTTGCATAGTTTTTAAAGTACATCGTCCCTTTGGCTATCTGGGATGGTGCGTTTTTCGTCATGAACTTAGAAATAGCCTTAACAGCAGCGTAATAGCCAAGGCTGGCTGTCGTTTCAAACATCGCAACTCCTATGCCAAGGTTATCAGCAAAACCCATTTGCTTTTCATCAGACCCCGCAATAGCCCACGAGTAATGACTGGTTCCAACGATAAAAAGAAACATATTTAATATCGCAGAAGGAGCGTTTGTTCTCTTACCTTGCCTCATTATCATCTTAGTGATTCGGCTTTGAGCAAACGCTATGATCGGATCAGAACCTACGACACTCGCACTTTTGAAACTTTCTCTTGTTTGCAGCTTATCAGCGACTCCGTAGTCTTGGTAATTATTGTCATCAAACTCAGGATACGCAACCGTAATTCTATCGACACTTTCTTGACTATAAATACTTTGATCGGCATTCATAGATGTAAGGAAGTTAATAAAATCATCTTTGTTATTGACAGCAAAAAAATCATTCAAAAATAATTGAATATCATCGTTACTGCTGCTTCTAAGTAACTCAAGAGTTTCATTTATAGTATCTGTATTGTTTACTGCTGAGTACTCATCACCTTTTTGTCCCCATTTTGTGCTCAAACTTGCTGATAAAATGAAGGTTGTGTATATCGTATCTTCAAACCTTTTAAAACAATCATCTGACAACCCATTAGAATTTTGGCTATTCAAAATCTTCGCGGCACTCGCAAGGCTGAGCGTATTATTTTGATTATCTACATAGCTGCTATTCTCTATATTCATAGAGTCCATTCTTGCTTCTACTTTGTCATCTTGTAAAACAGATGAATATAAGTCTCTCACCCATTGTTCTGGATTACTTCTTTTGTAATCAGACAGTTTACTTGCTCCAGAGGTCGTAGCATGATCAACAGCTAGATTGTAAAAGTCGTTCATAAGATCTTGATATTCTGTAGACTCTTTCTCTTGCGATATGTTTTTTAGTATGCCGTACATATCCCATGAGTTAAGCTGGTGCCTCTCCTTACGAGGTAAAGCGTTTAACCTGCTTGCATCTTGATATGTGCTTTGTATCATTTGTGAGACATATTCTGGCATTATATCATTTAGATAATTCCGATGTTTATTAATGATTGAATAAACGTTCGAACCATTACCGCTATCTTGGAGGTTAAGAAGGCTGTCGTTATACTCCATGTCAGGGCCCATCCAGACTGCAATATAATGATAATTTGCATGGAATACAAACTTGATAGACTCAGTTAACAGTAAACTCGCTATGTATTGAACTTCATCAACAGGATCATCGAAACCTGCTGGTTCAACCCCATACTGATAAAGTGCGTCCGAATACTTTGTGTAAAAGTTAATTTTTTCTAACTCTTCTAAACTAAGGTCGCTTGATGATAGAGGCATGTCATTTACTGCAGAAAAAACCGTTTTAGGCACAAAAGCAGCACTTGCTGCAATAGTGATAGCGGATAGTGAAGAATATTTCAAAAACACTCTTTTTGTTGGATCAAATTTCTTACTTATAGTTTTATTAACCATGATAATGGAACCCTTAACTTTGTCTAAACTGAAGACATTCGCCAGAAAAATAACTCTATTGATAGATATATTCACAATTTAAATGACATATAGAAAAACCTTTTACATAAGTAATTAAAATTAGTAGCCATAAAATTATATATGTAAGTAAGGTATTACCAAAATTTCATTTATGCTTTTAATAATGAATATTAAATAAAATAAATAGAAGTGGTAATTTTATACAAAATACAAAAGTGATAGAAAGCGCAATAGGTTTACTTGTTTTTATTAACAATTATATCAAATGGGATATGCCATTTATTTTAATACTTTAGTTTAGGGCAGGCTTTAATGCCATTTGACATATTCCAAATTTAATTAGACAAATCGATATATCATACACTAACGCTTATGCAACAAAGGGATACTACGTTGTAATTCGCGATTCATGTAAATAGCGCAATAAAATGGAAAATCGTTATATTTATTATTATCGGTCGTTAACGTGGAAATCAGTATTTATAGAAAGGTGACCTGCTAAGCAGAAATCAAGGCTAATAAAGTTAAATCTCTCGACAAAGACATTTTGAACTTTATGAAACATGTCACACAAAAATAATTATAAACTAGTACCATCCATAAATATAATGCTTTTATGAACGAAGGATGGCTATGAGTGATATTAGAGATGAAATTGAAACATTAATGCAAACAGCTAAAGAGGTAACTGTTGCGATAGACGATACTAGAAAAAGTTTACCATTTATTGCTAGTCACCCTACTATTTACCATAATGGTAAATTTTATATTCTGTCTTCAGACCTAGCTAGACAAACCTATTACTACAAACTTGGATGTAAGACATCTGTTATAATTACCTCAGAGGCAACAATAAAAAACAACTTATTCTCAAGAAAAAGATTAACAATGGAATGTAATGTTAAAAATATTAACAAAAATAATGAAATTCGAAGTAAGTTTGATGAAAAACTTGGCATTTTTGCTTCTGGACTTTTTGATGTTGACGACTTTAAATTATTCGAGGTTACACCAGTCGAAGGGTTGTATTTTAGAGGTTTCGGCCGCGCATTTGAATTTTTTTCTGGTTGTATTGAAACAATACATGTCAAAGAACCCCATAAACCTAAGAAAGGCAATACAATGGCAAAAATTCTCAAGACAAGCTTGAAAGCCCAACAGACAAAGAAAATTGACTAATTCTATTGGTTGGTATGACTCTTTTGAGTGTTCAAACCCAAAAATCGGTCGTAACTGACGTTACGACCGATTATGAACACTAGGGAAGATCGTTAAGCTTGCTAAACGATCAGTGTCCCCAATAAAAATGACTGTCTCACTTATATTGCGGTTTGAAAATAAGTATTTTTAAGTAATTTTGCTTGGTCTATATTATCAATACTTGGTAGGTTTAAGCCGTTACCAAAGCCAATGATTGTAGTCTCAGCCTTATCATATACTGCTTTCATTCTTCGATAGCCATTAGGACCTACTACTACGAAATCATTGCAAAGAGTTGAGTTATAAAACGCAGCTCTACTTACCACGCTATCTTCCGTATTTAGTTGGAAGAACACACTTTCTTTGATCGTATAACGATCTTCACCACTACGACTAACGGTAAATAGTTGAGCCGGTCTAGACTTCCGAGAGTTCTTTTGGACATATCTCAATAAAAGGTGCACATTATTACCAGCTGCTAGAAGTTCGACACTCTGAATGGTACTTTCATTATTTGTCAAAGGACTGGTGTTGATCTTCGTTGCTCTGTAGCCCGAATCCACTCGGTACAAATTTTTCTTGGTCGCGATTAATAGCCCGATCTTTGTTTGACCGTTGATAGCAACAATATCTTGAATGTCTCCATCACCGACTTCAAATCCTTCCACTTTATATTTTGGGCTACGATGCAAACCGTCTGTCATGAAAGCCCCGGTTGAGCCACTCTTCAGTTTGCATAAAAATAGTGCTGCTGTATCGTTATAAGTGCTTGTTGATTCTACGGCTGCAATAACGGAAGCAATTTCTCGGCTACCACTCCATTTAAGTTTTTTATTGAAGCCCTTCGTAGACACCAAATTGTAATCTTGATAGCAAGCTTTTGCGTTATCTTTATTGATGTATCGTTCAAAAGAATACACGACACCATATCGAGACGAGCTATGTGAGACAGCGATCGCTCGCGGATTAGATATCGTATATTCCAGTTCAAGTGTTCCGTTGTCTTCTGAGTCCAATGCTAATGTTTGGAAGGATGTATTTTGAAGATAATCAAAACCTCGATTATCTTTTACAATCGAAAGAAACTTCCCATTCTCATCAAAAAGATACCCATTTGGTTCAATGACACTGTTGGTAAAGTCCCTAATTGGTGTAAAGTCGTACACTGGAAGCGTTGCATCATATATCCACTTGGCCAGCATAATGATAGCAGCGGCTGCAACTAAAGCTAGGCCTAGTGGTGCCGCAAATGCGGCGCCGGCGAGTGCCCCAAAACCTGCAATCACTCCCACAAACGATACGATAACGTTGAGCGTTTCAAATACGATATCTGCCGTTTCACCTGCATAACTAGTTTCGACCAAAGCATAAATAGCGAAACCTAAGCCTGCCAATGAGAGTAAGACAGATGCTTTGGTAATGAATTTAGCCACCGCAGTATTGCTAAAGATTGTATTCGCTATTCTAGCTGTTACTCTTGAAGTTGCTTCTTTACTGCTTGATAGTTTTAACCAAAAGTTTGCGTAGTTTCTAAAATATACATTCCCGCTTTGGATTTGGGACGGTATTTTTTTTGTCATAAATTTTGAAATAGCTTTAACAGCAGCATGATGAGTAATGCTGTTAAGCGTTTCAAACATCTGAGTTGCGATACCAAGTTTATCTGCAAAACCCTTTTGTTCTTCTTCACCACCCGCAATTGCCCAAGTGTAATGAGCCGTTGAGATGAGGAAAAGAAGAATATTTAATACCGCAGAAGGAGCGGTTGTGCCAGCGCCAGCAGACCTATAAATCTTCTTATTTAGGCGACTTGTGCCATATTTTATAATTTCATTTGTAACTGTAGTACTTGCACTGCGGATACTTCGTCTTCTCCGAAGTTTATCACTGTCATTGGCATTGTCATCGAATTCAGAATACAGATCTGTGAGGTATCTGACACTTTCTGTACTGTAAACACTTGTTTCAGAATTCATGCTAGTAAGTGTAGCTACAAAGTCTTTTTTATTGTGTTTACGAAAGAAGTTTTTCCAAAATTCCTGTATCTCAGGGTTACTGTCTTTTCTCAGTTTATCAATAGTTTCAGTTATTAGACGTCTATTGCTAACTGTTGAGTATTTGTCACCTGATTTTCCCCATTTTATACTCAAACTTGCTGCTAAGTAAAAAGTATTATATAGGGTATCTTCAAACTCCTTTTTGCTCTCAGCTGATAATTTACTTGAGCTGTTACTATTCAAAATCTTCATAGCACTCACAAGGCTAAGCGTATTATGTTGATTTGCCTCATAACGCTTATTTTCAATATGCATAGAGTCTATCCTGGCTTCTATTTTCGCATCCGCTAAAACAGAATTATGCAGCTCTTCCGCCCATTTACTTGCATCGGATGATTTATACTGAGCCAGTTTGTTCGCACCAGAGGATTTAGAAAAGTCGACAGCGATATTGCAAAGATCACTCATAAGAACTTGATATTTATGAGATTCTTCCTCTGATGAGATATTCTTAAGAATGCCATGCATATCCCAAGAGTTAAGCTGTAGCCTCTCATCACGTCTTAGCTTGCTTAAATTCGCTTTATTTTGGTATGTACCTTGTATCATTTGTGCGATGTACTCTGGCATGATTTCTCTTAAATAATCTTCATGCCTACGGACTACATCCCAAACGGTATCATGTTCATTCGAGAGAGAAAGAATTTTTTCGTTCGCACTTATTGCTGATCCCATCTGAGCAGCTATTCCACTGTGACTTATGCCGAAATAATACTTTATAGACTCGTTGAGCATTATGTTTGCCACATACTGTACTTCATCAATAGGTTTATCAAACTTCTTAGGATCAACCCCATAAAAATACAGTGCATCCGAGTATTCTGTGAAGAAGTTAATATTTTCTAACTCCTCTAAAGTAAGACTTTCTGATGATGACGTGTTATTTGTTGCAGCAAAAATTTTACTCGGCACAAAAGCGGCACTAGCAGCCACAGTAATAGCCGACAGCGAAGAATATTTTAGAAACACTCTTTTGGATGGATCGAATTCCTTACCTATCGTTTTATTATCCATAAAACTTAACCCTTAACTTTTTATTCTACATATAACTTGCCAAATACTGACACTATCATGACAATTATATTAATAATCAAAAACCAACAAATTTACCCTCTCAACTTTCACAAAGAAGGAAATAAGAAAAATTAAAAATTAGAAGATGTTTGATTACACCTTCTACTTTTTAGTATGCAGATAAATAAAACAAATAAAAGCCATCAATTCGCATTGATCACGCAAATGATAATAAGCGCAATAACTTTTAATGCTTTTATTGATATAACTATTATTAATAGATAGATATTATATTGGCTATGTTTCATAAATGAATATAGCAACATATTAATCTCAGAGGAGTGCATTATTTATTCAATAACAACAATTTCATCTCCGAACAGGATGTATTTAACAAAAATTTATAAAATGATATTTTAAATAACATTACCGCTACACTAATTAATTGTTGTAGTCTTGTATATAAGACTTACAACGGAATAAATTACTGAAAGTATTACAATAAAAATTCAGTAAGTAGTTAGTGCCTAAACTTATTGATTGATGAGATTTCGGCAACCTCTTGGTAACAAAAAACAAGGGAGTTTTATTTAGTCATACCAACGAGGCAAGCGATTACAACAAAAAACGAAATGTTGATATGGCTTTAAGGAAAGTGTGGAAATTACCACCAATAGAAAATAAGAGATGACTTGCCTATGGGACTGTAGGTATTAACACTCAGGCGTATTTTGAGATTTCTAGGCTCTTACGGGGGAGGGCTAAAAAGAGTCAGACATAGGCTCTGACTCTTTTGATTTAAGCCTACGGCCTTAGAGAAAAGGTAAAATATTCGAGTCGATCATTAAAGCAGCGACTCTGTCCTCTCTACAAACTTTTTCATCGCCTCGGTAAATGTCGTTATCCCGCTTTTCGCTTGAACTTGGATAACCTTGTAACCCATATTTTCCAACGCTTGGCGTTCTAACAAAACGGCACTGTCATTTTGCAGACTACCCACAGCAGGTTGATGAAGATAACACCCTTCTAACTGACCATCTTCGACTAGTTGGTGGTGTTTCAACGTATTAATATCGAAATTCATATGAAATCTTCTAATTCAAATTGGAGAATTTCCTCGTTCTTTACATTCGCTTTAGAGGCTTGACAACCGCATCTAAGCCTTCAATTTTCAGTGCTAAACACAGTTTTAACAATTCTCCTAGCTCACCTTGTGGAAAACCTTTTTTATCGAACCAGAGGAGGTATTCTTCGGGAAGGTCAATAAGTACGCGCCCTGAGTATTTGCCAAACGGCATTTGCGTTCGAGCAAGTTTGATTAAATTTTCTTTTTCTAACATTACACTTATGCCTATAAGTTTAGACTTTGCTTACATACCTATCGAAAGTAACAAATTATTGATCACGCCTCCAGTCAATAACATCTATTAGTTCCGATAAACTGCCGTTGAAGCTACTAAATTCTTGCAGCTTGCATGTCAGTTCATCAGTATAAAAACGGGTGACTTAAAGTGCCTCAAATATGATTTGATATGACACCTCTAAAGTTTGACGGCAGAGACTCTCCCCCCTCCATTTCGTGCTAAAGTACACCACAATTGGAAGATTACTACGAGGAACACAATGAAGTCACCTTGCCGCGCAGCCTGTAAAAACAACGGTGGGATCTGTTCAGGTTGTCACCGAACTGTGGAAGAGATCGTCCAGTGGAAAGATAAATCTGACGCCCAAAGAGACGCAATCATCGAGCAACTGGTTGGGAATAATACCACCCACTCCTGTCCTGAGTGTGGGACAAATGCGCATTGTGATATCGCAGCGGGAAAGAAGAGATGCTGGTGCTTTGATATTGAGGCCAGAGAGTTATCAAATTCAGAAGCGGGGCAAGTTTGTTTATGTCGGAGATGCTTGGAAAAAAAGCCAGTGGCCTAATGCATTGTACTTGTGCACAGACATTAGAGTATTACAGACTGGCTATTTTTGATGTTAGTTCTAGTCAAGATCAAAAGCTTGCGAATCGAACTTTTCTCCACCCATGACCGGGTGGTGTAATGTAGACTCAAGATTAACGAAATCCCGCCTTTTTATTCTTCAATCGCCAATGCGTCGCACTTCGAAGCGCAGATAAAGTCGTTCTCATGCAGGCCTTTAATAGAATGGCTCCACCACGTGAGGGTCACTTTGCCCCACTCTAACAAAATCGATGGGTGATGGAATTCATCTTCTGCAAGCTCAGCAATCTTGTTACTAAACGCCCATGCTTGTTTGAAGTTCTTAAACTTATAGACTTTCTCAAGTTGAGGAATCTCATCTCTCTCAATGATCTGCCAATTAGACAATTGCAGCAGTAAAGTCTGTTGTTCCTCTCTACTAAGTGCAATGGCATCGATATTACAAGCTTCGCATTTTTGTTCATTCAACATGAGCAGGTTCCTTTGGTTCAAAAAGTGGTGGAAGCAATCCGGCTTCAATCGCTAGATCGGCTTGTTTCAATAAATTCAGTTGGCTGATTTGGAAAAGCTGGGACAAATCCTCAATCACGTAGTATTTCGGCTGCATGATATCGATGCGATAAGGCGTTCTTAACACAGTTTGCAGATCGAATTCGCCTCTAATCGCGATGTCGCTTTCCAATGAATAGATGGTTTCTCCCGGAGATGAGAGGATACCGCCACCATAAATTTTGGTTTGATTACCTTCTCGGACCAAGCCGAACTCGACTGTAAACCAATATAGACGGGCAAGGTACCCTCGCTGCTTTGGTGTCGCAGCTTGTCCAAGCTGTCCGTAGTGCTCGGTAAAGGCGGCAAAATCAGGGTTGGTGAGCATGGCACAATGACCAAAAATCTCATGAAAGAAATCCGGCTCTTGTAGGTAATCAAACTCTTCTCGCGTTCTCAAAAACGTCGCGACTGGGAAGCGTTTATTGCCAAGCAAATTGAAGAAACGATCAAAGTCGATCAATGCTGGCACTGGCTCCACTTGCCAGCCCGTGGTTTCCATCAAAACACGATTGATTTCGGGCAGTTGTGCCACTCGGTCCTGGGGTAAATCAAGCAGCTTAAGTCCATGCAGATACGCGTCGCATGCACGGTCTTGAATCACGCTCATTTGTCTGGCTACCAAGTCGCGCCAAATGGCATCCTCTTCATGGCTCCATTCTACCCTTCCATCCTGATCGACGGGTTTTGAATGATACTGAGTCATTGCACATCTCCGTTAACAAATCCTTTACATTAAGCCTATCTACACTCTTTTCACCTTCCAATCCCGTGACCATTTTTCAATCAAAATTTAGGTGTAACATTTTCTTTACATTAACACTTAACACTTTGATATAACTGAAAAGCCACATTCAGTCATTGGTTTGACTTTGTTGAAGCTTCACTTCAGACTGAAAACGTTAAAACTTTGTTATAGAGGGAACTATGCGCGAGAGCAACAGAGTCTGGCAGCCGACGGAATATCGAATCGAGCAAGCCAATATTACGCAGTTTATCGAACACATTAATCGACAGGGTTTCGAGCTCAAAAACTACTCTGATTTGCACCAATGGTCTTTGGAGCACAACGAACATTTTTGGAAAGAGGTTTGGCAGTTTTGTGACTTGATTGGAACGCAAGGAAATACAATCAAAACGCAAGGTAAGAGCCGCTGGCAATCGCCTATGTCGAACCGTGATACCGTATGGTTCCCTCAAGCACAAGTTAATTATGCAGAGAACCTACTCAGCTTGGCAGAGAAACAAGCCAATGAGCTGGCAATTTGGTTCGAAAATGAACGTGGTGATAAACAGACCTACACATGGAAACAGCTGTGTAATGAGGTCTCTAGCGTTCAGCAATGGTTGGTAGAGTGCGGCATCAAGCAAGGTGATGTGGTTGCTAGCTATTTACCGCATATGCCACAAACCGTTATTGCCATGCTTGCTACCACCAGCTTAGGCGCGACTTGGACGTCGACCTCCCCTGATTTTGGCATAGAAAGCGTTATTGAGCGCTTTGGGCAAGTGAAGCCAAAAGTCCTATTCACCTGCGATGCTTATACTTTCAATGGCAAGATCTTCGATATGTCGGAGAAGAACCATCACATCGCAGATCATCTTGATGGGCTAAAACAAGTGTGTCAGATCGGTTACCTCAAACCTAATGTGTTTGATTGCGACGTTTGTACTCACGATTGGCAAAACATCATTAATCAGTATTCTCCTGCGCCCTTGCACTATACTCGCGTGGAATTCAATAGTCCGTTGTTTGTTCTTTATTCCTCTGGCACAACAGGTAAGCCTAAGTGCATCGTGCACTCTGTTGGCGGTACAATTCTTAATCACCTTAAAGAGCACCAGCTTCATTCAGACATTCAGCCAAAAGACCGCGTCTTTTACTATACAACTTGTGGTTGGATGATGTGGAACTGGCACGTGTCTGCCCTTGCAAGCGGCGCATGCTTGGTGATTTTCGATGGCGGCCCGGTTTACCCAACGCCTGACGTTTTGTGGGATTTAGCCCAGCGCGCCGAGGTGAGTCTCTTTGGTACTGCCGCCAAGTATCTAGAGGCGATAGAAAAAGCCGGACTGTCGCCAATCAAAGATTACTCACTCCCCGCTTTAAAAACGTTGTGCTCTACTGGCTCTGTGCTTTATCCAGAGCAATTTGATTACGTGTATCAACACATCAAGCAAGACCTTCACTTAGCTTCCATCTCTGGTGGAACTGATATCTGTGGTTGTTTTGTATTAGGTAACCCTATCTCATCTGTTTATCGTGGTGAGTGCCAGTACGCTGGCTTGGGTATTGATGTTCAAGTGTTCGACTCACAGGGTAAAAGCGTGAATGAACGGCGCGGAGAGCTCGTCTGCACGAACTCCATGCCTAACTTCCCTGTCGGCTTTTGGAACGATACAGGTGAACGCTACCACAGTGCCTATTGGGACAAGTTCGATAATATCTGGCACCACGGTGATGATGTAGAACGCTGCGCGAACGGTGGTCTCATTTTCTATGGTCGCAGTGATGCATTGTTGAACCCTGGCGGTGTGCGCATCGGTACTGCGGAAATTTATCAGCAAGTGAATGCTATTGAAGGTATTGTCGATTCTATCGCTGTAGGTAAAGAAGTCGATCGTAATGAGCAAATCTGGCTGTTTGTGCAAACCGCTTCGGGCATCTCGTTGGATGAAAGGCGAGTGGCAGAAATCAAATCGCGCCTCAAAACATCCTGCTCACCAAGGCATGTGCCAAGCCAAATATTCGCTATTAGCGACATTCCTAAAACGCGCTCAGGAAAGTTGGTAGAACTTGCGGTCAAACAGGTTATAAATGGCAAGGAAGTCGAGAACTTAGGTGCGATTGCTAACCCGGAAGTTTTAGAGGAAATTCAAAAACTCACCTTTGTCTAGCAAATCAAAGACAATAAAAAAGCGAGCTAACGAGCTCGCCTTCTCTCTGTTCTTTATCGGAGATTAACGGCGACCTACGCCCATTAACACTGACATTGTGTGACCGTCTGATGTAACTGCGAAGACTTTCTTCGTTTCTACCTCAGTAAAGCCTGCTTTGATAAGTGCGTTCTCAGATTTCGCTAGCGTGAAGCCTTCTTCTGCTGAATCGGCGATCCAGTCAAAATGAACGAAGTGACCGCCGGCGTTGAGTAGCGAGTGGGCAACCTCTAGAGACGTTTCGTAATCTTCGATAAATGCCAACACTGAGGAAGCGACCACTAGGTCAAACTGACCACGGAACGCAGGATGCTGTGCAACTAGACCACGCGTCAATGCGTCAACAACTGGTTCTACATTATCCAGCTCTTTTTTATCAAGCTCTTCAATCATGGCCTCCGATGCGTCTAGCGCCACAATTTCTTTTACTGACGGGGACAACAGTTGGCTTAGCTGCCCTGTACCACATCCAAAATCCAATACGTTAATGTCATCAAGCTGAGTAAGCTGCTTTAACTGTGTAAACACCGACTGAGCAAATTGTTCTGTTGCTGGGTTAGATTCCCAATTCTTTGCTAAGGCGTCCCAATCTTGCGCCATCGTGGCCTCCATGTTCACTTCTTGTCACACCCATAGATTACCGTAAAAACATCAAAACGCCATAGACTTATCTGGCGAATCCGTGTTTTTTTCTATAGTCTTTCTAGACGTTAGTACGGACATTCATCTACGTTATCGATTGTCATCATTTCCGTTTAGGTCCTCTTTAATCATGAACTTAACTCAAGTAGAAGCTTTTTGTACCATCGCTGAACACGGCTCCGTCTCAGAGGCCGCACGCCAACTCGACTGCAACCGTACTAAGCTCAGTATGGCCATTAAGGCGCTTGAAAAAGACTTGGATGTCGAGTTGTTCACTCGTACGGGTAATCAACTTACGCTGTCAGAAGCAGGAAAAGCCATCTTTAAAGACTGCGAAAGCCTTCTAGTAACAGCACAACGTATCAAAAAGACCTGCGCTCAAGTTTCCGACGGTTTTAGCGCTGAAGTCTGGGTTGCACGTGATGACTCTCTGCCCGACGAACTGTGGCAAGAGCTCTCTCATACACTCAACAATCGCTTTCCTTCCACCACATTCAACCTGATCCTCGCCTCCAGCGGTGACTTGGCGAACTTGGTCAGTACTCAGCAGGTCGATTTTGCATTTGGTGTCGATTACGAACGGGTCGATGACCCACACATTGTTTACAATCCACTTGGTAAAATCCGCTTGATGTCGGTATGCAGCTTTGACCACCAACTCAGTAAAATGCGCCGTGTGACAGACGAAGACTTACGTAACCAGATGCAAGCCTTGATGGTTTACTTGAACGAGAAAGATAATCCTGAGCTGCAACCCTTTTCGACTCGATACATTGGCTTCTCTAGTTTCGACTACATGTTGAATACCATTTTGGAAGAAGATGCGTGGGGCGTATTGCCGGAGCCACTAATCCGACACTATTTAAGACATCAAAAACTTGCAGTGATCAAACATACCTATGGTTTGACACAAGAAGACTACTGTATGTTCGTAACAAATGGACAGACAGAGCACCCCGCAATGAGTTGGCTCGCTGATAAGTTGAGCGAATATTTATTCGATTTCTAAACACATGGCAGTGAGCGTCAATTATATTGACAGTCAAAAACCAATCTAACTCACTGAAAAATAATTGTTTATCATAAAACTCTCTATTTATCGTTCAAATGTTACACAGTTTTAATTTGCTTAAATTTGCTCCGAGACAAAGAATGTAATGGTGTAATTATCTAAGGCATTCTTTATGTGTGACAGGACAAGCAACAATGAAAACCGTATTTTAACCTTCTCGGCACTTTTAGCGTCTGGGTTTGCTGTGGGAGGTATGGTTCTTGGCTTGCTTGTTGGATCAATCGTCATTATATTTGACGGTGTTTATTCTTTAGTCAGCCTGGTACTCACTTTACTCTCGCTGGCTGCTTCTTACTACATCAGCAAGCCTTCAAAGTCTTCTTTCCCCTTTGGCAAAGCCGTCCTTGAGCCCATCGTTATCGCTATTAAAGCAGCGGTTATTTTGATTGTTGTGGCCTTCTCATTATTCTCAGCGGTAACCGCGTTAATGTCTGGCGGCCGTGAGGTAGACGCTTCCATCGCGACCATCTTCGGTGTGGTTAACGTACTTGGTTGCGGCTACGCTTGGTGGTTTATGGCGAAGAAAAGTTGTCGTTTCTCATCTGGCCTTATCGAGGCCGAAAAAAAACAGTGGCAAATGGATACATTACTGAGCGTGGCGGTCACTGCAGGCTTCATCGCCGCATGGTCAGTATCATTAACGCCATACGCCCACTACGCAGTGTATGCAGACCCAATGATGATGGTATTAATGGGCTTTTACTTCCTTAAAGTACCCTTCGATATGTTAGTCAGTGCCCTACGTGAACTGCTAATGATGACTGCAAGCAAAGAGCTATGTCAGAGTGTTGGAAAAGACATTTCAGACATCGAAAAGGTGACTGATCATCAATTGAAACTGGCTGGTGTCACTAAGGTTGGCCAAGAGCTAAGAGTCAATGTGGACGTGCATGTTGATAACGACACGTTACAGCTTGACACCCTAGAAAACACTCGCAAGCAACTTACTAAGCGACTCTCAAAGCACAAATTCAAGCTTCAGCTCCAGTTGAACGTTGCCTATTAGAGCCCTACCATGGAAACATTCATGCTCAATCATGATCCGCTTCAACGTATTGTCAGCAAAAGTTCGCTATAAACCGTCCACGCTCACTATAAACCGTCTACTCTAGCTATAAAATAGTCTATCTTCGCTATTGCTACATTCTGTTTTCTGGCTGAAACAGTATTCACACTTGAGCGTCATGTGAGCACTGTCTGTTGCCCGTCAGCAGACAAGGATACACATAATCTAAACAGTGAAGAACACTATAAGGCATATTCGAAGTAAAGGAATCCAATCATGAAAAAAGTCGCTGTCATCTTGAGCGGTTCAGGCGTTTACGACGGTTCTGAGATCCACGAAGCCGTGTTAGCACTTTATGCCATAGAAAAAGCAGGGGCTAGTTGGCACTGCTTTGCGCCCAACATCAACCAACTTCACGTCATCAATCACCTGAATGGTGACGAAATGGATGAAACCCGTAACGTCTTGATCGAATCAGCTCGAATCGCACGTGGCAATATCGAGGATGTCGCCAGACTTAACGTGGATGAATACGATGCCCTCCTACTACCAGGCGGTTTTGGCGCCGCAAAAAACTTAACCGATTTCGCCATTTCGGGAGCAGAATGCTCGATTAATACTCACGTAGCACAAGCGTGTCGTGCATTTGCTCACGCGGGTAAACCAGCGGGTTATTTGTGCATTGCGCCAACTATCATCCCTATGATTTACGATCAAGGTGTGCAAGGCACCATTGGTAACGATGAAGCAACGGCTGCTGCGTTTGGTCATATGGGTGGAGAACACGTAAGCTGTCAGGTGGATCAAATCCATTTCGATGAACAACACAAGGTACTTTCCACACCAGCTTATATGTTAGCGGAGAATATCTCTCAAGCGGCGTCAGGCATTGAAAAACTGGTTGATAAGTTAGTCAAAATCGCCTGAACAGAAATCGTTTTCTAAAACACGCTACACCAACCTCGTTGACAGAAGACATATCAACGGGGTTTATACTCTCATCTCATTTCATCTAGAAGCGCACCAACACTCCCCTTCGCACTAAACGTTTATGTGACAAATGAATCATTTCCCATCTGTTAGTCAGGTTTGCAGCAATTCGCTGTTTAACAGGACTGGCATCACATTTCCTTACTCAAAGCTACCTCTAAGGGGGTAATCTTGTTCTAGATCAATCTCAACCAAGAATGGAATATGCAAAAGTAAATGACAAATTAAGAAAGATTATTAAAAATAACTGCGGAGCAATCCAATATGACAAGTGCATTTTTTATCCCTACCGTAAACCTAATGGGCGCTGGTTGTTTGAAAGACGCAACAGATAGCATTCAATCTCAAGGCTTTAAAAAAGGTTTAATTGTTACGGATAAGATTCTTAACCAAATCGGTGTAGTAAAGCAGGTTCAAGATCTCCTGGCAGAACGCGACGTGGAAACCGTTGTATTCGATGGCACTCAACCAAACCCTACCATCAGTAACGTTTCCGATGGTTTGGCGCTTCTGACAGACAACGACTGTGACTTCGTTATTTCTCTCGGTGGCGGATCACCACATGACTGTGCGAAAGGTATCGCACTTGTTGCTTCTAACGGCGGTAAAATCGCAGATTATGAGGGCGTAGATCAGTCTGCAAAACCAATGATGCCCCTTATTGCGATCAACACGACTGCGGGTACTGCATCTGAAATGACGCGTTTCTGTATCATCACTGACGAAGAACGTCACATTAAGATGGCCATCGTTGATAAGCACACAACACCACTTATCTCGGTCAACGATCCAGAGCTCATGTTGGTTAAACCGGCTTCGTTAACCGCAGCAACAGGTATGGATGCCCTAACACACGCCGTGGAAGCTTATGTATCTATCGCCGCAACACCCATCACTGATGCGGTAGCCATTAAAGCAATTGAACTTATCCAAGCTCACCTGCGCACTGCAGTGAAGAACGGTGAAGATCTAGAAGCTCGTGAGCAAATGGCATACGCACAGTTCATGGCGGGTATGGCGTTCAACAACGCGTCTCTAGGTTACGTGCACGCAATGGCACACCAACTAGGTGGTTTCTACGACCTTCCACACGGTGTTTGTAACGCGATTCTTCTACCTCACGTGCAGCGTTACAACGCGCAAGTATGTCCAGAGCGCCTACGTGATGTAGCGAAAGCAATGGGCGTAGATGTAGAAGGTATGTCAGCAGAACAAGGTGCGGCAGCAGCTATCGACGCTATCGTAACTCTAGCGAAAGATGTGGGCATCCCTGCAGGTATCAAGGAGCTTGGTGCGAAGCTAGAAGACATCCCAACACTCGCAGACAACGCACTGAAAGACGCTTGTGGTTTCACTAACCCTAAACAAGCCACTCACGAAGAAATCTCTAAGATTTTCGAAGAGGCGATGTAATATCGCTAACTAAATAACTCTCGATTACCTAATTCAATCCCCGATCTCGAATCGGGGATTTTTTACATTCTTATACCATCCATGCTCTGCAAAACCTTCTCTTTTGGTGTTAGCTTTTAAGCATTAACACGATTCATATTGGAAGGAACCATGAGAACGATTGCTGCTGCCCTACTCGCTTGTTTATCCTTTTCTACCAACGCTGCCGAATACCGCGCCAACGAAGTGGCGAATGGGTTGCAAATTCCTTGGGGAATTGAGTTTTTAGATAACCAACGCGTTATCGTCAATGAAAAAAACGGAACGGTTTCGCTGCTGGATATCACATCAGGCAAACTTCAAAAGCTATTTAACGTCCCCGATGTGAACACCAGTGGACAAGCTGGCTTATTAGATGTTGCTCTCGCACCGAATACCGATGCGCAAACCCCACTACTCTTTTTTACCTACAGCAAGCGCACGAGTAAAGGCAATACGGTGGCGTTAGCGACTGCGCAATTGCAAAACAATCAACTAGTGGGTTGGAAAGATCTCTTTATCGCTGATGCCATCACCGACACAGGGCGTCACTATGGCAGTCGACTTTCATTTGTTGATGACAAAGTTTACTTCTCAATCGGTGACCGTGGCGAACGCAATAATGGCCAAGACACTCAAACCCATGCTGGCAGTATTCTTCGTCTCAACCTTGATGGCTCGGTTCCGCAAGACAACCCTTTCAAGCCTTCCGAAGCTCGTCCTGAGCTATGGAGTTACGGACACCGCAACCCACAAGGTATGTTTTACGATGAAGCAACAAAACAGCTGTGGTCAATTGAACATGGACCACGCGGCGGTGATGAAATTAACCTGATCAAGAAAGGCGCGAACTACGGCTGGGCTAAAGTCTCTCATGGTAAAGAATATTGGGGGCCGTTGGACGTCGGTGAAGCTAAGTCGTTACCGGGAATGGAAGATCCAAAGCTAGTTTATATCCCTTCTATCGCACCAAGTAACATGATTTTGTACCGTGGCGACAAGTACCCAGAGTTGGATGGAAAAATCCTCGCCGGCGCATTGAAACTGACGCACATCAACGTGGTATCGATTGAGAATGGCAAGCTCACCGAAGCAAAAAGATTAATGGAGAATCTGGGTGAGCGAGTAAGAGATATAACCATCAGCCCCGATGGTTATCTCTACTTTTCTACTGACAGCGGCAAAATCTTTCGTCTTGAGGAGGAATAGTTTTCTCTGAAGACCGAGTCTGACAAAGCTGGCTCTTTAAACTTACTACCGCTGTTTTTGTGATACGTGGTTGATTTATCTTCGTACAATCTAGTCAGAATAATCTAGAATTTACAACAACCTAATGTTTTTTAAAACGATAAGTCGAATACACTGAACGAGGTCGTTATGATTCCATTCCCTTTGCAGCTTGAGAAAATTAAAGCCGTAGTGTTCGATTTAGACAACACGCTAGTGAGTTCTGATATGAACTTTAGCGAATTGCGTCGCAAGCTAAATTGTCCGCAAAATGAAGACCTGTTGGATTTTGTCGAAGCACTTGAGCCCCCTCATCATCGAGAGCACGCTCACAACGTTATATTTGATTACGAGATTTCTGATGCTGAGCAGTCTGCTTCAATGATTGGCTGCCATGAATTGCTCGCCTACTTACATCAAAATAAAATTAAAACCGCTATCGTGACGCGCAACTGCCAAATCGCCACGCAGCGCAAACTAGAGCACAACCAAATCTCAGTGGAACGAGTCATCACTCGCGAATGCTTCCCGCCCAAGCCAGACCCGTTGTCTCTGCAGGTATTGGCGAAAGAGTGGCGTTTGATGCCGGATGAAGTGCTTTATGTCGGCGATTACCTTTACGACTTACAGGCGGCGTATAACGCTCAGATGCCCTCTTGCCTTGTTCATCACGGTAATCAAGAAACCTTCAATGATTCAGCCTCGTTGGCGCTGAATGAACTCAGTAATTTATTGAGCCATTTCCAATCCTTACCGCGAACATAAAACACGAAAACAAAAAAGGGCACCAACGTGCCCCTTACTTATTCCCGATTGTTTAATACGATGCTTAGCCTTGTAGGTAAGCGTTCAGCATCCACATGAGTTTTTCTTGCTCACCAATGTAGTCACCCATCAATGCTGATGTACCTTCGTCATCGGCTTCAGCTGCGTTTTGTAGAATCTCACGCTGATTTCGAAGCAGAACACTAAAGCCTTGAACAAGACCCTGCACACACTCCTGACCAGAAGTCGCGTTTTGGTGCTCTTCGATTTCACTTGCTTCCAAGTAGTTGCTGAATGCGTGTGCCGGAGTGTGGCCCAATGTCAGAATACGCTCTGCAAGCTCGTCTATTTTGGTTTGCAGATCAGTGTAGATTTCTTCAAATTTCACGTGTAATTCGAAAAATTGCTGACCTTTGATATTCCAGTGGTAACCACGTGAGTTCATGTACAATACTTGGTAGTGCGCGAGCAACTGATTAAGTTGTTGTGCTAGTTGTGCTGATTGTTTGCTATCGAGACCAATTAGGCTTACTTGTTTGTTCATAATCTTGCTCCTGGAAGAATAATACCAACCGTAGAAAGGAAGAGACCTTTTAATGGGATTGGTGTAAAACTTAAACATTCTTTTGCAGTGTTTGCTGCCGATGGAGTTATATTACGACTTCACCTTGGCGAAGAAAATTTGGTTTTAACTATGGTTTAAATAGTCAAACCCAATCATCAAACCCCACCTAAAGTTACAGTGTAACCAAAAGCCTTTGCGTTCACGATAGCATTTTTAGTTATGCAAAATATGACAACTCTTGTCATTTATTTCGATGATTTGCAATTGACGCTCTAACATCAATAAATTCAAACAGCCATTGACTTAAAGAATCGATAGTAACATCTCCAATTCACAGCAAAAATCCTTTTGTCAATAATTCAACATCTGACACAGCCCACAAAAACACTTTGAAAAATTAATGATTATTCGCTCGATAAGCATCTCTTTGTTAACTTACTCGCAATTTTTTCGTGACTCAAAATTTTCGTTTTCGCCATGCCCTCTCAGTATAGAATTAACAAAATCGTTGAAATTGGCGACACCTTGCATCGTAGTGGTTGTGCGCCATACAAAGTAGAAAAATACACTCAGCACTATGCGCAAAAACATGGCGTTGATGTGATGATTCAAGCTACACCAACTGCCATCAACTATCAGTTTCCTGATGACAATAACGCGGTCATACTCAAACGTTTGAAGCCAGCATCAATTAACTTAAGTTTACTGGCAAACACTATCATTCGTATCAACCAACTAAGCAGTGAACCCGTACCTGAACCCGCAGGTTACCCCTCATGGGTCATTGCATTGGCCAACATGGGAATTCCTCCTGCATACTTAATGTTAGTCGGTAGTACCTTAGAAGCGGTAGGTTTTGCCTCTATTCTTGGCTTTATGGTCTGGGGGTGTCAGCAAGTTTGTCAATCAAGGCGTACCATTGCGGTCGAGTTTATTGCAGCTTTGTTCACTGGTATTATCGTGGCTTACCTTTCAAGTACAGGGGTCCCCATTCCTGTCTGGGCCTTGTGCATTGCTACCATTGTTCTGTTTGTCCCCGGGCTCTCTATCGCTAACTCACTTGAGTGCCTCGCGTTCAACGATTTGGTTTCGGGAACCAGTTTATTGGGGCAATGTGTTCTTACGCTAATCAAGCTTTTTATCGGCATTACCATGGGTCTTAATATCGGCGAAGCCATTTGGGGCCAAGCACAATCCATCGCCTATACCAATGAAGTTCCTATTTGGATGCACATTAGCGGCTTATTCATCATTTCATTTTGTCTTGGGGTGATCTTTAATGCGCGTATTATCGACGTTCTACTAGGCTTGCCCGTTGCCATACTGGGTATGTGGGGCCCCATCTATCTGGGGTTTGAGAGTGGATGGGTCGTCGGTACTTGGATCACAACGGTGCTAATAACCTTGTACGGCACTTGGATTGCAAAGAGGATGGAACTTACGGGCTCTATCTACATAGTTCAGGGGATCATTATTTTGGTTCCCGGCAGTCGAGTATTAGTGAGCGCTGGCCAAACCGTATTTGAACAATCAATCCTTCCCATTCCAAGCATCGGTTTATCTGCGCTGTTTATGTTCTCAGCTATCGTTGCTGGGCAAATCACAGCCTACTCCATATACTCACCGAAAATAGACAACTAAGGTACCAGCCTCAAACAAGAAAAAGCCCTATTCAAAATCCACATTGGTGAGAACTTTGAATAGGGCTCTTTGCCTCTATGCTTCACTTTCCGGTTGAAGCTGCCTTTACCTTTTTGCGCCTTCACAACTCGAGTCCTAAACAGTTTACTGGTGACAACGGCCTTCAATGCGTTATCTTTGATTTTACCTCTGCCAAATTCAGTATCCTGAACCAATTCCTTTGGCTGAAGGTGTGATGTTTTTCTCGCCATATTTCCTCCTACTATTAATGGTCGTACCAGATTGGACAACAAGTAGGGCAAATAGTCAACTTTGTGTAACAAATGAGATTATCGCTCACAAAAATGTCACATCGACATCATTTATTTGAAAAGTCATCAAAAGCAGACCGCGAAATCAGTGACTAGATACAAATATTTTGCCTTGAGAGGTCGATATATGTTGACTATAAGCGTAATTGACCTAGACTCTTAGGCGGCTAGAAAGAAAGTTCTTTGTTTTCACATTTCGTTGGATTACTCGTAACCCCTCGTCCTGTGGTACGCAATAGCAATTTATTTTTTCACGCTATAAGCGCCGATTAGGCGAGATTTACAGTAATAGATATTTAGGAAATAAACATGTCTCAGAAAACTACTGGTACAGTTAAGTGGTTCAACGAAACTAAAGGCTTCGGTTTCATTCAACAAGAAAACGGCCCTGACGTTTTCGCTCATTTCTCTGCAATCCAAGGTGACGGTTTCAAAACTCTTGCTGAAGGCCAGAAAGTAGAATTCGAAGTTACTCAAGGTCAAAAAGGTCCACAAGCTGAGAAAATCACTGTACTTTAAGCCTTTTAAGATTTTGATGGTAGCCAGCTTTTAGCTGGCTATTTTTTTGCCCTTCATTTACTGATACTAACAATGGCTTTAAAACCAACAATTTATAAATTTCGAATCGCGATCTCAGATATGAATTGCGATTACTACGACTCGAAAAATCTGACTATCGCCCTTCATCCTTCAGAAAAGCCGCAGCGTATGCTTGCACGAATTTTCGCTTACTGTATGAATGCACAAGGTGACCTTGAGTTCACTAAAGGCCTATCGACAACCGAAGAACCTGACTTGTGGAAAGTTGAGGACGATCAATCCATCACACATTGGATTGAGATTGGTGAACCGGAACCAGAGCGGATCAAGAAAGCGACTCGTTTAGCGAAACATGTAAAAGTATACACTTATAACACCAAAGCATCAGTTTGGTGGGATAAGATAGCTGGCAAATTTGGCATGCTTCCTGTAGAGGTGGCCAGCTTTGATTATGGTGCCCTAGACCTAGTAGCAAAGCATCTTGACCGAAGCACTACTCTATCTGTTATGATTACTGGTACCTCTATTTTCGTTGATATCAACGAACAACACCTCGAAGTGACGGTGAAGGAATTGCAAAGCAATGACGGCCCTTAACGAACTGCTCCAAGAAATGGGGTGCAAAAACATTCCCTTCATTGACAAGCACAAAGTGGCAAGGCGACGTTGGGTAGAAGAACAAGCGCCATTATTCATTAGAGTATGCGAAAACAAACCCGATAAAGCCCCTGTTCTTCACCTACTCGGTCTTTTGACTAAGTCTCACATCGAAACCAGTGCACTTTATGACCAGAACGCAGCATCCACTCACAGAATGCAGCAAGTCTTCAGTGACACATTAGGTGAAGAATACGCCAAGAAGTTTACCAACCAAACCGCAGAAGACCTTGCGCTGGTAGCGCATTTATGGCTCTACACCCAAGGCTACCTCAATATGGATTTTAGCCTCGCTCATGATCATGCAGAGCAAACTCAAAATACGCTACAACAAGAGTTGGTGACCAAGCGCATGGATTCAGATGCCTTTCGTACTGACTTAATGCAAAGCTTTTACCTCGGAAAGAAAGCAACCCCCAAAAAAACAAGTGGTCTATTGAGTTGGATAAAAAGTCTATTCCCCATGTAAAACATATGGTTTTATAAAAACTTAACACCTGATAGACTGTGCTTTTGATGCCACGGCTTTTATCATTTCAGACTTAGGTATGTCAGTCCGTCGTATAAAACCCAAGTGCACTTATCCACTGAACACCAAGGGATCATTATGAAGTTTATCCGCTGGATTTTGGGAAAGATAATTCTACTTCTCAACGCAGTATTCTCACCTCGTGGGGTAAAACGCTCAGAAGAAGCACAGAAAAGCGTTGATGAAAAAGCAAAGACTTACGCACTGTACCAGTTTGAAGCTTGTCCTTTCTGTGTAAAAGTCCGTCGTGCTATGAAGCGTCAATCTGTCAATATCGAATTACGTGATGCGAAGAATGACCCGGTGCATCGTGAAGCGCTAGAGCAAGGTGGTGGCCGTGTGAAAGTCCCTTGCCTTCGCATTGAAAAAGATGGCGAGACGCAGTGGCTTTACGAATCTTCAGACATTGTTGCTTACATCGAAAAAGAATTTGCCTAGTTCCCCCTAAGAACATTGGCGGATGTAAAAGAGGCACCTAACTGGTGCCTCTTTTCTTTTACTTCATGATCTTTGGGTTCTATATCAATATCTTTATTTACTGACCGACAATCAGCATTAGCTCCACTCTACGATTGCATGCCTTACCACTTGCTGTTGCGTTACTGCACTGTGGCACATACTCACCAAATCCTCGTGAAAACACTCTCTGACGCGGCAAGCTGGTTTCAAGTAATTGCTTTTCAACTTCACGTGCACGTTTTTCGGATAAGGAGTCATTGAAGCTCGCTGCGCCCGCGCTGTCCGCGTGGCCGTTAACCACGACATCAATATCAGTTCGTTTGGCAAGATAGTGCCCTAGGCTTTGTATCCAACCCTGAGACTGTGCAGATAACCTTGAAGAGCCCGTTTGAAAGTGAACTTGCTCTTTCAAACGTACCATTAGATGTTCGCCATTGATGGTCTCATGGGCAATTTGATGCCTGTTTAAGAACCTCTCCAACGACATCATGCCGTCTGACTTTTTTTCCATCGAATTCTGAGCCTGAGTAACATAGCGTGGTGCTGCTGCGTATGACTTCGTGTAACCCCACTCTGGGTGTCTCAGCTCAGAATTAGTTCGAGGAGCAACATCTAACATATTGCCACCCGGAATCATATCCATATCTGGATTAATGCTGGAGCATCCGGCGAGTAAACCGCATGCAACTAAATACCAATGCTTCATATCATTACCAACGTAGAACGAACTCCTGAACACTGTGTCGGCTTAAATGGCTCAGACTTTAGAACTTCTCTGCCACTCAGTATCTCTATCCAACAAGCACCTATCGTGCCAACGGCCTGATTTGTGCTCGCATTTCTCCAACTCCGCTATTTACCCAAGAGGCAAAGCTAGCCTTTAAACAAACTAAACTCTTTTTATCAAGTGCTAACGGCTTGATTTATCCCATCATTGCTCTGTTTTGTCTAAACTTTCTTCGATTGTCTCACTTTAGTGTAACAAGCCGTATTAATGGTTTTCGTCGATAGGGTTAACCGATAAACTAACCACAATCCCACTAATTAGAGCCTTACCTATGTTTAAAAACATTTCAAAAATTGTTGCAGTCTTTGCCGCCATATTTGCCCTAACGGCTTGTGATAACGGCAATAGTCAGCCGCAACAGGGCAAACAATACGAAGTATTGCCAGTATCACTTACCGAATACAACCTTGCTCCTGTGACTGAAGCTTTTTCTCTCACTTGTGGTCACTGTCGTACAATGGAACAGTTTGTCCCTCAGATCGAATCCTTGACCAAGCAAAAAGTTGAGAAAGTGCATGTAACTTTTAATGAAAGTGCACAAGTCAGCGCAATGATTTTCTATACTGCTGCCATGCAGGTAAACGGCACACCAGACAAAGCGTTTATGGAAGAACTATTCGCTGCTGTTCAGATGGGAGCAGATGCAACAGCTGACGAACGCCAAGCTGCGGTTGAGAAAGCTTTCAATACTCGTGGTCTAGTAAGCCCATACCTACTAGACGAAGCGCAAAAAGCACAATTGCTTAAACTCGTCACCAAAGCTGAACAGATCACAACTCGTGGTCAAATCAACTCAGTCCCTGCCTTCATCGTAAACGGTAAGTACCAAGTGATCACTGGTGGTCACGAGACGGTTGAAGCAATGGCAGACACCATTGACTATCTGCTAAAACAACCAAAGTAAGATAAGGAGTTATTGTGTCTAAATTTCTTTTTCCTATCATTATTTTTGTCCTAGCGGCGTTCTTTATTTATCGCACTTGGACTAATCATAAGGTGGCAGACGAAAACTATGCTAAGGGTCAAGAATTCCTGCTGGAAAACAGCAAGAAGGAAGATGTAATTACGACAGAGAGCGGCCTACAATACCAAGTGCTTGAGAAAGGTACTGGTGACGTTCACCCAGCAGCAAACAGCAAAGTGAAAGTCCACTACCACGGTACACTCATCGACGGTACGATTTTCGATAGCTCTGTAGAGCGTGGCGAGCCAATAACATTCGGCCTAAATCAAGTAATAAAAGGCTGGCAAGAAGGCCTGCAGTACATGGTTGTAGGTGAGAAAATTCGCCTATTCGTACCGAGTACACTCGGCTACGGTAAGAGCGGTTCAGGGCCTATCCCACCAGCAAGTGTGCTGATTTTTGATGTGGAATTATTGGATATCCAATAGTCATTAACAATGCCATAAAACGCCGCATCAATCGCGGCGTTTTTATTGGTCACAAGTTTGGGGTCGAGAGCCGCTTCACGTTCGTTATTCACTGCACTAAGTATTCTGATTGCTTGGTATGCATTCAGTCAAGGTGTTGGACACATAGGAAATACGCCTTTTTAGGCTATGTGCATGCCAATTCTTCTATTTACCCCTCTCTGGTGGTAATTTATCAACCATCATTACAATCCTTATCGGGGTTCAGTTACTATGCTTAAAATTTCGAACTCTGTCACAATTCAAGATTGGGAAATTCAATTATTACCCATTAGAGCTCAAGGAAATGGTGGGCAGAACGTTAACAAGGTATCGTCCGCTATACATTTGCGCTTTGACATCAGCCATTCCAAACTGCCGGAGTTCTACAAAGAGCGACTTCTTGCCCTTTCTGACAGCCGGATATCCAAAGATGGTGTAGTTATCATTAAAGCGCAGCAATTTCGGACACAGGAGCAGAATAAACAAGACGCACTAAATCGATTGCAAGCGTTAATACAATCTGCAGGTCAACAAGAAAAGAAGCGTATAAAAACCAAGCCAACTCGCGCTTCACAACGTCGAAGACTTGATAGTAAAAACAAGCAAGCGACGAAAAAACAGCAACGCCAGAAAATGCTGTATTAATCAATGTCAGTGCTAGCCATTAGGAGCCTTTTGGGGTTTCATACTTTAGTCAACTATTCAGGAAAAAATTTATGACTATCAGGCACAAGCTCTACTCCCTTGGAGTAATTGCCATTTTGGGGATTGTGGCCCTACTGGGTACATCGTCACACTTCGCGAGTCAAAGCCAAGAACTCAATAACGCAGTTAAATTGGTTGGTGACCTCGAAATTCGTCTCCTTAACCTGCGCCGCAATGAGAAGGACTTCCTATTGCGCAGTAACATCAAATACCTCGATAAATTCAATGGTAACGTCGATAAGTTTGTGAATATTGAACAAGATCTGTCTGATATCCTCAACCGCTACGATCTGCCTTCTAGCCAACGTTTTAAACAAAACTTGATAGCTTATCAAAAAGGCTTCGAGAACCTTGTGGCGGCTTATGAACACTTTGGTCTCAACGCTGATAGCGGTCTATTAGCAGGCTTCGAACAAGCTTTGTCTGACGCTGAACAAGTGGCAAACCATCAGCAAGTAATAGCGTTGACTAAATTCGCGCAACGAGTTAGAGCCGGACAAATGGACGAAAGTCTAATACAAGACCTTTATGCACCAGTCTTAATTAAAAACGCACGACAGCTTGCAACTCAGAAACAGACCATTGGTGTCGCCTACAACAAAGGTCTACTGGGCGAAACTCGCGCCCTGTCGCACACAGTTGAAGAGCAATTTAAAACTTTCTCATCAGAATTGAGCAAGGCGGTTCATGCGCACAATGCACGAAACACCTTGGTGAAACAAATCATCACTGCAGTAGTCTTTGTGACTGTCGTTGCCTTGATTCTGCAAATTTCTCGCTCGATCAATACGCGTGTTAGCAGTTTACTAGTAACCATCAAAACCATCAGTGAAAGCAATGACATGGGCTTGCGTTCAACACTGACTGGCAAAGACGAACTGGCGGACATCAGCCACCATCTAAATGATCTATTGGATAAGCTTGAAACCTTGATCCATGGTTCGCAAGAAAAGTCAGCACAGCTATCTTCCAGCACGGGTAGCATGCACTCTGAGCTAGAGGGCGTGATGGAACAATTCCACGCGCAAGCTGATCATACCTCGTCAATGGCAACCGCAGTACAACAAATGGTCTCGACGATTGGCGAAATATCCGAAAGTACTTCGGTTGCCGTAGAAGGCGTTCATCAGGCGGCAAACAACGCAGAACAGGGTCGCGCAGTTGTGGAAACGACCGTGACGAACGTCGGCCAGCTAACTGGTATTCTTTCTAACAGCCAGCAGTCAATCGGCTCTCTAAATGAACACGTGGCGAAGATTGGCGGAGCAGTCAATATTATCCAAGACATTGCTGAACAAACCAACCTACTTGCACTAAACGCAGCCATTGAGGCAGCGCGAGCAGGTGAACAAGGCCGTGGCTTTGCCGTCGTAGCAGATGAAGTGCGCGCACTCGCAAGTCGAACTCATCAATCAACAGAAGAAATCACTCGCGTCGTGTCAGACATCCAAACGCAAATGTCGATGGTCGTTTCTGACATCGACCAATGTAACGAACAAGGCCAACAAACTCTGCATGCATCTGAGAAGTTAGATTCAAGCCTTCAGCAAATCATTGCAGACATGCACGCGATTCAAGGTAATTCAGAGCGCATCGCCTCTGCCATTGAGGAACAAGGCATCGTTATGAATCAAGTGAGCGATTCCATTACCGAATTGAACGTGATTTCAGAAAACAACATGCAATCAGCACAAAAGTGCCTGCATGAAGTTGATACCGTCTCTGCTCAAGCTCATGACATGGATGAAGCGGTTGCGAAATTTAAAACTCGCAGTTCGTAATCCAAATTTCTCTAGTCGCATTTAATACCAATCAATAGCCCGAAGTACTCTCATGCTTCGGGCTTTTTCTTTACCAATAGAGGAGCCAAATACTAATCACAATGAGTAATCAGAATTAGCACAAGGTTTTTGCTATTTTTTAAAGCTAAATACGTTATCATGCAGATAAGTTAAAGCTTTCGTCAGAGGATAAGTATGATTTCTAAATGGGAGAAACGTTTCTACCAGATGGCTGAACTTGTTGCGTCATGGAGTAAAGATCCTTCGACACAAGTTGGTGCAGTAATCACAAAACAAAACCGTATTGTTTCTGTTGGATTCAACGGCTATCCGCACGGCGTATCCGACAGCGTCGATACTGACGAGCGTGAACTGAAATACCTAAAAACACTCCATGCAGAAGAGAACGCCATTTTGTTTTCGAAACGTGACTTAGATGGTTGTGAGATTTGGGTTACTCACTTCCCTTGTCCAAACTGCGCGGCGAAAATTATCCAAACGGGGATTTCACGTGTAAGCTGCCCTGTACAATCTGATGATTTCTTATCTCGTTGGGGCGACAAAATCCAGGTCAGTCAGGACATGTTTGCTCAAGCTGGTGTAGAAGTAAACTGGCTGCCAATAGAGCAAATGGAAGAGAAAAGTGCACGTTGAACGCTTACTCTCCACTTTTAAACGTTAACAACGACATTTATGGTTAAACTCAGACCTAACCTAGTGTCTGGGTTTACATCTAAGCTCATGGCGATAACCTGTTTGCGTTCTCTTTGGCGAGTTCAACGCTCGCAACATGTAAAGTGGCACTCACATTAATGATTTGTTTTATCGGCAATTATTTCAATAAATCTTCAGCAAGCTCTCGCCATTCGCGGACCTTTCTATGGAAGTGCCGCCACTGTTTATCATTCATTGTTTGAGAAATATCCAAGATAAATTGATCCGTCAAAGCAATATTATGTTCGATATTTTTAGTCAGTTGATCACTATAATAGCTTTCTGGCTCAAATAAGAGTGTCATGAATACTTGCTGATAAACCACGCTGTTACTCTTATTTTCGAAAAGGTATTCGAGTTCTTGAATTATTGATGAGCGATAATCACGCCACAATACAGTATTTATGACAATAGCTTGAGAAAGCTGTTTAGCTCGTAATTGTTGTTGAACTGATAATTTACCAAGCCAATCTTCCATCCACTCTTCTGTATTCTCTAGGACAATTTCTCTAAGCTCTTGTTCCGTTTTCCCTGCATATTTTTCATTCCTTTTTTTGTAACGTTCTTTTACATTTTTAACAAACTCAGCTTGTTGTTGGCTACTAAGCTGCATGCTCAGCGAAAAGAGATCTGGTGCTACTTTTGAGACTAGGCGCTGATAGTGCCCTATCATTTGTTGTCTATTTAATTGCAATACGCCCAAAGTAACGGTGTCTTTATTGAGAGTTTCTAATTGTTTTAAGTGATCGATATATAAAGGTAATTCGTCTTTTTTATGCCAACCTGCTAACAATAATATACGCGCTTCAAGTAATGCCTCCTGGTCTCCATTTAACGAGACATAATCGTCCACATATTCAATCACGAGCCAGTCTAGATTACGATATAAGAACTTATTGGTACACCCAAGTAACACTAAAATGGATATCAATATACATCCATATCGGACTGCTTTATTAGGCACACTGTTTAATTCCATAACTGAACCATATTCCCTTTTCCACTGATTAAGTCCTATACTCATTCTAGATAACTCGTTATTACGGCAAAATATCGTCAGTCTAGTAAAGAGTATTGTCACTTATAGAGTATATAGAGCACGGAGGTCACTTCTTATCACGACTATCAGCAAAAAAGTGAGTGAGCACGCATTTTCAGAACAAATATTGAACTGCACACGCCAACTAAAATGGCATAAATATTGCTCGATTTTATTAATGATATTATTGAAACAACATCTGGACAGTTAATGGAGGAGTCGCATGGCTGCTGCTGAACAACTTGATACGAGTGTGAAGTATGAGATTCGTTATTTTGAAGAGGGAAAAATACACCGTATGAATGTCGTCGCGAAGGATAAAAGGGCGGCGCATCACTATTACTTGGAGTGCGGTAAATACGACAGTGATTTATACTCGATTCGCCCTGACAAATAAAACCGCCCATAATTGGGCGGTTTTTGCATATCGCATTTTGAAAGTCAGTCACTGATCCTTACTTCATTTCCCCAAACCGTTCTAAATAAAGTACCGTCGCTGCCGTGCGAGAAGGCATTTTTAGCTTCTTGAGTAAGCTCTTCATATGTACTTTGACGGTGGACTCTGAGATAAATAGATGCTCGGCAATTTCCTTATTTCTATAGCCACGTGAGACCTCTTTTAAGATCTGAGTCTCGCGGTCGGTCAGCGTATCGAATACGTTTTCTTGCCCTTTATTCGCGATAAGGTATTCTGCTATCGCTTGACTATATGCTTTATCCCCTTTGTGTGCCTGTTTGAGTAATCCGACCAATTCGTCTGGCTCCGTGTCCTTCAATAGGTAGCCATCCGCGCCACTCCGTACAATAGCAGTGATATCAGCAGGACTGTCGGATACGGTTAGAATAACGATTCGAGCATCACAACCATCCGTACGCAGAGCCTTCAGCGTATCTAGTCCAGACATGCCCTTCATGTTTAGATCGAGAAGCACAAGATCCAGATCAAGTCCATGCGCTTTGGCAACGGCATCCGCACCGCTGCTCGCCTCTGCCACCACTTCAAAGTCAGGTTCGAAACTAAGGAGCTGATGAACACCACGTCTCATGAGTGGGTGATCGTCCACCAGCATTACTTTACACACTGTCAATGTTTACTTCCTTACTGTGTTGAAATTCTAGTCTTACCATACAGCCGTCATTCTTTGCCGTTTCAATCTGCAACTCAGCACGCAACCTTTTCGCACGCTCTTGCATAATACTCATGCCATAATGATTTAATTTTTCATCTTGCTGCTCAAACCCTATACCATCATCCTTGACAGTGACGGTAACCTTCCCATCTGCGTCGAGGCATTGAATTTTTATATTGTTCGCCTGAGCATGCTTGATCGCATTTATCACCGCTTCTCTTATCAACTGTAGTAGATGAACCTGTTGGTGTGCATCTAATTCTGTTGAGGAGAGCTCATTGTGAAGTGAGATATTCGCTGCGGTTTGATCATCAAGCGTCGAAACCATCTCTTGCAGCGCCTGACCAAAGCTGCCTTCTTTTATTGTCAAACGGAATGTCGTCAAAAGCTCTCTTAACTGAGTGTATGCCGCCGATAATCCAGTATCCAATTCAGCAATCACTTGGTTGGTCTGTTCAATGGATTTGTCGCCCGGAATGTTACCCACACTTCTTTTGAGTAGTGATACTTGAATCTTCAAATATGAGAGCGCCTGAGCCAATGAATCATGTAACTCACGTGCGATAGTCGCGCGTTCTTCCATTAGAAGCAGTTGCTCTGCTTGTCGTTGTGCTTGGTTGTAATAAACTGCGCGAGATAATATTTGAACAAAGTTATCAATGACAGACTCATTTGGACATGGTAAGCCCGCTTTCCAATACAAATAACCCAAGTGTACACCGTCAATCATCAATGTTTTTGTATGACATTCACTGTCACATTGATGACCACACTCTTCCCCTTCAGTGAGTATCCAGTTTGGCTCGCCTATTTGAGATATTTCGAGCTTAGCAGCACGAATACCTTCCAAACTAGCAATATGCCGCAAGATCGCTTGGAAATTTTCTTGATGAATTCTTGAAGCCGTGAGCTCTCTCGATGAGTCGTACAATACCTGAAGCGATTGATTGGCGTGTCGCAGCTTACGAGTTTTCTCATCAACCGCTTGCTCCAAACCACGGTAGAGTTTACCAAGGTCACTTGCCATCCGATTGAAAGCAGTTGTCAAAATCCCCATTTCGTTATCACTCGAAACATTGAGTGATACATTAAACGATCGGTTTTGAATTTGTTCACTGGCTAATACCAGTGCACGGAGCGGCCGGACAACTTCTAGCCTCACAAAATGGACAACGAACATACTGACAAAAAGAATACCGCCTAACCCTATCCCCCCTACCCAAGCTAAGTTGATCAGCTTTTGTTCTGAATAGCCCTGCAACTTAAATACAAAAGTATCGATTTGTTGAACAAAACCAGCGACTAGCTCCTGGTATCTGTCTCTGTCTTGGCTATTTAACACTGATTTAAGTTCATGCCAACGAAGAATAAGTCGGTAATAGTCTTTAGTTATATCTTCTGGAACTGACCAATGTTGCAACGCCAACATCGAAGGGGAGTAAATAGACTGCTCAAATAAGTCAATATGTGAGGAAAAAGCCACAGACTCACTTTGCATATCATGGGCTAAACGATAGCTCTGCATTCGCATTGAGCCCGCAACGTTTACGGCTTCTGCATCATTAAGGCTTGACGCAAGAGTGAAGATAGCAAAACCAGTCGTCACCACTGAAAGAAGCAAAATCAACATCAGAGCAGATGCGATTGTGCGTGTTACTGATTTTTTCACATTTTTAAACAACTCTGAACTCCGCTCGTTTGAGAGGCATGCTTGTCTCGATATGTACAATAAAACACGCATTATCTTCCAACTTTACCAATATGTGATCACCTGCGTCTGCATTTATTGATCTAAAGCAACAAAGCCCCCCAATTACCCCCTAAGAGGTATTTATACATATACGTCAAAAACTACAATTTAATGTATAAAAATGACAATTTATGAATAACATTAAGTGCAGTGCTTGTTTAAGGCTTCAATCTCCGAGGTAATTAAGTGTTTGATATTTATAGAAGAAGACTTTTTTCACGCAAAACGCAATCGGACAGATCATCACCTCTTCCTTGGCTATCTCAGCCAATTCGATTCACAGAGGACTGCACTCGTTGTGGTAAATGCATCGAGAGCTGTGACACCAAGATTATAACCAAAAGTGATGGAGGCTTTCCCGCCGTCGATTTTTCTATTGATGAATGTACCTTTTGCTACAAATGCGCTGAGGCTTGCCCAGAACCGCTTTTTCTAACAAAAGAAGCTCCCCCTTGGCAGGTAAAGGCAAACATCAATGACAGCTGTTTAACAAAGCAAAATGTCGAATGCCGATGCTGTGGAGATCTGTGTGACTCGATAGCAATTAAGTTCAAATTGGAGCTGGGTAAAGTCGCACAACCCGATGTAGATCTGGATGAATGTAACGGCTGCGGTGCCTGTGTTTCAGTGTGCCCAACTTCATCCATCAATGTGAGCAATATAACAGCCTAGCCGTCAATAAACGGTGCGAAAGGCGATAAAACGAGAGAGATGTATGTCACTAAACGAAGTGCACATTTCGAGTCTGGTAGTTCATGTTCTGCCCAAACATCTTGCTGAGGTAAAAACCCAGATTGAAGCGTACGAAAACGCGGAAATCTATGGTGACAGTCCAGAAGGCAAAATCGTGGTGGTGCTAGAAACTGAGAACCAAGGTTTCATCACCGACACTATCGACTCGATTAATAATTTACCGAATGTCTTAAACACAGCACTGGTTTTTCACCAATTCGAAACTGGTTTTGAAGAAACCGAAGAAAAAGGCACTGGAACACAACATTCCCAAACCAAGGGTGAAGTATGAAAATGACAAGACGTGCGTTTGTGAAAGCAAACGCGGCTGCATCAGCGGCAGCCGTCGCAGGTATTACATTACCCGCTTCTGCTACAAATCTGATTGCGATCTCTGATCAGACAAAAATCACATGGGACAAGGCACCTTGTCGTTTCTGTGGTACAGGGTGTTCCGTTCTTGTTGGTACACAAAACGGAAAAGTAGTGGCAACCCAAGGCGATCCGGAAGCACCAGTGAACAAGGGCCTCAATTGTATAAAAGGTTACTTCCTTTCTAAGATAATGTACGGTCAAGACCGCCTAACTCAACCTCTTCTGCGAATGAAAGATGGCAAATACAGCAAAGACGGCGACTTCACTCCTGTATCTTGGGATACTGCCTTTGACATTATGGCGGAAAAGTGGAAAACATCTCTAGATAAGAAAGGTCCAACAAGCATAGGTATGTTTGGTTCGGGCCAATGGACAGTCATGGAGGGGTACGCAGCATCTAAAATGATGAAGGCGGGGTTCCGTTCTAACAACATTGACCCAAACGCTCGTCACTGTATGGCATCTGCGGTAGTCGGTTTCATGCGTGCATTTGGTATTGATGAACCGATGGGCTGCTATGATGACTTCGAGAACGCAGACGCTTTCGTTCTATGGGGTTCGAACATGGCAGAAATGCATCCAGTTCTATGGACTCGCATTACTGACCGACGCCTCAGCCACCCACACGTAAAAGTGAACGTACTTTCGACCTACTACCACCGATCATTTGAGTTAGCAGACCACGGCTACATTTTTACCCCTCAGTCTGACCTCGCAATCGCTAACTTCATTGCAAACTACATCATACAAAACGATGCGGTAAATTGGGATTTCGTGAATAAACACACCAATTTCGCTCAAGCAGATACCGATATAGGTTACGGCTTACGCGACGATGATCCGCTACAAAAAACCGCCAAGAACCCAAATTCTGGCAAGCTGACGTCTATCTCTTTTGAGGAGTACAAGAAGTCTGTAGCGCCATACACGGTAGAGAAAGCCTCCGAAATTTCCGGCGTAGAGAAAGAAAAACTGATCGAACTGGCGAAGCAATACGCGGACCCAAACACCAAAGTCATGTCGCTATGGACGATGGGGATGAACCAACATACTCGTGGCGTGTGGATGAACAACTTGGTTTACAACATCCACTTACTCACGGGGAAAATTTCCACTCCAGGTAACAGTCCATTCTCACTCACTGGTCAACCATCAGCGTGTGGCACAGCTCGAGAGGTTGGTACCTTCTCTCACCGCCTCCCAGCAGACATGGTGGTTGCCAACCCTAAACACCGCAAGATCGCAGAAAATATCTGGAAACTGCCAGAAGGCACTATCCCACCGAAACCCGGTTTCCACGCAGTACAACAAGATCGCATGCTCAATGATGGCGTATTGAACTGTTACTGGGTTCAATGCAACAACAACATGCAAGCGGGGCCGAATATTAATTCTGAACGCCTTCCTGGTTATCGTCACCCCGAAAACTTCATCGTTGTGTCTGACCCTTACCCAACGGCAACTGCCCAAGCTGCTGACCTCGTTCTTCCTACCGCGATGTGGATCGAGAAAGAAGGTGCTTACGGTAATGCAGAGCGTCGTACTCAAGCTTGGTATCAACAAGTAGAAACCATAGGCGATGCAAAATCTGACCTATGGCAGGTGATGGAGTTCTCAAAACGCTTCAAGATAGAAGAAGTGTGGCCAGAAGAGCTACTCGTAAAAGCACCGGAGTACCGCGGGAAGACGATGTACGACGTGCTGTTCAAAAACGGTCAAGTAGACAAATTTTCTATCGATGAAGCCCGTGAGCTGAACGACGATGCTCACCATTTTGGCTACTACGTACAGAAAGGTCTATTTGAAGAGTACGCCACCTTTGGTCGTGGTCATGGTCACGACTTGGCACCATACGATGTTTACCACACAGTCCGCGGTCTACGCTGGCCAGTTGTGGATGGTAAAGAGACACAATGGCGCTTTAAAGAAGGATCTGACCCATATGCAAAAGTAGGATCTGATTGGGACTTTTATGGCAATGCTGATGGTAAAGCGAGAATCATCTCTGCGCCATACGAAGCGCCACCAGAAGTACCTAACGACGAGTTCGACTTATGGCTGTGTACTGGCCGTGTTCTTGAGCACTGGCACACAGGTACTATGACTCGTCGTGTACCAGAACTTTACAAAGCGGTGCCTGACGCGGTGGTTTATATGCACCCTGCTGATGCGAAAAAACGTAACGTTCGTCGTGGTGAAGAAGTTCTGATTGCAAACAAACGTGGTGAAGTACGCGTTCGCGTTGAAACTCGCGGTCGTAATCGTCCGCCAGAGGGCTTGGTATTCGTACCTTTCTTTGATGCCCGTATTCTGATTAACAAATTGATACTTGATGCGACTGATCCACTGTCTAAACAAACAGATTTTAAAAAGTGCCCAGTCAAAATCACGAAAATCGCTTAACCGTCAAATAGCGAATGCAAGGGCCGTCTACTCGGCGGCCTAAAAAGAATTTACGCCATATGGCAGAGACGAAATGATGAAAAAATATCTTATCGCACTTTTATTTGTAAGTACTTTGGTAACAGGCATTGCAAAAGCTGAACTGGATAATCCTGGCGGCACAGGCGGTCTAGACTCGCTGCGTGGCAGTACACAACTCGAGGACACTCGCCCTGCTGATGACTTCAAAGACTTTCCGAAAGATCAAATCGTTGAAGGTAGCTATGTATACCAACCACCGCTTATTCCGCATAACATCCGAAACTACGAAGTGTCTTTAAACGCAAACAAATGCCTAGCATGCCACAGCTGGAAAAATGCGAAAGATGCAGGGGCGACCAAAATCAGCGTAACGCACTACATTAACCGTGAAGACGCGGTTCTGGCAGATATGTCACCACGTCGTTACTTCTGTTTACAATGTCACGTTCCACAAACAAATGGTCAACCACTCGTGGAAAATGAATTTAAGGCAGTCGATTCGCTTCAGTAATTGAAACGCGGATACTAAGAGGTTACTTATGAAAATAATTAAAGCGTTTTGGAAAAGACTGTCGAGTCCAAGTAAAGCCGCTGCTGGTATTGTTTTATTCCTAGGATTTGCGGGTGGTCTTCTGTTTTGGGGAGCATTCAACACGACGATGGAAGCGACCAACACAGAGGAATTCTGCTCAGGCTGTCACGCTCCGATCGTCGCTGAAATTCAAGAAACGATCCACTACTCGAACCGTTCTGGTGTTCGTGCGATTTGTTCAGACTGTCACGTACCGCATGAATGGACTGATAAAATCGTTCGTAAAGTTCAAGCATCTAAAGAGCTGTTTGCACACTTCGTAACGAAAACCATCGATACACCAGAGAAGTTCCAAGCACGTCGTGAGCACCTTGCCAAACGTGAGTGGGCGCGTATGAAGAAAAACGACTCTCTTGAATGTCGTAACTGTCATCAGTTCGATTACATGGACTACTCTCAGCAAGGTAAACGTGCCTCAGCGCAGCACTCTACAGCGTTGGCATCAGGCGACAAAACTTGTGTAGATTGTCACAAGGGTATCGCACATAAACTGCCTGACATGCACGGCGTTGAAGGCTGGCAATAAGGAGAAATACAGACAATGAGTAACCTTGAATCCTTTATCTGGCACTTCCTTGGATACAGTGCAATGCCAGTCATTATTCTTTCCGGCTTTATCGGCGTAGCAGCAATCTCTCTATGGCTACTCTCACTAGGCAAGGATAAAGAGGTCTAAACCACCTCAAACCAGTTGACATCTTGCCTATTTCGTTGACGGAAAACGCCAAGCATTTGCTTGGCGTTTTTCTTTATATCCTAGACAATCCTTACCACTAGGAGGCCTTAAAAGCTCCCCCTCTTAGTCACATTCAGAAACCCTCAAGTCTCCTTGCCTGCTTTACCCTCAAACATCACAAATAAAAAAGGCGACCATCAGTAGGCCGCCAAGTGATACTGCCGTGAGGAGCAGTTTAGGATTCTTTAATAGGCAAAACTTGCTTTACGTATTGACCAGGCGCTTCATCAATCACTGGGTTCTGCTCAGAACCAACAGGGAAAGGCTCAACTTGCTCTTCTGGGTTGAATTGCAACAGCCATTGATGCCAATGCATCCACCAAGAGCCTTCTTGATGATTCGCGTTGTTAAACCACTCATCTGCCGAGTCATCAAGGTTGTCGTTTAGCCAATAGCCGTATTTGTTTTTTGCAGGATGATTAACGATACCCGCTATGTGTCCCGACTCACCCAACACAAACGTCTTGTTTCCACCAGTTTTCAAAGCGCCTCGATAAGTGCCCTGCCACAATGCAATATGATCTTCCTTGGTAGAGACGAAATAACTTGGAACCTTAATCTTGTTCAGATCAATCCACACCCCACCGATCTTCACACCTTTGTCTTGGACTAGCTTGTTCTCTAGGTAGAGTTCTCGTAACAAGAAGTTATGACAAGCCGCACTTACGTTTGTACTGTCACTGTTCCAGTAAAGGAGGTCGAAGTCGACCGGACTTTTGCCTTTCAAGTAATTATCGACGTAATAATTCCAGTACAAGCTATTTTCACGTAACAAGCTAAACGTCACACTTAACGAGCGGCCATCCATGTAACCCTTAGCATTGTTCTGCACTTCAATCGCACTGATAATCGTATCGTTGATGTACGCCCCCACCTCTCCGGGTTGAGAAAAATCAAGCAGGGTAGTAAAGAAACTTGCTGACTTAATACGCTTCTTCATACGCTTGGCGGCATAATATGCCACAGTGCTCGCCAGAACCGTACCACCGATGCAATAACCCGCGGCATTGATCTGCTCTTGACCTGTAATGTCTTCAATTACAGTCACTGCCTTCACGACGCCTTCGGTTACATAGTCACCAAACTCAATACGAGCTTGGTCCTTACCTGGGTTGCGCCATGACATCATAAATACGCTGTGACCTTGCTCTAACATCCAACGAACCATCGAGTTCTTAGCCGTTAGATCTAGAATGTAGTACTTGTTAATGAAAGGTGGCACAACCAGTAGCGGTGTCGCATTGACTTTTTCGGTCAAAGGACGGTACTGAATCAACTCAAACAATTCATTTTGGAACACGACATCGCCAGCGGTCGTTGCAACGTCATCACCCACACGAAACGCATTGTTGTTGGTCATACGGACTTTGAGAATATCCGCGCTCGACTCCACATCTTCCTTTAATTTCTCTAACCCTGTCAGTAGATTCCCACCATTTTTCTCAAGGGTTAGCTTTAGCAGTTCAGGGTTGGTCGCGATAAAGTTTGAAGGAGAAAGTGCGTTGATGGCTTGGCGAGAGAAGAAGGTGATGCGCTCTTTGGTTTTCTCATCCAATCCTTCAATAGAATCGAGTGTGTCTAAGTAAGTTTTGCTGAATAACAAATAAGATTGTTTGATAAAACTGTACATGGCTTCTTGTTGCCAAGCTTCATTTGAGAAACGCTTGTCGCCATTTTCTGCTTTAATAATCTGTGTTTGATTGCCTGCTAGCGCCACATTCTGCCATATTTGAAGCTGTTGCTCCCACCACTCTGCTTGTAGTTTCAAGATTGCAGCTGGTTGGTTCGCCACTTGTTCGAAAAGCTTAGCTGTGTCCTCAAAGTTCACTTCTTGCATGGCCTTGTTCAAAGGGGAATTTGCGACTGTCTTGTTCGCTTCAAATTCATGCCACCACTGTTGATTGGTTTCCTGAAGCTTTACAAGATAGTCCGAAAAGAAGTGTTGAAACATACTCTTACTCCTATATTCGGAAAAACAACGCCGCCCCAAAATTAGGGCGGCGATAAGTTGACGTATTACGCAGGAGTAACCGTCTTTAGATTTTCCGAAGTCATTTTCTCAACGTCTTCTTTGAATTCTTTCGCAATGGTTTGCAGCTTATTACTATCATCCATCATCTGCTGAGAAAGTTTAGTCAGAACGCTAAGTTGCTGGCTGTTAAAGGCCGTAAGAGACGTCACGTCTCGAATTTCTGAAGCCGCTTTCATTTGATTTAGGCCGACTTCGCTGTAGGTACGGATTGCGTTCAATTGCAGTTCAGTAAGAACTTCGACGTTCTTTGTTACTAGTTTGTTGAATTTCAAGTACGGTTCAAGGTTCTTTTCAGTTTGATCGCTAAAAGTTTTAAAGAAATCAGTGTACATGGTTTATCTCCTAGAAAAATGTTTGTTTAAATAACTATTTAACTGCTTTTACAATCACAGCCGTGCCCATACCACCGCCCACGCAAAGTGAAGCAACACCGTATTGACCGTCTTGTTTGTTAAGTTCGTGCACTAAGGTAACCAAAATGCGGTTCCCCGACGCACCGAGTGGGTGACCCAATGCAATCGCGCCGCCATTAAAGTTGGCCTTATCATAAATTGAGCTCACTGGTACTTGGTTGGTCTCTGCCAGTTTTTGAATTACCCCTAGCGCTTGCGCGGCAAAGGCTTCATTCAATTCATAAACATCAATGTCGCTGATTTTCAGCTCGGCTTTTTGTAGCGCCTTGTTCACTGACTCCACAGGCCCAAGCCCCATAATCTTCGGATCCAAACCTGATTGAGCGTAGCTCACCACTTCAGCAATTGGCGTCAGACCGTGGGCTTGAACCGCACTTTCTGATGCTAAAATGATGGCACTTGCACCGTCGTTAATGCCTGACGCATTGCCTGCAGTTACTGTACCTTCGCGGTCAAACGCTGGGCGTAGCTTGCTCAAACCTTCTAGTGTCGCGTTTGCTTTTGGGTATTCATCGGTATCAAATACGAGGGTTTCACGACGTTGCTTGACTTCTACAGGAACAATTTCGTCTTTGAATTTGCCTGCTTCAATCGCTGCCACCGCTTTTTGCTGGCTTGATAGTGCATATTCGTCTTGTTGTTGACGCGATAAACCCGCTTCCTTAGCCACATTTTCTGCCGTTACGCCCATGTGATATTGGTTGTAAACATCCGTCAAACCGTCAGAAATAAGGAGATCTTTCAACTCCATGTTGCCCATTTTGTTACCGTCACGCACAGTACTTGGCACGATGAAAGGAATTTGTGACATGACCTCCACACCCGCAGCAACCACGACTTCTACATCGCCACTTCGGATATGAGAAACACCATCCATCACAGCCTTCATACCACTACCGCAGACCATATTGACACCGTAGGCAGGCACAGAATCTGGGATACCGGCATACATTGACGCTTGGCGGCCAACCCCCATACCTTGGCCGGCAGATACAACATTGCCTACTATCACTTCGTCAACCTTATCGGCTGGCAGTGATGCTGCCTCTAGGGCACCTTTTATTGCTATCGCAGCAAGATTGCCTGCCGAGGTATTTTTGAGGCTTCCACCAAACGCACCAATCGGAGTGCGCTTTGCAGCAACAATAAACACTTTTTCCATCATCAATACTCCTTTAGTGCATGTATAAGCCGCCATTCACCGACAAAGTCTCGCCAGTTATGTACGCGCCAGCATCGCTTGCCAAAAAACTCACTGAAGCAGCAATCTCTTCTGGTGTTGCTAAACGCTTCATTGGAATTTGATTCGTGATCGATTCGAGTACTTCTGGCTTCATCTGTTCAACCATGGGAGTTCCGGTGTATCCTGGTGCAATCACGTTGACAGTGACACCAGAGCGAGCTCCTTCATAAGCTAACGCTTTGGAGAAACCGATCATGCCTGCTTTCGCTGCCGAATAATTCACTTGTCCGAACTGGCCTTTGAGACCATTCACAGAAGAGATATTGATGATGCGACCACCACCTTTTTCGCACATTGCGGCAAAAAGCGGCTGCGTCACATTAAATAAGCTATTAAGATTAGTATTAATTACATCATTCCAAGCTTGAGCCATCATTTTTTTAAACACACCATCCCGTGTAATACCGGCATTGTTGACAACAACGTCTATTGTCCCTTCCTCCTCGAGAATAAGCGCCAGCTTCTCAGCACACTGAGCCGTGTCTGTTACGTCTAGTTCAAAAAGGCGCACCTGATCATTGGTAAACCCTTTTTCATTAAACCACTCCAACGCACACGCATGCTTGCCAGTAAAGTACGTTGCAATAACGCGGTAACCATCATTCACTAATTGAGAGGAAATTGCTGAACCAATCCCGCCTTTTGATCCAGTGATCAAAGCGACTTTCTTCATTAAGAGACTCCATTCTTAACAGCATTAAAAAAGCATAACAATAACTGGGAATTTACTCCGCCAACTGGCGAACTAATATATCGTTATAGCAGAGGACACTCTGCTACTGCTTATTTTAATTTAACCTAGAATTATTACATTTCAAATAAAAATATAATTCATTTACATAAGATTGATTTAGGTCTCATTCAGAATGAAATGTTATAAGAACGTTAATTTAATCTAAGTCACTGTTAACTGGAAATAAAAATAAAAACAAATCGGTCAGCTAGGAGAGAAATTTATTTCAAATCAGACACTTAAAAGGAAAGCTACAACGTTACATTTATAAGTACTTTGAGGAGACTTTCTCTTTTAACTAACAACCCGCAACTTTGTAACTAAATAAAATCTCTCACAATTTCCTACCACTAAATGTCAAATATATCATTTAATCATGCCAGCCTGTTTATCTTAACAATTAGAATAACCTTTATTGATAAATAAGAAATCTAGAAAAATAAATGATAATATCAAAAAACAACTTGTATTTTATAAATTCATAACAGTATAGATCATTTTCTAGCTTTATTATTTTTACGAATTCACATTAACATGTCGGAATTATTTACCTAGTATTACTTTTTAATTAAATAGCAGACTATTTTAACGGGAATAACGTTGGGTTTTTCTGAAGTGTGTCCAAGTGAGTTTAAGATGCAGAGTTCAGAGCGTTGTCATGGATTCGAGTTCTAAAAACCAAAGAGGGAATGGCAAGCTTTTTCTAAGTTGTTTGACGCTGTCATTGGCTCAATGGCATGCTCAGGGGAGAAACTGCATCAAGCACCTCTAGGGTACATTGCTATAGCATTGAACATCACTTTACACTATCTTTGACAACTAACTTACAAATTACATTATAAGCAATACCCATGAATGCCACTTTATTAAGCATGTTCATTCCTACATTCTTTTTTGTATCAATCACACCTGGTATGTGTATGACTCTTGCTTTAACGTTAGGAATGAGTATCGGGTATCGTCGAACCCTTTGGATGATGGCGGGTGAACTCGTCGGTGTGGCTCTGGTTTCGGTTTCTGCGGTAATAGGGATTGCTGCGATAATGCTGAGTTATCCGTGGCTATTTACTGCCCTTAAGTTGATTGGCAGTGGCTACCTTCTCTATCTTGGTGTTGAAATGTGGCGCTCACGAGGAAAACTGGCTATCAACCTTGAGAATATTGACATTCCGACCAATGGCAACTGGGATTTAGTCCTGCAAGGATTTGTTACCGCAATTGCGAACCCAAAAGGTTGGGCGTTTATGGTTTCGCTTCTGCCTCCTTTTATCGATCAAAATAAAGATCTTACCCCTCAACTCATCTTACTGATTTCAATTATTCTAACATTTGAGTTCATCTGCATGTCGCTTTACGCCACTGGTGGGAAAGGGTTAAAACGTATACTTGGGCAGTCTAAAAATGTCCGCTTGATGAACCGTATTGCTGGCACTTTGATGATGGGTGTGGGTGTTTGGTTATTGATGAGTTAGAGACATCCATTTGATAGAAGTTTTTAACAATGAAAAACATGTTTAGTCAATTGAAGCGAACCATCGCTGGTATATTGGATTTCAAAGCCCGCGTGTGGGTAGTAAACGTCTACGCTGGTAAACATAAGGGAGAATCTTATGTGGTCAATGAAGACAGCTTTACTGAGCCGCTACAGTGGATGAAAAACAAAGGCTACAAAGATTCAATGCTCACCAAAGTAGAATCCATGAAACACTCCCAGGTTATTGAGTTTGATTTGGGCTCAGTCAAACATCGACTGATGAGAGTCAAATAACGCCCTCTTCTGTTTTCTATCTCGTTTCTCCAGATAAAAAAGCGCCACTCAACTTGAGTGGCGCAAGCACTTTGACCTTACACACCGAGTACTATGGTGCAGTGTCGAGCTCTACGGGTAGATAGTGTTTTGGTTCTAGTTTCAACCATTCTGGAAGCATCGTACCAATAGAGATAGATGACCACGTACCTGACAGTACGCCGATAAACATCGCAGTCGAGAACCCAGCAAGTGCTGAGCCACCCATAATCCAAAGCGCGCTGACGGTGATCAAAGTCGTACCAGAAGTCACCATAGTGCGAGAGAACGTCGCCAATATCGCTTCATCATTAATCTGTTCTGTTTTCCAGTTTTGCCTCGCGACCAATAACTCACGTATACGGTCCGCGATAATGATCGAGTCGTTCAGCGAGTAACCAAGAATCGCTAGAATAGCCGCGAACACTGTTAGGTTAAATTCCATTTGTGTCATCGCAAAGAAACCAAGTACCAAGATCACATCGTGTGCAAGAGCGAACAACGAGCCACTCGCCAAGCGCCACTCAAAGCGGAAGCACAAGTAACCAAGGATAGTCAGAACAGAAATCAATAAAGCTAAACCGCCTTGGTCAAACAGATCTTGTCCTACTTGAGCACCTACAATGCTGTTGCTAACGACATCAACTTGATGTGATATCGGCGCAAGTACATCTGCAACACTTGGTAATGTATGGCCTTCCACTGGCGCAGAGTAACGAATTACCCAGCGACCTTCTTCACCTGACCGTGTGACTGACGTTGATTCACCAAGCTTAGGTTGAAGTGCATCAAGCAAATCTTGATTCGTTAACTGTGTATCGACTTTCACTTCAGTAACCATACCACCAGTGAAGTCAAGGCCTAGGTTAAGCCCTTTCATACCAAGAGCAACCAAAGCAATAATCGTTAGTACTACCGATACAGCAGTCGTGAAGTAACGAATCTTACGGATATTTTGTTTTAACATTTCGACCATGATTAAACCCTCACATCACGACGGCCATCACGGCCCCAAATTAAATTGATCATTGCACGAGAAGCAAATACGCCAGTAAACATACTGGTCATCAGACCTAAACCTAGCGTCAGCGCAAACCCTTGGATTGGACCATTACCAATTGCGTATAGAATCACTGCAGTAATCATGGTGGTGATGTTAGCATCAAGGATAGTTGCGAACGCGCTATCGAAGCCTAGGTCGATCGCTTGAGCGAAACTGCGACCTTCACGCATTTTATCTTTGATACGTTCAAAAATAATTACGTTGGTATCCACCGCCATACCGACAGTCAGAACCAAGCCTGCAATACCAGGTAGCGTTAGTACAGCCCCCGGAAGCAAAGCGATCAGCCCCAGTAAACAAAGCATGTTTGCACATAAGGCCACGTTCGCAACCCAACCAAGGCGACGGTACCAAAGCGCCATGAATGTCAACGTTAAACCCATACCGAGCGCTAGAGCTGCAAAACCGTTTTGGATGTTTTCCGCACCTAAAGAAGCACCAATTGTACGTTCTTCAACAATCGTCACTGGTGCGGTAAGTGAACCTGCACGTAAAAGCAAAGCAAGTTGTTGTGCCTCATCCATGCTGCCCGCACCTGTGATGCGGAATTGGCTACCAAGCTGAGACTGAATGGTTGCGACGCTAATGACACGCTCACTGCGCTCTGTCATACCACGTTCGTCAGTTTTGTACTCACGGTATACGGTCGCCATTGGTTTGCCGATGTGCGTTGCAGAAAAGTCACTCATCTTTTTACCACCCGCGTGGTCTAGAGAGATATTTACTTCGGACATACCCATTTTATCGACGCCAGCACGCGCGTTTATTATGTGCTCGCCTGTAAGTACTGGGCGTTTCGCTAAGGTAACTGTGCGTCCGTCGTTATCTTTCAAAACAAGATCTTGGCTGCTTTGCGCATGGCCGGCATCTTTGGCTTCATGGAAGGCAAGGCTTGCTGTTGCACCAATAACATTTTTCGCTTGTGCCGGATCTTGAACACCAGGAAGCTCGATTCGGATACTCTCTTTACCTTGTCGTTGAACTAGCGCTTCTGTAATACCCAGTTCTTCGATACGACCGCGCATGATCTTCAAGTTTTGTTGAAGAGTCGTGGTTTGGAATTCTTGAATATTTTGTTCACTCGGTTGAAGCTCAAACCCGCGATCTGAGCTTTTCGTTGTCCAACCAGGGTAGTTTTGATGGATAAACTGGCTCGCTGCTTTAAGGCCCGATTCATTCTCACTTTTGACTGCAATGTGGTTTTGCCCTTCTGCGCGAACTTGGACGCCACGAATACGCTCTTCACGAAGGTTTGCTTTGATCTCATCAACCAAAGCGTCACGTTGTTCTTCGAACGCTTTATCCACGTCCACATTGAGCAGGAATTGAACCCCACCACGAAGATCGAGGCCAAGTTTGATCGGGCTAAAACCCATTTCATTCAACCATTCAGGTGCAACGGAAACGTAAGAAAACGTGATACTGGCATCTTTATCTAGTTGTTCGTTGAGCAATGTACGCGCTTTACTCTGTGCATCTTCGCCATCAAAAACGATGGTTGTCTTACCGCCTTTCTCTATGAGTTTCGACGCAGAGATATGATGCGTTTTCAGCAATTGGTCAAGCTGAGCCAATGACATCGCACTTTCATGTTGGTCAGCAAACGTCACCTGAATAGCCGGTTGCTCACCAAACCAAGTCGGGATAGCGCTGAAGGTTAAAATGATAATGGTCGTTATAAGTACGACGTATTTCCATGCTGAAAAATGATTCAGCACTTTTCTGTTCTTTGTTGGTGTTTTCTTCATGTAAACATAATCCCTTCACTGGGTAGTGAAGTTTTAAATAAATTAGATTTAAGACACGACAATGACCTGAAAAATACGCAGGTAGTCGAATTTAAAGCGTTAACTGCGCTTTTGAAAAGTTGTCGTGTTAGGGCCGCACAAAGTGTGCAAATGATGATTTTTAAGCAGAGAGTTGGTTATTGAGTGCTACGTACATAGCGTTAGTTTCTTTCCAACCCGAGAGGCGATGATCGCTAGTGAAGTGATTAAACACAGATCTGGTTTGACGCCAACGGATGTTAATCAGGCTATAAGCAAAACCTACGTCAGCGTAAAAAGGCGCTTTTAAATCGCCAACGAAATCAATGTGTTCATCATCAACATTCCCACGGAGATGTGCTGTCCAACGTAGAGAACTAAAGATGGCTAACGAATCTCGGAAAACATAACTTTCAGAAATTGGAGACGGTGTGTTTTTCTCAGTAAATTCCGAAAAGTCCACCGACGCACCCGACGTAGGGTTGTTGCCGACTTTAAATGACAACAACTTAGAGAAATGAGGCAAAAAGGATTTCTGTTCTGTTTGCGCAGCCGAAACCTGCAGTGGCGATAAAGCCACGGCAAAAAGCAACAAAAACAGTTTTCTAACGAAAGTCCAAGGCATGATAGCTCACTTAATACAAAACAAGCCGAGTTCTTCAACTCAGCTTGCTGATAGTATTCCTAATGCTTATGCTTAACAACTAAAAAGTTATAAATCTCTGTTCTCAAACACGGAAGGCAATTGCTACGTAGGCCTAGCGATATTCACCGATAAAATATTTCGCCTTTATCGACATCTAGATAGATCTTGTTTTCTTGGTCTAACCCACCACAGTAGATGAAATATACATTGCGCTTCTTGTAGGTCACTGAGCGTACCCAACCGCCTAATTCGTCAAAATCACTTGGGTCACACGTCTCATCATCAAGCAACTGTTGAGTTTTGTTGCGGAACATGTCGAGGTGCGTTTTGAGATCGTCTGATTTTTGTAAGTAGCTGTCTAGGATTTCCAACCGCTCATTCTCTTCTATAATGGGCTCAGCATCAGACAATCCTTTAGAGTCGACCCATTCTGCCGTTTCTTCTCCACCCTCTTCATATACTATGTAATCCGACAATCTGAACCAACCATCAACTTTCTCAAGTACACTGACCTTCTCGCCTTTGTAGAGAGTATCAACAATTAAAGCTCGTTGTTTAGGCTTGTTACGTACATCAATACGTTGCTCAATGACATAATATTCGGTGATTTCAGGAACTGACTCGAGGTCCAAAATCGGTTTCGACGTTTTCTCTGGCTTATTCGGGTGTTGTGGTTCTTGTTTTTGCTCAACAACTGGCTCGCCTTTCTGCATAAAGAAAAAGTAATACCCAGCACCTGCCCCCCCGATAAGAAGCAATACGACAAATGCGATCAGAGCTTTCTTCATCTTCTATTCCTTTTCTTTATTTACAAAGTCGATGCACAACTATACTGACAGAAGGCACATAACTGATGCAAAACCATTATCGTGAAAGCAATGATAAATAAGTTAATATGGATATTATTACTACTGCCTCTTCCAACCATGGCGATCGCTCAATGCGATCACGCATCGTGGCATGCCAATCTTACCCAATTCAACCGCTTAGAGTCCAACTACAATCAACATGCAACTTTGTTTAATGAGAGGTTGAAAGAACACAACGAACATCAACTGTTCTCACAAACCTTCTCGATGGATGAGCTAGTCATTCTTTGGCAAACACCTTCCAATCAGGTCAGTTTAAAGAAGCAACTGGTCAAATCTAAAAAGCAACAGCAAGAATTTGTCAAAATGTGGCGTTCTATCAACGCTTTAATAGAGGATTCGCAAAATATCGCTAAAAAATGGAAGCAGGTTGTTTTCTTTTGCCAACAGAAGGGCTCCAAAGCGAATGAAATTTCAGCCCACTGGTATTTAACCAACACGCTCGAAATACTGGAAGAATACCGCATCCTAGCCCGAAAATATCTCACTCTAGCGAATCGACATGGCTGGGAAGTTAAAGTAATAAACTACATTACAAATGTATCCAATTAAACCTGCTCACATTGAAATGACGCCTTCGAACAAACGAGAAGCTTTCAAACAAACGAATAAACGTATAGAGACATAGATCACAATAATGCTTTACTTTCGACCAGTTTATGGGTAATTTAAGACCGTTAACAAAATTTAACATAAATCACATTTTAGCTGGAGATGATGCTAGAAAATGGCTATCAATCGATTAAGTAACATGGATTGTTCTAATACGACAAGAATCAAGTTTTTGTCAGTCATTAGACACGTTAAAAAATTTGGCTCAATCAGTGATTTGGAACTATGCAAAATCTTCGGTGAAACGATCTGGAGCGATGGAAGGGAATACCACTCAGCGGCTTTCTCATTCAAGGTTGACAGAAACACAGGCAGCTGTGAGATCTCAAAATATAAGTACCAATAAAGCTAAAAAGAATACTCTGACGGAGCCGGGAAACTGGCTCCGTTTTTTTAAAGTTCTTTGCTTTTGTGTTAAGTCGATGAGGTCACGCTCGGAATACCCCTCGATAAGTTAACGCATGCCACTGCAAGATTTGTAGTATCGTTAGGAAGCGAAAAGGAATATTGGCATTCTTTCTTCAACTTCCCACTTTTACCACTTTCACTCAAACGTTAAATTCGCTCTATCAAGAAACGGAGTTTGAAATCGACAAATGCCTCATGTAGCACATTCTCTTTGATTGGTTTCAGCAGTACATAGTTTGCACCTGCCGCCATGAATGCATCACTGGTCTCTTTCGCTGTATCTGCGGTACACGCGTAGATTGGTGTTCCAATCCGTAAGTTCTGACGAATTTCATGCGTTGTTTCAATACCACCCAAGTGAGGCAATTGATTGTCCATAAAGATAAGATCATAGGTGTTATCAGCTAAAAGCTTTATCGCTTCCAACCCATCTTTCGCCCAATCGACTTGCATCTTGTATTTCTTACAGAAAGCTTGCAGGATAAACGCGTTGGTATGATTATCTTCGACCAGAAGAACATTCAAGCACTTATCAAACAAAGCCTCTGGTTTGATACGTTGACTAACTTCTTGTGGTCTCAAGACTCGCTCGTGGTCTCTTACTGGAAGTGTAATGACAAATTTTGTCCCCATTCCCTTGCTACTACGAACTTTAACATCGCCATCTAACATATCGATAAGGTTCTTTACGATAGTTAAACCTAGGCCACTTCCACCATATTCACGAGTCGTTGTTGCTTCTTCTTGTACGAAAGGTTCAAACATTTGGTCGATCTTGTCGCTTTCTATACCGATACCAGTATCGGTCAGTGTCACCACCAACACGCTGTTCTCAGCACCATCGAGTTGCTCAAGCTCTGCACGCAGCCAGATTGAACCACTGGGTGTAAACTTGACGGCATTGCTCACCAAGTTAAACAGAATCTGATTAAGGCGAATTTGATCGGTAAATATTTCTACATTCGGGTTAAGGTTGTTTTCAATAACCAACTCAACACCTTTCTTAATGCAAGTTGGACGATAAATATTCTCTAATGTACACATCGTGTCGTTGAAAGAGAATGAATGCTTCTGAATGTTGAACTTACCCTGCTCTATCCTCGAGAAATCAAGAATATCATTCAAAACCGCAAGCAGATGCTCACCACTGTGACACAATACATCGATTTGATTTTTCTGCTCTTGCGTATTGACAGAGTCTTTTAATAATTGTGCAACACCCAAGATACCATTGATTGGTGTACGAATTTCGTGACTCATTTTAGCGAGGAAATCTGCTCGTGCTTGCGCCGATTTCTCTGCTTCTCTGCGTGCTACGTTACTCTGCTTCTCGGCTTCTATCAGCGTTGTAATATCTTGGCCTTGAACAATGATTCCACTGATATCGCCATCAACTCGGATTGGCGATAAGTTCCAACGGTAGATCTTATTACCAATCGGAACATTAACTCCTGTCAACGTAGCGCCTTGAGCCGCCATTTTAAGGTGTGGGATCAATTTGTCTTTGAAATCTTGAAACACCGGATGCATGATTTCGTGGCCGTCATCAATCGCCAGTTCTTTGCGCGCTGCTGGGTTCATCTGAATCAGTGCGCTCTCTTCAGACCAAACCATGATGGGTGATAATGCGAAGTTGAATAGGTCTCGGAACGATTTCTTCTGTGCTTCCAATTCTTCAAATGTACTTTCAAGGGTAGAGCCAATGTGATCGAACTCTTCGATATCCGAGCCACAAAAACGCTCAAACCCTTTCTCTTCACGCGCTGAGCGAGTGTAAGACATCAATGATTCTAACTGCGCCGCAACTTTGCTCTCAATCCATTCCCTGCTCATTAAAGCAATCATGATCATTCCGATGATCGATGCAAGCATAGCCAAAATGTGTTGGATTTGTAATGTCACTACACCTTGGTTACCTTGTGCTGTCAGTAAACAAAGTTCGGTCGTCACCCCGTTCACCACAATTGGCGTGTCGATCACAAGGAGGTTATCGAGTCTTTTATGTGACGTTCTTCGCTGTAAAATATCCGCAACATCGTAGGGTTCATCGCCAATCAAAGAATTGGCTAGGGGCACACCGTTGGCAATCAAAACAACGTTGTCGACATTACTTTCACTCTCAAGCTTTTCCATCAAAGCAAAGTTGTTGTCTAGCACAACGGCATTAAATGAGAAACCGAGCACCTCGCCAGTTTCAGGAACAACGATCGGTACACGTCTCACTAACATATGCCTAGTACCAACTGTGGTCATCACATTGATATAATACCAGTTATTACTGAAACTGACCTGACTGGTAAGGCTATCAAGGATAAGGTCATTCACCCCATAAAAGTGCGCATTTCCATCATCCCAAATGATGCCGTTGTGGTCAGTTAGAAAGCGAAACTCTGGTATATGTGAGGGGTCGCTTTGGTCAATGCTAAGGAAGAAAAAGTTGAGCAAGTCAGTATCACGATCGGTGTAAAAATCACGAACAACCTGACTCTTTGAATTACTGTCATGATGGATTTGAATCGCCGCAAAGTGGCTATCAAATATATTGTAGATCAGCGCAGAGGTTTGCTGTTTGGTTCTATCGACCTCTTGCCAAATAATTTGCTTGGAAAAGTAATAGCTCTGTATGAAAATCCCCAAAATAATTGGGGCAAGAACTAAAATGATGATCTTTGTTATCAGCGTCGCCAGTGAGCGACGCTTTTTTATGTTTGAACGCGTTGTCGTCATTAATTATCAGAATATCTAAATGCACGCTTTTTCAGCGCTTCGATTCTCTCCGGCGAGTCTGCTTTTGTTACGACTTCAAAGTCACCAGAAAATACGGTCGGTACTGGTTTGCCTTCCAAGTCCCACTTAATGGCCTCTGCCATTGCGATGCCTATATCATCATTTATTCTCATGACGGTGATGTCTAAATCACCTTTCTGGATAGCGTCAAGCTCAGCTGAGCCCCCACCCCAACCATTGATCATAATATCTTCCCGCCCAGCTTCAGCCAGTGCATCTACTGCACCTAACGCTACGTCGGTCGAACAAGCATAAATAAAGTCAATATCGGGATGCTTTTTTAAACTCGCCTTTGCAGTATCGTAGCCGGATTTTTTAGTGGCTTTTGTATAATACGCCGATTGCAGATCAAAGTTATTATCGCGGTTCACCTGCTGAATAAAAGTATCCCCCCTCACATCACTAATGTACCCCTCAGAGAAGTAGAGCACGCTGTAGTCTGTGTATTTTGGGAAGAACTTTCCGAATTCTGCTGCCAGCTCACGACTGCCTTCCGAGTGGTCAAATCCGACGTATAAAAACGGTTGATGCTTATCCCATTCACGAACTGGTGTAGTAATGTTTTGTAAGATCAATTTAGTATTCGTTGAGTCTAAAACGTGCTCTACAAATTTACGATGCCTTGTCGTGTCGAGAGTAAAAACCAAATAATCTGACTTACTCTTAAGTGCTTCCATTAATGACAAGCTTTGCTGCTTAATATCCGCATTCGGTCTTGTAAAAACTTGGTTAAGTTGGTAGTTGATATTCAACTTATCCAAACGTTTTTCAAATGCAGCTATGTTTCTTACCCAATAATCCGAAACTTGTTGGCCTGGGTAAACGACTGAAATTTTGAGTGGGCGCCTTAGCGGTTTCAACAATGGAATTGGCTTCTCTCTTACAACTTCCGATAAAGCATCTGTTAACTTTCGCTGTTCAGGGAATTCATTCAAAAACTCTTGATAACCCCAATAGCCATTCAAAACCTGTACTGCTTGAGATACCGGAGAAAAACCAATCACAGAAATCAGGGGAAATAGTAACGCTTTCTTCATCTATCGCTCTTTTTGTTTTTATCGAGCATGGAGCTGCTCTTCATGTTGCTTAGCTGAGTCATCCTTTGCCCGAATCACTTAACCTTCATCTCCATGACTTGCCCGCTTAAATGTGAATTGTTAATTTAAAGCTGATCGAGCATCAGCATATTATGTGGCACAAGCGTTCTAAATGATACCCAAAACCATTAATAATCCACGCATATGCAACAAAAAATAAACCACTATTTTAAGGTGGTTTATTTTTGCCAGACTGACGGTTCATTTAAAGGGGAAAAGAGGCGAGAAGATGATCACCTTCTGCTTTGAAAAAGACGAAGTGACGATAAACACTCTCATTTATTTATAATGATATGTGATAGATGGGCCTTCGCCCACCCGAATTACCGCGCTCCCTTGCACAAGTAATTCTTTTTTTGCCTTCGTTAACTGCTTAATAAAATATTCCACTCGCATTGCTATACTTTTGCTTTCAAAAGCACAGGACCACTCGAGCACAAGCGGCCCCTTTCCTTTGAGCGCTTTTGCACCTTTACCACTTTTGTGTTGGTTGAAGCGCCGCTGAACGTCGTTTGTTATCCCGCAATATAGGGCATTACGGTTGTTACGAATCAGATAAACACTCCAACGTTGCTCGGCAGTATCACTCATGAAAGCAAAGATTCAACCTGCTCTTTCAAAGCGGCAAGCTCTTCACGTAACTCAGCGACTTCTTGCTCAAGCTGTGTAATACGCTCTGAACCAGCAGAGGATGGCACAACAGTCGTTACCACTGGTTCACTTATGTCTACCTCACCGCAGAACAAATGCATGTATCGAGATTCACGCTTGCCAGCTTCACGAGGCAGTTTGACCACAAGCGGGCCTTTTCCATCACTAGCAAGATCCTCTAATACGTTTTCGACTTCTTTAACATCATTGAAAGTTGCAAGGCGATTGGTACGAGTACGGATCTCTCCGGGCGTTTGTGCACCGCGAAGTAACATGCAGCACACGATACCTTTTTCTTGTTCCGTTAGCTTTAAGTCACCAAACTCAGTATTGCAGAATCGATGTTGGTATTTGCTGACACGACTGTTAAAGCTACTTTCGTCGCTCACTAAACGGCGTTCGATCAACGCATCAACCGCATCCAGTACATCCGCTTCGTCTAGTGACATTACCGGTTCTCGATTACTCTTTTGGTTACAAGCGTTGGTCAATGCGTTAAGGCTAAGTGGATACTGCTCTGGGGTCGTCACTTCTTTTTCGATTAAGCAGCCAATTACTCGTGCTTCAATTGCCGTTAGCTCAACTTTCATAATGCATTTCCTTATTATTGTTGCATTTGAATTTGGGTATCAGCCTAAAGCATAGCGCATGGACCTGACACCCTTTGCGAATCGGGTTAGGTCTTAATGCTCTGAGAGAATCGACACTTTGGTCATCTTCCCATTCTCATCAATCATCATTATCTTTGAACGGTTCAGTTCAACTTCGGTGATTTCGAGTTGCGTCCTCGCCGCCACATATGCGGCTTTGAGCTTCGTTGCCATAGAGTCGTCATGGGATTCGACATCTTGGTTTTCGACTCGCTCCGCAATAGTTCCAGAGTTCATTTCGAGCTTCATATCTTTATCTTGAATGCTATCGATAATATAGCGAAGGCCCCAGCATGACAACGAGTCCCTGCGTTCAAGTGAGCAACATTCACGCTTTTAATGTGCGATTGTAAATTACAGATAAAAATTGGTGGATAAACGTTCAACCTTGCCACGCGTTTGATCTAAAGACTGTTATGCCATGAGATGTTGTGCTTTAATCGGTTAAGATATTCACAAATTAGGAAAGGGAACCATGAGTAGCGTATTTGAAATCGTTAACCAAGCTCGTCGTAAAAACAAACTAAAACGTGAGTTGCTTGATAACGAGAAAAAAGTTCGTGACAACCGTAAGCGTGTAGATCTGCTAGAAAATCTAATGGACTACATAAAACCTGAAATGACTCACGACGAGATCGTTGCAATCATCAAAAACATGAAAGCTGACTACGAAGACCGCGTTGACGATCACATCATCAAGAGTGCAGAAATCTCTAAAGCACGCCGTGACATCAGCCGTCGTATCCGTGAGCTAACAGAAGAAGACAAGCAAACTAGCGGTAAAAAATAAGCCGACTTAGTTGCCATATTCAACCCCGAGCAAGCGCGCCTTGCTCGGGGTTTCTTTTTGTCTCTTTGTTGTACAGTGTGTACAATAAACAAAATTTCCGTTCCAAAAACACCCATATTTTGTATGTCTTCTACTTCTTCTAATGCCCAACCGACGTTAGCGAAACAACTCTTTACAATGACTTGGCCAATGCTGTTTGGCGTTCTGTCATTAATGAGCTTCCAATTGGTTGATAGTGCGTTCATTGGCCAACTTGGTGTCCTTCCCCTTGCAGCACAGGGTTTCACTCTTCCCCTTCAAATGGTGGTGATTGGTATTCAAGTTGGCTTAGGCATCGCGACCACAGCGGTCATCTCAAAAGCACTCGGCGCAAACAACGCTCGCTATGCTAAGCAGCTAGGAGGCCTAGTGCTCATGATTGGCTCTGTTGGTGTTGCGGTCTTTGGCCTGCTTATTTGGCTGCTGCGCTACCCTATCCTCTCTCTATTAAGCGCACCAGATTCAGTTATGCCCATCATCGATAGCTATTGGCCTTGGTGGCTATTGAGTTCATGGGTAGGTGCGGTACTGTATTTCTATTACAGTATCTGCCGAGCCAATGGCAACACCATGCTGCCTGGCACCATGATGATGGTCACCAGTGGTGTGAACTTAGTGCTCGACCCACTGTTTATCTTCACTTTCGATCTCGGTATCAACGGTGCCGCTATTGCGACAGTGATTGCTTTTGGCTTCGGAATTTTAGTAGTGGCTCCTCGCGTTCAGAGGAATCATTGGGCTAGCTTCGAATGGCACGATTTGAATGTGGTTAAGAGCGTTACATCCATCGGCAATATCATGGGGCCAGCGATGATCAGCCAACTGTTGCCACCACTTTCTTCGATGTTGGCAACCAAGCTACTTGCGGGCTTTGGTACTGCTGCCGTCGCTGCTTGGGCTTTGGGATCTCGCTACGAATTCTTTGCCATCGTTTCGGTATTAGCGTTAACCATGTCTATGCCGCCAATGGTGGGTCGATTACTGGGTGCGAAAAACTACGCTAACATTCAATCGCTGGTTTCTATCGCGGTGAAATTTGTTCTTGGCTTCCAGCTTCTCATCGCCATCATCACCTTTGTCGCTTCCGATCCACTTGCTCTGCTTATGACCAGTGATGCTGAAGTGACCAGTGTGCTTGAAATGCATTTGATGATTGTACCTATCAGCTTAGGCTCGCTGGGCGTGTGTATGTTGATGGTGTCGATCTGTAATGCTTTAGGTAAGTCGTACACAGCGCTAACCATCTCCGCACTACGACTATTTTTGTTCTTCCTTCCGTGCCTTTGGATTGGCGCCCAAATGGGAGGTATTAAAGGGCTGCTTATTGGCGCTTGCCTAGGTAACCTCATGGCAGGTATCGCTGCTTATTTAACATACCGTAAAACCATTCATAAGCTCATTTCTGCTGAAGCTGCGGCTTAAGAGAGTCACATAAAACAAAGCCCTCACGATGAGGGCTTTGTTCTTTAGAGCATCTAGCATGATGCTTTTTTAAAGCTTTAAAAAAGCAAGCGCCTAGTTTAGTGCGACTTTATCTGCAGGAAATACAACGCCTGTTTGTCTTCTTACCTCAGTTAGCACTTTCGCGACCGTCAATGAACGTTGCTTCATTTGAGGCGCAATCGAACCCAATTTCAGTTGCTTAGCAAATGCCTGCGCTTCATAGAACATGTGGTTCTCTTCTTGAGGTAACGTGAGTACTTCTTTGTCCTCACCACGCAAAATGCGCTCAACACCACGCCCCGTAGCAATCATATCCACCAGTACACTCCCTTGCTCACCTTGGAATTCACTTGGGGTCAGTGAATCGCTCACTTTCGAGTGCAGTAGGTTCACGTTAAAGCCATCGTAAGCGAGCGTCACGCTGCCACAACCATCAACGCCGGAAGGCAGAACATGAGCACTTGCTTGTACGCTATTAGGCTCTCCAAACAACTCAACGGCAGAACCAACGCAGTAGTAACCAATGTCCATGATGGAGCCATTGGAAAACTCAGGATTGAAAGTGTTTGGATTCTCACCATTTAGATATTTCTGATAGCGAGAAGAGTACTGACAGTAGCTGATCGTAGCATGACGAAGAGGCGCGATCGTCGGTAGACTGTCTTTTAATACTTGGAAATTCGGAGTGTATGGCGACATGAAGCCTTCAAACAACACGACATTATTTTCTTCAGCCGTTTGAAACATCGCCTGAGCAAGAGAATAATTTGATGCCATCGGCTTTTCACAGATCACGTGCTTGCCCGCTTTGAGCATCTGCACTGCCTGAGGCGCATGAAATGAATTTGGGCTCGCGATGTATACTGCATCAACGCTTTCATCCGCCCCTAAAGCATCGAGGTTATCGTAATAAGCTTCTGCGTTGTAAGGTAAGCCAAATTCGCGTGCGTTCTCTACATCACGAGAGTAGACGGCATGAAGACAAAACTCTTTGGTCTGAATCGCCGCTTCAACAAATTGTTGAGAGATCCAGTTCGTCCCGATCACAGCAAGTTTGAACATATTACTTCCTTTTCTTTATCGTTCTGGAAGCCGTAAGGAGTCCGGCTCGCAGACACGATTTAAGCAAGCTTTCGTTCATTAAACAACTCAAACTCTAGATTCGGTTAGTAAATATCAATACCCCCATTAAAACAGGGATTTATAGCGATAGAAATGTGATAACTCGCAAAGTTTTGTAGTATTTATTTCAAACAAATTTGGTTCAATCAGCTCATGCCAAGGATGAACATCGATACATCAAAAAATGGCGAAATATACTTACGTTTTAAGTTTTAAATTCGATAAGCATCACATTGCTTAGCGATAATCTAAACATTTTACACATATTATTTTGACATTGACCATTATTGTCACGAAATAAGGTTTGCAGATAGACAAAGTCAACCCCTGTAAAACACTCATTTAGTCAAGCCATTCAGCTAAAAAAGTGACGATTTGCCACCGTTTTAACTGATTTTATTTTCCTAGCAGAATAAGGTATCTGACCATACAATTCGCCCACAAGTCGATTACAAAGTAATTACAATCACCCTCGCTTCACGCTCTACCGCTGAGGTACCAGCCAAAAGTAAGGTCAGTCGCCCCAAAACGTGAAAGGTCCAAAACAACAATGAGTCCAGAGAAATATCTTCAAGACTGGCAAACCAGCCAAACGATTGCTGAATCTATCTCCCCTCTTATTGGTAAGTTGTATCGTCAAAAAGGAATCGAAGTGGTTCTGTTTGGTAAAACACTTATCAACGCAACAACCATCGACATTCTTAAAACTCACAAAATTGCAAAACGTTACACTGGAAACGCTCTCTCTCTTGAGCAAACTATGCCAATTATCCAAGCGCTTTGCGAAATGAGCATTTCATCCTGTCGCGTTGATGTTGGACAGGTTGCTGATATATATTGGAAAAATCATGAGGACTCGGCCGCACTCAGTGACTTTTTACACACTGCACTCCAAGGTGCTCGTGACGCCGATTCTTCTCTAGCGGCCCGTGATGTGGTTCTCTATGGTTTCGGTCGCATTGGTCGTCTACTCACTCGACTACTGATTGAAAAGAGTGGTCCGGGTTACCCGCTTCGCTTACGTGCTATCGTAGTGCGCGGTGGCAAAAAAGGCGATCTTGAAAAACGTGCGAGCTTACTACGTCGTGATTCAGTTCATGGACAGTTCAACGGTAGTATCGTGATTGATGAAGAGCGTAAAGCGCTAATCGTGAATGGTAACTACATTCAAATTATTTACGCAAACAGCCCAACTGATGTGGACTACTCGATTTACGGCATCAACAATGCATTAGTTGTTGATAACACGGGTGTTTGGCGCGATACCGAAGGTCTTAGCCAACACGTAGCCTGTAATGGTGCAGAGAAAGTACTGCTTACTGCACCTGGGAAAGGTGACATCAAGAACGTGGTATTTGGTGTCAATGAATCTGTGATCAGAGAAGATGATACCATCATCTCTGCCGCAAGCTGCACGACTAACGCCATCACGCCGGTTCTCAAAGCACTTAACGACAAGTATGGCGTGCTTTCTGGACACATTGAGACGGTGCACTCTTACACGAACGATCAAAACCTAATCGACAACTTCCACTCAGGCGATCGTCGTGGTCGCAGCGCTTCATTGAACATGGTTCTGACATCAACTGGCGCAGCAAAAGCGGTAGCAAAAGCACTTCCAGAACTTGCTGGTAAACTTACAGGCAACGCAATTCGTGTACCGACTCCAAACGTATCTATGGCGGTGGCGAACCTAAACTTAAGTGAAGATGTAGACCGCGATTCACTGAACGAGTACTTACGCGAAATGGCGTTGAACTCGGAGCTTTCTGCGCAAATCGATTACACAGATTCGACAGAAATTGTATCAAGCGACCTAGTGGGCTCTCGCCATGCAGGTGTGGTCGACGGTCAAGCAACGATAGCTCAAGACAAACGCTGTGTACTGTACATCTGGTACGACAACGAATTTGGTTACAGCTGCCAAGTTGTACACTGTATGGAGCAAATGATGGGTGTTCGTTACCAAACATTCCCGCAATAAGGCGAACTTTGCTCCACAACGTTAACCACAATGCGTAACGAGCGACACTCCAGCATTTGTTCTAAATAATAAGCGCCTTGCGCATTACTAATATACTTCCCCGCTTTACGCCTGATGACCCTCAGGCGTTTTTTTGTTTTAAGACGCTTTGACATTCCTCAGACAAATCGATGCGAAATTGAACGGTATATTCATGTTTCGTTCATATTCAAAATCGTAGTATGAACCTATAGATTGAAAGAGAGGTCATGGTTATGAATCGAATTATTGTTACTGCATTAGCACTGGTTACTGGCTTTTTTACTTTGGTATTTAGCCTAATCATGGCGATTCCATTGACCATCGCAGCCCTAATCACGGGTAAACGTATTGAAAAACATGTAAGACAAATGCAACAAGAAATGCATCAAGAGTATAAATTCAATACAGGTAGGTCCGACGCGATTGAAGGCGAGTTTGAAGAGGTTCGTCGCTAACGTTTCTGAAGGTTCCACACTCCCCCTATGTTCCTGAGCAACCTTCTTTGCTGACATCCTACCTCGTTAAGAGTTAGGATGTTTTTTTGTCTGTCATATACAAGAAAGGCTACCATCTCGGTAGCCTTTCTGCTTTTTATACAATGCGTTCGACTTGGTTAAATCGTCACAACTACTCGCACTGCCAGTAGCATTAAAACGATACCGGATAATCGGTCAATCAGTACCGCTTTTGAGCGAATACGGTCCACAACGCGCGAGTTAGACAATACCAATGTGATGAAGGTGTACCACAAGCCATCAACAACAAATGGTGTCGCGACGATGATCATTTGGTTACTTAGATCGTTACCCAGCGCCACAAATTGACTGAATAGTGCGATGAAGAACAGCGCAATTTTCGGGCTTAGAATTGAAATAAGGAAGCCTTCTCGCGCCGATTGTAAAACCGTCATTTCTTCACCGGATTCTAACTTCGCCGCAACCCCACCTTTTGAGCGCAGTGCATTGAAGCCAAGATACGCTAAGTAAGCTGCACCAGCCAAGCTAATCGTCTTAAATAGCAATGGACTTTGTTGCAGCACTACCGCCAAACCTATCAAGGTGATGAACGCATAAATGCCGATACCAAACGCATGTGCCCATGCGGTAGCGAGACCATTCAATCGACCACCAGCCAACGAGTGCTTAGCGACAATCGCTAAACTCGGACCTGGTGACATTGCCCCTAATAAACACACGGTAAAAAGTGATAACCAAACGGTTAATGTCATAAGAATCTCCCCCAAATGACACCATCTGTATCAAGGATATATGTATAGTTAGAAATCATTGTTTGCGTTTACGTCCCAGAAGTTGATGAAGAAGTCTTCCTCAGTCATTTTACAAACTTGCTCCCCGTGGTATTGAAAAACTCCGTTAACACCGTATGTGTCATCACATTTCGAAGCTCTGGATAACTTTGGATATAGTCTCGAATCTCATTCAAACGGGCGATATTCGGTACTTCAACAAACAGCATCATATCGGTTTCACCACTGATAGCATGACACCATTTCACACCGTCGATTTTGTAAAGGTCATTGGCATAGTTATCGCAGTGATGGCTCGAATCTGACATATCAAATTTCAGAGCCATATAAGCACAAATCGTCGATTCTTCAGATGTCGCAATATCAGCATGATAGCCCAAAATCACTCGATCATTTTCAAGCTTTTTGATCCTCGCTGTCACTGCTGAGCGTGACAAACTGACTTGCTCTGCGATTTCAGTAATAGAGAGGCGAGCATTTTGCCGCAATAGGTCTATGATCTGGCGATCAAATTTGTTCATAACACCACCACGCTTTCCATAATCTCGCCATTTTACTCAATTCCAACTTATTGAAAACCGACAATTTGCGCTTTATCCACAAAACAACCGTCATTTTGGCGGTCGACAACATCATTTTGAAAACGAGAATTTCGCTATTCTATCGCACAAAACACATCGACGTTTAGAGGTCTTCATGGAACAACTGAAGAAAGACATTACTCTGTTATCAGGCATTGCTCAGCTCTCCACTACTCTCTTGGGAACGGGGCTTTTTATGATCCCAGCAATTGCTGCTGGCATCAGCGAAAACTTTTCGCTCTGGGCATGGATCATATTATTCATTGCAATCTGTCCTATCGCTTTGACTTTCGCACAATTGGGCAAGCGATACCCAAGTGCAGGTGGTACCGCATTTTTTGTACGCAAAGCCTTCAATCGCAAACTAGAAACTAGCGTAGCTTGGCTATTTGTCAGCGTGATCCCGGTTGCCTTACCGGCTGGTGTCACCTTAGCTTCAAGCTTTTTACAACAGTTATTACCGGACTCGATAAATAACCTCCTACTCGTTCAAATCATTGTTGTCAGCTTATTAATCGCCGTTAACCTTCTTGGCACTAAATCATCAGGCCGCTTACAAACCCTTATTGCGCTGAGTATATTTGCTTTGGTCGCCGCTTTTCTATGGCGGGGAAACGTGGGATCTACTGATTTAGTGATGCCTGTGCTTACGATGGATTCAACCCACTCAATCGGTGCTGCACTGGGGGTCATGTTTTGGTGCTTCGTCGGAATAGAAGCCTTCGCCCATATGGGAGAAGAGTTTAAAAATCCTCAACGGGACTTCCCAATAGCAATAATCGTCGGCTGCTTTATCGCAGGCATTACCTATTGGGCTTGCTCTGTCGTGATATTAAAGTTCGGTGCTTACGGCAGTGCGGAGTTCGACAGTGCATCGATTCCTTGGTTAAGCGCGCATCTTTTTGGTGATCATGCTAAATGGCTTATCAGCGTCATCGGCTTTTCAGCCTGTTTCGCCAGCGTGAACCTGTATACTCAAAGTCTGTCCAGAATGGTTTGGGCGCAAGCTAGGGAGCACACACCAACAAGTGCAATCGCTCAGGTATCGGAGAGAGGCGTACCAGCAAATGCCACATTAATCGTCGGCGCTGTCTTACTTGTCTCTTGTGTTATTGGCTCACTATCCGGATTGGATTTAGAATTTTTCCTTAAGCTCGCCAATGGTATTTTTGTTCTGGTTTATCTACTGGCAATGCTTGCGGCCTACAAATTATTGCATGGCAAAGGGAAGATCCTCGCCGCAATTTCACTTGTGTTGTGTACCGCTGTTTTCATCTGTTTGGGTTGGTCAATGTTGTACGCACTTAGCATCTTTACCGTATTGTGCTTACCATGGAAGCAATGGCGTAAAAAAGCCCTAATCGCATAATTAAACAGCAAACTACGGCAGCTATTCAAATCATCTGAATAGCTGCTTAGTGAGTTCATCAATACCCTCTGAGCTATTTTTCCAATCGAGCCGCGTATTGTCTGGGGGTTAAGCCGCGATGTTTTTTAAACATACGATTAAAGCTGGCCACGTTGGTGTAACCGAGACGTGTGGCTATGTCTTCAATACTGACGTTTTTGCCCAATAAACTTGATGCTATATTGCTTAATACATATCCAGAGACTGTCGAAAAATTAAGACCTAGCTTGCGCAAGCGGCGCTGAAACTGTTGCTCTGAAAGCCCGAGTAAGGACGAAACACGATCCAACATTGGTAACCCGTAATGACTACTGTAACTTACTACTTCATAAATCACTTTCAGTTCATCTTCGGGATCGGGCATGTTAAGTAAATCATCCAGATCAGAGAACCTCATCGCCAAACGGTTCTGCTCACGATGACTGACTTGGGATGAAGCAAGACGCTCATCTCCCAAAATCCATATTTCGGTTTTCGGCTGACTCCACTCAACCTCACAGCCAAAGTATTCTTCGTACGGTTTACCATTTTTTCTCGCGCCTGAAATCATCACACGCAACGGCTTATAATCTTGCCCCAAAAATTCACGCAAAATCTTGGTCATAAATATCGCGCAGCGGATACTGTCATGTACTTTAACTGAAATTTCCACATACGGGTTGTGGTAAGTCCATTTGATGATTTTTCCTGACTGTTCACCCGCAAGAAAAGCGCCAGACTGAAGGTTACTTACCCCGTAGTTCACACGTCGAATAGTACTGGCGAGATCATTTCCTGAATATAACCAACGCCCGACCGGACCCAGTTTTTGCAGCTCTATTCCACGACTCAAATTTAACACGCAATCTGGGTCATCAGTCAGCTGTTCCACACGCCGATACCAGTCTGAAGCCGCGCTCATCGGTATCAACGTCATTGGGTTACGAAACACCGAAGCCGGAATGCCAAGCTCTTCGGAGCTCAAATTATACTTAGATAACGCGAGGTTATGCATATTTAAAATACCCATAGCACGAATAAACCGAACCGCTCTCATAACTTATCACATCAATTTTAGTCTTCTGATGATTGAATCTGTCACAAACTTTCATCTATTTCAATTCCCGATCACAATACAAAACCAGTTTGATAGAGGAGTGTTCAATGAGCTTAGTAAAAGTCCCATTTGTCGAAACCGGTGCAGATACAGCGCTACATATTGTCGCTGCCTTCGTGTTAATCGCAAGCGTCACCGCCGTGTGTTACGGCTTTTGGAAAATCCATGAGTTGCCAATTAATAAAGCGCACAGCAAAGGCAACCATCAGATAGGGCTCATCACCGCCCTAACCTGGATAGGATTTGTCTGGCATTGGGTATGGGTTCTAGCGGTAATTTGTGCATTCGTTGATATGGAAAAAGCCATCATTAATCTGCGCGACACATGGAGAAGTACCCCACAAACAGACACACAAAAGGAGGCATAATGTTAGAAGGTTTAGCCGTTTGGACACTCTTCATCTACCTGCTCCGATTAGTCGGTATGCCTTGGAATAATGCGACTAAATTATTTGCTTACCTCGGTGGTTTTGGTTGGCTGATGTTCATATGGGTAGGTTTGATTAACTTCACACCGATGGATTTATCTGGCGGTTCCGTCGTACAGTCACCACATATTCAAATGCGCCCAGATTCACCCAATGTAAAAGGTAAGGTAGAGCATATTTATATCAAACCCAATCAGCAGGTTGAAAAAGGACAACTCATTTACGAACTCGACCCGACGCAATATAACATCGCATTAAATAAAGCCAATGTGTCGGAAGATTCTGCTCGAGTAGCGCTCTTAGCAGCACAAGGGGATATCGAGATCGAAAAGGTTAACCACCAAGCTCTGATACAAGATCTTGAAACCTCAAAGAGTCAACTGGAAACGGAGAAAGTTGACTACAAGCTCCAAAAAAAAATGCTGGACCGCTATTTAGAGCAAAACCGAGTGGTAAAGAACACCATTACGGAAAGCGATATCGACAAACAATCTAGTGCTGTAGATATGGCTTCCCAGAAGGTGTTAACACTTGAGTCTCAGATTAAGAAGAAACGAGTCGATATCTCCCGCGCCAAATTGGCCATTCATAAAGCGGAACTCACGGTTGAAACCAAACAGGCGGAGCTTCGTCAGGCTCAAGAGCAAGTTGCAAAGGCACAATGGGATTTGGACAGTACAAAAGTTTATGCTCCAGCAGATGGCTTTGTGACAAATTTCATCTTGCGCGAAGGTCAACGTGTTTCCATGATGCCGCGTATCAACATGTACACTAACGAAAAGTACGTTTTAATGCGCGTGAATCACCAAGCCATTCGTAACGTCAAGCCGGGCCAACCCGCAGAGTTTTCCTCTTCGGTTTACCCTGGCAAGATTTTCGCTGCTACTGTTGAGGGTATTGTTGAAGCGACAGGAGAATCACAAAGTAATTTACTTGGTCTCGATGACTCTGTGCGTGCCACCACTGGCAAGAACGTCAAGAATAAGCACCACTTTGTTCGCCTTAAGATTGATGAACCTGAAGGCTATGATATCCCTGTCGGCTCTGTTGGCTTAGCGTGGGTAAGCGGTGACAAGCCCATTGAGTTTTTAGATTTCTTGGATGTGATCCGCGGCATCATCATCCGCATGAAGTCTCAATTGTATTTCTTCTACTCGATATAACCCCCAAACCGCCAGTTAAACTGGCGGTTTTCTTTTCGTTTGTATTCGAACACCTTGTTTTCCCGTATAACAGCTAGTTAGTGTAAAACGGAGAAAATTCATGTCAGTCAAGGAAAAAAGCCTGCCCACTCATCGCATCTCAAGATTAAGCAAGTTCGCTTCTCTTGCAACCCGTGTTGCTGGTAATGTGATTATTGAAGGCACCAAACAAATCGCCAAAGGGAATACACCTAAAGCAAAAGATCTGTTACTAACACCACAAAACGTAGCTCGTTTAACCGACCAACTCGCACACTTGCGTGGTGCTGCAATGAAGCTTGGTCAAATGCTCTCGATGGATGCTGGTGATGTGTTAGAACCTGAACTCGCAGAGGTTCTTTCACGACTTCGTTCCAACGCAGATCCAATGCCAGCAAAACAATTAAATCAGGTAATGGAAAACTCGCTTGGGGCTAATTGGAAAGCAGAGTTTCTCTCTTTTAATTTCAAACCAATCGCCAGTGCTTCAATAGGGCAAGTACACCAAGCCTACAGTGATGCAGGCGAGAATCTGGCAGTAAAAGTGCAGTATCCCGGCATAAGGAAAAGCATTGATAGCGATGTCGATAACGTGGGGACACTGCTAAAAATCGTTGGATTGATTCCCGAATCTGTCGATTACAAAGGATTGTTGGACGAAGCAAAAAAGCAACTTCATGATGAGGCCGATTACGCGCGAGAAGCGCAATTTGCCATTCATTATAACGAAGCTTTGAAGGGCCACCCTGTTTTTGTCGTGCCAATAATTTATACTGAAAGCTGCTCAGAATCTGTGCTCGCCATGACGTTCATTGATGGTATTCCTATTGAGGAAATCGAACATTATGACCAAAGTACACGAGACTTCGTTATGCACAATTTACTTGAATTACTGTTCAAAGAATTGTTCGATTTCAAAATGGTGCAAACTGATCCCAACTTCGCTAACTATTTATACATCGAGGATACCCGTCAAATCGGCTTATTAGATTTTGGGGCAACACGGACATACAGCGAACGATTTAGCACTGGATATCGTCAAGCTTTTACATCCGTGATAAACAACAACGAGCAAGGATTGAGCGACGCGCTTGAGCAGATTGGATTCTTCAGCCAAACTATTTTGCCAGAGCAGCGCCAAGCGATTCTTAACCTAGTAAAAATGGCATGTGAACCTATGTTAGTTGATGAGCCTTACGACTTCAAAGCCAGTGGATTAGCTCAGAAACTCCGCGAGGCTGGCACGGTTTTAAGTATGGAACAAGATTACTGGCACACACCACCAGCAGATGCCCTATTCCTACACAGAAAAATTGGTGGAATGTACCTGCTTGCTGCTCGCATTGGTGCAAAAGTAAACATTCGTAGGTTAGTCAGACCTTACCTAAATATTATTGTCGAATAGACTATTGTTTTTCTGTCACTTTCGAGTACCTTGATCGCGTCCTATAAGAATAATCTGACAGTCGGGGTGCTCGGTGAGTAAGTTTCAAGACCTCTCCACTCTAATCGAACAAATTGTCCAAGTAGACGAAGTGGATCAAGTTACCGCTTTGAATGATTCCATCGAATGCGGTCTCGAGCCCGGTGCCATCGCACTGATCCTTGAGGCGTTCCCCATCGATGATCGCGTACGCTTGTGGCGCGCATTACCAATGGAACTGCACATCGATGTGCTGACCGAAATGCGTGCCGAAGTACGTCTTTCTATCATTGAAGCGCTTTCCGAGGTTGAGCTGAAACTAACCTTAGCCAAGCTAGATAATTTATCCCTGATTGAATGGGCGGATTCTCTGCCCGAAGACTTCATAAATGAAGCATTAGAACTGATTGAGAAAGATGAGCTCGATCTCTATGACCAAGCAAACGAATATGAAGACATAGAACTGGGCCGTTGGGCTGAACGAAAAGTCATCACCCTGCCTTATACTATTTCCGTAGGTAAAGCTCGACGTTTGATGGAGCGTTACAGTTACGATACACCTCAACAGGTATATTTGATCAACCGTAAAAAACAGTTTCGTGGTGTGGTCAACTATTACGAGATTTTGCGCAGCGAATCGGACATAAGGTTAAGCACACTAACCATTCATGCCGTTACCGTTCTTGATGGTAAGATGGAACTGGCTGAAGCCGTTGAAGCATTAGAACATAGTCCACTTCCCTCTTTACCCGTTATCGATTCCGATCAGACCTTAATTGGTGAAGTAGATTGGCAATTTGCACTCAGCACACAACGTGAAATATACGAAGCACGATTAATGGCTGGTACCGGTATGGATGAAGGCGATGACTTATTCGCGCCAATACTAAAAAGCTCACAAAAACGTGGAGTGTGGTTGGGTATCAACTTACTCACAGCGATCTTGGCATCTGTGACTATTGGCTTATTTGAAGATGTGATTTCACAAGTGGTCGCACTTGCTGTTCTGATGCCGATTGTGGCTTCAATGGGGGGAATTGCCGGAAGCCAAACACTCACACTCATGGTTCGTGCTATGGCATTAAACCAAATCACGCCCGGTAACCGCTTTGCTCTACTCAAAAATGAACTGGGTATTGGCACTCTCAACGCCTTACTTTGGGCACTCATCATCGGTGGGTTAGCTGGGCTTTGGTTCCAATCTCATGTGTTGGGTGCCACCATTGCACTCGCAATCATCGTCAATATTGTAACTGCGGCTTTATTCGGTGTTGTTATTCCTATTGTTCTAGGCAAGCTCAAGCTTGATCCCGCGCTTGCAGGTTCTGTCATCCTAACCACGGTAACCGACGTTGTTGGCTTCTTTGCCTTCTTGGGCACGGCGAGCGTAGTCATGTTGTGAACCAATTGACCTCATTAATCAATTAGTTATTAGCATTATAACCAATTGTTGCATTATGCAATTGCAATTTGCAACAAGTAGCAAAAATTACGCAACTTTTATCACAAAAACCGTGTTTTTCCCCAAATTAAAAGTTGGCATACTAACTGCATTATTGATGTTGACCCTTCTTAAGCCGAGGGTCACCTAGCCAACTGACGTTGTTAGTGAACTTAATTTTGTTCACAAATATATAAACCAGTCGCACCTCTTGCGGTTGGTTTTTTTTTGCCTACTGCATTCAGCCTCGGTAACTATTCTTACTTCTGAGTAGGTAGTCACACCGTTCTTTGTGAATAGGACTTTCACTGGATGGACACTCCCTCGCTCATGTATGAGCGATCGTTCGATATCTGCACTATTAGTTTATTGACCTAGTCTTACTGATGATTTGAGTCCCTGAGCCCATTTCTTATTATAAAAAGGCTTCCTGGAATTATTTTTCCTCTTAGTTTGAACATGGCGAATCAACTTAAATTTTAACAAACATAAAAGCAAACAAATTACAATACTCAAACTTTAAAAAGCCGTCGTTTAGCCAAATACTTTCAGTTGAATTCTCACAATGTAGACAGTTTCGATAATATATATTTGCACTAACTCCCAACAAACATTAAAATCACTGCGCTTTGTAATGAAAACTTACAAACTAACCCTATATAGATTCATCGCTAACAACGTCAAAATTAGTACTCATATAATATAAAATATAACCAATAAAAGGGTCAGTATCAGTGCTGACCCTTTTCTTTTCCTCACCCAAATGAAGTTACTGACTAGAAAGCTGAACTTTTGATAAGCAAGCGGCCTGTCTGATCACTTTTAATTCTCACAAAACAAGCCGCCCCAAATCAAACAGCGCCCAATATTAAACAGTACGCACCAGCAAAAAGATTCAAACTGATGCAACTCACGACTTTAGTTTTGGCATCGTTAAAACCACTCGCCAACGAACGGAATTCACAGTACTATCTTGATTCCGAATACTCATTTGAGTATCGGGGTTTTACTTCCGGCCTTTTCGGTTGGATTCAATGTTCTCAGGGCGGGGCGAAATTCCCCACCGGCGGTATACTCTTTTGAGTAAGCCCGCGAGCGCTCGATTAGATCGAGGTCAGCAGATCTGGTGAGATGCCAGAGCCGACGGTTACAGTCCGGATGAAAGAGAATAAGAAAACATCAGCCGTTTTCTCAACATTCTTTGTTGATGAGCTCTGGTGGAGTTCTTTTTTGGATCGCATTTTTATTGCGTGAGCTTGTGCCATTTTGTGGTAGGTAGCTTATCACGTGCACAGAATGTGACGATCCCTCATACCGCCCTGATTCTGGTGATATTTAGGAGTTAACCATGAATCAGTCATCACTACTTGCCGAATTTGGCGACCCAATTACTCGCGTTGAAAACGCACTTATCGCACTTAAAGAAGGCCGTGGCGTGCTTCTTCTCGATGATGAAGATCGTGAAAACGAAGGCGACATCATTTATTCCGTAGAGCACCTTACTAATGAGCAAATGGCTCTGATGATCCGAGAATGCAGCGGCATTGTTTGCCTGTGTCTGACCGATGTACAAGCGGACAAATTGGAACTGCCACCAATGGTTGTGAACAACAACAGCGCAAACCAAACTGCTTTCACGGTTTCTATTGAAGCAAAACATGGCGTAACGACTGGCGTTTCTGCCGCTGACCGCGTAACAACCATCAAAACAGCAGCAAACCCAAATGCAAAACCAGATGACTTGGCTCGTCCTGGTCACGTCTTCCCATTACGCGCACGCCCAGGTGGTGTGATGGCACGCCGTGGCCACACAGAAGGCACTATCGACCTAATGCAAATGGCCGGTCTACAGCCTGCTGGCGTCCTATGTGAAGTGACAAACCCAGATGGCACCATGGCAAAATCGCCTGAGATCATAGCTTTTAGCCGCTTGCACAATATGCCAGTATTGACCATCGAAGATATGGTTGCCTACCGTAATCAGTTTGATTTAAAACTCGCATAATCAACACGCGACGTCTACGACTAAAAGCCGCTGAAATCCGCGGTTTTTTGATCGGTTTGATTCCTTTTCTAGTAGTTATACTTAAAAAAAGGAATCATCACCATGAAGGAAATCACTCGCAGCACACTTTTTGCAACACTACTCTCCATCAACTCTCTTGCTTTAGCATCGAGCTGCCCAGATATTTTGCAAGGCAAGCAACGACTTCTCAACTCAACAGAAGTAATATCGCTATGCGATGCCTTCAAAGGCAAAACTTTGTTAGTTGTAAACACCGCTAGTCAATGTGGATTTACCCCCCAATTCAATCAATTAGAACTGCTGTATCAAACGTACAAAAATCAAAATTTTACCGTTTTGGGTTTCCCGAGTAATGACTTTCGTCAAGACAGGGGTAGCGAAGAGAAAACGGCAAAGATTTGCTACCTCGATTACGGTGTCACCTTCCCCATGATGGCTCGTACGTCTGTTATTGGTGAGAATGCAAATCCTGTCTTTGCAGAGATTAGTAAACAAGCCGGTATTATTCCGAAATGGAACTTTTACAAATTCCTAATTAACAGCCAAGGTGAAATCGTTGCGACCTTCCCAAGCTCAACCTCTCCAACAAGTACTACGCTTACCAACATGATTGAAAAACAACTATAACGGGGACGGCTATGGCTACCACTCGAATGACAATGCTGCAGTTGGGTTATTTAGGACTGCTACCATTTATGCTCAGCTTGACTCTCATCGCTACTGAGCGAAGCCTATTCAACTTATCAGGGGAACAGTTTTTTCTCGCCTACAGCGCGGTAATTTTAAGCTTTCTCTCCGGCGTACTTTGGGGCAATGCCATTGATCATTTTTATCATCGATTAAGTCGTAACACCCTAATACTAAGTAACCTATTTGTATTACTTGCTTGGGGAGCACTACTGCAGGGCAGCAAGCATTACGTCCTCGCAACGCTGTTACTCGCTGCTGGCTACATTGCGGTTTGGTATGCAGAAAAGCTGATCCGAAAAATAGAGAAAGAAACAGAACCCAAAGGTTACCAGACGATGCGACTCAAACTCACAGTGGGTGTGGTACTCATGCATGGTATGGTCTTGGTAGCACAATCTAGTCTTTCTACCGACCAGATCACGCAGCTTTAGAACCCATATCAATTAAAGTTTTTATTGTGATGTGTAACTCATCATGAACATCACCATAACTCAACCAGATAACTTAGCGGTTATGAACACTGGCTTGTTCTACCCAAATGCGATTTTTACGACCACTATGCACTGCGGGCGGCCCTTCGATAGAACATTAAAACATGTGAAAGTTATCTGATAAAAAGATAGCTCTCACCTTCTAGTAATTTACTCCCTAGTTTTATTGGCTTACAACTTATTGTTGCCAAATAACAACAGTGTTTTACCTAAAGTGCTATATATCAACAAAAGCCATTTCCTTAATATATATTCATCGCAGCGAGACATATGTTGTCAACTTGAGGTCTCACTCAAACACAAACGATTTAAAATATTAAGGACACAAAAGATGAAAAAGCTGATTGTAATTACAGGTGCAAGTTCTGGTATTGGTGAAGCGATTGCTCGCCGTCTAAGCGATGAAGGTCACCCACTTCTTCTCCTTGCTCGTCGCGCAGAACGATTAGAAGCTCTGAATCTTCCAAACACGTTATGTGAAAAGGTAGATGTAACAGACAAGTCTTCATTTGAAGCAGCAATTGCGAAAGCAGAAGAAAAATTTGGTCCAGCTGACGCACTTGTAAACAACGCGGGCGTGATGCTGCTTGGTCAAATCGATACACAAGACACATCAGAGTGGCAACGCATGTTCGACGTCAACGTTCTCGGCCTACTAAACGGCATGCAGTCTGTACTAGCACCAATGAAAGCCCGTAATAGTGGCACTATTATCAACATAAGCTCAATTGCAGGTAAGAAGACTTTCCCGGATCACGCCGCTTACTGTGGGACTAAATTTGCCGTACACGCTATTTCCGAAAACGTTCGCGAAGAGGTCGCGTCATACAACGTTCGTGTGACCACAATTGCACCAGGTGCGGTAGAAACAGAGCTGCTTTCTCACACCACATCACAAGATATCAAAGACGGTTACGGTGCATGGAAAGAAGACATGGGTGGTGTTCTTGCTCCTGACGACATTGCTCGTGCAGTTGTATTTGCGTACCAACAGCCGCAAAACGTTTGTATCCGTGAAATTGCACTAGCACCAACCAAACAACAACCGTAATATCGCAAATTTTTGACGAAGCAACACACAAAGCGGCTGATGGCCGCTTTTTTAGTCGTTGTCTGAGCGATGCTCTTGAATCATAGTAATCTCAGTCAATAAACGTTCCGAATTAACACAGAAAAATGCTTGTGCACAAGTCAAATAATTTTGTTTTCACTCCCCACAAGGCCTCTACAACTTTATCGTTAAAATCTATAAATCTCTTCTAACTCATCATCTTTATTGAAATCATTGATAAATTTGTTTAAGTTTCAGGAATCATTCCGACAAAGCACCTCACCATGATGAATACGCAAGATAACAAGCAATCCATTTTCATCGTCGAAGACGACCTTAAACTGCAAACTATGCTACGTGAATATTTCGTTGAGCAAGGATTTAACGTCCGCTGTATCGATAACGGAACCGATGCACCAGATGCAATCATCGAAACACAGCCTGACCTCGTATTACTTGATTTAATGCTGCCAGGCCAAGATGGACTGAGTGTATGTCGTCTAATTCGTGAGTGCTATAAAGGTAAGGTCTTGATGCTAACCGCAAGTGGTGATGATTTTGACCATGTCGCTGCGCTTGAAATTGGTGCCGATGATTTTGTCACCAAGCCAATCAAGCCCCGCGTCTTACTCGCGCGAATTCGAATGCTGTTACGTCGTAAAGAACCAACAAACGTAGACTCTGATACTTGTTTAGAAGTCGGTGTTTTATGTTTAAATCGCTTGCGAAAGGCTTGTACATTAAACCATGAACCGATCGCACTGACTGACGGTGAGTTTGACTTACTTTGGGTACTCTCAAGCCATCCTGAACAGCCTCTTTCTCGCGAGTGGCTAACTAAAACATTACGTGGTATCGAGTACGACGGCACCGACCGCACCATTGATAATCGTGTGGTGACACTTCGTAAAAAGTTAGGAGACACGACGACACCGCCTCAGAAAATCATTACCGTGCGTGGTAAAGGTTACTTGTTCATTCCTGATGCTTGGAATGCATAGTGAGACGTATTTATCTAGAGAGTTTTCTCGGTTTAATCATTCTTTTTGCCGCCAGCTTATTTGGATATGAGGTGATTGTTTATCAACTAAATACCGACTACGACTATTTGTTAGAAGAACACGAAGCTCAAGCGTTTCAAGAGCTTATCTATCCTATTTATCAGGAAAAAGGCAAAGAGTACACGATCAAACAACTAGAGAAATTTGCCACCTCTAGTCATATGCTTCTGATCGTAGAGGAAATAAAAAAGGTACCCCAAATAATACAACAAGTGTTTGATGAGGATCCATTCGTCAACACAGCCTTCGATGAAGAACGTAACTTATGGTTTCGGTTTGATCCCTCTTCACCTACCTTCAAGTTAAGTCAAAATCCCAATAGTCCCATCATTCAAGCGATCAACTTTGATGACAATATTGTTTGGCTTTTCTTTCTCGCAGGTTTTGCACTCTACTGCGTCCTACTCATTTGGTTTTTGAGCCGTCGTGTTCGGGAACTAGAGAAGGTCACATTCACCTTTGCCTCCGGCGATTTTAACGCTCGAGCAAATACGTCTAGTGCCAAATCTGTTGGCACACTGAATAAAAGCTTCAACCATATGGCCGACAAGGTATCGCGTCTCATCACTACCAATAGAATGCTGACCAATGCCGTCGCACATGAGCTTCGAACGCCAATCTTCCGCCTTCAATGGCAAGCAGACCTACTTGCTAGCAATTCACTTAGTGAGCAACAGCAAAAGTATGTCAAAGGTATTGTAGAAGACATTGATGAAATGGAGAGTATGGTTGAAGAGCTACTTTATTACGCCAAAATGGAGCGACCGAATGTCGAAATAGAGACATCCTCCGTTGCATTATCGATCTTTACTCAATCGCTTTTATCTGGATGGCAACGCGACACACCTCTTTCTATTAAGATTACTGATACCAGTTCGCCGAAAACGACCATTGATGTCGATCCACAATTGCTTAGACGCGCTCTAGATAACTTAATGCGAAATGCGATGCGCTACGCGAAGACTCAAATCGTATTGGAGCTCGTCGAAACTTCCGAAAAGCTATTCATTTGCATCCATGACGACGGTTGTGGCGTCGAAGAAAAACACTGGCCTCATTTATATGATGCCTTTTACAGTGCCGACCAATCACGCAACAAGAGCATCAGTGGCTGTGGTCTCGGGCTTGCGATCGTCAAGCAAATCATCGAATTACAAAAAGGAGAGGTGTCCGTTTCACACAGTCCATATGGCGGCGCATGCTTTACCATTAACTTCCCCAAATAAATTCACAGACTTATCAATAACTTAATTATCGCCCTTACAAAGGGCGACAATTCAATACAATAGATAGACATCTCTCCTCAATAAAACAATGTACATTTCTTTCGTTAATTTGCTGCAACAATGGATCAGCGCAGATATAAATCATTGCTTTTCCTCGCTATCTTCCGCAATAACGGCATATAAGTATCTTCACCCCCATTGTTGATGTGACCAATGCTGACCAAGCAGAACACGAACTTGAATTGTTCTTATACCAATGGCTAGTTAGAAAAAAGTCGTTAAGGCAGAAACAGTGAGAACGGAAGTAAAAATAGCGCTGATGCTATTGGTAGCACCAATCACTCAAGTGCTTGCTATACGCAAACGTCCAGCAAATAAAGCGATACCGTCTACGACCCAGGGTCCTAGCGTATAAATCCGCATCAAATTGACAAAATCTAGCGTCGGACGCTCCTTTTTCACAGTTATTTCACGTCCGAAGCAGTAGTTTTATATTTTCTCAATTCGATGCTCTTCTGTTATCTGAGGAGCTTTCTCACCGAGCATCCTCTTTTTTAGGCTAAGTAGTATAAAAGGTCATATTTTGAAACCAGGTAAAACAGGCATTCGCCGGATATTGGACGCCACCGGCTACTCATTTCAAGGATTGAAAGCAGCATGGATTCACGAAGCCGCTTTCAGACAAGAACTGGTACTTACACTCGTACTTTCTATCTGTGCATTCTTGCTTCCTGTGACCATGCTCGAACGAACATTGATGATCAGCAGCCTATTGCTCGTTGTCATCGTTGAATTACTTAACTCCGCCGTCGAAGCGGTTGTCGATCGTGTCAGCGATGACTGGCATGAGCTCAGTGGAAGGGCCAAAGACATAGGTTCTGCAGCCGTATTTGTTGCGCTTGTTCTTGCCCTATTTGTTTGGGCATCGATTCTAATTTAGTCACCCTGAGCAGAATTATCATGAAGACAATTGAATTCCCAACCAAAGGTCTCTCACACGTTACCTTTACACTTTTACTCGCTTTGTACTTTGCTCTTGTAGTAAACATCCCGATTTACGAACAGCTAGTACACATTTTCTCGAGTCTGGAGCAAGTGAAGATCGGTTTCATTATTACGATTCCAATCTTCTTTTTTGCAGCACTGAACTTCTTATTCAACCTATTTAGTTGGCCTTGGATAAGTAAGCCGTTTTTTATCTTGCTGCTGATCACCTCAAGCATGGTGAGTTACGCTGGCTACAACTACGGTATCCTCTTTGATACTGGCATGATCACCAACATTGCCGAGACGGACAGCAGTGAAGCCACCTCATACTTAAGTGCCTATTCGGTCATCTGGACAGTATTGATGGGTGTTATCCCGGCGTTTCTTGTTTTTAAGATAAAACTCAAACCTTTAGAGGGCAAGTGGCTTCGATTTACCCTGACTAAGGTGGCATCAATGCTGGCGTCGTTGGCTGTTATCGCAATGATTGCAAGCTTGTATTACCAAGATTATGCGTCTGTCGGTCGAAACAATAGCTACCTGAAAAAAGTCATCATCCCCACTCAGTTTGTTTATGCGATCTCTAGCTATGTCAAAGAGACCTATCTGACAACACCAGAGCCATATCGTGAAATAGGTTCGGATGCCAAACAATCCCAACAGGCTCTAGAGCAAGCGAAAGAGAAGCCAACGCTACTCGTCTTTGTGGTCGGTGAGACAGCACGTACCCAGAATTACCAAATCAACGGTTATGAACGTGAAACCAACCCATACACCAGTAAATTAGATATAATTTCGTTCCAAGACGTCTCTTCTTGCGGCACGGCGACCGCTGTCTCTGTACCTTGTATGTTCTCTCAACTGCCTCGCCGAGATTTTGAGCGGAGTAAAGCGGATAACCAAGATAATGCCTTGGAAATCATGCAGCGAGCGGGCATCGATTTACTGTGGAAAGAAAACGATGGTGGTGACAAAGGCGTTGCAAATAAGATCCATAAGATCGAAGTAGACCGCAGCCAGAAAAACGAATTGTGCAACGGCAGAACCTGTTATGACATGGCATTGTTAAACAACTTAGATGATCAAATCGAAAGTATGCAAGGCAACCGCATTGTTGCATTGCATTTAATTGGTAGCCATGGTCCTACGTATTTCCAACGCTACCCAAAAGACAAAGCGTTTTTCCAACCAGACTGTCCTCGTGCAGACATTGAAAACTGCAGCGTTGAGCAAATCGTTAACTCCTACGATAATACCATTCGCTACACAGACTTTGTCTTAGATAAAACCATTGCGAAATTAAAAGCATTGGAGGAGAAATACAATACCGCTCTGATCTACGTCTCTGATCACGGCGAATCTCTGGGCGAAAATGGCTTATTCTTACATGGCATGCCGTATGGCTTAGCTCCGGACTTTCAAAAACGTGTTCCTATGATGCTTTGGATGTCACCGGGCTTCAAACAAGCCAAACACATCAATGCTGATTGCTTAGCGCAAGAAGCCCAGAAAACGGAAACGCATTCGCACGATAATGTTTTCCACTCGTTGCTGGGTGTAATGGACATTGAAACCAATGCTTACGACGGAAAACTGGATATCTTTAAAACATGCAGAGCTTCTTAATCGGAGTTTGTAGGGCACCCTAATTTGTAGGACACCCTAAAGAGATAACATCTAATAAAGCCTGACCGCTGAAGTGAGTCAGGCTTTTTTATCATCGTTCTTCCTTCAGGAAATCGTTGCTTTCACGACGCTTTCCCAGACCAAGCACACTGCGGCCAATTTTATTGGTGCAATTGGCTTTTCATCCATACATTCTCATCAATGGTGGCTTATTTGAGATAAAGTGCCTCCATTCATCCTCTGTTAAGATTCGTGTGACATACTTAATGGGTCGTTATAAATCAAAAAGGGTTTTAAATGAGAACACTCGGCAACATCATCTGGTTTGTATTCGGTGGCGTATTCATGGGTTTGCTATGGTGGTTCTTCGGACTGCTAGCATTCATTAGTATCATAGGCATCCCATGGGGGCGCGCCTGTTTTGTAATGGGTAACTTCTCGTTCTTCCCATTCGGTAAAGAGGCCGTTTCGAGAGATGCATTGACCAATGAAATAGACATAGGCACAAGCCCACTTGGCTTTATAGGTAATGTGCTTTGGTTTGTATTTGCAGGTCTCTGGTTGGCAATCGGGCATGTGCTTTCAGCAGTGGCTTGCTTTGTCACCATTATCGGTATTCCGTTTGCACTTCAGCACTTAAAACTTGCCGTTATCTCTCTTGCTCCGATAGGAAAAACAGTGGTAACGACGGAAGAAGCCACTTTAGCTCGCTACAACAGTAACCGCTGATATCTTAACCCTTTGAGCGTCTGCCTCAAGGGGTTAATTCTCTCAAAAGTCCCTCTAAACCTTCCAAAAAAATTCTAATCGTCCGAGAACGAAAATTCGCTATACCATCTCGCTTAAATCAACAACCAATGACTCGAGAACCAAATGCACGGCGCCGATTTTTGCGTTCTGCGAGTACATAACGTCATCATTTTCTGATTTTTACTGAACGCGATCTTCACTTTTCTATGTTAATTCACCAGAATAGATAAGTTAAACTGGCTTGATTTACAGTTTGTTACAACAAACACAAGGTCTTTCATTCTTATGCCAAAAATGCTTTTGACGTGTAACAAGGATTCCTATGGTCAATAAAAAAGTGCTAGTTCTCTTTGCACACCCTTCGCCGCATCGCTCCGAAGTCAATGCCCCTCTTTTTGAGGCTGCTCAACAAATAGATGGCGTGACTTGTGTCGACCTATACGCCGAATACCCACACTTCAACATCAATATAGACCGAGAACAACAGCGTTTACGCGAGCATGACGTAGTCATTTTCCAGTTCCCATTGTACTGGTACTCAACTCCGTCCATTCTAAAAGAGTGGCAAGATCTCGTATTAGAATACGGATTTGCTTACGGTTCTGAAGGTATAGAACTGCAAGGAAAAACAATGCTCTGTGTACTATCTGCTGGCGGTAAAGAAGAAGCCTATAAAGCTGCAGGGTATAACCATTTTACGATTCGAGAATTGCTTGCACCTATCGAGCAAATGTCGGCACTCACAGGTATGCATTACATTGCGCCATTAGCCATGTTTGGCTCTCGAACCGCACGAGAAGAAAACCGCATCGCCCAACATCTTGAGCGTTACAAAACGCTGCTTAATGCGTTAGTCAGTGATGCACTCGATCTCAAAGCGGCGGCTTCACTCATCAAACTCAATAGCGCCCTCCCACAACTGGTTAAGGAAACATCATGACAGGGATATTTCTTCAAGCCTTTGTTTATCTCATTGCCGCTGTTATTGCCGTTCCTTTAGCAAAACGCTTGGGCTTAGGCTCAGTACTTGGTTATTTGATTGCCGGTGTGGTTATTGGCCCGATCATTGGCCTAGTTGGTGAAGAAACGACGACAATCCAACACTTTGCCGAGTTTGGTGTGGTGATGATGTTATTCCTCGTTGGTTTAGAGCTTGAACCCAAAATGCTGTGGGCAATGCGAAACCGCTTGATGGGGCTCGGAGGCCTTCAAGTAGGTGGTACAGCGGCACTGATCATGGCAATCGCGCTTTACTTTGATCAACCATGGACAATTGCGCTCGCGATCGGCTTAATTTTCGCGTTATCTTCTACCGCAATTGTCCTGCAAACCTTTAGTGAAAAAGGGCTGACCAAGACTGAAGGTGGTCAAAACGCGTTCTCAGTACTGCTTTTCCAAGATATCGCTGTTATTCCTATGCTGGCGTTTATCCCGCTATTAGCACTGCCTGAGCTCGTCGAGCAAGCGCAGTCTGCGGCTCAATCAGCCGCAGAACATCACGAAGAACTCAGCCTAGTCGCTGGCCTCCCTGGTTGGGCATATGGACTCGTAATTACTGCCTCTGTTGCCACCGTCGTTGTAGGCGGACACTTCTTAAGTCGTCCACTCTTCCGCTACGTGGCGAACTCCGGACTGCGTGAAATCTTCACTGCAACGGCATTAATGCTGGTGATCGGTATTGCAGCATTGATGAGCTTAGTTGGACTATCCCCTGCCTTGGGGACGTTCTTAGCTGGCGTGGTGTTAGCAAACAGTGAGTTCCGCCACGAGCTGGAATCTAATATTGAGCCATTTAAAGGCTTGTTGCTTGGGCTGTTCTTTATTACCGTTGGTGCGGGTATTGACTTCTCTGTACTGTTCAGTGACTTTGGGCTGATCATCGGATTAACGCTCTGCGTGATGGCACTGAAAGCAGCCATTCTGTTTACCCTCGCTCTCATCTTCCGTATAAAAGGTAGCAACCGCTGGCTATTTACGTTAAGTCTTGCGCAAGCTGGTGAGTTTGGCTTTGTCTTACTGAGTTTCTCAACGCAAAACCACGTGATTCCATTTGAGCTTTCACAAACTCTAGCACTGGTTGTGGCCATCTCAATGTTCCTAACGCCAGGGCTATTCATCCTGTTCGACAAAGTCATCCTTCCTCGCTTTGAGAGTGAGTCGAACGATCGTGAAAGTGATACGATTGAAGAGCAAGGCACGGTTATCATTGCTGGCATCGGTCGTTTTGGTCAAATAGTAAACCGCTTACTCGTATCTAATGGTGTAGATACAGTGGTTCTTGACCACCAGGCCAGTCAAATCGATAACATGCGTCAGATCGGTACACGAGCTTACTTCGGCGATGCCACTCGACCTGATATGCTTCATACGGCGGGTATTGAACACGCTTCAGCACTTGTGGTGGCGATTGACAACCAAGAAGCCAGTGTTGACTTAGTAAAGTACGTTAAGCACAGCTACCCGAATGTGACCATCATTGCTCGTGCATTCGATCGTGGTCATGGCTACCTGCTACGCCAGGCAGGTGCAGACATCATCGAATCGGAGACTTACCACTCTGCGCTGGAGATTGGTGGGCATGCGATGAAAACCATTGGCATGCACCCGTTCTACACTGAGCAACAGAAATCAACCTATCGACGCGTCGAATGCCATAAGTCTGACATGCTGTATGAAGCATGGGCCGATGACTCTGAGGGAGAACGTTATGATAACAACTTCCGTCAGCTATTTATTCACCTTGAAGAGAGGATGGCGGAAGAGATGCGCAGAGACCGTCATGACAAACTCTCTCGCTCAGAACGTGGTTGGACACCACCACCGAAAGGGTATGCGGATGACTTCAACGAAGAAAACGTTCAAGAGTTGAGCCCTTGTAAAGAGCAACCTCAATAAACGCCAAAACCTCCCACATCGGGAGGTTTTTTTGTGACAAATAGAGCCAAGCATGGAGTGAAATAATGCTAATTTTTTGACTTAAATGAACAACTAACAATGTTCATCTCAGTTTCTTCTTTTGTCATAGCGCTCTCTCCATCACTTCCCACATGAAATCACTTCTTCGATACGCGCTTCAATTGCCTGTATCGCTAATGTCACCGACATCGGAACATGGGCTTGAAAGGGATGCAATACATAGATAGGATTTGCTTCCGACGCTATCGCATTAGGTACAGGTTCGAGAAGCGGGTTCGATTTCAGCATAAAATCAGGCAGAACTCCAAAGCCTAGTCCCATTTCTAGAAGAGTCGCCACATCGAATACAGTATTTGCACGATGCGTTACTGAGTATTGCACTTGGTGATCTTGCCCATTCAGAGCAAAGTTATGGGCAATCGGTTCTATCTGCCAGTGTTGGGCGATATAAGAAGCACTTTCAATATCCGTATACGTCTCTTTGGCTCGACATAATACGTCGCAAAACTGCCCTACTTTTCGTTGTTTAATATTCGAATCACCAGACACCCCGACTCTCACCGCAAGATCAATACCCTGCTGAATAATATCAACATGCTTATCGTCGCTGACTAAATTTAAATGCACATCAGGGTACTGTACAAAAGCATCCGTTAAAGCAGGTAATATTATAGTACGCATCAACGCATTTGGTGCGGTAACGGTAATGGTTCCCATCGGGACTTGCTTTAACTCTGCCGCTTCTAACCACGCCTCTTCCGCCTGTTTTGTCATCTGCGCACATTGCTCATAAAAGCGTTCGCCTGCAGAAGTCAATGTTTGTCTCCTAGTTGTACGCTTGAGTAAACACATATCTAACTCTTGCTCAAGCTGCTTAAGGGCAGAGCTGAGCACCGACTTAGAGAGTTCCAACTTCTCTGCTGCTTTCGAGATTGAGCCACACTCCACAATATGAACGAACAGAGACATTAACCGCAGCTTATTCATCGCTTTCCTTATTGTTCTATTTAACAGAACACTCATTTCTGATTTGTTTGTTTTTAAGCTTTAATTCTAACCCTATGATAGCGACACAAACAAACACCAATCACAGGAAATTCACAGTGGCTCAATCAGCTTTAGAACGTGCACAAGCAGGTATCTCAAGGTGGCAAATCGCTTTTAACAATCAAGATGCTGCAGGTTGCGCAGCGCAGTACACTGAAGACTGCATTATGATAGCGAAACCATTTGGTACATTTGAAGGACGTGAAGCGATCCAAGGGTTTTGGCAACACATCATGGACCAAGGCTTCAACAGTGTCGATTACACAAACACTAAGTGGGAAAAAGACAGCGAAAATGGTTACATTCTTAAATCAGATTGGACAATGAACAAAGCGTTCGGCGTGGTACACAAAGAGCGATGGGAAGTTCAAGAAGATGGCCAAGCTCGCCTTACTTACGATGAGTTTGAAGTGCTTGGCGAGCGATAAGCATTAAGCATTAAGCATTAAGCATTAAACTATAGCAATAAAAATCCCCAAGTCATGTTGGGGATTTTTGTTTTTAGCAGAAATGATCGTTCTGTTTTACTTCAATTAAGCGAAGATAAAGGTGTAGAGGTAACCAGCCCCCATTGCCATACTTAGGATGACAAATAGGAAGGCGGCAATCATTTGGTTCTTAAAGATTGATTTCAGCAAAATCACCTCTGTAAGACTTGCACCTGCACTACCGATGATCAGTGCCATTACAGAACCAAGAGCCATCCCTTTTTGTACTAGTGCCGCACTTAGTGGAATAACGGCCTCTGCACGGATGTACAACGGAATACCAATGATTGCAGCGACTGGAATCGCGTACCATTTCGCTTCACCAGCGTATTCCGCAATAAGATCCGTAGGGATGAAGCCATAGATGAATGAACCAATCGCAATGCCCATCATTAGGTAAGGGAATACTTGTTTAAAGTCTTTCCATGTTGAGTGCCAAATACGTACCCAGCGGCTAGGCTCTTTTTCTTCCATGCTCGTCGCTGTTGCACTACCGTCAGTTGAACAGCAAGACACTTCCACTTTAAGCTCTGCTTTTGGAGCGTCACCACAACAAGATGTTTTCGTTACCACAGGTGCTGGCTCACTACAGCATGATGTTTTTACTGCAACTGGCGCAGGTTCACCACAAGCGCTGGTACCGCAGCTTGATACTGGTTTCGCTTGTTCTTTTTTCTTGCTTGAATCACCGCAAGATGTGCCGCATGAAGTACTCTCTACGGCTTCGTATGCCTCTGGTTTTACATAACGCTCAAAACCAAGCTTTTCAAGAACGTAACCTGCGACTACTGATACCGTCATTGCGATAGCAAAGTAGAATACTGCCACTTTCCAACCAAAGGTCACCACAAATAAGCCAATGATCACTGGATTAAGCAGTGGACTGGCAAATAGGAATACCATCATTGGTCCAAAACCCGCTCTTGCCCGCAATAAGCCTTTTAAGAAAGGGATCGTTGAGCAAGAACAAAATGGTGTGATCGACCCCAATAATGCGGCAATAAAGTAACCTTTGCCCTTTTTTGAGCTCAGGATTGATTGAATTTTCTCTGGCGTTAGGAAATCTTGTAATACACCCACAATATAGCTGATCGCTAAAAATAGGATGATGAGTTCGGCAGCGAGAAACGCAAACATATCAAGCGCTTCTTTGAACATATTCATGATCTCTGGATTCATATTAATTCTCCTACTGAAGTAATATCAGTAACATTAAACTCTCAAATGAAGTTGACATCTTCATTTCTGTATTCTTAGAATTATAGAAATAAAAAACAGTGCGTCAACCATTATATTTCGATAAGAGTCGAAATATAAATTTTAAACCTATTAATCAATGAATTAGATTTGTAATTTTTCTGGTTTGCTATTCATCCATACTTTCACTATCATCGAAACATAACTCTCTCCTGTCAATCCAAAGGTCGGTATGGAACTCGAAGCTATAGCAAAAGCACTTAAAGAACTCGGGCACCCTACCCGTTTATGTATCTATAAAGAGGTGGTCAAAGCAGGCTATGAAGGTATCGCAGTTGGTGGCGTACAAGATAAACTTGGCATTCCTGCTTCTACGCTTTCCCATCACATCTCGAGTCTTGCCTCGGCAGGCTTGATCAGTCAGCGCCGTGAAGGTCGCACTTTGTATTGTGTAGCGGAGTACGAATGCTTAGATACCGTGATTGGCTTCCTACGCAACGAGTGCTGCGTCAATGAAAACGGCTAACCTGCATCAATGAGTAGCATCACGCAGAAACCCCGAGGAGCAGATTAAGGAAATATCAATGGAGAGTGAAAAATAGGGGTAAAAAAAGCGCGATAGACGCGCTATTTTTTAAGTTCGGTATAGCACCTTTACAACGTGCCAACCGAATTTGGTTTTTACGAGGTGTGGAGTGAGCACCTCACCTGAGAAACAAACCTTATCAAACTGTGGCACCATCTGACCACGACGAAACTCACCTAAGTCACCACCCTTTTTACCAGATGGGCAAGTCGAATATTTCTTTGCCAATGTCTGGAATTTAGCCCCTTTCTTAAGTTGCTGGATAATGTCTTCAGCTTGTTCTTTGTGCTTTACAAGAATGTGCAAAGCAGCTGCTGTATTTGCCATGTGTCTGTCTCTCACTGTTTGGGTAGCGCAAGTTTACCTAATCGCTTCAATATCGCAATAATTTCTCAAATTTTACCATCTAGCACCAAAGTTTTAGGGCCAGCGAAAATAACTTGATAGGTAAGAATTAACCCTCGGACTTCCTTAATGTCACTTTTCTTTGCGCTATTTCCTAAAAAGCTCACTTTTCCCCGTCCTACGGTTGAAGCTCTCGCCTGATAAGATTAAATTAAATGCATAAGTCAGCAGTATCGAAAAGGCTATCTTCATGGCAAAAGTCGCGAGCAAAGCGAACCAGTCTCAAGGCATGTTGGTGTTTAAGCTCACCCTACAACAGAACTTCGCAATTGGCACACTTAAAGTCCGTGAGATTGTGCCTTACATGCCAACGACCAAGATTCCCCACTCACATCACCACGTTATTGGAACGGTAACAATTCGTAATTTGACAGTGCCAGTTATCGATATGGCTGCCGCGATTGGGTTTCGCCCTATTCAGGAGGAGGAATACCAAAAATGCTACTTGATTGTGACCGATTGCTTGAGAACCGTTGTGGCTTTCATGGTGAGAAATATCGAGAAGATCATTGAGTGTGATTGGAAGGCCATTGAGTCACCGCCTGTGAGTGCAGGTCACAATATCTTTGTTACGGGTATTACTCATTACAAAGAAAAGCTCGTTCAGATGTTGGACGTAGAACTTCTGCTTTCGAAGATCTACCCTCAATATGAAAATACCAAGATTCCAATGTTGACTGACGTAGAGCGTGAACGCCTAAAAACACTGAACATTCTTTTAGTGGATGACTCTTCTATCGCGCGTAAGCAGTTGTGTGATGCATTAGACCGCATCAACATCCCTTATCAAATTTGCAAAAACGGCGCTGATGCACTCAATTTAATGAAACGAGATGCTCAAGCCAACCGCCCAATTGATCTTCTGGTGAGTGATATTGAAATGCCAGGGTTAGATGGTTATGAACTTGCGTTTGAAGTTCAAAACGATCCCACGCTGAATCACTCTTATTGTATTCTTCACACATCTCTATCTAGCGAAATTTGTGTCGATCGCGCCCATCAAGTTGGCGCACATGAAGCATTAGAAAAGTTCAACGCAGGCGATTTGATCGAAGCAATGCTGCGCGGCGCAAAAGACCTAGAAATCAAAGCGATGGCCTCTTAATGATAATGATTTCGCCAAGTGCCGATAGTTACTACATTTCGCACAGACAGTGACTCAATTGTTAGAGACTGGCTATTTTGGCATTGTGTAGCTGCGAGACACAAACTCGCTTTCTTCGACTTGATACATGTGATTGATATAGGAAGCCAAACTGTAGAGGACGTTGGCAAGCAGGTTTGAGTAGCGAAATAGTATTGGGGCCGGTTGCTTCTCACCAGAGTGTTCAACGGCAACCAAGGCACGAACCACCTTCTTCGCTTGACAGCGACACAGGTGCAACTGGCTTGACGTTGGATGACCACCCGGAAGCACAAACCCTTTGAAGCCACCACCAATCTTTGCCTTGATCAAGTCATAGTCTGCTTTAAGCTCATCGACCTCTGTTTCCGTGATCGCTAGCTTGCCACGAATAGAACCATTAACATGATATATGTTTGGCTGCATCCGAGTCAGAATATCTCGGCTAAAGTCATCTAACTCCATCGACAACACAAATCCAATTCGGCTACATAGCTCATCTGCAGTAATCTCAAAATCACAGACCGGGCTGTCTTCATAGATAAATGGATAACAAATCTCGTCAAGTTTCTTGCTTACGGGCTTCATGCTCTTTCTCTGTGCTTTTGGTGAAATAAAAAGGGAGCCAGTATAACCTAACTCCCTTTGGGCAATCATTTATTAGAAAACCGCTTTTAATCTTTATTGATTTTCTTATGACCGACTTTAAGGTGCACAAAGTCAACCAAATCATCGCGCGAGACCTGGTAAGCCTGACCAAAACCTTTGACAAATAGTCCTTGCTCTACCTTCAAGTTGAACAAGACAAAGTCTTCTAATTGACTCAGGCCGTCGATAACTTCACCAAAGCGCTCTTTCATCTGGCCAACAACTTGTTGCCACATTTCAGTATCGCGCTCAACGACTTCCGCAACCGCATCAAACGTCAGACGTTTACGAGCAAACAGCTGTTTTGAAACGTCTTCATCTTCAATCATCATCAAAGATACGTTTGGATTATCGAGTAGATTGCGTGCGTGACGAGCTATCTGGGAAATAAGAACGAAATAACCTTCTTGATTTTGTACGTACGGTGCGTAACTTACGTTTGGGCGGCCTTGCACATCAACAGTTGCGAGTTGAATCGTGCGACGCTCTTGACGAAATTCCTTAATCTCTGGCCCTAGTCGACTTTGTAAACGTTCTTGTTTCACTTGCTGATCCATTTTGATACCTAACTTTAATTACTTTATTTTCCAAATTTGAAATCGAGTATTCTCGATAAGTCCGCGTTATCTACCCTGTCGGTTGATAGGTATCGCTTCATACACTATGTATCGGTGACTACTCAGATTAGAATCTATTTATTCAACTTCGCTTGCATGGCGCGAAATGCGGTAACTTGCTCTTCAATAAGTTCGCGTTTTTTATCGCGACCAAGGTAAATCTTGAAGATATTGCTACCACATTCAGAGAAGAAGCCGAAGTAGTGACTCTCACGCCCCTTAGAAATACGGCTTACTAACGCGACGTTTTTTACATTTTCCAGATTGAGGTGACCATGAAGCTCACCATTTTTGCCCATCAGGTTGTAGTAACCATGTGCGACTTTCCCCTTAGGGAAAGGCGCCATAACTTCGAAAATAGAACCAAAAGATTGAACAATCGTTGTAACCGGACCGAAGCCGACGAGCCCTTCGAGGATACTTTGGGCTTGGTCACCAGACGTCACTCCGACCATTTGTTTTGGTAGTGCCGCTACTACCTCAAATTCAGACACGCCAAGACGCTTAGCCATAGCACCTGAAAGAAGTTGAGGCTCTTGTTCCAGTAACGTTTCAACCTGTTGCTTAATGGATTCCATCATCTTATCTATTAACTCTATTTGACTGTCGATCTACGCTATTTACCTGTCTATCTAACTATTAGACACTTTTGTCATTTTGTCCTTCATCTCTTAAGTCAACGCCTCATTAAAGGCTTGAGCATGAGAAAAGCACCCGCGCTAACTGCAAGGGTTAGCACCAGACCAAGCTTTGAAGTTCACACAAATCCCATCACTCTATACGTAACTGATCGGACCGGGGCTATCACACCCGAGCATTGCACTGTTAAATTTTATAAATTCAAAACTCACAAAAACTCGCTCGTGGCCCATCACACAAGGCTTGAGACACATTTCAAAGAAGCTATAATGATCATAAATTCACCGTAATGATAATGCAATTAATAATTGATCTCATTTTCTTTTCGAGTGATAATCTTTCTAGTTGATAATGATTCCTACTTCCGAGGTTTAGCAGTGAACGTGAGAAGATATGCCATCGCAGGAAGTGCTTCTGTCGTGCTGCACGCTGCGCTTCTTTTTTTCTCCCAAGAAACGAAGGTATTCGCGATGTCAGCTGGCGTTCCGATCAGCTCAGTTAGCTTGAATTTAGTTTCAGCGCCAATGCCGCCGCAGACACAACCAACCCCACAAGACGTCGTAGACGAGAAACTGCCGAAAACGAACAAAAAACTGGAACCAAAACCAGTACCTAAGCCAACCAAAAAAGCGGTCAAGAAACCGGTGGTGAAAAAAGAAGCGGTTAAGAAAAACACAGCGAAAAAGAAGCCAAAGCCCGTTAAAAAAACGCCCACTCCAAAGTCGGTCGCAAAAAAACAGCCGCAGCCAAAAGAAAAAGTGGCAGATAACGTCGCTAAAAAGCCTGTTCAACATCAACAAACGGCAACTGCAAGCCAATCAAAAGGGGCAAGCACGCAACCTGTCATGATTGATCAACCAACCTATGTATCTAGACCAATTCAGCCTATTTACCCGCGTTCAGCTCTTAAACGCGGTATTGAAGGCGTTGCCCTTTATGAAGTGTGGTTGGATGAAAACGGCAACCAAATCAAACAAGTACTTATCGAATCATCAGGCGCTCAGATGCTCGACGTCTCTGCCCTACGTGCCATCAAACAATGGCAATTCTCTCCCCATATTTCTGGTGGGCAAAAAGTCGCCCATCGGGTTCAAATCCCAGTTCGCTTTAAATTGGATGGATAATGGAACAGCTACAACATTTACAAACCCAGTTTGGCCTAATGACTTGGCCTCTAATTATTTGCTCAGCACTGACCGTTATGATCATTGCGGAGAGACTTTTTCATGTATTCATAAGCTTAGGGGTTGGCAAACACGCAATTCGTCAAAAGTTGACCAATCTTGATCCAACCAATAATAAAGACATCGAGGCCCTTGCCGATGAACTTTCTGACAAGCGCCCGTTGCTGTATCGGGGCGTTGCTATGTTGCTTGCTCACCATTCTTTTTCTAAGTCATTACGTGAGGATGCTGCTGGCATTTGGCTACAAGAGAAACGACACCAATTACACTCGGGTCTTCGTTTACTGACATTAATCGGTGTGATCAGCCCGCTAATTGGTCTTCTAGGTACGGTGCTTGGCTTGATAGACATGTTTAAAGGCATTGCTTCTTCTACCGGTAACATAACACCAAACGACCTAGCTGATGGTTTAGGCCTTGCAATGCGCACAACGGCTGCGGGTTTAATCATCGCACTGCCTGCAATATCTGGGGCGCAGCTGATTGGCCTTTGGGCTGATCGTGTCATCGCTAAGCTTGAACATACACTAAATTATGTCAACCTTTGGCTTGAAGGCATCTCTCTACAGCATGTATCTCCAGAGAAAAACCCATCTATTACCAAGATAGCAAGTCCATCCAAGGTTAAGTTGTCATGATTCAGGCCCCCAAAAATAGCGATAGCCAAGGTTTGACTCCGGATCTTACTCCTTTGTTAGACATCATTTTTATTGTGATGGTTTTCCTAATGCTGACCGCCGCAGTAAAACTTGACTCACTTGATGTCAACCTACCGAGTACTGACTCCCAAGCAGTGTCTGAGGTAGACAAGCAATCCATTACAGTAAACATCCTTGAAGAAGCGCCACACTGGGCGATCAACGGTAAGGCCTACATTGACTGGGAAAACTTCACGATAGCGCTAATAGAAGAGAGTAAATCAACCGATAAACCCATTGTTATTGGCGCGGAGAAAACCGCCGATATTCAATCGCTAGTAAAGCTTCTTGGCTTTTTGCAAGAAAATGGAATACAAGCGACTCAATTGCTCACTGAAGAGTCGCAGTAAAAAACTCAAGATTGAGAAAAGACTAATGAACAAAACATTTTCGCCTATTCGTACTGCTCTTACCCTTACCGTCGTTATGCTGGCAAGCACAAACCTTTTTGCCCGTGAAGCGCCATCACCTGAGCGCGTTGTTAGTGCTGGAAGTGCGGTAACAGAACTGATCATCGCTCTTGATGCGATAGAAACTCTTGTTGCCGTTGATGTAACCAGTCAACTGCCAGAGGATGTGGTACTGCCTGATGTCGGCTACCATCGACGCTTGTCAGCAGAAGGTTTGCTTGCATTAAGCCCGACCAAAGTAATTGGTTCTGACGAGATGGGGCCAAACACAACGTTAGCTCAATTAAGGTCTGCAGGTATTGACGTAGAGGTGGTAAACACGGAAGCAAATGTCGAAGGTTTGGTCACTCGTATCGACCAAATTGCCACTATCATGCATCGAAAAGAACGCGCAACCGCACTAAAAAATCAAGTTAAAAAGCAAGTAGAAGCCTTGAAGGGCAACCAACCAACGACAGGCGACAAGAAGAAAGTCCTTTTTCTGCTGATCCATGAGGGTCGTGCTGCCAATGTCGCCGGCTCTGAAACGACACCAGACGCAATCATTCAGTTAGCCGGAGGTAAAAACCCAGCAGCAGGTAAAATTTCTTCCTATAAGCCCTTATCTACAGAAGCCATGGTAGAAATGCAACCAGATATGATCCTTGTAAGTGGCCGCAGTTACCAAACTATGGGGGGAGCGGATGCTATTTTGAAAGCCATGCCTTTGCTTGCTGCAACACCGGCTGGAATAAAGAAAAATATCATCACTATTGATGGCCATGCCCTTGTTGGTGGCCTTGGTCTTCAAAGTCTTTCTGAAGCTAAGCGCCTCAACGAACTGCTGTACCCTTAGAGAAATTTAATGTTGTTAAGACGTATCCCTTTATCGACTACCTTACTTGCGCTGTCTGCCATTTTGGTCTTTATCGCAGTAGCGTCCATAACCGTAGGTCCAATGAATATCAGCTTCTCAGACAGCTTGAGTAGCTTAATTGGTGCAGGTTCTGACCTTGCTCCTCATATTCAGTTAGTCATCAACGAAATCCGACTTCCTCGTACTATTCTATGTATGTTTATCGGAGCAATTCTCGCTATTTGCGGCGTTGTCATGCAGGGGCTATTTCGTAATCCACTTGCCGAGCCGGGCATCATCGGGGTCTCTGCTGGTGCAGCGCTTGGTGGTGCATTTGCGATCGTCGTATTTGCTGACGTTAGTCAAAACTACCCGGCACTAGTAAACTTAGCAGCGCTGCCTTTTTTCGCCTTCTTGGGTGGCGCGATCACAACCTTGTTGGTTTACTGGTTAGGCACGAGCAAGTTTGGTACCTCTGTGACTATCATGTTACTCGCGGGGGTCGCGATCACCGCCCTTTCTGGTGCAGCGATCAATTTTATGAACTTTATCGCTGACGACCAAATGCTCCGTGATTTAACACTTTGGTCCATGGGTTCATTAGCAGGGGCAAACTGGTCAGGAATTGGTTTAGCTGCCGCAGCACTTGCGTTGCTGATGTTCTGGTTCCAGAAAAAAGCCATGTCGTTAAATGCACTGCTGTTGGGTGAACCGGAGGCAAGGCACCTTGGTGTTCCCGTTCAAAAACTCAAACGACAGCTCATTCTTCTATCGGCGATAGGGGTCGGTATCACAGTAAGCATAAGTGGTGCGATTGGCTTTATCGGCCTAGTGATCCCTCACCTAGGTCGCATGCTTGCTGGTCCCGATCATCGTACGCTGCTGCCTATTTCTGCATTGATGGGAGCCTTGCTTCTTACTGCAGCTGATATGTTTGCTCGTGTTGTGGTTGCTCCTGCAGAGCTCCCTGTAGGCATCATCACTGCCCTGATAGGTACCCCCTTCTTTATCTACTTACTGTTCCAACAAAAAGGGAAGAGCCTTTAATGAACGACATCGTTTTGTCTGGCAGAAATATTTCAATGAGATACGGAAACCAAGTCGTACTAGACGATATCAGCATTGATATTCGTGCAGGAGAAGTAACCGCTTTGTTAGGCCCTAATGGCGCAGGTAAAAGTACTTTGTTGAAGCTGCTGTGCGGTGAAGTTCCCTCTCACAATGACATCCAGTTCTTTGGTAAGCAGAAAAACGACTGGGAGCCAGCAGAGAGTGCGAGACACGTTGCGATGCTACCTCAGCATAGTACGCTAACGTTTCCTTTCTTAGCGAGAGAAGTGGTTGAACTGGGCGCTATTCCTCTTTCTATTACTCATAGAGAAACATCTGAATTAGCGCTTCACTATATGGCTAAAACGGATGTGCTGCATTTAGCCGATAGACTCTACCCCGCCTTATCTGGCGGTGAAAAGCAGCGTTTACACCTCGCACGTGTGCTAACCCAATTGCACCAATCAAATGATAGAAAGATCCTAATGTTGGACGAGCCGACGTCAGCATTAGATTTGGCCCACCAGCACAACACGCTCAATATCGCTCGTGAGGCTGCTAAAAAGAATAATGCTGCGGTGATTATCGTACTGCACGATCTAAACTTAGCTTCGCAATACTCAGACCGTTTGGTTTTACTGCATGATGGTAAGCTCGTTTGCGATGATACGCCATGGAAAGTACTCACTCCTGAGCGCATTGCGCAGGTTTATGGCTATCGTTCTATCGTAACCAAACACCCTACTCTCGATTTTCCGCAAGTCCACGCGGCAGCATAAAGAGAAAGCTTCTGGCTTGCGTATCCATCACGTCACGCAAAAATAGCAAATCACGCGAAAACAAATCACGCGAAAACAAAAAGCCCCACAGCGGTTGCGGGGCTTTCTTATTATTTTCATTAAATGTTTTCGTGTTATTTGCTCATTTGAATTAACGAACGGCCAATCAACCACTCCAACTCTTTATCGCTCCCTGTTCCAAATTGACTATCAGCCATTTTGTACAGACGATCAATGCCGTTTGCCGCAAACTCATGTGCACTTTCTGTAGTGACAATATGGTGGAACAACAAACGTAAAATCGCTAGGAATTCCGTATCTTCTATAGCCTTAATCCAACTATTAGAAAACGCCTCCAGACCTTTATCAAATTCTAGATGCTCGACGAACATTTTGAAGATGCGACCGTCTAGCGCGGCGGTAAAGTCCGTTTTCTTAGGAAAATGGTGACTAATACCTGTACGCGACACACCAGTCTGTTGACTTAATGTGGTGTAAGACATTTTGTCATAACCAAGTCTCAGAAGCTGATCAACAACGGCATCCATTATCTTCTGGATAGTGATTTCGGTATCTTCTTTACTACGCTTTGGCATATTTTAAGCTCTTCTCTTTGTAAATCCATCTAACTCACTATTAAATGAGACCAGAATGAAAATCATCCTTAGCGTCATGAACTGTATGTTCTTGACATAAAAATTAAGGCAGCAATCAAAACTAAACTGCACTGCGTAACGTGCAATTGTAGTAACATTTATATCAGTAAATGTGACTCAAAATATGGCGAAAAGTCCACTCCATCAAAACTTTACACCAATCTATTCGTCTCAAATATTTACTGGCCAAGAATGATAATTATGTAAAAATAATTAATCTGGAAATAGTCTTATAAAATAAGCACCAGTTCAACTAACCTGACAAAATTCTCTCAAATATATAGGTTAATTGACATTAAATATTGATACATATCACACTAATTTTATTAAGTAAATTCTAATAAATTTAATTAAACCTCATTAACAACATAACATACCGCGCTTTTTTTATCCAAAATCATTCATTTTTGTAGATAGAGATCAAATACCTGATAGAATACCCTTAGTTTTTATAAGAGGATTCGTTATGAGTACTGAATTAGAACAAAACCAAGTATGTGAAACTTGTGGTTGCGCTGGTGAAATGGGTTTTATCATCAAAGAAGGTGATGATGTGGCCGATGTAACGATTTTCGCAGAAACTAAAGCAGTGTTAGAAACTGAGTTGGCGAAATACATCGAAATGGCAACGGCAGTATGTCCTGCCGTCGAGTACAATGTTTCAGAGCTAACAGAGGAATCGAGAGAGCTAACGGCCCGATTTAAGTTTGAAGTCAGTGCAGAAAAGCTGATATTTGAGCTTAAGACTCGCTCTCTGGCGCGTTAATCAGGATATTTCATCCGATGGTCAATGTTCCATTGTAAATAGGTAAAGCGAGTATATAGCTCGCTTTTTTGAACAACTTTCACCGTTGCTATTTTTTATCTTGTTGAAGCACAACCCACTTCAGGGCACTATTATTTTCAAAGTCATTCTCGTCAGTGCACATAAGTAGCACACCCTCGACATTTAACACGGCACCGAATGTGTATGCTTTGTCTTCGTAGTAGCAAATGCGCTGCCCCAGTTTTCCGTTGGCGATAACTAATGCTTGGGTATCTGGCGTGCTGTAAATTTTCGCTATTACCACACTTGGAAACGCCAACGCGGTACTTGCTACCAAAAATGCAATCGACTTTAAATTCATGAATATTTTCCTTAATCAAGCCCTAATATCTTAACAAAGATGCGTATTGAGTTCTTGGCTGCATCTCATATTCTTATTGAATGTCGATGTAGCGACGAGAGACGCTTTACGTTATTCTTTGCATGATTTTATCAACCGTTGTGATGGTCATGCGCATTCTCACCCTCTTTCTCGCTCTGACGACTTTCTCTACCACTATCGCCGCCTATGAGCTTAATTATTATGCCAAGTTCGGACATACCGACAACTACGGCAATATCGACCTGCGTAATAAACCCTATACTTCAATCCCTAGCGGTTTGCTCGTTAAGGGAAACCTCAATATCTCACAGACACCAATTACTAAACTTCCTAAGGGGCTAGACATACGAGGCAGCCTCGAAGCAACAAACAGTGCCCTCAAGACGGTAAGACCTGGTATTAAAATTAAAGGTTACGCAAACTTACTTGGCAGTAAAATTGATCGCTGGCCGAATGGTGTCAAACTGGGTGGCTATTTAAATCTTACCGATACGCAGCTGATAAGTTTACCTGCAAGACTGAGAGTAAAAGGGGATTTAAGCGTCATCCGAACACCGTTAAAAGAACTTCCAGAAGGCTTAGTGGTGGATGGTAACCTTTATATAGGCGGCTCAAAGCTCACGGCATTTCCTGACACCATGACAGTGAAAGGCAATATTTTCTTGGGAGGGAATAGAGTGACAAAATGGCCAACAAACTTAACCTTGGGTGGCGCGGTTGCACCTTAAGATAGGAATATTTCCAAAGACACTCAATTTAATGGTATGAACTCAGCATAACAAGAGGAACAGAGGTAGAATCTAACAATAATGCACGCCTGAGATAAATTCCGATGAAACCTTGCCCCTCGCTGTTAATGTCCACCACCTTGGCGTAATGGACACTACGGGATTACTCTTGGTTGTTTACTGGGTTTGCATAACTGGCAACTAAATAGCTATGTGCACCAACTGGCAACTGTTCAAGCTTCTGTTGCAACTCAGTTTTTACCGATTCAGTAATTGATTGATCTTCGCGACCTGCAGCCAGCAAGTTGATTGGGAAGACACGGTAATTATTGTGGATTTGGCGATCGATTTCATTCGCTAACTCATCCGGCGTTGCGAACTCTTGATCTATTACATCACCAAATGCAACATGCACTTTGCCTTTGTAGCCTACAATGCCTTGAATGATGCTTTCAATGTCTTCAAACTCACCTTTCCTATAGCTGCCATTTTCTGCTTTTTCATACAGTTCTTTGGCTTTTGCAATGTCACAAGGATCATTTTGATAAGCGATAGACACCGGCACAATCTTGAGTGAACGCGTGTATTCACCAAAGCTAATTTTTTGTTTACGCCCTTCTACATGAAACATTTTTAGGATTGCAGGATCGGTAAAATCATTGCCGTCTTTCGCACGACCTTCTTTTTGTGCAATCCAAATGGAGTTCCCAGTATCTAAAGAGTGCTTAATGTAACTAGACAATAAACTCAATGCTTTCATCATTTCACGCGGTGCTTTCGCTGAACGTTTCACGATAAAGCTCTTATTGAGTCGCATTAACTCAGTGGCACATGGCTTCTTAAGTAAGTTATCACCAATCGCAATTCTTACGGTTCGATGCTCCGTTTGATGTAAACCGAAATTCACCAGCGCAGGATCCATCGCGATATCACGGTGATTGGAAACAAACAAGTAAGACGTATTCTTATCCAATTTGTCCAAGCCCGAAAACGTCACTCCGTCGGTGGTTCGATTTAGCGTATCTTGAAGGTATTTCTTAACCTCTAACTGTATCGATTCCACAGAATCCAGTTTACTCCACTTCGCTTTTAAGTAGACACGGATAATAGGACTCATAAGTGTTTTGAACCACGCAGCTCTGTTTTCAAAGCGATGGTCTAAAATCGCACTGATGAATTCATCGTCTTTGATCAGGCGGTCCAGCGCTGCTGGAATTTCTTCGTCGTTGTATGGACGGATTTCAATATAGGGATCAGTATTGGCAGTCATTATTTAATTCATTTCAAAAAAAGCTTGCACATCTTACGCATTGTTTCGCCAAGCCGCAGCATTTCAGACCATACTTTTAACATGGTCATACCAGTAACATTATCATTCCTATTAGTAAAAAACTCTGTTACCCGGTTGGCAATTTAGAGGTTTAGCGTTACCCTTAGCGCCTCAAGAACTCTGGTATCCACAATGAACTACGCAATAGAATTTCACGACGCTAATTACCCTTTTCTTAATGTTGCTGCGCGTAAAAAGGCACTAAAACATAGCTTACTATCCGTAGTAGAAGGTTTGGCGCTCATTAAACTGGGTAAACATGAGTATGCCATTGAACCGGGGCAGCACTTCTGGATTCCTCAGGGATGTTTGAGCGCACTCACCTTTTTACCCAACACACGAGTAACTCGTTGTGCTTTTTCTGTGCGTTTAACTGACGTATTTCCTCAACAAGCAGGCTACGTGGAGCCATCGGCTTTACTGTCAGCGCTTATTGAAAAATTAGTAACGACCAAAGCACGCAGTGAACATCAATTGAATTTACTAGCGGTTGTTCGGCACGAAGTACTGACGCTAAAACCCGCACTGACTCGCTCAGCTCTAACCGATTCCATTAACCAATGGACACCGGGTTGTGAGTCACGAGTTTCTATCGAACTTTGTTTGGTTCTGACAATGAGAGAAGCACGTAAGATGAAGCTTTCTGGTAAGAAACAATCAGAAATAGTGGCCAAATTATTCGACAACAATTTGGGGGAATACGAGCAGCTATGCTTCCTTGTGTTCGGAGAAGCACTTTAAGTAGTGCAATCAATGGGAAGAAAACGACCGAGCACCTTTACGTGCTTTTAGCATTGAGTCATTTTAAAACGGAACTTCAATCTGCATCATCCAATCAGCATCGTAGTATTCATGCCAACGATAATCAAAACGCATTCTTGGTTCACCATCTTGCTTATCCCCAAAACCAACACTGAACATCAAACCATGATTTTTTAGCCACTCTTCAGCGCTCATTTTCTCTTCTTCTTCACGCAACTCCTCTGGCATCCAAAGCCCTAAACCAAAATAGCTGTTCTCAAGATTTTGAGTGAGAACGGGCGTGTCTTCCGACCGAATTGCCCACTGTTCCCAGTAACTATGTTCCCAGTGACTGCTTATTGGACTTTCCACTGATTTGCCAGTGATATACCAGTCGCGAGTGTCGATACCAAGAATGCTAATGCTATCAAAAGTATCCTCGCAGATTTGCATGGTGTTATCTGCAAATACGACGGACCGATCAGGCAAATAGTGACATGCAGCGTGAGCTTGTGTTGCTACGAGCAGCGCACATGTACTAGATACCACAATTTTAACCATGAAAAGCCTGACCTCTCGTATTCAAATTATGCTTACTTGTATAAACCTTCACTTCGCAATAGTTCACCAACACCTGATGTTGTGAACGAGCTGACGTCTTTTCCTTTTGCCAGTGCATCGCGAATGTCCGTACTTCTAATTTTGACCCTCTCGGGACACGCCATTACAGTCCAACGCTCCATAATCTCATCTGCTCTATAAAATTTAGCAAATTTAAAGAAATTATCAGGGCCAATGACGAAAGTTATGTCGGCATGCGTGTAGATTTCTTGAGTTTTTTCCAATAGTTCAAAAGTGGTGACACTTTGTCCCGGTTGGTGTAAAGCTTGCTCAGCGTCTGATCGTTGAACATTAGAAAGCCCCAAGTCACTAATAAAGGCATCAACCAGTTTGCACCGTATTGGATAATCCAACATATCTTTGCCCCAAGCGTGTGCAATGCTTGGTTCCAGAAGCACAAGATCAAAGTGACTCAGTGACTCAATGACACTCTTGTGGCCCAAGCTTGGAGGGTTAAATGCGCTGCCAAAAACGGCAAGTTTTTTCATATCTAATGATTACCCGGTTAAAGAGAGTTTTCTAATCCAATGGATTCGGTATGATACTACTAATCTTTAGCGCTTTTTGACACCAATGCGACGTTTATTGATATCAAATGACCATTTTCTCATCATTTGTGAACGATAAACCTCTCAAGCAGTATGAATCTAATATATCTGAGCGATCACTGTACCCAAATAAGCCTGAGACTTGTGATTTGACGAGGGTGTCTTGGTTTAAAGTTGCTTCGGTGTAATACTATTTGTGTCAAACCTATTTGTAGGAAAAGGAAACCTAAATGGAACAATCCATCCGCGATGAAATGCGAGTACTCCCCTCTATCGACTCACATTTCGAAATTGAACGCCGCGTCGCTTTTATTAAACGCAAATTGCAAAATGCTGGCTGCAAGGCTCTTGTTCTTGGTATCAGCGGCGGCGTTGACTCAACAACGTGTGGTCGTTTGGCACAGCTGGCCGTGGACCAACTCAATGAAGAAACTGGCGACACTAAGTACCAATTTATCGCCGTCCGCCTGCCTTACGGTGAGCAAAAGGATGAAGACGAAGCGCAGCTTGCGCTGGACTTTATCCAGCCAACACATTCAGTATCGGTTAACATCAAAGCTGGTGTAGATGGTCTTCATGGCGCTTCTCACGTCGCATTGCAAGGCTCTGGGCTTCTGCCAACTGATGCCGCAAAAGTTGATTTCGTCAAAGGCAACGTAAAAGCACGTGCTCGCATGGTGGCTCAATATGAAATCGCTGGATACGTCGGTGGCCTCGTTCTTGGTACTGACCACTCAGCAGAAAACATCACCGGTTTTTACACCAAGTTTGGTGACGGTGCATGCGACATGGCCCCACTGTTTGGCTTAAGTAAACGCCAAGTTCGTGAAGTTGCGGCAACACTCGGTGCGCCTGAGCAGCTTGTAAAGAAAGTACCAACCGCAGACTTGGAAGAACTTGCGCCACAAAAAGCTGACGAAGACGCACTGAGCCTAACTTACGATCAGATCGATGACTTCCTAGAGGGCAAACCTGTATCTCAAGAGGTAAGCGACCGTCTTGTAGCTATCTACAAAATGACTCAGCACAAACGTCAACCAATCCCAACGATCTATGACTAAATTACGCTGTTAGTCAGTGTGGGTCGATTGTGAAATCACTCTGCACCAGATAAGAAAGACGCCGCTCAATTCGCGGCGTTTTCATTGAGTAATGATTGGTATGACGATTTAATCTTTGAGTGTTACGTCTGTTTGTGGAATAGCGCAACATGCTAATACTTTACCCATCGCTCGTTCTTCTGCACTTAGCGCCGGCAAGTCCGGATGATCAACCAGCCCTGATTCCAATTGAACCTCACAAGCGCCGCACAAGCCGGCACGACAACTGTTAGTGATATGCTTACCTGCATTTTCAACTTGCTCAAGTAACGTTTGTTGGTTATTGCCCATCCACTTAACGCCGTTAAACTCAATCTCAACACTTTTCTCTGGCTTGGCTGCTGCCATCGCAACGCCAAATGCTTCTTGATGGTAATTGCCTTCTGGAAGCCCTTTCTTTAGCAGTAGGTTTTTCGCCTTTTGCATAAAACCATCAGGACCACAGACAAACACTTGGCGGTGTTCCACATCCTTGATTTGCTTGATATGAGATAAACTGACACGCCCTTTCAGGCCAAACCAATCAATTGAAGGCTGGGTTAAACATATTTTCACATCTAAGCCCGGATTCTGACGTTTTAATTCATTTAGCTCATCTTTACACGGGATATCAATCTCACTACTGCATTGATGGTAGAACACCACGTCATCAAGTTGATTGTGATCCGCTAAGTACCGAACCATAGATAGCATTGGCGTGACGCCGCTACCAGCAGACATCAAGAGCAAAGGTTGCACAGCGTGCGCTTTTAGATGAAATTGACCATCGGGTGTTTCGGCTTCTAAAACATCCCCTATTTGCAGGTTATCAAGTAAAGCGTTGGATACGCGCCCACCAGAAACACGCTTGACGGAAATTGCGTAACGGCCTGGGCGGGATGGACTTGAAGAGAGCGTGTAACGACGCCCAATGGTCTGCCCATCAACCTCCACTACAATAGGAAGATGCTGCCCCGGCAGATATGTCGGCAATTGTCCCTCTCTTGGCTCAAGCCATAAGGTAACAAAGTCACGCGCGATCTCCTCCCGTTCAACGCAGGTCAACGTCATTCGTTTGGGAGAATTGTCAGGGTAGAACTCTGGTTCCTTGTATTCCAAAACCTCAACATGGTCACCTGAACGGATAATACCTTGGTTAAGGGCAACAAGATTTTGACCAAAAAACACGCCGCCACGCTCATTTGCACGGAACTCTTGCAGTGTTTTAAGTGGTTCTTTACTTTCTCGAAAAGTGCCTCGCTGGGTATTAACCGTGGTGAGAATACAACGCTCACAAGGCTTCACTGATTCAAACTCGACTTCACCAATACGAATGCGTTTCCATGTATCTTCTTCAAATGGCGTGGTATCAGAAACGACTAGGTTGGTTCGAAATTGGTCCATTGAGTGCTGTTCAGCACTTCTGCGGTTCAGCTCCTCCAGTGATGCTTCGCTGATAACGAGTACTGGATAACCATCGGCAAAGCTGACGTTGTGACCCAACTTGTCTCTTACACGATTTGATTGCTCGCCCGTGAAAAGCAACTCAACACGAAGTCCCAATACTTTACTGAACCAATCATCCGCCTCGTCAGTGGTGGTGTAGGCCGTAAAACTGTCTTTCCAGACCGTTGCGGGTGCTTCCTGCATTTTGAAGTCTTGATAGCGGATCGTTAATGGCTCTTCCCCAAGGCTGGTAAACACCACACCATCTGGCAACAACGCTGATTTAATCGTCACCATTTGCGGGAATTTTCGTGCCGTCACCATTGAACCATCTGACGTCGCAATCATAAATCGACGATCAAAACTTAGCCCTTGTTTTTCTACCCAAGCCGAAGATAAGCTGACACCTCCGACAGATTTCACTGGAAAAACATTTATTTGGGACAACACTGATTGCGACATAACCTACTTCCTACAGGTACTTTTTAATGGTTCTACTATCATATCTCCATAAGCTTGGTGACCCAAACCCAAGTAGGTAAAAAGCGTAAATTTATACGTGTTACATCGATAAGTCTTCATTACCCGTCTCTCACAATATGTGTCAGTGAATCACATTTTGTGAATAACCGCCTAGAAATTTGCACAGTATTGACGGAATCAAGATTGCCCCGGCCTGGTATAGAGCACATAATTCGCCCCCGTTTTTAGCACTAATAAATAACCTATCCGGAGCATAGACCATGGATAATGATAAACTGATCCTCATTCTACTTTGTATCTTCCTTCCACCAGTGGCGGTTTACATGAAAAAAGGTCTAGAAAAAGACTTCTTCATTAACCTGATCCTGACTTTCTTCTTCTTCCTACCGGGCACAATTCACGCGCTTTGGTTGACAGTTAAGTAACTAACTGAGCTCCCACCGTAAAGAAATGTGAGAAATGGGGTGAAATGGAACAACAATTCCACTATCATCCTGTCGCCTAAGCGCAAGCGTTTGCTCTTGAGGTAAATGCAGCGTTTAGGCTCCAAGCATAATTTTTTAATGGTGGGAGCAATTAATGACAACACTGACTATAACTCGTCCTGACGATTGGCACGTTCACTTACGCGATGGTGAAGTTCTCAAAGATACCGTTCGCGATATAAGCCGTTACAACGGTCGTGCACTGATCATGCCAAACACCGTCCCACCCGTGACCAATACTGAAATGGCACTCGCCTATCGAGACCGAATCCTTGCTGAGCAACATGGCGAGCAATTTGAGCCTCTCATGGCGCTATACCTTACCGACAACACCACACCAGACGAAATTCGTGCGGCCAAAGCAACAGGCAAAATCGTTGCTGCAAAACTCTACCCAGCAGGCGCAACCACCAATTCTGATTCTGGCGTAACCGACGCAAAGAACATCTACCACGTATTCGAGGCGATGGAAGAAGTTGGTATGCTGCTTTTGGTGCATGGTGAAGTGACTCATAACCATGTTGATATCTTCGACCGTGAGAAGGAATTCCTGGACACGGTTCTTGCTCCTATCGTCAACGACTTCCCTAACCTAAAAATCGTTCTAGAACACATCACAACGACCGATGCTGCAAATTTCGTTAAGAGCGCATCTGATAACGTTGCAGCAACCATTACTGCTCACCACCTGCTGTTTAACCGTAACCACATGCTTGTGGGCGGTATTAAGCCACATTTCTACTGTCTACCGATTCTTAAGCGTAATACCCACCAGCAAGCGCTTATTGAGGCAGCAACGAGCGGCAGCAGCAAGTTCTTTTTAGGTACAGATTCAGCACCACACGCAAAAGGCGCAAAAGAGTCGGCTTGTGGCTGCGCAGGTTCTTATACAGCACACGCTGCATTAGAATTGTACGCAGAAGTGTTTGAGAAAGCCGGCAAACTGGAAAATCTAGAAGCGTTTGCAAGCTTAAATGGACCAGATTTTTACGGAATAGCTCGTAATACAGACAGCGTAACCCTAGAAAAAGCATCTTGGGACGTACCAGAGACAATGCCATTTGGTAACGACATCGTTGTACCTATTCGCGCAAATGAAAAGATTGAGTGGGAAGTGAAGTAATCACCTTCGCGAAATGAAAAGGGCATGCCACTATATTCGATATAAGAAGGCATGCCCCTTTGTTTTGGTTTCTATAAACCTCGAGAGTGCAGTCTAGTGTCTGTTGAGTCGTTATTTACCACGAACCTTCTCTATCACACTCCAAACAGCGACCACAACCAAGCCAGCAATCACGCCAATCACCCCATTGAGCAATATCGGCACGATCGCCGTCGCAAGGGTATGACCATGGAAGCCCATGATAATGGGTTCGATCAAGTGATGAATGGCAGGCACGTTATGCACAATAATACCGCCCCCCACTAGGAACATCGCAGCAGTTCCCACAACCGTCAGCGTCTTCATTAATTTAGGGGCAAACGCGACAAGAACACCCCCTAACCACGCCTTTAGACCTTTGCCATTTGATGTGCGCTCAAAATAGAAGCCGAGATCATCAAGCTTAACGATACCTGCAACTAAACCGTACACACCAATTGTCATTAGCACTGCGATAAAACTCACCACTAGGACTTGAGTGACGATACTCGACCCCGTCACCGTCCCCAGGGCAATGACGATTATTTCTGCAGAGAGGATAAAGTCTGTACGAATCGCGCCAGCCACTTTTCTTTTTTCGTATTCTTCTACCGATTCACCGACGTTGACCTGCTCCTCTTTCTCTTCATGCTGGTGCGCATGAGGAAAGAGTTTTTCTAAAATCTTCTCCGCTCCTTCAAAGCAGAGAAACAAACCACCAATTAAGAGCAATGGCATAATCAGCCATGGAATAAAAGCACTGATTAACAGCGCTGAAGGTACTAAAATCAGCTTGTTCTTGAGCGATCCTTTGGCTACCGCCCACACCACTGGAATTTCGCGTTCTGCCACAACACCCGACACCTGTTGCGCATTGAGTGCCAAATCGTCACCCAGTACACCTGCCGTTTTTTTTGCCGCCACCTTAGACATCAAAGCAACATCATCCAATACAGCAGCAATGTCATCCAACAGTGTTAGTAAACTTGCTCCAGCCATTTATTTGCCTCTTTTATGGGATTGAATAAGTAACAGAATGTAACACTATTAAATCACTCAGCAAAGTTATGATTTAACAAAGAATAAAACCACAAATCGTGTTTTCTGTTGCCGTCGCTTTTAGAGAAGACTAGTCTTGTCTTATCTTTCAAGCACTCAAAAGAAGAGTATAGATGAAAAGCAGATACACTTACCCAATCGGTACCCTAGGCCAGCCATGGGGAGAAGCAGAACGTAAAGCTTGGTGCATGCAACGTGAGGTAAAACGTAGCTACCAACAAGAAGTGGTCACTAAAATCGATGCCCTACAAGCACGTTTTGATGTTGATCAATATGGCGTACTTTCTTACGACGAAGCACGCTTCCCTCTATTTTGTATTAAGACTCGCAACTGGGACGCTGCCAAGCCTGTTGTTTTGGTTACAGGTGGCGTTCATGGCTACGAGACAAGTGGCGTTCACGGTGCGTTGAAGTTTGTTGAAACACAAGCAGAGCGTTATGCGGAGCACTTTAATATTGTGGTTGCACCCTGTGTAAGCCCTTGGGGCTATGAAGTCATTAATCGCTGGAATCCAAATGCAATTGACCCAAATCGCTCTTTCTATGCAGACAGCCCAGCGGAAGAATCAGCCAACTTAATCAATCTCGTTTCAACATTAGGTGATGTTCTGATGCACATCGACCTACATGAAACCACTGATAGCGATGAGACCGAATTCCGCCCTGCACTTGCCGCGCGTGATGGTGTTGAATACATCGAAGGCATAATCCCTGACGGTTTCTACACAGTAGGTGACACGGAAAACCCGCAACCAGACTTCCAAAAAGCCGTCATTGAATCCGTCGCAAAAGTGACTCACATAGCACCAGCAGACGACCAGGGTGAGATCATCGGCTCACCAGTGGTACAGTTTGGTGTGATTAATTACCCAATGGTGAAACTAGGCCTATGTGGCGGCGTCACCAACTGTACTTACGGCACCACAACAGAAGTTTACCCAGACAGCCCGAAAGTCACAGACGAAGAGTGCAACGACGCTCAAGTGGCTGCTATTATCGGCGGTTTAGACTACGTCCTGACTCAACTAAAGTAGGCGATTCTTGTATTGCTCCGGTGTGATGCCGGAGTATTTCTTGAACATGGCAATAAAAGGACTAGCCTGGTTGTAACCCAACGTCAGTGCCACTTCTTTGACTGTCTGCCCTTTTCTTAATAACTCCATCGAATACAAATAGCGTACTCTGAGTCGCCACTCTGTAAAGCTCATCCCCAATTCGCTTTGGCAATGGCGAGCTAACGTGCGCTCTGTGGTGTGAACTCTCTCAGCCCAATCTCCCAAACTGATTTCATCGGTTGGAGCTTGCTCTACCGCTTTTAAGATAGGCGCTAAATACTTGTTGTCCGTTGTTGGTAAGAAGTGATGCTCAACTTCTTGTTTGCCTAATTGATCCAGCAAGACTTGAACAAGGCGCGTATCCTCTTCGCTTTTAGCGACATTGATATCACGCTGACGAAAGTCTTCCACAACGGCCGAAACAATGGGGGTGACTTTGATCAAACTGGTTTTGGATGGGAAGTTCTGAGTCAATTTAGGATCGATGTTTAAAGAGCAATACTCCAATGGTTTACGGTTATAACTGGTATGACGAATACCTGCAGGCACCCATATCGCGAGATGAGGTGGTGCTAAGAAACGCGTGTCTTCCGCATTGATTTCCAGAATGCCGCCACTGATCAACTGAACCTGCCCCCATGGATGACTGTGAACACGAGTTTCCGTATTCGACAGGAAAGCCTCAAAATTCATAAAGAAATCTGATGGTGCAATGTCAATTGATAATGATGGGTGAATAATCCTCTTGCTCTTTTGCAAATTTGTCTTCCTATCGCTTACGATGTCTTTCAAGAGATACATTCCATTATAAAGACCTGTCAAACTGGCGCCATTCATTATTCCGCAAAGAGGTCTCCATGGTATATTTGCTCCCATTTTTTACTGTCATGATTTGGGGTGGGAATTCCATCGTAAATAAAATGGCTGCAAGTGCCATCGAGCCAAGTGCCATGAGCTTCTACCGTTGGTTTCTCGCTATGGTTATTCTGACGCCATTCTGCTTGCCCGCAGTGATTAAACAACGTCATGTTATTCGCCCATACCTCGCGAAGTTAGCATTCCTGGCGCTGTTAGGCATGGTACTAAACCAATCCCTAGGGTATTACGCAGGCTTGACGACAACCGCTTCTAATATGGCGCTGATTACCTCTCTCGTCCCTTTGTTCAGTGTTTTCTTAAGTGTGCCTTTATTGGGTAAGTCGATTTCCATGTTAAGCGTGGCAGGTGGTGTAATTTCATTAGGCGGTTTGGCGTTTATGCTGGGTCACGGTGACATCGCCTACTTCTTGCATCAAGATATAACGCAAGGTGACAGCCTAATGCTTCTGGCTGCACTCAGTTATGCGATTTACTGTGTGTTGCTGAAACGCTGGAAGATGCCTTTCAACAGCATGACATTGGTATATATGCAGGGCTTTTTCACACTGATCATGCTGACCCCCTTGTGGCTGAGCAGCGAGCAACTTCTACCAAGCCAAAGCGCGTTACCTTTGATTGCCTATGCTGGTATTGCTGCGTCTATTTTTGCGCCCTTAATGTGGGTGAAAGCGATTGATTTAATTGGAGCTGATTCAAGCGCGATGTTTATGAACCTGATGCCGGTCGTATCTGTTGCTCTCGCTTCGTCCATGCTCGGTGAGGAAGTGCATGTTTACCATATCATCGGCGGCATGTTGGTGATCTCTGGCGTTATCTTATCGCAAATTAAGGTTCGCAAAAAAGCTCAAGCACCAAGTCCTGATTTACCACCAGCAACATTGTAATTTAAACGCTAAACCACAGCATCCACTGTGGTTTAGCGGTCTAAAATCTGTAACAACGGAGAAAGAAATGACAGATAATGGGTGGTCACAATGTCATGATTCTGTCATCCACTTCATACACGACTCTAATTGTCATAAATATTTCACTTTGGTTTGATTAAATCCTCCTTCAATTTTTGGCATTGAACAGAGTTCGTATCTTGAAATTAAAAGAGACCACATTAAGCGAACCCACGTTGACTAATTTAAAAGCGGTCGAATATCAGTGGGTACGCACCATGTATGTAGAGGGTTATAAAGAGGACGAAATTAACCACTACATTCAAACCTGTTTTGGTGGTGATAACACATTTGCCGATCTTTTCCGACGCGTCGCATTACAGCAAGAGAGTTTGTACACACTGCTCCAATATGTTGGCTGTGCACCTTCTAGCCGTGAGTTTTGACCGACGATCTGTGCGTAACGCCAAAATAGCCTGATATCACGGATCGGCAGCCAAACCAGAGTGATAATATCGATGCTAAAAACAAAGACGACCATATGGTCGCCCTCTCGTTGTTATTCTTTCTCTCTCAAAAACCAATAGAGATTACCCTTTCACCCCACCAGCCGTCAGACCACCGACCAACCAACGTTGTGCGAGTAAGAATACGATTGTAATTGGTAGTGCAGATAGTACTGCTGCTGCTGCGAAGTCACCCCATAGATAGTTTTGAGGATATAAGTACTGCTGCATACCAACGGCTAAAGTGTAAGAGTCAACATCAGAAAGTAATAGAGATGCGACTGGTACCTCACCAACAACGCCGATAAATGACAGGATAAACACTACGGCAAGAATCGGCACGGATAGTGGCAGTAATACCAACCGGAAAGCTTGCCACGGCGTTGCGCCATCCAATGCTGCGGCTTCTTCTAACGAGTTATCAATCGTCTCAAAATAGCCTTTAATCGTCCAAACGTGCAACGCGATACCCCCCAAGTAGGAGAAGATCAGACCACCATGGGTGTTCAAGCCAAGGAAAGGAATGTACTGCCCTAGCTTGTCAAACAATGCGTACAAAGCCACCAGAGCGAGCACTGCTGGGAACATTTGAAAAATCATCATCGCTTTCAAAATGGTATTTTTGCCTTTGAAACGCAAACGAGCAAACGCGTATGCCGATGTGGTAGACAAGGCCACAATAAGAATTGAGGTAATTCCAGCAACTTTTACCGAATTCCAGAGCCAAGTCAGTACCGGGAATGGAGGAGGGGTGACCGATCCATCTGCATTTGTTACCGAGAAGCCTAATGCAAGCTTCCAGTGTTCTAGCGATGGGTTGTCAGGAATCAAGCTCCCCGTCGCAAAGTTACCCTCACGGAATGAAATCGCAATGATCATCAATAGTGGAAAAATGATAAGTGACAGGAAAGCCCAAAGAGCAATATGGGTCGCCCAGACTCGGTACTTTAAAGATTTACCTTGCACAATAGCCATGGTCGTTGCTCCTTAGTCCTGAGATAGCTTGGTGAAACGAAGGTTCAGCAGTGCTAGCGCGCCAACCAACAGGAAGATAAGCGTTGCAATTGCACTTGCGAGACCGAAGTCCTGACCACCTGCCCCTTCAAATGCAATACGGTACGTGTAACTCACAAGTAGATCAGTGTAGCCCGCTGGCTCAGAGGTACCAATCATGTTTGGACCACCGCCAGTCAATAGCTGAATCATAACGAAGTTGTTAAAGTTAAACGCAAAGCTCGCAATCAGTAGTGGAGTCAAAGGTTTAATCATCATTGGTAAAGTCACTTTAGTGAAATTCTGAACAAAATTCGCACCATCAATGGCGGAGGCTTCGTAAAGGTCGTCTGGAATCGCTTTTAGAAGGCCCATACACAAAATCATCATGTAAGGGAAACCAAGCCAAGTGTTCACAATCATCACCATGGTCTTGGCTAATAATGGGTCAGAGAACCAAGATGGACTGATGCCAAAGATGGCGTTTAATACCATGTTGATTTCGCCAAAACTTTGGTTGAAGAGACCTTTAAAGATCAGGATTGAGATAAATGCCGGAACCGCATAAGGCAGAATCAGCAGCACTCGATAAACTGCGCGGCCCTTAAGCTCCTCCCACTGAACCACACTCGCAAGAACCAAACCAATCACTAACGTGAACATAACCGTCAGAATTGAGAATACAACCGTCCAAATGAAAATACTGATGAAAGGTTCTTTAATGCCATCATCTTTCCAAACGCGCTCAAAGTTGCCAGTACCGATGTTTACAACGAAACCAGGAGAAACCGTATCACCAACAAACTGACCGATTTCATCTACTGGCTGGTAATAACCTAAGTCCATATTTGGACGCAGTAGCTCTTGCGTGCGATTATTGAATATTGATTCACCATCGTCTTGAAGCGTGTACAGTGGAACCACTGCTGCGAACTTTCGTAAACCGCTCATACGAATGTCATCACCACTCGGAAGATGCAGGTCAACACCACTCAGGGCACTACGATTCTTAACGATGATTTTGATTGGCTCTTTTTCACCTTTAATTTCAGTGATAGGCGCGAGATCAAGATCCGTTGCCGAGAAGCCATCGAGTTGGAAGACCGGTGTGGCCAGTAGTTCGTCGCCTTTTTTGACGACAATCTGGTGACCTTGTTCTGTCTTATACAAAGTGAACGGGAAGCTTTCACCACTTTGATAAGTTCTGTTTAACAGTACAGTCTGTGCACGATCTAAAGAAAGCTGGTTTTTCGCACTGTAATTAGTAAACGCTAGACCAACGGTATACGCCAAAGGAAATAGGATGAATAAAATCATCCCAGCAATACCAGGGTAGATATATCGGTGAGCATAAGCTTTCTTACTACCAAAAACGTATAGCGCCAAAGCAGTGAGAATGATAGTAAGTAATGCAAACGCAATCTCACCGCGAGAATACATTAAAATCGTTGCGTAGCCGTTAATAATGCCGACTGTGCCCAATAGTGCCCATTTTGTGAACACTTTTTTGCTGCTTGGTAGGCTGGCTTCTGGTGCTGTCATAGCATCTGTATCTTGAACTGACTGCATAGGGAACCTGCTAGCGAGTATAGGGGAAACATGAAAAAGTAAGGAGGAGTCTCCCCCTCCTTAGAATGGTATTACTGAATTATTTAGTCATTTGTTTTTCAGCGTCTGCTAGAGCCGCATCGACCGTTTGACGACCGTCAACAACGTTGATGATAGCGTTCTTAGTCGCTCCCCAAAATGCATTCATTTGCGGAATGTTTGGCATGATTTCGCCGTTCATCGCGTTGTCCATCGTCGCGGCAATACGAGTGTCTGAATCAAGCTCTTTTTGGAACGAGTTAAGGGCAACGGCACCAAGTGGCTTGTCGTTGTTAACCATGCGTAGACCATCATTAGTTAGCAGGTAGTTTTCAATGAACTCTACCGCTAGGTCTTTATTCGGAGACGCAGTACTGATACCAGCAGTGAGCACTCCAACAAACGGTTTAGAAGACTGGCCTTGGAACTTAGGTAATGTTGTTACACCGTAGTTGATGCCAGATTTTTCGATGTTGCCCCAAGACCATGGACCGTTGATAGTCATGGCTGCAGTGCCTTGGTTAAACGCAGACTCAGAGACCGAGTAATCCATATCTGCTGAGATTACACCTTTATCTACTAGTCCTTTCACGAAGCTCATCGCGTCTTTCACGCCCTCTTTTGCGACACCTGCATCCTTGATGTCGTAACCTTGAGTTGTGTATTTAAACGCGTAGCCACCATCAGCTGCCATTAACGGCCAAGTAAAGTAAGGTTCTTTTAGATTCCACATGATCGCAGACTTGCCATCTTGCTTGAGTTTTGCATCCAGCGCTGCCACTTCTTCCCACGTCTTAGGTGGTGTTGGGACAAGATCTTTGTTGTAGATTAAAGATAGAGACTCAACCGCTACAGGGTAACCGATCAGTTTGCCATCGTAACGCACCGCATCCCATGCGAAATCAACAATACCTGCTTGGATTTCTTTAGAAGGTTTAACTTCAGCAAGTAACCCTGATTCTGCGTAGCCACCAAAACGGTCGTGAGCCCAGAATACGATGTCAGGACCATCACCTGTCGCTGCAGTTTGAGGGAACTTGTCTTGAAGGCCGTCTGGGTGAGCCACTGTGACTTTAATACCAGTGTCTTCTTCAAACTTCTTACCCACCTCTGCAAGACCGTTGTAACCCTTGTCGCCATTGATCCAAATGGTCAGTTGTCCTTCTTCGATGGCAGCATTCGCACCAAAAGAACCTAAACCGATAAGGCTACTAAGTGCTACAGCGCTCAATTTTTTCATGTTCGTATCCTTTTATATTTTTGATGTAGGGCTCGTCCAGTGAGGTTCAGCCGTATTTCGACAGCTATCATCTGAAATTATCGATTGCCTCTCATCCTCCTATTCTCTACGCCCTCGCAAGTATGGCGTATTTTCGTGATCTGAATCGCCAAGGGTCAGCGACTAAAATCACAAAATGAAGACTTCTTGTGATCGGTTTCAACTTTAAGCCGTTAAATTATGTGATTTCTGCCCAACTCCACCTTTCCTCTCCCCTTACTACTCCTCCCCACCTACTCCCCCTGCAATAATTTCGATGAGGAGGATGTAGCAATGAACACAATCTTAGAAACTGCATTCGTCCAAAGCATGGATGGTAGGAACCCTTTCTAATCATTAACTATCCTATCGATAAAATATTTATTGGTTTTTGATTGCCTGGCGAGTCAAAAAATATGATTGGTGTTGTTTGTGGTAATTTCTTCACGGGGGAAACACCACCAATCATGTGGGGGAGAGTGACTCGTATTAGGCCATGGGGGTAGTGCTCAGTTCAGGAAATTTACAGCACTACCCTATTTTCTCAACAATACCAAATACTTAACGAATCCTTATGTCACTGCTCGCTAGATAATTCATATTATGATGAGCGGTGAATAATAACAATTGATCGAGGACGAACTGCATGGCCAGTGTCACGTTAAAAAATGTTTGTAAAGCTTATGGCGACGTACTGATTTCTAAGAACGTAGACCTAGAGATCAACGAGGGCGAATTCGTTGTATTCGTCGGCCCATCCGGCTGTGGTAAATCTACCTTGCTGCGTTGTATTGCTGGCCTTGAGGATATTACCTCAGGTGATTTGTATATCGGCAACCAGCGGATGAATGACGTAGAGCCATCCAAACGTGGTGTTGGTATGGTGTTCCAGTCTTACGCGCTTTACCCACATCTAAATCTTTATGACAACATGTCGTTTGGTCTCAAGCTGGCGAAAGCGGACAAAGCAGAAATCGACAAGCGTGTTGAACACGCAGCAGAAATCCTACAGCTAGGCCACCTTTTGGAGCGTCAACCAAAGGCACTTTCTGGTGGCCAACGCCAGCGTGTTGCTATCGGTCGTACACTCGTGTCTCAACCAGATGTCTTCCTTCTTGATGAACCACTATCAAACTTGGATGCGGCATTGCGTGTAAACATGCGAGCGCAAATCACAAGGTTACAACGCCAGCTCGGCTGTACCATGATTTATGTCACTCACGATCAGGTCGAGGCCATGACAATGGCTGACAAGATTGTGGTGCTAGACGGCGGTTATGTTTCACAAGTTGGTAAACCATTGGAGCTTTACCACTATCCACAAAACCGCTTTGTTGCTGGCTTTATTGGCTCACCAAAGATGAACTTCATGAGTGTGTTCATAGATGAAGTTGAAGCAGAACGCGTAAAAGTGCAGCTTTCTAACGGCGTTTCTTTCTGGATCCCAGTAGATGGCACGACAGTGAGCCGTGGTGATCGCATGTCTCTTGGCGTTCGCCCTGAGCACCTAATTGAAGCAGCAGACGCTGATGCTTCAATTGACGGTGAAGTGATGATCGTTGAGAAACTGGGTAACGAGACTCAGGTCTACCTCAACCTTGAAGGTGCAGATGCTGACGTTATTTACCGCCAACCAGATACATTGCAAGTTGAGCCTGGCGACAAGTTGAAGATTGGCATTCCAGCACATCGTTGTCACCTATTCCACAGCGACGGCCGAGCATGCCGACGACTACACAAAGAAAACGGCATAGATTTCGAGTAAAACGAGTTTCCCTTGTGATGACCATCAATCCCTCTTCCAAGAGGGATTTTTTATTTCTGAAACTAATGTATTAACCCCTAATCCTCGGAAATAATTAGCTAGAACATAAGAAAATTAAAACAATAGTTTCCTCTCTATCCTACACAGCTAATACTTTTATTCCTACTTCCTAAGCAAGTACTAAGTTTTTCCTAAACTCGCATTATTCACCACTGGTCTAAATTTCATTCTTATTTCCACTTACCCAAACAGGGCAAGTTTTTAAACTTGTTGCAGAAATCTGACGGGTCAAACCCAATCCATTTCACACATATGCCTAATAATACAAAACGTTAATAACACGGACATTGAGGTATCACACTCAATGGCGGTAGCGTGTCCACAGGGAAATTTAAGTTATGAAACACAAAGGACTTATTCGCTCGCATGAGGTGGAATTTGCTTTTTTGTACCGCCTAATTGATCTTGTTGTCATTGTGTCATTGATGTTGCTACTCGCAATGAATGGGATAAGTACTTCGAATGAACTAATCACTTCGATTGAGAAAGACTATGTGATTTTATCGTTCGTAGCTAGCCTCTCATTTTTGGTCATGGCAGAAAGTGGCGATCTATATCGTTCTTGGCGTACCAGTTCTTTCAAGGAACAAATCTTCATTACGAGCTTATCTTGGCTGGTTACCTGTACATTCCTATTTCTAATTTTGTATTTGTCTCATGTCCATCAGATGTTTGATAAGAACATTTTAGTAATGTGGTTAATTTTAACCCCCATTTTATTAGCTTCTTGGAGAATCATCTTCAGATTCGCTTTAGCCTACATGCGTAAACTGGGCTACAACACCAGAACCGCAATTATCATTGGTCAAACTGAACATGGCATTACACTTGCGAAAGAACTTGAAAACCATACCGAACATGGTGTGCTTTTTGATGGTTTCTATGATGAACGAGCTGTAGATCGTCTGCCAAAATCCAAATACACAATCAAAGGTGGTGTCAGTCTTGCACTCGAGCGAGCAAAACGCGGCGAAGTCGATTACGTGTATATCGCAATGCCGATGCACGCCAATGAGAGAATCACTTTGTTCCTCAACCAATTCTCAGATACCACGGCGAACACTTACCTGATACCGGATTTTTTTACTTATAACTTGCTGCATTCTCGATGGGATCAAATCGGGCCGGTCCAAACTTTAAGTGTGTTTGATACGCCTTTTGCTGGAATCTCCTCTTGGATAAAGCGCTTAGAAGATATCCTGCTATCTAGCATTATTCTTCTCATCATTTCTCCCGCTTTACTCGCTATTGCAATCGGTATCAAAACAACATCAAAAGGGCCCGTTATATTCAAGCAAGCACGTTATGGCTTGGATGGTCGAAGAATTGCAGTATGGAAATTTCGTTCAATGACAACCATGGAACAAGGCAATAACGTAAAACAAGCCACCAAAAACGACCCTAGAATCACACCATTTGGTGGGTTTCTACGACGCACATCTCTTGATGAATTGCCTCAGTTTTTTAACGTGTTACAGGGCACTATGTCTATTGTTGGCCCCCGCCCTCATGCCGTGTCACATAACGAAGAATATCGCCAGATCGTCGATCGCTATATGCTTCGCCACAAAGTAAAACCGGGCATCACTGGTTGGGCACAAATCAATGGCTACCGTGGTGAGACAGATACGCTCGACAAGATGGAAAAGCGTGTCGAATTCGATCTAGATTACATCCATCAGTGGTCAGTTTGGATGGATATCAAGATAATTTTTTTGACCATTTTCAAGGGGTTTACGGGTTCCAATGCGTACTGAGAGCCTTACGATGAAAGCTTCCATATTAGCCGTCGTGTTTGCGATGGGGTCAGCAACAACTCTGGCTGAGCCGATGGCGTATAAAACCGAGTCTGGAATTGAGTTCATTCCTTCTTTAGGCCTGTTCTACGAGGGTGATGACAACATCAACAAAGCTGAGCGTGAGGAAAACCTAGAGTCGACCAATATTTGGGGTGTAGAGCCAGCCCTATTAGCTAAGATTGAACGCAATCAATACCGAGCAAACTTACTGTATAAATTAAGTGCTGGTTTCTCCTCAGATGGTCAAAATGATTACGATGATCACTCATTTCAATTTACTAACTTTTTCGAGTTTAACCGCCGTAATCGATTGGTTGTCGACTACCGATTTCGCGCTCAGCATGAAGAAAAAGGGGAAGAGTTCACTGAAGGGCGAGGCAATTTGCAAAACGACCCTGTTGAGTTTTATCGCAACGACCTGAGAACAAACTACGTGTTCGGCTCAAATGGGGCAAAAGGTAGGTTGGAGCTGGGAATTGGTTACCATGACAAAACATACCAAAACTATCGCGAAGGACTATCAGGAAAGCCTGACGCAAAAACCAAATATAACGATTTTCGCTCGCCCAATGTCCACTTTGAGTTTTATCTTAGAGCAACACCAAGGACCTACTGGTTGGTGGGAACTCAACAAACCAAGACCGATTACCTGTCAGACAAACCTTCTGTTGCATCTAAAGACAATTACTCCGGGTTCTACTACACAGGTGCGCAGTGGGAAGTCACAGGGAAAACCAAAGGCATCATGCGCTTGGGTTATCAAATCAAAGATTTCGACAGCCACCAACGTCAAACCTTTAATGGATTAAGCTGGGATATTGGCTTGGAGTGGCAACCTCAAGAGCAATCTCTGATCACACTCAAGACCACTCAATCGGCAGTAAGCCCTGATCAAGAGGGCGATTACGACTTACAAACTCAATACATCATCGATCTTAAACACGACTGGAATAGCTACCTAGCGACACGCTTTAAAACGGTATATCAACAAGATGTCTATACGGGCATCACTCGTAATGAAGATCGGTATGCGATCTCAGCGGGACTTGATTACCAAATAAAGCGTTGGATCTTATTGCAAGCGGATTGGCGCTTTCAAAATAAAGATTCCAACTGGCAAGGCTATAGCTTCGAGCAAAACATCTGGTCCCTTAGTGCTCAATTTTCTTTGTAACAAGGAATAAGAATGAACTTACTAGCAAGGTTATTTGGTTTGGTATTTGTGCTACTCAGCACGCCTTCTTTTGCCAGCGCCAACGAACAAGATTACTTACTCGATAAAGGTGACACCATCTCGGTTCAGGTCTACGGTGAGGAAGATCTCTCCATAAAAAACATCCTGATCACCTCAGATGGCTTTTTTGATTATCCCTACCTAGGACGAATTAAAGCCATCCAAAAAACACCAAAACAGCTTCAGTACGAGATTGAAACAGGGCTCAAAGGCGACTATCTCATCAACCCAAAAGTCATGGTGACAATCAATAGATTTCGGCTTTTCTATGTAAACGGTGAAGTCAGACAACCCGGCGGATTCGAATATCAACCTGGATTGACGATTGAAAAATCCATTGCGTTAGCGGGCGGTTTAACTGATAGAGCATCTCGTAATAGCATCAACCTCACTCAACACACAACAGGTAAAACGATCGAAAGCGTCAGTATGCATCGCTCTGTAGAACCAGGCGACATTGTATTTATCGACCAGAGCTTCTTCTAATGACAGGCAATTCAATGAACGCAAATCATTCTATTCAAGCACCTTCTAACCATGTCCCATTAATTCGTTTTGGGCATTATTTTAGAACTCTCAAGAAAAATTGGTTGAGCATATTAGCGTTCACCATCATCTTCTCCCTAACCTGTACTTGGTATATCTACTCAAAGAAATCAGTTTATCAAGGCACGGCTACCCTGCTTATTCAAGAAGAGCAGAAAAGTGCGCTTTCTATTGAGGAAGTGTACGGTGTTGACACCACAAAAAAAGAGTATTTTCAAACTCAAATCTCGATTCTCAAGTCCAACCATATCGCAGATAAAGTGATTACGAAATTGGATCTTGTTCGTAATCCAGAGTTCACTCGCCCAAGCGGCATTAAGAAAAAAATCGATGAGATCAAAGCGATTCCTTTCGTACAAGACCTCCTGAATGTCGCACCTAACCCAAAGGAAACATCGCAACACACAAAGCCTTATTATCAAGCACTTCAGGTCTTCAGGGAAAAACTTGATATTGAGCCCGTACGCAATACACAGCTGGTCAAAATCCACTTTCGCTCTACTGATCGACAGTTAGCCACAACCGTTGCCAACGCTGTGGGCCAAGCTTATATTGATGCCAATTTTGAGGCGAAGTTGACAGTGACACAAAATGCGACAACTTGGCTCACCGATAACTCACAAAAGCTAGAGGAACGATTAAAAGCATCCGAGCAGGCACTACAAGATTTTTTAATGCAAGAGGGATTAATCGATATCAATGGTATCGATGACATCTATGCCAATGAGCTTGAGGAACTAAAAAGCAAACTCAACGCTGCGGTAAACAACAGCATTGAGGCGCAAACATTAATTCAGATGCTCAAGCGTAAATCTGCACAAAACATTGATAGCTTATTGTCAATTGATGAATTTGCCAACCAAGCCCAAATCCGTGATTTAAAAATGTCAGAAGCTCAAGCAGAAAAAAACCTATCTGAGCTTTCTCAACGTTACGGCCCAAAGCACGACCTGATGATTCAGGCCAAGGCACAATTAAAGTCTATCCAAGCTAGAACTGAAAAGCTTATTCGAGAGATTTCATTCAACAAGCAGCAAGACTTGCTCGCAGCGAAAGCGCAAGAAGACATGCTAAGGGCAGAACTGAATAGAAAAATATCCGACTTCCAGATGCTAGGCTCGCAAAAGGCCCGATACGAACAACTCAAGCGCGAAGTTGAATCAAACACAGAGCTTTATGAAGCCTTCTTAAATCGTGAAAAAGAAACCAATGCCACTAGTGATTATAAGAACGTTACCGCTCGGTTTACTGATCCTGCAATTGAACCTCTGTTCCCTATCGCTCCACAACGTATGAAGCTTGTACTCATTGCAACATTGTTTGGTTTTGCGATTGCTTGCGCACTAGTGATCGTCCTTGAGACACTTCGCGATGTGATCCGCACCTCTTCAGATGTCCAAGAGAAGCTCGGGGTAATCTGCTTAGGTACCATTCCAAAAGTAAAAAATCGAGCTCTTTGCCAAAAAGGCATTTCCTACTCAGCTTACTTTGACAAAGATGAAAAGACGTTTGGTGAGGCCTGCCGCTCTGTTAGAACCTCCTTACTAATAAGGCTTACGGATTCTAAGCAGAAGATACTGCCATTTACTTCAGCCATCCCAGAAGAAGGAAAAACATCAACCAGTATTAATATGGCCGTCTCATTCTCGTCAATGGAGAAGGTGCTACTGATTGATTGTGATCTACGCAAACCATCGTTAGCAAAGCGATTTAATCTGCCAGAATCCAACTCAGGCTTAACCAATATCCTTACGATGGATACCCCTCTAAGCGAATGCATCATCAGAAGCGAAGAGGCAAACTTAGATATACTTCCTGCGGGTATTATTCCACCAAACCCACAGGAACTATTGTCATCTGATCGTTTCGAAGCCCTGCTTGAACAGCTCAAAGGTCGATACGATCGCATCATCATCGATACCCCACCTCTGCTCTCCGTCAGTGATGCACTAATCCTTGGTCAAAAAGCCAATGGATTGATAACGGTTATTCGCTCAGAGTCAACAAAAACAGAGCTGGTTAATTTGGCGTTATCTAAACAGATCCAACATTCGATACCCTCTCTTGGGGTTCTTATCACTCAGGCGAAATCTAAGGAAGTAGAAACACGTTATGTCCCAAAATACGCCTACTAATCAAAGCATGCAGTGGTATCAGTTGCTAAAGAGCCAAGAGCGCCCCGTCCTCATCTACCAAATGGGAAAAGTGGGATCGAGTGCATTGGAAAAATCCATTCCGAATTCGATTCACTTACATGACCTGATGTCGATACAAGCGAGTAAACAAATTTCACCCGTTCGCGCTCAACTGCACAAACCCGTTACGAATCAGATAAAACGCGTACTCAAACGAACCATCATGTGTCGCATGCTTAAACGTAAGCAGCAGGTTCGTATTATCTCTTTGGTGCGCGAGCCCGTTGGTAGAAACATCTCTATGTTCTTTCAGTCACTGCCATTTTGGATGGCCGATAAATACCTCAAAGATGACAGTGCAGTGCGTTCTGAACGCCCGCAGTTACTCCATGAAGCGTTTGAAGAACATGTGAACCATCAATACCCATTAGAGTGGTTTGATAATGAAATCAAAGCACTGACAGGCATTGATGTTTTTGCTAAGCCCTTTGATCAAGCAGTGGGTCACCAAACATACCAAAACCGCAACTTTTCACTCATGGTTATTCGTATCGACAAACTCGACCAATCACAACAAGCCATCAGTGAATTTCTACAACAAGAGGTGGCTGTTGTTCACGACAACCAAGCCGACAACAAGTGGTATTCCCCTCTGATCAAAGAGTTTAAAAATTCATACCAGCCAAAGCCTGAGTTTGTCGAGGAGATGCTGTCATCAAAACTGACCAAGCATTTCTTTGCTGAGCCTGAAATCGAAAAGTTCAAACAAAAGTATCTAGCGACTGAGTCATGAAGAAGAAAATACTGCATATTATCAATGACCTATCAAAAAATGGCGGCGCGCAGAAGTTTCTCGTCGACTTGGTTATGGAACATTCATCAGAGTATGAAATTAAAATCCTCGTACTTTGCGATGACAACGATTATTTGGCGCAACTCACCTCGAATGGTATCGAATGCTTTAATTGGCCGTCCCTGACGCCTAAACAGAAGTGGTCTTTACTACGCTGGCCAGATCTCGTGCATGGACACTTGTACCCGTCTATCTATTTGGCATTGCTTGCCGTTGGTAAAAAACGCATACAAACCGAGCACTGCACTCACAACCGCCGCCGTGACTACCCGTTATTTAAGTTTATGGAATACCTGCTTTATCGTGGTCACAATCTTACGGTCAGCATCAGTGAAAAAGTCCAAGAAGAACTGATCAAGTTCATGCCTCGCTTTAAGCATAAATACCACGTAGTACACAATGGTGTCGACCTTACCCGCTTCCCTCTTACAACAAAAAGAGGTAGCCAGCTTATGGAAAAAACCGCCATAAAAATAGGTATGGTGGGCCGTCTTCATCAGCATAAAGACCATGAGACTTTAATCCGTGCAATTGCCCTTCTTCCCGCTAATTATCAGCTTCACCTAGCAGGTGACGGAGACAAGAGAAACGATCTGGAAGCACTTTGCCAACAACTCAATGTTACTGAGCGCGTTCAGTTTCATGGTTTAGTGTCCGATATCCCCACTTTTCTGTCTGGCTTAGACGTGTACATTCAATCATCACATGTCGAAGGATTTGGTCTAGCGGCGGTCGAAGCAATGGCAGCAGGATTGCCGGTGCTCTCTTCAGACGTACCGGGGTTAGATGAAGTCATAGGCAATGATGAATATATGTTCACCGCGGGAAAATCAGAGCAACTCGCAGACAAGATCTCTCAACTATGCACCGCCGTCGATCTTTATGATAAAGCAAGCGCATACGCAGTGAATCGTGCCAAGTTATACACCATCAATAAATTCCGAGACGGGTACTATGGACTCTACCAACAACTCTGCGCCAGCAAGTAACTTTGTATCGCTATTCGCAGCCATAACTCTCGCACTGTTTTTTGCTCCAATAAAAATAGAGGTTGGAGGCCTTGAGTTAGCATTGTCAGACATCGCGAGCTTACTGTCGTTGGTTTTTGTTGCACTGGTTATTCTTGAAAGAAAAGCGCAAAAGCTGCTCCATCCTTATATTGGTTTTTTGCTGCTATTTACCACTTATATCTTTATCAATGGCCTGATAAATCGCGTTTCGCTCATGCCTTTAGTCATTGAAACTGTCCAATGGGTAGCAATTCTTGGTTTACTCGGCTTGTTGTATGCCTATGGCACATTCGATGATGAACGCGTGATGGTTTATCTTACTTATTGTTTATTGGTGGTATGTAGCCTAGTCGCTACATGGCACTTCGCACAAGGTTATCACAGCGGCTTCAAATTACTCGGGGTGAGCAAGTACGCATTCGGCGTTTTGTGCTCCCTACTCTATCTCTATCGTGATCGTATCCGGGCGTTTCCTCTCTTGATGCTGTTCGCCTTCGTACTTTTAGTTTTGTCTCAGGAAAGAAAGGCCTTACTTGGTTTCTGTTTACTCGTCGTAATCGATAGGTTATTTATTAGGCGGCTGATACAGAATACGCTGAGCGAGACTTACACGTGGACACTTTTTTTCACTGGTGTCCTGATTGTCCTGGCTGCCGTTTCTACAACACTTTATGTCGGCTTTGATCAACTTGCCGACAAATTGGAAATCACCCATGAAGACATCCTCTTCGCCAATCAAAGTGAAGCGCGTTGGGTTTCCAATTTACACCGTAAATTACTATTGGCAAACGGCTTGGATATCTTACTTGAGCATCCTATTTTAGGTGTCGGGGCAAAGATGCTACCCAGCTATATGATCGACTATTTCAATTATGAAGAATTAGCCATTTATACCCATAATTTTATACTCGACACCTCGATAGAATATGGCTTACTTGGCATTACTTTACTGTTTGGTGGCTACTTCCTATTCATGAAGGCTTGCTTCAAAAAATTGAAAAAAAACAAAAAAAGCCTATTACTCTCTATTTACGCACTGAGTATGGTGTTTTTTGTCGCCGTCAATACCACCATCATTTTAATACTTTTACTGCCCGTCATGATCAGCAAAAAGTAACATCAAAATCGTCATGCCATGTATCTGAAGTAATCTAATCATCGCCATCAATCCGACTTATCAAATTAAACTCACCATCACAGCAACGATGCGGAACAAAGAAATTTAAAAATCAAAGGTAGAATAAATGAAATATTCAATCTCTCGACAATTCAAAAAAAACCGAGAACTTCAAGCGGACAATTTTGTGTTGGTCTATCAAATGGGCAAAGTGGGATCATCATCTATCGAGCACACACTTGGCGAGAGAAAGATTCCAAGCTATCACATCCACACCTTTGATGATCATGAGGAGTTCCACATGTATCACAACAAAAAGGACGTAAGTAAATTTTTTGATTTTAAGAACCGTACTATGTACCGTCTCGTGCTCAATAGACGTAGACGCATTCTACAAAAGCGAGCACATATCAAAATCGTTACCCTAGTCCGAGACCCTATCGCAACCGTGTTTTCACGTTTTTTCCAAGACTTACACCTTCAATTTATTGAAGGGAAAAAGAACGAATCCATTCATCGTGATATAGATGTGACCTACAAACATTTAGAGCACTGCTTCAATACTCACATCAACCTAAATTACTTTGCCAACTGGTTTGACAATGAACTTAAACATAACTTTGGCATCGACATCCTTCGGCAAGATATTGATAATAAACAGCCTTTTTATACATTCAATAACCAACGAACCAGCGTTATGCTGATCAAATGTGAACAACTTAGCTCTCTCGACCAAGAGATTGGTGCGTTTCTTCAGCTCGACGATTTCGCCCTTAAAAACAGTAATGAAGCTAAGAACAAATGGTATGCCATTATTCACCAATACTTTAAAGAACATTACGACTTCTCCAAACTTTTCTACATGTATGATCTTCCTTTATATCGCCATGTTTACTCAGAACAAGAGCGTGAAGCGTTTAAAAATAAATGGAAACAAACACCAGGGACGCAGTCATCATGAAAAAAGTACTGCATGTTACTGAAGCCTTCGGTGGGGGGGTTCAAACCGCGCTATACAGTTATGTCCATTCATCACGTTTAGAACCTTATAGGCACTCACTGCTTGCACGCGCGCGATCTAATGATATGACAAAGGAATCGAGCAACCATCTTTTTAGTCAGACAAAATGGGTTGATGGCAATCTGCTCCAGTTTATGAAAGACGCTAATGCATTTATTGCTGAGCTCAAACCTGATGTGGTTCATTTACACTCAAGCAAAGCCGGCTTTCTCGGTCGCTTTTTAAAGCTTGGCGGTGCACGATTAGTTTATACACCTCATTGTTATGCTTTTGAACGTGAGGACATTTCCGGCTTAGCTAAAAAGCTCTACAAAACGTTAGAAAAAATAGCCATCAGTAGGATTGATGTGGTGGCAGGATGCAGTCAGCGCGAGTGTGATTTAGCCATCAGCATAGGTGCCAAACGTGCTAACTTGCTCAACAATTACGTGACGTATGAAAGTGTAGAACGCGCAGAGAACTCAGAAAATACCGCACTAAAACTTGTGCTACTTGGCCGCATATCACCTCAAAAAGATCCTCAGTTTTTACTGGATACATTACGTTATATCGACTCAGAAAAAATAACACGAAAATTTGATATCACTTGGATTGGAGGCGGCGACACAGAGTTTGAAAACCAGCTACGCTCACAAGGTATCACAGTCACTGGAATGATTCCTCGCGATGAGGTTGTTAATCGACTCAAAGATGCGGATTTGTATCTGCATACTGCCGCTTGGGAAGGCATGCCTCTCACCATCCTTGAGGCCGCAAAATTACATTTACCCATGATCATTCGCTCCATTGGCGCCACCAAAGAGCTTAATTACCCTTTCTTAGCACAAGATCCCCAAGAAATGGCAAGACAGATGATTCACTGTATCAACCACTATAACGACATCGAGTTCTATCAATATACAATGGAACTCAATGATGCGTTTAGCGAAGATAAACAACGCCTAGCGCTCAACAGCATTTATTGCTAGAGGATCAAATGCTTTCACATCTACGAAAAAAGCGCGCTGTCACTCAAAACGGCGAGCAAAGCCTGTTTTCTCTCAGCTTACAAACCGCAGTGACTCGTGTTTTAAGTGTCGGCTTTACATTTCTTTTGACACTCATCGTTTCTCGATCGGTCAATACATCAACATCTGGACAATTTTTCTTTTTGTTCAACCTCGCTTACCTCACTGCCATTGTATCTCAGTTAGGATTTGATGTTTCGCTTGTCAAGTACAACGCTATTGGTTTCTCTCATAAAAATAGCGAAGAACAAAGCAACAACTACCGTATCGCACTCACAAGAAGCTTACTTTTTAGCCTAATAGCATGCTCCGTTATCTACCTCGCCTACTATTTTTTTCCAAAACACGTCAATACAACTGGCGTGTCCAGTGTTGCATTCGCACTTGCTTTGTTGTCGATTCCGTTACTCGTTATTGGACAAATAAACAGCCGGGCATTGCAAGCCTCAAGAAGAATCATACCCTCTTTATTTGCATTGCAACTTGGGGTTAGCTCTCTAATGGTCATGCTGGTATTGGTCGCTCAGAAAGCGTATTCAATAAATACTGATCTCCTAATGGTCTTGCTCGTCATCGCAACGGGGATTATCGCACTCCAATCTACGATCAAATGGCTCAACTCTGACCAGTATAGCCATGGTAAAACTAAGCAAAATGCTGAGCTAGTCGATTGTGCAAAACAAGTCTGGCTTGGCAGCATCTTTTCCAATTTGGTTCAGTGGGGAAGTTTGGTTATTGCGGGCTTCTTTCTTACGACTTCTGATCTTGGCTTACTCGCCGCGGCACAACGTACCTCGTTACTTATCGGTTTTGTGTTAGTCACGATTAACTTTGTCGCCGCTCCCATGTTTGCGTCGCTTTATAAGGAAGGAAAAATAGACCAACTGCGTAAGCTAAGTCGCTTAGCATGTCGCGCAAATATTGCTGCTGCAATGATTCCAGTCTTTGTGTGCGTCGTATTCCCTGAGTTCGTGATGCAACTGTTCGGAAACGAGTTTGTCACTGCAGCCCCCTTACTGGTAGTGCTGTCACTGGGGCAATTAGTCAATGTGACAACAGGTTCTGTGGGTTTTCTATTGATTATGAGTGGCAATGAAAGGACCATGAAATACATCACCATAATATCAAGCATCCTCTCCCTCACTTTGCTTGTGACACTGTCTCATTGGTACGGCGTGTTGGGTGCAGCTTGGGCAATGGCGGTTGGTTTAGCAATTCAAAACTTAGCTGCGCTCTATTACGTGAAACGTTATCTTGGTTTTTTTCCAGTAGGGTAGATATGAAACATACAATTGCACGAATTAGCCTCATTGGAGTGCTATTTCTTACTATTTTTTTATCGCTGTGGAAGAGTACCCACATCAATCATGCCATGTATCAGCAACTAGAGAATTACGTTGGCGGCTCAAGCACATTCCATTTTACCTTTAGCCTTCTGATTGGTTTTCTGGCGGTATTTAACTTTCCGAAATGGAAGACAGCAACAAGGTTGGATATGTTTGGTCTCCGCCTGTTGATTATTTTGTTGTGTATTGTTTCTCTCGAAGAATTTAGCCAACTCTTGATCCCCTCTCGCACTTTCAGCTTTGAAGATTTGAGTACCAATTGGATAGGTATCATCTCTGGCTATTTTTTTGCTAAGTTGATAACGCTCTTTTCTAATCCGTAACACGTTGAATTTAAGGTACATCGTAAATTTAAGATAATGAGATACGCCTGCTGAGGGCAGGCATATCCTTCTTTTACTCTATCGGGTACCTCCGCATATTTTTACTCTTTTCCAACCGGGAGATATACTTCTAATTCCAAAACATCACTACGAGTATCGGTTATGTCCTCACATCCAACGAAAATCACCTTCTTCGAATTCTTAACACCACTTATCACCGCGGGCAAAAAGACCATCACAATCCGTGATGAATCAGAAAGTCACTATGTGCCAAACACCGAAGTAGAAGTGTTCACGCTAGAAACCGACCGCAAGGTCTGTAATATTAAAATCCTATCTGTCGCACCACTGCGGTTTGATGATATTAATGAGTTCCACGCAGAGCAAGAAGCGATGGAACTGCCGAAACTTAAGGCACTTATCCGCGAAATCTACCCGAACATTGATGAGCTTTATGTTATCGATTATGAGCTGATCAAGTAGAGACGACTGCTCACTACAAGGCGCATAATGAATCGACGGACTTTCTATGGCTAAATTAATAATCACCAACCTGAACCAAATCGTTTAAGTTTCTGTCTATTTCCGATTCAGTTGAGATAGACAGAAATTATTCATATTAGCCATATCCAAATGCCATCTTTAATCCATACGATAAATAATGCCATTTGACACAAAGACATTGTTTAACAACAACTTAAATCATAGGTGATGTCTATCACACCAATTGATAATAACCATTTTTTTCTACTCAATTGCAGCGCTATTCTCCTCACATGACTTTTCGATATGCATCTAATAATCGATTCATTATCACTATTGCAAGGAAACTCAAATGAGTAAGAAGCTGACGACAGCAGCAGGTTGTCCTGTTGCACATAACCAAAATGTTATGACCGCGGGCCCTCGTGGACCTCAATTATTACAAGACGTTTGGTTCCTCGAGAAACTCGCTCATTTTGATCGTGAAGTGATCCCAGAACGTCGCATGCACGCAAAAGGCTCTGGTGCTTACGGCACGTTCACTGTCACTCACGACATTACCAAATATACTCGTGCTAAGATCTTCTCTGATATCGGAAAAAAAACTGAACTCTTCGCACGATTTACTACCGTAGCTGGCGAGCGCGGAGCTGCTGACGCAGAACGTGACATCCGTGGCTTCGCGCTAAAATTCTACACAGAAGAAGGTAACTGGGATTTGGTTGGGAACAACACGCCAGTCTTCTTCTTACGTGATCCACTAAAATTCCCTGACCTAAACCACGCGGTAAAACGTGATCCACGCACTAATATGCGCAGCGCGACCAACAACTGGGACTTTTGGACATCACTACCAGAAGCGTTTCACCAAGTGACGATTGTAATGAGCGATCGTGGTATCCCAGCTTCTTACCGTCACATGCATGGTTTTGGTAGTCATACCTTCAGCTTTATCAACGCCGAAAACGAGCGTTACTGGGTTAAATTCCACTTTAAAACTCAGCAAGGCATCAAAAACCTAACTGACCAAGAAGCAGAAGCCATCGTAGGTAAAGACCGCGAGAGCCATCACCGTGACCTTTACGAAGCCATTGAACGTCAGGACTTCCCTAAATGGAAGATGTACGTACAGATCATGCCTGAATTAGAAGCGGATGAAGTCAACTTCAACCCATTCGATCTAACAAAAGTATGGTCTCAAAAAGACTACCCATTGATCCCTGTCGGTGAATTTGAGCTAAACCGTAACCCAGAAAACTTCTACGCAGAAGTTGAGCAATCAGCGTTCAACCCAGCAGCGATTGTACCGGGTATCGGCTTCTCTCCAGATAAAATGTTACAAGGTCGTTTGTTCGCCTACGGCGATGCTCAGCGTTACCGACTTGGTGTGAACCACCATCAAATCCCAGTAAACGCACCGCGCTGCCCTGTTCACAGCTACCACCGTGATGGCGCAATGCGCGTTGATGGTAACTTTGGTTCCACACTAGGTTATGAGCCAAACTACCAACAAGAATGGGCAGAGCAACCCGATTACTCTGAACCACCACTGCGTATTGATGGTAATGCTGATCACTTCGATCATCGTGCAGATGAGGACTACTTCAGCCAAGCGGGTGACCTATTCCGTCTGATGAACGAAGAACAACGTCACACTCTGTTCGACAACACAGCTCGCGCAATGAATGCTGTGCCAGAGTTCATCAAACAGCGTCACGTTCAGCACGCTTACCAAGCAGACGAAGCGTACGGAAAAGGTCTAGAGATGGCACTAGGCCTAAATAACTAGGCTTCAATAACTGGACTTCAAAAAGCAATCGAGACGGCAATAAGCACTTTGCAAACAAGTCTTCTGCAATAACTCCTCAGCAACAATTCATCTGCGTTGAACGGACATAAAAAAGGAGGTGATCTAAAGCACCTCCGATTATTGACGATTCCCACCTACGAAGGTGGGTTCGTCAACAATATGAGTCTTCGCAAACGCATGGGGCTCACTAGCAGAAAGCCTTAATTATATGGTTAAGGTATTTTTTTCGCCCGTAGCAGCGCTACGGCATTGAGCATCGCATCTTTAGTACTGACATCCAACACCTTCATTTTTCTGAATCGCTGTGGTTCTTTGATGGCCACATCGTGAGCGAAGATAACAAACCTCGCCTTGGCGATATCTTTGTCAGTGATCCGGTTAATGATGCCGTTCGCACCTTGCGTTTCGACCTTTATCTTAATGCCTAACGCACAGGCAGCTTTCTCTAGTGACTTCGCCGCTAAAAAGGTATGAGCTACGCCAGATGGGCAAGATGTCACGGCAAGAATATCTGCGTCGCCCTCGCCCTTTACAGACGTGTAAGCTTGAGATTGCCCAACCAAACTATCGTCTTCTTTGACCGTCTTCTTAAGCGCAATAACGATCAGTGCAGTGGTAAACGAGCCTGCGAGCGTACCGGCAATGTAGCCAATCTTGCCGTCCACAACTGGCAATACAACCCAGCCCCCCCATGGAGCGTGGTTAACCACATGGAACATAAACCCCATCACGTTCCCGACAATACCACCAGCAACAATCGCAGGTAGGACGCGAGCTGGGTCACTGGCAGCAAAAGGGATCGCACCTTCACTGATACCAATCATCCCCATGATACCCGCCGCCTTGCCTGCTTCACGTTCTTCACGTTTAAACTTACTTGGCGATAAAAAAGTGGCTAAGGCCATGCCGAGAGGCGGAGTACAAATTGCGATACCGACGCCACCCATTAGCCATGGCTGTGTATTGACTTGAGTCTGAGCAAACAAGGTCGCCACTTTGTTAATGGGACCGCCCATATCAAACGCCGTCATTGCGCCCAATACAGTGCCCAACATCACTTTGCCGGAACCCGCCATACCAGTAAGCACGTCATTCATGGCCGTCACGGCGCTGGCAATTGGTGAGCCGATCACCCACATAACTGCACCGCAGGTAATAAACGTGCCAACCAAAGGATAGATGAAGATCGAGCCAAGCGAACTCATGCTGTCCGGCAACCGAAGTTTCTTCAGTGACCAAACCACAAAACCTGCAAAAAAACCGACAACAATCGCGCCCAAGAAACCCGTGTTGTAGTGGCTAACCGCAATCCATGAACCTATCATGCCTGGAGCAAGACCCGGCTTATCAGAAATCGAGTAGGCAATGTAACCGCCCAATATCGCCGTAAATAGCGTCAAACCCGCAATACCCATCTCGGCAATATCAGCCAGAATGCCTTCTTGTGGAACACCACCGCGACCCGAGATCATCACAGAAAGAGACAACAACACGCCACCTGCGACAATAAACGGAATCATGTGAGAAGTGCCGAACAGTAAGTGCTCTTTCATTCTGCTTAGCTTTTGCGCCCAAGGACTGGAGGGTTCAGACGTAAACTCCATAGGGTCTATGCCAGAGGTATTCATGTTCGATTGAATATCTGTAAGTAACTCACGCGCGTCGTCCACCGACTCCGCTGCTTTTAACTTATTGACGAAACCGTCTTCAATGATTTTGGTGGAAATTTGTGCCAAGACTTCGATGTGGTGATGGTCATCCCCATCCGGAGAAGCCAGCATGAAAAATACGTCAGACAGTTCACCGTCTTCTGCACCATAATCTATACCTTTTCGGCTGATACCCACTGCAACGGCAGGTTTAGCAACCGCATAACTTTTTGCGTGTGGAATAGCAATCCCCTCGTCAAAGCCGGTATTACCAATTTCTTCTCGTTTCCAAATGTCCGCCAAGAACTGACTTTTGTTATTGAGCTTGCCCGCCACATCCAATAATTCGACGAGCTCTTTGAGCGCTTCATCTTTAGTTCGTGCTTGCAAATCCAAGCAAATGGTTTCCGGCTCGATAAGGTTTGTTATGTCCATTGTTTATACCTTGCAATGTTCACGCTCTTGAGTCATGAGTTATTTGTCCCGTCTATGACTGTGTGAAGAGTAACCGGGACTTTTTATTTTCAATACAGGACAAAAAGTGCATTAACTGGATTAATGTAACATGAGATTTAAACTGTGATAGAGCTCTTGCGATTATCTGCTTTCCATCCGGCCACTATGCTAAAATCCACAAAAAATGAAATGGATACAACATGAAAATCGTAGCGGTGACAGCGTGCCCTACAGGCATTGCTCATACTTATATGGCAGCGGATGCGCTAATGAAAGCCGCGCCTAAGCATAACGTACAAATTAAGGTCGAAACACAGGGCGCGATGGGTATTGAGAATCAGCTCACTCCCCACGATATTGCTCAAGCGGATCGCGTCTTAATCGTATCCGATATCGAGATTGAACAGCCTGTCCGCTTTGAAAGCACCAACAAAGTCCAAATCCCTATTGAAGATGTGTTACTCAATGTTGATAAAGTGTTCCTTGTACACTGTCGATGATACTCTTTACTGATGAACGAATACCAGATCACCTTTTTTGTCGACGATATTAATGCCAGCGCTCATGTCGCACAGCCTCTTAATCGCGCCGTCAAAAAATTCAAAAGCACCCTACACATCATCAACATAACCCAAAACCGCGTCGCTGAGCTCACCAAGTCAGTCGCGGTTTTGCAGGTCGGCTTACAGCAAGGCGACCTATGCCAAATCACGGCTATTGGTATTGATGCCGAACTGGCCTGTTTCGTTATCAAAGACATCATTGCCGAGAGCTACACCGTTGTGGGTTCTCACATCAACTACGAGTTTTCAAACCAACTAGCAACACGACTTCCTCAAATCTGCCCACCTTGTGAAATTACATGCCATTACGCCAAAGCACATACAGCGCTTACCAAATTTGAGTGCTTGAAAGGACTAGCCCAGCTTATTCATCCAATTCACCCAGACGAACTCATTCTTGCCTTTGTCAAGCGTGAAGAGCGCTCTTCGACCACAGTGACACCGGGAATTGCTCTACCCCACGTCATGTTCGAGGGTGTAGACCACATTTCTATTGCGGTGATCGCCAATGAAATCCCGATGGATTGGGCATCCCAAATGGGAGAAGTACGTCTGGCTATAGCACTAGTAATGCCAGCGAAACCCACACGCGAGCACATCATCGCGGCAACGAACTTAACTCGTAACTTACTGACTGACCAGATGGCCGAGCGTTTACTGCTAACAAAAAGCAGCGTCGACATACAAGCACTCCTGATGTACGCCATGTCTAGGCTGATTGCTTAGTTCGCTTCCGTTCTAGATTGAACCGCGATACTGCGTTGGCGTTCTGCCCGTACGGTTCTTAAATACTCGGCAAAAGTAGTTCACATCTTTGAATCCGCAACGCACAGACACCTCATTCAACTTAAAATTGTATTTCTTAAGCATAAATTTCGCGCGGTCGACTCGTACCCAACTAATGTAATCGGCTAACGTCATGTGACCTTGCTGACGGAACAAACGTGACAAATGGTTAGAAGAAATGCTGAACCTCGACGCAATGCTGTCACGTGTGATTGGACGGTGGAAGTTCTCTTGAATGTAGATACAAATGCCCTGGTAAAGATCTTGTACTCGATTGTGCGTCTGCGTCTCAATAGGTGCGTCTAGCATCGACTTGGCGTATTGCAGCAAAGCTTGCAGCAACAACTCATCCATTGGTTTCTTATTACACTCACGAGCCAATGAGCTCAGGGCTTCCAAGATATTATCAATGGCAAAGCCAGAGCGAGTTTGAATACTGTGTTTTTGGATATCATAAAAGTTCTCTTCACCTTTACGTTTGGATACGAGACTCAAACCTAATTGACGGCGACCAAACAGAATACTCAATACCGAACAGTCCGTATCCCAGTCCGGTTTATTCCAACAGTTGGGCGGAATAAATATCGCATCCCCCATCTTCGCCACAACATGCGTTACTTTGCGATCATGACTTTCCATTTCATTAATATATTCACCTGACAAAACCAACTCTAATCGAGGGAAGTTAACCTGATAGCTAAATTCAGGTGGTGTATGAAAATCCCCAGCAAACCATATATTGTGGAATGGTTCTCGCTCGCTTAATACTGGTGAAATCAAATCATGAAAAATCATTTTAACTACTCTTAAATACACAGCCATGATGCTATACCTATAGATATACACCCTACTGGATTTTTGTGCTGCCGAGCAAAGTCACACTTTCACTTTAAGGTTACAAAAATCCAGTCAATACATCAATTATCCAGTCTCAAAAATCATCAACATAGGTTTCAAACCCCTATATAATAAAGAGATTACATCTTTGCATGTATCTTTCTTCAGCTTTTAAACAATGCCACAAGTATGCAGTAACTCAATCTAGTGGGCGATCAACATCACACTCTAGATGGGCAGTTACAATCGTCCAGTAAATGCATTTTTTCTTCACTACTGTCTCTGCTTGGTTAATTTCAAAATACCCCTGAAATAAAAATTATATTTATAGGGGTTCGACTATGATCACCAAACTAATAAATGAAGACTTGATTAAGCTTGATCTCCAAGCGACTTCAAAAGAAGACGTATTTAAAGAACTGGTTGCAGTTCTCCATGCCCAAGGCCGTATTTCAAACCAAGTTCAATTTCTTGCAGATATAAAAGCACGTGAAGAACTAGATAACACCGGATTTGAGAACGGCGTTGCTATCCCACATGCGAAAAGTGCAGCGGTCATTGAGCCAGCGGTTGTGATCGGCGTAAGCAAATCAGGGATCGAATACGGCGCTGAAGACGGGTTACCTTCAAAACTGTTCTTCATGATCGCTTCTCCTGACGGTGGTGATAACCACCACATCGAAGTACTTGCAGAGCTGTCTTCAAAACTGATTGAAGATGGCTTCATTGATGCGTTCTTGAGCGCTGCAAACGGCCAAGATGCACTCGCACTCCTGCTCGCTAAAGAAGAACTGCAATCGATGACGGATGCCCCAGCTAATAAAGGTTTCATCATTGGTGTTACTGGTTGTCCTGCTGGCGTTGCGCACACTTACCTAGCGGCAGAAGCACTAGAAAAAGGTGCGGCGGCGATGGGTTACGAAATCAAGGTCGAAACGAACGGTTCAATCGGTGTAAAAAACAGCCCAACCGCAGAAGAAATCGAACGCGCAGACGCAATCATTGTGGCGTGTGACAAACAAGTCGACATGAACCGCTTTTCGGGCAAACGCGTGGTTAAAACCAACGTAAAAGCCCCTATTCGCGATGCTCAAAATCTGATTAACGAAGCGTTAAGCGCGCCAGCATACCAAGTAAGAACAAGCAGCAATGCACAAGCGTCTGTTGCAAGTAAAGCCTCTCAGGCTCGCTCTGATCTATACCGCTACTTGATGAACGGCGTATCACACATGATCCCATTTGTCGTAACGGGTGGTCTGTTGATTGCCCTTGCTCTTGCAGTTGGCGGGCAGCCAAGTGAAGCCGGTATGGCAATTCCTGAAGGCAGCATGTGGAACCAAATCCTCAACGTGGGTGTGGTTGCCTTCACGCTGATGATCCCAATCCTAGCCGGTTACATTGCCTACGCGATTGCTGACCGTCCAGCTCTAGCTCCTGGCTTAATCGGTGGTTGGATTGCAAACAACGGATCTTTCTACGGCGCAGAAGCAGGTACGGGCTTTATAGGAGCTATCATCGCAGGCCTGCTTGTGGGTTACTTCGTGAAGTGGATTACGTCGATTAACTTCCACAAATTCATCCAACCTTTGGTGCCAATCATGATTGCGCCAATCACAGGTTCGTTATTCATCGCTGGTCTTTTCATCTTCGTTATCGGCGCGCCAATCGCAAGCCTAATGGACGGTCTGACTGCGCTACTCACCAGCTTGAGCACAGGTAACGTGGTTCTATTGGGTATCGTACTTGGTGGTATGGCTGGCTTCGATATGGGTGGTCCATTCAACAAGGTCGCATTCCTATTCTCTGTGGGCATGATTGCGAGCGGTCAAACTCAATTCATGGGTGCGATGGCATGTGCAATTCCAGTTGCCCCTCTAGGTATGGCACTGGCAACGGCACTGGGTCGTAAGTTCGACCTGTTCGAAGAATCAGAAACCGAAGCGGGTAAAGCAGCAGGCGCAATGGGTCTGGTTGGTATCTCTGAAGGCGCGATTCCGTTCGCAGCGCAAGATCCAATGTCAGTGATTCCAGCAAACGTATTTGGCTCAATGGTGGCGGCAGTCATGGCGTTCTCATTCGGCATCACCAACAGTGTTGCTCACGGCGGTCCAGTTGTCGCTCTACTTGGCGCGATGAACCACCCAATACTTGCTGTGATTTGTATGGCAACTGGCGCAGTGGTTACCGCAGTAACGTGTGTCACTCTGAAAAAAGTGCGCAAAGCAAAAATGGTGCAAGCAGCCGCTTAATCCCCCTACCCCAAATGGCTCCTATGGCTTGGGCAATGTCGCCCAAGCCATGATTTTCTCTCATGGTGACACTCTATGTCTGATTTAACGATGTCCGATACGCAAACGATTCAAACTCAAGCTAAGCATCCGATGTTTTTCCTGATGAACAACGTGATTCAAAACTACGCTTGGGGCAGTACTACTTCTGTTAACCAACTGTTTGGCATTGAAAACCCAGCGGGCGAACCACAAGCAGAAGTATGGATGGGTGCGCATCCAAACGGTTGCTCATTGGTGATGGTAAACGGTAAAGCAACAAAACTCTCTTCACTGATTGCTCAAGATATGAGTGCCTTTCTAGGTGAAGAAGTCACCAACCGTTTTGGTGAGCTTCCATACCTGTTTAAAGTGCTTGCCGCTGAGAAAGCGCTGTCGATTCAGGTTCACCCAAACAAACAACAAGCAGAGCTAGGCTTTGCACTGGAAGAAAAACAAGGCATTCCCCTTACTGCTGCAAACCGTAACTACAAAGATCCAAACCACAAACCTGAGTTGGTTTACGCGCTAACCGAATACCAGGCGATGAATGGCTTCCGCCCATCCAGTGAAATCATCAGCTTCTTCTCTGAGCTGGCGATTCCTGAGCTGCAAGGCTTGGTGGATGACCTTATCGCAAACCAAACGCCAACGGGCTTGGCGAGCTTCTTCTCGGGTCTACTGTCACTAGAGGGCGAACAGAAAGAGATGGCGTTGACGGTGCTATTGGCTCAAGCTCGCATCACCGACCTACCCCTATTCAACCTCATTCTTGAGCTAGAGAAGCAATACCCTGGCGATATTGGTTTGTTTGCGCCACTGATGCTGAATATGATTACCCTACAACCGGGCGATGCCATGTTCTTAGATGCAGAAACGCCACACGCTTACTTGAAAGGGACAGGTCTTGAGATCATGGCGAACTCAGACAACGTACTGCGCGCAGGTCTGACACCAAAATACATGGACGTGAAAGAGCTTGTTGCATGCACACGTTTCAACGAGAAGCCGTTCGACAGCCTATTGCTTGCACCGAATGAAATCGACGATATGTTGGAGTACCCAATTCCTGTAGACGATTTCAAATTCGCCATCGTTAAGCAAGCTAACCAGCGTATTCTCGAAGTTCAAACCGCCGAGATTCTTATGCCTCTGGATACCAAGCTTGTGCTAACTCACGCTAACGGCGAAACATGCGTAGTTGAAAAAGGACAATCAGTTTTCATCCCAGCTTACGCAAAACAGATAACGTTGGATTGTGAAGGTCGTGTTGCGCGGGCTTACAGCTAATAGCTATTGGTCAAACGTCATCGGCAAGCGTTAATTGCCAATCATTAATCGAAAATACTCATTGCAAAGAATTATTTACAGGGTCAACAATGCCGCTCACTTTAAGTGAACGGCATAAGGGCTCTAAATCAACTATTGATTTTTAGCGACCGCTTTGATCAGTACTGATGTATCCATACGACCTAAACCATCGCGCTGAAGCGCCGCGTATTGCTTATCGACTCTCTTAGTGAGTGGAAGATCTAAACCCACTCGCTCAGCCTCTTGTAGACAGAAGCCTAGATCTTTACGCATCCAATCGATTGCGAAGCCAAAATCGAATTTGCCTTCTGCCATGGTATTTGCACGGTTCTCCATCTGCCATGAGCCCGCCGCACCATGTTTCAGTGTTTCAACTACTTGAGCAATGTCCAAACCTGATTTTTGTGCCAATAACAAAGCTTCACTCAAACCTTGCAGAACACCACCAATACAGATTTGGTTTACCATTTTACAACGTTGACCTTGACCATTTTCACCGAGAAGCGTCACTTGTTTCGCATAGACGCCCATTACTGGTGAAACGCGTTCGAAGATAGTCTGCTCTCCACCACACATGATGGTTAGCACACCATTTTCTGCTCCAGCTTGACCACCGGAAACTGGCGCGTCAATAAAGTGGTTACCGTATTTATCACACGCTTTGGTCAGTTCAACCGCCAGATCCGCAGAAGTCGTCGTGTGATCCACCAACACTGCGTCTGCTTTTAGACCAGCAAGAATGCCTTCATCACCATACACAACGCTGCGTACGTCATCATCGTTGCCTACACAAACAAACACAATATCGCAATTTTCCGAGGCCTCACGAGGCGTATCACATGCCTTACCTTGGTACTCTTTCACCCATTTGTCGGCTTTTGCACTTGTGCGATTGTATACTTTAGTATCAAAGCCCGCTCGACTTAAGTAACCTGCCATAGGGTAGCCCATCACACCCAGACCAATAAACGCTACTTTTAGTTTTGCCACTGCCAGCCTCCCATTCTTCCAATATCATTTATGTTTTGAAATATGTTACTAGAGAACATTAGGCATTAGTACCCACAATAAATCACTCTTTGTAATAATGAACAGCTAACATAGACTAGGGCTCAACAGCTTGAGCCCTAGTTGGATAACCGTAAATCTAGGGACGTTTTATGCTTTTGTCCCTAAGAATCGGAATACCAAATCTATTTGAAATCGTTCCCACTACCGCTGGTAAACCTTTGACGTTGTCGCTTATATCGAACGACTGACATTTGCTACCAAGGTCAAATTCTAGGTCAATATATTCACCCACTTCATCTATTGTATACGTTATGAAACCGGGACAATTTTGTTGTATTCTACCAATTCGCAGTGACTGTTTTGATTTAAGTTCGTATGTTTTGCCAAGCCCGTTATCGTTTAGCGAGCTCAGTTTAAACTCTGGATCAAACCAAACAATGTTATAGAAAACACGCAGAGGCGGATCTGTACTAACATCCATTTCACTCTTTTGCGCTTCAAAGCGGAGAGTAACGTGCGTTTCATCTTGCGCTACCACATTCCAATGACGCTCAGCTGGTGTTACGTTAAGCGTAGAGATCTCGGTGCCACCATTACCTTTTTTACTCAGCGTCAGCGTTCTAGAAGCTACGTTTTCTGCTGTAACAGTCATCTGTATTCTGCCGTCAGGTCCTGTCGGGCTGCCTTTCTTTGGCTTAATATCATCACCGGCATCACTTGATGTTAAAATCACCCAGAGGGAAGAAACAGGGTTGTTGTTTTCATCAACAACTTTAATATTAACTTCGTTAGGTGTACTGCCTGATGGATACATCTTTGGCACTTCCATCTCTCCGACAGCTGTCTCTTGGTCACCGATAAAAGTCACTGGTTGGCTTGTCAACGTGGAGTCTTTATCTTCATCATCAACCACCACAAATTTATATGTGCCGGTGCTGATTGATGAAAGCGACACCTCTTGTACATGATCCGATATCTTATTTTTTTCTACTTCTACTTCATTGTTTGTTAGATCACTTGCATCGGCAGCTTTGATAGTAAACTCGCCATCCTTCTTCGGCATTGTAACCCTACCCACAACTTGCTTTTCACCGTTTGCAACGACATTACGAGTTGTCAATTGGAGATACATATAAGGGTTTAGCGTGCAAGCTACATAATATGATTGCCTTTTATTGTATGGCTCGACCGTCCCATCAACTAGGTTATAACCCTCAACGGAGTCACCACTCTGCACCAGGTAAGGCTGCTGCTTAGGCCACTTTTTTAATTCCTTATCTTTGCTATCAAAAAGCGTCTGCATTTCATAGATTGAAGGCAAGCTGCCCAGGGTATCGCAATAGGTTTTTGCTGTCGACTCATCGTAGCCTGCAACGGTATTTTTAGCGTTGTCATCCCAAACAGCAAATACGTTGAAGCCCTCAGAGGAGGCTGATGTATAAGTAATTGGAGCGATAAATGCGTAGTCTGGATCTTTAATATCAATATCAGTCCAGGCCCTTTCGGTGTCTTTAGCCATTACCTTTATTCTGATAAGGCCAGGAGCATATCCACCATAGTGATCAGCGATAATGTAACTGACTATGTGTTCCCCAACATCAGAAGCGGAAAATTGAAAGGCTTTGTTAGTTACCGAGTCTGGATCGGTGAGAGTGACTTCGGCAGTAAAACTTTGTACGCTGATAAGTTGCCATTCTTGCCCATCGGGATCCTTGATGTCTAATCCAGATAAATTAGAAAGATCAATGGTTTCTTCGTCGTTCATATAGATTGGGTCAATGGCATTCTGTGAGAACCATTTTCCATTGATGTTTTTGACTGTTCTTTTTCTGTCACCATTGCTGCCTTCATTAACGTTACCTATATGTTCGTACTCGTTATAAAGCTTTACATTAGCCAAACAATCCCTTCGAGCAGTAAAAGTACGCCCATCATATTCCGCCCCTATTGGCAGACGTATATGATTGATATAATTATGGTCTTCCTCTATAAAAAGTATATCTTGATAAGTATCAATAACTTGGTTTGCAAACCCAGTTGGACCTAACGTAGAACCATTATCAATACCAAAGTCAATTGGTGTCCCTATTTTATCGAATGAATCAGGGTAAAAGCTATAGTCATAGCTCCGCGGTTCAATCTCAGGAGCCTGATTAATTACCTCGGACACCGTGACGTAAATAACCCCCATTACACTTTGCTGTGAATTGGCAGAATCTTTCAGTACATAAACAATACGATTCCAACCCGATAAGGTTGGTGGCTTGAAGGTAATTGTGTTGTCTGCCCCTGTTGCTTTTCCTAGGTTGGACTCTTGGCCTTGTACTTCAATATTATCTTTGTCGAGAGAATAAGAGTTTTCCCAATTCGCGCCTAATAGAACCTCTAAGTCAAAATCGACAGGACCAGAGTCTAGAGTAATTGCATCTGACAAAGGTGGCAGAGTCGGTTCTTCAGCTTCAGTTGATAAAACATTTAGCGTCCCAACAGCTCTTAAGCCGTTTGATTGCGCCACGGTATATTTAAAATCACAAAATGTACTATTTGCAATATCAACATTGACACCTAAACCACTGATACTCGGCGTCCCGCACTCAGTATGTTTACCATCATTGTTGATAGAAGTAATGCGAACATTATCACCACGAATAAACGGTGTTAAGTCGACGAAGGTACTTTTATTAGGCTCCACGGTACTAAAACCGTCCATAACGATCATCGACGAGTCAGGTGATGGCGGTCTAGCAGGAGGGGCTGCATTATCTTTTGTGTCACCACCGCAGCCAACCATGAGCACTGCACATGCTAAAATACCAATACGGAAAACCGACATTGAAGAGTACATCATAACCTCTCTCATAAAAGTAAAGCTCACTAAATACGGGCTTCAAAAAACAATATAAAGGATCCTGTGTAAGTTCCGCCCTTAAACTCTGACTCGGAAATGTTATCAAAGTCGACTTTAAATTGAGCAGTCGCCTCTGTTTTATCCGTAGCATCTATGATTAATCTATCGCTGGTGTCGATCATAGGTTTTCCATCGACGATCACTCGTTTGTCCCTATCACAGCCTCTTGTACAGGTCACATTGTATTTAATTTTTTTGTTTGTCGTGCTTGATTTCAAACTGAAAACCCCACCTTTCGGAGGATATAGACCAACCCAGATACCATCAGTGAAATACCCTGTCGCCTTTACGGTATAAGTTGTTTCAGCTTTAACGAGTAGCGGGAAGTCATACTCTACTTTCATATTGTCATCCCCAGATACACTGATGCTATTAAGGAAGCTAGGGTTATAGTCAATATATACTCGCAAAGAAAAAACCAAGGTATAGCGAATACGTGTACCGTTTCTCACATAATCATATTGCGCTGATACTGGTAAAACACCAACATACCTACCCTTAGTTGCACCCGCATTTTTAAATGATGTCACCCATTCAGACTTGTTAATTTTAGACAGGTAGGGACGATAGTGTGTAATTGGACTTACTTGAGATTTAAGAGTAATGCGCTTTTCACCTGCTCCGGTGCCAATTACCGTCACTTCATTTCCTGACACAGTGGCTGTCGCTTCCCCCAACACATCGTCAGAAACGGTACCGACGCTTGATAATCGGTAAATGATTCCTTGCACATCAATTGGTAAGTTTACTTGTTTCCCACCATGAGACACCTTTATTGTTTGACGGCCAACTTTTGTCACCCCTCCTGGAATAACCTTATCTGCAACAGGCAAATGTACAGGAATGTCCCAATAACTCGGTGCTTGACCATCTGCGACTGAATCTAAAGATAGCCAATAGAGATCTTGCCCTGTTGCTTTTGCCGAAAACTCAGAAGCTGAAGTAGCACGGCAAATAAAAATAGCGGTCAGCACAAAAGGCAAGAGATAGCGACAACGAGGCATCATTTAATGCCTCTCACTTTCAACCACCTGCTCAGGCTTCAATGTAAGTGCTGTCTTATAAGTGTATTTATGTGTACTTAAGTTAACATTAATCTTTTTTGCACTTTTCATTTTATCTGATAATTGAATAGGCAAATTACGTCCTGATAGTACGTAAGAAACGCTAGTACATGACTCACGTTCATCCTCTAAAGTGTCATCTGCACAAGTATCCAAAACAGCACGCAAGTATGTCCCACCATTATTCTTTATACGTACACCACCGTTTTGGTACTGTATTCGATAGTTTAGAGGCTTATCTTCCTCAGCCGGCACTATCACTACAGGGGCAAAGCCCATAGCAATGCTTACAGAGTGAGAAACTGGCTCTCCCTCAGCAAAGTAAGGAGTCGGAATGATAGAAAGCTGGTAAGCATGATCTTGTTTCGACAAGCTACCTTTAGACGCCACATGTTCGACAGTAAAAAGCTTAGACAAACTTGGCTCAATGACGGCCCTTGCTGGACGTACTAGCAAACTCCACTTGTCAATATTCTCCCGAGAATAAGGTACTTTAACAACCTCTCCATCTTTTACGTGAAGCTCCGAAATACCCACTTTTATAAATTCTCGGTATGATGAGTTACTCGACACCTTAAATTCTGTCTTTCCCTTCTCTGTAAAATTCAACATGCTATCGATTCCAATCGCACTACAGAAAAAAGGCAACAAACCACCAATTAATATAATTAATTCTCTCATAATATTCTCGAAGTCAATGATTCTGAAAAACAAACCCTCATGAAAACACAGGCGTTACTGCACTTTATTTTCACTGAAGAATAGCTCGATTTACGCTTCTCCAGTAAAGTTTCACTTGCTGCTTTCCGTTTTAATACATAGCGCCGTTATAAAGCTAATTACAGCCTCAACTAAGTAACGAACACACTAAAACCTTTTACACATTCCGACATCCTTATAGCTTTACCTGAGAGCCACAAGAATATTGACTAATTATTCCCCGTGTAATCTTTACAGGAGGCTTTAATAAATTTATCACCGATTTGCTTTGGGTTAAAATTACAGTTTAGATTACCCGACATTAAATGAAACGATAAGTTTGGTCGATAATTAACGCGAAACACACCATCATCAGACAATAGTTCTACATTTTTACATCCTTGACCAAAACACTGCACCATTTTAATTGCGTCTCCTTGAGCGTCACTCAGAACAAAGATTTGTGAGTTAAGTGGCACTATCTGGCTCTCTAATCGATGATAGGTACCTGGCATCACAAACAATTCGCTCTTTTTAGTGCTGGCCTCAATATTTTTAGAATCCGTGTCGAGTGCAAATGTTGTGTTAGTGTATATTGGCAGGTTGATCAATTTTTCTTGTCCTATGGATAGCGTATCACTGTACCAAGGGCTGCCATTTCTCAAAGCACTGTAGTTTATTTCTGCGTCTGGTGATTCCATATTCTCATCCTGCCAACTCGGTGCCAACTCGATAAAAGCTTGACCTTTTTGCGATGTAAACTTGACGCCAGACTTAGAAACCACTTGCGTACCTGACATACTGCCTGATAAATAATTATTACCATGGGAATCGATGCTACCATATGCGTCATAGTTGAGTGTCGTGTCTTCCCCTACCACGGATACCGAGGCGTTTAAATCATCTTCAGAATGATCATTGTTCCGAACTTCCAAGCGTGGGGTAGCACGCCAATTTTGACTATCGTAGGTATAACTGGTATCCGCATACGTCTGTGTATCCTCACTGCCGTTAAAGTCCACGCCAATACGGGTTTGGATATTACTCCCAAATCTGCGATTCCAAGAGATACCTGTTGAATAACGATCAAAATCTCCTTCATTCGAGCTAAATGATGCATTGACGCTTAGATCGCCTCCCAAAAAAGGGCGTGACAAAATGAGGCTAACATTATCGCTTGAAGTTTGTCCCAGAAAAAAATGTTCCGTTTTATTACGATAGTAGTAGAGATACGCTTGGTTATTCGCCCATGCCCCCGAAACACTCGCACTATACTCTTTAAAGCTATTATTTCCGTACAGTATTCGAGCGATATCTTTAGGGCCATCAGAGCTTTCACTATCGAGTTGACGAATACTAAAACTGAATGGATTTAAACTTAGCAGACCAGACTGATAGACATCGCCTGTTGAGAAATAGTCCGCCGTGTATTGCAATTGGATACGTTCACTTACGGCTAACTTTGTTCCAACATTCCATTGCATCGTCTCGCCATTACTAAGCACCCCAGAACCTAAAAGCAATGTTTCCGACACACGGTAGGTTCCAAGAACTCGCGCATAATCTCGATGTATTTTTCCCACAGCAAGTCTATCCAAATCGCTACTATCATCGCTTGGCTTGTCAAAACGGCCAATATCTAAACGATAATCCCAACCTCCAACAGGCAGATCAAAGGTAGAAAGGTTCACGACTTTTCGCTGCTCTTCATATGCAACATCATTACCTTGCATCAAACGCAAGGTGATTAAATAATTTCCCTGTGGCAGTTCATCATAGCGAATAGACTGCTCTCCTGGGTTGACGACTTTGGTAAATAACAACCTTTCGCCTTTATACACTTCCAGTCGCCCCCCCTGTGGAGCAAAGAAGGTTAAACGCTGTAATGAGGCCTCTCCTCCCTTCACCAAATTAGATGATCGAGCAAATGTGGCACTAAAGCCTGAGAGATCCGCATCATTAACCAAAAAGTCAGTACTATTTAAGTCAAAAAGATCTGAGTCCTGATAACCTACTAGGAAACGTTTTTCTGCTTTCTCGAAGCTGTATATCGAATGATAAAGATCGAAGGAACTCTCTCCGTTAATGCTTTGATATTGGGAGTCAATCGAAGCATATCCTACTGGCAGGCCAATCTGCGTATCATTTCGCCAAGAAAAGCTACCCGTGCCCTGATTAGAATACGCGTAAAGGCTTGACCAGTTAACTAATGCCGTTTCTGAATGCATAGGCTCATAGTATTCTCGCTCTTCATATACACGGTTAAACATTTCAGATGACACAAAGATACGAAGCCGCTTAGCCTCATAATCAAAAATAAACTCAGCTTGTCCCGGAACATCATCAGGCATACAACTGCTAAGTTCACTACCACAATTTGGATTGGCATTGATCCCAGCTTCCAGATGCTCAATAATTTCTGCAACTACTTTTTCTGATAAATTCTGGCTCAGTAGGAATTTTTTCAAAGGTGCAACTGAAGAAGCGCTTTGAGGTAGTTGGAAGGTATCATAGCTGATATTTGCCAAAAGCGACTCATGCTCGGCCAAGCCCTGAACTGAAACATCGATGAGTTCTAAACGAGGTTCGAAAAAATCGGCAAATTCAGCCGGATATTGAGCTGCAAAAACAAACGATGAAAGCCAAAATATCGCAGTACAAAAAATAAATCTCATACTCATATAACTACATTTTCAACTTGGACTCTTAACGTGCCAAAACATTTTTTCGTAGCCACTTTACTTTGCTCAAGACGAGCAAAAGTTAGCGTCATTTGATATTTGTCAGATGAACCAGAAAACTGCAGACCATCTTCCGGCCACTCAGATCCATTCAGGGTAACATCGACGTTGTAATCTTGCCCATCACAAGTATGGGTTGACTCTATCAAGCTAAGGCGGTAGCCAACGTCTTTGCCACTTGTAGATACAATATCAAATGGAATATTCAAAGATTTAAACGCCTTCTTTTGAGAGGAATACAAGGTCGTAAAAATCTGTTGGTCAGCATGAATTTCGATTAGATCTGTTTGACTGCCCTCAATAACAACATATGGGCGAAAATAATGATCGATGCTAGCGCAAAAAACCAAATCACTAGCAAGAGCGAAAGCCAAACCTACCCCTATATAGAGTAATTTCATCCTAAACCTCTTAAATTCACAGAGGGCATATCCCTCTGTGAATGCTTGATTTAGATTATATAGTGTCTGTTGATATCGCAACCATGGCCATGACTGTAATATTGTCATTGGCGTTAGCTTGTGTAAAGGAAGAACCAGGAGCGCCTGACTTTGTGACCTTCACATCAGCGACTTGATTTGCTGTGAATTCTTGGGGAGTAAGTTTTGATAGTGTTTGACTATCCGCCTGAATAGCAAAATAATCAACAGAACTGTCTGGACTACCGTCAATGAGCACTTTCAAGTCATTCAATGCTAGTTTATAGCTGATTCCTTCTATATCTGTTGTCGGCTCAAAGGTACCGACATTGCCAACGTCTTTTACGACTTTAAATGAAAAAGCACTCGAACTTTTTAAAGATATCTCCCCATTTTTATTTTCAAACTGCAATCTACCATTATCTTTTACAGTAAGTTCATTATCACCGTCTGGTGTCACTATCCAGTAACCAGTTTCTATCTTATCTGCAATAGGTACAATACCAGACCATTGAAAAGTTACAGCACCAACATCTTTAGCGAGGGCTTGAGCCGAATTAATGACACCAATAGATGCAACCATACTCATCAAAGCTAATGTTTTTTTCATTTTATATTAATTCCAATTTGATAGACAATCTTTCAATAATTTTTATTAATGGATAGCGTCATTCATTATTATGAATTTGAAATCAAACTAATGCTAAAAAAGCAAATCTATCCAATTGGGTGAAATGTAATGCATAGCTAATAAAAGGGTCAAGATTTTTTCTAGCTGACCAACTAATTTGAGAATTTTCTTACTTTTTATTATTCATCGTTAGGCACATATATACTTAAGTGATAACCACTGAATGGCCAGTATGGATAGAAAAAACAAATAATAACAATAATTTAAATTAAATTTTTAATTTTAAAATCAGACAGATAGAACAAAGGTCCAACCTGATAGTTAGACCTTTCTTAGCGGTTTGACTAGGCTTATTTGAGCCTCTAAGCGTTTGTTACTCGGCGGAAATCGCAGCAGAACGAGATTTGAATAATTTCTTTGGAGCCTTGGTTAGCAAAATACCGATCATAAGCGGGAGCATTAATAAAATAGACTGATCAGAGAGCATTTCTCCATTAACATATGCGGACAAAAATAATGCGACCAAAGGAAAAATCAGAAAACAAATTGAAGCTTGAAACGGCGTCGATACCTGACCAAGTTTGAAGTAAGCGACAATGCCACCAACACTTGCCACAAAGCCAAGGTAAACCACCGCCAACACTGAGTCGTAAGTGAACGCCGATACATTCACTTGCTCAAGCACTGCTGATAAAGCAAAGAGTAACAGAGAAGCGATAAGGCAAGGCAGCGCATTATAAGTAAGCACCTGAATATCCTTGCAGTGCTTTTGAACCAGTACATACATCACCGCATGCATCGCCACCGCTAGCGCCAATGACAACGTACCCAGTAGGTAGTCTTCCCCACCAAGTTGCATCTCGTTCCCCAAAATCAGACATAGGCTTACCACTGCTGTTAATAGGCCGAACACTTGGTGACGCGCTAAACGAAGCCCCAAAAACAAACCTGACATTAACATCACCGCTACAGGCATATTAGCGAAGATGATCGATGCAAGGCCCGATGAGATGTACTGCTCTCCGTAAATCATCAAAGTAAACGGTAAAGCAAAGTACATAACAGCAACGATAAGGATCCAGTGACGTTTACCTTTCGGGAACATCAAAGGTTGTTTGAATGTTTTTGCCATAATAAACAGCAATGGTGCAGCAAGGAAAAAGCGCATACCTGTTGCAAGTACAGGAGGAATGGAGTGCAAAGCTACTTCCATCGCAAACCAAGTTGTTCCCCAGATCAGACACACAGATAAAAAGAGCAAAAATATGAAGGACTTTGAATTCATGATGACAACTTCTTTTAATTATTGAATATTTACTGGTTTGTATCACCAGATTGACGTGTCACATTCTAAGATCTTCTGCCGAGAAACTTTTTGCTATTTGCACAGCAACTTCTCTCTTGATGGATAAATTTTTCTACTAAAAAGCAAATATGTAGTAATTTTTTTTAGTATTTAAACATTAATTAATTAGATCTTTTTAATTTGGATATTTTTCATCGTTTAAAACAAAGAGCCAAGCACAAGATTAAAGACGCTTGGTGTAGAGGTATGTGTTGTTCGGGTCGCCGTACTAACCATTCAATCACCCTAAAGGGCAAGTTGTGTGATGAAAAACAATGAATGTTAAACTAATTGCATATATAGTTAGTTCTGCAATCCTTAACGCTCTGACTGAGCTTCGCCCTAGCCTGAGCCAATGCAGACTAGGGCATTTTTTTAAGTATCCATAAATGCCCAATTAACTTCAGGAGAGGCAATAGTGTCAGAAGCCACAGTAGTTTCAACAAACCAAAGCACATAACACTGGCATCGAGTCGAGATCAAAAACGACCCACTCTATTGCCAAGCTTTTGGGCATAACCAGTTGCTTAATCAAAACATGCTCTCCAAACTCAATTTTCTAAATATAAAGATCATATCTTTATAATTGGGTGTCGAATCCAGATTTGGAATGGCTTACATTCAAACCAACAAACCAAATCATTCTCTCTAGATCTAAATTTCGCAGTGACATGGCCAAATAAGCGAGGCCGATAAAAATCACCAGAAAGTAAAAAATGCACCAGTCATCAACTGGTGCATAATGCGAGATTAGATTTGATTCAGGGTCTTCCCCCTAATTCCGTAGGCTATAGAGAGTCAAAGCCAACTTCAGCCTCGGTATAGCCCTTTCTTTCAGAGTTGTAGTCTATGGAAACATTAAGACGACCTGATAAATCACCTTCTGCTGCATAAGCAGGGCAAGTAGCAACATGCGAAAGGTAGGCTGTCTCTGTAGGCTTCATAAAATAGTAAATTTGCTGTAACTCACATTTGCCTACGATCATACCAGATGCCTGAAGACTCGCTCTTTGCTGATGAAAGTTTGGAGCAGCATCTAAAAGAGAATTTGGCGTTAGCGTGTAAATATGAGTCTTGTAACGGTCGGTAAACTCATTACCAGCTTTATACAATTGGCGACTCATATCGTAAACGATATTTAGGTGCCACTGAGCAATTTCGGACTCATCAGTCACCTGCTCACCAGGCTTCGAATACATACAAGTGATTTGACTGTGTGGCGTTTCCGTATTTTGATTAGCTCTGTGGTTCCTCTTGATAGACTTGACGCCACAACGATGCAGCGTAAAACCCGACGACGCCATACGTTCATGAACTTGATGGGTAGATTCAAATTTTGTATGCACACCTTCAGGAGTACTACTGGTGATATCGAGTGAATTGTTGGCTTGAGCTTGTAGGCCAAAACCAGCGATGAAGATGACAGCAATGTTTCTATTTTTCATAGTAATGTTCCATTCTCCTCGTTAGATTCGAGTGGAAAACTAACTCACCAAACCAATATGAGACAAGTTTGATATTTGAATTTGTGATATTAGGCTCATATGCAAGTGCAAAACTGACTACTTTATCAGATAAATTCCTTTTTATTCATATAATTAACATCAACTTACCTTTAGAAAACTCAGTATCAGATTGCCTTTTAAGCTGAACTTACATTTAAACTTTATTTTGTTTTCAAAGTCTATTCATACCAACTAAAAAAGGAAGGGAAAACGACACCTCCCTCTCTCTACAAGCAAAAAAAACGACACCAATGTAGATATCGGTGGGGTAAGGTCGCAAGGGACAGAGCAGTTCCGCTAGACCCTGTCGCGAACACCCTTTTCGCGAAGCTTCAAACTACCTCGCTAAAGGCAACGCGGCTTGGTTATAAAAGGACAGAACGGTCACCAAACGTAGCGCGACTGTTCTGCACTTATCTCAAAGTAATAGGACTACTTCTCGGAGAACTGGCTTGTTACATCTTTATATCTCAATTCTGCTTCCATGCTTATCACCTGAGGTGTTTTCAACCCTTTCAAAGCTTGGGGTATATTGACCTTAGTGATTTCCGGGTTTAAATACGTTCTAAAATAATAGTCTCTGTTTTGTGTATCAGCGACTGAAGTCCAGACAGTGTAATCGGTAAAGACACCATCCTCAGAGCTCTCACGAACCAACCCTTTGGGAATATCGAACGCATTTAGAATATGGAACGCACGAAAAACCGCTTCATCTGCATGTTTAGAGGGAAGAGACGCAGTGACAAAGCTTGCCGCTCGAACAAACCGACTCGGGGAAGTGTAGTCTCCTGGCAAGCCAATCATGCCAGAGCCTTGGCTTACGCTAGAGTATGTCACACCATTAATCTCTGTTGGCGTCACATTTTCTGTGGAAAGGCCTAAATACTGGCTGACGTTGATCAAATGCCAATCGTAGCTTGGCGGGTTGGTCACGACACCGATCTCATTATCAAAAATAGTCAACCCAGCCTTGGAGTACTCAATCACCACTGAGTTACCTTTTGCATCGCTGACTGCGTAATGAAGCGGTGCAAAACCGTTTATTTCTTCAATATGCGTGCCGACAACAGATATTTTCTGTAGGCCTTCTTTCATCTCTTCTACTGTTGCGAAGTTGGCAAGAATGTAATTTCCCAACTCCTCACTTGATACTGCAACAGATTGATTTTCCTTTGTTAGTGCTTCGAACTCCGCAAAACCAGCGAAGTAGAAAGCGCCAAAATAAAGTCCTTTTTCATTCATGCCATCGAGAACAATGCTTCGACCCAAGGCGTTTGCGCCACCAAAGCCGTACTTCGATTTGTATTCAAGACCAGTTTTATTCTTATCACCTGAGAGAGATTTAATCTCAGTCCCCGCGGGAACCATTACGATGTCAGATTTGATGTCAAACCCAAATTCCATTGTTCGTGCTGGTATTGTCGCTCCATCTTGAGCTTGGAGAATAATCCCTGTACACGCCAGAGTTGGCAGAGATATACCCATGCTAAGGGCGAGTAATGTGCGGCAAAGTTTCATATAATTTCCTTTTTTAGTCCTTATAGAGTATACATAGCAAACTCAAAACCGCACTTATCCTGACCATATAATGACAATACTCAATAAGTTCTCACTGCTAAACTGCACCAATCACGGTAAGCAAGTGATCAGAACCAGCGTTTTAACACGCTTGAATGACCCGTCATTCACCACTATGGCTATAGCTAGAAAAATAAATAATCGAATCAAACATAGAGTGAAAGATAAACGACCGATATTTCAATCAAAAAAGCCACCACTTTCCAGTGATGGCTCCGTTTCATCAATATTTATCTATCCTAATTAACGAGGATCAAGACCTAGCTTTTGTAGCACTAATTTAAAGTTATCACGGCGCTCGCTTACATTGTGAACTTCACCAGTCGAACATTTTAAATCAGGGCAACCACGGTTAACGATACCTGAAACGCCATCAATAAATTGAGAACCTTGTAGACCACTATCCACATATTTTTTCAGCTCATTGTAGTAGTTCCAGTCTGCGTATTGACCACCTTCATCATTGTACGTCTGTACTGATGATACCCAATAAAACAGACCTGCAATCCATTTGATCTCTCTGTTCTCTTCTGAGCTACAAATCAGGCCTGGGTTAGAACAGAAATCCAACTCTGCATACAGAGGATTCTCAGGTGGTGCTTCAACCGTCACTCCGTCAATCGTCTTACCGATAGTTGATGGATCAACGTGTGAACGACCTAAATAGTGGTTTAGTGTGCCAAAATTCTGACGACCTGTGGTTTGAATTACACCACGGCCCCACCAACCACAGCCTTCTACAGTTTCTTGGCTGCTACCATCCCAAACAAAGTGACCCGCTTCTTGGTCAACGTAGACTCTACACGTATCACGCTCCCACACTTGCTTAGAGGTATCGACACTCTCAGGGTTGTCATTACAGTGTCCACTGTTCGTCCAACGCCCTACTGCACCATTAACCAATAGGCCGCGTTCTTCAAGTACTGCGTCAGGAGCAGCAAACACTGGCGCTGGTGCACCGTACCATTTCGCGTGTGTTAGCGCGCTCACTTCCATTTTATTATCACGAGGACAAGAGTAAGCGTGATCCAAACCAGACACTGGGTTTACACCGTAATCTGCGTATTTCTGCTCAAGTTGACCACAGCTTGCCGTCATCGGGTAATCCGTTGGTGCACCGTATTTTACTTCAGACCAGTTATTTTCATCACACGCATTGTAACGAATAGTCTCTTGCATACTTTGCGCAAGGAATGCTGCAATCGCCACTTTTGCATATTTAATGTTGGTTGCATCATCAACCTCATCGTCCATCAGCCAATACTTGTTGCCCGCCACACCTATGTTGTGCATTGCGTTCAAGCCATCTAGGAAATCATTCCACTTGTAAACTGTTGAAGGAACCCATTGAGACCCCGGAGTTTGATACAGGAAGGCTTCGTTATCCATGACACTTGCAGCGTTTGTCAGCTCTTGGTTTAGTGCCTCAATGCGAGTCAGTGAACCTTTCTCTAACTCTTCACCTACATAGTACAGCGGTACTTTCGCCGTCTGGTATTGTTCAATCTTACTGGTTAATTCCTGAGAATCTTGATCAAACATCAATGCAAATACGTTGCTGTAAGCCGCTTTACGGACTTGTTGCTCGCTTTGCGTATTCCCCATGAAGTAGTTTACCGTTTGCTCTGCTGGCATGTTTGTAAGCATCGCTGGTGCATCAACGTAATCGGTTACCTGCTTGATGTACTCAAGTGCGTTATGCCACTGCTCGCTCGTTAGTGCCGCCGTCTCACTCGACTTGGTGAAGGCAACAAAGTCTGCTTTATTTTCGGAGTCCGCTTTGTACAGCTCAAAGCTATTAAGCAAATCAGCGGAGAAGACTGAAGCTTTATCCCATACGGATTGACGACCAGAATGTGAATCGTAAGCAAATTCACCTATGCTCAGTGACCAACCAAATGTTGCCTGAGGTGCAAGAGCAGTGAATATCAAGTTATGAGCATGTGCCCAACCTTTAACATCATCACTCAGTGCATTGATCGCATCAATATTGATATTACTACCCGTGATATCAATAGCACTTGTTAACGCTTGCTTAACTGCAACCGTCCCCAATGACTCGCCCTTGTCTCGTGTTGCAAGGTCTAGAACATTGGATTGAATAACGATCGATGCCGAACCTGCATTATTCGCTTGCTCTATTACAGATATGAACGCACGCGTTAGCTGTTCTACGTCTGCTAATACCTCTGCACTGCTTGTCTCGACTGCCAATGTACTTGGTGCTTGAGTTGATGGGCTAGCCACAACGAATGTATTTGGCCAACCAGCAACTTCAAGACGTACAGGATCCATTGGGTTGCGCAATGATAGCGCTGGTGCGGTTCCCGGCGCAGTACCGTCACAATTCAAATGCAGTAGCCATGATTCGTCACTACCCGGAACACTCTGCGTCCAGTGAGATGCCGAGTAAGCAATGTTTTTGTGAACCATGATGTCACCACCAACCGCGTGATCACCATTAGTCCAATCTGGATACACATTAAATTCGGCACATAGACCGCCCGGAGGCGTTGGAGTGCCTACCTCTTCCACGGTGATTTTCACACGTGCTGTTGCCGTAAGGTTTTCGGCATCCGTTGCAACCGCTTCTAGCGTGACATCACCCAATTGAGAAGCAGTCCAATCACAAGAGTATTGGCTCGTCGTTGATGCATCAAACTCACAAATTTGCTGGTTGTTTGCTTTCACAATGACGCGAGACAAATCATCATCCGCATCCGTCGCTCTGACAGAAACCGTTACTGTCTCGTCTTTTTCAAACTGAGTCCCGTTTGCAGGAGAAGAGAAGCTCACTTCCGGGCTTACAAAGCTAGATTCGGCCTCAACAGCTACTGCAATCGTGCTCTCCTCTACCAGTTTGCTGTTTTGATCTAGCACCACGACTTTTAACGCCGCATTACCCACTTCGCTTGGCGTCCAAGGCTGCGAATAGGTGCTTTGATTGGCAGTGATGCTATGTTGACCTAGCTTGCGCTCATTCGCCCAAAATTCTATCGTTGAAATCAACTCACCATCTACGCGCGCTGTAATTGTCATTGCCTGATCAACAGTCAGCTTTTGGCCTTGTGTTGGTGTAACAAAAGTGAGTTCATTTACCTCAGGAACCAAGGGTGGCTCAACCTGCTTTTCTTTAACTGTGATGCTCACTGCCTGTTCTTGCGTGAGACCAGAAGTGTCTTCCACCATTGCTGTAATCGTGTGCGAACCTAAACCAACTGACGCCCAGTTCGCTTGGAACGGCGCTTGTGTTACGCGTGCAACTTGAACGCCATCAGCGAAGAAAGTCACCGCTTTAACACTCGTATTGGTCGCTTTAACGTTAGCAAGTATAGTAACAACTTGCCCTTCTTCAAATTCGGCACCGTTTGTCGGTGATGCCAACTGAATCGAGAGCTCTGGTTCACCCACTTCACCATCATCCGCAATTAGACGGATCGTGTTTTGCAGTAAAGTGAGGTCTAAAACGCCACTGACACCCAGCGTAAGTTCGATACTTTCACCTGCTGGAAGCTGTGTCTTGATCCAACTACCGCTGTCAAAAGCAAGGGTAAGCGTATTTTCAAAGACATTCCCGCTCTCATTGCTTGTAAAAGCCATACCAGGGTAGCTCACACTTGTTGCAGCCCAAGCAGGAGCTGCCATTGACAGGTTTGAGTCAAATATAACCTTGGCATCACGCAGCTCTATCGATTCAGAACCATCATTTGTCAGTGTCACTTTATAAGTGTTCCACCATTGGCTTTCAGAACCAACAACCGTGGCTTCGCTCACAACTCCAGCTTGTGCGGTAGGCAGTCCCATACCTATCGCAAGTGCTAAAACACTCGGCATGAAATTTAATACATTCTTTTTCATAATTAATAGCTTATATAATCTACAGTAGGAGAATTGTCATTATAGGCATGAACTTTTTTTGCAGCGCAGCGGACGGATGTAACAAAAAGTAACACCATTTTTGCATAAAATTTCGTCAATAGTTTAGCGATTTCACTCGTCAAATTGATGACAGCGTATTCATTGATAATATGAACGATTTATACTGGGACTCTAGTTCAAATTATATAAATGGCATTGCTTTATTGATAGATTTATTTATTCGTATCGATAAATAACTTTTGGTTGCATTTGTGATGGTATTGTGAATGTAAGTGGGTTTGCATTACAAATTAAAGATTATTGAAATATTTACTTACAACTAGTTGAAATTGCCACCAGAGATATAGCAACTCTTGCATTATTAAACTTCGTCACATCAGAGTTCCACATTACAAATACTTAATAATTTGACCACAAAAATAAGCCAGCCAAATGATCATCCTAATTAAAGTTGAGGTATTATGTTGCTGAACAACGTCAATATAGGTGTCAAGGCTCGTTTTTTTAGACAAAATATTCGGCAATGTTTGGATGAATTGAATCTAGGTGCAACCTAACAATCAAAAATGGAGAGTATTGAATGTCTTTACGTTTATTAGCAGCGGTTATTGCCATATCAGGCGCGAGTTTTGGTGCGCAAGCAAGTACAGGATGTGAAGTGTCCGTTGATGCCAACGACATGATGAAGTTTTCTGTTGAAACACTGAGCGTTCCGGCGACTTGTAAAGAGGTGACACTCACGCTAAACCACACTGGTAAGTTAGCCGCAGAGACAATGGGTCATAACGTTGTGATCACAGACACGGCCAACTTGCAAGCTGTGGGTACAGACGGGATGTCTGCTGGCCTTGAGAACAATTACGTGAAACCAAATGACGAGCGTGTTTATGCATCCACCAAAGTTGTAGGCGGCGGTGAAAGCACTTCTATTACCTTCAGCACTGATAAGATGAGTAAGGAAGGGGATTATTCATTCTTCTGTTCTTTCCCTGGCCACTGGGCAATCATGAAAGGTAAGTTTGAATTAATATAATGCCGTCGGTCTCTGTATCAGTTGGTAACAGAGTGGTCTGAGAAAAGGTCAACTGAACAACTCAAACATGGGAAGCTCTTGCTTCCCTCATGCCACACTCCTTCTAGTTAAGATATTCGAGTTAATGATTTAGCGAGGGGCATAAAGACGTTTTCGATGCTAGTACTCGATTCATCGTTATTAGAGAAACATAATTAAGCTACAGCAAGTCTAGATTAAGCCAATTGCAGTAGCAGCGACACAATTGTGCACTGGCCCATTGGCCTAATGCTTAGAGGCAATTGTTACCGCAAGACTTACCTGGCTCCGTCCATGATATAAATCATGCTCAATTTTCCGAATTCAGCGGAAATCGCTGCTCATAAAGCGACATAAAGTCTTTACGGATCAGTTGCTCTAGGTGGTTTGCTTTATCTGTAGGACAAAAGATCATGATATGCACAATTTGCTCGCCATTGATATTGCTTGAGATATGGATGTGCGGCTCTGCCCCAGGCAGATCGACACCCGCATGCTTTTCGATCATTGCATTGTAGCGGTGAGCAACATCAGAAAAATAGCGGCAATGTTCATCAATCTTATCGGTCACTAACGGCAAAAGTGGGTAGAGATTAACGAAGTCTTTCACCACTATAGAAAAGTCATGGTAAACGTAACGTTTCATGAAGTTGAGGTTCTTCACTGGATAGGTGAAAAACATGCTGTTGGGCAACGTCGCCGTTTTCCCCGTAAAATGGTATTGCCCATGATGTAGGTCGATTTCTTGAATTACCGTTGCCATCATATTGTGCTCAATGACTTCACCACATAATTTGCCGACTTCAATCCAATCACCAATGCGGAATGAACGCGAACTGGCGCGTTGAATGGACCCGGTGAAACACAAAATGATCTCTTTAGAAGCCACCACTATCGCGACGGCAATCGCTGTTACGCTAAGAGCGAATTCGCTAATTTCTGATTTCCATAGGATAAACAACAAGAGCAACGTAGTGGCAAATGCGCCATTTTTTGTTCTCGACATCCAGCTACGTTGTTCTTCTGTAATAAAGGCGTCATCGCCGCGGATTTGAGACAGAATAAAGCGACGCAGAATAACGATAAACAGTAAGATTAATACGGAAAATAAAATTTTGTGCGTGAGGAGAAAATCGATAGCTAGCTGTACTTTTTCCATCACCTGACTCCCTGTTCGGTTTGGATAGGTTGACCTTTCACGCTAAATATCACTGAGACAACAGATAGCTAGCTGACTAAAAAGCAACCTTACCAAATTATTCGGTCAGTTACCCACTTCACTTTCTTTAAATACGATAAAGGCACGACGGTTTAATGCATTCGCTTGTGGGGAGACTTCGTTAATCACAGGTTGAAGTTCACCAAATGCTTTTACTTCCCACGCAAACTGCGATGGATCGAGTTTCGTTTTGAGGTACGCCACCACATTTTGTGCTCGGCGCTCAGCCAGTTGCTCATTATAAGATAGCGCGCCAACCTGGTCAGTATGACCAGCCACCATAATGCTACCTTCCAAACCTTGCAGTTTCGCGATGAAATCATCTAATTGCGAGAGCTCTTCTGGTTTTAGTTCCGAATTGTCGAAGTCGAAGTGCGGTGTCATCGCCATGTAAATTTTACGCTCAGGTTTTGGTGGCTCACAGAAAGGCATTTCTTCGTATTTCTTCGCCTCTTCAAACATCGCATAAGCGCGGCGATTTTCAGCTCGAGCCTGATCCGACTCTCCTAAAACAAGCGGCTGTGACTCACCAAAATGCTTCACTTCCCAATCGTATTGATCTAGGTCGAGTTGTTGCTCTAGGTACGCTTTTACCGATTCAGCACGGCGCATAGACAGCTTCTCGTTATATTCGTCAGAGCCTTTAAAATCAGTGTGACCAACAATCGTGATGCGCCCACTCAAGCCTTGAATATCACGGATGAACGCATCTAGGCTTGCCGCATCAGCTTCACGAATGACGGATTCATCGAAGTCGAAATGCTCGGCAACCGCAATATGTATTTCACGCTGCGGTGCTAAACATTCACTGATCAGAAACTTGGAGACATTGACATCGGCAAACTTTTCTCGGTTCTCTTGGCTTACATACGCATCCGCCGAACAACCTACCAATATTGCCCCTGCGATCATGCCGCTTAACAAACGAATCGTCGTTTTCATATCGCCCTCTTATAACTTACCAACTAGGTTAATGAACACACCAGATGCATCGTAATCATCGTCATTCGCTAGGTTGCTATCAAAGCCTGAAAAGTTGTAACCCACGCCGACTTTGAAGTTATCACTCAAGTGCTTATTGACAGAAACCAGTGCACCTTGTTCAAGTTCATCGTACGTAGTATCCGTCTTCCAATGATACTCACTCGTTACGTCCCAATCTTTCATTACGCTATAAGAGGCACTCAAGCCATATAGCGAAATTTTGCTATCAACCGGAATATCCTCATCCGACTGACGAGTAAAGATTTCGTGCTTATTCTTAAAGGCATATTTCGCCCCTAAATCCCAGTGCGCGTCTAGCGAGTAGATACCTTCAACTTCGATAATTTGGCTCTCTTCATCTGTATAATCCACGTCGCGATCAAGCTGATCGAAATCCACCAAATAGGTGTAGCGTGTTAACAAGTTCAAACGATCGTTGTAGATTGGTCTATATGCTAAACCTGCCGTTGACTCAATAAAGCGAGCCAGTACCCTATCACTCGATTTACTCTCCGAGCGCGAATAGTTGAATTTGCCAAATAAGGTATACTCTTCCGTTAAATGATGCGTATAACGGTTAGTTGTCGCCCATTGGTCGATGTGTTTTTTATCTGGTTCTGCTGAGTCATCGGTCTTATCGACTCGGTATTCAACTTTATTTTTAAACAGCACATCATCAACATCAATTGACGTACTCACACTGACCGCTTGCCGCTCAGTGGTAATCTTCTGTTCGTCTTCAATTTCGCCTTTTTGGTAGCTGATGCCCATGTCAATATCGTCGGTCATGTCGTAACCGAAGCCAAATGAATCAATACGACCTTTACCGTTGTCCTCATCAACAAATTGGTTTTCTTGGTAAAAATCAACGCTCGAAGTTAGATCTGCACGTTGACCAACTATCACATTATTTTTGTCTTCGTATGTATCATCGACATAAGTTAAGTAAGTGCTGTAATCTTGAGTTACGTCGTACGTCACACTCGCTTCTGCCGTATCACCGCGATCACCGGTTGTGTATTCCGCACCAACCACGAAGTCATCCAGAATGCGGGTTTCGCCGCCTAAAGTGACGCTGTCATCCTCATCATATTTCTCACTCTGCCCCACGGTTTTCTGACCTTTGACGTACACGTTGTTATCGCTGTCCCAGATATAGTCAGCACGCAAGCCAGCTAAGGTACCCTTACCTTTTTCATTTTGATTATTTAGCTCTTCAACTTGTTTACCAGCGGCCGAGACCTTGATGTTCTTAGTGACTTTAACTTGAGTTTCTAATTCTGCTTGTTGAGTATCGGTTTGTAAGTCACCATCTGATTCTCGTTCTTCATCTGAAGTAAAACGCGTTTTTACGGCAACACGATCGGTCGCTTGAAAACGAACTTCGGTACCGTAAGACTCTTGCTCTAAATCGTCATCTTGGCTAGCAAAACTATAATCTGCATCTTTGGATTTGTACCAAGCTTTTACGTCATTACCCACAGCGGAAAAGATGTTCGGTGCGACATCGTACAAGTTCATCACCCCTTTCACTTGGTAGATATCACCTTCACGCTGTTTCTCATCACTTCCGATTTGAGCAAAGCTCAAACCGCCATCAGAAGAGACGGAGTTGGAATCAGTTTGGCGTCCTTTACTGTGTCCAAATTCAGCTTTCAAATACGTACCCTCTGATGCACGCAGAGTTAAGTCCGTACCATACGCTTCGTAGTCTTGATTGTCTTTTTCTTCAGTTTGGTAATTTGCCCCCACCCCTACGTAGTCATTTACCCAACCTTTCACACGACCACCAGCAGTCATTGAGTCAAGCGCATCACTGCCTTGAGGGACATATTCATAATCAACCGCTAGATAGTTCTCGTTTCCCGAACCAGATGATTCGTTGAGCACGCTTCCGAAGTTTTCTGCAATGATGTTATTCAGCGGTTTCGTCAAAATTATGCGGCCTTGGTACGGGTCAATTTCGTAGTCACGACCTGATTGCAGTGGCATTTCCTGCTGCGTAATGCCGCTATCTTGGTCAACAACTTTCACCATTACCTTGTCACTGCCTGGCACCACTTCACCATGTTGCAAGAAGTACAGCGAACCACCAGTACCTTCAAATTCATCATGGCCAAATAAAGAATCCGATTCAGCAGCAAACCCGACAACATTAAGACGGTCTTCACCAAACTTGGTCGTAGAGCGAGATCGGTAATCACCTTTTAAACCGTATAAACTTCGGTTGTAATCATTATTATCAGTACCGGTGATACCTGTGTTGTAGTTACCCCACAAGACATTGGATTTATCGTACTCAACGTTAAGGTAAACCTTACCCTTGGTGTTCACTACTTTTTCGATATTGGCGCTGTCACCATAGTTGCCGTAAAACATCTCATCGTCGTCTTCTAGAATGTCGAATACGCTGGATGAATCAGAAGCAAACGGGTGCTTAAACATGTCCCGTACGTCGCTCTCTTTTGTATCGAAGTGAGTGGTAACTCTGAGTTTGTCACCGAACTTACCCTGACCAAAGTAGGCTAAACGACCTTGATTGTAGATGTCATCTTGATATTGGTCATCAACGGCCAACGCCGCCGAGTTACCCGTCACTTTATTTTTACCAATGTAAAAATCCGCAAGGCCAGCTTGCACCCAGTACTCATCAGGAATACGCACGTAAAGTTGGTAGCGACGTTCTTCACCGCTATCGAATACAACACGAGTTGGGAATAAGTAGGCATCTGCTGGCAGATATTGCTCTCCGTATAGCTCGCCGTCTTCCACATCAAATTCGTCTTCACCGATAACAACTTTATCGACACCTTTGAGTCCCGTCCCCATAAATCTTGCCAAACCCGCTGAGGTTGGGATGTTATGACGCATCAGCTCAGCTTTACCCAGTTTGCGGCTTAGTTTTGCTTCCCCCTCATTCTTATCAATATCGACTTCAGAATCCGGCTCAACAAGGTCAATCACACCAACCGTTGTCACGTCCATGTTACCCTGTTTATCAAAGGCCTTAAGCCTAAATAGAAGCTGAGTATTTGATTCGAATTGATAGTTTTTATCCGTCTTACCATCCCAAACAATATTGAAATCGTTAGCAAATTGTTGGCCTTCTACGACCGCTAATGGGTCGACCAAGCCACGATCACCACCTCGGAAAACTTCCAACTGATAATGGTCAACGTAGTAGCTGAAGTTGGTTGTGACGGCAAAACTCATTTCTTGAATTGGCTTGCCATCTTTTACTTCAATATCACTGCTAATACTCAGATCAAGTACGGGGTCAAAACGCATAATATCGCGGCTTACCCATATTGCACCTTGATCTAAGTAGATACGAGAGTTATCCGTTTGTTTGTGCGCTTTTACTTCAATTCCTAATGCATCACCATCCAGTTTCTCCAATTGGCTGGTGTCTTTCGCGTACGAAAGCATCGGTAACGTAGCCGCGATACACATTGTTAGTTTTGATTGTCTAAATTTAATCATAATAATCCTGCTTAACCACTTGAGAAATTGGCTGGAACTCGCCCAGCCAGTGTCCACACTCAGAACGGTTAATTGTCCTCACGGCTTTGAATACTGAAGTTAAGTTTTGTCAGTTTGTTTGGTGTAATTCGGCGTACTTTCGGGTTCTCACTGATTACCTTCATACCTGTTGGTAGAGAGTCTGTGTCGACTTTGACCAAGAACTGCTTACCTTTTTTATTCAATACCCACTGATCTGGAACATGGTACCGACCATATTGGTCTGTCTCGATAATGATGCCCTCGACAGTCAACAATCGAACACCCGGGATACCATCTTCGTAAAGCCCTTTGTTCTCGACAATGATTTCCCATAAGTACCTATCACCATCTCGGTAGAGGTTTCTCATCACATCGATATTCTCTGCCGACAGACCTTTCTTTTTGTCCCCTTTATTCTTGGTGATCACATTGCCCTGCTTATCGAATTCGATACGTGTGCCGTTATCAGTAGTTACCTTCAAAGGGAAACCTTGACGAGTTCGCGTATTGAATTGGAACACCACTTTATTACTGTGTTCGAGAGTGCGGTTACGTGATAGACCGTACAACTCATCGACGTCATACCCTTCATCCAAACTTGACGTCACGACATCATGACCTTGGTGTTTTTGTTTCACGTCTGTAAGTTGGGTTTCGACACCATCTTGAGTCATGAAAGTGGAGTTCGGAATATAATCGCCTGCGGCTAGGTCAACATCGATACAAATGTCATCGGCAGTTGCATCCGCTTGGAAACCGTCTCCGTTGTGATCTTCAAACACCTTACCGATGATCGAAGCGGTATCGAATAGCTTGTCTGGCATCACTTCAACCTTCGCACTGGCCAGATTCGACTTCACTACGTAATTGGTCGAAGTGCTGTGTGACGTGGAGTTGTGTGCCGAACGACTGTCAGCAGTTTTCGTTTCTGCCCATGCGGTATTGGTGTATACGCCAAACGTTGCGCCTACACTCACCCGCATTAGATAACGAATACGTACGGCATCTGCGGTTTTCGCATCGTCCTTACCGTAAATATTCATGTCGCCCACGTCGAATAACAGTTGATTGGTCTTCGTTGGCTCTGCCTTGACTCGGATGTCATCGGTTGTGTCAAATATGCCATCTTCGCCGCTGATGACCATTTCAGTAGAGTCTGGTATGTAAGCGAAACCACCAGGGTAACGGTCTGCCAAACGAACCCCCGTAAATGGGTTGTCGTTTTCGTTGGAGATAACGATTTCATACTCCACTACATCACCGACGCTGGCTTCTGATTTACTCACTGCCTTGGTCACTTTCAGCTCACCTTCGTTGTAGGCTTGCTTTTTAACCTTAATCGTGACATTTGCCGAAGCGACTTCACCCGTCGACGCGGTTGAGGTAAACACGTTGGTGAAGGTATCATCAATGCCTTGATTGATTTCACCCGTCACTACGATTTCATATTCATTGCCCTGGTATGCCTTCATGGTGCGATTTGAATCAACATTGCTATCTGAATCAACTGAAATCACAACGCCAGACTTGAGCTCGGTAATGGTTGCTTTCCACGTGGTGAATAGTGGATTTCCATTGTTACCAACAAGCTTATCGATTTCATCCAACAAATTGACGCTATCTGCATCCGCAGAACCTCGGTTGGTCGCCGTCATTGTGAAAGTAATTTCATCATCGTCGTTCGTGTATTCGGCTTTATCCGCTACCTTGGTCACCGACAAAATGATAGGTAGTGGGTTGATGGTTACGAAGTCATCCGCCAATACATCACTTTCTGATTTGTTGTAAGCAAAAGCGTGGTTGGTGATTTCTCCCATCGCATCGGCGTTCACCACACCTGTTATTACAATCTCTAACCTATCGTTGGGAGCAATAATCACATGACTATTCACATCAAGATTTTCGCCCTGAATCTGCGGTAAAACTCGAGTGCGATCATCGCTGTATGAGCTTGTCATACTCCAACTGGTGAACGCTGCTGCCTCGGTGTCCTGAACCGTATTTACCTTCAACTCAGAGATAAGGTCCTTAAGAACGATCTCCTCACTAAATGAGCCTGATTCATTACTTAACACTACATGGTAGGTAACGTTTTCACCCGGACGGTAGAACTCATTATCGACGTTTTTTTCGAGCTTGATCGACTCTGGCATCGCCAATAGCGTTGCCGTCGCCTCTTGAGTTTCAGCGCGGAATAATGCATTTGCCGTATTCTCAATCTCTCCCGTCGCGTATTGATTCACCAAACCAGTAATAACAAACTCCACCTCATCATTCGCCGCTATCGTCAGCGTTGAATCGATGTCCTCGCCTGCGCTCGGAATGTTATTAATATCAGTATCTTGGCTGCCCTTATTGATCTCGATTCGCCAAGTATCAAACGCTTTTACAGTCATACCATCCAAACGAACCACGTCGAGGTCACTGATGGCATCTTTCACTTCTACGCCTGTCGCTGGAACGGTTCCCTCATTCTTTACTTTGACACGGAATGTCGCTTCTTTGCCTGGGACATAGTACTGAGTGTCAGCCGTTTTCTCGATTGAGATACCCTGTGATTGAGGTTGAATGGTCGCGCTCGATTGTTGCGTGACGCCATTCAAATCTGCCGTGGCAATGTTGGTGATCTTACTTGCCGCCAATGGGTTTGTTTTTGCTGTAATCTTGAAGTCCACAATATCATGCGGCGCGATATCGATTACCGAACGGATATCATGGTCGTCAACTGGCATTGGTGTGATCGTCGTACGGCTATCCTTGGTTGTCACCTCGATCTTCCAACTCACGAAAGCACTTTCGTTTACGCCATGAATATTGGTCGCTTTAATGCCCGATAAGATGTCATCAAGCTCAATATTGTTATCGAAACCTTCGGTACCGTTGTATACACGAACATGGAACACGGCATCTTCGCCCGGGATGTAGTTCGGTGACTCTGCCGTTTTCTCGATCCGGACCTCTTCAGGCAAAGCCTCCAGTATTGCGGTCGCCTCTGTATTAGCGCCACCAAAGTCAACAGTCGCGGTGTTAACGATGTCGGCTACCGCACTGCTATTTACTGTTCCTGTGATGGCAAACTCAACTGTATCGCCTGGTGCAATATCAAGGCTGGTAGAAACGTCTCCATTTGGACCAGGCACAGTTTCAATGATTGTTCGCGGATTACCTTTGGATGTGACTATCGTCCAATCGTTAAATGCGGGCTCTGTCGCTCCACCCGATGTTTCTACTTCAAGTGAAGAAATGACATCTTCTACTTTTACACCATCAGCAAAACCGGAACCATTATTGGTCACTTTTACTCGGAAGGTAGATAACTCGCCTGGATGGTAATAACGCTCATCAGTGGTTTTCTCCAGAACGATATCACCCGGAAACGGTGTCAGCGTGGCACTTGCCATCCTGTCTTTACTGTTAAAGTTCAAGCTTGCTTGATTAACAATATCCCCCGTCGCTTCTGGATTCACCAAGCCAATAACGTTAAGAGTGATGGTGTCGTTTGGCGCAAGATCGATGTTGTAATCAATGTCTTTATTCACAACCAAAGCATTGGCGTCAACCGTGGTCAGTGGATTACCCGCTTCATATTCAACCCTCCATTGCAAGAAAGCTTGATCTACAGAGCCATCGATGGTGCCTACGGTCAGCGCACCAATTTGATCTCTCAAGTTGATATCATTGGCGTAACTATTTCCTTCGTTAACAATTTTTAGGGTGTAACCTGCCAATTGATTTGGGCTGTAAAACTCATCTATTGGCTCCTTGGTAAAGGTTAAATCCGGGATCTTCTCGATACTGATCGCCTCAGCGGTTTTGGTCTCGCCATTGTAGATCACCTTCACTTTGTTGATGACGTCACCCACCACTGCTGAGTCCAGTTCTCCTTCAGCCGTAATAGTCACCACATCATTTGGGCCTATGTCTAGGCTGCCATCCAAAAACTCATCAGTTGTCGATGGGAACTTGGTATCCCCTGTTTTTGAAGTCGCCTGGAAAGAGACCGTTCCGGGTACAAACGCTTTTATAGGAGCGCCGCTAATGTCGGTCGACGTGATGTCATTGATCAAATCCTTGACGGTGACGTCACTTGCCCAATTGGCTGTCGTATTCTTAATCTTGATTGTGTACGTCAGTATATCGCCCGATTCGTATTGGCTCTTATCAACCTTTTTGTCGACGGTGAGATCGGCCACTGCCGCCACATAAGTCGCGTCTGCCGTTTGCGTACCATTTGAATCACTCACTTCAACCACGTTAGTAATGTCACCAACAAGATCCTCTTTTACGACACCTTCAACATGGAGCTTTACTGTGTGACCTGGGTGAATGTTGTAACGTACCTGATAACCATTGTCGCCTGTCACCTCAGAACCCATAATTTCTTGAGTCAGAGTTGGATCTGTACCCTCTACAGTCACTTCTGTTGCTGACCAGAGATCAAAAGCACGTGCAGGGAAGGCTCCACCTGCTTTTTCTGCACGAATTGTTCTCGAAAGGTCTGAAATCGTTACATCGTTCGCATAACCTGCACCCGTGTTTTTCACCTCAACGTCGTAGCCAATGGTTTCGCCCGGATGGTAAATCGCTGAAGTGCTTGAGGTAACTTTCGAAACAGTAAGTGTGCCCGGTTCTGGGAAGATGAACTTTTCATTTAAGTTATACGTTTTTTTATCGATACTTACGTTGTTTGTGAATTTACCAACTGCATCATTACGAACCACACCTTCAATCTCAATTTGAACGATGGAGTACACCCCCCCTGTTTTTGCTCCTAGTTTAATATTGTTACTGATTGTAGGGCTTGAGGTACCTTCAAGTGCGTCCAACTCACTGATATCCGTTGCACCGTTACCATCACTAATAACTTCTGCATTGATAGTCCATGAATCCAGAGCTGGTTGATAGGTTCCGTCTGCTGTTTCTACCGTATAGCTACCAATTAAGTCCTCAACAGCAACGACTTGGTTACTCGTTGTTTCGTTCCTTATTTGTATCTTGTACTTAACCGTTGAACCAGGAGTGTAGGTAGGTGTACTTGTTGATTTCTGAGCAATGATGTCAGAATCACCTTGCTCTAGCCTTACTTCATTACTGTTCACTCCGTTAATTGATGCCACGTTGACGATGTCATCCAAAGCATCAAAAGCAACAGTACCATTCAGTCCAAAAACCACTTCATCACCCGGCATCAAATCAAACGTCGCATCGAGAGGAACAGGACCTTCGTACTGACCTGAGATATCAAAGCGTGAAGCGTTTGGTGCAGAAATGATTGCAGAGCTGTAGTCAGAAAACGCCAATGTTGGTGTTACTGCCTCGGTATAGATTTCGTTTAATTTATCGACGATAGATACATCGTTCGCTATGCTTTCACCGTCGTTTTTCACTGAAATTCGGTACTGAACTTGGCCACTCGGATTGTAATGACACCCCGCTCCATCGTCAGATGGGAAAGTGCAAGTGTTAGTATCCGACGTAGTATTGATAACTTGTTTACTAAAAGTCAGGACAGGAGCAACCGGCGGTATCACATCTGTTGTATCACTGTGATTACCCGCTTTCCCCGTATTACCATCAATATCCCCCACCGCGTTAGGGCGAACTTTACCTTTAACGGTAAACTCAATGCCTTCCTCTGGAGCAAGATCAACGGATAGATCAAGGTCATCGCTCGCATCGTAAGGTTCGATGTAGGTATCCTGTGTTCCCGTCGTACCATCTGAAGTAAAAACATGGGAAATTTCGGTCTTTGAAAACGCCGGCTCTATTGCTCCGCCGATTACCTCAACATGCACATTGGAGAGCAGATCGTGGATATCTGTATTGTCATTCCACACTGGTTCGGTATTGTTCACCTTAAATTTGTAGATGACTTCATCTTCAGGTTTGTAGGTATCACCGGATACATAAGATTTACCACCGATAGAGACAATTTCTTTGCTCACCATCAGGTTGCTGGCCTCTGGTTGAACTTTTGAATTTTTGAAGCCTTTAGCATTGTATTTCGGTGTCACTGAAATTTGTTCGAGCGCATCTTCGCGGATCTGAGATTCCATGACAAAGTCAATCCAACCACCCGGGGCAATTGATAGCGTCGCAATATCGATGTCCTCGTTCTTACCCCCTATGTAACCATCAATCAGCGTAGTTGCTTCACCCGAGGTAGTTGCAGTAACTTTCCATCCGTGTTGTTCAAAAGCAGCAAGGGTATGCGTATCAAGCTCACCTGCTGCGTCTTGCGCGACTCGCACTTTAACTTTAGAGAAAAACTCTTGGAGAGATTTATTATACTCCAAGCCCTTACCTGTATTCTCCAGACGCAAGTGGTAAACGATCTTCTCACCATCAAGCGTATGGTTGTAAGTTGTCTTCTCTTTGCTCGGAGTAAATGCCGTATCCGAATAAGCTTTGTGCGTTTTAGCGATACTTGCAGGCAGCATATTGACTGGCTTTGATTCTATGCGGTGATTTTCACCAACATATGCAACGTTAAGGATCTTCCCTACCGCCTTTTCACTGACCTTCGCTTTGATCGTATATTTAACAAAAGTGTCGCCTGTTTCGGTTTTTTTTGCTGCCAAGTTAAACTTGGTATCGATGTCTTTATTTCTACTGACAGAACCCGCGTTACTAACACCACTCGAATCAACGCTGGAGACAATGGTCCATGAGTCAAACGCGCGGCCCTTCCCATCGAAATACTCCGTCTGGATTTTACTGATTTCATCTTTAATTGGCATCTGACTGATGTGGGCATTGTTTGAGTTCTTCAGCAAGATCTCATATTCGATGTAACCACCAGGCGTGTAGCCGCCCTCTAATTCACTGGTTCCATCCTGATCGTAGAATTTAGTAACACGTTTAGAGAAGTCATACTTAGCCGCAGACGCTTTGCTCTCAGCGCTCACTCTGTCGCCGTCAACATTAAGCACATTCACAATTTGACCAATGGCGTTGCTATTCACATTGGCTGTCACCGCGTACTCTATCTTAGTATGAGGTGGGATCGATGCATGAGTATTGATATTTAAATTATCAGCAATGCTTCCATCGAGATCGAGGATCGCTTTGCTGCTGCCATTCAAAATGCGTTTTTCTATCGTCCAACCTGAATCAAATGCTTGACCACTTTTACCGCCCACAAGATCAACCATGATGGTAGACATTTGATCTTTAACAGGAATGTTGTATGCACTACCGTCACTGTCATTTTCAATTATTAATCGGTAATCGAGTGGGCTCCCCGGTTGGTAATTTGCTTGATCTACTGTTTTACTGAACAATAGATGGTAGGGTTTTGGAATAACAGTGATGCCGCCAATCGTGATCGTGCCAGCAGCATCTTCGCGAACAATGCCCTCGACTTGGTAAGTTACAGAGTCACCACCAGCAACATCGATTCTCGTAACAATATTTTGGTTATTTTCAACCGTGCCGTCCAACTTGCCATCCGTCGTACCACGACCACCGTTGTTATCGTTTTTACTAACATCAACAGTAAAGCCTTTATCAAATGGTGTACCTTTACTGCCATCTAAAAGCTGAGTAGTCACACTCGTAATATTTTCGTTCACTGCATGGTTATTTGCATAGCCTGAATGAGAAGAGATGGTGACTTGATAGGTAAGCTGATCGCCCGGAGAGTAGTATTTAGACTCCACTCCGTTAACCAAGAGTTTTCTGACAACATCACTGCCGGGGTCAGCGCGCTCCATTTCGTAGTGCGACACATGAGACTTTTCGGATACTTTACCAAAATCACGATACACATAAGCATCGTTTTTAAGTTTGTTATTCAGGCTTCCCATTGGCCCCAGGGAACCAACGACGTTATCTTTAACACGTGCCTTGATTCGGAAAGTACGAATTTCATCAGGCTCAAGTGTCATCGTGTTAGACACACCCGCCAGTGGGTAGATGAAATTTTCTTTAGTCTTATCGTGGAAACCTGCCCCATCACCATAATCAAACTGCCAGTACTCAAATGGCTGCTGGTTTGGGAAATCTGCGAAATGAGAGTCTTTTTTGTTAGCGAGTACCGATTTAATATCATTTAACAAATCGACAACTGTGAGACCAGTTTCTGTGTTGGCGCCGTTGTTTTGAATTCGAATTTCATAGGTCACATCATCGCCAGGTATAAAGCGGACTTTATCAGCGGTCTTCAGAATAGAAACGTTGAGTGAATCATCGATACTCTTGCCGATTTGCGCCGACGATGATTGATTCAGATTCGTCGCTGGGTCATGTATCTCTGCAGTATTGGATATTTCATCTTGGACATAATTACTTTTCACCTTGCCTCGAATGGTGTAAACAACGGAACCGTTCGCCCCATTAACTTGAGGATCAAGATCTATATAGCTATTGATATTGTCATCATCTTGGAAACCAGATTTTTCTCCTGCATAACTGCCCGTTTTGAAAGGAGAGTTATTCGAGTCAGTAGAAGCAGAAATTTTCCACTCTGAGAATGCGTCTAACTCTTTAATTTTATCACTCACGTGCACTTCATTGGCATAACCAGGCCCCATGTTCAAAATAGTCACCTTGAAGGTGACCCATTGGCCTGGAACAAATAAATTATTAGGCGTGGTCTTAACAACAATAACCTTAGGGTCGAGGGGGAAAACTACAGCCGAGTCAGACGCTGAACTTTGCATGTTTGAGTCCGACGTCTGTATTTTCGCTGTGTTTTCAAATCGAGTAAAAAGAATTTCATCTTCATTAGTACGATCAATTTGTGCAACAATCGTATACAAAACTTCGACGTTTGGCGGGATCTGAGCTGTTGTATGTAGGTCTGTACTGTCGGCAAACGTGCCGACGTTAGTATAAGTCGCGTTACCATTGAGTACAGGATCATCAGAGATAATATCGGCGCTAATCGTCCAAGATTTGAATACGGCTTTCTTTTTACCATCCGGCTCTAAAACCTCTGCGGTAATCTTTGATAATAAATCCTTCACCCCCACGTTTGTCGCATAGCCGTTTTCTTTGTCATTCTTTAGGCTGATTTGATAAGTCACCTCAGTATCACGCTTTGAGTATCCGGTGTGATCACCATGAAAATCTTTATCGGTGTTAGTCTTAACTCGCTGATTAAGCTCAATAGCAAAGTCTCGTGGATCGGAGCCTCTGTCTGCATAGACAGAGCCATCAACTTGTACTTGATTTGAAATGTGACCATTTGCAAGGGGATTTGTCTTAGCAACGATGGTGTATTCGATATGAGAGTGAGGCTCAAGGGTCGCGCTAACTTCTAAATTATCGGGAGAACTCACCTCGCCTGAGATACCAGTATCAGAAAACGGTGCAGGATCACCATTTTCCTTTTCAGCCACGGCCGTAATTGTCCAGCTGGAATATGCTGGGATTTCATCGCCGTAAATGTTTATTGTTTTTATTGAGTCAAGCTTATCCAACACCTTAACTTGGTCAGCATACCCTTTACCATTATTCGTTACCTTAATCGTATAAGTTAACTCCTGACCCGAGGAGTAAAAACGACTATCGACATCCTTAGTTACAAGTAAGTTATCGTCTGGTGTTTCAACACCAGAACCATCCTCTGTCACGTTATCGTCGGAACAACCCACCATGTCATTATCAAGAATTAAGCCTGTGCTGCTATCATTGGTTCTTGCAGTAAGTCTGTACTTAATAGTTTGACCCGGTGCTATGTCCGGCGTAAGCGAAATTGGACTTGACGTCCAAGCTTTGTAGTTAAAAGATCCCGGATCTGAACCAATCGAATCTTGACCCGAAATGACTTCAACTTTCCACTCTTTAAAAGCCTGACCAACTCCTGTTCCCCCTACTTGATCAGTCTGGGTACAGGTCAGGTTATCTTGAACTAACACATTGTTGGCAAAATATTTTGATGAGTCATTTTTTACGGCAATTTCGTATTCAATAATATCACCGGGTATATACTCCGAAGCAGAAGTTGTTTTAGAAATTGAGATTTCTGAGTCAGTGGCACCCAATACTTTTTCTGCTTTAACCGTATCGGAAATAGTTGCCCTCTCGACCAAACTTCCAGTTTCATTCGTTACTAAAGCAGTAAAACCTTGCAAGGTACCAATCGTGATCGGCGCTAAAGTTGCTTTAATTTGGTAGGTGATCGACTCATCCGGATAGAGAGAAACAGTATCATCAAAGTCGGCATCCGTTTGTGAACTGCCGTTGTAGTCTGAGTGTGAGTGAGCTCCGATGTCTGAAACCTCGATATTCCAAGTAGTGAATGGATTCCCATCTACATCGGCGCTGTTGTTTTCAGGCTTTAAATCGTTAGCGAGGCCAAGGTTACTAATAACCTGTTCAATGTTCTGTTTTACATGATAATTATGAGCAATTGCGCCACCTTTATTGCTCACCGTCAATTCAAGAATAAACGGATGATTAATCAAGTATGGTTTCTTCGTTTTCAGCTTGTGCTCAAGTTCGATTACAGGCGCAGCCGGAGGGGTTGAGAGCGCATTACTGATAACCGTTCCAGCGCGGGTGGTAGCTGTTGCCTCAGTGTTAATATTGGAAACAAGATCCGATGCAACCGTCGCTTGGATAGTGTAGGTGATATGACCACCAACAGAGAGCTCTGCGCCAGCAACCGATAAATCTCCGCTAGTTGCAAAATTACCCGCATCACTGCCGGAGGAAGCGACTGCGCTGATTGTAACCTTACTAAAAGTATCACCTGACGAATTATCAATCCTTTGCCCTACGATAGATGCAAAAACTTGCTTAATATCTAACCCTTTTACGGCATAACTGCCAGTATTAGTTGCAGTCAAAGAATAAGTGAGTGTGCCACCGACGTTATATTCTCCCGGATCTACTGAAGCTTCGAGAGTGTAATCGTATTCGGCAGGCGTCAGAGTGACCTTATCATTATCTTTAAAAGTGGTTTCTGTACCAGAAACCATTCCTTTTACTTCTGAACCGCCCAAAGTAATGTTACCCCTAGCCTTGCCAGAAACCCTTGCCTCAATGTTATAAGTAACATAACCCTGTGGGGGAAGCTCAGCTCCACTCACATCCAGATTACTATCACTAACAGCATACGAGCCCGGGGTGGCGCCCAGCGAATGGGTGTCCGAAACGGTCAAACTGCTGAAAACTCTGTCCGAACCAGACATCACATCCCAAATGGCATTCTTTACTGATACATCACGGACTGTGCGTTTTGTTGTATTCTTGACTTTAACAGTGTACGTAATGGTGGCCTCATTTTCGTAAGACAACCCAGAAGTTGGACTGGAAAAGATCTGAATTTCATCTGCAGCGAAAGCTTGAACAGAGAATAAAGCCATCAGCGAGAATAAGGCTAGGTAACGTTGGACAATTGACACAATACTTCCCTAAATCATACAAAATATTAATGACTGGCTGACCATGACAAAATCCAAAATAAAGTCAAAAATCAGACGTCATATTATTGACGACGGAATATTGACGCCACTTCCTTTGTATTTGTCAGGGTTGTGTGTTTTTTCGCCCATAACTTGTCAAAACTTATTGACCGCCTGTAATGTCTTGTATTTGAAACACTTAACCTCTTGAAAAAACCAATTAATTCTTCGAAGGATTCACAACGTTTTTCCTTGTCTTAATATGATTTTTGAGGAGGAGAAGTGGTATTAAAGTGAGCAAATTTTTCGCACCATCCACATTTTTCATCTTCGGCTTCATTTGTTTGAAACTAATTTGTGTTTCTACAAAAATCGAAGAAAAACACTTTTTATTCCTGAACTAGCTCGGACACACCTTGGAAAGCATTAGGTCAGACTTTGCACTTCACCCCGGTTTAAAAAATCGCCATAAATAAGCTTGGTGCGGTTTCAATACTCAAAAAAAAAGCCGACACAATGTCGGCTTCTCGTATTCTCAATGCATATTTTAGTCTTCTCGGAATGCGCGATTCATGCTTTCCGTTAAGGGTTTAACCAAATAGCTCAGCGGTGTCCTGGGTTCAGACAAAATCAGCACCTCTGCATTCATACCAGAAGTCAAGCTGTACTTGGCGACGTCCTCTTGCGATAAAGCGATGCGAGCGAGATAAAAGTCATCTTGATTCCGTTCAGACAACTTATCTGCCGAGACAGTTAATACCGTTCCTTCCAAAGGTGCTAGTGTTCTTGCATTCAAGGCAGTTAAGCGGATCTGGGCATGTTGCCCTGACGTAATCAAATCGATATCTTGGGGACTAACTCGAGCCTCAACCAGCAAATTGTCATCTTGCGGAACCAGCTCAAGCAAGGTTTCTCCTGAACCAATAACGCCATTTTCGGTAAACACCTGCATATTAACGATCCGACCGGAAATGGGGGCGACAATACTGGTACGTGCAACGATGTCTTTTGCCGAGCGGTACTCCTCCCGAATAGAAACCATTTCTTTCTTGGTATTGCGTAAATCCTCGACAATGTCATTAAGTCTTTCTAGCTGTAGCTCCTCAATTTTTGCTTGATTTTCATCTAACCGCTTACTTACGGTGAGCGACTGGCGATCAAGTTGACTCAACGTGCTTCTCACTTCTGCTGAGAGACGCTTTAACTGCAATAATGTCGACTTCCCAGAAAAGCCTTTCTGCACCAATGCTTGGTTACTGGCTATCTCTTCTTCAATAAACTTCAAACGTTCTCGCTCGATGATCTTCGTTTCACTGAGATTATCCAACTCTAAGTGTGCGCCAGATATACTTTTCGCAATGATGTTTAACTTGCTGCCGAAAAAGCGCTTCCTCGCAGCAAAGATCTTACTTTGAACCAACTTTGCTTCTGCAACAATTTCTGTATTTTGAATGGTCTCAAGATCCTTTGCCCAGTGGATTTCTGAAAACTCCTCTAGCTCCGCATTCAAACGATTTTCTTTAGCTATCGTATGAATATATTGGCCACTGAGGGCGTCAAGTTTCGCATTAGCTTGCCGCTTTGAAAGCTGAAGAAGCAATTGCCCTTTCTTAACTAAGTCGCCCTCTTGAACATAGATCTTTTCAATAATACCACCTTCCAAATGTTGAATTTCTTGGTTCTGACTTAATACAGATAAGTCACCGTAAGCAATAGCGGCACTCTCCAATTTAGCGGTTGCAGCCCAGTAACCTAAACCGCCGAGAAATAGGGTTAGCGCTAACACACCAAGTAAAATAGGACCTTTCAATCGCAGTTCTGAAGAGGGCAAAAAACGAAATACTTGTTCTGCTGCAAATTCATTAACGGCTGGCAGTTGATTGCTCATTTCTCACCCTCGGTATATCTGTTCTTTCTTCACCCATCAAACGCTTCAACACATCATCTCGCGCACCAAATAACTTGACTCGCCCGTTGGCTAAATACAAAAGTTTATCCATTTGCCTCAACGTACTTGGGTTATGCGCAATCACAATCACGGTAGATCCTCGAGCCTTCAGGTGTGCTATCACACGTTGATATGACGCTTCCCCCTCTCCGTCTAGATTTGCATTTGCTTCATCAAACACAACAATAGAAGGCTCACCGTACACTGCCCTCGCCAAGGCAATACGCTGCCTCTCTCCACCAGATAAACCGCGGCCGTTTTCCCCAATGACAAAATCATAACCTCTATTTTTCTTTAGGATCAGTTCATGGCACCCAGCCAGTTGAGCAGCTTGAATCACTTTTGCAGAGCCTTCATCTTTGAAACGAGCAATATTTTCTCGAATGGTCCCAGCAAACAATTCCACTTCCTGTGCTAGATAACCAAAGTGAGCCCCTCTATCTTCTGATGCCCATGTCGATACTTCCATACCATCTAGGGTAACTTTGCCAGCTAAAGGTTTTAGATTCCCAAGTAACAGTCTGGCAAACGTTGATTTTCCCGTTCCAGAGGGCCCAATCACACCCAAAGATACACCGGATGGAATCGACAACGATATTGCAGACAAAACAGGCTCTGTTTCGTCTGGGTGGCGATAAACTAGCCCTGCCAGTTCATAGTGACCTTTTGGACGAGGTAAAGGCATATCAGATTCATCTTGTTTTACGGTCCGATCAATCACCCGCAAACGCCGATAAGCATTCCAAGCGGACATTGCGCTACGCCATGTACCTATCGCTTGCTCCATTGGAGATAAAGCACGACTCATTAAAATGGAGCTGGCGATCATCGCACCAGCGGTGATCTCGTGTTGGATGACCAGCCAAGCACCACCTCCTAGCAAGCATATCTGAAGGGAGCCACGCACGAGCTTCGAAAAATTAGCGAGGTAAATCGACTTACCTGTAACACGCCGCTCAAGTTGATTGGATTCATTAACACGGGAATACCAACCCTCCAAAAATGCATTCATCATCCCCATCGCTATAATTGAGTTCGCATTTTGAGTCGCCACCTCTGCGTGGTTGATATGGTCTATCGACCGAACTTCACTTTCTTGCATTATTTTGCGAGTCACAAACTCATTAATCACGCCCAAACCAAACAAGACAATTGAACCCCCTAACGCAATATGCCCCAAAACAGGGTGAAGAAAATAAACGAAAAGTATAAAAGCAGGGGTCCACGGGGCATCGAGTAAAGGGTACAGTGCTTGGCTACTAAGAAAGCTTTTGATATTTTGGATATCCCTCAAAACTTGAGATGTATAACTTTTGCCCATGTGTACCCGATGTTGAATACTTCGTTTAAGCATAAATACCGAAAGTTTAGAATCTACCCAATAACCAAAAGACTTACTCATCTGGGCTCGTGCGATATCAATCAGCGACATTGTCAAAAGCGCAGCAAGGACAATCACTGTCAATAAAAATAGGGTATCTAGAGAGTAAGAGGAGATAACGCGGTTGTACACTTGCAGCATGTACAGAGGAATAGAAAGCACTAATAAATTTATAAAAAAACTAAAACCAATCAGTAGACCTGTTAGAATGCATAGTTTTTGTTTCACTTCTTTGAAAACCGTATTTTGCACGATTACTTCCACATATTGTAATATTTAGGCACTAGACCGACTAGCGCCCGATACTAAGACTCAGATAATGAATAATTCACTGCCATAGGTATTAATGTCTGCTTGCGTAACACCAATCAATTTGACCGTCAGATCTACGCCATCCGTAAAGACAGCATTACCTTTGGCATCATAGCTGAAGGTTAAATCGGAGAATGATGTCACAGCATCACTGATGATGTGCAGAGAATCTTCACCGATTGTAAAATCAACCACTTTAGCTTCACCATGCCCTTTAAACTTATCGGTAAAAATAAACTTATCTGCACCAGAGCCAACAACCAGAATGTTATCGCCAGAGCCAGCAACAAGTACATCTTCACCGACGCCACCATTGAGCTTGTTGTCACCCAGTAATCCCAACAGCAAATCATTACCAGTACCGCCACCGAGGTAATCGTTACCGGTCCCAGCCATTAAAATATCATCACCAGCCCCTCCTGTTAGGCGATCATCACCTGAACCACCAACCATTAAGTCATCACCACCACCACCTACGAATACATCATTACCACCGAAACCAACAAAAACATCATTACCACCATCGAAGTCAGCAATTTCGTCACTTCCCCTATTACCTAGATGCGTGTCATTCCTGATCATTCTAAATCCCTCTGGCTTTCTTATTTGAATAGACTTATATACTCCACGCCTGATAAAGACTGCTCCAAGCGTAGAAAGTCTAATAAACAAAGTGTGTAGAGCAAGTTTGAATAAGGGATGATATTTTCGTCAGATTCCAATGCTAAATAATCCACATTTGGTACTTTAATGGGTAACAATTTTTAAATAATGTTAAACCTAGCACTAAAGCACTAAAGCACTAAAGGTTTCTTTTCGCCCATCTAGTTGCTTGCGTTCTATTTTTAACTTCAATCTTTCTGAAAATATTATATAGGTGTGACTTTATAGTATGCTCACTTATAAATAATGAATCTGCAATTTCAATATTAGATCCACCCTCTTTAAGCATTTTTAGAACTTGAATTTCTCTACGTGTCAACTCCACTTCTGTCGCGGGCTCAATCATTGACTGTAGCTCTTTTCCTTTGTAATAAGTAAGAAGCTGATCCAATAGACGGCGTGGCAACCAATTATCACCACTGACGATCGCGGTCAGACCTTGACATAACTTATCCATTGAATCGCTGGGACCAAATATACCTTTGACATGAGGCCAAGATGCAAGCTCTTCTGTCTCTAGCTCATAGCCTAGATTCAACATAATCGTGCCAATGACTTTCCCACTATCTCTGAGATAAACTAAAGTATCGGACGGAATGTCTATTGAAAAGTCTACTAACAAGAAATACTGCTCAGGGATCAGTTCATGATAACTCAAGTTTTTACTATCTATGATGGTTATATTTGTTTCTGTTTTCTTAGAAAGCACCTCCTTAAAGTTTTCACTCTGTAGGCTTTGCTGAGTTATCATTAGGATTGTTGGTAGGCCCTTATACTTATATTTTTCCATAGCGTTTCTCATACTTTCACTGACATCAAATTAGTAATTAATAATTATCGCTGAACACTTAATCTAATAACTAAGTGCTAGGTGATAGAGTAGAGATACTTACTACTTTTTTGAATTTTAATTTCAAAAAACAGAATCAAAAAAAAGCATTTCTCAAAAAAGAAACACTTTTTATTAAACAAACTAATTGAGTAAACATTCAGAAAGTTTTACTGACATTAATCATAATATTTATATTGTTTATATTACTGGCGATACAACTGGAAGATTTTCTTTTGCCCAAATTAATGCTTGTACTCTATTTTTGACATCAATCTTTTTAAATATGTTGTGGAGGTGTGTTTTGACCGTGTTTTCACTCACAAGTAGTTGGTCAGCGATCTGTTGATTTGAAGCCCCCGATGATAAGAGCGTGATGATTTGCTGTTCTCTTTTTGTCAAAATTTCACGGAGGGGCTTACTAGTTGGTCTACCGTGTCGACGTAAGTGAGTAATATATTGCTGAGAGAACTTCCGGCTGAACCACATATCACCCTGTAGCACTTTGCCTATTCCAGCTTGTAACTTACTAATACCATCTGAAGTGTAAAAAATCCCTGCCAACGATGGCCAACCAAACAGCTCGTCCGTTGTGATTGATTTATCACAGTTAATAAGGACTTCTGTCGTGTCTTTCAGGCCCGTTTCTTTAAACTCCATATAACGAGAGAAGAGGTCATCTGACATTACACTGTAATCTAACAGTATCGCATCGACTGAACTAACAGGTTTTGGTCGAGTATCGAGATTTTCAGGATAGATCAATTGAACATTGATATTGAGTCTAGTCTCTAACACATCTTTCAACAACGAAGACTGTAAGCTGTCTTCCGTAATTAAGATCACTTCCCTAGAATTTTGATGCTCCATCTTGCTCGATGCCCTTTAGTCATTTTAAGTGAAATAAGGAATAGACTTAGTTAGAGAGGCACTATTGTCAAGTATGAAAAATAGTAGTAGGCAACACTAAAGCATTGATTTAATTATCAATAATACATAGAGAAATGAAAGGCACAAAAAAGGGAGTATGAAACTCCCTTTTAACTAATGCACTGGAACTGAATTTTTCTGATTAAACTGGCCAAAGTACTGCTCAAGGATTTCTGGTGTCAGCTTTCCTTCAGCTTCTAACTTCTTGAGCTCAGCTGCAATTTGCTTTTGCTCTTCGAGCGATGGCAGTTTCACTTCCGGTTCTTGAGATACTTCCTGCGAGATCTGCTCGAGTTCTTTTTCGAAATCATTCATGGCACTTACCTAAATATAGAGTCGTTAAACTTGTAAATTAAGACCATTCTATCCAACTCTATAGTTTGAAGCTACCAACCATCTTATCGAGACGAGATGATAGCGCTTGCAGATCTCGACTAGCACCAGCCAGTTCCTCTGCAGTGGCCGTTGTTATCTCGTTGATCGCATTAATCTCCTCGATATTCTGGTTGATGGTATGAACGACCGTAGATTGCTCTTCTGTTGCCGTAGCAACCTGAGTATTACGATCTGAAATATCCGCAATACGTTCAGAGATATTCATCAAAACAACAACAGCCTCATCGGTCGATGCCACACCCTCAAACGTCACCGTTTTTCCCGCTTCCATCGCTGTCACTGCGTCGTGTGCGTCACTTTGAAGTTGATTGATCATCCGCTGAATCTCTTCTGTAGAATCCGCAGTTCGCGACGCTAGGGTACGTACTTCATCCGCAACCACGGCAAAACCTCGGCCTTGTTCACCCGCGCGGGCTGCTTCAATCGCTGCGTTAAGCGCCAATAGGTTAGTTTGCTCAGAAATATCGCGAATCACATCCAGGATAGATCCAATATCTTTAGTTGTTGCTGCTAACTGGCCTACAACCATGCTTGTCGTTTCCACATCACCGGCAAGACGGCTAATCACCTCTTTTGCTTGTGTTACCACTTGGCGACCAGTCCGCGTATTATCAGACGCTTGGTTAGCAGTATCTGCTGCTGTGGCTGCATTTGAAGCAATCTCACCGATCGTTGCGCCCATTTGGTTAATGGCTGTCACGACCTGAATAGTCTGGTCACGTTGTTCTTGGCTATTATCATGCGTTGAGCTTGCTTTGCTTGAAACACTGTCTGCGGCTTGACTTAAAGCCCCGCTGGTTAATGACACCTCTTTCATGGTTGCATGAATTTTATCAATAAAGCCATTAAAGCCTTTTGATAGCTGAGCGACCTCATCGTTACCTTTGATTTCAATGCGCTGAGTCAGATCGCCCTCACCTTCGCCAAGATCAGAAAAGCGATCTGCAATTTGGCGAATTGGGTTGGTAATGCTGTTTGCAAGAAGAACACCCATCGCGATGAAGATTAACGCAACAATTGCTGTTGTGAACAACATTCTCTCTGCGGTCGCATCTAGATCAGCGAATACCTCGTCTACTGGTACAACACCAATGACAAACCAATCCATTGAAGGCACATATAAACTTGAAACAAACATCTCTTGTCCTTCAAACTCAGTAGTGACTAAGTTGAATTGTCTTTTATCCATTAACAGAGAAGCTTCTCGACCAAACAATTGGTTGATGGAGCTTTGATTCTTGCCTTGCTCGCGATGGATCTGGATATCACCCTTACTGTTGGTTAGGAAAACGTAGCCTGTTTTCTCAATTTTAAAACCATTTAACAACGACATCATATCGTCCATTGATTTGGACAGACCCGACATTGAAATGCCATTTACATTTTGATAATTGGCGAACATTTTTACTTCGCCGTTTGCTTCTTGGAAGACGCTCACCGAAGTATCTTGACCAGAAGAGGTAAAATCAAAGAACCAAGCATCTTGCGATCGATTAAGCTGACGCAGGAAACCATTTTGGTTCCAATAATGGGCACTTTGCCGATTAGCGACAGACGCATCGTTTAATCGGTATTGGGATTTGACATTATTAAGTTGGCGAACAAGTTGCGCCTCTACTGACGAGGTCCGGTCTGCCTCAGACAGTGCTGCAACAACAAATTCGTTCGTCGCCAATTGTTTCGCAGCTTGCTGCATTTGTACTACTTCACGATCGATCTCCGTATTGATTTGCTGCAACATCGCAGGCAATTCAATATCAATGAGGCGATGGCTTAATACCTCTCTGGCGTGATGGTGAGCCATCACCCCCACAATAATGGTTGATGCAAGCACGGCAAACGTAATACCGAGTACAACCTTTTGTTTGATACTCAAAGAGCTAAGTTTCAACATATCTGGACCTATAAAAGAATCACTAATTATCCGCATTTCGAATAAATACAACCTTGCACATATGATCTAACTATGTGCCGCATGACACCTTTATCGGCTTTGCCCTACAAAACTAGAGAAAATTCTTACATTTTTACACAAACATTTATTGATCGATTATTTAGCCTACGACTTTACCTCCTAAAGACCGCCTAAAACGACCGTCATCGCGATTTAATACGCCTAAATCGGCATCACTCCAAGAATGACCATACTTATCTTGTCGATATCTAAAGTTTCTACAGGACGAAACGCGATAGCGATGAGGGCATACTCAACCAATGGTTGAAGCGAACAATGGTTGAAGCGAGCAACGGATTAAACTCTGTATACCCAACACTCCAGATGCCCATTTATGAGTATGAATGTGGTACTAATTGCCCCCTGAATGGAATTCAGTCGCGCTAGGGGCTTGTAATACATCGCAATAACCCAATATTGGAAAGATAAATTGCATATGTGTGTTGGAACTTTTCTCATACCGGAAGTGACCAATACTCCAAACAAGAAACATATGGATACTAGAGAGTCCAAAAATGCACAAAACAAACTTCGAAACTCTTCAAAGTTATTTAGAATCTCAGATCATTGGTCAGCATGATCTGGTTAAACAGCTCCTTATTGCTCTACTTGCCGATGGGCACATCTTGGTTGAGGGCCCTCCGGGGTTGGCTAAGACTCGCGCAGTAAAATCTCTTTCTGATTGTGTAGAGGGTGATTTCCACCGTATTCAGTTCACTCCCGACTTACTACCTGCAGATTTGACTGGCACTGACATCTTTCGTCCCGAAACGGGAGAGTTTACATTCCAATCAGGTCCAATTTTTAACTCACTGATCTTAGCCGATGAGATCAACCGTGCACCTGCGAAAGTACAAGCGGCAATGCTCGAAGCAATGGCAGAAAAGCAAGTGACCGCAGGACGAAACACTTACGCACTGCCAGAACTGTTCTTGGTGATGGCAACGCAAAACCCAATAGAACAAGAAGGGACCTACCCACTGCCCGAAGCCCAGCTCGACCGTTTCTTGCTGCACCTGGATGTAGATTACCCAGATGCGGAGCATGAACTGGCGATCTTACGTATCAATCGAGGTGAGGCAAAAGGCGAAGCGAAAATAGAACGCCCAAGACTGAGCCAAGAGGACATCTTCACTGCACGTAAAGAAGTACTCAACATCCATATGGCTGACGCGATTGAGCAATACATTGTTCGTCTTGTAATGGCAACTCGACAGCCCGGCGATTACGACTCGGAACTGGCGAAATGGCTATCAATGGGCGTCAGTCCACGTGCCACCATCGCTCTTGACCGTTGTGCCCGTGCTCATGCTTGGCTCGCAGGTCGTGACTTCGTTTCACCAGAAGATGTTCAAGCCATGGCTTACCCTGTACTCCGCCATCGTCTACTGCTCAGCTATCACGCCCAAGCAGAAGGCATTACCGCAAATCAGGTTATCGACAAGCTCCTTAACCTTGTAGGTAGCGCATAACTTAGGTAGGTGACATGTCTGCATCATATGCATTACCACCTCATGCTAATGGGGTAACATTAACCCTTGAAGAACTGCTTCAGTACCGCACTCAATCGATTCGTTGGTTACCACCAGCGCAGAGTATTTGGTCACAAATGAGCGGCAGCCATACTAGCCGTCAAAAGGGACGTGGTATGGATTTCATGGAAGTGCGCCAATACCAAGCGGGTGATGATATTCGTAGTATCGACTGGCGAGTCACGGCTCGAACGGGAAAAGCACACACCAAGTTATTTGCAGAAGACAAAGAACAAGCGGTGATCTTATACATCGACTTGAGTCCAAGCATGCACTTTGGTTCACAATACGTGTTGAAGTCCGTTCAAATGGCACACTTTGCTAGCGTCATGATTTGGCTAACTTTAGCCAAAAAAGACCGCATTGGTGCCGTGATTGACAATGGTCGTCAGTGTCTTGAATTTCGTCCTTCCTCCTTACAAAGCCAAGGGCTGAGAATTCTTAACGCAATAGTAAACACTCACAATCAATTGCTTAACGATCTACAAACTGACAGCGCACGTACCTTGCCATATATAAGTGTAATTGAAACACTGCATAATCTTGCACCAAAAGGCAGTGAGATCATTCTATTGAGTGACTTTGCTCAAATTGAAGAAAAAGCGCTGATTCAATTGCGTCAAATAAAGCAACACAACAGCGTTCGTGCAGTACAATTCTATGACCCACTAGAGCGAGGCGAAACCGATTTTCGAGGACAAGCGAAGGCATCCGATGGTTATCGAAGTCAATGGTTTAACTTTGGTTCAAAAGGACAGCGTCAGGAGTTGGAATCTCACTTTGTTGAACATCAACAAGCGCTTAAACAACAGTGTCATTCTATGGCCATTCCGTTTAACAGCCTATCGAGCGGATTACCGCTGGTTCAGCAGTTAAGCTAACGACAGTAACACAATACAAATCACTCAAGCAGTAATTATAATGACAACGAATAATCAAAGCCTAAACCTTGAACCATTAATCCTACCGAATGCACCAGATTGGTACCCACTCGCTTGGGGATGGTGGGCTGTTCTGGGCGGTGTCATTCTTTCCATCTTTATGATCTTACTCTGTATAAGATGGCGTTCAAAACGTCTTATCGCTAAGAAGACCGCATTAAAACTGTTGAGCAATCCGCTCACACCACACACGCCGTCTTCTGCATTGGAGGTTCTCCGTCAAGTCGCTTTAAGTTACTTCCCTCGGGAAGAAATCGCGCCATTAACAGGCTCTGCTTGGTATGAGTTTCTTGATAGCTACACCAAAGAGACTCGGTTTATTGATAAACAACAACAGTGGCAAGCGGCGCTGTATCAGAAATCCAGTCACGAGCAATATCAAGACCTGATTGATGATTGTTCATTCTGGATTGCAACCGCATTACCACCGAAGAAAAAGGTAAAAACTCGTGACTGAGGCACCGCTCTTTTCGAGTCTCTCTCCATGGTTGAACGTTGAGTTCGTCTGGTGGTGGGCATTATCGTTATTGCCCCTACCTTGGCTGATTTATAAATTCTTCCCAGAAGAGACTCAGCAAGCTGAAATTAAACTGGCCTACTTGCCAAACAATAAGCATGCCAGCAAGCCAAAACAGATCGTACAAAAAGCCCTGTCTACTGGCGTATGGATGCTGTTGGTTATCGCTTGTGCCCGCCCTGTTTGGTATGGCGACCCGGTTGAGTTCCAACCCAAATACCGTGACATGATGTTATTGGTCGACTTATCTGGCTCTATGCAAAAAGAAGACATGAACGACAACGGCGAGTACATAGATCGCTTAACCGCCGTCAAAAGAGTCTTATCTGACTTCGTAGAAAAACGCCAAGGTGATCGCTTGGGTGTGGTTCTATTTGGTGATCATGCTTATCTACAAACACCGTTAACCGCTGATCGCAGAACCGTTATGCAACAAATCAATCAAGCTGTAATTGGCTTGGTTGGTGAACGTACGGCGATTGGTGATGGTATCGGACTGGGTACCAAAACCTTTGTAGATAGTGACGCACCACAACGTGTGATGATCTTACTCAGTGATGGCAGTAATACTGCAGGTGTGCTCGAACCACTTGAAGCCACTGAAATCGCCCAAAAATACAATGCGACCATTTACACCGTAGGTGTGGGAGCTGGCGAAATGATGGTAAAAGACTTCTTCATGACGCGTAAAGTCAATACCGCCTCGGATCTTGATGAGCAAACGCTGACCAAGATTGCTGAGATGACAGGTGGCAAATACTTCCGAGCGCGTGATGCCAAAGAACTTGAAGCGATCTACGATACCATTAATCAGCTGGAGCCAGTTTCTAGCGATACTCAAACTTGGCGTCCCCAATCGGAATGGTTCCCTTATCCATTGGGAGCGTCACTGATACTTTCCGTGTTTCTATTTGTTTTAAGGAGAAAGCATGGCTGAGTTTACTTTCTTACATCCCTATTGGTTACTCGGCTTGCTCGCTATCCCGGCTTTCCTTGCTGTTAACAGCCAATACGCAACCAAAAAATCATCATTGATCGCACCTCATTTGGCTAAGATGCTTGGTCACTCAGTGAAAACCAAGCACTACTTCACTCTTTGGGGGTTAGCATGGGCAATCGCTTGTGTTGCTCTAGCAGGGCCAAGTTGGCAATCCAACACGCGCCCAAGTTTTCAACTCAGCCAAAACCGAGTGTTAGTGCTGGATATGTCGCGCTCAATGTACGCAACGGATGTCAAACCAAATCGCCTTTCACAAACGCGTTATAAGGCCTTAGACTTATTGCCAAAATGGAAAGAAGGTTCGACAGGTCTGATTGCTTATGCGGGAGATGCTTATACGCTCAGCCCACTGACGACTGACTCCAACACGCTTGCTGGCATCATCGAAAACTTGTCGCCTGAGTTAATGCCCTATCAAGGTTCTAACTTACCATCGGCTATTGAAACTGCACTTGGTCAATTTAATCAAGCTGGAATCAATCAGGGTGATATTATTGTACTCGCAGATGATTTGGATGAATCTGAACTGTCTCGATCACTTGCAATCCTCAATGGTAAAGATATTCGTGTGTCAGTGCTTGCTATCGGCACATCGACAGGTGCGCCTATTGCCCTTCCTGATGGTTCTTTAATGAAGAGCCGACAAGGAAACACTGTGGTCGCGAAGACAAACCTAAACAACTTGCAGAGATTAGCCAAAGAGACCGGTGGCCTGTTTCTACCAATTCAGCATAATAGCCGTGATGTAGAGAGTATTGCCGCGTTTACTAATAATGCGGACAACAGCGCAACCACAAAGCAAAGTGAGGACGTCAAGACTGACTCTCGCTTGAACAATGGCTTCTGGTTGCTACCTTTACTCTTATTTCCCGCAGCTCTGCTCTTTCGTAGAGGGATGATTTGGCTGCTGGTGGCGACTGTATTACCAATGAGTTGGGCACCAAAGGCAGAAGCAAATGCATTTTTAAATCAGAACCAACGAGGCGAACAGCTTTATCAGCAAGGCGAATACGAAAAAGCACAAAATACCTTCAGCGACCAAAATTGGAAAGGGGCGGCCAGCTACCAAGCTGGGGATTATGAAAGCGCGATCGAAGCCTTTTCGAATAATCAAAGTCTTGATGGGCGTTACAACTTAGCCAATGCCCTCGCTCAAAATGGACAGCTTGAGGACGCAGCCAAGCTCTACAAAAAGCTTATAGATGAGAAGCCGGATTTTGAAGCTGCGAAAAAGAACCTGTCGGTTGTAGAGGAGAAACTGAAGCAACAGCAGCAACAGCAGCAACAGCAGCAACAGCAGCAACAGCAGCAACAGCAGCAACAGCAGCAACAGCAGCAACAGCAGCAACAGCAGCAACAGCAGCAACAGCAGCAACAGCAGCAACAGCAGCAACAGCAGCAACAGCAGCAACAGCAGCAACAGCAGCAACAGCAGCAACAGCAGCAACAGCAGCAACAGCAGCAACAGCAGCAACAGCAGCAACAGCAGCAACAGCAGCAACAGCAGCAACAGCAGCAACAAAAGTCTCAGGATGATGCTAAACAAGAGCAAGGACAGCAGTCACAAAACCAACAAGACGCTGAAAATAAAAAAGAAAGCCAGAAAGCTAAACAAAAAGGTAAGCAGCAAAGAACCGAAAAAGAAGCAGAAAACCAGAACAAGCACCAAGAAGCTAAGTCCGTGGAAGCACAGGCTCAAGCAGAGAAATCACCTAAAGATGATCCTGAATTCCGCCGCTTAGAAGCCGTGGAAAGTGCTCGTGACCCTAGTTTCTTAATTCGAGCTCAAATGCAGCTTCAAGCTCAACAAAAACAACGCCCACAACAATCTAATAAGGAGTGGTAAGTCCATGATGAAAAAAGGCGAAACACTGGTCTTTGTTCTGATGGCCAGCCTGCTCACTAGCTTTTCGGCTTTTGCACAAAGCCTTCAAGCCAGTGTAAACAAAACTCAGGTAGCGAAGAACGAAGTGATCACTTTGAGAATCATGGCAGATACCCAGCTAGACTCGGATGCGATTGATTTCGATGTATTACAGCAAGACTTCTTTTTAAGCCAGCCTCGTTACGGTCGTTCAAGCAATAATATTAATGGTCGCAAAAGCGTTCGAACTGAATGGAGTATCTCAATTGCCCCAATGGTGGAGGGCATCGTTACGATTCCAAGCTTTTCTGCCGATGGTATGAAAACCGAGCCAATCAAACTTCGTGTGACCAAAAACCAAGCGGAACCGAACTTAGACGATTTATTCGGCTTTGATATGAGTGTTAACGCTCATACCTTGTATCCCCAGCAGTCAACGACACTGCGCATGCAATTGGCGATCAAGTTCGATCCTCGCCGTTTGGACAATCCGCAAATCGTACCGCCACGGATTGAGGGAATGAAAATTGAACCCACAAGTAACATGAATCGGGTTCAGCGCGTCATTGATGGGCTTGAAGTCACAGTTGTGGAGCAAACTTTCAGCATCACAGCAGAAAAACCAGGTACTTTCACGTTAGTGGGCCCTCGATTAACAGGCTCATATATCTACGGTGATGGCCGAAACGGTGCCACCAAAGTCATGCCGATCAATACCAAGGCAAAGCAAATGCCTATCACCGTGAAAGAAATACCGGAAAACTTCAAAGGTAACTGGCTACCAGCATCTGAACTGGAAATGATACAAAGCTGGCAAGATGAGCAGGGTAATCCATTATCAGAGAATGCGGTCAACACAGTAAAGCAAGGGTCCTCAATTACACGTACGATCCGTATCCGAGCTCGCGGCACTCAGGCAGAATATTTACCCCGCATCGGTATCATTTACCCTAGCACGCTTCGCGTTTACCCAGAACAGCCGCAGTTTGAAAGCCCTCGTGATGACACCGTTATTATGACCGTTAAACAGGTATTAATACCGACGGAGGAAGGTGAGCTTACGCTTCCTGGTTATGACTTAAACTGGTGGGACAGTGAGCGTGACCAATCCAGAGAAGCGGCTATTAAGCCACTGAAACTGAATGTAGAAAAGAGCGATAGTGGCCTAATCACGCTACCAGAAAGCTCACTTCCAGCGCAACCAACGGCCACTTCATCGCCTGTCATTCAAAGTGGCGTGGATTCGATTTGGCAAACACTGACCATAGTGTTTGCCGCTCTGTGGCTTGCTTCTTCGGCGATAGCATTTGGGCTTTGGAAAAAACGCAGAAAACCAAAGACGCAAAACATCTTATCTTCGACGTATGGTGCATCATTACAAGATCTGGAAAACACCATCAAACAGGGTGATAACGCAAAGATTGAAAGAGCCGTTAACGACTACCTAAACACTCAACACTCTGGTCATGAGTCTGAAGCAGTAAGAGCAGTAAAAAAAGAACTGAATCTGATGAACCAATCTCGCTTTAGTGCAACCCAGCAAGAGTGGCAGGCAGATAATCTGATCGCAAAGATCAGAGCATTGAACAAAGAGAAAAAAAGTAAACCTATACACCAACTGGAAAATCTCTAAGTTCCCACTGAAATGCAAAAAGAATGATAGCAGCTCATAGCGAGCTGCTATTTTTATACTCACATAACCTTAAATGCGCGATTCTTCAAACCTAAAGGTCACTTGGGGGTACTTTTATAGTTCAGTGCAATGACTTAAGTTTCGATTTGGTCTGTCGCCGCTAATATTCGTACACAGTTACGCCCACTGTTTTTGGCTTGATAAAGTCCTTTATCCGCAAACTGATAAAGGTAATCAAAGTTGAAATCTTTCCCTCGAGCTTGGTAGTGAGAGTAGCCCACAGAAACCGTCAACAAGTCCCCTTCAGGATTGTGGCAATGCTTGATTCCCTCTTCTTCAATATCACGACGAATACACTCCGCTCTGTTTCCAGCCTCTTCTTGGTTTAAGCCTATCATCAGTAGAACAAACTCTTCCCCGCCGATGCGACAGAAAACTTCATCCTCCCCCTTGCTGTGGCGCTCAAGAATATTACCAATGCGTATCAACGCAATATCACCTTCCAAATGCCCATAATGATTGTTAAACAGGCCAAAATGATCAATATCGATAAGAATCAACCCGAAAGACATCCATGCATCATTTTCAAGATAACAGTACTTCTGCATGACATGCTCCAGCATACGTCGATTGCCCAAGCGCGTTAATGGGTCGAGCTTAGACAAAACCTCCAATTGTCGATTGGCTTCTTCCAGCTCCTTAGTTCGATTACTCACTTCAAACTCTAGATTTTCATTCAGCTTGCGGATAGCCTCTTCTGCTTGCGTCCGCTGTAATACTTCAGCAAGACTGGAAGCAAAGATTCGTATAACTTCACGCAGTTGAGACGTTAGAGGGGCACGCGTCAAAAGGTTATCGACAGAGATAAAGGCAATCGGGCCACTGCTGTTAGACGTCAGCACCGTCATTGCTGCCCAACCAAAGCCGGCAATTTTGCAGTCATGGTAGATAGGAACAGATTCCTCAAATGCCACTTCATTGGGCATCGAGCGGGCTAAATTAATGAGAGAGAAGTCCTGAGTTTTGCCAAAAAAGTACGATTCGTCAACAACGTTACCTTGAATGTCGGTTCCCCAAGTACCTTGCATGTAGGAACAATTCTCGTCGGTTAAGAACACCGCCATTCGGTCGATACCTAAGTTCTTAATCGCAAACGTGACAGCAGATTTGCACACATCACTCACAGTGGTACAACGCGATAGTTCTACTATGGTGGAGTGAAGCATACGCACATTTTGCTCTTGCCGTTTTCGGATAAAGATCTGTGAGAACAAGGAACCAAAGTATTCCAACATCTGTTTTTGGTAAGCAGTGATCGGCTTACGGTGAAGAAAGTTATCCAATGAGAACCAGCCAAAAGGTTCATTGCCATCACGCAAGATCAACATCGCATTCCACCCCTGGCCAACGACTTTCCCCGCAGTATAGATGGGGGCATCATCGATAATAACTAGGTTACGCTCCTGGCTCGAAAGCGCCGCGATATACTCTTCACTAAGTTGATGTAAATCGTACTGAGTATGAAACTCGTCAATCGTACTGCCCGACTCGCTGGTGCCATAGGTACCGCTGAAGCTACGCTTCTTCATATCAAGTAGCATCAAGATCGAACGATCAAACCCTAATCGTTCGCGTAATGCTTCCACTGCTTTTAAGTAAAGGCTCTTTAACGAATCAGGATTGGAAATCTCCAGTGCAACTTGCTGTACCAACTTCATGTTTTCGATAAATCGTTCACGCTGGTTTAGTTCATCAATATATTGAGCTTCACGTACATCACGATGCTTCATTTCGAGGGCGGCGTTTTTTTCTGCACGAATACACTGCCAACGAGCCGCCAACAGTTGCATCGCATCGTAGCTTTCTTCGTAAATGTTATGCGCAGAGCAAGCTTGAACGTTTTGGATAAGCAGGTAAACACGTTTAGTTGGTGTGTTGTCGAGCATCATGATGTAACTCTCACCTCCCAAATCTTGGGCATAATTCCAGTTACAAGTATTTATCACCAGAGGGATCAAGCCCTCCGAGGTATCAAACTGACTCGCCCACTTCCAAAACCTTTGAGGGTAATCATGAATAGGAAATAAATCACCGCGTGAAAATCTTACCGAGCTTGACGAGCGCGTTAGTGGATCATCAAAGATGGCCGCTGCATCTGGGGCAAATTTTTGGTCTAAGTGTGTGAATATAGCTTTCGCCAATAATCTATGGTCTCTCGCAGAAGAGACCGCCCTCGTAAAACTTTTTAAACTCACCAGCGCAACCTAATTGATTTTTTATTTTGCACAAAAACTACCCAAGCCAGCATATGCAATCAATGGAATCAAAGTTGAGCTGTTAAGTCTTTCGCAAAAAATATGCACTTAATTATATATTCGAGAGCCTTTAAACACTTTTAGACGGGGACTTTCATTAGAGTTACACATGGAAAAGTCGGTATAAAAAGGATTTATGATGAACATTAATAATGTCACGCCCAAGTAACAAAGAGGTCATTATTTCAGCAAGGATGACGTAATTTGGAAGACTAGGTGGCAATTTGAGGGTCGAGTTGGAGGCCAAATGGTTCCATATCAAAAATGGTTAGCGAAACATACAAACCAATCTCCAAACGAAAAAAGCCCCTCATCAAGAGGGGCAAGAGTACCATCGCTTATAGTTATTTGTTTACAGGCTAACCAACCCGTGAATAAAGTGGTAAATAAGCTGATTGATCAACCGAAGTCTCCGTTTACATAACCTTGTGTACGGTCGTCTTTAGGCGTATTAAAAATCACTTGTGTGTCATTGTGCTCAACCAGTTCCCCCATCAGGAAGAATGCCGTTCGGTCAGAGATACGACGTGCTTGCTGCATTGAGTGCGTTACAATCACGATAGTGTAATTCTTCTTCAGCTCTTCCATCAGTTCTTCAATTTTGTGCGTCGCAATTGGGTCGAGTGCAGAGGTTGGTTCATCCATCAAAATCACATCGGGTTCCATTGCAATTGTGCGTGCGATACAAAGGCGCTGCTGTTGACCACCCGAAAGACCAAATGCATGTGATTTAAGGCGATCTTTTACTTCATCCCAAAGTGCAGCACCACGAAGGGAACTCTCAACGACTTCATCAATGTGTTTCTTATCTTTGATGCCTTGAGCGCGCAGACCGTAAGCCACGTTCTCGTAAATGCTCATTGGGAATGGGTTTGGCTTCTGGAATACCATGCCCACTTTGATGCGAAGATCTGCAACGTCGATATTGCCGTAGATGTCTTCACCATCCATAGACAATTGACCGGTAATCTTAACGCCTTCGATAAGATCGTTCATGCGGTTCAAACAGCGTAGGAGCGTTGATTTACCGCAACCAGAAGGACCGATCAGTGCCGTCACTTGGCGAACAGGAATTGGCAGGTTGATCGATTTCAGTGCTTGGTTTTCACCGTAGAATAGGTCTAGGTTTTCAATATCAAACTTGTTCATTTTCTTAATCTCTTAAATCTTGAATTCGTGTCTTTTAACGTGCGTTCTTAATTCGTTTCGTTAGTAAGTTGCGGTGTTAAAACGTCGTGCAATCAGTTTTGTGAACATGTTGATCAATAGAACAACAACAATCAGAACTGTCGCGGTACCGTAAGCCTGATTCCATTCTTCAATGGTAAACAGTTCGGTAGTCAGTTTGTATAGGTGAACGGTTAATGTACGACCAGAATCCAATAGAGAATCTGGAATACGCGCAACCATACCTGCTGTCAGAAAAACGGGTGCTGACTCACCAATGACACGACCAATACTTAGGATGATCGAGGTTAAGATGCCTGGCATTGCACTCGGAAGTATCAAGCGCCAAATTGTGTAAATCTTAGATGCTCCTAGCCCATAGGAACCTTCACGGTAGGTTTGTGGTACTGCCATCAATGCTTCTTCAGTAGTGCGGATGATAACAGGCAGAATAAGAATACTAAGCGTCAGAGCACCCGATAGTATCGAGAAGCCAAGGCCAAGTATCGCCACAAAAAAAGTCATACCGAACAGACCGAAGATGATCGACGGAATGCCCGCCAAGGACTCTGTACAGAATCGGATGATTTTCACCAAACGACTGCCCACTTTCGCATATTCGGTCAAGTAGATCGCCGTCATGATACCGAGTGGTGCTGCCACTGCGATAGATGCGATAACCATGTAAACTGTCGCCACAATCATCGGGAAAATACCGTGCTCTTCGCCTGTGCGCGTGTAGTTATCAGTAATGAAGTTCCAATCTACGTGCTGTAGACCGTTTGATAGGATGTACCAGATAATCCAGAACAAGAAACCTACCGTTAATGCCGCCGAGAACCAGACTAATGCGTTAAAGACATTATCTTTAAATTGGCGTGCTTTTTTCAGTTTTGCGCGATCCATAATAGTCACCTTTAACGAGCGATTACTTCGCTTTTTCTCGGTTTAGATAAAGTAGCACAGCGTTCAACGACATGATGAAGACCAGAAGCACCACTCCAGTAGCGTAAAGTGCGCTAGCGTGAACACCACTTGCGTAAGACATTTCAATCGCGATGTTTGCGGTTAGCGTACGTGCTGAATCAAGGATGCCCTCTGGCATTGCCGGCGCATTACCCATTACCATGATGATCGCCATAGTCTCACCTAGCGCACGACCGATACCCAGAATCACACCAGTCATGATGCCTGAACGAGCGGCTGGAACGAGCAGTTTAAAGATGGTGTAGATTTTTGAAGCACCCAGTGCCAGAGAGCCCTCTTTGTAGGCACGAGGTACCGCACGGATAGACGTTTCAGACACCGTAATGACCGTTGGTAGAATCATTACACCAAGCACAATAATACCCGCCAAAATGGTATTACCCGCAGGAACGTCGAATACGTTCTGAATTAATGGAACGATAATTACCAGCCCAAAGAAACCGTAAACCACTGAAGGAATCCCCGCTAACAACTCAACCGCTGGACGAATGACGTCTGCTAAACGTTTCGGTGCGATTTCAGCGATGAAAATAGCGGTCAAAATACCAACAGGAACACCGACTAAAACAGCGCCTGCTGTTGATACGATAGATGCAACAATCATGGTTGCCACACCGTACAGTGCTGGTGGTAACCAATTTTGCCCCAGAACAATGCCCGAGAGCCCAGCCTCTTGGAATGCTGGGATACTCTCGCGGACGATGAAGTATGCGATAACTGCTAATGATACGATGCCGATAACGGCACTCGTTAGGAACAAGCCGTGGAAGATACGCTCTCTCCAGTCAACGCGACGTTTTTCGCGCAGTCCGGGCTTGCTGATCGCTTTAGCGTCAGTATTCATAAGCTTTTCACTATTTATTGCGATGGTCATAAAAATCTCACGGTTCTTAGCAATGGCGTCGAACACAATGGATAGAAAAGGCTCAGCCCAAAATGGTGGGCTGAGCAAACTTTAGAGTCCCGATGGGATTAATGAACTGAGATGTAACCTTTTTGGTCAACAAGCGCTTGCGCTTCTTTAGTTAGCATCCAGTCTAGGAATTTTTGAGTTTCTGCTGATGGCTTGCCTTCTTTGTAAAGAACTAGGAAAGGACGAGCCACTTTGTAAGAACCGTTTTTCACGTTGTCTACAGAAGCTTGAATACCATCAATTGGCATCGCGTTTACAGAAGAGTCAACGGTACCCAAAGAAATGTAGCCGATAGCGTACGGGTTAGAAGCAACCATTGTCTTCAGTGCGCCGTTGCCGTTCGCAACCTGAGCACGCTGAGAGATTGCTGATACTTTCTTGCCCGAAATTTTCATTTTTAGTTTCATGATGTCTTCGAATGCACCACGAGTACCCGATGCCGTATCACGAGTGATTGCAACGATTGGCTTGTCTGCACCGCCAACGTCTTTCCAGTTTGTTACTTCACCTTTGTAGATTGCAGTAACTTGTTCAGCTGTTAGGCCAGAAAGCTTATTTTGTGGGTTTACAACAACAGCGATTCCGTCCAAAGCAACGGCTTCTTCTTTTAGCGTTGGTTCTTTTTCAGAATCTTTTAGGTTACGCGAAGACATACCTAGGTCAGCAGAGCCATTCTTCGCTGCTTTAACACCTGCAGATGAACCAGGGCCTTGAACTTCGATAAATACGTTCGGGTTTGTCTTCATGTATGTTTCAGAGAAAACTTCCATCAGTGGAGTTACGCTGCTAGAACCCACCGCAGAGATGGTTTCTTTAGCAGAAACAGGTGTCACTGCCATTGCGCCTAGAAGTGCGATTGCACCGATTACTGTCTTTTTCATCACAATTTCCTTTAAGTGGCCTTATTGCCGTTGTGTTTCACTTGAACGGTGCCCACTTTAGAATTCAAATATGACAGTTGTGTTTCACTTAGTTGAAGCCTCTATGACACCTTGTCATTTCCACGCATAAAACTAGCCATCAAGATTCTCTTTATAGGCACAAAAAACTTCGCGATATGTTAGTGGGAACATTGGTTGATAAATTTCGTAGCAAGTATATCGTTCAACTTCTCTAGTGATTCATAATCTGGATCGACGTCATCGGCGAGTGATAGCGTTTAGTCAGTTGCATAAAAAATCCGATAGACATCGGTATATCGGATTTTCACACACTCGTGGATTTATTCAATTGGTCCGTCTATGACTTTCTTAACTGATCGGCATTACCGCTCTGGCGAAGTTTGTTAATATCTGGATTAGAGAAAATCCAACGGTGTGATTATTCTTCATCTGTTACCAGTAGAGCAGAGAAAATGTAAGTTGGCTCTAGTGGGTTCCAGTTGTAAACCTCGCCATTAAATGAATCAAATACCATGACATTTGAACCATCGCCATTCGGTGTACTACTCCAGATATAGCCCGCAAAGTCTCCCACCTCAAGCGTGTAACCACTTGCGAATGCAGTACCGTTCATGGCAGGACTATGGCAAGCACGTTCCGTTAACGCGACCAACTCTTTAACGTTTGGTAAGCGCCAGTTCTTTTTGCCTGCGAAGTCATGCAAGGTATGGTTGCCTGATTCATTACGGATTTGCTCAGCGGTTGATAGCGCCAACTGCCATGACATCTTCGTCGCTGCGCCGTCACAAGCTTCATTTGCCGCATTCCACGTTGAGCCAACAGGACAACGCATCCAAGTAAGACCTGTTTTTAAATCAGTCACCGTCCCTGCATCAGAGTAGGTGTAACGAGAGTTGGGGGCTGTTTTTTCAAAATCAGTTGAGCATTCTTGTGCCGCCATTGCAACTTGAGAGGCCAACACAAACGATAGCGCGGTGATTACTTTATACATCTTATTGGTCCTTAACTGCTACTAAACGAATTGGGAATTGGTATGAATCGTCAGAATCTGCGGCAACATTATTTGAAAAGATTTCAATAAAGGTCACGTAACCACGTTCCAGTCCACGAGCTGTAATGACTGGGAACTGCAAAGCACCAGGAATATTATCTTTAGAGTAATTATTAAACGTAAAATGTTGCAGCCAAACAGCACCACTTTCTAGATAGGGGCTGCCAAGACCTTGTTGTGGGAAGAAAGAAAAGTTAAGCCCGTAGACGTTATTCTGACCTTCCTCATTTTCAGCAAACTGTTCGGTTTCACCCAAGTCCAATATATCGTAGAACTCTTGGTAAGTTGGTAAACGCCAATCCGCTAAACCACACAGAGATTTCATATTGATATGCTCTACATACTGGCTAGTGGTACAAATATCATCACCCGCGTCTTTACAACCAGCAAGATCTACATCTTTACCGAATGGCTTAAATGTCTCAGACTCAAACGCAAATAGGCGGTCTTTAAATTGAATAGAGTTAGAATCCGCGCTCTTGTTTTCCCACACCAGCCCAGTACGCTCATCCATTGTACAAGCCCAGTCAGTCGCATCTGCTGCCAAAGCAACACCTTGCTGATCTAGCTTAACGAACTTGAATCCAGAGCCTGTCGACGTTTGCCTGTCATCTTTGTCAAAACCGTATTCCGCATCTTGACCTGGGTAAGAAGCTTGAACTTCTGCTACGTCTGTCATGCTATCAGCGAAATGAAGAACGGCCCCCGTATCGTTGCTTCCGACAGTTTGTTCCGCAACCGCCACAATTTCTTCAGCAAATGCACTCACTTCCTCTTCAGGCAGAAGATTAAAGGCCAATGATTTACCTTGGAAGCGAAGACTTTCAGCAAGCAGCGCTACGCCCTCGGTCATTTGTTCTGGTTGCATCTCTGCTAATAACGCAGCCGTATTTTGCTCTAGCTTGTCTAACTCTGTAATTTGTGTGTTAGACATTACAGAACCAGACAGTGAAACGCCGGCATCGGTGAGTTGCGCTTTTACGATCTCTTCAGCTTGAGAGATGGTTTTACCATCTACCACAAGACCGGCAAGTAACGTTGTTACGCCATTGACTGTATTGCCCATTGCTAAGTTTTGCCCCGGAGCTGCAATGCGTAACATTTGGTTTGAACCTTGGTCAACTTGAGCAAGAATATTGTTGGTTAGTATGTTTTTGTTGCTTGAAGTCAGGCTAAATTTACCAGCATTATCCGTTTTAACGCTCGGTTCAGTAGTATCACAAATAAAGTTCTGGTTTAAATCGATACATACTTGTGTATCAAGGAGTGTACCTGCAGAATCGACGGTGCCAGCTAAACTATAGGTCGGTGCCGACGTGTCACCGCCCGAATCACCGCCGCAGCCAGCTAGGGCTAGTGACATAGCAACGAAAGAATATTGAAACTTCATAGATTTGATCTTCTGTTGATTTTAATTAACGAGAGCGAATCACTCTCACCAGTGAAAGCAGGAAAAGTCCAAACACGGTCCATGGCGAACCACTGCCTCCAGAACCGCCACCACTGCTTTCTTTCGTTGTATCAGCACGACACTGATACTGAGCAAAGTGACTCACACCCCACTCTTTCAACACCCCAGAGTTCCCTGACACGGGATCAGACACCTCGAGACGCCAAGTTCCCCAACTCGTTTGATCGACAAGCGCTTGTAACTCCTCGTCATACTGAGCGGTAAAGTAACCTTTAAATCCATTGGTATTGCTTGATTGATTGCTGAGTAGCACGACCGATTTACCTTGTGGAGAGATAAGTGTTACTTGCAGCTCATGAATTGAGTCATGTTCGATATTCAGGTAAACCGCAAACGAATCATCAATCTTGCGTGACTTATCCGATAGCGTCTGAGAAAACAGTCTATCGCCCTGTTCCGGCAAAATGGCATTCACTGATTGAGGCTTAATGTCGAGCTCTGGCGTGCCATTAACCAGCATCACCTTTTCACGCCACTGGTGAGTCTTTAACCCTTCAGCAAATTGGTAATCCAATGAAATCGAGGAATCGAATTGCGCGCCACATGTCAGACCGCTTGGTAACGCCACCTTCATTGAGGTCGAGTCAAAAAGGGTTTCATCCAAGTCGAAAACGGATGCGTTATCTAGCTGCCATTGCCCTTTGATGCTCGCTTCGCGGCCTGTTTGGCTCAGATTCACACCAACGTCTTGACCTTGTGCGATGTATCGAGCGTCATAGCGAACGCGAAGAGGCGCTTTGAGTAAGTTGTGTTTGTTGAAGCTGTCCGTCAAAAATTGGGCATAGTCTTTACTTGGGAACAAAGTGCTTGCGGCAAACACGGTCGATTCCGCAAGATCATGCATTTTCACGCCACGACCAATACCGTACATGCCTTCAAGAACAATGGTATCAAACTCGCGGAATGCGCTATCGGTATCATCACCGTATCGTTCAACCGATGCTTTAAGCGCTTGGAACAGTGCCGTAGACCATAGCTCGTCACCGAGCTCACCGCCCACACTGACGTGCGCTGGATATTCTGAGCCCTCAAAATAGCGAGCTTTTTGGTTCCATAAACTACGAGTCGTTTTGCGTGTTCCGAACACACCGTCCCAGTTGAACACCGTATCTAACTCGAATTCTTGACCACGACGCGAAGCATCCAAATATTGAGTGCGGTAGCTCGCGCTGCCCGCCCAGTAATCAGCAAAACCTTCTGCGATAGCACCAGTGTGACCGTACGCCCAATCCGGTACGATTTGGTAATGAATGCCATGCCCAAGCTCATGTATCACGACATCAGCATCGATTGCATCCGGAGAAACACCACCGACACCCAGCATGAGAGCTTTCGGACCGTAATAGTAAGTAGAGTTATCTTTTGATAAACCGCGAGCATCAAAACGAAGCGGTTCGTCAAACAAGTCGTAAGTCAGGCTTGTCAGATATTGGATCGAGCTATCAAGATGATAAAAAGCCATCAACTGTGGGAACGCATTGTCACCAAACTCAGTGCTTTGCATCTCATCAACACTGTCAAATGCTTGAACCCCTTCTGCGCTGAGGAAGTCCAACGTATCAATTACAGGCGCTTCACCAGGTGCTGGGGCTGCAAATAAGCCCGTCACATCCACTTGCTTTAATCTTGGGTTAGAGAGATAGAACTTACCGCCGGATTTTAAAACCTCAATCGACTTGGTTACGTATTCGATCGGCTGAGGGTAATCGGACAGTGCTGACCACGTTGACTCTGGCGCCGCTTGCTGTTGCATGGTGCGAAGATCTGGGTTGAATAAAGAAGCCTCAACATCAACCAAACTTCCAGAGCTCAAAGCCGGCGGCTCTTGTGCTTGCAGTTGGCGAGGCGATTCCAGTTCCATTGCAACCGTTGGTTTACCGTTACGAATGATCGTATCGTCAAGGCTCTTAAACACTCGCACAACGTGATGATTTTTATCAGTTGCTACTACGAGCGCACGCTGTGCTTGATATTCACCGTTAACCCAAACATCAAAATTGTAATGCTCACCGAGCTGAGACTGGGTTTTGTAACGGAACTTAAACTCGCCCGCTTCTGAGTAGTGGCTGTCTAGATAAGTTTTCGCTTGCGCTTCATTGGTTACCACAGAATCCGTTGCGGGATAATCCCACTCAGCAGACTGCACCGCTGAGGTACAAGCAATAAACAGTGAAAACGCCAATGGCTTTAGCTTCATGATTTCGTCCTAGAATTCGTATTTTGCATTCAGCGTGAAGTAGCGCCCAGGCTCAGTTGAGTAACGCTTACTTTTCTCAGCGATACCCGCTACGTCTTGGTATCGGATGTACTCTTTGTCGAACAGATTGACGATATTTGCACTCACACGAAGGTCTTTGGAGACGTGGTAAGTTGCGCCAATATCAAACGTATTCCACGCACTTGTCTGTGCGCACTCTGTCGCTTGACCAAGCGTGGTCTGACATTTAGGGACGCGATCCATGGCCGCAGCCCAGTTCCAAGCCACGTAAGCGTTGAAGTCTTGGTGGGCGTATTTCAGTTGAACGTTACCTTCGAATGGCGTAATGCTACGAACGTATTCGCCTTTCGTGTCTTTACCATCGACATAACCAAACTTAGTGCTAATATCCCATTGCTTAGTAAGCCCATAACCTGCAGAAAGTTCTGCGCCGTAAGTCTCTACATCATTAAGGTTTTGGTACTGTTTAATGTAATTACCAGTACTTGAATCCAAGTCAGTGGTCACGATATCAATGAAATTTTCAAACTTATTGTAGAACACGGAGACATAGACATGCGCACGGCCGTTATCGAACTTGTTACCGATTTCAAATGAGTCGGAAGTCTCTGCCTCTAAGTCTAAGTTTGGTGCGATAACAAAAGGTGTCAACGGCACGAAATCATGATTGACAAAACCATAAGCTTTGTCATATTCCGGAGCCCTGTAACCATGGTCGTATGAAAGGTAAACAATGTTGTTTGCAAACACTTCTCGAGAAATCGACAAGCTAGGCGAAATTTCAGAACTATCCATGTCTTTTACAGCAAAACCTTGGATCTCATTCTGACTGTCTGGCGTTAGACTATGGGCATCGAAACGAAGGCCTCCAGTAATTGTCCACTTACCGAGTTCCACCATATCTCGAACATACAGACCAATGTTGTAAGCACGTGCAGGAGCGAAAGGTTTCTTAGTCGAAGGCCTCACACCATTCCAATCAATCTTAGAATCGCTATCTGTACGTTCATAATAGTCAGTAGAAAGCTCGACACCGTAAGCCAATTGGTGCACAGCATTTGCTGCATAAATCTTATTGGTGAAATCGCCACGGAAACCAATTGTTTCGTCGATGAAAGTTTTGTGTTCTAACTCACGGCGTTTGGTGATCAAACCATTGTGATCCACTTGGTGCATTAAACGGTTGGTGTCTTCCACGACTTCGGTGTGACGCCAGTAAACTTTGGTATCCAACTCTTCGAACCAAGTTGGATTAATCGGTGTTACCTCAGCGCCAATGTAAGCGCTGTACTCTTCAGTGGTTTCATCTTCAGCAAAGTCTTCAATAGGCCAAACTCCATCAGCTTGGATGGATGCTACCCCCTCTAAACGTTCTTGATTCTGAGTGTAGAGTTCCGCTTTGGCTTTCAACATCACCTCTTCATTGAAAAAGTGGTTGAACGTGTACGCGCCGCTGTAACCATCTAGGTCGCGGTTATACAAATCCTCATCAAAGTTACGTGCCTCTTGCCCTTGCCAGTATGAAACGTTGAGTAAACTCTCTGTATCACCGGATCGGAAAGCTAGGTTACTCGTGCCTTTGTATTTGTGACTGATGTCTGTGTAAGTAACAGAAACGTCAGTGTAAAAGTCTTTGTCTTTTAAAAAATCACCCGGTTGACTGGATTCTAAAATCACCACACCGCCAATAGCGCCAGAGCCATGCACCGAAGAGCTTGCTCCTTTAATAATTTGCAGCGATTGAAAATTAGATAAATCAAAAGTATCTCGTCCAACTGCGTCATTGATGTCATTCGCACCAAAGCCATCCGCAGAACGAATGCCATCACGAACGATCATGATTCGGTTACCTGTCATTCCTCGAATAGTAATGTTTTGAGGACGGCCGGCTCCTCCAGTCACACTTACTCCAGGTTCGTTTCGTAGTGCGTCATAAAGTTCAGTTTCTCCTCGTGACTCAATTTCATCGCTAGTAACGACCACAATACTGCCCGAGACTTTCGACAGTGGTTGCTCAATTTTATTAGCCGTTACAACCACCTCTTCCATAGAGAAAACCTTTGATTCGGCGTGCACTTGACTGGCAGCAAGTACCGAAAGTACTGCCGCTGACACAGGGGTAAGCTTCATTTAATGCTCCGCTTTAGATGTTTTAATGAGTGATAGTAGAAATGCATATTCCTTCGCTTGTTGTTCTCTTGCCTGCCTTGGATCCATGCGGTGGCCAGAGTGAAAATCCGTTTGCAACAAATAAGGACCTGTCGATTCGCTGGTCGACGAAATTTGAGCGAGATACTTCGCACCTTCCCAATAGGGCACACGTTGGTCGTTTAATCCGACTTGAACCAACATGGGTGGGTAAGCGTCTTTGTGGATATTGAGAATAGGATCATAAGCTTGCATCGCTTTGAGCTGCGCTGGGAGTGTCGGATTTCCCCACTCTCCATATTGTTGTGCGGTAAGTGGTAACGTCGTATCTGACATGCTGGCAACAACATCGACAAACGGAACCTTCATCACCGCGCCCGCAAACAAGCCCGGAGCTTGGTTGATCGAGCCGGCAACCAAAGTACCACCAGCGCTCGATCCAATCGCGTAAACATCACGTTCACCACCATCAAAGTGTTTAAGTGCTTGTGCAGCCGCCGTGAAATCATTGATAGAGTTAGCTTTGAGAACACCTCTGCCTTGCTCGTGCCAGTCAGCACCAAAATATCCACCACCACGAACATGCGCTATCGCATAAATAACCCCCTGACCCAGTAAGCTCACGGTTTGAGGCATAAAGTAAGGTTTCATGGTAAACCCGTAAGCGCCATAGCCGTAAAGTACAACAGGGGCATTGTCGCTGAGCTTATCTTTGCGGTAAGCAAGAGAAACTGGCACTTCCACACCATGACTTTCAACCATAATGCGTTGAGAAACATAATCTTGACTAGAGAAGCCGTGATAAACATCTTGAGAGAGATTTGTCTTTGTCAGTGCTTTAACATCAAACTCTTCCCACAACGGCGGTGTCGTCATCGACATACTACGAATGCGGATTTTGTTGGAGTGGTAATCACCAAGTGTGCTCAACCAAGCAACGCGACCTCCGGATTCTAAAAGGAGAGATTTTTTCGCCTTGCCATCATAAGAGTAAACCGAGATTGTGGTTTGATTGTCTCGCTTGGTTAATGCCACAAGTCCCGCATCATATAAGTAAAATTGCTCAACACCGTTTTCTGATTTTAAGAAAAGCTTCCAATCAGACACATCAGTACTCGTACCTGTTTCGGGCATCATGGTTTCAAACAGGTCAAACTGACCATCAAGATTGCTGTTGATGAAGACTCTACCTTGAGCGATATCCGCATAGTACTCCGTACCGGATTCTGGTTTACGTAGCGAAGCGGTTAGCTCCCCGGAATTAAGATCTAAGATCCTCTGCTCATTAGTCGACTCATTATTGCTTTGCACAAGTGCGAAACGCGCATCCGCCGCGGGATAGAAGGACATGAGCCAATCAGCTTTGTCCTCTTGCCAAAGTACTTCCTGTACATTGGTTTGAGTGTTAATTCGCACGATTTGGTAAGGACGATGTGTTTTAACGTCCTTTGATACAACGAAAGCAAACTTACCATTTGGTGAGAGCAGAACCTCATTGGCTACGTTATTGATCAGCTCGCGCGTTATGCCATACCTAAGGTCTGCTAACACTGCAGTGTATTGCTCACTGCCCTCGATATCTTGAGTAAACAGCAATGAATTACCCTGGACACGCCATTGACCAATTTTGAAATACTGATGTTTTGCCTGGCGAGAAGAAAAATCGTAGACCACATTCTCTGGTGCATTTTTATCTGCTCGTGACAGCAAAACTAAATCGCCTTTTCTACGAACCAAATTCCATTCTTGACCGTTTTTAATCGACCAAGGTTCATCACCTTTCTCACCCGACATGGTTTCCCATTGAACAAGCAAGCTTTGAGTGACAGTCTCATAACCCTGCTGAAACTCTTCTGTCTTTCGGTTTTGTTGCTTAAGGTAAGTAAGGACTCGCTCATCTTGTCTGGAATCATCTCTCAGCCAATCAAAGCTAGCCGCGGCCACACTGGGCAAAAATGTCGCTAAAAGCCCCAAAAGTACATAACTAAACTTCATGCAAATAACATAATTATTGATAAGATTAATACTATTGGCTTATCTTGCCCTTAAATGAGAATGAGATCAATTATCATTTGAATTTTTATACATTGATCTTACGGGCTTTTATTGCGCAAACGTTTAGTTATAGAGAAAGGCAGCTTACGTTTGAAAGATTTGAAGGAATATTTCAGGCATAAAAAATCCGAGCCAGTAAGCTCGGATTTAAATTCGTTGGTATTAGACGCTAATTAAACGATTAATCTTCAGACGTTGGCGCTGCTGGCTTTTTCTTGGGGATGAAAACATTATCCCCCACTGCCACATTTTGGTAGAAGCCTTTATCTCGCTGAGCAGGTTTTTTCGGCGTTTTCTTCGCTTGAGGACGTGCTTTCTTGGTTTCAGCCTTCTTATTACCGACATCAGGTTTACGCGGTTTCAAGCCTTTGAATTTACCTTTCAAACCTTCAAGTACGGAGAAGCTCAGATCTTGTTGTAGGTAAGTTTCCACACGCTTAAAACTGTCCCAATCTTTAGGGCCAACAAGAGACACTGCGTCACCTTTGTTGCCTGCACGACCAGTACGGCCAACACGGTGTACATACTCTTCTGTATGCTTTGGCATATCGAAGTTGATAACGTGTGTGACGGTCGCAATATCAATACCACGGGAAGCAACGTCTGTTGTTACTAAGATCTTAAATACTGCACGCTCGAACTGACTCATAATGGTGTTACGTTGTGTCTGATTCAAGTTCCCACTCAGCGCAACCGCTTTAAGCTTCTTCTCGTTCAGCTTGTTCGTAAGGCGTTCAGTATCATCACGTGTTGCTGTAAAGATGATCACCTGACGGTATTCCGCTTCTTCAAGCACACGCTCGAGAATCGCTTCTTTATGGTCTAAATGATCACATAAGTAGAATTTCTGAGTGATGTCTTTGTGTTCTTCATTCGACACGCCGATAGCAATGCGCTTAGGTGCGTTCAGCATCTCTGACGCAATACCGTTCACTTCTGCGTGGTCAAGCGTTGCCGAAAACATTAACGTTTGACGGCGACGGTGTTTCGCAGCTTTGTGAATACGACGCAGTTCTGGCGCAAACCCCAAATCCAACATACGGTCTGCTTCATCAAGAACCAGCGTTTCCAAACCATCTAAGAATAGAGAACGATGGTCTAGGTGGTCAGCCAGACGTCCTGGCGTTGCCACGATGAATTTCGGGTAACGACGTAACGCCTTCACCTGATCGTTAAAGTTCTCACCACCGAGAACTAATGCTGCGTCGTAACTCAAGCCACCAAGCATGGAGCGAAGCTCACCATAGACTTGCTTTGCGAGCTCACGCGTCGGCGCAAGGATAACGGCTCTTGGATCTCTGGCGGAAAACGACTTGTTTTTGAGTGACTTGTGCAGCATTGGCAATACAAACGCCAGAGTCTTGCCCGAACCCGTTTTCGAAGATGCCAACAGATCCTTGCCTGCAATCGCAACAGGAATAGCCTGCTGCTGAATGTCAGTTGCTTTCTTGAAATCGTAATGTTTTAGGTTCTTCAACAATCGGTTGTCTAGGCCTAGATCTTTAAATTGCAAAGTATTCTCCAATAAATAATCAGCGCCTGAGCGCTTTTTCAGTGTCGTTTCCGCTCTAACGCAGCAAAAAATAAAAGCCCCGTATAATACCGCAAATCATGTGAGTATAGATAGAGATCACATAAACTAATTCCACTAAGAAACTTTCATTTGCGTCAATTTCGTCTAAATTATTGATATCAGGTGGTGGTAAAAGGGCTGCTGTATTACCTGATACAGGCGTTTTCAAGTGAGTAGCTGCTCACTTTTGTAAGCTAAAGGTTAGCGTCCGTATCAGGTACTCTATGAAATCCTTGGATTTTTTTGACTTTTGCTACATCATTTACTGATAGAATGTGTTCACATCTAACACTACGGCTATATAAAACAAAATTTATAGCTTTGTAATTTTACAATAGGCAAGGAGTTCTAAAATGAACAAAACGTTGATAGCAGCTGCAGCAACTTCAGTACTTCTACTAGCTGGTTGTGCTTCTTCTGACGAAGCAACAACAGCGACTAAACTAGACGAGCTAAGCAACCAAGTTAGCCAACTAAGCTCAGACGTTCAATCACTACAATCTGACGTACAGATGTCAAAAGACGCGGCTATGTCAGCTCAAGAAGAAGCTTCACGTGCTAACGAGCGTATCGACAACATTGCTCAGTCTTACACTAAGTAAGACAAAGTGAGCAAAAAAGCCCTTGATAGTCAGTATTTTAATTAAATCCTAGATAATTAATGGCGATAGAATGGCGACATATTTTATGTCGTCATTTTTGTATCCGGGCAGTCAACGGTCGTATAAGTTGCAACAAGTGCAACCCCAGTATTACCCCTCAAGGGAATATAGCGGCGATAAGATGTTTCGCACCTGCGTTTTGCTGACACTAATCTGGAAAGCGCGAGAGGTTGATAAGGAGGAGAGAAAATCAAAACTCAAACAACAAGACCGCGGTAGCACTTTGGTTTGTTGTGCGCGCAACTAAGTGAGTTCATTCAATACTTTATAAGGTTCATCACGCACTTTAAGATATGTCCCTTCGTCTAGAGCTATGGTATGAAACTCTGACTCACCTTGTTCATTAACTAGATTAACCTCCAGCCAAACTCTCGCATATTCATCAATGTACCAAACTTTCCATAATAAACGCGACTTAACAAGTAACTGATATATCTCATAAGTCCTATACAAGTCCGAGTTCGTGTTTTTTGACGCTTCCATTAAATCAGCAGGAATATTTACTACATGAACCAGGTAATCTATTTCCATAGTCAAAGTTCCAGAATGAATAGCTTATCGTGATAAACATTGCCATTGAATGGCGAGCGGCGTAAAAACTAACCTATTGTTCCGTAAAACCTATAGCACTCGCTAAGGCGCAGATATCTCAACCGGAACACCATTTTGTGCAGCAATCACAGCTTTCGCTTTCGCGTTCTTAATCTCATATTCATCAAGCCACCAATCCAATTCTTGCGGTACTTTTAGGCGATCTTTCTCACCATTACTGCGAGTCAAAGGTTCATGCGCTTCAACAAACACACTGCGATCCGGTTCTAGCGTCACCTTCACTGGCTGGTTAATGATCTTCACTTTTTCGCCACGACGTACTTTGTCGAACAGCCACTCAATATCACTAGGGTCCATACGGATACAGCCCGAGCTTACTCGCATACCAATGCCAAAGTCCTTGTTGGTTCCGTGGATCAGATACTCTCCATGACCATACGCCAGGCGCAGTGCAAACATGCCCAAAGGATTGTCAGGTCCTGCAGGTACCACCGCAGGTAAATCGATGCCCTTGGCTTTGTACTCTGCTCGAATCGATGACGGTGGTGTCCATGTTGGATTTGGACGTTTCTGGCTGATGCTGGTTGTCATTTCAGGTGTATCACGCCCAATGCGACCAATCCCAACAGGAAAGATATGAACCACGTTTTGTTTTGGAGGAAAGTAGTACAAACGCAGTTCCGCCAAATTGATCACGATGCCTTTGTGTGGAACATCGGGAAGAATGAGTTGAGTCGGGATCGTCAACACGTGACCTTCTCTGGGGAGAAAAGGATCTACCCCTTTGTTCGCGGCCATTAATGCAAGCATACCAACGTCGTACTGCTTAGCAATGTTCGCCATGGTTTCGCCTTGTTCGACCACATGGTTTTCCATACGACCGATAACTCGAGCGCCATCATCCGGTAGTTCATACATCTTTGCGAATGACAAACTACTCACTAAAGACAGCGATACAGACAACAGGGTTCGTTTAGCGATACTCATTGGACGCTTCTTGCTAGGCATCTCTCTCTATTCCTTGGCGTTTTTAAAGAGGCGTAAGGTTATCTCTCTTTCCACCTTATGATCAACCATCGGCTTGTGATAATCCAGTAAATTAAAGCCGCTCCATAGCCACGGATTGTGGATAAACTTATTTGGTACTTGTTTAATTTCCGGCACCCAATGACGGACAAAGGTGCCATCATGATCAAATTTCTCACCCTGACTGATTGGATTAAAAATTCGGAAATAAGGTTGCCCATCACACCCTGTCGATGCAGACCACTGCCAACCACCATTATTCGCGGCAAAGTCTCCATCCACCAGTTTGCTCATAAAATATGCTTCCCCCCAGCGCCAATCGATATGAAGGTCTTTGGTTAAGAAGCTTGCGACGATCATGCGTAAGCGGTTGTGCATCCAGCCAGTTTGATTGAGTTGGCGCATGGCTGCATCGACAATGGGATATCCCGTTGTCCCATTACTCCAACGCTCAAATGCCACCTCATCATAAGACCATTCAATTTTATCTTCCCACTGAATAAAGCCCTGCCCCTTTACTAGCTTTGGTTCAAACACCAATAAGTGTTGGTAAAACTCACGCCAAATAATTTCACTCAACCACGTCGCTTTGCCCTCGGTAAGGTCGGTGTGGGGATTTTCAGCATGCAGTCGAGCGATACATTGTCGTGGCGACAACGCTCCAATTGCCAAATAAGGAGATAACTGACTTGTGCCATCAACAGCAGGAAAATCTCTCTCCGCTTGATAAGCATCGCTGCGTTCTCGGGTGAACCCTCTCAGCTGTTGCAAAATAGCGGAGGTCGAGACATGCCAGCGCTCACTGGACTCACGTGGATAAGAGAAAGACACGTCGACATGATAGCGGTCAGCTTTAACGGCTTGGAGTACTTCCTTAGAGAGTGCTGCCTGCGGCTCTGGTTTCCACACTTTCGGCATTTGAAATTGCGATAACCAAGCGCGTTTAAATGGGGTAAATACTTTAAAGTACTCACCCTGCTTGTTTAAAACTGTCGTTGGCGCATGGACACACTTATCATGAAAAGCATCAAACGTAATCGAGCTTTCATTTAGAAGGTTCACCACTTCCCGATCCAATGCTTGCTCGTTTACCTCGTAATGGATATTCGCCATGACACTTTTCACGTTCAAGGACACCGCCCATTGATGGATCACTTTGCCTACGTCGGCAAATTTGGGTACTTCCTTGTAGATGAGCGGGATATTAAGACCAGTGAGTTCCTCTTCGAGAAGTACCAAACGTCGCGCGATAAGATCTGCCTGCATTGGCGACATATTATGTTCTCGCCACTGCTCAGGGGTAGAAACAAAACCTGCAACCACAGGTTGGCCAGTCTCAAGGGCCGCTTTGAGCGCAGTGTGATCTAACGTTCTTAGGTCACGTCGAAACCAAACCAGAATCATGTCGTCTCCTTACGAGGGGTAAGTTAGGTAGCAAAGTGTAACTTTTCAATCACTTCAGATAACTGAACTTTTTCAGGAAGCTGCGTTTGAATTTCGATTAACACTTCAACCTGTTTGATAGGCAATGCTTTGTTAGAAAAGAAGTGAACGAACTGATAGCGAGAAAGAACCTCGTGGTCAATCAAGCTTGTTACGTCTTCTACTTTGTCAATCAAAGTAATGTGATAGCCCTGTTCACACAGTTTCGCTGCTTGAATCCAACTTTCTGATTCACGAGCCTGCTCAAAGCTGAGCAGAAGACATCTACCTTTGGACGATGCTTTATTTTCGGAATCGACGACTAATGACAAACGAGTAATCAAACAGGTTTGAAACAACCCTAGTTGAAGAGAGCGCTGAGATACCTTTACAAGATCTAACGCTTCAAAGACTGGGTTTATCAGCTGTTCAATAACAATGTTAAGTGGGTATTCTTTTAAAACATCCGATAACAAGGTTTCTGTTTTGCCACGGTTGAGTTCAGACAGGGCTTTCAGCATGGCTTCGACTTCTTCCGAACGCTGTATGTCAGAAGTAGCATCAACGTCAGAAGCTTGACCTAATAATCCTTTTACTTTGCCAATCGCAACGCCTTTTGCAAGCCACCCCTGAATTTCCCGGATCGTTTCTAGGTCTTGCTGGCAGTATAGGCGATGGCCTTTTTCTGTTCTCTGAGGTTGAATCAAGTTGTAGCGTCTTTGCCAAGCTCTTAGGGTGACGGGTTTAACCCCCGTCAACTCTGATATATCTCTAATTGCGTATAATTTTTCTTCTTGGCTATAATCCATAGCGTAGTCTCATCTCCTGTGGATAGGGTTCTAAATACTTCTGTTTTTTTAGGTACTCATCTGGGTACGCGTTGAGATAGTGCTTGATTAAAGTTAACGGGGCAAGTAATGGTAATAAACCTGTACGGTAGTCATTGATCACATCCGCCAGTTCTGTTTTTTCATTAGCGTTTAGCGAACGCTTAAAGTAGCCTTGTAGGTGCATCAATACATTGGTGTTATTTTTACGGCTCGCGCGGTTTTGTAATGCCTTCATCAAGCCAAGGCGATATTCCTTGTAGAAGTCCTCGATTTCGTAGCTTGCCACATCTGCGACCAAGCGCCCCAAAGAACGGTATGATTCTGGGTGGTGTGCCATCAACGTTAGCTTATAGCGCGAGTGGAATTCAATGATTTTGCCGCGAGTTGGCTGCTCACCCATCGACTCGTAGAAATCATTCAAACAATATACACGAGTGATGAAGTTCTCTTTTAATACCGGATCGTTGAGACGGCCGTCTTCCTCTACTGGCAACCACGGCATTTTTTCTAACAAGGTTCTGGTGTACAAGCCGATGCCCTCTTTCGCTGCACTGTTCTTGCTGTAAACCTTTACGCGCTCCATGCCACAAGTAGGAGACTTGGCGCACACTATATATCCGCACAGTTTTTCACTTTGCAGTTCATCGACTTTATTTTCTGAATACGCCAGCATTTTATCGGTGTGATCATTTTCAGGATTTTTCGTTTCGACCAAAGCAATCCGCTCTTCGTTTGTCACTAAGCGGATAGTTGGACGAGGAACTGTCATACCGACACCGACCTCAGGACATACAGGCACAAAGCTGAAGTACCCATCTAATTCTTTAGTAACAAAATTGCTGATTTTGTGCCCCGAATCGAAACGTACACGTTCGCCCAACACACAAGAACTAATACCGACTTTGATTGAAGTTTCCATGATGGCCCATCCCTATACAAAATTTTTTTCTGTATAACTTATAGCAAGTAAAAATAGATTGTACAAGATAATAACTTGTACAACTCATCACATTTTTACTCATAAATATCGGGCTTAGATCAACGCGGTTTTAGAAAAATTGGCGGTGACAGAACAAGGTTTTGCCGCAAGCATTCGACAAACGATGCAAAGGCAAATCGATTGCCCTTTTAGTTTCAACAGTTTTAGTTATCAAGCGACCATTTGAACGCCAAAACCGACCATTTTGTGACTTAACTCTCAAGTATATCGCCTGAGTAAAGGTATCATCGCCCCGACGAAAACGGACAAGTTCAACATAATTGGTAATAGTATCTATAAGGGATGCATTTTACTTAAACAAAACTTTGGAGAGCACTTATGGCAACCCCACACATTAACGCACAACCAGGTGATTTCGCTGAAACCGTTCTAATGCCGGGCGATCCGTTGCGCGCTAAATACATTGCAGAAACATTTCTGGAAGATGTGAGACAAGTTTGTGATGTTCGCAACATGTTCGGCTTTACTGGTACCTACAGAGGCAAGAAAGTTTCTGTCATGGGTCACGGTATGGGTATCCCATCCTGCTGTATCTACGTGCACGAGTTAATCGCTGAGTACGGTGTGAAAAATATTATTCGTGTTGGTAGCTGTGGCGCAGTGCGTGACGACGTTAAATTGATGGACGTTGTTATCGGCATGGGTGCTTCTACAGACTCAAAAGTTAACCGCATCCGTTTCAACAACCATGATTTTGCAGCAATCGCTGACTACGGACTGCTAGAAGAAGCAGTGAATCAAGCACGTGCTCAAGAGGTACCTGTAAAAGTGGGTAATGTATTCTCTGCCGACCTGTTCTATACACCAGAAGCGGATATTTTTGAGAAGATGGAAAAACTGGGTATCTTGGGTGTAGATATGGAAGCGGCTGGTATCTACGGTGTTGCCGCAGACCTAGGTGCGAAAGCGCTAACCATCCTAACGGTGTCTGATCACATCATTCGTGGTGAGAAACTCAGCGCAGAGGAGCGTCAAAAGTCATTCAATGACATGATGAGAGTGGCTCTAGAAACCGCAATCAACATCTGAGAAACACCTATGTCGTCAATCGCAGCCGGAGTCTGACCGGCTGCACGAATTATACCGAGGGGGCGATTGTGTCTAACGGCGAACTACCAATGGACGCAGATGGGTTACAACTCAATTTTTGTAAAACATTGGCGTGTGACAACTTTGGATTGAGTGATGCGAAGCGTTACATTTTGCAACATGCGAACCCTAAACGTCCGGCGATGGTATGCCGTGAATGCGGAGCTTTCCCCCCCTTGCTTAACAACCGCGATGTCGTCAACGAGCTTCATCGTTTACGCTGCGTCCATAGTGACGGCTTGCCAGCTTGTCGTAATGATAACTGCGACAACTTCGGACTCTCGGTCCACACTCACAAGCACCTCTATCACGCCTTCGGTTACAGTGGCGATCGCCAGCGTTACCGTTGTAAGGAGTGTCAAAGTACATTTGTTGATAAGTGGTCTGGTGCTAACAAAAAGCTCCAGTTCCAAGAAAATCTTATGGGTCTACTGTTTACCGGATATTCCGTTCGAGAAATCTGTCGTAAACTCAGCATCAACCCTAAAACCTTTTACGACCATGTTGACCATATCGCCAGCCGTTGTCGCCGAAAATTAGCAACAATTGACGCGCGTTGGGTAAATCATGCTAAGCATTATGAACTTGCATCAAATTATGTCGCTCTGCAACCAAACAGCAATAACGGGGTGTACTGGATTGCTTCGGGCGAGGCACATTCAGGTTATATATTGTGTCAACACGTAAATTACTCTTCCGATGATGAGCCCATTGCGACTCTAGATCATAACCCATACGATGAGGTGTCTAATTTCGTCTCGCAAAAATACATTGCAGAGGCAACAAAGCCACCACCGACTCCATCAAAGAAGCTGCTTGAGCGCATCGACCAGAAATACCAAACTATCCTGGCACGTGGCAATGTTGAGGACCCATTGAGCAACCTTTCTGTGTTCAACTACCCTTCAAAAGGGGCCTTGATTCGTCCGCCTTACACCTCTTACGCACACTATCTTCACGTGCTAGGTATGTGCAGTCCAAAGAAGCGTATTTCTATCTACATGCCACAAGATCCCCTTCTGCGCTCTGCCGCGTTGAGTGTTTGTTTATCGCGCATAAAAGAAAAGAGCGTCGATCTGATGTACGTCGAGGAAGATGGAAACTGGGACATGAATGCACCATTTGGCAAAGTGGATATTGCCTACATGAGTTGGTGGCGAGACCGTTGGGCAATCTCCAGTCAATACGATTGTAATAAGGGCATCTGTTATCTCGCAGGGGACAGAAACGAGCCAGAGTGTTGGCTTAACTTGGCAACAACTCGTCATGTTCAGTTCTATCAAAAGCGATTTCAATTACTTTTTGAAAGCTTTATTAACGAGCCTCGTCGCAAATTACGTCCAGCAGGCATACTGCCTCTCTTAGATATATTCAGGGCTTGGCATAATTTGTGCTATCAGGATAAGCACGGGCTGACCGCCGCTCAAAGACTGAAAGTCACCGACTCACCGCTTACGATCAAACAGTTGTTATCGTGATTATTTGTGGGCACTATGCTTAATGGTCACCCAAGTTAATCCATCATGATTTAAACGTCGCACAAAAGCTAAATTCAGGCACATAGTCTAGCTTAACGCCTTTGAAGGCCACTCCTTCGGAGGCCAAACCGTCTGCATATCGCTCCAACTCATCCCCTGTCATTCACGCCGCCCCTCTCAATCCCTGAGAATTGAGCTATAACTTACTTGATTCACTTATTTTTCCATCAAACCTTAAACCGCTAATTTTCGGTATTTTTATTTAGCAACAACCACAGGGAAGTAAAATGTTCTTAGACTATTTTGCACTTGGATTACTCATATTTGTTGCTTTGGTTATCTTCTACGGGATCATCGTGATTCACGACATCCCTTACGGCATAGCTAAGGAACGTGAGCACCCTCACCAAGACGCCATTCACTATGCGGGCTGGGTTAGCCTTTTTACTCTTCACGCACTTTGGCCATTTCTATGGATATGGGCAACCCTGTGGCGCAAAGAGCGAGGTTGGGGCTTCGAACAACTTGAGCAAGAAACCCACGATATCCATCATCGCCTCGAAGCGCTGATCGACGAAGTTAGTGCATTGAAAAAAGAGGTCTCAATGTTAAAAGGGGAAACGTCTGTATCAAGCGCGGTAGAACAAGATGGGGAGGAACAATAATGGATTTACTACTGGTTCTGACTTACGCCGCGTTATGTATCGCAATTTTTAAAACCTTCAAAATCCCTCTGAACAAGTGGACTGTACCAACGGCCGTACTCGGTGGTGTGGTGTTGGTTGGCACGCTCATCTTATTAATGAACTATAACCACCCATTTACCCAGATCGGTAACCAAGTGTTTTCAACCTCTCCTATCGTCTCTGGTGTCCGAGGTCGAGTGATTGAAGTGCCAGTTCAAGCAAACCAACCTCTGCAAAAAGGCGATGTACTTTTCCGCATCGATCCAATTCCGTACCAAGCGGAAGTGGACAAACTAAGAGCAAGAGTGAAAGAGGCAAGCCAAGGCGCACTTGGCCTTGAGTCTAGTGTTCAAGAAGCTGAAGCCTCAGTGCTCAAAGCGCTTGCTGAACGTGATAAGGCACGACGCGAGTTCGACCGATATCAGCGAGGGTTTAATCGCGGTGCATTTACAGAACAACAACTGGACACTCGTCGCCAAGCATTTAAAGCCGCTCAAGCCACGCTAGAGGTCGCACAGTCGAAAAAAGCGCAAGCGCAAATCGCATTAGACTCAGAAGTCGGTGGAGAGAACACTCAAGTCGCTTCATTATTGGCTGAACTAAGAAAGGCTGAATTCAATTTAGAACAAACCGTTGTCACCGCGCCAACCGCTGGCTATGTTACTCAACTTGCGCTGCGGCCGGGTGTGATGGCCGTTCCACTGCCACTGGCGCCGGTAATGACGTTCGTGCATACAGAAGATAAGTTCTACACTGCAGCCTTCCGTCAGAACTCACTACAACGCCTTGAGACTGGGTTTGAAGCGGAATTTATGTTTCGAGCGCTACCAGGCCATGTATTTAAGGGAGAGGTGATTGAAGTACTACCTGCGATTGGGGAGAGTCAGGTACAAGCCAGTGGCGTACTACTCGGCACGGATGCACTAAGAACCAATGGTCGAGTACTCGTCACGTTAAAAGTCACTGATGATTTAGACGCGTATCACCTACCGATGGGAACAGCCGTTGAAGTTGCGGTGTACTCAGACAGCTTTACTCACGTTGCCATCATGCGCAAAGTACTTATCCGCATGAAGAGCTGGCAAAACTACCTGTACTTAGACCATTAATTTTTCGGTGCAAATATCGTCAGCATGGGGCCAAGCGCCCCTCACAACAGGGGGCGGTAGTGACTACTGCCTTTAGAGGCACGCTGCTAGAGCTCACTTAACTCCATTTCAGCACGCGCGTCTCGTTGCCTTGCTTTGGCTTGGCTGGGATGTTTAGAGAGAGCAGCAAGCTCACTGCGGCCATCACGGCACCAATGTAGAACACGCTAGCTGGTGACACGAGCCAAATCATACCAAAGGTCACAGGAATCACTACAGCGGCAATGTGATTGATGGTAAACGCAACACCAGCGGTTGATGCCATATCTGCTGGGTCTGCAATCTTTTGGAAGTATGTTTTTATTGCAAGTGCCAAAGCAAAGAACAAGTGATCAACCACATACAATGCAGCCGCCCACTCTGCGGTTTGCACTAAACCGTAACCAACGAAGACGAAAATCAGTCCCACGTATTCGAACATGAGTGCTTTACGCTCACCGACGACACCAATAATACGCCCTATACGTCTAGCAAAAAGAAAATTGAACAAGTAGTTAATTAAGAAAAGAAGCGTAATGTCCGCAGCCGAGTAACCAAACTTCTCAACCATCAAAAATCCAGCAAAAACTGTGAAGATCTGACGTCGTGCACCGCTCATGAAAGTCAATGCGTAGTAAAGCCAATAACGCTTACGTAAGAGCAATTTTTTATTCTGCGGCACTTCCGCTTTGAATTCTGGAAACACAAACGCCATGATCACAATCAGCATAAAACCAATTCCACCAGCCAATAAGTAAACCGTTTTAAAGTCCAACGTCAGTTGCTCTAACAGCACCCAAATAGCACCGTAGGTAAACAGCGAGGATAAAGCGCCAACCGAAATGAGCTTGCCTAGCATTTCTGGTGCTTCTTCCTTAGTCAGCCATTGCAAAGACAAGGATTGCTTTAAAGTTTCAAAGTAGTGGAAACCCGTCGACATCAACAAGGTAGTAAAAAGAAGCCCAAACAAGGATGGGAAGTAACCGGTAATTGCCGTACCCAGCGTCAACATGGCAAGCGAAACCAACATAAAACGTTGCTCGCGGATAAACAGCAAAACAAAAACAACGGTAAAGGCAAGGAAACCGGGGATCTCACGCACACTTTGCAGCAGACCAATATCGGCACCGTCAAAATTGGCTTTTTCGATAACGAAGTTGTTTAGCAAAGCCATCCAAGTAGAGAAAGCAATGGGAACAATAATGGAAATCAGCAGAAGAAAGTTTTGCGGTGTTTTCCAGCTCTTCGGTGGCGTTGTCATGATCAATCCTTGGAATAATAAGTTGCCATCATACCGACAAATACAACAAACTTGCAACATCAATATAATTCAAAAGCCTTTATTACTTTGTTTATTTTCATAAGGTTAGAAATAAAATAGCGCAAGCTTCACTCCCTGTAAGTCACTTTTATCAGCGATTATTTAAGCATGGCGAACAACGACCACCCTTATGGCTAGCTTCAATGATCGTTCACTACGAAAAATTCAAGTTACTAACTCGTAAAGTATTAATATTAAAGCTATAAATATAGAAAAGATAAAAAAATGCTTTTCAAAGTGGCCTTCTCTGGTTAGATTGAATTTAGTTAACAAAAACGACAAAGGAGAGAAGCATGGAAATAATCGTTCGTCCGACCACTGTAGAAGACGCGGCTGCGCTAGTCGACATTTATTCGCAACCAAAAGCACAACGTGAAACCCTGCAACTCCCTAAGCCGTCTCTCAGCATGTGGGTAGACAGATTGTCTAACATGCCAACAGGCGTGTACAGCTATGTCGCAGAAGTCGATGGTAAGATAGTAGGAAACATTGGGTTCCATCACTCACAACGTCCAAGAACCTCGCACACCGCTTCATTTGGTATTGGTGTTCATGATAAGTACCACGGTTTAGGGGTTGGCAGTGCGCTGATAAGCACAGTGACTCAACTTGCGGACAACTGGCTGAACGTAAGGCGTATTCAAATTGAAGTGAATGCTGATAACGAGACCGCGATCGGCTTATACAAAAAACATGGTTTTGAAATCGAAGGCGAGTTAATCGATGCCTGTTTTCGAGACGGTGAGTATATTAATACCTACTGTATGGCTCGCATCCGAAAACCGAAAAACTAACTGCTATCAACAAGACACCTCCCAAGTCTATTTTCTACTGAGCAAAGGGAGGTAATTTTCTATTGGCTGGAATATTATCAAGGTTGTTGTTTTCTATTCAAACATTGCTTCCAAGTGATCTTGTGCTCGCTGAGTTAACCCTTCTGTGTAGGGGTTAATCTTCCAGTGGCTTGGGCTCCACCCTTTCACAAAACGCTGAAAATCTGACCATGCGATAGCGAATAAAGGTCGCCATTCTTGCTCAACCAAGTATGGGTTTAGTTCAGGTTGATAATGTTTCAACGCCTCATATAACGCAACAAAGTAAGTATCCAGTACCCAGGGCTCCATTTCTGCACACTGGCTAGGCTTGACCGCACTGCTCATAAACAACACAACATCTCTCATCGCACAGCCATGGCCGACATATTGAAAGTCAACGGCTGCCGCGACTGAGCCATCTTGGTTAAAACAAAAGTTGGCGAGTTTTGCATCACCATGAACCAAGGTTTGAAACTGAGCTTGATGTAAAACATGGTCAATCAACTCAGCATTTTTCTTAAGTCGGTGATCTTGTAGCTCAGCTAACTCATCGGGTCTGGTATCCAAATGCCAATAGGTGCCAGTTTGCCACAGTGCGTCATGAGTAACGCCTATATAGCGAGCATGGAAGTTGGCCAACCAGGTTAAACAAGCTCTCAATTGCACTTTATTGGCATCGCGAACTACGTCTGGATAACCCGCTTGGGCAAGATCTTCCATCACAATCAGCCATTCACTTTCATTGTGAAAGCATTTCAGACCTTGGGGAATCCTGCACCGTTCATCGACTTGTTGGCTAAAGTACTGATACCAAATCACCTCAACTTGGTAAGAATAGAGCTTGCGTTGGTGTGAGCGATCGGTGTTCCAGCCTCGCGGATGTTCAGAAGGTTTGGGCAGTTGAACATGTTTGACGATAATTGAATGATCTGGGAACGTCAGTCTGACTAACTCACCATAACCTCCCCACAGTGTTTGAATGACATCAGTGTATGCAAGCGAACCAAGTTCGAGTTGATCGCCGATGCTTTGATAATGTGGATTAATCATTGGCTCCATTCTTATATATAGCCCTCTTATTATACACTTATTACGACTCGCCAAATCAATGTAGAAAATTTAGTTTTTACCACTTACTGCACTCTCCAGTCCCTACTTTTCACTTTAGCTTTGTTGAAAATATAGATACGACTGCCTAGAATGCCCCACAAATCGAGAGTCACCTCGTACAGATAATAACGTGAACACCTTCTAAAAAAGGCATGACAATAATAATGATAAATTTAATGGCGACCGCAGGAGACAAGAGAACATCTTCGCAAAAAAGAAACACGCCAAAACGTCAGCAAAACACACTCAACAGCACAGATGCAATGGCAATGGTGGAACATGGCAGTGAAGTGACCCTAAATGTCACCACGCCTGTAGGCATAAAGTTCTCCACTAAAAGTACATTTGTTGGCTGCCATTCCGACAGTACCGCGCTGATTGAGCTGCCAAAGATCTCCGATGAAGATTTGAAGTTTTACTTTCAAGAGGGCTTCTGGATCAACGTAAAAACCTACTCCCACCGTGGTGAAGGTGCCGTTATTCCTTTTCGTGCACAGCTCAAACATCGTTTGGGCGCCCCCTACCCGTTGTTAGTGCTGAGCCTTCCCAATACCATGCAGGTATATCAACTCAGAAAAGAAGTGCGATATGAGGTAAATCTTCGCTCACGTCTTCAGTTCGAGCAATACAGAGCAGAATGCGAAATTCGAGATCTCTCCAAAAGTGGGTGTCGATTTGTGACTTCACCGATGAGCAGAACGCTGCAGGTTGGCGACCTAGTAACACTCGATATTACCATACCAGGTAATAATCTTACCATCGCGCCATTAAAGGGGAAGATTTGTAATCTGCAAAAATCGGTGCATTACGCGCGTTATGGCGTGAAGTTTGATGACTTTGGTGAAGCCAATGCAAAGAACCTATTAGGTCACCTAAAATTTGATGGCACGAAACTTAAGTTAATAGGATAGTTACGACACATCGACGCTCACGCACCGCCATATATCAACGGCATCCCAGAATAAAGAAAACCCCTTACCAGAAAGTAAGGGGTTTGGTTTTACTAAGAATAAGGCAGTATCTTAGAAAAATCTTTGACTTAGAAGTCGTAGCGTAGGCCTAGTGCTAGCTCGTCTTGGTCTACAGTACCTTGAGTGTCCAGTAGATCAAAGTTGTATGACGCGTAGCCGCGGAAGTTAGGCTTGAAGTAGTAAGTGACGTCAATCGCTAGGTTTTCAACAATATCGTCACTAGTTTTATAAGCCTTTTCTTCAGCTTTATTATAAGTAGAAGTGAATACTGTCTTATCCATTGTGTATGCCACTGCTAGTTCATAGCCTTTGTAGTCCACATCAACAGAGACAGGAAGTTGACCTAGGTTGTCACCGCCTGTGTAAAGACCAGAAACATAGAAGTTACCAACTGTATAAGCAGCCGCTAGCATGAACTCATCGCTCTTGTTTTGATCTGCGTAACCAGCACCAACTTCGAAACCAGTGTCAGCAAATGCGTAGATTGCTGATAGAGAGAAGCCATCTTCTTTGTTGTCTTCGTAGCCGTTCACACCTGGCGTACGATCAGCAAAACGGTAGCTTGCACTTACTGCTAGTTGATCGAACTGACCAGAGTAAGAAACTAGGTTATCAGTGCGATCAGCGACAGCCAGTTTGTATGCTGCGCTGTTGCCGTGGTAAGCCATGATATCAGTGAAGTCAGTGATAACGCCTAGTGCACCGTCGTTTTTACCGTAAGTGATTTCACCGTACTTGCCACCAAGACCTGCGTAAGCGTAACGAGTATCAAGTACGCTATTGCTTTGTCCATAAATATCTTCATCAACCGCACCATTTTCGTTTGTGCGGAATTCACCTTCCCAGAAACCAACGCCGTATAGGCTGTCGCTGATTTCCTGCTTGCCTAGGAAGTTAAGGCGCACACGAGATGCGTCTTCTGCTTTGCCATCCATCATAGATAGACGAGCTTCAGCGCGACCACCCATTTCTAGTGAAGTGCCGTCTTGGTTGTACAGTTCAGAAGCGACAACCTGAGATCCAGACGCTAATAGTGCCACTGCTGCAGCTAAAGTTTTCATTTTCATTTATAGTTTTCCATATCTTTGTTTTGTCATTATTTTCTCATTAGAAAACAGAAACTTCTGTCCCAACAAGAAACTGGCGGGATGATATCAGCTGCGGCCTCCAGCGCAACAAGTTGAATAGACAGCCTTAACTGAACAAAACACCATAGAAATTGACGATATGAACACACCAAAACCATCAAATTGCCGAATAGATGCAAAATTGTGTGTGTGTCAAAAAATTATTGACGTTAAAAAATGAAACAAAATGTGCATAAACGTGACACTAGTCACGTATAACTTCGATTAAATCACTGTTTTAATTACTGTTAATTAGCTCAACACTCGCTTTCCCATATAAAAAATCCCCAAGCCAGAAGCTCAGGGATAGTTGTTATATCAGTTTACGCACATTGCTTGAGCGTTAGGCTCAGTGCTTGTCACTTTTTAAATAGCGCTTAAAGCTTAAAGAAGCTCAACTGCTCTTTTTGTTTCTCAGCGAGATGAGAAAGCTCAGTACTTGCGCTCGCACTTTGGCTAATACCCGCCACATTTTTGTTCACAAGCTCAGACATGTTAACGACATTGCGATTAATATCCTGTGTTACTTGAGACTGCTCTTCCGCCGCTGCCGCGACTTGCGTATTTGAATCGTTGATATTCACCACAGATTCAGTGATACCAACCAACGCATCATTGGCTTGTTTGGTCAGCTCATTGTTGCGGTTAAGCATCTCTAAGCTAACTTGCATGCTGTCGTTCGCTAAGCCTGACTGCTCTTGAAGCTCTTCGATGATGGACGAGATTTCTTGCGTTGAGTCTTGTGCGCGCGCTGCCAGCATACGAACTTCATCCGCAACAACCGCGAAACCACGACCAGATTCACCTGCACGCGCAGCTTCAATTGCTGCATTTAGCGCAAGCAGGTTCGTTTGCTCAGATACGCCACGAATCACTTCGATAACATCATTGATTTGCACAGACTGATCTCTCAGGCGCAGGACAACTTTTGCAGCATCATTAAGCGCTTGAGACATTTGCTCGCTCGCTTGTGCACTCTCTTCAAAGATGGCAAGACCCGATTGCGCGAGGCCATCAGCTTCGCGCGCTGTTGCGTCTGCTGATGTCGCGTTGTCACTCACGTTGTTTGCTGTACTGGCTAACTCATTAACTGCCGACGCGACTTGTTCGATTTCCGCCAACTCTTGTTGCGCGTTTGCTTCTGCCTGTGCCATTACCGTAGCAAGCTCTGCTGAGGCTGATGCCACTTCTTCATTGATACGCATAAGTTGATCAACCGTATCACGCAATTGTGTTGCTGTTACGTTAACATCTTTGCTTAACTGAGAAATTTCGTTGTCACCGTCAACATCCGCACGCACGCACAGATCACCACCCGCCAGTTTACGCATCACTTCTTGCAGCTTTTGAATTGGTGTCACGATCTTGCCAGACAAGAACCAAGCTCCCAGCAGAGAGAAAGCAAATACTGCAATCACTGAAATCATGGCATTGTTTTGCACGCGAGCCTGCTGACGCGCACTGGTTGCCGATGCTTGTGTCGCAACCTCATTTACACGCTGTGATAAAGAATTGATCGTCGCAACCATTTCGTTACCCACACGACGGTAACCTGAAATAAAGTTTGTGTATTCATTATCTGACACTAAACCACGATCATGGCGGTTTAAGAATTCAACAGCACGTTTAGAGTAGTCAATGTAAGCATCGATACTCTGACGTACCTTATCCGCCTCTGTACCAAACTCGCCGCGGGCATCGATTCGATCAAGATCAGAATCAATCGTTTTTGCACCAGATTTAAGTTCCGTAAGGAAAGTATTACGACGAGTACTATCATAGATAGCGTAAACCGCGCTTATGCGTAACGGGTAAACTTGGTCGTCGATTTGAGCCAGCGTGTCTTTGTAAAACACGAGAGAATCGGAGTTAGAAGCAACCAACTCTTGCTCTGCCTCTAGGTTATTTTGAGTGATCCACAATGTGATAAACAGAGTGACCGCGGTAAATAGAACTGGAACCAATACTTGCGTTCGTACCGACAAGTTTTTCAGTGATAGCTGCATGGGTAACCTCGGGTATTTGAATGTCGCTTCCTGGCGTTGGGAGAATTCCCAGATGAATAGACAGGAAGGCAAATACTAGGGTTAGATGACATTTTTGTCCAGAATGAAAAGCTAACTATTTCATTAATTTATCGGCAATATCCTGGCATTGCGCCAGGGTACTGCCTAGATGAAAAGTTATGAAGACTTGTGCGTCTTTTTATTAATATTTAAATCAATAGGCACTATTTTCTCAACGCGTTTAACTTGGCCTGTGCCAAACCAAAAATGGTGTCAATTGGATAGGTCCCTTCATCTGTTGCTTCACCTGCCGCCTTGCCTGTGAATAGCTCGACAGCCTCAGTAACGTGGTCGATCGCCCAGATTTGGAAGTCCCCCTTCTCCACCGCTTTTACAATATCAGGACGAAGCATGAGGTTGTGCACGTTTGAACGCGGAATTATCACTCCTTGTCCAGCATGACGCCCCTTGATTTCACACACATCGTAGAAGCCTTCGATCTTCTCGTTCACGCCACCGATAGGTTGCGACTCCCCAAATTGGTTCATTGAACCTGTGATTGCAATATCCTGACGGTTTGGCTGTTTCGAAAATGCCGACACCACAGCACAGAACTCAGCCATACTGGCGCTATCACCATCTACTCCACCGTAAGACTGCTCAAAAGTAATTGTGGTTGTAAGTGGCACACGTGCGGTCTTACCAAACACTGACGACAAGTAAGCGGACAAAATCATGACGCCTTTTGAGTGAATGCTGCCGCCAAGATCAACACTTCGTTCAATATCAATCACCTCACCATCACCGTAACACGTGGTCGCAGTAATTCGGTTCGGCGCACCAAACATATGATCACTGGTACTCAGCACCGATAGCGCATTGACCTGACCGACAGCCGAGCCATCGGTATGAATGAGGGTTGTTCCATTAGTGAAAGTCTCCATCACACTGTCTTGCAAACGACTTACACGCATTTCCTGATTGCTCAACGCTTCCTCTACATGCCCGACACGGATCATGTTGGAGTTAGCTTGACGAGCCACATAGTTGGACTCTCGCAACAGATTTGCGATGTTCGCAGAGTGTAACGAAAGCTTAGTTTGGTCACCTGACAAGCGAGAGCTGTACTCTATGATGCGCGCGATGGCTTTCTTATCGCAGTGCAGCATGTTGTTGTCGTTCACGACACTGGAGATGAAACGTGCATATTGCAGTTCCGAATCTGGCGTACGCTTCATTTCATCTTCGAAATCTGCCGTCACTCGGAACAGCTCACCGAACTCCGGATCATAATGCTGCAGCAGTTGGTAAGTGCGGTAATCACCAAATAGGATGATCTTGATATCCAGTGGGATCGGCTCAGGATCGAGTGAAACTGCGCCTGTCAGCGTGACTTCTTTCTCTAGCGAGGTGAAACTCAATTGACGAGAACGTAAAGCCCGTTTAAGTCCATCCCACACATATGGCTGCTCCAATACCTTTTGGGCGTCCATCAAAAGCACACCACCATTTGCCTTATGTAAACTGCCCGCACGAATCAGGGAGAAATCAGTAAACACCGTGCCTTTGAAGGTTGCAGTTTCAATCGAACCAAACAGTGAATGATAGTTGGGGTTCTCTTCTACTACGATTGGGAACTCGCAGTCTTTACGGTTTACCAGCACATTAACTTTGTAGCGACGTGGCAGTTTCTTATCGAGAGAAGCAGTAGCAATCTCACCTTGCTCACCACTCTGCTCCAAGAAGATCTCTGCATTTTCGACAATGTCTTTTTGTAAGTCGGTTAAGTAGGTTTTGATTTCTGAATACTCAGCGTAATCCACTTTCAATTGCTTGATGAAATGAGTGATCACATCCAGCGTAACATCATCATTGAGTTTTTTGATTTTCTCGCTAAATGAATCTTCCCACTCGGTTAACTCACGAACCATATTACGCAAGCTCACTTCCAGCTCATCAATACTACTGCCGAAATATTCTTGTTCTTTCTTGCTTAACTCATCAAAAGACTCTTCGGTATGCAACTCCTCACCATTCATAGCAACAAATTGGTAATCACCTTGAGCGGTGATCGTTAGGCTAATGCCCTTATCTTTGGCTTCTTTACTGATGATATCCAATTCTGACTGTTGCTTGTTAGCCAATTGATTTTTAAGGCGATCAGCACGGCTATAGTACATTTCGTTGTCAAAAGCGAGAGGTAACGCATTAAGTAACTTACCCATCAGCTTTTCGATATCAACTCTAAGTTTGTTACCGATGCCACAAGGCAGTTTAAGTACCTTTGGTGTGCGCGTATCTTCGAAGTTCGCTACGTAACACCAATCGAACAGTTCAACATCATGTTGGTGACGATTCAAGTAGCGCAAAATCATAGTGCGCTTACCCAGACCATTCTGCCCGATGGCATAAATGTTATACCCTTTCTCCTTGATTGACATTGCGAACTCAACCGCTTTTTGCGCGCGTTCTTGCCCTACAATCTCGTCAATCGGAGGTAATTCCTTGGTCGACTTACATGGCATATTCTCTAGCTCAGCTACAGAATACAGTTGTTTAGCTTCCAATCTTTGTACTGCCATACTCGCCTCCTTTTAATTTTTTTCCTGACCTCAGTGTAGAGATTATTTATTTAAATTTAAGTGATTTACCTTCCACACTGGTTCGTTTGGACATTTTACGAACAGCTGCATACCATTAATAATGAAAACAAACCGCACTTGCAATTGATAATCAATTTCATTTAAACTCGAGAGAAATCGAATTTTGTGGGGTTAACAATGAACGTTGAGCAATGCTGGATGCGTTATCTAAAAGCAGAACAGTTGATGGAACAAGGCCATTGGCCAGAAGCTCACCGCTTGTATGAAGATGTCCTTAGTCATTTGCCTGGTCACATTCACTCTGCACTCGAAAACAACCACACAAAGCCGTGCCAGTTTGTGTGTCTTATTAGCGGTCTGCGCGATGCTAGCGTTGCGCAATCTGAAATTCTTAATAAACTCGGAATGCAACAAGAGGCGTTCTCTGCACTCAACCAATCGTATGCACTGCTGCAATTTTTACAGCTAGAAAGTCATGATTTGGTCGGTAAAGTGAGCCAATTACTAAGTAAACAAAGTGAAGATTTACTTGCGCACATGGCCGCTTTTTGCTCTGCGCAGCGCAATGCTCAATGGATGATTGAACTCAACCATGTGACTCATGCTCATGAACAATTCTTGTATTTGCAGGCAATGACTGCCGCAGATACAGGGACGCGTCATTTATATAACTAGGTAACAATTATATAGCTAGACGACTGTAATTTAATTAAACAGCAATGATTTAACTAAATAGCATTCTGCAAAGGTTTCTGCCAGCACATAAAGGCAGGTAAAGTAATAACAATACGATACACAAGGAAACGTGATGTCTTCAAAAACCATTCTTGCGGTGAAAAATCTGTCTGTCAGCTTTACGACAAATGATGGCATCGTCGACGCAGTGAAGAATGTTAGCTTTGAGCTCAAAGCTGGTGAAACTCTGTCTATTGTTGGCGAGTCAGGCTCTGGAAAATCAGTATCAACCAATGCCCTGATGAAACTGCTACCAAACAATGCGATTTTGCATACCGATTCTTCTATCGTTTTTGAAGGCGAGTCCATCATAGAAAAAACCGAGCGCCAAATGCAAAGCATCCGTGGTGACCGTATTGGTATGATTTTCCAAGAACCAATGACCTCCCTTAACCCATACATGCGCGTTGGTATTCAAGTGGCAGAAGCCATCATGTGCCATCGCCCTGTAAGTAAGAGGCAAGCCAGAGAAAAGGTGCTTGAGCTTTTTGATTTAGTGCACTTGCCAAACCTTCAACAAGCGTACGATAAGTACCCACATGAATTCTCTGGGGGCCAGTTACAACGTATCATGATTGCCATGGCGTTGATAAACGAGCCAGACATTCTGATTGCGGACGAGCCAACAACAGCGCTCGACGTCACTGTTCAAGCAGAAGTGCTTTACCTAATCAAAGAGATCCAAGCTAAGATGGGCATGGCGATTCTGTTTATCACTCACGATTTAGGTGTAGTGAAACACTTTGCCGACCGAGTGTTGGTGATGTGTAAAGGTAAAATAGTAGAAGAAGGCATCACTGAATCACTCTTCTCGGACCCACAACATAGCTACACTAAGATGCTGATAAATTCGATACCAAAGGGCAGTAAAGAGCCGATTCAACAAGGAGCAACCGAGCTGCTTAAAGCCGATGACATTCGTGTTAAATTCCTCACTAAGTCACACTTTATTGCCGGTAAAAACCAGTATTTCGAAGCAGTAAAAGGCATCTCCTTAGCATTGAAACAAGGCGAGACCCTAGGTATCGTTGGAGAGTCGGGTTCGGGTAAATCAACGCTCGGTCGCGCCTTGATTGGATTATTGCCTTCAACCGGAAACATTCAGTTTAAAGGGCAAGATCTTGCGCAACTTACTGACAAACAAAGATTCGAGCTGAAAAAAGATGTACAAATGGTTTTCCAAGACCCATATGGCTCGCTTTCACCACGGATGACTATTGGAGAGATTATTACTGAGGGACTGACTGTTCATCAACCTCAAATGAGCAAAGCAGAACGAATGCAAAAAGCACGTGATGTTTTGCAAGAAGTTCGTCTTGATCCTGCTTCTATCAACCGTTATCCACACGAGTTTTCTGGTGGTCAACGCCAACGTATCGCCATTGCGCGGGCATTAATACTTGAGCCTTCTTTTATCTTGCTTGATGAGCCGACTTCGGCACTGGATCGCTCTGTTCAGCTAACCGTGATTGATCTGCTTAAAGATCTGCAGAAGAAACACAACATCGGCTACTTGTTTATCAGTCATGATCTCTCTGTCGTCAAAGCGCTGTCCGACCGTGTGTTGGTGATGCAAAAAGGTGAGGTAATGGAACAAGGTACTGCGCAAGAGATCTTCCATCATCCAAAAAGCGAATACACAAGAAAACTGATTGAGGCATCATTTGATCTTGAAAATAATGAAAACCAACATGATGCTGCCTAGATTCATAACAATTTCATATTCATAAACTAGAGTTAGGGTATGGTGTATTACCACCATATCTACGAAAATGGTATAGCTGCCATTCGGTTTGGCCGCCGATATTGGTTGGTTCAATGTTAGGCTTAGTCACCTTAACAATTAAATTGAGTTCCCCCCAACCATAAAAATGCCGCGATGAATTTCGCGGCATTTTTTTATTACAAATTTTTGGGTAATGCATACCGTCCGTGTAGCTCCATTTGAGGTGAATGCTTTGCTCTCTTCTAAGATCAATACTAATTCAGGGCTTAGGTTTAAGATTTCAGCCAACAGAGTGATGTATCTTTCTCATTTAGCAATCGCTTATTTAGTGACTCACTAGAAGTAATGCGAAATGGCGAGATACTGCTCTCTGATATGCTCTATCAAAAGCTTTACTTTGTTTGGTGGTTGGCGAGTAAATGGATAAACGGCATAGACACCAAGTTTTTTACCAACCAACTCAGGGAAAATATCCACCAATTCACCGCTGCGAATATCATGGTAAACCAAACAACGTGGTACATAGGCGATACCATGTCCACCAAGCGCCGCTTTTCTTAATGCGGTGGCGTTGTCTGTAGAGAAACTGCCCGATACTTTGACAATATAGTCTCCGTCTTTTCCTTTAAACTGCCAGTCGGTTGCTCCTGTGGTTTGATAGGCATATTGCAGACAATTGTGACTGATTAAATCAGTGGGCTCCGTCAACTTACCGTTTTTAACGATATAGGAAGGAGAAGCACACACCACCCATTGGGAATCCAAAATATGTCTCGCAATCAAGCTCGAATCTTCCAGATAACCAGTGCGAATGACCAAGTCAAAACCACCAGCGACCAAATCAACAAAGCGATTATCTAATGACATATCAACGGTCAAGCCAGGGTGCATATTGCAAAACTCGGCAACCGCGTTGGCCAAAATCAAATCACCAGAGATAGTGGGTACCGACATTTTGATATGACCGCTGACATTCTCACCAAAACCAGAGACGGCACTCATCGCTTCTTGAGTGGCTTGCTTCACATTTTTAGCACTATGTAAAAGCGCTTTACCCGCTTCAGTTAGGGTCAATCTACGTGTTGTTCGATACAACAGCTGAGCATCAATCTCTTCTTCTAGTCGCGCAATTCTTTTACTAACTACCGAATTTGTAAGGTTATTTTCTTCCGCCACCCTACTAAAGCTGCCCAATTCTACGACCTGTGAGAACAGGATAAGATCATCTGCGCGCATTCAATTTTGTCATTTTTAGAATAAATCAATTTCATTATTTCCCTATATCTACAAAAAAGAAAGGGGTAGATTCACGCTCAATTAACAAAAACATCAAAAACATTACAAAAAATCATTTGCGCAGTAAAAAACTGCCGAGAATTCAGCGTTCGAGGATGTACCAATGAGTGAAACCCTACTTGCCCTTGTGGCATTTTCGCCAATTGTTGTCGCCGCCATATTATTGGTTGGTCTCAACTGGCCAGCTAAAAAAGCCATGCCCGTTGCGTTCGGTCTTACCGTCGCTATTGCTCTAACTTTTTGGGATATGTCAGCTAATCGTATCCTGGCGTCTGTATTCCAAGGGTTAGGGATTACGGTCTCTGTCCTTTGGATCGTGTTTGGTGCCATCTTCTTGCTCAACTCACTAAAACACACTGGCGCGATCACCACGATCCGCAACGGATTTACCGATATTTCTGCCGACCGTCGTGTGCAAGCCATCATCATCGCTTGGTGTTTTGGCTCCTTTATTGAGGGGGCATCTGGCTTTGGTACCCCTGCTGCCATCGCTGCACCGCTGTTAGTTGCGATTGGCTTTCCTGCTCTTGCCGCTGTGCTGATGGGGATGATGATTCAATCTACCCCGGTTTCGTTCGGAGCAGTAGGTACTCCCATTATTGTCGGAGTTAACAAAGGCTTGGATACGCACAACATCAGTGAAGCTCTTATCGCACAGGGCTCTACATGGGACGCGTACCTGCAGCAAATCACTTCAAGCGTTGCGATGATTCACGCAACAGTTGGCGTCATGATTCCAGTATTAATGGCGATGATGCTGACTCGATTCTTTGGTAAGAATAAAAGCTGGAGTGAAGGGCTGGACATTTTGCCATTCGCCCTATTTGCAGGCGTTGCTTTCACCGTTCCGTATGCACTAACAGGCGTGTTCTTGGGTCCTGAGTTCCCCTCCTTGATTGGTGGCCTCGTTGGTTTGGCAATTGTTGTGACAGCGGCGAAAAAAGGCTTCCTAGTACCAAAAACAAAATGGGACTTCGAAAGCGAAGATAAGTGGCCTACGGAATGGCTAGGGTCTCTTAAGATCAACCTTGATGACAATCCGGGCAAGCCAATGAGTCTAACTAAGGCTTGGGCACCATACGTGATGTTAGCAGTAATTCTCGTTGCCAGCCGTGTAAGCCCAGAATTCAAAAGCCTACTTAAGAGTCTAAGTCTGTCGTTTAGCAACATTCTCGGCGAAACGGGGATCAGCTCTGCTATCCAACCCTTATACCTCCCGGGTGGCATCCTAGTCTTTGTTGCATTGCTTGCGGTACTTCTTCAAGGTGGTGGCACAAAATCACTGAGCAAAGCGTTTGGCGACTCGAGCAAAACGTTAATTGGGGCGGGTTTCGTTCTTGTGTTCACCATCCCTATGGTTCGGATCTTCATAAACTCTGGAGTCAATGGCGCTGAGCTAGCAAGTATGCCCGTCACCACAGCCAACTTCGCCGCTGACCTGGTAGGCTCAGCATTCCCAGCGTTGAGCGCAACCGTTGGTGCGCTTGGTGCATTCATCGCTGGTTCTAATACCGTGTCAAATATGATGTTTAGCCAGTTTCAGTTTGAAGTGGCTCAGACACTCGGTATTTCAAGTGCCATTGTGATTGCTTTGCAAGCAGTCGGCGCAGCGGCTGGTAACATGATTGCTATCCACAATGTGGTCGCTGCATCCGCAACCGTGGGGCTATTAGGACGCGAAGGCGCAACCTTACGCAAGACGATTATCCCAACCTTCTACTACCTAGTCGTCACAGGCATCATCGGTTTGGTCCTGATTTACGGACTCCAAATGACCGACGCTTTAATGAAATAAACCTGAATGCGGGGGCTCACGTCCCTGCTCTTTCTCTGGTACATCGGTCGGTATAGATCCCCCGATGGTTGGTGTGGCTTGCTGCATCAATCCACCAACTGATGGACCAGCCTTTTTGAAAACAAAAATGGATTGTTCTGGTGAGAATAACCGCCGGTTCAATCACTGAATCATGCTCCAATTCTGATGTCGACTGCCCGAAAGGATGGCGGTCAGTGAAATACTGACAGAGCAGGTGCTCATTGACTCAGGGCGCAATCTTAGAATAACAAGCTAGGACAAGACTATTATGATTATATCTGCTTCTACAGATTATCGCGCTGCTGCGAAAGCCAAGCTACCTCCATTTCTTTTCCATTATATTGATGGCGGCTCATACGACGAGCGAACACTAAAACGCAACACTGAAGACCTAGGTGACGTCGCACTCCGTCAACGTGTTCTGCGCGACATGAGTGAACTTAGCCTAGAAACTGAAATCTTCGGCGAAAAGCTCGCAATGCCAATCGCCTTAGCACCCGTAGGCCTAACAGGAATGTATGCGCGCCGTGGTGAGGTACAAGCCGCCAAAGCCGCAGAAAAGAAAGGTATTCCTTTCACCATGTCAACCGTATCTGTCTGTCCTATTGAAGAAGTAGCTCCCGCAATCGAGCGACCAATGTGGTTCCAGCTCTACGTTCTCAAAGATCGTGGTTTTATGAGAAATGTGCTTGAGCGTGCAAAGGCGGCAGGCGTAACCACGCTGGTATTCACTGTCGATATGCCAGTTCCTGGCGCTCGTTACCGCGACATGCACTCAGGAATGAGCGGTCCAAATGCAGCAATGCGCCGTGTGTTCCAATCTATGCTTCATCCGAGCTGGGCGCTCGATGTTGGTGTATTAGGCAAGCCACACGACTTAGGCAATATCTCCACTTACCGTGGCGAACCAACCAAGTTGGAAGACTACATTGGCTGGTTAGGCGCAAACTTCGATCCATCAATTTCTTGGAAAGATCTTGAGTGGATTCGAGACTTTTGGGATGGCCCAATGGTCATTAAAGGTATTCTTGATGAAGAAGACGCAAAAGACGCGGTTCGCTTTGGCGCAGATGGCATCGTTGTGTCGAACCACGGTGGTCGTCAACTTGATGGGGCGCTTTCAACAGCGAAGGCATTACCGAGTATTGCCGATGCAGTAAAAGGCGATCTTAAGATATTCGCCGATTCAGGCATTCGAACAGGCTTGGATGTGGTGCGTATGTTGGCGCTTGGTGCCGACTGTACGCTACTTGGTCGCTCTTTTGTTTATGCCCTCGCAGCGAAAGGCGGTGAAGGCGTCGAGAACTTACTCGATCTCTATGACAAAGAAATGCGCGTAGCAATGACCCTTACCGGAGCAAAAACCATCGCAGATTTATCACAAGGTTCATTGGTTAAAATGCCATAAGCTTGCCGGACTTCTACCTGCCGCATAAAAACGAGAAAGCGAGCCTTCAAGCTCGCTTTTTACCTGTCTATTCTAATCAGATCAAGTGGTGCTCGTATTCAACTACCACCTGATTACCCTCAATAAATACGTTGCGAATCTCACCATCTACGGTGATGCGGTTTTGCAAGTACACAGAACCAGAACCAGAAATATCTCGTTCCGTCAATGAGGGGATAACTTGCCTAGGGCGAACATGTAATTGCTCACATAACTGCTTTACAAAGCCTAATGTCAATGGGGCATTACCACGTAGCAAAGCAGAAAACTCATGCAGACTAATACCTAGACGTTTCGCCATTTCCATTTGAGTAAGGTGCATTTTTGCTTTTTGCGACATCCAAATGTCATAGAGCGCATTCCTATCTAGCTCTGTAAATTCCATCATTCATCTCCGCATTTAAAATTAACCTAACAGTCTCACAATTAAGTCCAATAAATGTTAGTAATAAGTCAGAGAACCAACAATTGACCACTCGAATAGTAACAACTAAATTTCAAGCTTCAACTTGCAACAAACGGAGCAACCGACAGACAATACATTTGCCCTGCCCTGCTCATTCTTTGCACCTGCATTAAAACCACCAATGCTAATTAACGCTAAGTTCCCCCCTCTTACCTCTCTCACACTCAGAACATGTGCGTTGATTTATAGAATCACATCATTTTGCTAGGGTGAAAACACAAACTCTGCTACCTTTGATTCATTGTTCTAAAAAATGAAACTTTACTTATGCCACAGTGGTTTACAGAGCTTCAAACTTACGTCATGGCAAACCATCAAGATTGGAGTAGCAGCGTACTGTTTATAACAATTGCTAGCTTTTTTGCTTGGGTTGCTTGGCGCGTCCTATATTCTCGTCTCGTGATTTTATTTGAGAAAACACCATTCCATTGGGATGATTTATTTCTCGAGGCGCTTAAAGCCCCCGTTAGTACCTTAATCTGGTGTTGGCCAGCAACGGTTTCGTTGGGTATTGTGCTGCAAAGTGAGTTGGGAGATGAATTTAACTGGTTAAGCACCCTCAAGCTTATCCTAGTGATCAGCATTCTCGTTTGGATTGTGATGCGCCTTATTACCAACGTCGAAGATTACGTTCTCGAACAGAAAACTCGCGACGAGACCACAGTACAAGCAGTAGCGAAAGTCGCTCGCCTGTTATTCATCGTTATTGGCATTCTCACGGTAATGCAGGCATTTGGTCTGAGCCTTTCTGGTCTGCTGACCTTTGGTGGTGTCGGTGGCCTAATTGTTGGTTTAGCCGCAAAGGACCTACTTTCGAACTTCTTTGGTGGTCTAATGATTTACTTTGACCGTCCGTTTAAAGTCGGTGATTGGATCCGCTCGCCGGATCGCCAGATTGAAGGTACCGTAGAACGCATCGGCTGGCGCATGACCAGTATTCGAACCTTCGATAAGCGCCCCATATACGTTCCGAACTCCGTCTTCAGCAACATAGTGGTAGAAAACCCATCGCGCATGTTGAACCGCCGAATCTTTGAAACGATTGGCTTGCGTTACGACGATGCGGGAAAAGTGCCCGTAATCATTAATGAAGTCCGTGAAATGCTGAAAAATCACCAAGACATCGATGCGCGCCAGACACTCATCGTCAACTTTGATGCGTTTGGTCCATCGTCCCTCAACTTCTTTATCTATACCTTCACCAAAACCGTGAACTGGGTTCGCTACCATGAGGTGAAGCAAGATGTACTGCTCGAAGTTATGGCGATCATTAAGAAGCATGAAGCAGACATCGCTTTCCCAACACAGACGCTTAAGCTCGATCCAATTCAACTGGCAAAAGCACAAGAAGGCAGTGCTCTTTAACCCTCTGCCTGACAAATAACAAAGCCCGCTCCTGTGAAGTGACCTCGTAAAGTCGGACATTTCTGTTGCGCGGGCTTTTTTGTTACTCGTTTTTCAAACTTACTGTAGCGTTCGGATCATACGCGAATTCAATGGCTGAATTGGTCGATTGTTGTGACCCATCGCTTTCGTAAACGCTGTTACTTGCTCCGGAGAGATAGTTTGTGTCTCTTTGATCACCAACCAACGTACACCTTCAGAACATGGTGGTGTCGTTAAGGAACCATCAAAGCGGTAGTAATCTTTATTGTTAGGAAGTAGAGAATCTGCATCAAATGGGACTTTAATGGCTACAACCTGATCTTTTTTCGGAATATTAGCCAGCAGCTTGGCTAGTTCTGGGTTCTCACCACCTAATTTAAAGAACACAGCGACAACCGCTAAGTGACCCGCTTTATCCGCATGCACAAAGTGCGCTTCCAGGGGATACTCTTTACCATTAACGTGGTTTTCAGAAGGAGTGTGGAAGTGGAACTGCTTCAATGTGAATTCGGTGCCATCAACCATCAGCGTATTTTTACCCTCTAACTTGGTTTGCAGCGTGTGGCCATTATTAAGCAGCGATATTACCTTGCCTTCGTAATCGAAGTTCAACTTATCTAGCTTCGCTTCGGTCACGGATTGAATATCAATTGGGCTTTGATTCTGACCTTTAGCACATTCAGAGGCAAACTCTCCCCAATTTTCTGGGCCATGATCTCCCTTATATCCCCAGTTCGCTGCGTTTACCGAACTTGCAAATACCAACGTTAAACCAAGTGCTACCAGTGACTTACTCATTTCATTTCCTTTTTCTTTATTGTTAGTTAGATCAAAATTTTAATTGCGCACATTATTAACAAAAGAGCGACACAATTGAATTAACTCGCTCTGTGCAATCTATGTTTACCTGCCAACTTTGGAAATAAACCGACATTTTATGTAATCAATGGGCAAAGAGCCCAAAGCGGCTGTGAACGACAACTCAAAGACCACTGTTACCTCGACTTTATATTCCCCCTACAATACGGATAAACAGGTGTTAATTAATTGTTAATATGCCGTATCGATCACGTTAATTTATAAATCACATCTGTATGGTTCTGTCGTGTTTCTATAAAAGTCAAGGACCCCAATGAAAGCGTACGTATTTGATGGAAAAAGCACGGCTAAATTAGTCGAAAGAGAGAAGCCTGAAATTATTAAACAAAGTGATGTCGTGGTTAGAATTGAGAAAACAACCATCTGTGGGACCGACTTACATATTTTAAGAAATAATGTGGCGACGTTTAAGCCTGGCACCACAATGGGCCATGAGGGCGTGGGAATTGTGGAATCATGTGGTGATCGCGTAACTAAATTTAAGCCCGGAGATCGTGTTATCGTTTCATGCATTACCTCATGTGGTAGTTGCAAAATGTGCCAAGTGTCTAAGTTTGGTCAATGCTTAGATGGCGGCTGGTTATTAGGTAATGAGATCAACGGATGCCAAGCGGAATATGTTCGTGTCCCATATGGTGACACTAGCTTGCATCTAGTTCCAGATGACATCGATACTGATTGTTTAGTCCTACTTAGCGATATCTTCCCAACAGGATACGAAGTGGGCGTTCTCGACGGTCAAGTCCAACCCGGCTGTTCTGTTGCAGTCATTGGCTGTGGACCTGTCGGCCTCGCAGCATTGATGACCTCTAAGTTTTTCTCTCCAAGCGAAATCTACGCAATCGACAATAATCCACATCGTCTAGAGGTAGCTAAAGAATTAGGTGCAACACACGCCATTAACAATTCAGAAGGCACTGCCGTACAGCAAATCTTGGACATGACTAATGATGTTGGTGTTGACGTCGTGATCGAGGCGATCGGCATACCTGCTGGCTGGGACATGTCTCAAAAACTTGTGTGTCCCGGAGGCAATATTGCCGTGCTTGGTGTGCACGGAAAACCAGCAACCATTAACCTTGAAGACATGTGGAAACGAAATTTCACCATGACAGCGGGAATGGTTCATACCCACACCATTCCTATGTTAATCAAGCAAATTAGGGCAGGTTACTTGAAGCCTAAAGACCTCATTAGCCATCAATTTAAATTATCGGAAGCTAAAGAAGCTTATTCAACATTTACCCATGCCTCCGATCACAAATCGTTAAAGGTCATTATTTCTAACGATTGTTCATAACAAATATATGTTGAGGTTAAATTGATGAACAAACCAATTAAAATCCTACTGATAGGTTTATTTGTGAACCTATCGATCGGTATCTTATATGTATGGGGAGTTTTCAGTGAGCCTTTAGCTGAAGCGCTAGGTGTAAATGCAAAGCAGGTAGATGGTCCATATCAGACGTCTGTATTTGCCTTCTCAGTCAGTCTATTTTTGGCCGGTGTATGGCAAGACAAAATCGGACCAAGAAAAGTCACAATCCTTGGTGTTTTCCTTGTTGGAACGGGGCTTTTGGCTTCTGGTTATGCCTCAACATTGATTGAGCTTCAGGTCACATTTGGAGGCTTGGTTGGTGCCGGTATGGGTTTTGCCTATGCTTGCATTGGCCCCTGCACTATGAAATGGTGGCCGGAAAATAAAAAAGGACTCGTCAGTGGCCTCACCGCTGGAGGGTTTGCGATGGCGGCGCTGTATTTGGCGCCGCTATCAACCATGTTTATCGAACTGTTTGGCATCTTAGACACTTTTAAGATACTTGGCGTCGGCTTACTTCTCATGATTCCAATTGCATCTCTACTCGTTGATCCCCCAAAGGGTTATGTAGCCGAGGAACCAAAGGACGAAAATACGAAATCTTGCGTCGATGTGAATATGCAGTGGCTAGATATGCTGAAAACACCACAGTTTTATCAGATATGGTTCATGTTCATGGTATCTTCTGCTGCGGGTATTATGTTGATAGGCTCTATCGGTAGCATCAGCAAATCGATTGGATTAACACCGGAAGAGGTCGCGCTAAGTATCATTTTGTTGGCCATCTTCAACACCGCTGGCCGAGTCATAGGTGGTCTTCTATTTGATGAAATAGGACGTGTTCACACCCTAGGATTAATCTTTTTATCGCAAGCCCTGAATATGATATTTTTCACAACAATAGAAACCACGATCCCTCTAATGATTGGAATTTCTGTTGGTGCAATGTCTTACGGCGCTTTATTTGGTGTTTTCCCTCCAGTCACTGCGATCGACTATGGTTTAAAATCGTACGGCACTAACTTTGGCATTCTCTACTCTGCATGGGGAGTCTCAGGTTTTTTTGGCGGGATACTCGCTTCAATATCAGGTTCAGCAGAAATGATGTATTTGGCGTTTGCGCTACTCTTGTTTTCTATTACTGCGATGAACTACTTAATGAAACCTGTTGATAAATCAGAAATATTAACGAGAAATGCGGCAAAGCTTGAGTACTAAACTAGCATGTTCGCAATCGAATAGGATTATAGACACCTCACTAATAAGCCATTGTTATTAATGTATACCCAAGTAACCTCAAGATGCTTGGGTATACCATCAACATAGCCTCAAGGTTGAGAAATCTCGAACAGAGATTCTATCTCTATAACCTGAGACCATATATCCATGAGAATCATCTGCTCAAACGGACGCCAACGCACTTCCGGTGATGACAAAACATGACTGAGTTGTTCACTTATCTCTATCCAATATTGGTCACTAAGATAAATGTCCTCTGACACTAACTGCGTTAGATAGTAATGATGGTTTTCTTCCTGGTATAATATCCATGTAAACACACCATTTCTTTTATCCCAGAATGGCAAGTTTTTGACCCACGATTGATGAGAGTAATACAAGTACGATTTGTCTAGAAATGCGCTAAACAAAACACCTTGAGGTTGAGAAGGCCAAATCACTTGCTGCCACTCTAAGGGTAAGGAGTTGAGCGATTGATACTGGCGTTGTTCGTACTGAAATCGAAATATAAAATCGCCAAGTTTTGTCCAAGTACTCTGTATGTCTCCTTTAAACATCCGATCTCTAATTAATTGAAACAAATATGGCTTTGCTTGTGTAGCTGATAAGTGATTTGGAATCTGCTCTAAAAGCTCAAACAACTCTGGCATGTCTTTTTGTATTACATCCAACGAGGGGTTACCTTTGTAAGGCAAAGCTGCAAGAAGGACATCGTCTTTATTTTGCCACTGTTTCCAGAGGTTTATATAAGGCTCATCGAGCTCAAGGTTTGTCCATCCGCGCCTAACTCGCTGATTGATGTATTTGCTCAGTTCAATGCTTTCCCATGGCTCCGATAGCTTTTGTAAAAGTGGATCAGAGGCTTCATCAAAAAATACCTCTTTGCCCTCATAATTCTGGCAAGAGAAAGGCCCACAGACTAATTCGCCAGCTCCGACAAGAAAGCGACCTGTTTGCTGCTCCTCTTCCGAGGCCAATCTTTGCATTATAGACAAGGAAAAATTGTCGATCGCGATTCGGCGCGCACGCTGATATAAATACCATCGATAGCTGCGAAGACTTCCGCTGTTTAACGTATCATCAACAAGGTTATTGATGCTATTACGTTGAATCTCTATGAGTTTACCCCGCCAATCAATAATATGGTTAAGTGCACTTTCAACAATATTTTGTTTATAAGCAAAGACATCCGCACGAACTTTCTCGATGTGAGGATATTTTCCAATGCCATAAAGTTTACCGACGTTTGCAATTAACATTCGATAACTGCACGATCTTAGCTCGTTGCGAGCCCCATTAGACGCAAAACCTAAACGATTTATTTCCTCTTTTACCGCCTCCTTTTGGTTAATACAAGCTTGTTCCCCAAACTTATGTATCACATGAGAGGGACGATTATAAAGATCTAACATTGAGCTAGCATATTGGGTATCAATTTCAGAAAAAATACCATTCATCACTTCCTGCAACTCCAATACTTTAGCATTGTAGGTAGCGTCATAATGAAGCAGTTGAATAGAAACGAGCCTTTCGGTCAACTCAATAATATGTTGCTTTAATTGTTCATGTTGCTTTTCTATCGCTCTTGCTGACGCGGTATTTATACTCGAAAGAACTGTTTCTTGGTCATAACTGTAATGCCCACTTTGTCGCCATTGGTTAAGACGCTTTTCAGGGCTATCTAATGTGGAGAGGTAATCGTAATACCCAATAGCAAAACCGATAAAAGGGATGGGCTCAGCAGTGACACTCAGTCGATGCAAATCACTGGCAGAGTCGTCCCACATGGCTCTAGTTAAATCATCAACCCAAGGCATAAAAAAGGCGATATCCAAAGCGGTTGAAAATGACCTTGCTCCGCTTTTCGCAATCTGCCATAAGGCTTGACGTTCAGAAATATGTTCGAGTTGAGCGATTCTTTCCAAGCTGTTAGGTTGACTCTTTTTACTGTCAACGACTACTGACACTCCAGTCCAATGCTCTGGAAACATGGTCTCTTGGCCTGTGGGCAGTATTAAACTGGGAATTTTCTCTAATGCCGCAACCTCTTTAACGTCATTAAGCTCGCTTTCGAACTCGTAGTCTAATCTCGCTAACCATTCATGCTCTTCTTCAAGCGTTTCCGCTCCAAGGCTGCACATTTCTAATGCATCAACGTTAACGACAAAACACAGGCCAACAAACAGGATTAGATTTTTAATCTTCATTACAAGCTCCAGCATTTCTTTGATTTAGGTAATGTGGAGTTGGCCACTAGGGTTACATTGGCTTGCTCTGCGAGCTTGGACCAACGCAAGCGGTTCGCGTAGAACACACTTTGAGAGGGCTGGACTGGCCTAATAATCCGATTAACTAGCAATTTTTTAGCGCTAGCAGCAATATATTCAGACGTTGCTAACGCAGATAAGTCATGATGAGTCGAAATTAAAATAACGTGATCCGCTTGAGTTAATAGTGCGGCACCCTCACCACCAATCCCCTCCGTATTGAACTGAATAATTGCGGATGGCGAATGGTCTTTTGTTATGCTGCCCACCGCCTTATCTATGGTTGCGACTGTCAATCGTCTCTCTGTCTCAGATAAAGAGGCAAACTCATCACCTTCAAGCAGCGCTATTTTCCGATTGGCTTTAGCAGCCAATTCAAGGGCAGTACGCAACACTTTGTCTAGTTTTGGAAAACCGTTTTTTCTTTCAATCAAACTGGTACTAATGAGCAAAAGGGAACGAGGACTGCTGTGTAATGCCTCACTCACTCTTGTCGTGCTTAACATCGTCGACGCCAACACTCCGGAAGTTGTCTGGACTACATGTTTAAGTGTTATATCGGTAGGAACGGATGAATACTCAATCATAGAACCAGGCCAGTACATATCGCGAGCCTGATGACCAAACTCTTTAGATAAGTGGTATTCGGATACAGGTACTTCAGATTTCAAACGTTGAATATTGGTTTTAACCCGAGCATAGTCTCCCTTAGAGACAGACTTATTTTTTAATGCCTCTTCCCAGGCAATCATCACGCTTTCCCGGCGCTCAATAGATGCTTGTCGTGAAGTAGTCAGTGTTTTGGGTTTGGTATTCCCCTTTTGATATGAGATTCCTGTAGCCTCTATCTCACGTTTCATCAGGTTGAATTCAACCACTTCTCCCTGTGAAAATTCTTGTCCCTGATGTGTTGTACCGGCAACTGGAGCAACATGACGAATTCGTTGTGTGCCTGTTGGTAAGCCTCCACTTAAATAGTCACGCGCGTGTATAAGTTCATGTCCGAGAGCAATTGAGGGTTCAATAATGGTCGAATGACCCGGGATCAAGACCGCATTATCAATATCAAAATAAATAACCGCAGGCACGCCCAACCCATTTGATTGGTGACTCACAAAGTCGGGTGACACTAATAGGGGCTCTGTAACAAACTGCTTGCCATTTTGAGGTGGTCTAATAACGACGTGAATCTTTTCTGTAATCGTGTGGCTTAGTTCCTCACTATGGAATGCTAAAGCACGTGCCTCATTAGGCAAAGCAATAGGAGCATAATGAGAGACTTGATTGATAATGGCCCTCCCTGTGCGAGTCTGTTTCAAGTTTTCAGTTAAAGCTGCAATTCCAAGGACAAAATCTTCAGAATGAGTTTGGACATAAATTCCATCTTCCACCTTAAACAAGAAGCCATCTGAACTGTTAATATCGATGATATTTTCTCCATCAGGAGGTCCAAAATATAGCGATGCATGAACAAAGGCAGAGAAGAATAATGAGATCATTGCGAGTAGTATTTTCATAGAGATTTTATAAGAAGATAAGTTTATGTGCGGTCTCCTGAGCGCTTTAGGGCTCTTTGGCTTTTACCTGACGCAAAAACAATATGGTTGCCTAACAACTAGTAAGAACACATAAGTTCGCTATAAGGAGAACCTCGAAGGGTGAGAAGCAGCGGTTAGACCATGAATAAATGGGTAAATAATCATCCCACTTACCGAAAAGCTCGTATGTTCACGCGCGAGGAACCTAAAGTGCCAACGACAATACTTGCCTACAAATGGATTTAGAGGTTTCATTGCACCGAAAAACTTTGGTGGAAAAACACCAAAACATGCTCAACGTTCAGACAATACCAAGTAAACAACATGTTGTCATTATGTAAATAGAAACAACATTGTAGCGCCTGCTTAAGATGAACTACCGTATCAATGTCACCCAGTCAAAGATCGCCGCTTGTAGAGAAAGTACCACTTAGCCATCAAAGCTATTGGGATGACCACATGATTGACATAAGGAATCTCAGCTACCCTTTTTTGGAAGGGATGATTTAGAAGAATAAGCTTAAGCACAAAATTTAAATGTTAAGTGCTTTTGAAAGCTCTAGAGTCGTCTTTACTCCCATCTTACTAAGTATTCTACTTTTAAAGGTACTCACCGTTTTTTGACTCACCCCAATTTCGTAAGCAATATATTTGTTGGTAAAACCGGCCAATAAAAGTTGGGCAACATGCTGTTCTCTTTTAGATAACTTTGGTGTGATTTTTCTATAGCTATTATTATATTTTTCGTCTAAATAATCAGAGAGACTACTAATTGTTTCCTGCATGTTGTCGAGTTTCTTAATAGTAGGAGCAATGATGTCTAACCCAGAGGTTGTTATTGAATAATCGTGTGAGATAAATACGGCTTCTACTTTTTCAACTTCACTATTTAATAGATTGATATCATCAGATTCTAAAAATTGCAAAGAATCGGTATCAAATACTAAAACATGATCATTATTCTCACTTAATAAATTAAGTAAAATTTCTATATTTGATATTAGCTGGATCTCGTTTTGAGGCAAAAATTTTGATAGAATCTTCACCATAGCCTGCCCCCTAATATTTATAAAGTCGAAATATAAAATAGACCTGAAATGACTTTTTTCATCTTTCTTAGGCTGAGTTTTTACGACGCTGTGTAACGAAGTTAGAGCCTCTAATTCCATTGGCTTTCCGGTATAAAATCCTTGGCATATATCCACACTCAACTCTTTCAAGTATTCCCATGTTTCTTTATCCTCAACACCCTCGGCTACGCACTGAAGGCCTAAGGATTGAGCAAGACGTACTGCTGCGATCGTGAGCTGTTGGTGCTTATAATCACCAGCCACATTCGAAATAAACCGTTTATCAATTTTTACTTCAGAGATCGGAAGATCAATCAATTGCTCTAAAGAAGCATATCCAGTACCAAAATCATCAACAGAAAATCGAACACCTTTAAGGCTTAATCGAGCAATGTTCTCTAGCGTTTTGGTGGTAAAGTTTAGGGCTTGTTCCTCTGTAATTTCCAAGATCAAACGCTCAAGAGGGAATTCATTTTCTTCGCAGACTTTTGTTGTGATTTCATAAAGATCCTGCTCTAAGATGTCCTGATTAATATTCATTGACAAATTAACAAGACTGTCCAATGTATTTAAAGAGGACGTAGCTTCTCTCAGGCTATGAACGTACATTTCGTTTGATAATCCTAACGATAAAATCTGAGGCAAAAAAGTACTTGGTGATAAAACTCCATGTTCTGGGTGACGCATTCTCATTAATAACTCAACACCAACAAGTTCGCCAGTTTCAAAACTAAATTGAGGTTGATACATATTAAAACCGTAACCTAATTGGAAAAACTCTTGAATTTCTTGTTCAGTGAAAACAATAGAAACTTCAATTTTAATATCATTATCTATATCTTCAAAAATCATCATCAATTCATTTTCTAACTGATGTCTCTTATAGTACTTTGGTAAGGAACGTATATATTTATAACCAATTTGATTGCACATACCTGATATCAGATTCTGGACTGAAATATCAACTAAGCTAAAAATTATTATTCTATTCACGAAATCAGGTGTTAAATATTTTGCCAATAATAAAACACCATCACAATCTGGCATTTTTATATCACAAAATGCAAGATCAAAATAACTGTTTTTTGAAATAATTAATTCTAAGTCAGACAAACTGCTCGCAATATCAATTTCATTATAACCAAGGTCATTTAAGTTTATTCTCAAGTTTAACGATTGAAGAGGGTCATCCTCTATAATTAAAATCTTCATAAGCACTATATTCCTTTATATCTTAAAAATATCGTTTAGCTTCATCTATGATGAAATTTAACTCTTTAATAAGGTCATTAATTGCATTTGTATTACTGGGTGTTTTTTCTAATCTCTCACATAGATTCATAATTCCATTGAGTTCGAGAATGCCTATAGTGCCTTTGAGTCTATGTACGGTATCCCTAACAATTGTGTTATTATTTGTATGATTTATCAGATCATTAATTGACAGGTTAAGAGAAGATACGATTGCTTGTGCCATCGTCACTTTATCCTTTTCATTAATATTTTCGAACCAAGAACCCAGTCCTAATTTAAAGTCGTATGTTTCATTTGTGCTCGAGGTTGCAGTTGGTAAAAACTTACTCAATATTTTGCTTAAATCTATAAGTGAATATGGTTTATATAGAATTGAGTCAACAATTTTACTATCAAGATTATCTGAAACTGTTTCTGAATTATCAGCAGTACAAATTATAATTGGAATTTTATTGTATTCATTACTTGAAGACCTTATTTCTTTAATTAACTCTAAACCATTCATTTTCGGCATGTGGTAGTCTGTCAGAATTAAATCAAAACTACTATTCAACACTTTTAGTGCCTCTATACCATTTTCAACAATTTCATAATTGACGTTTAAACTATCTAATTGTTTCATAATAACGAACTGATTTAGGGGATCATCATCGACAACTAACGCTCTTCCACTTAATAAAACAGATGAAGACAAGACAGCACGATTATCTGTCCGACACTCTGATAAAGTATGAAAGATAGTATCCGGATAGAAATTATGATGATTGTCAATATCTCTAAAATCTGAGCAAGATTCATAAGAGAGGCGTAATGCATTTAGCCAATCGGCTAATTTCTTATCTCGCACTGTGTGATAATAATTTTCGTTTCCAAAGTCTAACTTTTGACTTTCTGCTTCAATTTCAAGTGTTACAGTCGTTCCTATACCTACTGAGCTATCTAGAGTGATACTTCCAGACATCATATTAATTAAGTTCTTAACAATTGACATCCCTAATCCGGTACCACCGTATTTTCTTGTTATATTGTCTTGTGCTTGTACGAATGGATCAAAAACTTTTATTTGCTCCTCCCTTGTCATACCAATTCCGCTATCCTTTATTATTACTTTTATTTTATTAGTGGTTAAGATTACTCTTATCTCAACTTCTCCTTCGTTAGTAAATTTAATTGCATTTGAAAGAACATTAGAAATAATTTGAGTAAACCTTAGTATGTCAATTTCAAAATATATAACGTTGCTAGGGACCCAGTCTACTATAAAATCCAAACCTTTATTTTGTGCAGATACTTCGAAACCTTTAATTATAGGACAAATATCAGTAACTATATTTACAGATTCGAGGTTAAGACTTAACTGATCAGCATCAAGCTTTGAGAAATCAAGAATATCATCAACAAGTAATTTCAGCTTATTTGAAGATGCAATAGCATTAAATAGCATTTCACTCATAACTTCATCTTGAGAGCTTTTCTGTAAAAGTTCTAAGATGCCAGCGATCCCTGAAATCGGTGTTCTCAATTCATGACTTATGATTGCCAAAAAATTTTTCTTTTGAATTAGGGATTTTTCTGCATCGAGACTCATTTGAGTCAGCATCTTCTCTCTTTCTTTCTGTAGAGTTACATTAGAAACAACTAACATATGTAATTCTACCTTTTCAAGGTAATGTGATATTGAGCTGTTTACGATATTATAAAATTTTTCAGTCTCGTCACAATTCGGCATGAACATTGAAAAGTCTAAAGTAAAGTCGTCAAAAATTTGGGTGTTAGTTATATCTAACAGGTGCTTTACAAAGCTATAATCTTCTTTAAAAGAGTAGTTTTCTTTTAACTTTACAAATTCTTTATTAGTCAGTAAAACATTTCCCTTACTATCTGTTATACAAACTGCACTACTCAGATTATTGATAATTTTTAATAGCCATCTGCTTTGTACTTCTGATAATTTTACTTCTTTTTGTGCACCTTCTACTTTTTTCTTGAGACTGAATGCATATAGATAATAAAGAAAGGTAATTATACCAAATATCATGATTACGAAAAAAAGAAGTGTTTTAATATATACTTTATTATACCCAATGTTATATTTAACTTTGCTATATTGATCGATATTCTTCTTCAAATTCCTCTTCGAGAGCATATTGAATGACTCTTCTATTAGACGCCTTGTTACCACATCTCCTTTTCTTATAATCATGGGTATAAACACTTCTAAATCTTTATTTTCATCGTCATAAGAAATATTAAGATCGAACTCTTTATCGTAATATACAAGGCTTTCTAAAAGTTGCTTGTTTATGTATGCACCAGCTAGCAACCCTTGCTTTAAATCAAGTATTAATTGTCTTATGTCGTTATAGTTTACAAGGTTCTCATTATTACTTTTATAGTAATAATAGCCAAACCTATCATATATTCCGACTTTACTATTCCTATTGTTTTTTTTCGCCTCTACATAAGAAAATTGAACTTCTATCATGGTTTTTGTATCTTCAAGGCTTTTATTCACATGAGAGCGTTCTGTTCCAATTGGAATCAAATCTACTATTCCATTTTCCAACATCTCTTCAGAGTTCCGACCATTCAGTGGAATATAGACAAAACTCAGAGGCGTAATTGACTGAATATCGTTCAACATGTCATACACATATCCTGCATACTCATTTTTTTCTTTATCGAAGTAAAAATAGGGAAATATATCATCCCTCATAGTATATTTTATTACTTTACCCGAGTAATCAGACAACTTCTTATCATCCAGGTTAACATTATATTCTTTATTTACTCCTTCATAATAAAAGACATCTCTTTGGTTTCTAAACTTTGATATAAAAATCTGTAAGTCATTATAGAAACTATTAGATTCTGGGAATGAAAAGAAAAAACCAACCTCTCCAAAATTATCATTGAAAACAATTTCTTCTTCATCTAAAAAATAGTATCTAATTACATTATATAAACCTATAACCGAATCTATTTCTTTTTTTTCTATACTCTCATGAAAATTTTCACTGTCTTTTAAGGCTTTTATTTTATAACCTGAATCCTTAGCTAACTTACAAAAAATTGAATTTTCCCAACATCCCCAAATAAGAGTATCAAATGATTTATTTTTAGCATTTGGAGAAATCCATCCAACAACAGTATCGAAGAAAAGGAAATCTGAATTTATGAAGTCAGATGTTTTCTCATCATCTCTTTGAAAACTAATTGCTAGGTCGATTGTCCTATCCCTTAGAGCCTGTTCTATATCAACAATAGAATCAAGAGGGACGTAGTTAAACTCAACATTCAATTGCACTTCTATAATGTTAAGTATATCTTCAATGATTCCTGTCGGTAAGATTACACTTCCGCCCCAGTAGGGCATTATCGGCGTTGAAGGTACGCCTATTTTTACTCTTGTCGGTAAATGAGTTTCCTCAATTTTTGCGACAGTATCAAAAGAAAGAACGCACAACATTAATAACAAATATTTTTTTATTGTCATAGTACCTTCACATACTTTATTTTAGTATTATCAATAAAGAGTCTACGAGAAATAACCTCAGACTGAAGTCGGGTTGGTGCCATCAGAATAATTTACTAACACAATACTCTTCAAATTCGATGATGGCGATTTTAATATCTGAACGTTACCTGTAATTCAGGACAAAGTGAATCTGAAGCTTTTCGGGCAACATGCAGAACAACAAGTAGGGACTAAAATCTGTCCATTTACCCGTAGGAACAACAGTTATCATCGACAGTGGCACACAAGAACCATGCTGCTGATGAGTACCATTACCCCCAAGTCTAACCTAAGTCATTACCCATGAACCAAGTCAAATCAAAGCATCAAAATTACAAGCCTTTTCTGTTTCTCTCTCCGTGCCTTCCTTTTTGATATCAGTTACTTTGATATATACACGGATAAATATAGACTCAAATCTTGATTTTCAAAAGAGATAGGTAAAATTATTTAACATCGTCTACGAATGCATATCACGCGACTGTTTTGTTGTTATGATCACATAAAAAATGCGTTGGTGTTAAAGTTGGCTAACTATCGGAAGAAGGTAGCCAGACTGCGAACAAGAATGCTTGAAGTGAGGCTATCTACCGCATTAAAGCATGCTAAAACCATTGAATTTTTTCATAGACTTATTTATTATATTTATAGTGCGCTAGATGCAGAATAATATTTTTTTGAATTAACCATTAGAGAGGAAGCTTTTATAGCATTTCTTAAAGGAATGTTAACATTAAGAAAATTTTCAAAACTTTTGCCATTAAAAGGTTTGTTCAAGATTTGATTTTTTACGATATTGTTGTTTGTCACAAAGCTTTTGTTTTCTTCCAATGACTCATTATTACCAACGATAAGTATTTTAATGTTGATATCTTTATCTAGGTTATATACCACATCAACTATGTTATAAGGCAATGTCACTTTCTTATCGACTAGTTTTACTTTCTGATCTAAATCTAGAATGATAATGACACCAGCATGTTCATTTATAAGGCTTTCAATTTTAGATGGCGTTATATCTTTCATATTACTTAACTGGATAACCTTAGAGACTTTTTCATGGTTTCTAATGGAGTTTCTTATATAGCTTTTTATTGGTTCGAAATTGCTGATGACGATTGCAAGCATTTCCTTTCTCTTTTGTATCAAACTCGTCGGCTGCCGACATTCTTGAATATTTGCTGATAATTTAGTTTGATTCAACACCAAAAAATCATTCTTTTCAATGTCAGAAAATACCTACAAATATTATATTGAAACGAAGTTTATATTCTGATGGCAGATTTATTCAGTCAAAGTGTAAATCATCAATCTACCTTTCTTCAGTCATCATCTGCCACCTAATACTTAAAAATACACAATCTCTCTTTAAAAAAATTCATGCAATACAGATTGTTATAACAAGAGCCAATTATTGTAGGTATTTTCCGACAATTTTTTTATTTAGTTTTTTTTTTAACTTAGGTTAAATCGCCCCACAGCGCGTCAAAGCGCTAGGTTCAAACACCGTGACAGTTTATCACTCATCAATTCACTATTACCCTAAAAGGGGAAAGGTAAGATTTAAAAATGAAAAAATCAATCTTAACAACTGCTCTTATTGCTTCTTTTTCTGGATCAGTATTTGCGAAAAGTAGCTCAGAACCACTGACAGATACAATTACCTGGACAGGTACGATCCCATCAATTGTTGTGTCGAACAATTCAATGTCAATTTCATCACTAACAGGTAGTTTGGACGATGCGGTTTTAACCTTTACTCGTAAGGACGACGGCACCCTAACCTATGAGCCTACAGTTGCTGAGTCATTTGAAGTACTTAATGCAGCGGGTAAACCAGTTGATTATAACGTGACATTAAATAATGTAAGCGCAACATACAGCAATAGTACTTCTGGAGAGGCCAACAAACTAGCTGAAGGCTCAGTCACGGTTAAGCGAAATAGTAATGCTATGACAGTAGGTACCGCAATAGCGTCTGTCACAGGAGAATCCAATTTCACACTAGACTTCACAAACGATGCATTAACAGTATTGAGTAAGCAAGAAGATGCAAAAGTAATAGTAGCTGCAACCTTAATGGTTAGCCCAGCTACTTCCAACTTGTAAATTGAGACCTCTTTGCACAAAGAGATCCGTTTGTAAAAACGGATCTTTTGAGGCTTTCGTATGAATTATATTCTCTTATTAATATTGCTGCCTTTGTTATCTTTAGAGACTCAGGGTGCAACTCGATTCGACACATTGGATTTTACACCTAGAGTAAATATTCATAAGAAAATAGATTCTGAACAAGTAGATATCATATCAGATAATTACTACACCGCAGAATACAGTGAGAAAGATATTAGTTTTAAACCTCTGAAAATGCGATTTTTAATTCTAAAGAATCAGACTGGCACGACAAATAACCGATTAGACTTGGTGTTTCAAGACAGCTATTGTAAAGATAAAGGTAGTGACAAAGAAACTCGCATAGAAAATATTGGTATTCAAATAGATGGCCGTGATTTTTCAAAAGGCTTTGAATACATCATGACTTCTAATCGTATTGAGCATACGTTAACTCTGAACTTTCCATTGATAAGACAAAAATATATTGAACAAACATGTTACGGTTTAATTGGTTTTACGCTTAAATTGGATTCTTTATGAAAATCGAATTTATTACTGTATTTTTTTCAATATTGATTGCTTTGAGCGTCAGTCATGCTTCCGTTGCAAGGGTGACTCCAGTAGGTTTTGAAGCATTCTTCGAAGAGAGAGTTGAACTCGTTGAGATAAGTATCGCAGGTATTGATTTTAGCCAGAGCGTTGATGCATTAATCAGTTACGAATATTTTAAATTGACTGGTGGTAAAAATAATCTTATAAAATTCCTGAAAAAAAACAAGCTAAACAATATCGAAATAGAAAATATTATCAATAAGTTAGAGGCCGGTATTAATGCAAGCGAACAATGTTTATCCGATTGTATTTCTATTGCAGGTGAAGGAACAGTTGGCTATTTATTCGATTATGACAACAGGACTTTAACCATATTTGTGTCGAATAAAATGTTCGACTTTAAAGTTAAAGAAGAATATTACTCATCAGTACGCGCTTCAAATGCCCTAATTAATGAAACCAACTTATATGTATTTAGTGGCAACGATAACAGTAATTTTACATGGTCTAATGACACCATTTTAGGCTTCACATATGGTCATTTAAACTTTGATACACAATACGCGTCACAATCGGCTACGCTCGACGTTCACACTGGTGTATACGACCTAGACTTAGAGGGGCATCGAATTGTCGCTGGCTATCAGCAACCAGGCAGCACATATGACACGATTAACACCACGGACTTTCTTCATTATGGTGCCGATTATCGCGGCTTAGCTGTCAATATCGGATCCAGTGACAATCTGCTTATTGGGGCTGGTACCGAGCGTCAATCTCTGGATTTTTATTCCCCTCAATCGGGGCAATTAGAAGTTCACTTAGACAATATCATTGTTTTTGCACAAGCAGTAAGACAAGGGCAAAATTCCGTCAGTTATCGCGAGCTACCAAATGGCGTCTACACCGTACAGCTTATAGTGAAACAAGGCGAAAGAGAATTGTTGAATGAACAGCGGTCTATTGTAAACAACGGCGATACTTACTTACAGGTTGGTGATTATGATTACCGGCTTAAACTCGGCCAATTACAAGATAGCAATCAGTATGCCGAGGGTTCTTTGAGTTATCGACTCACCGAGAGAGCGCTGATTGGGGGGACGATAGCTAAAGATATCGATTCTTCTCTGATTCGTATCGGTGGTAAGTACTATTTTAATGACTCGATCACCACACAATATACTGGTGCATTTTTCGATTCTGGTGCGACATATCATCAAGGCCAATTGTCATTCGGTTCGTTTGGTATTAGTGCACGCAGTGTCGATGTTCGAGGTACAAGTTCTGACTTTAGCCAGGCTTTATATGGCGAGAATAATACAAGGGAATTCGGCGTCAATTATTCCAAGTCACTATTGGGTGGGAATACGTTCGCAAGTTTCTTCCATTTATCTTTGGATAACGACGATTTCTCCACGCAGAGTAATAACATGTCGTTGTCATGGAGTCGAAATTTTCTCGGTGGGCAGCTCAGTTTGAGTACTAACTACAGCTTCTCTGAGGGGGGAAATGACACGCTTAACCTTGGAATGAATTGGTCTTATAACGTCAGCGATGCGTTGCGCTACACATCATCACTGTTGACTGACGACGAAGGGTTAGATTATGTCGCGCAAGAATTTTCACTGGAACATTCAGAAGAGAATTATGATGCGTCAGTCTCGGTTACTGCAAAAGTACAAGACGACAAGTTAATCAATGAGTTATCGACTTATACAAGTGGTGCGAATAATACCTTTAGCTTTAATGGCTACGGGTTTTACAGTTCAGATTATTATTACTCTGCATCCGGGACATTGAAGAGTACCCAACTCGTGACATTCGATGATGTCATTATCACGAGTAAAACCGGGCTATCGTTTGTGAACGTCGAGCCAGAATGGACTTCTCCGCCAAGTGAAGAAAGCGAGATCAGTTATACCATATATAAAGATGGCGAGTATGACTATAGTGGCACAATTTCGCCAAACCAATCGTTTGTTGCATCGTTACCAATTTATTCACAAGTTCGTTTCGAATTGGATGCCGACTACAGCAACGTTGAAGTAAGTGTGAAATCCAAAGAGGGTTTCACAGCGCCAGGCACACTTTACCAAGTAAACAACCATGTAACTCCATTACATAGCCAAGTGTTTTTACTCAATGACATTGATGGCAACGCTATACAAAAAGTCGGTTGCGCGGGGGAAGGCTGTAAGAGTATAGATGCCGTCACGGAGGGAGTATCGAGAGTGACCTTTCGTGAAGAACAAAGTTTTCATTTGGTTTCAGAAAACCGAATTTGTGTTTTCAATCCAGAACATTTAGGAGAGCCCTTCGTCAGTTCATATTGCTTGGAAGGGCTAAATGACTTAGATGAAAACAGTGATCTTGTATACAACGATATGAAATACATTGGCGTATACGAATCAACTGAAAAGACGTTAAAGATTATCGAGCGCCTTGAGGAATTAGGGCTGGCGTCTAAATACGTAGCAGTCGGCGATCAACTATACGTATACGTTCGTCATGAAAGTGAATTCACGACAGCTCAAGTGCAAGTGCTTGAGCAACTTGAGACATATATAGTGTCTACGAAGTTTAAACCTGACAACATATTTAGTGTGACAAAACGATGAAAATTAAAAATCTAGCAATATTTGCACTCACTGCGAGTATTTCTTTTAATTCTGATGCATTAGGTGTGGATTCGTTAATAAAATTAATGGACAACACCCAAGATACTTTTACAGTTTCAAACAATGATGGATATCGCCAGTTTGTAAATTTAATGATATCAGACGTAAAAATCATTGACGGTGAGTTAAGTCAAATACCATATAATAAAGATAACATTGCAGACTGGACACTAGAAGCACGTCCTAACAAATTGATTTTAGATAACGGTCAAAGTAAAAAATTTTCGGTTCGTTATATTGGGGAGGTGCAGCGTAAACAAGATAAAGTCTATGCAATCAACGTGATACCTACGCCCTATTACGCCGAGAATGAAGCACCAAACAATACTGTCCAAATGGTTATTGGCGTTGCGCCTTATGTCATTATTCCTGCAAGTATAGACGCGCCACTTCGATATAGTGTTAAGTACAGCAAAGAGTATATAGAAGTGACTAACCTTGGTGGCACATATTTCAACGCTAACGTAAAAGCATGCGACAGCGTTGAACTAAAAGTGCCAGTAAAGGAATGTATTAGCACCTCTTACGTTTTATCTGGGCGGGAAATCAAGATCCCACTTCCTGAGAGAACAAATAAAGGTAATGTTGAAGTTTCATTTAGAACCAATAACAACACTTATAAAGAAACGTTTGAGTTAACGCTCGGTCAACTGAAAAAACAATGAATATAAATCTCCTTCTTGCACTCACTCTTGCTTTTTCGTCTGGGGCTTCTAACGGGGCCGAGATTTCTGCGAAGATAAGTGCTGTTGATAATTTGTGGACCTCAGCCCAAACTGAACAAGGAGGGTTAGCACCAACTAAATGGAGCTTACCTAGCGCCCTACCGACAGGAGATCGCTTGATCCCAGGAGGTCTATTGTCTGAGGGCAAGCAAAACCTCGTGCTGTCCAACGGCACGGATCGTATTGAGATTTCACTTGGTATCCAAGGAATCCAATACATGCTATTTGATACCATTGGTTTAGATTCGGATCCAGCCGGTAACGCTACAACCGAAACAAGGGGAGAGACTGCTACGGTCAAGGGGGTTGGAGTTGGTGATAAAATACTTAAATTCAGTTCGAACAGTTCAATGATCCGTATGTATCGACCAATTTTAGAACTCATTGATATCAAACTATTGAAGGAAGTATTAAAGGGAAAATCGAAAGGTATCTATCACGGGCTTATGCCTATTAATTTTCAATATGATTATTACCGAAATAACATTCGAGTTAAAAACATTGTCAGTACTAACTTGCAATTAACAATAGACTACAACCCAGCCATTATTTTCGATGCTGTTATCGTTAAAGGTAAGGACGGACAACTGACTCCTCAATACCATGGTCATCCAGAAAAGGTGGTGAGTGCGAAAGGAATTTATGGAGTTAAGATTACAGGAGATTTTACATCAGGCCTTAGAGCTAAAATCTTAGATACTACGCAATTCTATACTCTTAAAAATCCTTTGGTAATAAGTAGTGATATTTCAAAACAGATAGCTTATAGCGTAACATGTATAGGAGGGTGTTTAACCAACAATTCTCTTGTAAGTAACGGGAGCGCATCAAGTAGTTTCACACAGCTTGATGTTTCTAATACCAGTGAATCTCATATAGATTTTATGGTTCATTTTGAAAACAAGCCCTATGAGGAACTCGAGAATGGAGATTATCAAGGTCACTTTCAAGTCCTCTTCGAAGCTCAGCTATAAATGGTAAAAACTGGTCGTTTGTATGAAATAACATCGGAATGTAATTAATATTGATAATTACTCAGAGTTAATTAAATTCCAATCGGCCACTAGAAATCTAACTCTTTATTTAAATTGGAAAAAACAATGATAAAGATTCAAGTATTTACAAGGGCAATTGTCGCAATAACGTGTATGTCAATCCTTGGTTGTGGCGGTGGAGATGGGGGAAATACGAACCCACCGAATGCATCGCCGTCGTTAGAACTAAAGGCTCTGGACGGTTTCTATCTCCTAAATCCTAATGAGACGAACGCTAGTATTGATATAGCGCGATTTGTCTTTGGCAGTAATATAGAACTAATTGATGTACAAAGTTCTTCTTCAGATTGTGGGTATGATATTAATCCAGATAATAATGTTTCTTTTTTTGCGAATTCTAAACCTGGTATGTATTGCAGTTATCAATATGAAGTTAGAGATAATCGCGACAACCAAGCAAGCGGTAAAATAAACACCTTATCTTCCATTATGAAAGATCCGCTGCTAACACCGGTTTCGGCAACGATGTCAGTACAAGAAGAAATAAAAGTATTCGATTTGTCCAAACTCATATTAGATATACCAAAAGGATATGTATTAAATCAGGATACGATTCAAGTCCTTGGTCAACACGGTGAAACTGAGCTCGGTATGGTCAGTGTTACTGGTGAAAATCAGATCACTTACACATCACCTCAGCACGCGGGTTGGTATCGAATTGTACTTGGGTTTCAAAACCCAGAAGACGTACAGCAATCTGTGTTGGGGGTTATTTTCGTCACAGTATCAGACTATTCGAATCAGTCACCGACGATTAGCAATTTGAAGTATACCTATACTGATAATAAGGTCATTGTTAATAAAACTTTGGAAGTTGATTTATCAAAACTTACAGGTTTGGTGATTGAAGATCTTGATGGTGATGATTGGCAGCTGGTTCATGCTCAAAGTATGACGGCAACCGTAACGCTAAAAAACCCAGACTTAACCTCGAACAAAGCCATGAATTTTACCCCTAGCCAGATTGGTCCTTCAATCGTCAGTTATATTATCACTGACCATAAAGGAGGATATAATTCTGGGTTGATTTTATTTGAAGTCGGAGTCGAAGAAAGCCCCAAAACATGGAAGGATGTAAAGGTAGTAAAGTCAGACTTTTCGCGCAACTATCTCGCTCCACCAACGTACAATGAGGTAGCAGAAGATTTCCGCGTAGAGCCATTGTTCGATCAAACTGTTAACAATACAATTGCAGGCTTTACCCCATCACAAGCGGATACATATTGTGCTTTTAAAGGACATTTACCATCGCCATCAAATATAAGGGAAATGCGGACACACCACGTTTGGGACCAACTGGTTGGTGATCTAGATAGCTGGCCGAAAGGAAAGCTACTTATCGTTAAGCTCGACGGAAATTATCAGTTATTCAACATAGATACAGGGAGTTTCGAACCTTACAAAACAGGCCATCATTATGTGACCTGTATACATGATGATCGATTCGAAATTATAACGCCGGTGCGCCGTGTTATGGCAAATGGTATGCGACAAGAAGTGTTAAGAGTAAAAAATCCGCGACCGGCTAGTATATCGGTCGAGGTAGAACTCGAACAAAACAATGTCGAGGTGATAAATGGGACATTGACTCTTAGTCATACGCTCCTGGATGAGAACGGTCAAATCACGACTGATAAGAAAAACGCTGTAGAGAGTATTTATTACCTTGCTGGTGTTGCTAAAGGTTATTTCTCGTTTAAAGTTTATGATATAGCTAAACCGACAAGACCACTTTATTCCGCTCCAATCAGTTTTATAGGAGACTATAGAACCATGGATATAAGGGAGGCTATAAAATACACTCCGCAATATCAGGACGCAGGTATTGTTATTGCCAATGACCAAGATATTGTGCACGCCAACATGTCTCTTACGGATGCGAATGGCATTCCAGTTCCTGACCGAATGGTTGCCATATACCCAACCTTCGATGAAGATACAGGAGGCGAAATTTCCAGTCATTATTTTAAACGCTTGTTCACTTGGGCTGACTTAGTTTCCAATGAAGAGGGCACGATACATACGGCTTTTAAGGCTCTACCATACGGGTTGGTGAGTGAAGAACATCCAGTAAGAAACCTTAGTATCGCAATAGCAAATGAACAAACCGGTCCGTTTATCAGAGTGAAAGTGATTCACCCTTATCTTGCCACTGATATTGAAGTTACCGATATTGACACTTCTCCTGTGAGAAGAAAAAACTACAAGAAATTTCGTGTAAAAGTAATTGACAAAGTGACAGGAGAGCCCGTTGCTGCTCCAATACGTGTTGTCTCCATCGAAGGTGATGCCAGTCTTGTTGCGCTGGGCTCTGAGTATACTGGAGTATTAACAGAACGTAATTTTTCGGTGCCTATTGAAGGGTTAGATTTTATGCTTGTCCAGACTTCTCGCACCGCGGGGGATGTCATTGGTAACATTAATTTTGATATATTAGGTTCGACCGATTTGGACCCAACGAATAGAGTCGTGTTACCAGGGAGTTGGTATCAATATCATGAATTAAACTCGAATTGGCTGCCCCCTGAGTTACCTAATGCAGAAACATTTCTTAAAAGGTATTTACTCGATGGTTCAGAGACTGATTGGTTACAATATATAATGCGCGTCACGGATGAACGTACAGCCGAGTTACCGACCAAAGCAACATTAACCGCCGACCAGATTGAAAGAATGCTAGGGCGTATATTTGAAATGGATAATCAAGGTCCATATACTGGGTTTCTTATATGGGGTGAAGACCCAGCTTCTAGGGAGATCCTATATGCTGGAGATAAGATGCGCTTTGTTTTTAATGGTGACATTTGGCAAAGAATTTATTAGTTTGAACAGAATTCGTACTAAACGTGCAATTAAGCCGCTTGTAAATGACTCAAAAGCTTGGCTATTCTCAACCACCATAAAGGTGCGATCGCGATACCTTACCGTATCGTCGAGTCAGTGATAGCAAACGATCTTGTATTCTACTACTACATAGTCAAGTGCACCAAAAACTGTGCAAGCTGAGTCTGGTATCTCCGGGTTCCTCCCTCAGAGCGTCAAGCACTATAGCCCTATAGTTTATAGGGCGTTTACGCCTTGACAAAGGAGATTGGAGAGAAATACTAATGGAAACAACGGGTTAATGGTTGATTTAGCTGGTATTTTGGTCGCCTACAATGGCAAACAAGTAGCCATTGTAGGCAATTAAGCTCGTTTAAAAGCCTTCACTTTGATATTGTATTTAGATCCATTCAAACTCTAATCGACTCAATCGCTCTGCGACAGTCGCAGCCTCTCGAAGCTTCTCTCGCTGAAAAGTGAGGCTGTCGTCCACAAGTGGACGATCGCCCAAAGCCGTCAGCAAGGGTCTTGCATCGTGAGCAAACTGTTTAATTTTATCGATAGACTCAGAAACGTCTTGTAACGCCATCGCTGCATGAGCAGAAATCATTTGCTCATGAGCTTTCACACTTTCATGAGATCCAAACTTTACACGAGGTGTTACTTTATCGAAAGTCTGTAATGCTTGCTTTGCTTGCGTTAACCATTCCTGTGAACTGTCCAGCAAGGAAACAACACCACGTGCTGCATTAGCTTGACCTAATTTCAAAGTATTAACTCGTGATGAAAGTGCCTTTTTCACTTCAGCAAGCTGATTAAGTAAAGAGTAAACTTCTGCTCTGGTTGGTGTTTTCTCTGTCGATGTCAACAAAACACTAAACATAGTTTCGGTCGCCTGCAGATCTCTTTCTAATGTGCGAATATCAGCAAAGTCACTTGGTATTTCAAGGCTTTTTGCAATGTAAGCTAAAAATGATTGCGTATTTTGGCTTACAATGCTGTCCTGAAACTTGATTGATAGCTCACCAGATTTAGAGCCAGCATCCGCCAAGTTTCGTTTTACATAATCAACCATGACTTTATTAGTTTTTGTGAGCAGGCTATCTAGTGAAAGAAACTTATCAGACCTAGAAAGACCTTGAGATTCCGCTTTATTAAGTCGGGTCGAAATTGTGACTAAGTCAGAAAAAACAGTATATTGTCGTACTCGATTTGTACTACTGTAGGTCAGATGTTCCCTTAGTGTGTTGTAGGCATCTTGAAGATGGCTTCCCCTTACTGGGGATTCTCTGTTCGAGGCGAGTACTATTTGGTCAGCCAAGGAATCCGTTAAAACTTGTTTGGCAACGTTCTCGTCAATTATGCCATCCGTCAAAAACTCATGCTGCTTGGCTGAAGTTGCATCCGCTCTAAGCTGAGGATCTAGATTTAGGGCGGTGTTGAAAAATCGAGTGTAGGCAGTTTCGACACCAGCAAAACCCGCTTTGTGAGTAACATTCCCTTCTTTATCCACTTGGCGAGGAACCGAAGACATCAAACTTAGCCCCTGGTTAGGCTTACGTTCAGAGCCAAACTTAAACCCTTCTATACCGTGTAGCAAAGTTGATGCAACCAAAAACACATCGCTTTTTTCTGACGCTGAAGTACTAAAAGCCTGAAGCTCTGGCGCTTTGAATTGATCGGTAAAACCTTTAACGTTCTCACCAAGACGAGAATGCAATCCTAAGTCGATAACGATTGGTTCTCCAGTTTTGTTGTCAAACACAATGTTGTCGGGCTTTATGTCGTTGTGGCTAATACCTGCCTTACTAAGGTGAGCAGTCACATCTAGAAGTCTGTGTGCGATGAACTTTATGGTTCCCCAATATTCTTTACTAGAAATTTTTCCTTCATTTAGATTATTAGTCAGAATTCTGAATGTCTCAGAGCCTCTTCGTCCGACAACCTCATCCATCAGAAGTGCTTCTTCTTTCCTACTGCCGTAAGGCACAATAGCCATACCATGAACATTACCAAGATTAGGGTGCTTTCCAACAGTGTCATAAATATGCTGGTAGGCTTCAAGTTCTTGCAGCAAATGTCCTTCGGCAACAGAACGTTCAATTTTGGCAACCAATCTTTGACCATCTTGGGTTTGCATGATGCTGATATGGCTTTCACCTTCAGCAAATTTATCGGTTTCTACCGCCTTCATCCCCTCTAAATTTGGCGCACCAAGAGGGGCCTCGCCTTTCCAACCGATTGGCAAGGAAGTCTCCGGCTTTAAACCAAAAACATTAGACAAAGGCGTGGTCATATTTTGTGAAGCTTGCTGTGGGCTTAGCTGTTTGACCGTTTTTAATGTTGCTGTTAAAGCCAGAGCAGTAGAACGCACTGGTGACTGTCTTTGGAAAATTTTCGCGATCCCTTCGCTAACACGAGCTAATCCTTGACTCGGATTCTTGCGAAGTACCTCGTTATCAGTAACCTGATAGGTTTTGCCATTAACAGTAAGCTCTCCAGCCGACTTATTCGGATTTTTGCTCAGAAACTCGTGCGCCTGAATTTCAGTCATTCCTGTATGTTGCGCTGCTGATATCTTCATGTACCTCTTATACCCAACGTTGAGAATTATCAGAACTTGCCTGCGTTTGTTTGATGTCAGTGTCTGATAGCATCGAGATCCATTCGATAATTAGGCCAATTTGCTCGCAGACTTTCTGTGCATCAGCACTACTCAAGCAGAGGGATTTATAAGCAATTAGGCCAATATCATCATGCCAAGCAAGCTCAGGGCCATTCCCCAATAATGCATCGCTACTATGCTCAAAGAAGATCTTGCTCGCTATATTTTTGTCTTCTGCCCCTGCCGTTGCTGTTACTTGGGAGAGTAACAACAAGCTATTATTGGCTTCATTCTTTCTCAAGATAATGAGAGACTCTTCATTTATTAGAAGCTCACATATACCTGAATCATCCATTTTTAATGAATCTAAGCCGAGACATTGGGCAACATTTGAGAGTAACTCATTAAAGGTTGTTTTAGTCATTTCAGTCACTTATGAGATTGAATTTAAGATGGCCAGATGATCTATCAACTCAACACAGCAGACTACTAGTAAAAGTCGTGAAACTTTCTGTTTTAGACATAATGATGACAATTGAGAGTAAGTATGGAGAACTATCCTATTAAGGCTGACTATTGACCCCAACTCAATTACACGAATAAGCAATTAAAAAGGCATTATCGTTGATGACTTGGTAAGAAGGCTGGATTTTTAATCCAACGTAGCGTTTACGTCTGCTCTTGAGAAAGCAGAGTGGTAAATGCTCAGAGAAAAATTACCTGCTTATGTCCTGACATTTATGTGTTGCCAATCAGACCGTGTTTTTTTGATTTAATACCGTCGAATTAAACAGCAAAGTCCAGTGCTAGAGATAAAAAAGGCGACAGTCTTCACTGTCGCCTTTTGCTAATTAGCGCCTAATTTAGACTATTCCCAATCAAGGATAACCTTACCAGAAAGCCCACTGCGCATAGCGTCAAAGCCTTTTTGGAAATCTTCTACCTTGAAATGATGAGTAATGATTGGTGTGAGATCCAGACCTGACTGAATCAAGCTCGCCATCTTGTACCAAGTTTCGAACATTTCGCGGCCGTAGATGCCTTTAATCACCAAACCTTTGAAGATAACTTGGTTCCAATCAATGCCCATGTCTGATGGTGGAATACCGAGTAACGCAATACAGCCACCATGGTTCATTGTGGTGAGCATTGTGTTGAATGCTGATGGGTTACCAGACATTTCTAGACCTACGTCGAAGCCTTCTGTCATGCCTAGCTCAGCCATAACGTCCTCTAACTTCTCTTCAGCAACGTTTACAGCGCGCGTTACGCCCATCTCACGAGCAAGCCCTAGACGATATTCGTTCACATCGGTGATAACGACGTGGCGTGCACCAACGTGTTTCGCTACTGCTGCTGCCATGATGCCGATTGGACCTGCACCGGTGATAAGCACATCTTCGCCCACTAGATCGAAAGAAAGTGCAGTGTGTACCGCGTTACCAAACGGGTCAAAGATAGAGGCAAGATCGTCAGAGATACCTTCAGGGATCTTGAACGCGTTGAACGCTGGGATCACTAGGTACTCTGCGAATGCTCCTTCACGGTTTACACCCACGCCTATGGTGTTACGACATAGGTGAGTGCGGCCACCACGACAGTTACGACAGTGACCACAGGTAATATGACCTTCGCCAGATACGCGATCACCGATCTCAAAACCACGAACTTCCTGACCAATCGCAACCACTTCACCCACGTATTCGTGACCGACAACCATAGGCACTGGAATGGTCTTTTGTGACCATTCGTCCCAGTTGTAGATGTGTACGTCTGTACCACAGATAGCGGTTTTCTTAATTTTGATCAGGATGTCGTTATGACCAACTTCCGGTTTATCAACCTCCGTCATCCAGATGCCTTCTTCAGGCTTTAGTTTTGATAATGCTTTGATTTTCATAGTATTCACCAAACATTGCCCCGCTCTGTGCGTGACAAAAAATTCTTTCATTGAATTCGTTTCAAGAAATAGCAAGGGCTCCCCCCCCTGCGACTCGGAAGAGTTGGGAAAGCCTTCTTGTCCTAAAACTTGCCATCTTCTGTCTCTGTGCCCCTCCGTTTTAAGCCCTCATTTTCTTTAGTGAAAGCTAACAAAGGGGGATAAAACTTAGATGATGCTCATGTCCTTACCAACTTGGATAAATGCATCGATTGCACGATCTAGCTGCTCACGAGAGTGCGCCGCAGACATTTGAGTACGGATCCGCGCTTGGCCTTTTGGTACCACAGGGAATGAGAAGCCGATGACATAGATACCCTTTTCTAACGCGCGCTCTGCAAATTCTGCTGCTACTTTTGCATCGCCTAGCATGATTGGGATGATCGCATGATCCGCTCCACCCATAGTGAAACCGGCGTCTTCCATACGAGCGCGGAAGTGTGCCGCGTTTTCCCATAGGCGATCGCGTAGGTCGCCACTTTCTTCTAGTAGGTCGAGCACACGAATAGAAGCGCTTACGATTGCAGGTGCAACAGAGTTAGAGAATAGGTATGGGCGAGAACGCTGACGTAGCCAGTCAATCACTTCCGCTTTGCCAGACGTGTAACCGCCTGAAGCGCCGCCCATTGCTTTACCTAGCGTACCTGTAATGATATCGATACGGTCAACCACATTGTGGTGCTCATGTGTACCTGCACCTGTTTTACCCATAAAGCCAACAGCGTGTGAATCATCAACCATAGTCAATGCGCCGTACTTTTCTGCTAGGTCACAGATAGCTGGCAGGTTGGCAACCACGCCATCCATCGAGAACACGCCATCAGTAACGATAAGAATATGGCGAGCGCCCGCTTCTTTCGCAGCAATCAGTTGTTGCTCTAGCTCTTCCATGTTGTTGTTTGAGTAGCGGAAACGCATCGCTTTACACAAACGAACACCGTCGATAATTGACGCATGGTTTAATGCGTCAGAAATGATGGCGTCTTCTTTACCTAAGATGGTTTCAAATAGACCCGCGTTCGCATCGAAACATGATGTGTAAAGAATCGTATCTTCTTTACCTAGAAACTTAGAAAGTTTCAGCTCAAGCTCTTTATGGATGTTTTGAGTACCACAGATAAAACGTACTGAAGCCATACCAAAGCCATGCTCATCCATACCTGCTTTACCCGCTTCGATAAGTGCTGGATGGTTCGCAAGGCCAAGATAGTTGTTGGCACAGAAGTTGAGAACTTCTTCACCTGTAGAGATTTTCACCGCGGCTTGCTGTTGAGACGTGATGATACGTTCCGCTTTGTAAAGACCCTCCGCCTTCACTTCTTCAATTTGCTGTTCAATCTGTTGGTAAAATGCAGAAGACATTTGCCATTCCTTCCTGTTACTTTGTCGAATTTTCACTCGATTATAATGAGGTGCGCCTTTGCGTGACGGGTATCACAGGCACTTATTTATCAGTTGACTGTAGTGTAATTCAAGGGGGAAAAAACGATTATCCCTCAAGATGGAAAAGCATTAATGAATCTAAATCATGAATTCAATTAATGCTTTTCTATGAGGTTGTAATGAAAAGAGTTATTGCCAACTAGGCTTGGTCAAAAGTACTTCAAACTCCTTAGCTGGCAATGGACGACTATAGTAGAAACCTTGCCCAAACTCACAGTTTAGGTTTGTCAGGTAATCCACATGGCGCTGTTCTTCGATACCTTCTGCAACGATCTTTAGGTTGAGCGCTTTCGCCATCGCAATAATCACGTTCACAAGCTCGCGATCCGATTCATTCTCAAACATATTCCGTAAAAAACTCCGATCGATCTTGAGGCGGTCAAACGGAAATTTCTGCAAATAGCTTAATGCGGAGTAACCGATACCAAAATCATCAATCGTCAGCTTTGCACCCAAGGCTCGTAATTTATCAAGCATCTCCATCAGGTCACTATCTTGGTTGAACAACAAACTCTCTGTCACCTCTACATCAAACAATTCCGGTGACAAGCCCGATTCTTCTAAATGCTGTTCGATCTGTGCAAAGAGCCGCTCACAATATCTAAATTGCACGCTGGAGAAGTTTACCGACACCAACAGAGGAACAATAGCTTGCCACTGCGCGGCTTGATGGCACGCTTGGCGAATAGCAAAGTCTCCTAATTGATGAATCAAACCATTCTTCTCTGCAATGGAGATAAACTCCTCTGGGTTCACGAAACCAAATTTTTCATCATTCCAGCGCATCAAAGCTTCTGCGCCAACAATCGCACCAGTGTTGAGCTCAATAATAGGTTGGTAGTGCAGTTCCAGAAGATCGTGAGATATTGCATGACGAAGACGACTCTCTAACTCTAGGAAGCGCTGCAAGTTCTGGTTCATGTTGTGATCATAAAAGCAGAATGCATTACGACCGTCTTGTTTAACACGGTACATCGCCATATCCGCGCAAGCTAATAACTGCTCTGCGTTGTCGCCGTCCTTTGGGAATACCGACATGCCAACACTGGCAGAAAGGAAGAATTCGTGGTTCCGCCAAACGAACGGTTCGGTAAATACAGACAGCACCTTGGCTGCAAAACGTTTCGCACTATCGATATCATGAAACTCAGGCATGACCAAAAGGAATTCATCTCCACCAATACGCGCTAACAAGTCAGTATGGCGCACTGTGCTATTCAATCGCTCTGCCGCGATTTTCAGTATTTCGTCACCAACTAAGTGGCCCATGGAGTCATTAATTTGTTTGAAATAATCGAGGTCTATGAACATCACCAATACGTTTGAGTTCATTCGATGTGCGCGAGACAATTCCAAATCCAAGCGCTCAGAGCCGTACACCCGATTAGGCAAACCAGTAAGAACATCGTGTTTTGCTTGGTAGGCCAATTCCATTTCCGACGATTTACGGCGCTCGATTTCGCTCGTCAAAAGCTTGTTTTGTTGAGCCAAGAAGTCTTTACGCTTTTGTTCTTCTTTTAATTTGGTTTTCAACTCAACACGAGTGCTATTTAGATTAAACGCATACAGCAGTCCCAAAACAATCATGATAGCAAGAATACTTAGGCCAATAATGAACATTCGAGAGGTATAAATATCTCGCTCACTCAACGATTCAAACCACGCCATCAACTTGATGTGATTATGTTCAATCGGTACTTCAAAGTAGATTTTTTGCTTTAACTCTCGTGTTAGCATTTCTGGTGTCATGATGTATTCTTGTTCCAACTTGTGACTGATAGAGTCCCAGACTTCCATCTCAACATCATTGATCTTCAACACCATACGGCTATGGCTTTGTTCATGTTCCTGATTAGTCAGCTGAGAAATCACCACTTGTTTGTTAACATCTGCGATGACGTAGCCAACAGGCTTACCAGAGAAGATGACTGGCTTGAACACTTGGATTAACATTTTGCCGTTATCACGAACGGCTGTTATTTCTTGGGTGCTGTTGTGGGTTTTCAGTAATTCGAAAATATCGATACGTTGTTCTGCTTTCCCCCCCGTAGTCACGACAGTCGAACCATCAAGGCCAATCAGCGTCAGTTTTTCGAAAAGAATCAGGCCGTTGACTGTCTTCGATTCCACATTCTTCTCAAGCTTATGCTTCAAGTTAATCAAGCTAGCACCTAAGCCGTATTCCATCGACATACCCGAAGCCAAGTTGGCAAAAAACGTCTGCACTGTTTGGTCGGATGATAAGTGGTCGATGTCTTCGCTGGCAATCGTAAATAAATTATCAAGTGTGCCTGCGTAACTTTTCACCTTTAAGTCGAGTTCTCGGTGTTGTGAATCTTTTAATTTATTTTGACCTAAACTCGTCACAGTAATAATCATAACCAAATAGAGCGACACTAGAATCGCACTTATGGTTATAATCTTCTGACTTGATATTTTTTTTACCGACTTGCTCATATATCTTTCTTGCTATCTTCTAAGAAGTAGTCGTTATAGAAATAATAAATAGACGGGTAGTATTTCTCGACCAGAAGCTGGTACGTCCCATCTTGCTTAATTGAATTCAAATATTGGTCAAATGCAGCTTTTAACTCAGGAGAATCTTTACGGAAGGCAACCGCCATTTTTTGAGTTTCTGAAATAGGACCAATAACCTTTATCTTGCCTGGCCACTTCTCTAACGCAATCAAGGTATCAGCCACATCTAACAATGTGCTCTCAGCGTCGCTTTTCATAATGGCAGGTACCATCTCATTCAAGCGACGTTTTCCAACTGGCAAAATCACCTTCGCACCCGTGTCATATAAATCGTAAAGATTCGGATCTAAGCAAGAATGCTCCATCGCCAAAACTTCACGTCCGTTAATCAAGGTTTTAACTTTGCTGATATCCTGTTCCACTGAGCCTGTCGGCGTTATTGGCTCAAGCGTTGAGTCTGTTCTTGCGATCAACCACACCGAAGATGGAAAATAATCGTCTGAAAAGTCGAACACCTTTTTACGCCAGTCGAGAATGGTCATGCCATTAGCAATCAGATCGCCTTCTACAACCCGCTTCCCCCCAAAGACGAGCTGTGCATCTTTATATTCCACTTGCTGGCCTGTCAATTTACCGACTAAATTGTTCCACTGCGCTGGCACGTATTGATAGCGAACCCCTAGAGATTGAGCGAACCCCTTAATAATATCCACATCAAGACCAGTCAGAGTTTGCATTTCGCCTTGGTCAATATAGGAAACGAAGTTCGCGTATGGCACACCGATATGACGCAGTACGCCCCGATCCTTGACGTCTTGCAGGCCACCAGCAGAAACAGAAATAGACACGACTGCTAACCCGAGACATAGAACCTTAATGATTCGTTTGATTGTTTTTACTGACATAGTGAATATCTCTTTTACCCAAAGCGCCCTATAAAGGGCGCCTTGAAAGTTCAACAAGGTTAGAACGCGTAGTAAAGATCTGTGATAGCTTCGACAAGACCTTTTACATCTCCCTCATCATGGAATAAATGAGTCGAGATACGCAGCGCCTGCGTTTCATAAGCATCATCTTTTGACAACTTAAAGTTTGTGGTTCGAATAATGTAGCCGTACTCTTCACGAAGACGGTCACGGAACAAAGTGAGTCGCTCTTTATCCGTCACATCATGTAATGGGTTAAATGTTGTCAGACCACTAGTCAGACCTTTGACATTTGGTGAGTACATTTGAGCATGTGGCAGTGCCTCACGAAGAAGAACCTTACAAAGATCGCTTAGCTTCAAAACACGCTCTTCAATGCGAGCGCGACCAATGTCATCCCACATTTTACAGCTATCAGCCAATGCTTGTTTTGCAGGGTAATTGTCGTTTCCAACGTATTGCATTTGCAATTGCTTGCCTAAATGATCGGCGTGAGAAAGAGAAGAGTTGATCAACCACAGTGGATTCTTACGATCACTCCAGTACTCGTTCAAACGGTTTCCGTTGTCACGTACATACAAGATCCCCGTCGCACCGGGGCCACATTGCCACTTATGACCAGAACCAGCATAGAAATCACAATCCATATCGTGAAAATCTAAGTCGAACATACCTACAGTGTGCGCACCATCAACTAATGTTGGAATGCCATGTTGTTTTGCTAAAGAACAGATCGCTTTGGCTGGGAGCCTTGTTCCCGTTTTATAGCTGATGTGGGAGAACACGATGAGACGAACATTTTGATGAGCTTCAATCGCTTCGCGGAAGACTTGGAGGTAGTCTTGCTCTGAGACGTTTTCTGTTCCGGTGAAAACAGGAAGTTGAATTTCAACGACATCGACACCGAAACGATGTTTGGCAACACTCATTGGAGATGTTGCGGCAATATGTTCGTGGTGAGTGGTTAAAATTACATCACCAGGCTCGAAATGCAGACCATTGATAATAGAACATAAGCCATCTGTGGTATTGCGACTTAGAATGATTTCATCTGGGTTAGCACCAAAGCCTGGTGCAACTTCCGTCACCATTTCAGATACATGAGGCCAAGAACCAAACTTCCCTTTCATATCCCAAGGATACTTAGCAACGAGTTTATTGTTATGCTCGTATCCTTCAAGGACATGTTTTGGCATAGAACCCGTTGTTCCAATATTCATGTAAGTCGTTCGTTTATCTAATACAAACTGCTTTTGAACTTTACGCCAAAACCGCTTTTCATTCTCTTTATCCAAACGGCTCCAATCGATATTCGATTCCTTTGATTGAGCTGCCCCAGAAAGCACTGAAGCACTCAAGCCCGCAACCACAGCACCAGTTGCACCTTTTAAAAAGTTGCGACGGCCGCAATTAGCCTGTATTGATTCCTTGTTGTTCATTATTTCGATCCTTGTCGAAGTCTAACCATATTAAAAATCAGTAACTATCTGTAACTAAAGTATTATTACCTAATAGACTTATCAATTATGAGGCTTAACCACAATTAAGTGACTTTGGTTCCACTATTTCACCCTGAGAGTCGAGATAGGTAAGATTTAACACAATGAAATATAAGCAATCTTATTAGTAATACAATATTAATATGCACACCTAATGGTAATATAAATATCACTATGATTTATAATTCCCTAACGGAGCGGAAAGGTTAATCATTTATCTTATTTAAACTGAAAATATGATCACCGTCGTTACACCTATCCGGTATGTTAGATACGTTATAGAATGCTATTCTCATTATATTGATAATTGCATATGGGATCAAAAGTTATTTCTTTAATCATACAAGCTAAAAATACAAATTTTACTATCTTGGGAGTGGTGTCCCACCACTAAGAATAAGTCTGGGGTTATCTATATACCCAAGTGACTTCAAGATGCAGGATTTAGTGCGTTTTTGAAAAAATATCGTCAAAGCGAGAGAAGGACACTTGAACACGATGAATTCGTGCAAGACAATGCCTCTATTGATGTGTGCACCGCTGACTATTTATGGTTAATCCAAAACTTATCGCCCTACTTCCCGATCTTGCTTCGTTTATCTTGGTGGTAAACGAAGGTAGCTTCACCGCAGCAGCAAAACAGCTGGGCGTAACGCCATCAGCACTCAGTAAACTTATTACACGTTTAGAGCAAGCACTTTCAGTCAAACTGTTTGAGCGTACTACTCGCAAATTGGTCATCACTCAAGCTGGACAGAAAGTTTACGACCAAAGTATCGCCATGGTGAACGCAGCACAGCAAGCGGTCGAGCTATCAGCAGAAGATCATACTGAACCAACCGGGGCGCTAACCGTTGCTGCACCTGAGGCTTTTCTTAACTCAGTACTGCAACCGTTCGTACTGCCATTCCTAGAACGCTACCCCAATATTCAGCTCAAACTTCGTGCTGCCGATGGCGAGATTGATCTTTTCCGCCAAGGCATCGATGTAGCATTCAAACTCACTGACAAACCTGATGAGAATCTGGTACTAAAAGAAATCAGCAAAACCAATCTCGTTTTGTGTGCCTCTCCAAGTTACCTCACCAAACACGGTATGCCGAAGCACCCAACCGAGCTTGAACATCACGACTGTATTTACCTTGCTGAAAACGACAAAGATAACATTTGGTCGTTCTTCAAAGAGGAAGCCTTCCACTCAATTGCCGTCAGTGGCCGTTATGCCGTGAATCATTCACAGATGCGCTTAAATGGCGTGAAAGCAGGTTTAGGCATTGGGATCTTTCACGATTTTGTGATCAAGGATGCGTTAGAGCAGGAGGAAGTTGTGGAGGTTCTGCCGGATTGGATGATTAAGAGTAATTACCACGGCGCTATCGCGATGCAGTACCCACAAACCAAATACATGCCAGCCCGCCTGCGCGTGTTTATTGACTTCGTTAAAGAGCACCTAGTCTCTGAGGACAGCCTTGATGTTTAATGCCATTCATCACGTCGCAATCATTTGCAGTGATTACCCAACATCGAAACACTTTTATACCCAAATATTAGGACTAAAAGTCATTGCTGAAAATTATCGTGAGGCCAGAGACTCTTTTAAACTCGATCTTGCTTTGCCTGACGGTAGCCAAATTGAACTATTTAGCTTTCCAGACGCTCCTGAGAGAGCAAGCTTTCCCGAAGCACAAGGGTTGCGACATATGGCATTTTCAGTTGATGATATTATTCAAGTGAAGGCCTTCCTTGAATCAAACGACATTGAAGTAGAACCCATTCGCATTGATGAATTTACTGGCAAAGCCTTTACCTTCTTCCAAGATCCAGACCGCTTACCGCTAGAGATTTATCAGCAATAAAAATGGCGAACGGTTTGTCGCCATTTTCTACTAAGACCGAGCATTTTTGGGTTACTTGAATGTATAACTCGTTTGCTTCCAACCACCATAAGTCAGCGGTTGAGTAAAGCAGTGGCGGAGTGTTCAAGCCGTTAGCTCATTAGCCAGTTAGCCAAACAGCTTGCTCCAAATACTTGGATTACGCTTGTCGTGATATTCCTCACGCAAGCTATCGATTGCGCGCAGTTGATCTTTCGCTTCTTGCAGCTTGCCTGCATTAAGGTCTGCTTCAATCTTGTCTAACGTGACTGTCAGCTTGTTAAAGCCCTCTAGGTAAGTATCAAACTTCTCTGGTGGGTAATTACCCCGTTTAGATTGCTCGACGATCGCTTGCAAGCTGTCAATGGCAGATTTCATGGTCTCCACGTCAGACGCTTCTGCCGCTTGTTTGAACTCCAACTTCATTTGCTTCATGTTTTGTTTTAAATCGACAGCTTCTGCCATCGCGCATGTTGAGCCTAACGCAATAACATACCCTAAAACTAAAGGTCGTAACATTTTCACTTCTCCATTGAATGCTGATTTTCCAATCAACTTTTTAATCCGAGCAGTGTAAAACAATCCATTTGCCGCGCATAACCAAAAATGTAATCAAGTTTATGCGTTGCGGAGTTCGTCATACTCTGCAATTGGCTTACGGCCACGAAGTTCTAAAAAAGCCAAGAATTGCTGCGCCGAATGAGTGATCACTTTGCTGCTGTCAATGCCGATTCTATCGATTAAGTCCCCCACCAAGCTTAAGTTACCCACGTCATGACAGAAGTGTGCGTCGCTGCCTGTGGTGAACAACACACCGAGCTCTTTACCGATTTGTGCAATCTCGTGGCAACGGTCTACGCTACCGACACGACTATTGCCTTTTAATGTGGTGTTGTTGATTTCAATCGCCACATTATGCTCTTGAGCGCATTTGAGGACCGCTTCGAAATCAAAGTCGTAATTAGGGTTCCCCAAGTGACCTAATGCATCAACCCGCCCATTTTTAATGATGTTCAACAGTGCCTGAGTGTGAGTGGCTTTGTCCGCAAAGCGGAAGACGGGTTCATGAAAGCTGGCAATCACCCAATCCAAATTTCGGTCAACACGCTCGGGAATATCGATATCACCCTGAGTATTCATAATGTTGGACTCAATGCCACGGATAATTGCAACACCGTCAAGAAAGCGAGGCAGAATTTTCTGGTTAGAGAAAAACCAATAATGAGGCGCACCCGGCATTGATTCAGCATGATCGGTTGTACAGAACATATCAAGTCCATTCTCTTTTGCCGATTTCGCATTTTCGATCAACGTACTATAGGCATGGCCACTGGCATAAGTGTGGGTGTGAGTATCAACCTTAAGTTTCATCATCAACTCTCTCGGTAAATCATTTGACGACTATTGTATACCCGCAAGCATCCTCTCGTCAGCTCAACTGTTCTACTTGAACTGTCTACCACATCAATTCGAGCATAAACGTCTGACTTGTTACACCTTTGGTTACACCCAAAACTTAACCAAATGCAACCCATTGAATAATATAGGGGTATGTGTGACTTGTTTGATTACCAAGTGAATAGATTAATATTGGAATTCATATATAGTAAGGAGAGTATTTTCAAACTCGAGGACAGCTTTATGAGGTTGCATCATGTTTTCTTGGGTAGCGTTTTACTCTTGGGATCAATGCCTTTTGTCGCTGCAGCAAAAAACAACATTAATGATTCTGACTTCAACACCTTTATTATTGGCGGCCAGCAAGCCTCTGCGAATCAGCTCCCTTTTTTTGCACGTTTAGTGTTGCACCGCACTGGCTCACTACAGTTTGCCAACATCTGCGGCGGAACGATCGTTAATGACCGTTACATCTTGACCGCTGCTCACTGTGTGGAATCGAAAGTGTTTACCGATGGTTGGACAATCAATGATCTCCGTGTCTTGGTGAAAAACCCCACTATGAATGATGTGTTTGTTGAGGAATTTAAAGATGTACGCTCCATTAAGATTCACCCCTACTACAACGCGGACGATCAATGGATCAACGACATCGCCATCTTAGAGCTCACTCACCCAATCACAGACAATGTTAAATCTATCACTTTGCCACAAGACTTTGGCGACTACAGTAATCGGTCGGTTTATCAAACCTTCGGACTTGGACTCACATCAACTAACAACGATTCAGAACCGAATTACCTCCGATGGGCAGAAATTCAACCTCTCAGTGACAGTGAGTGTATGTCAATGATCCCAACATTTAAGCCGCAAGAGAGTTTGTGTGCGAATGGCTTTCCTGGCCGAGTTTACACTGGGATTTGCAGCGGCGATTCGGGCGGGCCATTAACCTATCAAGATGGCAACGGTGATTACCAACAAATCGGCGTTGTCAGTTATGGGTCTTCAAAGTGTGAATCTCCAGTTATTCCAAGTGTCTTTACTGAAGTGTTGAATTACGTCCCGTGGATAGAAGCGCAAACCAGCGCGGGAACAAAAACAACCTACGATGAATCACTTGCGGCAATTGAAGGTTATCACAGTCAAGGAGACTCAGGGCTTGCTCCTGAAGACGTGGATATTAACGACTCTGGCGATCAAGGGAGCAACGGGGGCTCTATCGGGTTCGGCTGGCTCGCACTGGTCAATTTATTCGCCTGGGTAAGACATCAAAAAGCCCGTCAAAGATAAAACATTACCATTTGAGGTAACGCCTTCATATACACCCTAAAGCAAGACTACAATGCTTTACGTTTTAAGCGAGAGTTGATGATGTCTTCCATCAACTTTTGCTCTTTCTTGGCTTTTTCGTAGTTTTGCTTGCGGCTCCAACGTTCGAGTACTTTTTCCAACCCTTTCACACGGGCATGCTTGTGCTCAAGGTGTTTTTGAACTGAAGTGCATTCAGCTTGCATGAGAGCTTGTTCATGCTCATGGTGACGGAGCATCTTTTGTAGCATTTGGTCGACTCGATTGAGGTTCATTAGCGCAGCGCTGTTAAGTACAACCGTGTTTAATGCTGACTGTCCTGCATGGCTTTTCAAGGCGGAGAGTTGCGCTAGCTGCATCGAAAGATGAGAGTATCGCTGACGCATAACATCAAGTTGTTGCCCCATTTTATCCCGCTGCTTTTCTTCCATCAGTTGCAGTTTACCCACTGCCTTAAGCTTCGATTCCATTTCGTTCCTTACTCCCCACTCGACTATTGTGCTTCACTTTGAAACATCTGCGCTAATGCCGTCAAACTGGTTGGGTAGTCCACCGCTTCACTGGCTGACTGCTGTAAGTAAGCACGCAAATGTGGGTACATAGAAACCGATTGATCCAACTCAGGATCCTGCCCTGGCTGGTAACCACCAAGTGGCAATAACTCTTTAACTTGCAGATAGTTGGAGTAAAGTTGGCGAAAATTATTCGCGATCGTACTGTGCGCTTCATGTGTACAAGCGCTCATACAGCGACTGATAGATGCATTAATATCAATCGCAGGATAATGCCCTTGCTCTGCTAACTGACGAGACAACACAACATGCCCATCAAGGATCGCTCGGGCTGAATCCACCACAGGATCTTGCTGATCATCCCCTTCGGCAAGAACGGTATAGATCGCCGTTAAACTTCCGTCAGGGTTCTCACTGTTCCCAGCTCGTTCGAGTAGCTGAGGTAACACACTAAATACCGAAGGCGGGTAGCCACGTGAAGCTGGTGGCTCTCCCAAGGAAAGGGCAATCTCACGCTGTGCCATAGCATAACGAGTCAATGAATCCATCAGTAACAATACGTCTTTGCCTTGGTCGCGAAAATACTCTGCTACGCGGTGACAAAGTAAAGTGGCACGCAGTCTCATCAGAGGCGATTCATCGGCTGGTGCCGCTATGATAATGGCTTTGCGACGAGCTTCTGGTGTAAAGTTTCGCTCAACAAACTCACGAACCTCTCGTCCACGCTCACCAATCAAACCAACGACTATCACGTCCGCTTCCGTGTTCTGCGTTATCATACCCATCAGAACACTTTTTCCCACACCGCTGCCCGCCATCAGACCAATGCGCTGACCTTTGCCCACGGTGAGTAAACCATTTATAGCTCGGACACCCACATCTAAAGGCGTATCGACAGGGCGGCGCTTAAGTGGATTAATCGGTTTAGGTTCAAGTGAAACACGATCTCCTCCCTTCAACGGCGCGCCATCATCAAAGGGCTCACCGAGTCCATTCACCACTCGTCCCAGCCACTGCGAGCTAAGTCGAACCGTGCTGTCACTATCAAGAGGGATGACTTTAGCGCCTGCGAATAAGCCCCCCAAACGGCGAATCGGCATTAAGTAGGCCACGGTATGATCAAAGCCAACCACTTGCGCTTCAATCATATCGCCTTCTGCGGTTTCCACTAGGCAGCGTTGCTCGAGTTTAAATCGACACCCCACGGCTTGAAGCATTAAGCCGTTCACTTTGATTAAACGTCCCGTTACTCTTGCTACAGGGATAGAATCGAGTGACGCTAAGGCATCACTCAATCGTTCATTTAACAGTTCGTGGCTCAAGCTGCTACTCATGTTCTGTGTCTACTTGCGGCATCGAAACTTCATCAAGCAAATGCTGCTTTACGTTATCCATACAGGCTTGCAAGCGTGAATCGCAACTCGCATCTGCCTCTGCATCTTCTGTCACAAGTTGGCATCCACCAACCGGCAGCTCTGCGTTAGCAACGAGTTTCCAAGCCACTGGCAAATCCGCGTTGATTTGCGTAATGCGCTCTAAATCTTGTGGATTAAGATGAACAATTACGCTGTCTGCTTTACCCGGCATTGCAGAAAGCGTCTCATCGACCAACGCCAGAATCTGTTGTGGCATCAAGGTCAATTCTGCACGAATCACTTGTTGTGCGACTTTTTGTACTAGCTCGCAAATCATATGACGCTGCTGTTGCTCTTTTTCTTTCTGCCATCGAGACAAGGTTTGAAACAGTTCGTTGATCGGTTTTGCGGCTTCTGCGAACCCTTCTTTGCCGGATTGCTCACCAGAGATAAACCCCTTCTGGAAGCCTTCTTTTTGCCCTTCAAGCAATCCTTGTTGTTTACCCTGTTCAATCCCTTGGCGTATCCCTTCTTCATGGCCTTGCTGAAGACCTTGCTGGAAACCCGCATCAAGCTGTTGTTGGATATCCGCTTGGGTATCTTGCCAACCCTGCTCGTCCAGTGAAAAATCACCTTCAGTATTAACAGGCTGAGCCAACGGTGGAAAACGATATAAGCGGTAGCCGCTTGGTGGTAAACGCATAGCATTCGATCTTCTCTCACTCATCGTCTTACTCCACCGTTGGTTCTTCGTAGAGTACCAGTTGGATTTCGCCCGCTTCATTGAGTTCACGAATCAACTGCATGATGTCTTGACGAGCTCGTAGTACTCGACTCAACACCACTGCACCTTGCTGCTCCATATCGTCTTCTAACGCTTTGGCCATACGTTGAGGCATAGAGCGTTTGATGGCTTGCTGCAAATTAGTCTCAGCACCTTTCAAGGCGACAGCCCATAGCTCCATTGGCACCAGCTGAACCAGTGCATCTATGGTTTCTTCACGCTGACGACCGAGCACCATAAAGTCGAACATGTTCTCTTCGATTTCGTTGACCACATCTTCATCATGCAGCTTAAGCATCTCCATCAGAGAAGCACGATCACCTTCAAATCGGTTGATAATGTCGGCGGCTTGCTTCACGCCCGATAACGGCGTGCTTTGGCTTGCCGACACTTTATCGATACAGCGCTCAACCAACTCATGCAAATCATTCGCGACTTGATGGTCAATATCCTGTAGTTGTGCGATGCGGAACAAAACCTCGTCATGGTAATCCTGCGGTAAGTGTTTCAGGACTAAAGAAGAGCTGTCTGCTGGCAAATACGCCAAGAAGATGGCTTGCATCTGAGGATGCTCATTGACAATAAAGCGTGCCAGATTTTCAGCTTCAACCCATTGTAAGCGCTGCATGTTATTGCGAATTTCATCACCATACAGATTGTTAAGTAAGCCCTTTGCAAGATCATTGCCCAATGCCTTGCGTAACGTATTTGACAGATATTCTTTTGATGCACCACGAATACCACTGTGCTCTTGAAAATCTTCAAAGAAATGTTGAATCACGTTACGTGCAGAGTCACTTTTAATACCGTTCAGCTTCGCCATTGCACGTGTCACTCGCTGAGTTTCATCGCGGCTAAAATTTTGCAAAACTTTAGCCGCAGCATCCTCACCCATGCCCAGCAGCACAAGCGCGGTTTGTTCTACATAACTAAGCGTCTGCTTTGACGTCGACTGTGCTGTGTTCATTGATGTTTACCCATTGTTTCAAAATTTCGGCTACGCGCTCTGGCTCTTCATTAGCGATAAGCTGTAGGTGTTTCAATTGGATCTCAAGTGGAGAGCCTGCTGGTGGCAGCATCTCGTTGCTCACATCTAAGCCAGACGACACCGCAATACCTCTCTCGGACAGTTTGCGGTTGAGCAACTCCTCACGTTCAAGCTCTTCACGAGTCTGAATATTGTCGTATTGCGGTTCTTCTTGTGGCTCGGCAAACTCTAACTCTTGAACTGGCTTATCCGCTCCGGTCAAATGCATGATCAACGGGCGAAGTACAAAGAAAATCATGGCTAAACCTAAGACGCCACCAATCACATAGCGCAATGGCTGCTGTACTGTAGGGTCTTGCCACCAAGGCATTGCTGATGGCGCATCAAACTCAATCGGCGTGAAGTTAAAGCTCATTAAACTTAGACTATCACCACGAGCGTCCGAGATACCTGCGGCGTCCATAATCATGGTTGAGATTTGTGACTTCTCTGCTTCACTCCAAGCCACACCATCTGGTGCAACTTTTGAGTTGAGCAAAACAGATACACTGAGTTTCTCTACCTGACCTTGCTGGTATTGAGTCCGACGCACACTACTGCCTACGGCATATTGGCGATTAACCTCTGAACGAGCATTGCTGTTCTGGCTATCATTAGTTGGCGCTTCACCCGTTACTGGTGGTTGATTGCTTAAAGAGCCTGGAATGCCTAACGCGATTTGGTCAATAGAGTTGTTCTGGATAGTGTGTTCATTACGAACTACTGGTGCGTTATCGAGGATTTCTTGTGTCTCTTCGATTTGGCTAAAGTTCATATCCGCCGCAACTTGCACACGGAAGTTACTTGGACCAACAATTGGCGTTAGCATATCTGCTGCACGCTGGATGATTTGTTTCTCAACGCTCTTTTGATATTCAAGATACTTCGCGTTCACCTTGCCTGCTTCAGCAGAGGCTATATCTGCGCTCAGTAGCCGACCATATTGGTCAATCACGGAGACAAATTCAGGCTTCATTGCAGTTACACTGCCAACCACGAGATTGATGATGGCCTCTACCTGCTCAGACTTGAGGTCTTCACCTGGCTTAAGCTCTAACATTACAGAAGCTGAAGGATTTTCCGTGTTTTGGCGCACAAACAAGGTTTGACGGGGAATGGCAAGGTGCACACGTGCGTTTGCTATTGAATTGAGCGACATGATAGTGCGCACTAACTCACCTTCCAATCCGTGTCGGTATCTTGCCGTCTCCATAAATTGGCTGGTACCTAACGAGCTGTCCTCTTTCAAGGAATCGAGCCCCGTTGGCAGCTTTGCTTTTACTCCTTTAGAAGCAAGCAGCATACGGATGCGCGCAACTTCACCTTCCGGCACTAATACTTGGCCATTTTGCTCTTGCATGCGGTAGCTTATACCTTCACTTTCTAATACCGACACAATTTCACCGATATCAAAACGTTCTTGCTGGCTATAAAGTGGACGAAAACTTTGTGAGGAGCTCCAAAGCGCGACCACGATGATGGCGGCAACGATCGCCGCTAAAACCGCAGACAATACTAGGTTACGTTGGCTGCTTGACCACAATTGCTTAATTTTTTTGCTTACGTCATCCATCCCGAGGTTTGAGGAAGGCGTATGCGTAGTGCCGGCATGGATTACAGGATTTCCGGCCACTTGAGTGGATAGTTCTGACATGGATTACACCGGCATCTTCATGATATCTTCAAAGGACATGACCACTTTGTTGCGCACTTGCATCAAAGCATTGAACGAGAGGCTCGCTTTTTGGCTGGCGACCATGGCGCCAACGAGATCATCACTTGCTCCCGTTTCAACAGCGGTCATTTTTTGACTCGCTACCGATTGATGCTGATTGACCGTATCAAGCACATTGGTCATCGCTTGCGAGAAAGACAATGGAGCATTCAAAGATTGCTGGTCTAAAGGGTTAGCACTCACGACAAATTCTGGTGACTGAACTTGCGTTTGCAGTGCTTCCATTTTAGACAGCATGAGTTGCTCTGCTGAGACTGCATTAGTTGGTTGACTTGCCATCTACTTTTCTCCTCTTAGGCAGCCGAGCCAAGCGCCGACTGCAAATCAATACCGTATTCACGCATTGCTGCGAGCTTGTAACGTAACGCTCGAGTTGACACTCCTAAAGCGTTGGCCGTTTTGGTTCTGTTCCCACCAAACTGTCTTAATTTTTCAAGAATAAACTGAAACTCAGCTTGCTTCTTCGCCTCTACATGGCCAAAGCTCGAAGTGGGTTCAGCGCAAGGAACTGGCGCGATCAATTCGATTGGCAACATCAGATCGTGCGCGGTGATGTAATCCCCATGACGCATGACGAGTGCACGTTGAATAACATTTTCAAGTTCGCGAATATTACCTGGCCAGTGATATTGACTCAGAGCAGAAATGGCATCTTGAGACAAATAGCAGCGGCTGCCGTCTTGGTATTTTCCAATGAAGAATTGGCTGATAGGTAGGATGTCTTCTTTGCGCTCTCGCAGTGGTGGCCAGTGCAGTGGCAATACATCCAAGCGATAGTAAAGATCCTCACGAAACGTACCTTTTTGCACCTCTTCACGCAGGTCTTTGTTTGTCGCGGCGATCACTCGAATGTCCAACTTAATCGCTTTATGACTACCAACACGCTCTACCTCGCGCTCTTGTAGCACGCGTAATAACTTAGCCTGAACCGCTGGCGACATTTCACCAATTTCATCCATTAGAATCGTGCCGCCGTTGGCCTCTTCAAACTTACCACTTTGTGAATTAGTGGCACCTGTAAATGCGCCTTTTACGTGTCCAAACAACACCGCTTCCAGCATAGATTCAGGTATGGCCGCACAATTTACTGCGACAAACGGACCACCATCACGCGATGATTGCTCATGAACATAACGAGCTAACACCTCTTTACCTGTGCCAGATTCGCCAGTAATAAGCACACTCGCATTGGTGCAGGCAGCCCGATGTGCGAGTTGAAGAACTTGTTTACTGCGCCATGACTCAGCGACGATGTTCGCCAGTGGTTTGCCCAAAGCTTCCACTCGCTTGAGTAAATTCAACAGTTGGTTGGTTTCAAATGGACGGAGTAAATAATCCGTCGCACCTGACTTCATGATTTCCGCAGCCAAGATACTCTGCTCTTGCTCAACAATCGCAATCACCACACCAGCGCTACGCTGCTTTTGATGGCACGCGACAAACTCACTTACACACATGTCCGGCAAATTTGAGCTGACCAGCGTAATGCATGCTCGCTTTTCCAATAGCGCGCTACGACCAGTGCGACCGTGTCTTGCTACATAACCAGCACTCTCTAGTACATCCAGCACTGGCTGCGCAAGGTGCTCATTGGGCTCAACCAACAAAATATCCATTTTCGTCATCATTGAACCTTTACCTTCTTTTGTTGGGTTTGCAGTTTTACCGAAGAGTTGGTTTTGTCGGTTTTGATTTTAGTCAGATCGTTTTTGGTCATCACTCGCTCGTTGTCTCGAACAAGCCGCAGTGTCACTCGACGGTTTTTGGCTTGTCCTAATTGAGTTTTATTGCTTGCAATTGGGTAACGCGAGCCATGCGCTCGAACCTCAATCAATGAGCGATCCATGCCCTTCTGAATCAGTGCCTGCGCCACTTGCTCTGCTCGCTGACGAGACACAGTTAAATTCGTCAATTGAGACCCGACATTATCGGTATGACCATCAACAAGAATTTTGGTCACGCGCTCATCAACGGAAATGTAGCTGTAAAGTGCAGCTAAGGTAATTTGCTGGCTGGCGTTTAATTTTTTTTGACCGAACTGAAACGGCAAATTCACATTACGGGCTTGAGAGTAAGATAGCTCCGGCAATTGCTCTCGGCATTGATTGAATGAGGCCAGGGCATTTTGCATTTGAATGGTTGGAAGTGTGATGCTGCTGATAGCGGAATCGTTACTTCCACGTGAGCCCTCGCTACCACTAAGTAACAATGTAATCCAGCTCCCAGAAGTGATGGCGTTAAGCAGAGATTCTACACCATGCTTAAAAACGAAATGGTTGGTTACCGAGCTCAACGAAAGTGAAGCCTCTTCTTTTCTTAAAAGCTCCATTTTCCACGGAGCACTCTCACTTAACAATAAAGCGTTATCCCATTTATTGTTTTTATTATGAACGTAAGTAATAAAAGAAATATTATTTTTTTGTTCCGACCGGAAATAAAACTTCCCCTGCGGAACATCTGAGTGCATTAGGTTGCACTCAAATTTATTTCCTTTATATGACCAAATCGAGAGATCCATTGGAATCTTGATTTCTTCATCTGCTAATGACAAATTATGAAAAGTTAATCCAGCTAAAATCAGTAATTTATAAAATACTTTATGAACACTTATTTCTAGGTATTTATTACACAGACCTGACATGATAACTTTAGTAAAATATGCCTTTAGATTATAAATCCTTGCATAGATAATCATATTAAGTCCCTATTATTAAATTTTAAATCTGGTCATTATTGCGTCATAAGCCTTGCGCAAAAATTCATAAAAAGACCATTTAAACCAATAAAATAGCGTTTCATAGGACTATAACTGCAAAGATTGTCATTACTTTTACCATCACATAACGGTCAAATAAACTACATCTTAGATAACTATTTAATTGATATTTGGCTATTAACTATTTTATAAGCCAAAGCTACCTCTTTTTAATTTTTATTAAAAGGACATACCGTTAAATTCAACCCAACATGTGAACTAAAGTCACAATCTTTAAAGTAGAAACTAAGGGATATTAAAAAAGTCCGTGTAGACTGTTTATTATTAAGTAAACAATCAAGTTTGTTAAGGCACGGTAAAATACAAATGGAAAGCAGAGTCAATGAACATATTTCCGACATCAAAGTTCTTGATGCAGAGTTGCTGGGCAAACCTATTCATATCATTCGTGAAAAGCTCGAAAAATTGATTTCAGAGTCTTGTTCTAGCCTCACTAATGAATTACAAAATTGGCTCAATACAAGTAAAATAGAGGCGGATTTATTTGCTGTAGAGCTACACAGGTTCTCACCAACTTTATTAGTTAAAGATCAAACCTCCGCTTATCAACATCAAGATGGCGGTATGGTCTACATACACACGGACACACAAGCATTAACCAAACTGGCTGACCGCTTTTACAGCGCCGCCAACGAGCGTGTGTCCACTTCTTTAACGGCGAGTGATTTGCGCCTTCAAGAGCGTATTAGCCGAATTATCACCAACTGGCTAGCACCTCAAGACATGTGGCAAACCTGCGAGTACGAGGCGCCACGAGGTATCGGTCTGCATACCGAAATTTCAATCGCATTTGAAGGCCTACAGGGATCAATTCATCTCAAGCTTGATAGCACTATGATTCAGACTTTGATCGAGCAGTTAGCCCTTCATAACGAGACCAACTTGTATCAACCTTTTTGCCGCTCGCTAGAGTCAACCCCTGTGCGCCTTAACGTCGTATTGAGCAAGAAAACCATGGCATTAAGTGATGTGGTCGAGTTGCAGCCAGACGATATTTTGCCCATCGAACTTCTCAATACTGTGCCAGTGAGCATAGGTAACCAAACTCTTTTCTCTGGTCGTGTTGCCGAACAAGACGGCCAGCTTGTACTGATTTTTAACCCAGATAAGGAATCGCAGCGATGAGCGACGCGCAACACAACCCAGCATTCGACGCCGATGATTTAAACTTTGACGATTTGCACTTAGAGGATTTCGAAACCGACAAGGCTTTCACTCCAGAGCCAGTAGCTGAGCGCGATTTAAGTTTCTTCAAAAGCATCCCGGTTACCGTAACGCTTGAAGTAGCGAGTAAAGAAATTCCTTTGGGTGATCTGATGAAAGCCGGTGAAGGCACAGTGATTGAGTTGGACAAGCTCAATGGCGAACCGCTTGATGTAAAAGTAAATGGCTCTCTGATGGGGCAAGCTGAGGTCGTAGTCATTAACGATAAATATGGTCTGCGCTTGATCGAAGTCCATGATTCCGCGCTTAGCGGCATGGGTCGATAAGTTCAAATGGGGTTTGTGATGAATGTTCTGAGTAACTGTCAGCGTCGGGGGCCTTCGTTGGTGCTGGCATTGCTTGGTTTGATACTTTTTTCGCTGCCAACCATGGCAGCGGACAACGGTTTAACCATTTTGTCTGTTTCCGACGGCGATACTCAGCAAGAGTACAGTGTTAAGCTACAAATACTGTTACTCATGACGGCACTTAGCTTCTTACCAGCCTTCATCTTGATGGCCACCAGCTTTACACGCATTATCGTGGTGTTGGCTATTTTGCGTCAGGCGCTGGGCTTACAACAAAGTCCGCCAAATCGCGTTTTGGTCGGTATTGCACTTGCGTTAACGTTACTCATTATGCGCCCGGTCTGGACCGATATTCACGACAACGCTTTCAAGCCATATGACAATGGCGAAATTACCTTGATGCAGGCGTTTTCGGTGGCCGAAAAACCTGTTCGAAACTTTATGTTGGCGCAAACTCACCAAAGCTCATTAGAACAAATGTTGCGCATTGCCAATGAGCCAATCGACCAAAATATTGAGGATATTTCATTTGCTGTTGTGTTGCCCGCTTTCGTCATTAGTGAGCTAAAAACTGCGTTTCAAATTGGCTTTATGTTATTTATTCCGTTTTTGATCATTGACCTTGTGGTTGCCAGTGTCTTGATGGCCATGGGCATGATGATGCTTTCGCCTCTTATTATTTCATTGCCATTTAAGTTGGTCATATTTGTTCTCGTTGATGGCTGGGCAATGACAGTCGGCACGCTTTCCGCCAGTTTCGGTTAGCAGGAGATAGTATGACACCCGAGCTAACCGTTACGCTATTCTCTGATGCGGTATGGCTGATCATTTCAATGGTGGCCGTCTTAGTTGTCCCTGGTCTAATTGTTGGTCTATGCATCGCGGTATTTCAGGCTGCCACGCAAATTAACGAGCAAACCTTAAGCTTTCTGCCACGTTTGTTAGTCACACTGCTAATGGTCATTTTTGCAGGACACTGGATGCTACGAAAAATTATGGAACTGTTTGATTTCTTGTTCCACAACATTCCAGGGATGATCGGCTAATGGCGATCACGTTTGCGGAACTGTCCGTAATTCTAGGTCAGCTTTGGTGGCCTTTTTTTCGCGTCGGCGCCGTGTTCATTTCCATGCCATTCTTCGGTGATGCTTTGATCCCAGTCTGGGTGCGTAGCTTGCTTGCCCTCTCGATCGTGGTGATCACCGCCCCGCTGATGCCAACCATGCCGGAAGTAGAGCTGTTCTCGATGACCTCAATTTTCCTTGCGTTGGAGCAAGCAATGTGGGGGCTCATGTTCGGTTTAATCCTGCACATGTTGTTCAATGTCTTCACCATGCTCGGCCAAACAATCTCATTACAAATGGGCTTGGGTATGGCAGTGATGAACGATCCGGTTAATGGCTTGTCTGTCGCGATTCTAGGTCGCATGTTTCTGATCTTCTCGACCTTGCTGTTTCTTGCGCTTGAAGGGCATTTATTGATTATTGACATCGTGATTCAAAGTTTTGTTGTCTGGCCTGTCGGATCCGGTATCACCGCTCTCTCTTTGCAAGGTGTCGTGAACATATTTGGGTGGATGTTTGCCTCTGCACTTGCGTTAGCGTTACCTGCTATCGCCTCCATGTTGCTTGCCAACATCAGTTTCGGTGTGATGAATCGAGCAGCACCCTCTCTGAACGTTTATGCGTTGGGCTTTCCGATGACCATGCTATTGGGTTTGTTCAGCGTGTTGATTTCAGTCTCTGGGGTACCCAGTCGATATACCACATTAGTTCACGACACCATCCGTTTCCTAAATAACTTTATGCTGGGGGGCGCATGAGCGAACAATCGTCTCAAGACAAAAGCGAAAAAGCTTCCCAGCAAAAAGTAAAAAAGGCCCGGCAGGAAGGGCAAATCCCTCGAGCAAAAGAGTTCACCACGGCGCTTATCTTTTTAGCCGTGACGATGTTTTTCTATTCTCAGCTCAACAGTACTTGGGAGAGCATGTCGGGCGTATTCCGCTACAACATGACCCTAACGAAAGCAGACTTAGAAAATCCAAAGCAATTGGTGGAGCACTTTGGTCAGAGCTTAGCGGTGCTCATTGAAATGCTGTTACCCCTCTTTACGGTGATTATAATCGTGACCTGTGGTAGCAGTATGGTGTTGGGAGGTTGGATGTTCCGTCTTGCGAGCGTAATGCCAAAGCTGAGCAAACTGAATCCAATTTCTGGCATTAAACGTATTTTCTCTACTCGTTCCTTGGTAGAGCTGGTTAAGTCCACCGTTAAGGTGTTAGTCATCTTCGGCATTCTTTATGGCTACCTCAATAGCCACCTTCAGCCATTACTTGGCATGCAAAACTTGCCACTTAGCCAAGGCTTCTCACTGATCATGTCGATTTTATTTGAGGGTCTACTGTTAATGGGCTTTGCTCTATTACTGTTTGGGGTAATAGACATCCCTTACCAACGCTGGGAACACCTCAAAGAGCTGAGAATGACCAAGCAAGAGCTTAAAGAAGAGTTTAAAAATAATGAAGGTCGACCTGAGGTCAAACAGCGTATTCGTCAGATTCAGCAGCAATTTGCACGCCGTAAAATCGACAAAATGGTGCCTACCGCTGACGTAGTAATTACCAACCCAACCCATTTCGCGGTGGCATTGAAATACGAACCCTCACTGTCCGATGCACCATTTGTAGTCGCGAAAGGTGTCGATGAAACCGCGATGCACATCCAACGCATCGCTCGTGAAAACAAAGTCGAGATCATCAACTCACCACCACTTACTCGTTCGATTTATCACACCACTGCGATTGAGCAAGCCATACCAAGCCAACTCTATATCGCAATTGCCCATATTTTAACTTACGTTTTGCAGTTGAAAGCCTTTCGTCAAGGGGATGGAAAGAAACCAACACCTTTGCCTCATTTTTCAATTCCAAAACATTTGCAACACTGATTAACCCGCGTTTACCCAAGGACACCAGAGTATGTTTAACCGGTTAAAACACCTTCAAGCTTCCACCAAAGGCCTCATTGGCATTCCAATCGTCTTGTTGGTCGTACTGGCGATGGTCATCTTGCCGTTACCCCCTTTACTATTAGATGCCTTGTTCACCTTCAATATCGTGTTAGCGATCCTAGTATTACTGGTCAGCACCACGGCGAAACGGCCACTCGACTTTTCAATCTTCCCAACCATTTTATTGGTTGCGACCTTACTTCGCCTCACTTTAAACGTCGCTTCAACACGTATTGTGTTACTTGAGGGTCACAACGGCAGCGATGCGGCTGGTAGAGTCATTCAAGCCTTCGGTGAAGTCGTGATCGGCGGAAACTACGTGGTCGGTTTGGTGGTGTTTGTCATTTTAATGATCATTAACTTTGTTGTGATCACTAAAGGTGGCGAGCGTATTTCCGAAGTCTCAGCACGCTTTACTTTGGACGCATTGCCGGGCAAACAAATGGCCATCGATGCCGATTTAAACGCCGGCCTAATTGACCAAGAAAACGCACGTCAACGCCGAAAAGAAGTCGCCAACGAAGCCGACTTTCACGGTTCCATGGATGGCGCATCTAAATTTGTTCGTGGTGATGCGGTTGCGGGCCTGTTAATCCTCTTTATCAACATCATCGGTGGCATCAGTATTGGTGTCTTCGAGCACGGATTACCTGCGTCGGAAGCCTTCAAGACTTATGCTCTATTGACTATCGGTGATGGTTTAGTTGCTCAAATACCATCACTGTTACTGGCAACTGCTGCTGCGATTATCGTAACGCGGATTAACGACAGCGATAACAGCATGTCGGAAACCATGCACAAACAGCTGCTCGCCACACCAGCGACCTTATACAGCGTGGCGGCCATCATGGCCATCATTGGCATGGTCCCGGGTATGCCTCATCTTGCGTTCTTCACCTTTGCAGGAGTATTGGCATTTGCGGGCTGGCAACAAAGCAAAAAGCCGGTGCAAGATGCGCAAATTGACCAAGTGGAAGCGCTCTCTCATGCTATGCAGGAAGAAGAAACCACTCTCACTTGGGACGATATTCCTCATGTCCATACCCTGTCTCTTGCATTAGGCTACCGATTGGTGCACTTGGTCAACAAGGAACAAGGCGCACCTTTAGCACAGCGTATTCGTGGCGTACGTCGTAACCTCTCTGAGCAAGTCGGTTTCTTGCTACCTGAGGTGCGTATTCGCGATAACCTCAGTTTGAAGCCAAACCAATATACCATCGCCCTGAATGGTGAGGTGATTGAACAAGGCTTTATCGAGCCAGAGCGTTTAATGGCGATTGCCGTTGGTGAAACCTATGGCGAAGTTGATGGGATTCTCGGCAGTGATCCTGCGTACCAGTTACCTGCTGTTTGGATTGAACATCATGACAAAGCCAAAGCGCTCAACATGGGTTACCAAGTGGTTGATGACGGCACGGTAATCGCAACGCACATTAGCAAAATCATGAAAACCAATTTGGCTGACTTGTTTACCCATGATGACGTAGAAGCCATGACTCAACGTCTCACCGCACAGGCGCCAAAGTTAGCAGAGGCTTTAGCTGCTGCGCTAACACCCGCACAGCAACTTAAGGTTTATCGCCAACTTTTGCTCGATCAAGTTCCGCTTAAAGACATCCGCACCATCGCTAACACCATGTTGGATTCTTCGGAAAACACTAAAGACCCCATTTTGCTCGCGGCAGACGTGCGCTGCGCGCTAAAGCGAACTCTGGTTAACTTGGTCGCAGGTCAAAAAAACGAACTCAACGTCTACGCTTTATCGGATGAACTTGAGCAAATGCTGATGACATCACTACAACAAGCACAAACGGCAGGTGCCGTCATGTTAGACAGTTTTCCAATTGAGCCAAACATTCTGAGTCAGTTCCAACAGAACTTACCCTTAATTAGGCAGCAACTTAAACAACAAGGTTTACCGCCAATCTTATTGGTAATGCCACAACTACGCCCATTGCTGGCACGCTATGCGCGTACCTTTACCCAAGGATTAGCAGTGCTGTCGTACAATGAAATCCCAGAAAACAAACAGATCAACGTGGTAGGAAACCTTGGCTAATCTCAGCTCAAATAAAGCGATGTATGACTACTTGTGCGATCTTGCACTGCAGCATATTGTCACGACCGACGACCAACTGGTATTCGATGCGCTCAGGCACAATGACATACAGCACGCCTGTCAGGCCATCCGGAAAACAAAAAATGGTGAGGTGGAATACCAGCACCTTACTCTGCGCTTTGGTGTTCGTGGCGAGCAAAGTGTGTATCAATTTGAGTTATCTGAGCAAATGCAATATTGCTTAGATTTATACAGCCTGTATCTCGCTTTGCGCCAAACACAGTTCCAATTCGAAACCCTTCATCCGGATCTTATCAGTAATGTGGTCGTACCTATCCGAATTGACACATTATTATGGCAATCTGGTCGTCATTTTTTGAATCAGATGATTCAGTTCCATCATGTCGCCTTTCAGCACATCATCCCTTCTCTTCAAGCCGATGAGACCTTATGTCTCTTTGATAGAGTGAGCCCTTTGGTAGAACAGCTCAAAGCAAACGTATTTGCCTTATGGTTTGAAGTCTCGACGAATCAAACCCACTTTGAACGCATTGCCGACTTTGAACCCGATCGAATCAAGCTATCGGTTACCATAGAAAACAAACAAGACCAGCACGCGTTCCTTCCTATTGCTCGCTTTCTTCGTCGCAATCAATTTCCTTGGGTAGCAGGAAAAGTCGCAAGCCAAAATGAACTCAATCGCTACCGCTTACTTGGTGCGAGTTATTACTTTGGTTATTTCAGTGATATTCCTACCCCATTGTCGTTTAAATCATTCGACGCTGGATAAATCGGATTAAATAAAAGGGTGAGGTAAATCACAAAAAATCACCCTCTTTTATATCAAAGGGCCTTTACAGTACAAACTTTCTGGGACACAAGTCACTAAAATCAATCAAATTAGCACTTTTCGATAAAAGTTTTAAATTTCTAATTAATCATTAAAACCAATCAACCGCCTCTAGTTAGTGAGCAAGGGAGAATCCCGAAGCCTGAAAGAATAGTGAAAAACTAAGGAGACCAAGATGGCTTTATCTATGCATACTAACTACGCGTCGCTTGTAACTCAGAATACTCTGAACAATACAAGTAACCTTCTGAATACGTCAATGGAGCGTTTGAGCACGGGTTACCGTATTAACTCAGCAGCAGACGATGCGGCAGGTCTACAAATTGCTACCCGTCTTGAGTCTCAAACTCGCGGCATGAGCGTTGCAATGCGCAACTCGCAAGACGGCATCTCAATGATGCAAACTGCGGAAGGCGCGATGGATGAAATGACAAATATCGTATACCGCATGAACGACCTAGCAACGCAGGCTTCGAACGGTTCTGTATCGGTGAACGACCGCACGGCACTAAACGAGGAATACCAGCAGCTAGGTGAAGAGCTTGCGAACATCATGGACTCAACGAGTTTTGGTGGTAACAAACTTCTGCAAGATGCAGGTACATTTGGTGCAGCAGCCGTTAACTTCCAAATTGGTACTCAAGCAGGCGAACAACTTAAAGTAGACGTTTCAACGCAAGTACAAGCGATCAACGCATCAATTGGTGTATCTGGCACACTATTGCTTGGCGACCTAACATCTGAGGCAAACGCTCAGGCTGCAATGACAGATCTAACAGGAACAACAGGTGACGCAGGTCTTTTGGGTGAAATCGGTACTGCACGTTCAGCACTGGGTGCGAACATCAACCGTCTAGAACACACGATGACTAACCTAGGCAACATGATTGAGAATACATCTGCTGCGAAAGGCCGTATCACAGACGCAGACTTCGCGGTAGAATCTTCAAGCATGACAAAGAACCAAATGCTGATGCAAGCAGGTACAACGGTTCTTTCTCAAACTAACCAGCTGCCAGGTATGGCAATGTCACTGCTGCGTTAATAGAAATTCTCTACTTACGCGGAAAGCGTCAAATTTAATTCGTCCAAACTCAAAGCCTCCCTCGTATCTGGGAGGCTTTTTCGTTGTTAGCAGTCAACGCCAACATTGGTACCTCATGCTGACAATCATACACCTCCCTTTTCTCCCTATGTTGAATTAAACCTTTGTCCACTTTTGGTCGCCCTCTTTACATGGGAACCCTTTAGCTACTAGGGGGAAAGAGGAACCTGAAAGGTGGAAAGCTCACTTCCTCCCAACACATAAAATATAAAGCAAGTTACTGTTTTATATAAACATTAATATCAGGCACGCATCTTGCGATTCATTATTTATCACTGGCACCAAAAGCCAAACACAGATGAGAGGGAACGACTTCATGAGTTCGTTAGATCCAATTACTATGGCAACCCAATTTGCAACGTTAGACGTTCAGCCGTTTCAACAACGTTACCAATTGCAAACCGATCGATATCAGGCGCAGCTTAGCGCGCTTGGTAAAGTCGAAAGTGCATTACGTGACTTCCGAACTGCGGTAAACGAGATGAACAGCAGTACAAGTGGCATCATCAAAAACACCGCAACGACCTCTCAGGAAGGCTTTTTCACTGCAAATGCTGATGCCAACGCATTAGTAGGTAACTACCAGATCTTTGTCGAGAAAGTGGCAACTTCACATCAGATTTCTGCCGGTATGCCTGCAAGCCTAGAGGCTACGACGGAAGTTCCAACCTCGGGAACGTTAGAGTTTACCATCAATGGTGAATCCATGACCTTAGACATGTCAACGGTGGATGCCGATGGTGATGGCAAAGCAACCGTCACAGATCTGGTCAGCACAATCAATAACAATCCAGATAACCCTGGTGTGAATGCCACTCTTGTACGTTCAAACGGCCAAACGCACTTCATGCTTTCTAGCACTGAAACCGGCGTTGCCAACAGCATCAATGTCAGTGCCACTGGCACAGGACAAACATGGTTTGAAGATGCATTCACGAATACGAAAGAAATCAGTAAACCTCAAGATGCTGTTATCTGGCTCGGCGCAGAAGGGACTGGACTTAAGCTGACTAACTCCAGCAATACCTTCGAAGGCGTGATTGATGGTGTCGACATCACGGTCACCAAAGCACAAACATCAGGTGATGCCGCTATCTCGATGGATGTCGGTGCGGACAGCGAGGGGACTAAAGAGCAACTTAATAAGTTTGTTGAGTCCTATAACGCTTTGGTTTCTACCATTGATGAATACACCAAAATTGGTGAAGAAGGTAAGGCTCGTGGCGTATTAGCCAGTGATCCTACCTTACGGTCGATTGAGAGCCAGTTAACAAGCTTAGTCCGTGGCGAACATAGCGGCATGCGCTTGAGCGAAGTCGGCATCACTCTTGATCGCAAAGGCAAAATGAACGTCGACCAAGACAAATTTACACAAGCACAAAAAAGTAACAGCGCGGCGCTTGAAGCGATGTTTAACGACGACGGTGCCCTTCTCGACTCAATCGATGATATGGCAGAACCGTTTTTGAAGTTCTCGTCTGGTACGTTCAATTCTCGTAAAGACGCCCTGCAAGCTAACTTAGATCGCATAGAAGACAAGCAGACCACGTTAGAACGCAAATACGAAATGTCGTACAACCGCTACCTCACTCAATTTACTCAAATGAACACCTTAATGACGCAAATGAACCAAACCATGTCGATGTTTGGCTAACGCTTTAGGAGAAATACTTATGCTAATGGATTCCGGCTACGACTCATACCAACAGGTTGATCTTGATGCTCAAGCAGCATCCGCCAACCCACACCAACTCGTCGTCATGCTGATCGATGGACTGCTCGATGAAATTGAGCGTATTCGCGGCCACCTTGCAGCGAATCGCCTCGAAGAAAAAGGACTAGGCATCAACAAGTGTATGAACATTCTTATCGGTTTAAGCAGCGCACTGGATGAGGAGAATGGTGGCGAAATCGCAGAAAATCTACATCAACTCTACGATTTCTGCCAAGTCGAACTGTACTACGCTAGCACTCAAAATGACGCAACGCGTTTAGACAATGTGGAAAGTGTGATGGGTAACATTCGAGAAGGGTGGATGAACTTTGGACAGCAAGCATAAAGTGTCACCAGAGCGATTTCGCCACTTATCAAAGCTGATCCAAATCGCCACGAAAACCGCGGATTGGCAAGCACTAAAACGCTACGACTTACAGTTGCGCGAATTGCTTATTAGCCATAAGCCTTTCTTAAAAGATCCGAAACTCGCACCGGAGATCCAGCGGGCAAAATCGGTGCATGTCACTGCGTTTGCCGCGCTCGAGAAGGCCACCAGTGAACTGGAGAAAGAGATGAACATGGTTAACGACCAACAGGAACGAGCCATGGCTTACCAACTTGCAATGACGATGGAGTTAACGCAATGATGGTCACCAATTCAATGCCTGCAAGCGCACCTAGTCAATTGACGGCACCTGGGAAAATATCTCACGCTCGAACAGAACAAGGCTTTTCGCAAGTGGATTTAACCTCGGCTACTCAGCAGGGGCCAATCACTGTGCCTGTTACCGTGACTCAGCATATCGCTGGCTTTCACTTACATTCACACATTACATCAACAGAAGCTGACACAGTGACAGTGGCCGATGACCTCGTCCCTTCAGAGCTCATCAAAGAAGAGCGCTTTGAGGAAACTGTACTCGGTACTTCAACACCTGCGAATCTAGCCACACAAGCACAAACGCTAATACAAGGGATTAGCAAGGCTGCGAGTAAACAAGCTGAAACTAACCAGATAACACACGCATCGTTAAGCAGCCCCTTGCAGGGGACAAATTCAAGCACAAGTGTTCACGCAAATCCAATACTGACTTCTCATACGCAAGAAAATCAAAATGGGGTTCAAGCAAGCGCATTAAGTTCACTTAAAGTTCCCTCGGCAGATTTGCAAATGTTGTTAAATCAACCCGTTCAGGGGCAAGCATTGGCAGCCAACGCGCAATCACAGACACCAATAACCCAACATTCGAACCCAACCTCACCGCTTGCAGTTACTCACACTCAAGGCGCGGAATGGGCGGCAGTTCGAGTGGATACCAGTTCCGGTAAATGGGGCGAACAGATGATGCAAGTGTTACAAGACCGAGTGACCTTGCAAGCACAACAGAATCTTCAAGAAGCTAAGATTCGCCTCGACCCGCCGGAGCTGGGAAAGCTGGACTTGTTAGTACGTGTAGAGGGTGACCGTTTAAGCGTGCAAATCAACGCCAACGCCGCCGCAACACGTGAAGCACTGATGCAAGTGTCTGAGCGCCTTCGAACTGAACTTCAAGAACAAAACTTCGTCCATGTGGATGTCAATGTTGGCTCGGATCAAGGCCAAGAGCGACACTCTCATGACGGCACTCAAGAAGAAACAACCATCTTCGCGGCGCATGAAACCAACGCCTTCAAATCTAGTACAACAAACTATTCAGAGCATTGGCTAAATACTCAAGCCTAATGAATCATCGAGGAAAAAGGTTATGACCAAACAACAAATGATCGCACTGTTTATTACTATGATCATCACCAGTACCCTCATTTCCGCTGCCACTGTGGTTGGCGGTATTTGGTATCTCAACAAAAGTTCAGCGGCTTCCGAATCCGATTCCAGTGCAAGTGGCTTCTTGGAGGGCTCACCGCTGGCTTTTTTAACTGCTGAGCAACCAACAACGAAAGGCCCAAGCTTTCACCCATTAGATAAGCTGGTATTGACTGTAAAAGGCAAGAAACAAACCCACTTTGTGATGCTAGAACTGGCGGTGGAGACACGCCGTCCTGAGCGTATTAAGGACATTGATGCCTACATGCCGATGATCCAAAATTCGCTGCTCAAGCTGTTTAGCGACAAAACCTATGATGAACTTCAACAGGCGGGCGCTATTGATGCCCTACAAAGCGAAGTCAAAGAGACCTTATTGGTCGCGTTCGCAAAGACCGATATCGTACGTGATATCGATGATGTTCTAGTGACCAAGTACGTTGTGCAATAGCGGAGCACAGCTATGTTGGAAATGAACCTACAAGAAAGTTATACCCAAGAGGAGGAAGTGAATACTCCTTCTCGCGCTATTGATGAAAATGCGCTGCTGCAACGCCATCAAATTATGGTTAAGCGCGTGGTAAACCAGTTGCGCGCTCATGCGACCTCACATTGCAGCATTGAAGACATGCAGCAAATAGGTTTGATTGCACTCGTCGAAGCAGGACGTCGTTATGGAGAAGTGGACGATCCACACTTTCCTGCTTTTGCGGTCTGTCGTGTGCGTGGTGCGATTTTGGACGAACTTCGCCGCTTGGATTGGCGCTCACGTAAAACCCGACAAAAAGCACATGAACTCAATGACGTGACGCGAGATCTCACCCGTGCACTGGGTAGGATGCCCACCGATGCGGAAATCATCAAAGCATTGGGAACAGATGAACAAGATTATTACAACCGTCAAAATGCAGCGCTTGCGGGCGAAATGCAAAGCCTTGACCAATTGATGGAAGCAGGTGGAGAAAGCCACTTTGGCGGCCAATACGACGGTATGGAGCATGAACATATCCGACGCAGCTTAGACGCAGCACTGGGAAAAATGCCCAAACGCGATCAACTGTTGCTGACTTTGTTCTATCAACATGAGCTTAACCTTCATGAAATCGCACTCGTGCTTGATCTGACGCCACCTCGCATTTGTCAGTTGCACAAACAAGCGCTTAAACAACTCAATCAATTAATGTCCTCATAGGAGTCAAAAGATGCAAAAGTTTTTTGGAGCCATTACCATCCTGGTGTGTGTCTTCGGCGGATACATGTGGGCAGGTGGTAAACTCGGCGCTATCTGGCAACCAGCTGAATTTTTAATCATCATTGGTGCAGCCGTTGGCTCACTCATCATTGGTAACCCACCACACGTCTTAAAAGAAATGCGTCAGCAATTACGTGCGACCATCTCTAGCCCACGTGAAGAATACGAGTATTACATGGAGCTCATGGCGCTGCTTAACAATCTACTCGAAACCGCACGTAGCCGCGGCTTTAAGCACTTGGATTCACACATTGAATCACCAGAGCAAAGCTCCATTTTCACCGCTCACCCTAAAGTCAGTAATGATCATCGCTTAATTTCTTTCATTACCGATAATTTACGTTTAATGGCAATGGGACAAATGTCGCCTCATGAATTAGAGGGACTGTTAGAACAAGAGATCGAATCGATTCAAACCGAGATGCTTTTACCTTCACGCTCAATGCAGCGTACCGGAGAAGCTCTTCCTGGGTTCGGTATTCTTGCAGCAGTCGGTGGCATTATCATCACTATGCAGGCCATCGATGGATCCATTGCGTTGATTGGTTATCATGTTGCCGCTGCCCTCGTCGGTACATTCATTGGAATTTTTGGTTGTTACTGTTGTTTAGATCCACTCAGTAACGCCATGGCTCAACGAGTTAGACGAAACATGACGGCTTTCGAATGTGTACGCGCCACTTTGGTTGCTTACGTTGCGAAGAAGCCAACATTGCTCGCTATTGACGCTGGCCGTAAACACATTCAGTTAGACATTAAACCAACTTTCAATCAAATGGAGAAGTGGCTAACTGAACAGGAGGGATAATGCAAAAACAAGAGCATGTGGTGTTCAAACGTGCAAAAGCACACGACCATGATGAATCACATGGTGGCGCGTGGAAGGTCGCGTTTGCCGACTTCATGATCGCTTTGATGGCACTTTTTCTTGTACTTTGGGTCATGCAAGTGGTCGACAAGGAAGATCGCAAGGCTATCGTGGCTCACCTTCATAGCTCGAGTGTTTTTGATAAAAGCTACGGCAACCCTTTCGATACCTCACAAAGTATCTCTCCTATCGACTTGGCGCAGGACTCTTCTGTGCCAAGTCAACACAACTCTAACCACGTCGTCAGTTCCTTTTTTCAAGGTGATGGCGACGGACCAGAGATGGACTCGCTCATCCCAGGCAATTTCGATACTCAAGAACAGCTTGCTCTGCTTGCGAAAGTGATCGATAAAGTCGTAGGGCAAATCAGCGCCCAAGATAACGTTAATGTCACTATCACACCGCAAGGCCTGCGCATTGTTTTGCAAGATGACTACATGCAGCACATGTTCAACCGTGGTGGTGCAGAGTTAACCCCCTTCTTTGAGGATTTACTACTTGCGCTTGCTCCTGTGTTCGAACGCATTAACAACCCACTTATCATCAGTGGTCATACGGACTCGACACCGTTCAAGCAGCGTGTTGGTCGAAAATCGAACTGGGCGCTATCAGCTTCCCGTGCCGATGTGGCAAGAAACACCTTAGTGGAAGGTGGCATGCCAGATGATCGCGTCATGCAAGTAACAGGGATGTCGGATCGCGCCCTGCTTAACCGCGAAGAACCCGACTCCAGCGAGAACCGCCGAATCGAGTTATTTATTCTGACCACACCAGCAGCACAAGTTTTGGAGACCTTTTTCGGCGGTCAAGAAGGCAGCGAACTACAAAAAGCGAAACAGCAAGCGCAGTTTAACCAACCCGTGATTAGGCAAGAAGTGATTCGTTATTCGACCGACCCTAATGACACCAAAACTCAGATTCAAGATCTATAGCCTGTAAAGGTCGCCAGTTTCTATCTTCTGAGTGACCTTTCCCCCACGATAATATTGCTGATATTTGTTTAGTTGAGTTCGATATGTCTGTATCCACCGCGCCCAATAAATCAAAAAATGATTCGCTCAAAAAAGCGTTTCTCTGGCTAATCATTTTCGACTACCTGTTGCTGGCGTTTTTTCTCACACAACTATCAAACCTCAATCTCAACAGCGGTACCATGATCAGTCTGCTGCTCGTGGTTTACAATGTCTTGCTGGTTTCATTTTGCTACCAACGGACCAGTAACCATGATTCTTACATCATTTACCCGGTACTTTCGGCAACCTTACTGGCCTTCGTTTTTTTTCTGTATTTTTTCTTTTTGGTGTAACTTGAAGTCGCATGGATACAACAGTTTAAAAAATATCTAGGCGAGGACATGCTCACTGATCATTTTGTTGAAAGAAACGAGATCGAATGATCCTCTGATCTCAAATCGAACTCGCCCTACTTCGCTCAGGAACAATTCAATTTCACAATCCAGATCCAGCGAGCCTGACGTTTCAACCGAGAAAGCATTAATCTTGCTGTATGGTAAAGAGGTATAATCCACTTTTGAACCTGTAATCCCTTGCACATTCGCTGAGATCACACGTTTGTTGGTGAACACGACTTGGTCGCGAACCGATTTGAAGCCCGCGAAAATACGTTCTCCATCAATTAAGAATTTATGGAAGTCGTCGCGCACTTTTGATGCTTCAATCGGCTTAAGTTTGAATATTGATGAGTTTTCAAAATCGATCATGGAGCTACCTCAGAAAATAAGTAAATCAAACGTCAATTAATAGCAAAGTCTGCAAGACAAGCCTATTGATTTTGAATACTTTTCTAACTCCATCTCGTTTTGGTTATGCGCAACAAGTTTATTTCCACCCCTGCTGCCATTTTTGTGAGTCTTTTAAATCATGCCAGTCTAATACTCGCTCTCGCTTCGTCATGACTGCCTCGATGACACACTTTACGACATTGCCTTCTTCATCAAACTCCATTTCTGAAATGATAAAGTGCTTTTCTTTGTTCACAGGCTCTGCTGCTGTCCATTTGCTCTGGAGTAGCTTTTTGGGGTGAACTCGATTCATAACACTCCGCCATTGATAAGAAAAGTAACTAGGAGTACCAGTTACATTACACACTCTTTTACTGATTGCGCTTTCTCAATCCCCTCTTGGATTAAGGATTTGACATCTGCGCTATCGATAGAGGACATCACTTTCTCCATTACCTTATCAACCGTCATTTCAGGGGATGATTCCACCAGACAAGCGTACGCATTGGCAATGCGATCCTTTACTGCAATCAATGCTTCTGGATCACTAAAATCTACATTCATTGCTTCTTCAACCGATGTCGCCAACGCTTTTGCAGATTCTGAAGCATCACCAAATTGATCTAGGTTGAATATTTCTTCTACTGAATCCATCTTTTCTTCAAGTGTCCCGACCTGCTCTTGAACCGTATCAACCGCTTTGTTAGCGGATTCTTGTGCTTGATCAATGGTTTTGCTCGCGTCATCGCAGCCAGCTAGTGCCATCGCTAACACCGTGATTGAAATTGTCTTTTTCATCATTCGTCCTTCTACAAGTAAATGGCTAATAATCACAACATATTTAACCATATGGTTTTAATTACAGAGTTGTGAGAACAGGAAACCAGAACTCTGAACAACTAGCTCATACAATGAGCAGCATCTATGTTTAATTAAACGTTATGAGAATCAGGCAATTCGACGTTGACTGATTGCCATCATATCATCGTAAGTACGCTGTAATGATTCAAACGTCCATTCGAAGTAAATACGACGCCCCATCAGCGGTGCTATTTGCTCAGCATCAAAAGATTCAACGGTTCGATCGGAATACTTCACTTGAAGACGCTGACCATCCGTCCCCCAATCCTCATAGTCTCGATTGCCAATGAGATCATAAAGGTTATTGCTTAAGAAGCTATTAACCACCAGGAATGATTGTATGTTATCTTTGGAAAAGTTGAGCATGGTTGCAACCTGTTCCGCGTCATACGATTGTTCCTTGCCACCTTGATTGATATCAAGCCTTACTAGCCTTGTTTCCCATGTTGCCATTTCACCAAAAGAATCGAACACATATTGGTTCAGCGCTTCGAAAACTTGAAAAAACTCTTTGATCATTGAGGTGTATCTGTCAGACATAATGTCCCTTTTTGTGCTTGATTAACGGCCTTTTGTTTACATAATGACCAATTTTCACTGCTATGCTGGTACTTACGCAGTCAGTGACAATTAAAAGTTAGACTAAAATTTGCAATATTACATACTGCCTATGTCATTTTGTTGTGATCTTGAGGTAATTGCTCAAACAGAAGCCTCGATTCATCAATCCTTATATGCTGAAGAATCTCTCGCTTAAAACGATGAAACGCTTTGGATGAGGCACATAACTCAATTCCTTTGAGAGTAATTAGAAAAAAGTGAAGAAGTCGTGAAGTGTATTTTGGAACTGATTCCGCTTATAGCTTGTCATATTTTTCATTGTCACGTAGACGATTAACAGTCAAACACTCCCATTTTGGCTCTTACCTTATTGAATATAAATACAATCGCGCCAGCCCATTAAGACCAAGTGAAATAATAATATCAGGCTTACAATACATTGTGAGCAATAAGCAGATACAAGAAAGCCGAGCAAAATGCTCGGCTTTCCTTTTGTTGATGTTTTCGCTTAGAACACGCAGTGCTTGGCAAAACCTGTGGCCTCATTTGCCGTCCAGTCACCTTTCGGTTTTTCTTTTAGATCTTCACACCACTGCTCGCTACCCACGCCATCTTGCAAAACACAATGCTTCGCGAAATCAACCGCACTGTCCGTTGTCCATTCTGTTTTTGGCTTTTCACGCATGTCCTTACACCAAGCTTCTGTGCCGACCTCGTCAGAACATGCAGTTAGCGCTGTTGCCGCTAGCAGTAGCATTACCAATTTTTTCATAAATTTAAGTTCCACTTTCAATTGATGAATGAACTATACCCAAAATATCACTGCTCGTGTTAAGCCAACGACAATTTATCGATTATCGCTCCGTAAAAGAGCCGAAATCCAATAAATTGAACCTAACTGCATCGAAAAATAGGTCATTGTAAAGAGTCGACTTTAAAGGCGACGAGCCTGAGTCAACATTTGAAGATTCACAGATCCAGTACCAAAACACGCTAACCGCAACTCTAACGCCATCTGTTCAAAATGTTCGATGACAGATTCTGTGCTAATCGTTGCCGCTTTAAGCACCGCACCAGCTTGCCCAACAAGGTGAGCGCCAAGGTGTATCGCTTTAGCAGCTTCTAGTCCGTTATATACACCGCCAGATGCAAGCAAAGGTAAGTCAGGGTATTGGCTACGTATTTGCTCTAAACACGTAGCCGTTGGAATACCCCAGTCACGAAATAACTCTGCAGCGCGTTGCATTTTACTGTCGGTCTGGCAGTAACCTTCAACTGCAGACCAACTTGTGCCACCAGCGCCAGCAACATCAATCGCATCCACGCCAACTTCGACAAGTTGTCGGGCAACCACACAACTGATACCAAAACCCACTTCTTTGATGATCATTGGCATATCGAGACGCAGTTTGAGCTGTTCAATTGATTTAAGTACACCAATCCAATCGTGGTCACCATTTTTCTGAAAAGCTTCTTGCATCGGATTTAGATGGACAAATAGGGCGTCCGCTTGGATAAAATCAACAGCACGATGAGCATTATCAAAACCTTGCCTGTCTCTCAATTGCGCGGCGCCCAGATTGGAATACAAAGGAATGCCTTTAGCGAGATCACGAATGGTTTTACCCAAGCCCGAATGTAATCTGTCTTCCAAGCTCACTCGCTGTGAGCCAACTCCCATCGCAATACCCATTTCACTCGCCGCTTCAGCTAAACGGCAATTGATGGTTTCTGCCTCTTTTGCACCACCTGTCATAGAGCTAATCAAAAATGGTAGCGCCAATTGATGGCCAAGAAATGTACGAGAGAGATCAATGGCGCTAAAGTCACATTCTGGCAAAGCACAATGCTCGAATTCAACTGACTCAAAGCCCGCCGTTTTGCTTTTCATGCTCATGTCATGATGCAAAACAGCGTCAAGATGTAAGTCTTTGCGATTAAATTGCGGAGTCATGTCGTCACCCTAGAATAAAACAGTCGCGCAGTATTGCGATCCTCGCCGTTAACGTCAATGCGAAAATTCGGAAATTAAACCTCTCATTTACCGAATCGAACCAAATGGAGTCTCGCTTTGTGGCAAGAACTTCATGTTGATAACCCGTGTTTATAACCCTGCCCTCTCACTACACTTTTAAACTTGGGTAACGAGTGTCCATCTTTACCTTGTAGCTAAGCTCAGTTTGGTCAATTGATATTGGCTACGGCCTATTACGCATCAACCGGATAAATTAGTGCGACCACAGTGCTATTCATAGTTGGCGCGAACTGGTCTGGATCATCACAGAATTGAATCCTACCTTTGCTCTCAACATTGAAAAGCGGGATCACTAGCTTGTCTTTATGGTGCTCAAGGTAATCTTGATAGGTAAAACTTTCACTTAGCTTGGTATGTCTGATCTCTGCACCTTGGCTCAACAAGCTCGCCATTTGGTTGTAGCTGACGTGACCACCCATCAACAATTTACCGTGATATTCTGCCGCTACAGAATGTTTTTCACTACCGTTAGCTTTGGTTTTCTGTAAACAATGGACTTTATCTTCACCAAACTCGCCGACAAATTGCATACAAGCCATGATGTTAAAGTGTTGATCTGGCGTTAACGCCACCACCTGCCCAATACCAATAAGATTCAGGTTATCATCGGCATGGCTAGAGATCGGATTACCGTAGTAATGTTCTAAACCAAGCATGCGTACTTGACTAATGTAATCCCAGTTCGAGTCGGTAAGCAGAACTTTGCGATCGTATCTCGCCAACGCTTTACCTATTTCTTGCGCCACTCGATTCGCTCCAATCAGTAGAAACCTCTCGGCGATGGCTCTGCCACACCCAAAGCTTTCGCCACAGGACGAGCCGTCGCACTTTGCAGTACCACAGTACCGATAATCACCATAAAG
>NZ_ABGR01000002.1 GCF_000171815.1 Vibrio sp. AND4 | reverse complement strand
AACGAAGATGAAGCGGAAGCACTTACGGGTGAGTCTGATCCGCTAGCAGCTTCAGATAAAACGCTGGAGTGGGCTGACTTAGTGCTCTGTACAGCAGGTCCTGTTGGCCTATTTATGGCTGGCTACACCGAGGACAGTGCTAAGCGCGAAACATCATTGCCGCTGCTTCCTGGGTCTATTGCAGAATTCAACCGTTACGAGTTTAGCCGACCAGCGAAGAAAGACTCATGTGAAAACGCAATAAAAATATATTCGCATATCTCTCCTTATATGGGAGGGCCAGAAAAGATTAAGAATACTAATGGGGCAGGTGATGCGGCGTTATCTGCGGTTCTGCACGATATGGCTGCAAATAAATACCACAAAGAAAATGTGCCTAACTCAAGCAAACACAATAATGAGTATTTAACTTATTCATCATTTTCACAAGTTTGTAAATATGCAAACCGTGCAAGTTACGAAGTACTAGTGCAGCACTCTCCACGTTTATCACGTGGTTTGCCTGAACGTGAAGATAGCCTAGAAGAAGCATACTGGGAACGTTAATTTATTATGTTGAATTAGCCAACTTGTCACATAAAAAAATGGCGCATTCTGAATGCGCCATTTTTGTATCTATTTATGAATAAAAAGATTTTACTGGGAAAACCTTTTTATTATTTCATAAATTCGCTATTAAATTAGGAAATCATCTAAAGATTTACCAGCATCAAGTTGTTCTTGGATTGCTGAAGGTGTACGACCTTGACCAGTCCAAGTTTTTTCTTCACCTGTATGATCAATGTATTTGTATTTAGCAGGGCGAGGAGCGCGCTTAGACTTTGCTTTGCTTTTCGTTTCACCAGCAAGAGCACTAATTAGTGCTTCAACGTCAATGCCGTCTTGAGCGATTTGCTCTGCGATGGCTGCTAGTTTCGCTTCTTGTTGTTCTAGTGCTGCACGCTCTACTTCCTCTGCTTCTCTGCGTTCTTCAACAACGATAGTTAGCTTATCAAGAGCTTCTTCTAATTGCTCTAGAGTTAGTTCACGAGAAAATGCACGGAGGCTACGGATATTTAGAAGTGTTTTAGTCAGCTCAGACATAACGATTCCTATTAATAGGTTAAAAGTTTCTACATTGCTTATCGTGACGATAAATAAGATGTAAATCTAGATTTAAATTCAGTGTCCTTATATTTAACTTTATCTTTCTCATATGTGCAAATACTAATTCATGATTTAGATTAAATTTCTTTGTTTTTTGAGGGTGACTGCATTATTAATTCATGAATTTGAAATGTAATTAGCCATTTCCAACACTGTTATCTTTTATTGGTAGTCTCTTTTTCCAGAGCAACTTCTTGTATACTTATCACTGGAATTTAAAATCTCTTTTTTAGAGAGAGGGTAAGATAGTTGCTGTTACTTTCGTCATATTTCTTTTGATTAATTGCTTTAAGTAAAATTAAAGCAAATTTAATACTAGTAATAAAGTTTCATAAACGACAAGGTTGAAGTGATTGCAGTTGTGAAATGTATGACTTGATCACGTTTCATTTATAAATTGAACACGCGATTATTTATTTGTCCATTTAATTTAGTTTGATGTGTTGCATTAGTATGCTTCATGAGTACAATAACTATCACCTGATGTAATAACGCAGATAAATTGTCGTTAATTTGAAAAGTTGACAGTCAAGTATCCGTTGTTGCCGTAGAGGCGCAGTCTCGAAGAGTAGCTATTATTGGGGTGATGCCAATGAATAATAGTGGAAGGCGAAGATTGCCGAAGTGGGTGGTCTATCGAAGCCACTTGCTGGGGTTGTTACCGAAAGGAACAACACTGCCATAGTATATTTACATTAAACTATGGAGCGCTACTGTAGGGTTGGGTGGAGTGTTCGCTTCCCTGTCGCTAAGTTCAACATGAGCACGTAGTTTACGTGACTTGTCTGCAGTAGATCTCTAGCCAAACTTTGGTTTTTGAAGATCATGAATTTAATAGATTTTACACATTCTCCCGTTTCGTTATTACCGCCTGTTGTCGCATTGACTCTCGCGATTTTAACACGACGTGTTCTCGTTTCTCTTGGTGTTGGCGTCGTACTGGGTGCGGTGCTGCTTAATGATTGGGCTATCGGTGATGCGGTAGGTTATGTCAGTTCTCAAGTTTCTTCTGTCTTTATTGAAGACGGTGGTATCAACGCTTGGAACATGAGTATTGTCGGGTTCCTTATTCTTTTAGGTATGACAACCGCGTTGTTGACCCTATCTGGTGGTACTCGCGCTTTTGCTGAATGGGCACAAACGCGTGTAAAAAGTAAACGTGGCTCTAAACTTCTTGCAGCCTTCCTTGGCGTATTCATTTTTGTCGACGATTACTTTAATAGCCTTGCCGTTGGTGCGATTTCTCGTCCAGTCACTGACCGTTTTTACGTGTCTCGTGCTAAGTTGGCGTACATCCTAGATTCAACGGCTGCTCCAATGTGTGTGATCATGCCTGCTTCTAGTTGGGGGGCATACATAGTTACCATCATCGGCGGTATTTTGGTGTCACATGGTATTACAGAGTACTCGGCACTTGGTGCGTATGTTCGTCTTATTCCGATGAACTTTTACGCAGTATTTGCTTTACTAATGGTATTTGCAGTGGCGTGGTTTGGTCTGGATATCGGTAAGATGCGCGAGCACGAAATTGCGGCATCTCAAGGTCGCGGTTTTGACGACGATAAAGAGAACGACTCACAAGAAGCGCATGACTTGAATGAAGAGTTAGATATTCGCGAAAGTGAAAAGGGTAAGGTTTCTGACCTGACGCTGCCAATCATAACGCTTATCCTAGCGACGATTGTTTCTATGCTATATACCGGTGGTCAAGCGCTAGCGGCGGATGGTAAAGAATTTGTACTATTAGGCGCGTTTGAGAACACAGACGTCGGTACCTCTCTTATTTACGGTAGCTTGCTTGGCCTTGCCGTTGCTTTGTTTACTGTGGTTAAACAAGGCCTACCGATGGCAGAGATTGCGCGCACGCTCTGGATTGGTGCTAAATCGATGTTTGGTGCTATTCTCATTCTGGTTTTCGCTTGGACTATTGGCTCTGTTATCGGTGACATGAAGACTGGTTCTTACCTTTCTTCAATGGTACAAGGCAACATCAACCCACACTGGCTTCCAGTTATCCTATTCTTGTTATCTGGCCTAATGGCATTCTCTACGGGTACTTCATGGGGCACATTTGGTATCATGCTGCCAATCGCGGGAGACATGGCTGGCGCGACAGACTTAGCGTTAATGCTACCAATGCTGAGTGCGGTTCTAGCAGGTGCAGTATTCGGCGACCATTGTTCACCAATTTCAGACACCACTATACTGTCATCTACTGGTGCACGATGTAACCACATTGATCATGTGTCGACACAGTTGCCATATGCATTATCAGTTGCGTTCGTTTCATGTGTTGGCTTTATCGCACTTGGGATGACTGCTTCAGTTGTGTTTTCTTTTATCGCAGCGTCGATTACATTTATGATTGTTTGTGTGATTCTATCATGGCTTTCGAAGTCAAAGATGGCATCGTGCCAGAGTGCATAATTAATTGAATTTAAATGTAAATAAATAGGAGGCTTCGGCCTCCTTTTTTATTTGTAACGTACAATTTAATTTTTTTAAATTAATAGTTGAAAAAAGTAATCACCTTGGTTAGTGTGAATGGTGAAGAACCAAATGAAAAGAGCCTGAAACAAGTATGCGTAATATTACAATGAACATTCATCACCATCATCACCTAGCCTAGCCTTTCGGGAGATGTACGCATACCCGGGAGGTAGGAAACTCCCGGAGGTGAAAATCAAAGTCAACAGATTTCTAACCCTCGGGAGACTAACATCTTTCGAGGGTTTTTTAGTTTCACGGACTCATAGAATATTAAACTTTGCACAGGGATAAAGTAATGCAAACACAACGTTTAAGAATCGCAATTCAGAAAAAAGGCCGCCTAAGCACAGAGAGCCAAGCTCTGCTTAAAGAGTGTGGTGTGAAATTCAACGTGATGGGTGAACGTTTAGTGGTTCACTCGGAGAATATGCCAATTGATCTGCTTTTGGTTCGTGATGATGACATCCCAGGCCTAATTATGGATGGTGTTGTTGACTTAGGCTTTATCGGTGAAAACGAGTTGGAAGAAGTTCGCCTAGATCGTAAAGCGTTAGGTGAACCGTATGAATTTGTTCAACTTCGTCGCCTTGATTTCGGTGGCTGTCGTTTGTCTATCGCGATCGACAAAGATGAGGAGTACAACGGTCCACAAGACCTTGCCGGTAAGCGCATCGCTACCACTTATCCGCAATTGCTTAAAGCTTATATGGATGAAGCAGGCGTACCTTTCTCCGCATGTATGCTGACGGGGTCCGTTGAAGTTGCCCCGCGTGCTGGTCTCGCTGATGCTATCGCTGATTTGGTTTCTACTGGCGCAACATTGGAAGCGAACGGCCTTAAAGAAGCCGAAATTATTTTCAAATCAAAAGCGACGCTGATTCAACGTACTGGTGAGTTCGATGCTGACAAAGTTGTACTCATTGAAAAACTTTTAACTCGTATGCAAGGTGTGCAGCGAGCGAAAGAGTCAAAGTACATCATGTTGCACGCACCAGCTGAAAAGTTAGAACAAATTAAAGCATTGCTTCCTGGGGCAGAAGATCCAACTGTATTACCTCTTTCAGCGGATAAGCAAAAAGTGGCGGTTCATTTGGTTAGTACGGAAAACTTATTCTGGGAAACGATGGAACAATTAAAAGAGCTGGGCGCTAGCTCTATTTTAGTACTGCCAATTGAAAAAATGATGGAGTAATTGTAATGAGAACAGTCGTATGGCAATCGCTCAGCGAAACGCAACAAGATTCGATTCTCGAGCGCCCTGCAATTACAGAAGGTGCAAACACGACAGCCTCGGTTTCTGAAGTGATCGCGAAAGTTCGTCAAGAAGGCGATTTAGCACTCGTTGAATTAACGGAGAAGTTTGATCGAGTAAAACTAAAATCCATTCGTGTGTCGGCTAAAGAAATCGATGAAGCGTCAGCACGCCTTTCGCCAAATATGATGAGCGCATTGAAGCAAGCTTATGAAAACATCTCGAAGTTTCACAAAGCGCAGAAAGCTCAACCTATTAAAGTAGAAACCCAAGCGGGCGTGATTTGCGAACAGGTAACACGCCCAATTCAAAAAGTGGGTTTGTATATTCCTGGTGGCAGCGCGCCATTGCCTTCTACGGTTTTGATGCTTGGTGTACCGGCTAAGATCGTAGGTTGTCGTAAAGTTGTGCTTTGTTCTCCGCCGCCAATTGCGGATGAGATTCTTTATGTCGCAAAACTGTGTGGCATTGATGAGGTATACAATTTAGGTGGTGCTCAAGCTATTGCCGCGATGGCTTATGGTACAGAAACGGTCTCTAAAGTTGATAAGATCTTTGGTCCGGGAAATGCTTATGTGACCGAAGCGAAGCGTCAAGTGAGCAATGATTTCCGCGGTGCTGCGATTGATATGCCGGCAGGCCCATCAGAAGTTCTAGTGATTGCTGATGAAACGGCAGACCCAGATTTCATTGCCGCGGATCTTTTGAGCCAAGCAGAGCACGGTCCTGATTCTCAAGTAGTACTTGTGACACCTTCACCTGTGATTGCGGATCAAGTGACGGACGCGGTTCAACGTCAGCTTAAGGAGCTATCTCGTGCGGACATCGCCGAGCAAGCATTGGCTTCAAGCTTGATTATTATTGCTGAGTCTCTGACTCAATCGGTTTCCATCTCGAACTACTATGGCCCTGAGCACTTGATTGTTCAGACCAAGAATCCTCGAGAACTTCTGCCATTGCTAGATAACGCAGGTTCGATTTTCCTCGGCGATTGGTCACCAGAATCGGCGGGTGATTATGCGTCGGGCACGAATCATGTTCTTCCTACTTATGGCTACACGCGGACGCATTCAAGCTTAGGTTTGGCTGACTTCTCTAAACGTATGACGATACAAGAATTGTCAGCGGATGGTTTAAAGAACTTGGCACCAACCGTCGTCACTATGGCTGAAGCAGAAGGCTTGGATGCGCATAAACGTGCCGTGACTATTCGCACAGAAAAATTAAACCGTTTAGAAAAACAGCCAGCCAAGTAAAGGACAAATCGATGGAAAAGCTAGCACGTAAACAGGTCCAACAACTGACTCCTTATTTATCGGCCCGCCGTATTGGTGGTACGGGTGATGTGTGGCTGAATGCAAATGAATCGCCATTCAATAATGAATACAAAACTGACTTTGCTCGCCTTAACCGCTATAGCGAATGTCAGCCCAAAGAACTGATTTCTGCTTACGCTGCTTATGCGGGAGTGAAACCAGAGCAAACGCTGACTTCACGGGGGGCAGATGAAGGCATTGAATTGTTGATTCGTGCTTTCTGTGAGCCGGGTGAGGATGCGATTCTGTATTGCCCACCGACTTACGGCATGTATGCCATCAGTGCAGAAACCTTTGGTATCGCGCGTAAAACGGTGCCGCTGACGCCAGATTGGCAACTAGATCTTGCAGGTATTAAAGCTAATCTGGATAACGTCAAACTGGTTTTCGTATGTTCGCCAAACAATCCAACGGGTAACTTGGTTGATCGTGAAGATATTGTCTCTCTACTCGAAATGACAAAAGACCGAGCAATCGTGGTGATGGACGAAGCGTACATAGATTTTTGTCCAGAATCGTCAACGGTAGATTTACTGGCGCAATACCCGAATCTCGCGATTTTGCGTACTCTGTCGAAAGCTTTTGCGCTTGCGGGTCTGCGTTGTGGATTTACGCTTGCGAACGAAGCGCTGATTAATGTACTTCTTAAAGTCATCGCACCATATCCAGTACCAGTGCCAGTAGCAGAAATTGCTATTCAAGCGCTGTCTGAAGCAGGACTAGCGCGAGCAAAGTTCCAAGTTCTCGACTTGAATGCGAACCGTGCTTATTTACAGGTGGGTTTGTCGATGATTCCGGGTCTGGAGGTTTTTGAAGGATGGGGTAACTACCTATTGGTGAAATTCCCATATGGCGATGATCTTTTCAAAGCGGCTTGGGATACGGGCATTATTTTGCGTAACTCGCCAATTGAGAACTGCGTGCGTATCAGTGTGGGTAACCGTGACGAGTGCGAAAAAACACTTGGATTTATAAGAAACTACTATGCATAAGTAGAGTCAGAATTTTTCGGTCTCGCTCAATAGCGGGAGCGCCAAAAGAATAGCAATAAGGAAGTTCGAGTGAGCAAACAACAAAAAATCCTTTTTATCGACCGTGATGGCACCTTAATTGTTGAGCCGCCAGTTGATTTTCAAGTAGACCGTTTAGATAAGCTAAAACTAGAGCCATTTGTTATCCCAAGCCTGTTGTCGTTGCAGGATGCAGGATATCGCCTAGTGATGGTCACCAACCAAGATGGTTTGGGTACCGACAGCTACCCACAAGCAGACTTTGATGCTCCACACAACATGATGATGGAGATCTTTGAATCTCAGGGTGTGAAGTTCGATGACGTGCTGATTTGTCCTCACTTCGATGAAGATAACTGTTCTTGCCGTAAACCTAGATTGGGCTTGGTAAAAGAGTACCTTCAAGGTGGCAAAGTCGATTTTCAAAACTCTGTTGTGATTGGCGATCGCCAAACTGATCTTCAACTTGCAGAAAACATGGCAATTCGTGGCATTCAATATAATTCAGCAACCATGGGGTGGAAACAGATCCTTCAAGATCTGACGGTAACAGCTCGTGTTGCTGAAGTAATTCGAACCACCAAAGAAACGGACATCAAGGTGGCGGTAAACCTTGATGAGCAAGGCGATAATGATATCTCGACTGGTCTTGGTTTCTTCGACCACATGCTGGATCAAATCGCGACGCACGGCGGATTCCAGATGGTGTGCAAAGTAGAAGGTGACCTGCACATTGATGATCACCACACGGTAGAAGATACCGCTCTTGCTTTGGGGCAAGCATTGAAGGAAGCACTGGGTGACAAACGTGGTATTGGTCGTTTTGGCTTCAGCCTGCCAATGGATGAGTGCTTGGCACAATGTGCACTGGACCTATCTGGTCGTCCTTACCTTAAGTTCGACGCGCAGTTTAGCCGTGAGCAAGTGGGTGACCTCTCAACAGAGATGGTGGTTCACTTCTTCCGTTCTCTGACTGACACCCTAGCGTGTACGCTGCACCTTTCTTCTTCAGGCAACAATGATCACCACATCATTGAGAGCCTGTTTAAAGCGTTTGGTCGTACTCTGCGCCAAGCTATCAAAGTAGAAGGCACTGAACTACCGAGTAGTAAAGGCGTGCTTTAAGGCTAACGTTAGCAAGGAGAAAAACAGTGACAGAACAGAAAGTTGTCATTATCGATACGGGCTGTGCCAACGTCTCTTCGGTGAAGTTTGCTATTGAACGCCTAGGTTATGACGTAATAATTTCAAAAGATCCACAAGTGGTATTGGCGGCTGACAAGCTATTTCTACCGGGCGTGGGAACTGCCAGTGAAGCGATGAAGAACCTAGAAGAGCGCGATCTTATCAGCTTGGTAAAACAGGTAGAGAAGCCGCTACTAGGTATCTGTTTAGGCATGCAATTGTTGGGCAAAGTGTCTCAAGAGAAAGGACAGAAAGCCGACGAGTTAGTTGAGTGTCTTGGACTTTGTGATGGCGAAGTGAAGCTACTACAAACTGGCGATTTGCCGCTGCCGCATATGGGCTGGAACACGGTGTCTGCAAAAGCAGGTAATCCACTGTTCAAAGGTATTGAAGAAGGTGAGTACTTCTACTTCGTGCACAGCTTTGCAATGCCAGTTGGGGACTACACAATTGCTGAATGTGAATACGGCAACCCGTTCACAGCCGCAGTACAAAGTGGCAACTACTACGGCGTGCAGTTCCACCCTGAGCGTTCTTCAAAAGCGGGCGCGAAGCTTATTCAAAACTTCTTAGAATTATAAAAGGGATTTAGTGTGATTATTCCAGCTCTTGATTTAATTGAAGGACAGGTGGTTCGCCTTTATCAAGGTGATTACGGCCAAGTAACCGAGTACAAAGTCGACCCAGCAGAGCAGTTCAACTTGTACCACCAAGCCGGTGCCAACTGGCTGCACTTGGTGGATTTAACTGGCGCGAAAGACACGACAGCACGCCAGCTTGATTTGATTGCAAAGCTACTAGCAAGTACACCAGCGAACATCCAAATCGGTGGTGGTGTGCGTACCGAGCAAGACGTGATTGATCTATTAGAAGCCGGTGCGCAGCGTGTTGTCGTTGGCTCAACAGCAGTAAAACAGCCAGAGCTTGTGAAAGGTTGGATGGAAAAATACGGCGCAGAGAAAATCGTTTTAGCGTTAGACATCAATATCGATCAAGACGGCATACGTAAAGTGGCGATCTCTGGTTGGCAAGAAGACTCAGGCGTGACCATCGAAGCTCTAATCAACGATTACCTTACAGTGGGTTTGCAGCACGTGCTTTGTACGGACATTTCTCGTGACGGTACGCTAGAAGGCTCAAACGTTGAGCTTTACGTTGACCTATGTAAACAGTACCCACAAGTACAGTTCCAATCTTCAGGCGGCATCGGCTCATTAGCGGATATCGAAGCGCTAAAAGGCAGCGGTGTTGCTGGTGTGATTGTTGGTCGTGCATTGTTAGATGGTAAGTTCACAGCAGAGGAGGCGTTTGCATGTTGGCAAAGCGAATAATTCCATGTCTTGATGTTCGTGATGGACAAGTGGTGAAGGGCGTTCAGTTCCGCAACCACGAAATCATTGGCGACATCGTTCCTCTGGCGCAGCGTTATGCAGAAGAAGGCGCTGATGAGCTTGTGTTCTACGATATTACCGCTTCAAGTGATGGTCGTGTCGTCGATAAAAGTTGGGTCGCTCGCGTTGCAGAAGTGATTGATATTCCTTTCTGTGTCGCTGGTGGCATTAAATCAGCAGAAGACGCAGCACGCATTCTTGAATTTGGCGCAGACAAGGTGTCGATCAACTCACCTGCATTGGCGAATCCGCAGCTGATTACTGACCTAGCTGATAAGTTTGGTGTGCAATGTATTGTCGTTGGTATCGATTCATACTACGACAAAGAGACGGGCAAGTATCAGGTTTACCAGTTTACTGGTGATGAAGAACGCACCAAAGCGACCCAATGGGAAACCCATGATTGGGTGCAAGAAGTGCAAAAACGCGGCGCTGGTGAAATTGTATTGAACATGATGAACCAAGACGGTGTGCGTAACGGCTACGACATCGAACAACTGAATATGGTGCGTGAAGTGTGCAATGTACCGCTGATTGCATCGGGTGGCGCAGGGGCTATGGAGCACTTTGTCGAAGCATACCGAAAAGCCAATGTGGATGGCGCGCTTGCTGCATCGGTATTCCACAAACAAGTCATTAACATTGGTGAACTAAAGCAATATTTGCAACAACAAGGCATTGAGGTACGACTATGAGTGTAAAAACCGCCGGAGTAAGTTCGCTAGCTGAGCGAATCAACTGGGAAAAGGTGGATGGTCTGGTACCTGCCATCGTACAAGATTTCCAATCAAGCCAAGTGCTGATGATGGGGTACATGAGTAAAGATGCGTTGGAAAAAACGGGCGAAACAGGTCAGGTGACATTTTTCTCTCGCACCAAGCAACGCCTTTGGACGAAAGGTGAGACCTCCGGCAACGTATTGCAATTGGTGAACATGCAACTCGATTGTGACAACGATACGCTGCTGGTGAAAGTGAACCCCATTGGCCCCACGTGTCACTTGGGTAACACAACTTGCTGGGATGTGGATCCTCAAGAGGAGTCACAAATGGTGTGGCTTCATCAACTTGAGCAGCTACTGGCTGCCCGTAAGAGTGCCGATCCAGATTCCTCCTATACTGCCAGTCTTTATGCTCGTGGCACCAAACGTATTTCGCAAAAAGTGGGCGAAGAAGGCGTTGAAGTCGCACTTGCGGCGACGTCGGGCGATAAGGCGGAGTTAGTGTGTGAATCCGCAGATTTGATCTATCACTTAATGGTACTGCTTCAAGACCAAGGTTTATCGATGAATGATGTGGTGAATAAACTGAAAGAGCGTCATAAATAAAGAAGAGCCCCAAACTCTGAACCTAAAGCAGAGTGCGCGGGAGCTCTCGCGCACTTCATTGACTTTAGGCTCTAAGCCCCTAGGACCTTTGTTTTACCTAGAACCTTTTATTAGCCACAACACTTCTTAAACTTCTTACCACTTCCACAGATACACGGATCGTTACGGCCGACCTTTAGACTGCTTACTGATTGGTTCAAACGTGGATCTTGTTCCGGCTCTTCTTCTGGGAACGTGCCGTCAATGTAGTACCAAAGCCCATTTTCTTTAACGAAACGAGAGCGTTCTGTCATACAGTAGCGTTTGCCGTCTTCATCAAAGTAAGCGTTGAATTCAACAAAACCTTCATTCTCGTTGCTACTCGCTTCGACTTTTACTACCTCAAGCTTGCACCAATCGCTGTCGATGGATTGGGCAATGCCTTCGCGTTGCTCTTCTGCATTACAGCTTGGGTGGTATGTGTTCACCACGTAATCCACTAAACCTAGCACATGTGCACAGTAACGAGAGCGCATCAATTGCTCTGGAGTTATAATGTCTGCATGATTGTTGTGGGCAATTTTACAACAATCTTGGTAAGTGTGGTTGGAGCCGCAAGGGCAAGAAGAAGCCATAGAATGAAATCTCATTTATATTAAGCGATAAAACCTCCAACATCATATAACTCAAGCTAAAGGTTTTCTTTTTGCGCATTATAGCGATTTAAGGCGTTTGGGACATCAGTTCCTGAGCCCATGCGGTCGATTGGCTAAACGCCTTGGCGAGTTGCGCTTCCGTCAGTTTAAGGGCACTACAGTACTTTTCTGTTGTTTCCCAATCGGCTTTCTCGTGCGCAATGATCATCGAAAGAAGTAAACCTAGCACGCCTTTTCGACTCGTCAGTGCTTGTTTGATTTCCTCATCAACAGGAATTTCACTGATTACGTCACACAGCGGTTGGTCTAATAATGAATCTAACAGCGAGAACATCCCCGTCAGAAATGCTTGGCTAGGGTCGTGCTTGGTGTTTATCTGGAGCAGCAGAATCTCACACATGCGTGCGCGTTGAATAGCGAGAGAATATAGATAATCAGGCTTGTCCTCGTCCACTGAGGCGATTGCAACCAGAGAAATAAAGCGTCTTAAACGATCTTCGCCAAGGTAAATCAGTGCTTGGCGAAAAGATTTAATTTTAGTAGTTAGTGTGTAACCCGAGTTTACATAAGTCATCAGCTTATAAGACAAAGTCACATCTGTCGAAAATAGGTGTTCGAGGTTATTAAAGTTGATGGGGTTGTTCGCGATTTCTTTGCACAATTGGATGATCGTCAAGAGCGCTGGGCTAATACGCTTTTTCTGAATGACTTCTGGTTTACTGAAGAAGTAACCTTGAAAGAAATGAAAACCAGCGTCCATCGCTTGCTCAAATTCTTCATAGGTCTCCACTTTCTCGGCTATAAAATCGATGCCAAATTGGCTAAGCGATTGAATGTAACGCGTCGCCTTCTCAATTGGTATTATGCGAATATCGAACTTGATGATCGCAATATAAGGTAAAAAGCGCTGCCAAGATTTAGTAGGGACGAAGTCATCTAACGCAACTCGATAGCCTGATGCATGGAGATGTTTGATCGCACGGAATAACTCATCGGTCGGTTCGCAATCTTCTAACACTTCAACCACGAGTGACTCCTTGGGGAACAGGGTAGGGACGAGATTGACCAAGCTTTGATAAGGAAAATTAACAAAGCCGAGTTTGTCACCCAGAGTACTGTAGTGTGTGGTGAGAAAATGGTCTGATAGAAGTCGACTGGTCGCTTTCTCAGGCTCTATTTCTGGAAAGGTATTTTTAGGACCGTCACGAAAGAGAAGCTCATACCCTACGGTACACTTCCCTCGGTCCAGTATCGGTTGGCGAGCTACGTATGAATACTTCAATGAGATGCTTCGTTTTGTTTACTGACCTTTAGGATGATAGCGATTTAATTCTAAATTTCTATGCTTTGCGAGCAATCTACTATCGGCTTGGCACGCTTTACTTCAATTCTGTGTCAAACGGTCGTGTTTTTAAGTTAAAGTTGTCTGAATCTACTTGAAGAACTGAACCCTGGGTATACCAATCACCTAAAACAATGCGGGTGTTGGTGGCACCATTAAGTTCAAAAAAATGTGTATTTGGGCGATGGGTGTGACCGTGAATCATCAAATGAACGCCGTTTTGAGACATAACACGTTCAACCTCGCTTTGATTAACGTCCATGATATTGAGAGATTTGGTTATTTTGTCATCTCTAATGCCTGACTGGACTTTAGCGACGATTATCTTCTTAACGAACCATGGAATTCGATTAAACAGCCACTGAAGCCAAGGTTTATGGACGGTTTTTCTAAACTCTTGGTATTTTACATCATCAATACAAAGTGTATCGCCATGCAGAATCACGGTTTTTTGGCCATAAAGATCAATCGTGCAGACATCATCAAGTAATGTCATACCAGTTTGTTTGCAAAAGCGTTTACCGAGTAAAAAATCTCGATTGCCTTGGATGAAGAAGGTCGACACACCTGCATCCGTTAGCGCTTTAAATTCAGCGCGGATTTGATCAGCAAAAGGAGTGTTGTCATCGTCACCAATCCAGAACTCAAACAAATCGCCAAGCACGTACAGTGCGTCGGCATAGATTGCTTCTGTACGCATAAACGTAACAAAGCACTCCGTGATATCAGGACGTGATGGGGTAAGGTGGATATCAGATATAAATAATGTTGTCATAGAAATAAGGGGAAGCTAAGCCTCCCCACAAACTTATCTCTTAGTGGTAAATCGTAACTCTTTAAAGTTACTCTTCAATAGTTGTGCCAGTGATCAAAACGTCTTCTAGAGGTACGTCTTGGTGCATGCCGTAAGAGCCTGTGCTAACACCTTTGATCTTGTTTACAATGTCCATGCCTTCGATTACTTCACCGAATACACAGTAACCCCAACCGTCTAGGCTTTCGCTACGGAAGTCTAGGAACGTGTTGTTGTTTACGTTGATGAAGAATTGAGAGCTTGCTGAATGCGGCTCCATAGTACGAGCCATAGCAAGTGTACCCACTTTGTTACTAAGACCGTTGTTTGCTTCGTTCTTGATTGGTGCACGTGATGTTTTTTCACGTAAACCAGACTCCATACCACCACCTTGGATCATGAAGCCGTCAATAACACGGTGGAAAAGAGTGTTGTCGTAGAAACCATCGCGGCAGTACTGAAGGAAGTTTGCGCTAGTTTCTGGCGCTTTCTCTTCGTTTAGTTGAATCTTGATGTCACCAAAATTAGTGTGAAGGGTGATCATGCTATTTTCCTTTACTGTGTTGTATTGAAGCTGCGATTCTAGCCTAAGTTATTGCGCTTTAAAAACTCAGGAAGAATAAATTTATCGTATTATGCTTGAAGTTTAGCCAATTATCGTTTTATCCAGGAATTGCTATTACCTAATAAGGTCTGAGTTGTTATACTCGCTTTCTTGTTATCCATTTACAATCATAGATAGAGATCATGTTAAAAATATATAACACACTCACAAGACAGAAAGAGGAATTCAAACCCATAACAGCTGGTAAAGTTGGCATGTATGTCTGTGGCGTTACCATATACGATCTCTGTCATATCGGTCATGGTCGTACTTTCGTGTCTTTCGATGTGGTTTCTCGTTACTTGCGCTACCTTGGTTACGACTTAACCTTTGTACGTAACATTACTGATATCGATGACAAAATCATCAAACGTGCCGCAGAAAACGGCGAATCTTGTGATTCTCTGACAGATCGTCTGATTGGCGAAATGCATGTTGATTTTGATTCGCTAAACATGAAGCGCCCTGACGTTGAGCCGCGTGCGACTCAGTTCATCGCTGAAATCATTGAGTTGGTTGAAAAGCTCATTGAACGTGGTTTCGCGTACGTCGCGGATAATGGCGATGTAATGTTTGAAGTCCGCCAGTTCAAAGAGTACGGTAAGCTTTCTAAGCAAGATCTAGATCAATTGCAAGCTGGCGCACGTGTCGATATCGAAACAGCAAAACGCAGCCCACTGGATTTCGTACTTTGGAAGATGTCTAAGCCAGGTGAACCTACGTGGGAATCACCATGGGGTCCAGGCCGCCCAGGTTGGCACATCGAATGTTCTGCAATGAACTCTTCAATCCTAGGTAACCACTTTGATATCCATGGTGGTGGCTCTGACCTTCAGTTCCCGCATCACGAGAATGAAATTGCGCAATCATGCTGTGCACACGACACGCAGTATGTAAACACATGGATGCACAGCGGCATGGTAATGGTAGACCGTGAGAAGATGTCTAAATCTCTGGGTAACTTCTTTACTATTCGCGACGTTCTGGGCCACTACGATGCAGAGACAGTTCGTTACTTCCTTATGTCTGGTCACTACCGTAGCCAGCTAAACTACAGTGAAGATAACCTAAACCAAGCAAGAGCGTCTCTTGAACGCCTCTACACCTCTCTACGCGGTCTAGACTCCAATGCAGCGCCAGCGGGCGGTGAAGAGTACGTGACTCGCTTTACTGCTGCGATGAACGATGACTTCAATACGCCAGAGGCTTACTCTGTGCTGTTCGACATGGCACGCGAGGTAAACCGCCTGAAGACAGAAAATGTTGAGAAAGCGAGTGAGTTAGGTGCATTAATGCGTGAACTGGCTGACGTGATCGGTATCCTCCATCAAGATCCAGAAGCCTTCCTGAAAGGCGATGCAGGCGACGATGAGGAAGTAGCCGAAATCGAAGCGCTCATAAAGCTACGTAACGATTCTCGTGCTGCAAAGGATTGGGCGAATGCGGATATGGCGCGTGACAAGTTGACTGAAATGGGCATTGTGCTGGAAGATGGCTCTGAAGGTACAACCTGGCGTCGTAAGTGATGAGTACTAATGCCATCAACTAACTTAACACCCAGTCAATGGCATTAGTATAAAGATATATAAGGGCTGACGATTCAGCCCTTTTCTTTACAAGTTTTTATACATACTAATTTTAAACGAAGGTAGTGCTCTGTGGCCCAGATGTATTTCTATTACTCGGCAATGAATGCGGGTAAATCGACAACTCTTCTTCAATCTTCATTTAATTACCAAGAACGTGGCATGACGCCGGTGATTTTCACCGCAGCGCTTGATGACCGTTATGGCGTGGGTAAAGTAAGCTCCCGTATTGGTTTGCAATCAGACGCGCATTTGTTCCGTCCAGATAGCAACTTATACCAAGAGGTTGCGACACTGCATGAAGCCGAAAAACGTCACTGTATTTTAATTGATGAGTGTCAGTTTTTATCGAAAGAGCAGGTTTATCAACTGACCGAGGTGGTGGATAAACTGCGTATCCCAGTTCTTTGTTATGGTCTTCGTACTGACTTTCAAGGCGAGCTTTTTGAGGGGAGCAAGTATTTGCTATCTTGGGCAGACAAATTGGTTGAATTAAAAACCATTTGTCACTGTGGTCGCAAGGCAAATATGGTTATCCGAACTGATGAGTTTGGGGTGGCTATCCAAGAGGGCGATCAGGTTGCAATTGGCGGTAATGAACGATACGTATCCGTTTGTCGTCAGCATTATAAAGAAGCACTGGGTAAGTAAAGTCACCGGTACAATAAAACCACCGCATTCGGTGGTTTTTTATTGTCTGTTACTTGGGTATAAGTCCCCTGAATTAGGGGAAGTCGAACTTTTCTTGCAGCACCCGATAAGAGGATTCTACCTGAGCAGGAATGACTTGCTTAGTTTGAAAACCTTTCTCTGGATAAGTTTTCACGCGAGAAAAATCTTCCATTAGCGCTTCAAGCACCATCATAAGTGGCATCTCTTCGTTGATGTATTCAAAGAAAGGGTGTGCAGTAGACGTCACTTGCAGCAGTGAATAAGGTGATTGCCACTGTTTTTCGAAGGTTGCGATGGCACGTCGTTCCATAAATGGTTTTTGAACCAAGATGAGAGATTCGCAGTTAACCCCTTTGTCTTGCAATAATTGATCGGTGAATCGAATGTTTTCACCGCTGTTAGTGGATTGTGTTTCGGTTAAGATTGCTTCGTTCGGCACGCCAGCAAGTTTGGCAATTTCTGCGAAGGTTTCGGCTTCGCTTTTTTCAAACAAGCTATCCGTAAAACGGCCTTTACCGCCGGAAAACACAATCAGAGACGCAAGCTTTTGGTGGTAAAGCTCTGCGGCGTATTCGGCAACACGTAAATCATTGCTACACATAACAAATAAGCAGTCAGCAGGTGTGAGTTCCTGCTTGAGTTGCATGTAATCCCACAAGATTTCAATGTGTTGATAGAGCTTCATAGTGCATCCAGCGTTGAGTTGAATTGGAACTGGTAACCAAGCGCAATAAGCTTGTCTGCGAGGATTCGTTTATCCCCAGTTTCGGTGATTGTTGGAAGGGGAATATCTAAGTTACTCAGCGTAATGGCCGCTTGATAAAACTCAGCTTTGCTAACAGTATTCGGTGTGGTGACATTGACGACTTCATCGCTGATTTGATTTAAAGCGAAGGCAGTTGCTGCGACAGCATCCTTTTGATGCACCATGTTGGCCGGGGCGTTACGACTGACCTGTTTTAATCGCACCGCAAACCTTGATGGGTGTCGGTCTTCACCTATTAATCCACTGCAACGGACGATGGCGTAGTCGATGCCTGAATCAATTACGTATTGCTCTGCTTGTAGCATAATGCGGGCATTGTCAGAGAAGTGTTCCTTCGTCTGAGCCAATGCCAGTGTGGCGTCTTCTTCTTTCATATCGACGGCCAGGTTTGGGTATACCGTCGTTGAGCTGACCATCAAAATCTTTTCAACGCTACTCGCTTTTGCCGCTTCAGTTAAGCGCTGCCATTGCTGTGCGTACTCTTGTCCATTCCCTTGACGAAAGCCAGGAGGGAAAGCGCCGATAATACATTCAATGTTATTTTGCTTAAGCAACACAGAAAGTTGCTGGCAGCAATTGGGGCTTGCGAGATCTAATTGGGAGAAAGGAATGTTAAGAGCACAAAGTTCATGTAGTCGACTCTCACTGCGGCAAGTAGCAGTTACGTGGTGACCTTGCTCGGATAAAGTCTCAGCCAGCGGCATTCCTAACCAACCAGCGCCAATAATGAGTACATTTGCCATGAGCAGAATCCTTATTACATTTTTCGACCAAAAAAACTCTTTGTAGATACTATACCCCTAAGCCAACTTTTTTTGAATTATATATGTAGTACTTTGATATTTGATGTTTCCACTAAGGATGGAATTTAGAACCATGATTATAAATCGAATTCAAGGGAGTTAATGCTTTGGATTAGCGGGTATCAATGTTTTAAAACAACATTTTTTAGAAAGCGCTGTTAGATAAAGTAGCATTGTAGAAGAGGAGCTTTAATGCAAAGAACCCGGTCAGCATAATTCTGAGCTTGCTTGGTTACCATTATTTTTAATATCTATTATGCCTATCAAAACATGCGTTTTGACGGGGGCTTTTTATAGAACTCAAGCTTGGCATTTATTATAATGATTGATATGTAGGGGGATAAATCAATTCTATTTATAAAAAATACTGCTTATCGATGAGTAAACCCCAGACTTAAATCTGCTCTTGAGTCTCTATGCCAGACTTCGCCGCTTCCTGAGTTCTACATCTTGAAGTCACTTGGGTATATATACAGAGGCATGAGAATACGTTTCTTTACCAATAATACATTAATTAATACAAGGATAAATATAAGTGTGTAAGAGGAAAATTTTCACGTTGTTTTTGATGTTTTTTTCGTTCTTTCTAATGGTAGAGCCTGCTCTTGCTGGCCCTGGAGGGAAGATTGCTTCGACTATGTTTGATTCAACATGGGGTAAGGTATTATTAGTACTTTTGTTCATATTCTTTCTTCCCTTAATTGCTGTTAATTCTATTAAGTTGAAAATGGCTGAGAAGCGAGCGTTTAAAGATTTAGCCTTTATGTCTCATTATAGTGAACATTTTGATTGGTTAAGAATAGAACAAAGAGTTAAAGATAGTTTCCTTAGAGTTCATAATGGTTGGCAAGATGAAGATCTCAGTGATGTATCTTCACTGATGACAGAATCGTACTTACGTAATCAACAACAAGTTTATTTAGATAAATGGAAACAAAAAGGCTTGGTCAATATATGTAATATAAAAATAATAAAGCAAATAAAGCCTTTGATGGTTGTTCATCGTAATCATAAAGAAGGGCATCGTGAGTCAACGATATTGGTTACGGTCAAGGCAGAAATGAATGACTACCTAAAGCATAGGGAAACTGGCGCAATATCAGAAGGAAATGAAGAATACAAAACAGTCACAACAGTTTGGACTTTTTCACTCGTTGATGATGAGTGGAAAGTTGCCGATATTAATCAAAGCAATACAATAATGCCGTATGTGAAAATGCTGAAAAACTTGCCTTCTATTCAGTCAACAGTAACCGAGTGATATTCGAATTACCAAAAAATATCATGGATGACAGTGCAACCCCAGTAATAATGGACTCCAACACTTGTGGCGCTCGCTTTGATGCTAGGTATCGAAGCTCTATCTTAATGTCATAAGTATATTGGCACTGCTTTACTCCAGAAAAAAGCCCCAGAGTATTTAGTAAATACTCTGGGGCTTTTAATGACAGTAACTTACTCAGCTTTAACGTGCCTTTATACGGACAAAACTCTCAGTACTCTATCGGCGTGTTCAGCGACTTCTATTCCCTCATCGGTTAAGTAACCGCCATCTGGCTGTGTGCATAATTGTTTTTCGTATAGACGCGCAACGGCTGCCTGCATTTCTTCAGAGGCTTCTTTGTGGACTTTGATACCAGTCGCTGCGCTGCTTAAATCGAATTTAAGAAGTAGATTCAGTTCGGCGATATGGTCAGCTGAATATTTCATAAGTTATTCCTTCGTAATTTTTTAAACAAGCTAATCTGAAAATTACTATTGAGCAATAGAAAAGCCCTAGAAATGTTAAGTGTAACGATATGAAGTGGATAAAAATATTTCTGATTATGTGGGTTAGAATGTGAGCGTGCTGTTGATAAACAAGTAAAGCATTACGCTGCTTGAGCCTAGCAACAGTGGGGACTTCTTTGCCCCGTTTTATCGAATCATTTAACCAAGTAGTATAGGCAATCATCTTAAATAGTTAACTAAACAGGCCAGTTATACGGTTTGTCTATCTATTACTCTATCGAGTGACATGGCTGGCACACTAGACTAACTCTTCATTGATACCACACTCATTTGGGATCCAGAGAGACGTTATTTCTGTAGGCACTTGTGTCAGCCAGTCCACTAGTACTTCTGGTATCAAACTATCGATTTTTTTACGAGTGATTAACCTTTCCATGATGAATTCTCTCTTTGCTAAATACGCTGTAATTTATAGAGACAGTAAATGACACCTCTATGACTTATCAGTGACCGTTTGATTGAATAGATGAGACAATTTGTAAACCTTTCATTATGTTTCTGGTTGCTTATGGGTTTTTGTGGTTTATCCACATTTTCTGTGGATAACCTGTCTCAAAGAGAGTGCGTATCTTTGCGAGCGACGAAAAAAACACAAAATGAGTCACTTATGTAATGAGAAGGTGACGAATTCGTTTTTGCTTATCGTGCTTTATTTGGAACGAAATTTTAATGGGAGGGACAACAGCAAGCTAAAATGCGCCTGAAGCAACTTGTGTCATATCCTGTTTTGAATTCAAACGGTTTGATTCTTACCAAGTGCACTTAGCTTATGAATTAGTAAACTCCATTTATTTGATTATTACTCTCGATGAAATAACATTCGTATTTTGTGACTCGGCGTTAACATTAGAGTTACAAGTGACACTTTTTAAACGAAAAAACAGATTCTTATCTATACTTCCGTTCCATATTCAAGTGCAAATTGGATTAATTTATCGTTTTACCTATGTCAGAATTTCAGTTGACTTATTTTTTTTATATTTGTTAATAACTTTACATATGGAAAAGTATTCGGACACATGTCTGAACCAAATCAAAAAAGCATTGAATAACAAGGTCTATGGTAAGGTTTTAATTGAACCTTACTATCAGTATGGTCTAAAATTCTTGCTAAATAGATCATAAAAATTGAGCACGGTAACGCGGGCTTTCCTAGAACATTAAGTACTAAATAGGCAAGTGTATGAGTGATGTTAACAAAATTGAGAGTGGTGAGAAGCGGTCATTGGAGTGGAAATCATTCCTCTTCATCGCAGTTGTTCTCTTCCCAGTTCTGAGTGTGGCTTTCGTGGGTGGGTACGGATTCATTGTATGGGCGCTTCAGGTGTTTTTCTTTGGTCCTCCTGGTGCTCACGGCATTTAGTCAGGTGAACTAATCACCACACTTTAGAAAAGATTTAAGAGAGCAAATAATGAAATCATTTATCATTAAACTGTGGCGCACGATGTCACGTCCAGCCGTCCATATTAGCCTTGGCGTGTTGACAATGGGCGGATTTATCGCTGGTGTCATTTTCTGGGGTGGTTTTAACACTGCCCTTGAAGCTACCAATACCGAGAAGTTCTGTATTAGCTGTCATACCATGCGTGATAATGTATACGTTGAATTACAAGAAACGGTTCACTGGAAGAACCACTCTGGGGTTCGCGCTACTTGTCCTGACTGTCACGTCCCACATAATTGGACAGATAAGATCGCTCGTAAAATGCAAGCCTCAAAAGAGGTGTTTGCACAGGTTTTCGGTAACTACGATGAACCTGGTGTCTTCGAAGAGCGACGTATCGAACTTGCAAAACACGAATGGGATCGTTTCTCAGCAAACAAATCTCTAGAATGTAAAAACTGTCACAATTACGCGTCAATGGATTTCGAGCAAATGTCTCCAACCGCTCGTATCCAAATGAAACAAGCGGCGGAAAAAGATCAAAGTTGTGTAGACTGCCACAAAGGTATTGCTCACCACCTTCCCGAGGGCATGGACAGCATTGGCGGTATCGTTGGTGACTTAGAAGGTATGACTTCCGATACCGATTATGGTGTAGATCAGCAACTAGTAAGTGTTCGTCACTTACCAATTTACTTCGATGAAAAAGGTGCAAAAGAAGCGGGTCTACTAAACCCAGCATCGACAGTAAAAGTTCTTGAAGATAAAGGCGACTACGTTGAAATTGAAATTGACGGCTGGCGCAAAGCAAAAGGCTTCGGTCGTGTAATTCAAGAAGACTTCGGTAAGAACATCGCAGTCGCATCTCTACTGAAAGAAGCATCCACCGACGCGAACATTGTGACGGCTGGTGAGAAGAAAGTTGACGAGTTGACGGGGCTTCCTTGGGAGAAAGTTGCAGCAAAAGTATGGATCAAGAAAGAGTCTATGCTGAATGACATCAATCCTGTATGGGAAAAATCAAAAGAAGCTTACAGAACTAACTGTTCTGTATGTCACACACAACCAGCTGAAGCGCACTTTGATGCGAATACATGGCCAGGTATGTTCGACGGTATGCTAGCGTTCGTTAACCTAGATACAGACAGTGAAGCACTGATCTTGAAGTACCTACAGAAACACTCTTCAGATTATGCTGAAGGCCACCACTAATAAGCGTCGGATTGGAGAAAAATATAAATGGCTATTACACGAAGAAGTTTTCTTAAAGGTGTAGCAACCACAAGTGCAGCGTCAGTTATTGGTCCAAGCTTATTGGCTTCAGCATCTGCGAGTGCAGCTGAATCTACAGGTACTTGGAAAGTATCAGGTTCACACTGGGGCGCTTTCCGCGCCCACATCTACGCGGGTAAAGTTCAAGAGATCAAACCGCTAGAACTCGATCAGAACCCAACAGAAATGTTGAACGGTATTAAAGGCATCATCTACAGCCCATCACGTGTTCGTTATCCAATGGTTCGACTAGATTGGTTGAAGAAGCACAAATACAGTGCTGAAACGCGTGGTAATAACCGTTTTATCCGTGTGACTTGGGATGAAGCACTAGACCTGTTCTACCGTGAGCTTGAGCGTGTTCAAAAAGAATACGGTCCCTGGGCTCTGCACGCAGGCCAAACGGGTTGGAACCAAACTGGTGCGTTCAACAACTGTACAGCGCATATGCAACGTGCAGTGGGTATGCACGGTAACTTCATCACTAAAGTCGGTGACTACTCGACGGGTGCTGGTCAAACCATCATGCCTTACGTACTCGGCTCAACAGAAGTTTATGCACAAGGTACTTCATGGTCTGAGATCCTAGAGAATTCGGACAACATTATTCTTTGGGCGAACGATCCGGTGAAAAACCTGCAAGTGGGTTGGAACTGTGAAACGCACGAATCGTTCAACTACCTTGCGCAGTTGAAAGAGAAAGTAGCGAAAGGTGAGATCAACGTTCTTTCTGTCGACCCAGTGAAGAATAAGACCCAACGTTACCTAGAGAACGGCCATTTATACATTAACCCGCTAACAGACGTAGCTTTCATGCTTGCTGTTGCGCACGTGCTGTATAACGAAGATCTTTACGACAAGAAGTTTATTGAGACCTACTGTCTGGGCTTTGAAGATTTCATCAAGTACGTTCAAGGTGAGACGAAAGACAAAGTTGTTAAGACGCCAGAGTGGGCAGCATCTATCTGTGGCGTGAAAGCAGACAAGATTCGTGAATTTGCACGCATGCTAGTGAACGGTCGTACCCAGATCCTGATGGGGTGGTGTATTCAGCGTCAAGAGCACGGTGAGCAGCCATATTGGGCAGCGGCAGTTGTTGCAGCAATGGTTGGTCAAATTGGCCTACCTGGCGGTGGTATTTCTTATGGTCACCACTACTCGAGCATCGGTGTTCCTTCTACTGGTTTCGCGGGACCAGGCGGTTTCCCTCGGAACCTAGACACAGGGATGAAACCCAAGTGGGATAACAAAGACTTTAACGGTTACAGCCGAACCATCCCTGTTGCGCGTTGGATTGACTGTCTATTAGAACCAGGCAAAGAGATCAACTACAACGGTGGCAAAGTTAAGCTTCCAGACTTCAAGATGATGGTGATTTCGGGTTGTAACCCGTGGCACCACCACCAAGATCGTAACCGTATGAAGCAAGCGTTCCAAAAGCTTCAGACGGTTGTGACGATTGAATTTGCTTGGACTGCAACATGTCGATTCTCTGATATCGTGCTTCCAGCATGTACTCAGTGGGAACGTAACGACATCGACGTTTATGGTTCGTACTCGAATAAGGGTCTGATCGCTATGCATCGCTTAGTGGACCCATTGTTCCACTCTAAGCCAGACTTCCAAATAATGAGTGAATTGACTCAACGTTTTGGTCGTCGCGAGGAATACACTCGTGGCATGAGCGAAATGGAGTGGATTCGCAGCCTGTACAACGATTGTAAGAAAGCAAATGACGGTAAGTTTGACATGCCAGAATTTGATGAATTCTGGAAAAAGAGCGTGCTAGATTTCGGCCAAGGTAAGCCTTGGGTTCGTCACGCTGAGTTCCGTCAGGACCCAGAAATTAACCCTCTGGGCACGCCTTCTGGCTTCATCGAGATCACTTCTCGTAAGATCGGACGTTACGGTTACGAACACTGTCAAGAACACCCAATGTGGTTTGAGAAATCAGAACGTTCACATGGTGGTCCTGGTTCAGATAAACACCCATACTGGTTACAGTCTTGTCACCCGGATAAGCGCTTGCACTCTCAGATGTGTGAATCTGAAGATTTCCGTGCAACATACGCTGTTCAAGGTCGTGAGCCTGTATACATCAACCCTGACGATGCAAAAGCGAAAGGCATCAAAGACGGTGATTTAGTACGCGTATTCAACGATCGTGGTCAGCTTCTTGCCGGTGCTGTACTGACCGATAGCTATCCGCGTGGTGTTGTACGTATCGAAGAAGGTGCATGGTACGGTCCTCTGAACGAGAAAGTTGGTGCAATCTGTACTTACGGTGACCCTAACACGCTCACTCAAGATATCGGTTCCTCTGAGCTTGCACAGGCAACTTCTGCGCACACATGTATCGTAGACTTCGAGAAATTCACTGGTAAAGCGCCACCAGTGACTTCATTCGGTGGTCCAATCGACGTCGCTTAATCACATTGCTAAAGTTTAAACGAAATACCAGCTCTCGAGCTGGTATTTTTTTTGATAAAACTTCAGTGAGTGTTCTCTCAGTAATTAGTTTAAATGAATTGAGATGCAACAGATTCGTGATGTCGATAACGAATTAGGAGAGGGAAGGAGAGGATAATGAACTCAATGAAACAACGATAATTAAGTGAGTTGACTCTTCATGGCTCAGACCATTCTATTGGCCAATCATACCGAGATATTAGTAATCGATAACGATCTTCAATTTGAAGTCGTGGACAATCAAATCCATTTTTCTTTTGCCGGGATACACAATAAAACTTTCGGTGAACGTGAAGTTTTGTTTCAAACGCCCTTTCTCTATGAACAAGGCGCAACTGTGCTTGGCGATGGCTTTCAAATGCTGGCGCAGACCAGCGGGACAATTTCTCAACCTGAAGATATTGGTCGATGCCCAGATAACAATCTTTCTTACCGCATTTATCCTGAAAGCGCCCCCAAACGTTACTACAACTACTTAGTCGTTGAAGATGCATCATGTTATACCCTGTTTGGTTTTACGTCTTGTCATCGATTTGCGGGCTATTTTGAGGTGCAGCGGCAGAGTGAGCAGTGGGTTCTTTCTGCTTCTATCGATGGGGAGCAGACCCAAGTAGCGGATTGGCAGCACAATAAATTGGAATCTGTCGCCGTATTACGCGGTCATTCGCTCTCTGAGTTGTACAAACAATACAGTAAGCTGCTCGCCGAGCATCACCCAGTGCGCAAAGGAGTCACGCAAGATGCGCCAATTGGCTGGTGCTCTTGGTATGCCTATTATGCGGATGTCACCGAAGGCAATGTGCTCGACAATGTGGCGTGCATGCAAGGTGGTTTAGCGGAGCTCGAATGGGTGCTGTTAGATGATGGTTACCAAGCCTTCATGGGGGATTGGCTAACGCCCTCGGATAAATTCTCTGGCGGTGTGAAAGAACTGATTCACAATATTCATGCAAAAGGTAAAAAACCGGCGATTTGGATGGCACCATTCATTGCCCAACCAGAATCAGAAATCTTCAAAAAACATCCTGACTGGTTTGTGCGTCACGAAGACGGAAGCCTATTGAAAGCTGAAGATATCACTTATGGTGGTTGGCGCTGTACTCCTTGGTATATTCTTGATACTTCAAATCCTGATGTGCAAGATCATCTGACTCATGTAGTGACTGTCATGCGTCAAGAGTGGGGTGTTGAGTTATTCAAGTTAGACGCAAACTACTGGGGCACTTTAAAAGGTATGCGCAGTCAATCGGGCGTAACTGGTGTCGAAGCCTACCGTATGGGTATGGAAGCAATTGCTAGGGGGGCTGGAGATGCATGGCTATTGGGTTGTAACGCGCCAATGTGGCCGTCATTAGGCCTCGTTGATGCAATGCGAGTGTCTGATGATGTGGAGCGTGATAACCATCGTTTCGGACAAATCGCTAAAGAAACCTTTTTCCGCAGTTGGCAGCATCGCAAGTTGTGGCAAATTGACCCAGATTGTGCAACATTTACTTCACTCCCAAACCAGGCAGCATCGCGCGAGGCTTATCAATTTCACCGCAACGTTTTGCTTGCGTGTGGTGGCTTGCTGTTGTCTGGGGACCCTTTACCAGAAATTACGCCTTTTGCGAGCAAGACACTGTCTAAGCTGATGCTGCGTCAGCGTCGTAATCAAGAGTCGGCAGAGTTTACTGCATTAGGTTTGAATCACGCTTTCCTACGGCTAACATCCAAGCATGATCTGCACTGTTTATTCAATTACGCCAGTGAGGAAGGGACAGAATTTACTCTGACAGCTGATCGACCTGTAGATTGGTATGATTACTGGACAGGGGAGAAGCTCAGCCAAGCGCCTTGTCAGCTATTGTTGGTCAGCTTGGATAAAGGTCTGAATGCTAAAGCTATTGTGACCGCATAACCTGATTAACATGAAAAAAGCAAAAGGGCCTCAATTGAGGCCCTTTTTACATCCAATTATCTGGGTATTAGTTGGTTAGGATTCGAATAAGAAGAAGTAGCCGTAACCGACAATTAATGCGGGGATTGCAGAGTAAATAGTTGCAACTAATGCCGCTTTCGGTGCCATTGCAATTGCAGGAAATAACGCATCCCCATCATTAGATATCGCATTTGACAATTGTGCGGATAGAGGTACTGCGCCAGAAACGTAAAGACTGGTAACAAGAATTTGTGGTCCACAGCCTGGAAGTAGGCCAATCGCTAGGCCAATGAGTGGCATCCAGATACCCCAACCAGAGAAAGTTGTGCCTAAATCCAAGCCTGAGAAGTATGCAGTGAGTTCAAAAGCAAGGAAAGCTAAAATCACCCATGCACTGACAAAGTTAGTGTCTTGTGCGGCCTTTTGAATTGGGTGAGAGTCGATGATTTTATCATCTTCCGATACGGTTGATTGGTAGTCACCTAACTCCTTAGTCATGGCCCAAAGGAACATACTGATCACGGCAAATGTGGCCCCTAACCACTCCATGGTGTTCTCTTTCAACCCAAGCAGTTGGTTGATGTCGACCTGAAAAGAGCCAAGCACGGCAATGATGGTGACAGGAATTAGCAACCATTTCCAAAATGCACCTTGCAGGTTAATCGCACGTTGCTCCATCGGTGTATGCGTGTCTCCGTGACTCTTGCAGCATTGCGTATGAGTTGTTTCTTCTTTCTGCTTGGGACGCAGAAAATCATCAGCATGGAAAGCATTCACCACCCATCCAGAGAGTGTACCAACAACAATGCCTAAGGCAATAACACTAAAGCCAGTGGCAGGCTTAGCCGCGAGCAACAAGAAAGCCGCGTCGCCCATGGTTGAAGTAAGCACGGCCACAATCGCGCCAAATCCCACGCGCCCGCTAATGAATTGGGTTGTTACTACGATTGCACCACCACAGCCCGGAAGTGCGCCCAGAAGAGCGGCAAAGAAGACTTGATGACTTCGAGAGCGATGGTAAAGCGCAGTCAATCGATTGGTCTTCGACATGAAATTTGACAGGTAGTGGTAAATAGTGAGTGTTGCCGCAACATAACAAGAGACTGCCCAAAATGAATCAGACAGGGTTGCGACGGTGACTTCTCTTGTCGCTTCACTTGCCAATAGCGCGAGCAGTGCAACAGGCAGCAATAGTCGTTTGTAAGCAAGACGAAATTGAGCAGGTTGCAGTAGTTGGTGTGCCGAATTAAAAATTTTAGTTGCGTTCATAATTAACTTAAATGCTAATAGTAATTATTTTCATTATATGTAAGTGAGAATTATTCGCAATAGGAGCTGGCTATTTTTCTTGGTGTCAATCTCCCTCTAATCAGGTAAAATAAGTGCCTTTGTGAGCAAACTCGCTTCCTCGGTGCTATTCGCTAAGCGATTCACCCTTTAGGAAGCTAAAAAATTGACTTGAATAGGAAGAAACATGATTCTAGTTGTAGGTCATAAGAACCCAGACAGTGACAGTATTTGTAGTGCACTCGTAGCGACTGAACTCTTAAAGGCGCGTGGCGTTGAAGCAATGCCAATTCGTCAGGGCGAAATCAACCGCGAAACTCAACACATCTTGGAAGTAGCGGGTGCAGAAGTTCCTGAACTACGTACTTCAGTAGCAGGTGAAACGGTTTGGTTAGTAGACTACTCAGATCTCGCGCAAGCACCAGACGATATCGCTGAGGCTGAAATCGCAGGCATCGTTGACCACCACCGTCTTGGTGACGTGATGACAGTGAACCCAATGGAAGCATGGATCTGGCCTGTTGGCTGTACTAACACAGTACTGTTCAATATGTTCAAGATTGAAGGTCACGAGATTAAGCCTCAAATAGCTAAGCTAATGATGTCAGCTATCCTTTCTGACACCGTCGGTTTCGCTTCTCCAACTTGTACTCAAAAAGACAAAGATGCTGTTGCTGAGCTAGCGGCTATCGCAGACGTACAAGACGTTGACGCATTCACTAAAGATCTTCTAATTGCTAAGACAAACATTGAAGGTCTATCAGCGGCTGAACTTGTTGAAAAAGACCTTAAAGGCTACCCATTCAACGGTCGTGACGTAGTAGTAGGTCAGGTTGAACTTGCAACTCTAGAGCAAGTTGACGGTATGATCGAAGCACTAGAAGCCGATCTAGAAGCACGTTGTGCAAACGACAACCTAGCATTCGCTGCTGTTATGCTAACAGACATCACGACAGCGCAAACTCGCCTTCTTTACAAAGGTGAGTGGGCAGAGAAGCTTGTTAAGCATGAGAATGACGGCATGCTAATGATGGAAAACACACTAAGCCGTAAGAAGCAAGGCTGGCCTTGGCTTCAAACTGAGCTTGTGTAATTTCATTATTACCAACGTATACTGTAAGTGCCCGCCAATAGGTGGGCATTTTTTTATGGGAATAGGAGACGAACATGTCTGAAGCATTAACCCAAGAGCAAATGGACACCATCAATCGCTACAGCGAAGAGCAGCGATTGAAATACTGTGTGAAGGAAATCGTAACAAACCGCAAAGTTTGGATTCTAAAAGACGAACATGGCTGCGTGATGCTTAACACAGAAGACGACGATTGTGTACCAGTGTGGCCAAACGAAGAGTTTGCACAGCAATGGGCGACAGGCGACTGGGAAGAGTGCGAGCCAGAAGCTATCTCTTTGAATAAATGGCACAGTCGCTGGACGTCGGGTCTAGAAGACGACGAACTGTCTATTGTGGTTTTTCCAAACCAGAATGAAGAGGGCGTGGTGCTGTTTCCAGACGAGTTTGATTTTGAACTGCGCAAACAAGCGAGCCGTCGTTAATTATTATCAATAGCGCTCTGAAACCCAGAGAGCAAAAAGCCTGCATTGATGCAGGCTTTGCTGTTTTTGGAAGAAGGCTTTTTGAGGAAGCGAATACTTGAAACGTATTACTCGCTCAAGTTTTAGTGGTTTGGCGCTTTGTAGAAATGACTCTCCACCAATCGTTGAGTGATCGCATGCTCTGGATTAGTCAACACTTGATTTGTCTCACCAAATTCCACCACCTCGCCTTCATGCATCACCATTACTTTGTCAGTAATGTGTTTTACGATACCAATGTGCTGAGATACGTAAACGAACGATAAGCCCATCTCTTCTTGCAACTCTAAAAACAGGTTGATGATCTGGGAGCGCATTGCCATGTCTAGGCCATTTAATGCTTCATCAGCGACGATAATGGAAGGTTGAAGGATCAAAGCTCGGGCTAGGCATATACGCTGTTTTTGACCCGCAGCAAGCATTTGAGGGTAGAAATACGCGTGTTCTGGCAGTAAGCCTACACGTAATAATGTGTCTTTGACACGCTTCATGCGCGCGTCCGGCGGCATGTTGGTGTTTCGTTTTAATGGCCCTTCCAAAATACGACCAATTTGAATGCGTGGGTTCAAAGAGGTATTTGGATCTTGGAAAATCATACGAATTAGCTTACAGCGTGTCGAATAATCCTCGTGTTCAAGGCGCTCACCGTTTACGCGGATCTCTCCCGAACTTGGCTCAACAACGCCGGCCAACATACGTGCTAGCGTGGATTTTCCTGAACCGTTTTGACCAATAAAGCCTATGGTTTGACCCGGTTCTAAGGTAAAGCTAACTGGCTTAACGGCTTCTTTGACGGTACGTTTGAACAGGCCCGAGCGCGTGACAAACTGTTTCGATAGGTTATCGACCTCAAGCAACGCACTCATGTATGTTTCTCCGTATTTAAAGGGAAGTGACAACTAAATTTATGAGTCTTGATACGCCTGGTATGAGGGATCTCAACACACTGTTTTTGTGCGTAAGGGCAACGAGGTCCCAAGCGACAGCCAATTGGCAAGTGCTGTAGAGGAGGGATTGACCCTGGTAGCGATTGCAGCTTTTGTTTGTGAGGGATCCAATCGTTGAAATCGGGCATCGCTTTAAGCAGTGCTGCTGTGTAGGGATGCTTTGGCGCCTTGACCAGTTTCTCGGTATCGGCTGATTCCACGGATTGGCCACAGTACATGACGGTGATGTGGTTTGCCCACTGTGTAATCGTGGTCAAGTCATGGCCAATCAACACAATCGTAGTATTGTTAATCTGATTCATCTTGCTCAGTAAACGTAAGATTTGTGATTGCGTAATTGGGTCAAGATCGTTGGTAGGTTCATCTGCTATCAAGATTTTTGGCTTAGTAGCAATTGCCATTGCAATCATAACTTTCTGACACTCACCGTCAGTTAACTCATATGGGTAACTGCCCATCAAGCGCCTATGGTCCTTGATCCCCACTTTGTGAAGCAAGGCGACGGCCTGCTTTTTACGCCATTTGAAGCGCTCCCACCATTTGCCTTCGAAAGAGCGAGAGGGGATTGATTCGATGAGTTGACGGCCAACTTCTTCCGAAGGATCTAAACAAGTCGAAGGCTCTTGGAAGATCATTGCAATATCGCGTGAAATCACACGTCGGCGCTCTTTTGGCGTTAACTGCAGTAAATCAATGTTGCCTAGGCGCATACGATCCGCTGTGACTTTCCAGTTGTCTTTACAAACACCGACGATTGCTTTGGCAACAAGACTTTTTCCAGAGCCAGATTCACCCACAAGGCCACGGATTTCCCCCTCATTTAGGGTAATGCTCATACGATCGACCGCTTTCACTAATCCCGATGGCGTTTCAATTTCAATGGTCAAATGTCGAATATCTAACAACGGCATTATTCGATCCCCGCATTGAGTGCTTGGCGTATACCTTCACCCACTAAGTTTATAACAATGACGGTAAACATAATGGTGAGGCCGGGTAGGGTCACTGTCCATGGAGCGATATAGATTAATTCAACTGAGTCGCCAAGGATCGCCCCCCATTCAGCACTAGGCGCTTGGGCACCTAAACCAAGGAAACCAAGCGCGGTGATGTCTAAAATTGCCACGGAAAGCGCCAGTGTAATTTCTGCAGCAATAACGGTTAATACATTTGGCAGAATCGAATTCCACAGCAGGTAGAAATCATTGGCGCCATCTAAGCGTGCCGCCATGATATAGTCCTTTTCCACTTCAGTATGCACTGCAATATACACTGAGCGAATAAAGCGTGGGATCAAGGCTAAGCAAATGGCCAAAAGGATATTGAATTCCCCAAAACCAAGGAAAGCTACAAAGATGATAGCCAGCAGCAAAGATGGAATCGACATTACGGTGTCGAGTAAGTGATTCAAGATGCTCGACAACAGACCTTTAGTCATGCCTGCCAACACGCCAATAAAGCAGCCAATTAGACCGGCAATCGCCGTGATCGCGATTGCAGCACCAAATGTCAGCTGAGAGCCCATGATCAGACGTGAGAGGATGTCACGACCCAAATCGTCGGTACCTAGGAAATAATCAACGGCGCCAGCGGGTACCCATGATGGTGGTAAGAGTAGGTCGCCCGATTGAGCTTGAGGATCGTAAGGCGTGAGCAATGGCGCAAAGATGGTGATCAGGATAAGCAATACCAAGCACCACAAGCCAAACATTGCTAGGTTGTTTGAGCGGTAGCTGCGCCAGAATCGTTCAAACTGAGTTGGAATACGTTCTTCCTGATAAATGTTATTTGTTAGCATACCATTCCTTTCTTACCAGAGGATTAATCATGGCACCAATCAGGTCCGAAAGGATGGTGGCAGTTAAAACTAGGGTTGCTAGTACCATTACGCCAGCTTGGATTGAAGCGTAATCTTGATTTGAAAGAGCATCTAATAGCCAACGACCAATCCCCGGCCAGTTGAAGATAGATTCAGTAATAATTGCTAGGGTAATCATGCTAGAAAGTTGAACCCCAACTTTTGGAATAATGGGTGGTATAGCGTTACGAAGCACATGTTGAGTCACAATCTTGTGGTTTGATAAACCTTTGATTCGTGCGGCTCGGATGTAGTTTTGACTCATTACTTCTGCCACAGAGGCGCGCATCAAACCGATAACTTGAGTCGTCGGAGCAAGAGCTAATACTAGACATGGCAAGATCATATGTTCGATAACACTTTGTAGTGCGTAGGCTCGGTGCTCTCCTTTTACCATGAAGGCATCAACGATGGCGAAGCCCGTAATGTGGTCAACTTCGTACAGCAAGTCGTAACGTCCGGCAACAGGAAAGACCTGATATTGCAAAGAAAACATCATGATCAACATCAGTGCAACCCAGAAAATTGGCGCTGAGTAGCCAGACATTGCAACAAACGAGATGCTGGTATCTAACCATTTACCCTGTTTCATACCAGCAATCGTGCCAAGTGGAATACCGATAAGCAATGACACGACAAAGGCGAAGAGACATAGCTCCAGTGTTGCAGGGAAGACGATGGCTAACTCGTCGTAAATCGGATTCCCGCTTTTGCTGATGCCAAAATTGAGCTGCGATAGTTCGATAATATAGTGTTGCCAACCGACCCAAAATTCGACATTTGTCCAATGAGAACTTGGATCTAAGCGCAATAAAGAAAAGCCCACTAAGGTGAGAATCATCAAAGTGATGACAAATAGATTAAGACGTCTTACGGCGTACCAAAACATTAATGGATTCTCTCAACTTTATCAAAAGGTTGTGCATTGAAAGGGCTTGATTTAAAACCTTTCAGCGATTTATCGTGAACACGGAACTGAACACCGTGAGCCAGTGGGATGACGGGAAATTCCTCATTCAGAATGTTTTGCGCTTGACGATATAGATTTAAGCGATAACGTTGCTGTTGAGTTTCTAGTGCGAGGTCCAACAAAAAATCAAAATCATTGTTACACCACATTGATACGTTCAGGCCGACACGATCCGATTCACAAGAAAGCAGAGGTCGGAAGAAGTTGTCTGGGTCTCCAGTGTCCCCAATCCAACCAGTTAGCAGCAAGTCAATATCGTGAATATTTTCCAGTTGGGTGCGCTCAAAGCGGTCATCGGTCAGTAGGTGCAACTCGACCCCGATGTCTGCGAAGTTTGCTTGAATCAACTCAGCGGTTTTACGCGGGCTCGGGTTAAAGGCGTGGGGCTCTAAGGGTACCCACATCGTTAATTGCAGTCCTTTCGCGTAACCGGATTGTCGCATAAGCGCAAGTGCATAATTACGGTCGTAACGAATTTTAATTCTGTCTTTTTGATAAGCCCAAGAGTTGGGTGGAAGCAGAGAGTACGCTTTGCTTCCAGTACCGTAATAAACTGAATCAAGAATATTTTGACGGTTGATGGCTAAGTTTAAAGCTTGGCGAACTCGGGCATCGCGCAGAGCTGGGTGCTCAGTGTTAATCGCAATAAAAGAGACGTTATTTGCGGGTGTTGCGGTTAACTCAAGATTGTCGGTTGCTTGAATAACAGGGATCTGACTTGAAATCGGTGAAGCGAGAACGTCACATTCATTACGAAATAGCTTAGCGAGCGTGCCTGTACCGCGGTGTGAAATGTCGAACACCACTTGTTTCATCTTGACAGGGGAGTTCCAATACGTGGCGTGGCGTTCCAGACGAATCAAATCGTTCGCTTGGTATTCTTTGAGCTGGAAAGGGCCTGTACCGATAGGTAACATATCAATTTGAGCCTTCTCATCTTTTGCCGCGAGTTGTTGGCCATATTCCGCAGAAAGTAAAACAGCATGGCTGGTGGCAATATTCGCTAAAAAAGCAAAGTTAGGCTGAGTAAGCACAAATTTAACGGTGTCGCTATCAACAGCGACAACATTTTTGACCAGATTTTGGAAATCTAAAGCAGCAAACCATGGATAAAAACCGCCACCGACGTCGTGAAACGGATGGTCTACGTCAATAATTCTTTTGAAGCTGAATACCACATCGTGCGCGTTAAACGGTCGAGTCGGTGTAAACCATGCGGTTTTCTGGAACTGGATACCACGTTTTAGATTAAACGTGTATTCAGTGCCTTCTGCATTTACGAACCAAGTTTCGGCAAGACTTGCAATGGGCTGATGAGTTTTTGGGTCGAGTGTGAGCAGGGTATCGTAAAGCTGAGGGCTAAGTGCTTCGGCTGTAATACCACGGTCAACGAGCTGAGGGTTAAATGTGGTTGGTTTCCCTTGCCCACAAAACACAAAGCCATGCTTGCGAATTTTATTGTGATCGATGTCTTCACCACAAGCGGTGAGTAAGCTAATACCAATTAGGCTCAGCGATAATCTTATAAAAGCTTTCATAATATGAAATGGTCATTGGTCTTAGCTTGCTCCTTCTGTTTTTTGTTTCAGTGAAGCCAAGCGAAAATGAACTCACTAATTTATCACCTTTACCAACTCGCTCCAAACATAAATCGTTGTGTCGCGGGGTGTTAGATTAAATTACCCTTGTATTGACTGGTTGTTGACCTTATTCCTTCTCTTAAATCGCACCTTGTGTCGAACACAACCACCTGTTTATACCAGTTGTTTTACTTCAGTATAGTGAGCTATTACTCGATTGAGAGAACAGATAACAATTATCCTTGACCGACCAAGCCATATTTTCTGACCATCCCGCGAAGTTGGTGGTAGCTTAGCCCTAACAAGTCTGCGGCTTGGCGTTGGTTGAACTTCGCTTCCTTCAGTGCGCGATTAATCAGCTTAATGTCTTGCTCTTCCTGCCATTGCTTGTAATCGAGTGGGAATTGAATCACAGAGTGTTGAGTGGCATCTGGTGTTTCTGCTTCGTCTTGTTTGGCAGTGTGCCCAAATTCGCTACCCCAGTCTGTTTCAAATGGATTAAAGATAAGATCGTTAATAGGGTCTGAGCTCAAGCCGTGACGGTAAATCGCTCTTTCAATGACATTTTTTAATTCACGAACGTTGCCGGGCCATTTGTAATCAAGCAGTGACTGCTGTGCTTGATGCGTAAAACCAACAAAATATTCTAACTGCAGTTCTCGACACATTTTAATGGCGTAATACTCAGCAAGGGAGAGAATGTCTTCTTTTCGTTCTCTCAGTGGTGGTAGCATGATGACATCAAATGCTAAACGGTCGAGCAAGTCTGCGCGGAATTCCCCCTGCTCGGCGAGTCTGGGAAGATCGGCATTGGTTGCACACACTAAACGAACGTCAGCGGTCAACGCAGTATGCCCCCCGACACGCTCATACTCACCATATTCAATCACTCGTAAGAGTTTTTCTTGGACAAGAAGTGGCGCAGTTGCTAACTCATCAAGAAATAAGGTTCCACCCTCTGCACGCTCAAAGCGGCCTTTATGCTTACCTTTGGATCCAGTAAATGAGCCAGACTCATGGCCAAATAGCTCAGAATCAATCAATCCCTCGCTTAACGTCGCACAGTTTAGAGAAAGCAGTGGTTTGTCCCAGCGCTTTGATAAATAGTGTAATCGTTGTGCGATGAGCTCTTTACCTGTGCCTCGTTCCCCTATAATGAGAACGGGGCGCTCAATAGGCGCCAGCTGTGATACTTTATCTAGCACAGCAAGAAAAGCGGGTGACTCTCCGATAAGGTTCTGTTTCATAAAATCCTTCTTATATTTTGTCTCGTCACGATTTACAGCATTGAAGTTGGTGAAATTTACCAATAGTTGGTAAAAGCCATCATAGCACAAGGGTGTGACACAACAAGAAATTGATTAAGTTATTGTTTATAAATGAAAATAAAAGTTGGCACGCTACTTGTTATGTTTAGAAATAGGTACAAGGTGAATCATCACCTTGTCGCGTTTTAATTAGGAAAGAAGAGGGGTTTCGTTATGGGTATTTTTTCTCGGTTTGCAGATATCGTTAACTCAAACATCAGTGGATTGCTGGACAAGGCGGAAGATCCTGAAAAAATGATCCGCCTTATCATCCAAGAGATGGAAGACACACTTGTTGAGGTACGTACTAACTCGGCGAAAGCGATTGCAGACAAAAAAGAGTTGGCTCGCAAAGTAGAAGCACTAGAAGAACAAATCACTGAGTGGGGTCAAAAAGCGAGTCTTGCTCTGGTGAAAGAGCGTGAAGATTTGGCGCGTGCTGCTCTGATTGAAAAGCAAAAACTAGAGCAGGTGATCAAAGGTCTTCATACTGAGCAAACACTAGTAGAAGAAACTATTGAAAAGCTAACAGGCGAAATCGGTAAGTTAGAGGCAAAAATTACCGAAACGCGAGCAAAGCAACAAGCACTGATAATCCGTAACCAAACGGCATCAAACCGCCGTGATGTGCAAAAGCAACTTCACGCAGGCCGCACGCATGAAGCGATGGCGAAGTTCGAGCAGTATTCTCGTAAGATTGACGAGATGGAAGCAGAGGCGGATCTATACGCGAAGACAGGCAACGCAAAATCACTCGATCAAGAGTTTGCCGAGCTACAAGCACAAGACGAAATTGAAAAAGAGTTGGCAAAACTAAAAGAAAAGATGTCATCGAACGATAAATAACAAAGGAGCCATTTATGTTGACATTCTTTTTTACTGGATCAGTGATTGTCTTTTTAATTTTTGTCGCCCCATTATGGCTTTTACTGCATTATCGAAGCAAACGAAGAGCAGACAGCGCGCTGTCTGAACAGGATTTGGAGCGTCTTCAGATACTGTCTGAAAAAGCGGAAGTAATGCAGTCTCGTGTTGAAACATTGGAGCGTATACTAGACGCAGAATCTCCAACGTGGAGGCGCAAGTATGACTAGACGAGAACTGTATCGTGACCCTGTAAATGGCAAAATTTCCGGCGTGTGTGCTGGGATCGCAAACTATTTTGGTGCGGAAGTTTGGCTGATTCGAATTGTGGTCATTTCAGCAGCTTTGCTCGGCGGCACCTTCCTTGTGCTTTTGGTCTACATCGCCATGTCTTTTATGCTAGAAAAGCAGCCGGTGACTTATACTGAGAGTATGAAGTCTCGGGAAGAACATACGCTGAAAAGCAAGCCTTGGCAGAAAGGCCAGAGTCCGGAGCAGCTACTAAATATATTAGAGAATGACTTAAACCACATTGACGGAAAAATCCGTAGTATGGAAGCCTATGTGACCTCCGACAGGTATCATATAAATAGAGAGTTTAATAGTCTCTAGTGATGAATGGCTAATTTATAGATAGAGCAGGCTTAGGTCTGCTTGATTTTCGTCTCAAATTACTATTTTTAAAGATTTTTTTACTCTGTTGCTCTAGAAGAGCAATACAAATTCATCTACTTTGAAGAGATTAGATTTCAAATGGATGAATTAAGATGAGAAAAGTGCTCATTCCAATCGCTGTCATAGCGATTCTCTCAGGTTGTGGAAAAGAGCAGCCCCCTGTTCCTGAACCTGAGTCTCGCCCCGCCAAACTTTTCACTGTCTCTGTTGGTGATGCTCAATTTGAAAGACATTTCCCTGCAACAACAGAGGCCGGTGATCGGGCTGTACTCGCGTTTCGAGTCCCAGGCTTGCTTCAATCGATAGAGGTCAATGCAGGACAAATGGTTAAGAAAGGTGACGTGCTCGCGGTACTCAATCCTGACGAGTATTCACTTCTCGAAAAGCAAGCTCGAGCGAACTATACCCTTGCCGACGTTCAGTATGAACGCTCAAAAAAACTGCGAAAAGAACAAGTGGTATCCGAACAAGATTTCGATGCAGCAAAAGCGAATCACAACTCAGCAAAGGCCCAATGGGATCAGGCTAAAGCAAATCTAAGATACACCAAGCTTATTGCACCTTATGATGGCACTATCTCTTACCTACCTGCGGAAAATCATGAATACGTAGCAGCCAAAGAGGGCGTCATGAATATTCAAACCAATCAAGTGATGAAAGTGCAGTTCCAATTGCCTGATCACTTGTTGAGTAAATTCACTCAAGGTGCCAATGTCTACGCAACGATGAAGTTCGACGCTTTCCCTGAGCGTTCGTTTGAGCTGACCTTCCAAGAGATTGATACTGAAGCGGATCCAAAAACTGGCAGTTATAAGGTCACTATGGTGATGGCTCGTCCAGAAGGTGTCGGGATACTGCCGGGTATGTCTGGTAATGTGGATTTGGTGTCTGAAAATGCAGGGGCAACAAGAATTCCCAGTTCGGCACTGTTTATCGAAGACGACAAAACATGTGTTTGGCGCGTGAGCGACCAAGGTATTGTCGAAAAAGCATTTGTAACGCTAAATGATAAGCAACAAATTGAGTCGGGTTTGGATGACGGAGACCAAATTATCATATCCGGAGTGAAAGCCATTGAACCGGGCATAAAAGTTCGTGAGTGGGTGAAGGAGCGAGGGTTGTAATATGAAAGGAATTTTAACGTTAACAACACTGTGCTCGGCGATACTTCTTGCTGGTTGTGGTGACAAAGGGCCGCAAAGAGAATTAGACACTCCTCGCGTTCGAGTCGCTTCCTTGGAAGGTCAAAAGGTTGATGACAATTTGTATTTCCCTGCCATCGCGAATGCTGCTGAACGCTCACACCTTAGCTTCCGAGTTGCGGGAGAGCTGAGCCGCGTTTTAGTCCGAGAGGGGGATAAGGTCTCAAAGGGAGACGTTATTGCCACTTTAGATCCAACCGATTACCTGTTGGATGTCGATAACGCATCAGCGCGTTTTTCTGTGATCGACAGTCAATACCGCCGTTCAGCTCCGCTGGTAAAGAAAGGCTTACTGGCAAAATCACAATTTGATGAAATTGCAGCGCAACGCCAAATTGCTCTTGCTGAACTTGATTTGGCCAAGCTTCATTTGTCATTTACCGAGCTAAAAGCACCTGTTGACGGTGTTATTTCGCGCGTGAACGTAGACCAATTTGAGAATATTCAAGTTGGCCAATACATAGTGAATATTCATAGTGTGGATCGTGTTGAGATACTGATTCAACTTCCTGACCGCTTGTACGTCAATCAGCCTTCGACTGAAGAGCATCTTACGGCAATTAATGCTGTGGTTCGCGTACCGAGTGGCAACGAATACAACGCCCAAATCAAAGAATTCACTACGGAGCCAGATCCAAACACAGGCACCTTTACGGTTACGCTGTCTCTACCAATGCCTGAAAACGAATTTATTCTTGATGGTATGCCAGTGGATGTGACATCAAAAGATGAGAAAACTGGTCTCGGCCTCAATATCGGCATTAACGTGCCAATTGAAGCCATCTTTAATGCCGATGGTGATGATCTGAATCGTGAGAACAAATTTGTTTGGATCTTGAACAATGACAATACCGTGACTCGCAAACAAGTACGCGCAGGTAAAGCATCGCAGACCTCGGTGCAGATTCTTGATGGTCTAAAGCTTGATGATAAAGTGGTTGTAGCGGGCGTTTCCCGATTGAGAGATGGCATGACAGTGGAAGTAGTTAAGCAGGAGGCAAACAATGAGTGAGAAGAATAACGTTGCGCCTCAAGAGGGGGATGAAAACGTAACGGGCATTGCTGCGTACTTTATTCGCAACCGTGTCATCAGTTGGATGGTTTCGTTGATCTTTTTGATTGGTGGTACCGCCGCATTCTTTGGTTTAGGTCGTTTAGAAGACCCAGCCTTTACGATCAAAGATGCAATGGTGGTGACAGCTTATCCCGGTGCTACTCCTCAACAGGTTGAGGAAGAAGTGACATACCCGTTAGAAAAAGCCATCCAGCAGTTAACTTATGTGGATGAGGTTAACTCTATTTCTAGCCGTGGTTTATCCCAAATCACCGTGACCATGAAAAATAACTATGGGCCAGATGACTTACCACAGATATGGGATGAGTTACGTCGCAAGGTCAACGATTTAAAGGGTTCATTACCGCCGGGCGTAAACGAACCGTCAGTCATTGATGATTTTGGTGACGTATACGGTATCTTACTTGCGGTAAATGGTGATGGTTACAGCTATAAAGAATTACTTGATTATGTTGACTATTTAAGGCGTGAGCTCGAATTGGTTGATGGGGTGAGTAAAGTCTCGGTATCTGGCCAACAACAAGAGCAAGTTTTCATTGAGATTTCGATGAAGAAACTAAGTAGCCTTGGACTCTCACCCAACACGGTATTTAACCTGCTTTCTACACAAAATGTCGTGTCGGATGCAGGTGCTATCCGAATCGGTAACGAATATATTCGGATCCAACCAACCGGTGAATTCCAAAGTGTTGATGAACTTGGTGATCTATTATTAACAGAGTCAGGTGCGCAAGGTCTGATCTTCTTGAAAGACGTAGCGGACATCAAACGCGGTTACGTTGACGTTCCAACCAATATTATTACCTATAACGGCCAATTGGCACTGAATCTTGGCGTTTCCTTTGCTCAGGGCGTAAATGTTGTTGAAGTTGGTAAAGCATTTGACCGTCGTGTTGCCGAACTTAAGTACCAACAGCCGGTAGGGGTAGAGATTTCAGAAATCTATAACCAGCCGAAAGAAGTAGATAAATCTGTCAGTGGTTTTGTTATCAGCTTGGCACAAGCGGTTGGTATCGTGATCGTTGTATTACTTTTCTTCATGGGGCTGCGCTCTGGTCTGTTGATTGGCTTAATCTTATTGTTGACCGTATTGGGCACCTTCATTTTTATGAAGTACCTAGCCATCGATTTGCAGCGTATCTCGCTTGGTGCCCTGGTTATTGCCCTAGGTATGCTGGTCGATAACGCCATTGTGGTCGTGGAAGGGATACTGATAGGCACTCAAAAAGGGCGAACCAGACTGCAAGCCGCGACGGATATCGTCACGCAAACTAAGTGGCCACTGCTGGGGGCAACGGTTATAGCGGTCACAGCATTTGCGCCTATCGGTCTGTCTGAGGACTCAACGGGTGAGTACTGTGGTACCTTGTTTACAGTACTGCTTATTTCATTGATGTTGAGCTGGTTTACGGCCATCTCTCTGACGCCGTTCTTTGCGGACATTTTCTTTAAAGGTCAGAAAATTAAGAGTGGTGAGGGCGAGGATAACGACCCATATAATGGCATAGTGTTTGTCATGTACAAGAAGTTCCTAGGTTTTTGTATGCGCCGAGCATGGTTTACTGTCGGTGTATTGGTCGCAGGTCTTGCAGCGAGTGTCTATGGGTTTACCTACGTTAAACAAGCGTTCTTTCCTTCTTCAACGACGCCTATTTTCCAGCTGGATGTGTGGCTCCCTGAAGGGACAGATATTCGAGCGACGAATGATACACTTGAAGAGCTGGAGGGTTGGCTTACCGAGCAAGAGCATGTTGATCACATCACGACAACGGCAGGTAAGGGCTTACAGCGTTTCATGCTGACTTATGCACCAGAGAAAAGCTACGCCGCTTATGGTGAAATCACGACGCGAGTTGACAATTATGAAGCCTTAGCGCCACTAATGGACCGCTTTAGAGCACATATCAAAACCAACTACCCAGAAATTAACTACAAATTGAAGCAAATTGAGTTGGGGCCTGGTGGGGGGGCGAAGATTGAGGCGCGAATCATTGGGTCTGACCCAACCGTGCTTCGTTCTATTGCGGCGCAAATAATGGACGTAATGTACGCCGATCCGGGTGCAACTAACGTTCGTCATGACTGGCGTGAACGCACACAAGTTCTGGAGCCCCAATTTAATGAGAGTCAAGCACGCCGTTACGGTATCACCAAGTCTGATGTTGATGATTTTTTATCGATGTCCTTCTCGGGTATGACGATAGGTCTTTACCGTGATGGCACCACGTTAATGCCAATAGTTGCACGACTTCCTGAAGATGAGCGTATCGACATTCGTAACATCGAAGGCATGAAGATTTGGAGCCCAGCGCAGAGCGAATTCATTCCTCTACAGCAGGTAACTATGGGTTATGACATGCGTTGGGAAGACCCAATCATCGTTCGTAAAAATCGCAAACGCATGCTAACTGTCATGGCTGATCCAGATATTCTAGGTGAAGAGACAGCAGCAACATTACAAAAGCGTTTGCAGCCAGCGATTGAGTCAATAGCGATGCCGCCGGGTTATTCGCTAGAGTGGGGTGGTGAATATGAGTCGTCAGGAAAGGCGAAAGCATCATTGTTTTCTACGATGCCAATGGGGTACCTGTTCATGTTCTTAATTACCATCTTCTTGTTTAACTCAATCAAAGAGCCCCTGATTGTTTGGTTGACGGTGCCTCTGGCCATTATTGGTGTGACCACGGGTCTACTTGCTTTGAATACGCCGTTTGGCTTTATGGCATTACTTGGTTTCTTGAGCTTATCGGGTATGGTACTGAAAAATGGTATCGTGCTGCTTGATCAAATTGAGATTGAAATGCAGTCAGGTAAAGATGCGTATGATGCGGTTGTGGATGCTGCGATCAGCCGCGTTCGCCCGGTATGTATGGCAGCGATCACCACTATCCTTGGTATGATTCCACTCTTACCGGATATTTTCTTTAAACCAATGGCGGTAACCATTATGTTTGGATTGGGTTTTGCAACAGTGCTGACATTGATTGTTGTGCCAGTGCTTTATCGTTTATTCCACAAGGTGGCAGTACCAAACTAACAACGAGTTTAAGTCACTTGTTTAAATAACGTTCTAAACGCCTTTGGCTTATGTCAGGGGCGTTTTTATAAGGATTGAATATGGAACAGAATACGTGCTCATGGGCAATGAACCATCCACTAGAGCTTGAATATCACGATACCGAATGGGGGGTGCCTGTTCACAATGATACCCTGTTGTTTGAATTTATTACGTTAGAGGGCGCACAAGCGGGTTTGAGCTGGATTACGATTCTGAAAAAGCGAGCAGGCTATCGCGAGGCATTTGAAAACTACGATTTGGATAAGCTTGTTCAACGTGATGAAGTACGTACTGAGCTCATCGTTGACAATTTCGACGTGGTTAGACACCGTGGCAAAATCAACTCAGTATTTAACAACGCTAAAGCGGCAAAGCGATTAATTGCAGAGTATGGGAGTCTATCTAATGCTCTATGGCAGTTTGTTGATGGCAAACCCATCGTAAATCATTGGACAGACGTGACTCAAGTGCCAGTCTCTACGGAACAATCCAAAGCGATGAGTAAGTTCCTCAAAAAGAAAGGCTTTAAGTTTGTGGGCGAGACGATCTGTTACGCCTTCATGCAAGCAGTCGGTATGGTCGATGACCACGTGGTAAGTTGCCCGAAAAAATCCAACTAATAGTTATTACTTCTAGACATAGCAAAATGTAAAAGGAGACTGGCATGAGCGAAGGTGCACTGTCTAGATAGACTTGGCACCAAGTAAAGCCAGTTACCTTTTAAACATTAATTTGGCTGTATCCAAAGCTTGGAAAAGTTACACCAATCAATGGTATTGATTTCAACCCCTGCGACTTTACTGGCAAACAGTGCCTGACTCCTCGTTTATTTTTGCTCGCTATCATAAATTCTTTCTAATGCTTCGATGCGACGCCACTGTTTTTCATCAAAACTCTGTTCTCTTAATCCGGCAACTTCAAATTTCTTTTCTTCCTCACCCAGAAAATCGTTGTTTAGGATTTCGACACGCTTTTGTAAAAAGTCGGCGAGTAAGGCATTAAAAGCGAGCCGTTTGTCATCCAAAGCTTGTAGGCGTCTAGCTCCCTCTTCACCGACCAAGTTAACACGAGCCAAATACTTTTCTTGTGCGTCCATTTTAGAACTTTGATTAAGCTTCATAACTAGTGCGTTATTACGCTCACTTTGTTGAATGTACGCAGGCTGCTCAGAGAGGATTTCTTCGAGCATTTGTTGTTTGGTACTTGCATCTAACTTGGCTGTTTGAATGCTGAGTTTGTCTATTGCTAGCTTGCGCAATCTGTTTTCTTCATCGAATAGGTGGGCAATTTGTTCGTCGGTAAAAAATGAGCTTTGCACCGCTAAAATGGCATCGTCCAGCCGCTTCAATTCTCGCCATGATAATGAATTTCCCTCAAAAGGCTCAAGCTCAGAAAGCGCATTTTTATACGAAAGGTAGACTTCGAATAAATCTGATTTGATGCCGAGATTATGGTGTTGAGACTCGCCTGCTTTGACATCGGCGATGATAGTTTCAAGATTTTTTTCGCCCAAACCACTCAATGAATATTCGAAGAAGTCTTTCTGTGAAGAGAGGTCAATAGTGGTATCTTGTTGTGACTCAGCCTTCAGCGGTTGCGATTGTTGAGCTTGATATAAAGCCGCCCCGACACTAGTGAGTAATACAACGGACAAGGTGGCAAGAGCAGCTTTCTTCATGATTGACTCCTTGTTACAAGCCTTGAAGTTTTAGACGATTCGCGTGCTGGCGGTACAGTGTTAGTGGATCGGTCTCAAAAAGATGGTGGATACCGAGTAGGCCGTTGATTTCATCAAGGTGGTTCATTTTGTAATCATCACGAATCACTTTGCCTAAGTGAGTGCTGCACGCATCTACAAGCCCGTCGTTAGGAGAATCGAACGCCAGGCCCAAAATCAACATCGCACTGCTTGTAGGATCAAAAAGATTGGTAAAGGTTGAAGATCCTGTCCATGAATAGTAGTGCACGCCATTTTCAGCCAATAAGTCACCCTCTCCACATGCGCTGGTTGGCAAGCCCTCAGGGTAATACTGGTTAAATTTGAGTGCACCCTCAGTGGTGAGTGAGCCTAAGGAAGCGAGTGGATCTTGAGCAAGGTCAGCACCACCAGACAATAGGTTGATGAGTGTCACTAACCCTTCTGCCAGTTTTACCGCAATATCCTCACCGGTGGAGCCTTCGCGAATATTGTTTCTTATGATATCAGCCACTTTGGACCCTTTGTTCACACCACCGATGCTGGTTACTGATGCCACCAAATCGGGGCGTATTGAAGCAACGTAACGTGTTGTCGGTCCTCCTTGGCTATGTCCCATTAAGTTGACCTTTTCTGCTCCTGTTGCAGCAAGTAATGTTTCAACCTGAGCCAGAAGCTGCTCTCCACGTGCTTCACTGCTGTTGGCTGCGGAAACTTGTGTGAGATAAACGGTTGCCCCGTCCTTGGTCAGAGAGTGAGGAATACCGTAGAAGTAATCGACACCGGCTAAGGTATTAAAGCCAAATAATCCGTGAACAAGGACGATGGGGTATTTTGTTTCTGTGTAGTCACTGGCGTTGGAAGATGAAAAGGGTAATGTGCTCAAAGTGAAAAGCATTGTTGTTATGATTTTTAGTTTCAAAACTTTCTCCTTATGGTGTGACCCTGTGTCGGCTTACAAATTAGAAGACAAGTTTTCAGTATGAGACATTCATTCGCAGTGGATTGTTTTGTTCTGTGACTGTTCAAAAGAAAATCAACAGTTTTAATGAACATTAAATTGGCGAATGTGGAGGGATGGGGAGATTTTTATCAAGGCAGTGTTTTAGTGTTAATTTGATAGACTGCCGATAAAAGGAGAATAGCCTCGAAATACGAGGCTATTTATTCGATTGTCCAAGCGTTTATAAAGATACTTCTCTCATAAGCACTAGGTCGTTGTATCGTTCGAAACCTGCTTCAAGGTCGGCAATGAGATCTTCCACATTTTCAAGGCCAATGTGCAGACGTACCAACGTACCTTCGAAGTTTGGATTCGCTACTGTGCGCAAATTGTCAAAACTTTTTGGTTCGTTGGCTAAAATCAAACTCTCGAAACCACCCCATGAATACCCCATACTGAAGTGTTGCATGCCATCCAAGAATGCTGTCGTTGCTTTTGTATACGATGTCTTCAAAACGAATGAGAACAGGCCATTACCGCCAGTGAAATCACGCTTAAAAAATTCATGACCCGGACAGCTTTCTAGAGCTGGATGGCGAACGTGATCGACTTCAGGGCGAGTTGCCAACCATTTTGCTATCTTGAGACTATTTTCTGCATGTTGGCGTAGACGCACATCCAGAGTGCGAATACCGCGCAGAGCAAGGTACGCGTCATCAGGAGACACGCATTGACCCATCAGGTAACTTTGCTCACGCAATTGGTCCCAGTATTTCTCACAGGCAACCGCTGTACCCAACATAACATCTGAGTGTCCAACGATGTACTTGGTCGCTGCTTGGATAGAGATATCAACACCATGTTCAAATGGGGAGAAGTTCACGCCAGCAGCCCATGTGTTATCCAACATGACGATGACGTCTTGTTCGTGGGCAATGTTTGCTAGGGTAGGAACATCCATCACTTCCATGGTGATTGAACCAGGAGACTCCAAGAAAAGCACGGTTGTATTCGGCTGAATAAGGTCGCGAATGTCCGCTCCAATCATAGGATCGAAGTAAGTGGTTTCGACGCCCATCTTCTTCATGATGGTGTCACAAAAATCGCGCGTCGGCTCGTAGCAGGTATCGACCATCAAGATATGATCGCCCGTTTTGACAAAAGACAGTATGGCGTTAGAAATCGCAGCTGTGCCACACGGGTAAAGCGCACAGCCAGCGCCGCCTTCTACTTCCACCATAGCGTCTTGAAAGGCGAAGTGTGTATTTGTGCCTCGGCGTCCATAGAAGAGCGTTTTGTTAGCGCGATTGATCGTCGCTTGGTTTTTCTCAGCAACGGTATCGAATACTATGGTAGATGCCCGTTGTACTGGTGGGTTGACCACACCGTTAGTCCATTTCTTGTTGCGACCTGCGGTAACGAGCTTGGTCTTTTTGCCCTCTGACATAAAAGTTCCCTGTCTATAATACGAAATCTTAGTATTTAAAACATGGAGCAAGGGTGGTTTGCAAGGGAAATGAAGTGACTTGTCGGAGCATCACTCGAAAAACGTAGAATAGAGAAGTAAATAAGAAACCGACAGTATGAACCTGCCGGTTAGATAGAGTGTTAGGAACTATAGGTTATTTATTACAGCAACGGATTAAATAAGTAGAACACACGCTCTAATAGGCGAGAAAATATACTGCGCTTCGCCCACTCATTTTTATCGACGGTATGAGACTGCTGGATATAGGTATCTTGCAAATACGCCATCTGCTTGGTGAATGTTTCGTCATCTACTGCAAGTGTTACTTCAAAGTTTAACCATAGGCTTCGCATATCCATATTCACTGTGCCAACTAGACAGAACTGGTCATCAATCACGACTGATTTTGTATGCAGTAAACCGCCATAGAACTCATAGATTTTCACACCAGCGAACATGAGCTCACTGTAGAAAGCACGAGATGCCCACTGTACCATCATAGAATCGTTCTTATGAGGAATGATCAGCTCTACATTCACTCCCCGTTGTGCCGTCATTTTTAAGGTTTCGAGTAGGTCAGTGCTTGGAACAAAGTAAGGAGTCGTAATCCTTACCAAGCGATTCGCTTGGTTGATTGCCAAGGTCAAAACTTGGTAAATTAAGTATTCCGGCATTCCCGGCCCTGACGGCACGACTTGAATTGGATGTTGGTACTTATCGTCGTCGACTTTGCATTCAGGGTGCGTCGGCAGTTGTCTATCGCCCGTTTCGACTTCCCAGTCCCAACAGTGGATCGCACTCAATACGTTTACTGTTGGGCCAGTAATACGCACCATGATATCAATCCACTGTCCAACACCACGGCTTTGTTTAAAGAAAGCAGGGTCAACCAAGTTCATTGAGCCCGTATAGGCGATCTCGTTATCGATGACAATGATTTTTCGGTGTTGGCGCAAGTCCAGCCGGCGCAGGAAGATACGCCACATTTTTACTTCTAATGCTTGCACCACATCGATACCCGCATCTTTCATCATTTTATACCAAGGGCTGCGGAAGAAACGCGGACTGCCAGCAGAGTCGAGAAGCAGTTTTACGTCCACACCACGTTTCGCCGCTTGAATGAGTGCTGAAGCGACAGAGTCGGCTAAGCCGCCGGGGTGCCAAATGTAGAACACCATGCGAATACTGTGTTGTGCTTTTTCAATATCTTCAATGATGGAGTGAAGGATCTCGTCTGGTGATCGCTGAAGAGAAAGAGTGTTACCACTGAGTGCAGGAAGCCCCAAGCGATTGTTACATAACTCGTCAATGCGATAAATATGGCGTCCCATTGCTTCGGGAACATGCGCGTTACAGTCGTTCAACTGAGTGAACCACTGTTGGAAAGGTGTGAACATCAATCTGGCCCTTTCTGCACGTTTTCGACCAAGGTTAAGCTCACCAAACAAGAAATAGCAAGCAATGCCAAGCACAGGCAGAATGTAGATGATCATCAGCCACGCAAGAGAGATGCTAACAGCGCGACGTTTCAAAACGACGCGAATAGTCACACCAGCAACGAGAAACCAGTAAAGCCCAATACCAGCAAGGGTAATAAAATGATAGAACTTGTCCATATAAGTCAAAAGTAATAAATCCAATATGGATATTAAGCGTAAATGCCAGAACGGGGAACTATTTTCATAATCTTACTAGTAAAACAATATTTGTAATATGAGAGCTATTTTATAGTGATGTTTATTTCGTTTCGTCGGTGCAAAGAAAATTGGATGATGTGGTAGATTTTGCACAAAAAAACAGCATATGGAAGGAGTGAAAATATATTTGTGCGGTAAATGTTCTGTACGGGCTTCCAATTTTATATTGAAACTGCTTTACTGACTATACATAGAGCGTCACTTAAACACCTTATAAGTGTATATTCATATTTACACAAACATACTCTCGACGCCTATCCTTTTTGCAAACACAACATTTTGGAGAAAAAGCGTGGCTACAAATACAGCAGCATCACGTGATACGTGGGGGTCTAAACTAGGCTTCGTAATGGCAGCAGCGGGTTCCGCTGTCGGTTTAGGTAATATTTGGAAGTTTCCGTATACAGCTGGTGAGAGCGGCGGTGGTGCGTTCGTCGCTATTTACCTGCTGTTTGTTATTTTTATCGGCTTTAGCGTAATGCTTACGGAGTTTGCTATTGGTCGTAAGACTGGTCTGTCAGCCGTCGGCGCTTTTAAGTCGACTGACCGTCGCTGGGCATTTACTGGTGTTATTGGTGTCCTAAGTGGTTTACTGATCATGGGCTTCTACCCTGTCGTGGGTGGCTGGGCGCTAGCATACATTTTCAAAGTCGGCGGCGGGTTGCTTAGTACTCCTGAAGCCATTGGTGACAGCTTCGGTGGATTCATTTCACATCCGCTTCAACCTCTGATGTGGATGGGCATTTACCTATGCCTTAATATCGTAATCGTAATGAAAGGCATTTCTGGTGGTATTGAGAAAGCGGGTAAAATTCTTATGCCTCTTCTATTCCTTATCCTGATCGTTGTTTCAGTGAAAGGTTTGATGCTACCGGGTGCGATGGCGGGACTTGAATTCCTATTCATGCCAGACTTCTCAAAAGTGGACAGCAATGTAGTGCTGGCGGCGTTGGGGCAGGCATTCTTCTCTTTAAGCCTTGGTATGGGTTGTATGATGACTTACGGCTCTTACTTGAAGAGAAAAGAAAACCTAGTTCAAACCACAGGTTTGGTTACTGCGATGGATACAGGTGTTGCGATTCTAGCGGGTGTCGCCATGTTCCCGGCAATGTTCGCCTTTGGTATGGAGCCCGCAGCTGGCCCTGGTCTTGTATTTGTTGTTGTACCTCAGTTGTTTGCTGAAATGGGCGGCGTAATTGGTTTTCTACTCGCTCTTATGTTTTTCATTGGTCTAACAGTCGCAGCACTGACGTCTTCGGTTTCTCTGCTTGAGGTTGTCGTGTCTTACTTAATCGATGAAAAAGGCTTGAAACGCTCGACAGCAGTAATTTCTTCGAGCTTAGTTATGGCTGTACTATGTGTGATTGCATCACTATCTCTTGGTGGTGTTGGTCCAACTTTATTCGGTACTGGCGCATTCGATATCTTCGATCTATTGACCGATAAGATCTTCCTAGCGGTTGGCGGTATGTTGGTATGTATCTTTGCTGGCTGGCGCTTAAACCGTGCTGATCTTGAGAAAGAAATCACGAACGATGGTAACGTTTCTTTCCCACTATTTGGCCTTTGGTACAACCTAGTTAAATACGTAATCCCTGTTGCTATTGCTATCGTAGCCTTTATGGGTATCAAGTCTGGGTTCGACAGCGGTAAGGGTGAAATCATGCTAGTAGGTATAGGTATTATTGTACTTGCTGGTATTTTCTCTAAGAAGTTGTAAGCGAAACACAGCCGACCTAAATCGGAAGTTGACAAGCGGGAGCCTCTTATAGGCTCCCGCTTTTGTATTCATTATTGATTGGTTGAAAGGCATTACCTATTCTTGGTTAAGGACCACGAGACCTTTAAATTAACGCTTCGTCAGCAAACCAAGTTACTCTTGCTGAGTCAAGCCCCCCGAGGGTACCTGGGTACACATTTAAGTTCGCCTAATCGCTGAGAATCGGTATACTTCTGGCTCTAAACGTGGAGCCCGTTTTTTATGTTCGACATTCTACACACTCAGCCAGATTTTTTGGTCATCAATAAACATCCCAATGTCTCAGTACACAAGGACGATGGCGATACCATGCTGCTGCAAGAAGTAGCAAAACAAAGTGGTGATGAGCAGTTGTATCTTATCCACCGTCTCGACAAAATGACTTCTGGTATTTTGCTTTTGGGCCGCAATGCGAAAGCGGCAAGTGCGTTGTCTCAGGCATTTGCAGACCGTGAAGTAGAGAAGTTCTACCTGGCGATTGGCTCAAAAAAGCCCAAGAAAAAGCAAGGTTTGGTCATCGGTGACATGGAGCGTTCTCGTCGTTCCTCGTGGAAACTGGTTAACAGCAAAACGAATCCAGCGATTACTCAATTCTTCTCGCTCGCTGCAGAGTCGGGAGAGCGTCTGTTTTTATGCAAGCCGCACACTGGCAAAACCCACCAAATTCGCGTGGCATTAAAATCAGTGGGGTCAGGTATTGTTGGCGATCACATTTACAATGCAGGTAATGACGCTGACCGTGGTTACTTACATGCATTTTCATTGTGTTTCCCGTATCAAGGTGAAACACATCGCTTTGTTTGCGATCCACGTACACATAAGGCGCTGGGCATTAAATGGCACAAAGAAATCGTATCTCAAGGTGTCGATACTTGGCTTTCTCCGTGGGAACTTAACTGGCCTACGATCAAATAACCATCACAAAGAAAACGAATAAGAGAATTCGATGCAAGCATCACAACTTCCGCTGTTTTTCCAGCATCTAGAAGCTGAGCTTACGCAAGCTCCAAATGAAATTCGCCGACTGTTTCACGGTCGGGGCCGTCGATTTGAAGGTTTAGAGCAAATCACCTGTGATTGGTTACAAGGTCAGTTGATCATTAACCTATTTAAAGAGGTGGATGAGGCGTTTCTCGGCGGGTTAAAGGCAGGATTGAACGCGCTCTCTGAGTCTGCTCTGTGGACAGAGAAACAAGGTCGTACTATCGTGATTCAGCACCGTTACGCTGACGGCGCACCTTCTGAAATTCTATTGGGTGAGTTAGATGCTCGACCTGTGGTTGAAGAAAGTGGTTTGACGTATCAGTTAGACATTGGTCGTAACCAGAACTTCGGTCTATTCCTTGATATGCGCTATGGTCGCGACTGGGTACGTGAAAACGCGAAGCACAAAAACGTACTTAACCTGTTTGCTTACACGTGTGGCTTTTCTGTGGCAGCAATTGCTGGTGGTGCGGATAAAGTGGTTAACGTCGACATGGCTAGGGCATCACTGGCTAAAGGTCGTGAAAACCATAAGTTGAATGGCCATAATATCAACCAAGTCAGTTTTATGGGGCACGATATTTTTAAGTCGTGGGGCAAGATTAAGAAAGCGGGCCAGTACGATATGATCATCATTGATCCGCCGTCATTCCAGAAAGGCAGCTTTGCACTCACCAAAGATTACAAAAAGATTCTTCGCCGTTTGCCAGATTTATTGGCAGAGGGTGGTCAGGTGTTAGCGTGTGTTAACTCGCCATCAGTGACCAGCGATTTCTTAATTGAAAGCATGAGGGAAGAAGCGCCTGAGCTGACATTCCGTGAGCGTTTAGATAACCCACCAGAGTTTATGGATGTCGATAGCGAAGCTGCGCTGAAGGTTTTGCTGTTTAGTTGAGGTTATCAACGATCACAGGTGTAAAAGTTTTTGCCTAGCTTACTCTAGCAAACACGCGAAGAACCATGGAAAGATCGGGCGATATTGTTCCACTTAGAAAGTGAATTACGCAACAAAGCCCAAACTTGATACAAAAAGGAACGCGCAAGCCTGTGAGTAAGTGACGAGTGCTTGCGCGGATCAGCAACTTTAGACTATATATACCCAAGTCATTCTCGCTGAACCAAGCATCTCGAGGTTACTTGGGTATAAAGCAGACCAATGGAACGGACGAATAGTGCTCAAATCAGCGAGGAACAACTCTTGCGTCACTACCAGACATGTTGACTTGGACGGCTTGCCCTGGCTGGAAAATCATATTTGGATTTGCTTCTTGAACGACAGAAATGATCTTTCCACTCTCTAGGCGAATGGTCAGGTTTACACCGTTTTTTTTCGCAGTTGCTTCAGCGGCTTTACTACCAGCATAACCACCTAGCAAACCACCACCAATAGCGGCGATATCCGAACCAGAACCACCTCCAACTTTCGACCCTAAAATACCACCCACGGCGGCACCTGCAATTGTGCCGATGGCGTTGGATTGAGTAGAGGCATCGATGGTGACTGGTGCAACTTTTTCTACGGTTCCGTAGTAAACCTGCTGAACTTTACGAGTGTCTGTCGAGCCGTATGCATCTCCGTACGGGTTAGGTGAGCTACAGCCACCAAGCAAAACCGCACAAGAAATTGTGAGTGGTATGCCCAGCTTGAAGTATTTTTTCATATAGCCTCCGAATGGTTTCTCCATACAAAGAGTATATACCTCTATTTCGCATGTGCCTTGATGCTTTAAGAAACTGTGGCCTGTGATGGGCTAGTTGCCTTTGAGTGTATGAAACCCAAAATAAATACGCGTAAATGTGGTAAACCAGCATGCCGCACCAAAGATATACGCAATCACGGTAAAATGCTGTGGGAACAAACAGAACAATACGAAGCAACCTATGGTCTCTGTACCTTCTGTTAGACCGCTCATATAGTAAAGTGACTTGTGCTTGTAAACCGGATTGTCGATACCACGTTTACTTGCCATGATCGCAAATGCTAAGAAGCTGCTCCCTGTGCCAATAAATGAGAAGATCAAGAACGCGCCTGCGATGGCATTTTGATCTGGGTTTGCCAACACAAATCCAAACGGAATTAGTGAGTAGAACAGGAAATCCAAGCTGATATCGAGAAACCCTCCTGCATCGGTAATACCTTGAATTCTGGCCAATGCGCCATCTAATCCGTCACAAATTCGATTCAGCAGGATAAATACTAATGCTAGTTCGTATTGTTCTGCTAACAGTGCGGGTAGGGCAAGACAGCCGAGGGCAAAACCGAACAGCGTGGTTTGGTTGGCCGTTACGCCACACTTATCAATCAGCTTTGCGCTTCGTGTTAGTGGCCATTTAATGATTTTGATGCTCAAACTATCAAGCATGACTTGCCTCCCACGGCCAGTTTAGGCAGCGGCTGCCCTCAGGAATATCTTCCTCATCGTGCGTCACCATTAACGCAGGGATATTGGCATGTTGAAGCTGCTCTACTACCCAGTTACGAAATTGTGCGCGTAAATCCTTATCCAGCTTGCTGAAAGGCTCATCAAGTAGGGCAAGCTTCGGTTTGGCCAGTAGCATACGAGTCAGAGCGATGCGCGCACGCTGACCCCCTGAAATTTGGTCAGGGAAAGAGTCCGCAAGTTTGGTGAGTGAAATATGTTTCAAAGCCTGCATCGCGTGCTCTTTACGCTTAGTCCCTTTGATTGGATCTGGCAGCGCAAAGGCGAGATTTTCCCAAACGGTGAGATGGGGGAAGAGTAAGTCATCTTGGAAAAGAATACCGACTCGGCGTTTGTGCGCAGGTAAGGCATCCAGCTTTTCACTGTCGAGCGTGATGGAGCCTGTATAGGCAAACTCAGAAGATAAGTGACCAGCAATAGCATCCAATAAGGTGGATTTACCGCAACCACTTGGGCCCATCAGGGTAACAATTTCACCTTTTTCTACTGTCATATTGAACGCGGAGAAAAGTGTGTCGCCATTGGTTTTAAGGATGGCGAGGTTTTCGAGACAAAGACTCATTCGGTAGTAAACCTTTTATAGACAGCCTGCGATACTTAACGTGTAAACGGCTAAGTAAAATCGCAAAAGAGAAGAACATTAACGGCAATAGCGCTTGCCAGATTGCGTAGATCGCGGTGACACGGCGATCAAATCCACTTGATAGCGCGACCGCTTCTGTTGTTATCGTGCTGATGCGGCCAGCACCTAACACCAGTGTTGGTAGATATTGCGATAAGCTTACACTGATGCCAACCGCCCAAGCGAAAGCAATAGCAGGCAGGATAATCGGTAGCTTCACTTTTAGCCATGCCCGCATTGGTGATTTACCAAGGCTTAAGGCAACGCGAGTTAACCCATTATCGAAGCTACGCCATGGACCATCCAAAGACAGATAAACAAGCGGGAAAGCGAAGAAGACATGCGCCCAACATACCCAGAAGAAGTACGCGTTGCTGCCGAGATACAGCGTGACAACCTGCATGCCAAATAACACGGAGAGTTGAGGGATCAACATTGGCACGGCTATGATGTACCCCGGCACCTGCCAGCGGTAACGCAGTCGGTATTCATGAGCAATCAGCGCTAGAACAAGAGCGATAGATGCACTGATCATAGCGATGAGCATGCTCTGCCCTAATGTGCCAAGAATGTTTTGCCATTCGTATTCCCAAAAACGCAGACTATAGCGGCTTGGCAACAAATCAGGGAAGCGCCAACGATGCGCAAAGCTCCATATCACCATCAGCGGTACCATCAACATTGCCAGGAGGGCAACCAAGGAGAAAAGCATTTTTCCGGGCAGACAGACACCACTGCGACCAGAGTATTGCCAACGTTTAAAGCCCTTGGTAATGAACCACTCCACTAGCCGAGCAAAACCAATCAAGACACTTGCAATCGCAAACAATACCACGGCGCCTGCCGCCGCTCTCGGTAATAGTGATAAATCTGGATCATTGAACCACTGCCATACCAATACCGCAAAGGTTGGTGGGTTGGTTGGACCGATAATCAACGCGACATCAACTACGGACAAGCCATACGCGAGTACGGCCAACATTGGGAAGCGCAGTTTTGCTAACCACTGCGGAAACACGCATTTCCACCACGCTTGTGCTGAGCTATATCCCATCGCATGGCTGACTTTTTCAATTTTCTCGATTTTCAATTGCCGAAGAATTGGGATGCTCATCAATAGTAGGAATGGGACTTCTTTGATGGCAAGCATGATGATCAAACCCAACGCGTGTGGGTCTTTGATCAGCAGTGCTAAGTCATCGACTGTTTGTGCATTTGGGTTGTAATCGAACACTTGGTTAAGCACTCGAACGCCCATACCTGTAGGCGCGAATAGGAAAGCAAAACCAATAGCAAACGCCACATGTGGCATGGCGAGAAGTGGAGAAAGACTTATCTCAATTTTACGCCAGAATTGACTCCCCCAAGAAGCCTGTAGAATCGCAAACGTCATCAAACAGGCAAGATAGCTACTGAAAATAGCGGAATAGAAAGTCAGACCAATGGATGTCGACACGCCATGCCAATCAAAGACAGCATTGAAGCCATCCATTGAGAAGTGATGAAGGCCTATCGGGGGGACATAACCAAGCGCAGAAATCACCACCCCGAGTAGCCCCGGTATGGTTGGTAATATACAGACGATGATAATGACGAGATACAGCGCTCTTAACATGGGTTTATATTAATTCCCGTAACGTTTCAACCAGGCTTTTTCTAGCGCGGTTTGCCAGCTTGGGTGTGGTTCACTAATCGATTTAAATTGCTGCGTATTCTTCGCTGTGCCAGTGAGGTATTGGCTGTCTAACACCGAAGGATCACCCCAAGTATTAATGTCACCTTTACGAGACTGCGCTTCAGGGCTTAATAAAAAGTTTATAACAACTTGTGCGCCTGCATTGGCATTTGCGTTCCAAGGAATGGCAAGAAAGTGAATGTTAGACAGTGCGCCAGCATCCATCGCGTACGCTTTAGTGCTTTCTGCAAGATTTCCGCTCGATTGTGCGGAGAAAACCGCGTTTGGGTTGAAGGTCACCGCTAGGTCAATTTGACCATCATCCAACAGTTGAATGGACTCGGCAGTTCCACCTGGAAATTGCTTACCACCACGCCATGCGACTTTGTGGAATTCATCTAGGTATGCCCATAGTGGCTGTGTTAAGGCTTCAAATGATTCTTCTGCCACTGGCTTTTTCAGTGCAGGATCATTATGACTCAACTCAATCAGCAAAGATTTCATGAAGCTGGTGCCATGAAACTCGGGCGGGCGAGGGTAAGTCAGACGGTTTGGAAACGCTTTAGCGTAACTCAGCATTTCGGCATAAGATCGCGGAGGATTATCCAGCTTTTCTCCATCGTGAATAAATACCAGTTGGCCTACCCCCCATGGTGCTTCTAGGCCTTCGGTTGCTTCTGAGAAGTCGACGTCAACAGGTAGGGTTTTATCTACGTACTGCCAATTTGGCAGGCCTTCAACAAAAGGACCAAATAGCAACTGGTTGTCTTTCATTGATTTGAAGTTTTCACCGTTGATCCAAACCATATCAACACTGCCGCCGCTATTTTTGCCTGCGGCTTTTTCTGCAATGAGGCGAGTAGTGGTTTCAGAAATATCTGTGACTTTGACGTGATTAAGGGTCACGTTGTAGCGAGATTTAAGCTCTTTGCGTGCCCAATGAAGATAATGGTTGATCTGTTGGCTGCCACCCCAAGCATGAAAATAAACGGTTTGACCGTCAGCTTGTTGTTCGATTTTTTTCCATTCTTCCGAATGAGGAGCGGCAAAAGAGGAGGTGGCAAAAGTGGTGGCTAAAATACCAATGGTGCTAACTAGCTTTTTCATACGTAATCCGTGTTTATTTATCTTGGTTTTCATTTTGGCGCTCTGTATGCCATGCGTTGAAAATTGTTTGTTGTTGATTCTTAATTTAAAACTGCTAAACCTTGAAATCGCTTCCGCGCCTACAAACCAAGTTATTCTTGCTGAACCCGACATCTCAAGGTTACTTGGGTTATATGGGTATAAACAACGCCGAGCTCTGTTTCTTCTGAGGGATAGTAATCTATATTACTGAATTATCAATAAAATAATTGGCGATAGATTTAATGAATTTCTTTCCTTGGGAGATTATAACAATACGCATCAGTTTTTGGCCTCAAAAGACACCTATTGACGGATAAAGTGTGAACAACTCATAGAAATGAACAGTAGCTCTCGATAAATCGCATATTTTTAATATCGCAACTAAATAGACCTGACTGTTGGATGAATTATTTCATGTGATGACTTTTTTATGGTGAATTTCTTCGTGGTGAGCTTTGGAGCTGGAGAACGCACAATGGCGGCGGACGAACGACAAGCGGAGAGGTTCGGTACTTCCAAAAGCAACTGGGTAGCTTTGGGGAGAGTTGTATAGTTTGATGAGGGAAATCTAAAACAAAAAAGCAGCCCTTGGCTGCTTTTAAAAAGGTAATCCTGCAAAGATTATCGTCTCAGAGACGAAAGTAGGATTAGTTTACCCAGTCACGCAATTCGAATGTTAGTTCGTGATTCGTGTTCTTCAGTACTAGGCCTTTATTCGTCAAAGTAATGTCGTTCCAATCAGACAGGGATTCAGACATGACTTTTTCAATCTTCATTTGGTCTTCCATACACATCTTCATGGTCATACCCATTTTTTCGATGCGTAGTTGGTTGTCTTTCAGTTCTGCTTGACCGAAGAAATTGTTGCAACCAGCGTTACCATTTGCGGTTAGGTTTTCACCAATCTCTAGGCGAGGTGTATGACGTTCCTCTGCAGCGATGTTCTTGCCATCGATTTGAACCAACTGCCAATTGTGGTGTTGTAGATCTTGAGCCGTAATTTGTTTCACATTGTCACCGTTGCTAGCGCATGCAGTCATTAGAACTGGAAGTGAGATTGCTGCTACTAACGTTTTTAGGCTAAGCTTCATTTTATAGACTCCGTTTTTATAAACGAGATAAGTATAGGTAATAAAACACTGTTTTTGTCAAAATACAGTTATGGTTTCGTTGTTTTTAAACACGGCGTATTTTAAAATTAAATGCCAGTCTTGGCATTTAATTTTAATGAAAACTTAGAGTTATTACGTTTTTTTATGATAAATGTCATGGGCTGAAATAAGTGAGTAGAAGAACGGGTTGAGCATGGAGCAATTGGAGTTTTTTACCGTCCCAAGTCCTTGTGTTGGAGTCTGTACCTCTGACGACAAAGGTTATTGCAAGGGATGCATGCGTAAAAGAGAAGAGCGGTTTAATTGGCTGAGTTTCACTCCTGCGCAACAGCTACATGTGATTAAGTTGTGTCGTCAACGATACAGAAGAAAGGTATTGGCGGGGAAGGGGAAAGAAGATTTGCCTCAAGATGACGCTTCTCCGCAACAAGATTTGTTTTAGGTCATTGGGTTTACTTCCATCGTTATCTACTTGTAAGACTCCCGGCACAGTTTGACGCGCTTCTCCAATTTTGCCGGGAAATTCCTATCCATTTTCTTGCCCAACAATCGGAGCGCTCGGTGCTATTTTAATGACCATTGATCGCTTACCCAACCTCCAGCTTGTTCGTCGAAGTGACTGCCTGCGAAACGATGGTTTTGTTCTACTTCTAATTTGCTAGTGGGCAATTCATCCATCAGTTGATGTATGTATCTTGCCATTGGATCATTACACGCTTCACGTTCTTTACGGGTGACCACTTCTTTAATTATCTGCAGTCTATAGCTATTGCTGGCTCGTTTCATTTTTGACCTCCAGAACTCGATGGCAGCAGTTTGAGTACATTGGCTTGTAAACTCTGCTCGTTAGTGGGAGCGGAGAAACCCATCGCTTTCGTTTGAAGTCTGAGAGACGAATTGTATGAGAGCAGTGTTTTTACGCCATTTGTGTCTTTGTCAAAAGCACTCCACTCAGATTATTTTTACTCAGTGAATTGGGCTGCTTTTCTGACAGACACTATCAACCATAGAAGTCTGGTGTGGGGGCGTCAATGAAATAATTGAGTGTTTTTTGAACAATTTATTCAGAAGTTGAGTTATCAGAGATTTAGCCAAAAAAACTGGAGCTACTTGGGCTCCAGTTGATCTCAGGTTCAGTCTGTCAGGGCTTGTACTTACTCCGCTGCAATTTCACAGCCAAGCGGGCTGTCTGAATTAGTGTAAACGATTTCGCCTTGAGGCTGGTAATTGTTTACTTGTACTGTGCCCAGCGTTTCCAAATAGCTGTACATTACTTCTGCATCAACATTACCGGTGTTAATTACATTTAGCACTGGGTAACCGTCTCCGCCTGCTGCGTTGAAACTTGGCACCGTAAACCTGTAAGTGGCTGCTATGTCGAAATCTTTACCATTGATCTTACTGATTTCAACTTGCTTGGCAGTGCAGTCAACAGTCATATCGAGACCTGCTATCTGTGCGTATGCACCGGAACCACGTTGCATTGTAGCGACTACATTCAAGTATTCGACTACTTGAGCCCCCGTCATTGAGGCTAAGGTGACCGTGTTACCAAATGGCTGAACGGTGAGTACATGTCGGTAAGCAATTTCAGGGCCGTCAATTGAAGCACGAACCCCGCCTGAGTTCATCACAGCAAAATCTGCATTTTGGTTTTCCTGATGAGCGGTTGCAATCAGACGACCTAAGTTAGTCTGTTGATAGCGTACAACAGCACGGTCGCCCTCTAACTTACCGTCAGAAGTAGCAATGACCTTATCTAACTCTGCTTGTCCTTTATCCTGGAAGTATTGCAGACGTCCTTGAAGTGCGAGATCTGGCTGGATTTCAGTGCCAATGAACTCTAGTTCACCTGCTTCGTTTTTACGTTTTAGGTTAACCGGGACCAACTCATAACCCGCGAGGTGAAGTTTGCCGTCATAATATTCGAAGTCAGCTTTACCAACGTATTTACCCCATTCATGTGCTTGCATGATGTAAGTACCGTTTTGTTGATCTGGTTTACAGTCATCACCTGGTTTGAAATCTGCGTACCCAGAGCCATTTGGCTCCATACACACTGGATTTTGAGAGTGTCCACCAAAGATAGCAGCTAGTTGCCCGTGTTCGACAGCTTTAGCCATTGCGACATCCCCTGGGGCATTTGAACCATGCTGACCATTTTCGTAGTGGCCCATATGTGTTGTGGCGAAAATGAAATCGATAGGGTCGTCTTTGTAAGTTTCTTTGATTTCCGCAATGACCTTCGGCATTTCTTCCGTAGGCTTGGTGAATGTTAGCTCAGAGATAAACTCGGGGTTACCAATTTTGGCTGTATCTTCCGTTGTCATACCAACCACAGCAACACGAAGGTCTCCAAGCTCAAAAATTTCATAAGGCTTAAAGTAGCGATCGCCGTTTTTATCGTAAATGTTGGCAGCAAGCATAGGGAAATTGGCCCAAACACGCTGCTTTTCCAGAATGCTAAGAGGGTTATCAAACTCGTGGTTACCAACTGCCATTGCATCGTAGCCAATATCACTCATTCCCAAGAAGTCCGGCTCAGCATCTTGCAGATCAGACTCAGGAATACCAGTATTGATGTCACCACCAGAGAGAAGCAGAGATGAGCCGCCGTTTGCTGCGATGTCTTGGCGCATTTTATCAATCAGTGTTTTACGTGCAGCCATACCATACTCGCCATCTTTATTGTGCCAGAAGCGACCATGATTATCATTGGTATGTAGAATGGTGAACTTAGTGCATGAGTCTGCGGTGTCACAAGTTACCGGAGAGCTGTCGCTGTCTGAGCCACATCCTGCGAGCGCTGCGCCGACTGAAAGTACCAAAAGGGATTTGTAAAACGTCATAAGGGATCCTTTCTCTGTGATTTTGCTTTTATTACGGCGTGCAATATACGGAATTGGTGTGAAACTTTAGTGATCCATATCTTATTTACAATTCTATCGAATACTTGAGTTGGTAGGGCTGCTAGGGATGTCGATAAATAAACAGAAATCGTATTTAGGCATCGGGTTTTAGGTTGGGTGTTAATGTTTGTGATTAAATTAACTGAATATATTTCGAGGTTATGAACCAATTAGGGCTTGTGGTGGGAAATGAAGCGATATTTGGTGGTTATTTTATCAATGGCGTGGTTTTTCAACTGATTAGAAACAAATTGTTATAGTTTTTAATACGGAAAGCTAGGGGGAAGACGATCAAAAAACAATTGCACCGAGGCAAGAAACCGATTGCTCTTGTTGAGTGCTATCGAGTCTGCGCTGTGTTTTTTACAATGCTCTTACTGTGACTATCGCTGTGGGTAAAAGTTCGCCGAATTACTTTAACCATTGACATAGAAAGTGGATGAGGGCTTGTTGCTGAGTACTGGCTGAACAGGTTATCTATCACGAAGAATAGAGAGAGGATAAATAGAAGGGGATACCTTATCTTTTATTTCGTTTTTTGCCCTTTAAATAGTAAAACCCCGGAGCTGGTAAGTCTCCGGGGTTTTGAAATTTTTTAGATATCACGGTTGGTAAGGCCGATCATCTTTATGCAAAAGGTTTGGATTTTATCCGTTAATTCCTTGGTAGGGAATTAGATACGGATGAAGTCCATGTGCTCAACTTTTGGCTTGAACGCGTGACGTTGAACGTCTTGAGGCTTAACTTTAACTTCAGCGCCGTCAATCACTAGAACGATAGCTTCGTAAAACTCAGGCTTGTCCATTTGGTTAACGATATCGTTGTGGTCAAGAACGATAGCCACTGCTTCAGCTTCACCGCCGTATACAACTGCAGGGAATTTGCCAGCGTGACGTAGGCGGCGGCTCGCACCTTTACCTACTTCAGTACGTACTACTGCTTCGAATTTCATAGTATTTACTCTCAAATTAGTAAAAATAAAACTTCACAGACACAACGCGACCTTGTGTCTGTGGTAAAGCTTGATACAGGAACTGTTCAAGCGAGCGCGGATACTATCACTCGGCACCTCATTCAGCAACAAAAATTGTACCTAAATGACCAAAAATTCAAGCATTCACCTATAATACCAACCTCATTAAGTCAGTGCCCAGTATTAGCGCAGGAAAAACATTTGAGAGCACGGCTAAAATTTTAGGTAAGTCGTGATTAATGTAGGAAACTAAGAGCGACCTTTTTGCAGAATTAAGGTGGCTTTTAAACCGCCCATTTTACTCTCTGATAGTTCAAGCTGGCCGCGGTAACTGTGCGCCATTTCACTGACAATGTTTAAACCTAAACCAGAACCTGGCGTTGTTTCATCGAGTCGGTAACCACGCTTTATCACTTTGCATAACTGCTCGGCAGGAATACCGGGCCCGTTGTCCTCGACTATGATATGGATATTGTCTTTTTCTAGCGTTGAATGAACACGGATAATGCTGTTTGTCCACTTGTAGCCATTCTCAAGTAAGTTACCCAGCATCTCGTCAAGGTCGGTTTTTTCAACGGCAACGGTCAACTCAGTATCAAGCTCGTTTATCAATGTGATATCACGATGCGCGTACACTTTGTCAAACGCCATTGAGATGGCATCAACACGTTCCGAAGGGTTTGATTTTACGGAAAGGATATTCATTGAACCGGCCATACGAGCACGGCCTAAGTGGTAATCAATGTGTTGTTGGATCTGGGTGATTGGCGCGTTCAAGCGTTTTTGCTCTTCTGGCACCAAGTCTTGCACTTCGTTTTTTAAAACCGAAAGTGGTGTCTTCAGTGCGTGAGATAGATTACCTGCATGATTACGTGCTCGTTCAAGCAGTTCTTGATAGTGGAAAAGCAGCGCATTTAGGTCGGAAATCAAAGGCGATATTTCTTTAGGGTAGTCTTCTTCCAACCCTTTCTTATTGCCTGATTTGAGCTCTGCCAATTCTTTTTGCAGTTTGGTCAGTGGGCTTAATGACCAGGCAATTTGCAGTAAGATAACCGCAAGAACACCAGCAAATAGCAATCCTAAAATGATCCAAATTTGCCCAGTTAAGGACTGAATCGTGTCTTCTATTGGGTTTTGATCGATACCAATAATGACATCGATAGAGCCATCATAATCAGGTAGATAGAGCTTTTTCTTTAGCGTAATGAGTTTTTCATCTCGAGCACCAAAAGCATCTTTATTTAACCCTTTGAATTCAATTTTTTTATCCCAGAGAGAACGCGAACGTTCTAAACTCGTTTTTGTTGAAGCACTCCAGTACAGGCCGCTGTATGGGCGGTTGAATCTCGGGTCTGAAAGGTGAGTTAAGAGACTCAGACGCCCTTTGCTATCGACTTCGAGTTGGGCTGCAATCTCGTCCATATAGACATTGAGTTGGGAGCGAGTGTCATCCACCATATATCGGTAGACTTGGGTTGGGATGGTTATGCCCGCCGCGAGAATCATCGCCGTAAGCCAAACGACTGCCGCAAGTACCAAGCGGCTTTTTATGCTAAGCCGCTTAAGAATGTTTATAGAAAGCCTGTTGTTATTCGGCATTCAATTGATATCCCAGTCCACGCACCGTCTTGATGATTTTCGGTGCGATTTTCTTACGAATACGACCGATGAACACTTCGATGGTGTTCGAGTCACGGTCGAAATCTTGCTTGTAGACGTGCTCAACCAACTCGGTACGAGAGATGACTTTTTCTGGGTTATGTACGAAGTAAGCTACAACTTTGTATTCTAATGCAGTTAAGCTTACGGCTTGGCCTTGCCACAGAACTTTTGATGAGCGTGTATCTAGGCTCAAATCGCCAATCTGCATTACAGGAGAGGGGTTGCCTGAAGCGCGACGTAACTGAGCACGAAGACGTGCTGTTAGTTCAACCATTTCGAACGGTTTTGTGAGGTAATCGTCGGCACCTGCATTTAACCCTTCGACACGTTGAGAAAGGGTGTCACGGGCACTTAAAATAACAACGGGTGTATTAATGTTTTCGTCTCTAATACCTCTTAGGACGGTTAAGCCATCGAGTTTGGGCAAACCCAGATCGAGTACAATCGCATCCCACTCTTCTGAAGTTGCGCGGTAAAGTGCGTCGATGCCATCTTGAGAAAGTTCGGGCACCCAGCCGTTGTTTTCCAACGTTGCTAATATCTGTTCGCCTAGGCGAGGTTCATCTTCGACAACAAGTATTTTCATATTCTTTCTTCTTATTGTGTTTCACGTTTTTGAGTGTTCGGTGTTTTGATTGATTATTTTGGCTTGAGTGCTTTATTGAAGTTTCGTCCTTTTATCTCGAGCATTTCAAGCGTAGCGGCGTCGTATTCCACCTTTATCACACTGTTGCTGAACAAGATCTTAAGCTCGTAAACCCATTCGTCGTCGTCTTCCTCAAGCTCCACTTTAATAATCCGGCCGTAAAGATCACTTTCGACTGCTTCATACATATCAGAGAAAGGGCGTATGTAGCCTTTCTGAACTGCACGATAGACTTTATCCTGATCCTCATCGAACTCAACGCTTGTCCCCGGCTTCTCAACGTCACGAACGATAGCGTGACCATCTTTATCGTCATCATGGTCTTTGTAAGCGTGCTGGTCAGCAAAGCTTGATGCAGACAATAAAAATGGAACCAACCCAAGCAGTATGAAAAGTTTGCGTGGAGTAAAGGAAATAGACATAGCAAAGCCTTTTTCAATGAATTAGAGCAATTATATCGTGATGTACATGAACAGGAAGTGAATTAATCAATATTCGCTTATCTCAATTCGTCGTCGAAGATTTTATCGCGTAACTTCCAAAACCGCCCCGACTTGCGAGCGATAACGAACTGCGGCAGGCGAAAACGGTGTTGATTCGCGACGACTTTTGTTGGTGATGCGTGATCAAAGGGACGATGTTTGTCTGCGAGGTGAGGGCGGACAAACTGGTCTTTGAATATCTGTTTTTGTTTCTTGGTATTCAGCGACCAGAACTCGTGAACTAGCGCATTACCCTCTCCTTGATAGGTTTCTCCGGAATACGTTACTTTCAATTGTGATTTGCCATCACTGGACTTAAAGACCGACAAGTCCATCTCAGTACATTCAAAGATGAGCGCATCTTTCAGATTTAATGCCTCTTTGAGCTTTTTATCTGGGTCGACGAGAGTGGCATCACACTCGTGGCAAATCCGCGCTGCGATGTCATTATCCGCCCCACACTCACCGCAGTACTTTGCTCTAAAGCGGTAACCACAATGCTCACGCTCACCAGTTTCACCGTCTTCAAAATACCCTTGGCAACGGCGACCAAAGTGCTCTAATAAAAAACCATTATTGTCTAACTTTCCCCAAAAATTATTGTTGAACCCACATGCAGGGCAAGGAATGGTAATGATCTCGCTGGTGGAGTCTGGCTTTGGATCGCCAACTTCTGGTTGATACAAGTCGTAGCTGTTACCAGCGTAATCTAGAACTAAGCATTCTGATTTACCTTCTGAGAGGCGCAAACCACGACCGACGATCTGTTGGTATAGACTGACAGATTCAGTAGGGCGGAGAATCGCAATTAAATCCACATGTGGAGCGTCGAAGCCTGTGGTGAGAACGGACACATTCACCAAATATTTTATCTTACGATTCTTAAACGATTGAATGATCGCATCGCGCTCAAGTGTTGGCGTATCACCGATTACAATGGCGGTTTCCCCCTCGGGTAGCAGGCCATAAATTTCTTGTGCATGACGAACGGTGGCGGCAAATATCATCACACCTTTACGTTCTTTTGCGTATTGGATGATTTGTTCAACGATCTGTGGCGTCGCGCGCTTGGCTTTGTCTATCACCATGTCCATTTCTGCTTCTTTGTATCTGCCTGTGTTGGCAGGCTTTAGCTGGGAGAAGTCATAAGACAAGACTGGGGCATCCATCATGCGAGCAGGTGTTAAGAATTGCTCATCAAGTAAGTAACGAATCGGGAGTTCGAAGATGCAGTCGCGGAAAAAGCGAGACTCCTCGGTGCGCACCTGTCCACGGGTGTGATACTGATAAATCCATCCCATACCTAATCGGTATGGTGTGGCAGTTAATCCCAACACTTTTATTCCTGGGTTTAGCTCTCTTAGGTGCGTGATGACTTTTTGATAGCTGCTGGTTTTTTCATCAGGGACTCGATGGCATTCATCAATGACCAGCAATGAAAACTGATTTTTAAAGGATTCCAGATTGCGTACCACAGATTGCACTGATGCAAACACCACTTGCTGGTTGGTTTCTTTGCGTCCAAGCCCGGCAGAAAAAATGGCGCCTTGCAAACCATAACCTTCGTATTTAGCGTGGTTCTGTTCCACCAGTTCTTTTACGTGAGCAAGCACAAGCACACGTCCTTTGGCAAGTCTTGCTAGCTCTGCGATGACCAGGCTTTTACCCGCACCAGTTGGCAGCACAATGACCGCGGGTGTCGTGTGTTGACGAAAATAGTGTATCACCGCTTTTACAGAGTCGGCTTGGTATGGTCGAAGGGTAAACATGAAAATCAGTGAAATTGCTCAACTATTCGAATTAGGAACGCTATAATACCCGACCTTAAACAGTAGAGGTATTCATGCGTTTAGATAAATATTTGTGTGATGGACTGGGTGCGACTCGCAAACAGGCAACGAAGATCATCAAAAGTGGCGATGTAACCGTGGATGGTGAGGTTCAAAAGAGTGGATCATTCAAGGTACCAGAAGCTGGTGTGGTTGAGTGGGAAGGCCGTCTAGTTGGTGCTCCTGGCCCTCGTTATATCATGTTGTACAAGCCAGCAGACTTTGTGTGTTCGCATGAAGATGGACATAACCCAACGGCGTTTGTCTTACTCGATGAACCAAAGGTAGAAAAACTGCACTTTGCTGGTCGTTTAGATGTCGATACGACGGGGCTTGTATTAATTACAGACGATGGTCAATGGTCTCACCGTATTACGTCACCAAAACACAAATGTGAGAAGACATACCGAGTATGGCTAGCTGATGCGATTCAACCTGATTACATTGAGAAGTTTGCTGAAGGTATTGAACTGCGTAATGAAAGTGGACCAACATTGCCTGCGCATCTTGAAATCGTCAACGAGGCAGAAAACGAGGTGCTGCTGACGATTGTGGAAGGCAAATATCATCAAGTGAAAAGAATGTTTGCAGCGCTTGGCAATAAGGTGGAATATCTTCACCGCGAGCGTATTGGGTCCATTGTACTCGATGAAGCGCTTGAGCCGGGCGATTACCGTTTCCTGACAGAAGAAGAAGTTGAATCTGTTGTTAAGTAGTTCAGCCTATTTCGGTATTCTGTTACCCATAACGCGACGATTTCAGGGCTAGAGAAGCGTCAATCATTTACCTCAATCAATGTGGAATCTTGATGGGAGGGTTTAACAAGAGGTAAGGCAATGGCAGAAAAAGCCCAAGGAACTCCCCAGTCACAAATCAGTTTTTTATTGTTCCTCGTACTCGGTGCCATTGGTGCATTGACCCCACTTGCTATCGATATGTATTTACCTGCTATGCCAACCATAGCCAAAGATCTTGGCGTAAACGCAGGTGCGGTACAAATCACGTTAACTGCCTACACGGCGGGCTTTGCAATCGGCCAGCTTATTCATGGTCCGCTAGCCGACAGTTATGGTCGCCGACCTGTGCTTATTTTAGGTGTGTTCTTTTTTGCTCTGGCGGCGGTCGTCAGTGCAACCACAACCGGTATTGACGCGCTGACTTATGTACGTGCTGCGCAAGGTTTTGCAGGGGCCGCCGCGGCAGTTATTATCCAGGCGATCGTACGTGACATGTTTGAACGTGAAGATTTTGCGCGTGCAATGTCATTCGTGACCTTGGTAATGACGATGGCCCCCCTAGTTGCGCCGATGATCGGTGGCCATTTAGCAATTTGGTTCGGTTGGCGTTCCATCTTTTGGGTACTCGCTATTTTCGCTGTTGTAGTGATTTTGCTTGTTCTGCGAATTATTCCAGAAACGTTGAAACCGGAAAATCGCCAGCCACTGAGGTTCAGAACCACAATTGCCAACTATGCGCGTTTGTGTTCTAACCCTGAAGCGTTAGGTTTAATACTCTCAGGTGCCTTTTCGTTCTCGGGGATGTTTGCATTTCTTACCGCGGGCTCGTTTGTTTATATCGACCTATACGGTGTTCGACCAGATCAGTTCGGATACCTATTTGGTTTGAATATTGTTGCGATGATCATTATGACGACTCTGAATGGCCGCATGGTAAAAAAGGTCGGCTCGCACTTCATGCTGCGTTTTGGCTTATCCCTGCAGTTGTTTGCGGGTATCGGTCTGTTTGTCGGCTGGCTTCTCGATCTCGGTTTGTGGGGTATAGTCCCTTTCGTTGTGTTATTTATCGGTACCTTGTCTACGATTGGTAGTAATTCAATGGCATTGTTGCTGAGTGGTTACCCAACCATGGCGGGTACTGCCTCCTCACTGGCGGGTACATTGCGTTTTGGTTTAGGCTCACTGATTGGTGCTATCGTTGCTTTAATGCCAGGTACGGTTGCATGGCCGATGATCATCGTTATGTTTGCTTGTTCAGTGCTGTCTGCACTGCTTTATTGGACTTTAGGAAGAAAGGCGTAATGTCGAATTACACCCAAGAAATTCAAAATTTAGTTAACGCAGCTTTAGCTGAGTTAGACCAAGAACATCGTTCAGGTAAATTGGCTAATGCCCCCGTTGCGAACAACCACTATCTGGTGCGCTGGGTCACAAAGGCACTTAAATCGCAACGCTTTGGCCGCGCAGTGGGTGATGACTTAACGCGTTGGCAGAAAGCTGGCCGTTCGAAAGGCAATGACGCGGGTTTGCTGTTCCTTTTTAAACGCATATCCGCTTTCTACGGGCAGTTTTTCTCACGAGGCGAAGAAGCGAAAGTAATCAAAGATTCTGACATTGAGGCGTTTCTTGATGCGATGGAGCGAGCGGACTGGGAAGTGTCTACATCCGAGCAATTAGTTGGTTTTGGCAAGATTCAAATTTTCACTGAAGGCCAAAATTCATTGGCTCTGTGTGCTGACCAATGTGAAAGCTGCTTTGATGGAGAGCTATTGGTAAAACCGATGAGCTGGTTTGTTCGTGGAAACCACGCGGAGTTTGTTGAGAAAGCATCGCAAGCTGGCTTTATGGTTCATAAGGTTACGGACTACAAATCGAAGGTCAAATACCACGGTGAGTACCTGATCTTCCCTGCCAATGAGGGCAATCAATTAGCAGAGATTCCACTGTCGTTTAAAGCAGACTAGGGAATCATTTCTCCGCATTGAATGAAAGCGTACGCATTCACGTGTGTACGCTTTTTTGTTTAGTCTTGTTTGTCCTCCTGATCTTCAGCTTCTGTCGCAATGGCCTTGACCATGCCTTTGAAGATAAACAGGTGCGCCGGCATCATGACAAACCAGTAGAGTAAGCCGAGAAAACCTTGTGGATGCCACCACGCGGTGATATCGAACTCCCGCTCCTCACCATCGTCTTTAATCGTCAGCTCCAAACGACCAAGCCCAGGCCCTTTCATACCAAAAAATAGGGAGAGGAACTGGTTTTCTTCACAGCGAATGACTTTCCATGAATCAATAAAATCGCCCACTTTAAGTTCTGGACCAGGAGGGGAAATTCGATTCGGCTTCCCGCCACCAAAAAAGATATCCAGCCACTCTCGGGTGCGCCAAAGAATGTTGGCATAATAATAACCTTTTTCTTGGCTACCAATCTTTTGCGCGACTTTCCAAAGAGATGTGGCAGAAGCTTGTGTTTTAATACTTGCTCCAGCCCGTTTTGGGTAATATCCGTAACCCGGCTGCCAACGTTTGAGTGCGGCAGGCTCGAATCCCCAAACGTTACTGCGTACAAACGTTCCCTCTGTTGCTATGGTGTCGGCGATGGACTGCTCGTAACCAATGAGCGCTTGCGGGAATCGCTCGTTAATTGCATTGGTATCGGCAACGTAATCGTGTTCTAAACCAGCAAGGAGCGCTTTCCCAATATTAGTGGGAACCGACGTCACGATCGCCAACCAGTACGATGCCATTTTTGGGGTGAGTAGTGGTGTTGACCAAAGTCGATAGGGTTTCTTAGTTATCTTACAAATGACTTCAAATTGCTCGCGGTAACTTAATGTATCAGGGCCACCAACCTCGTAGATTTGATTTTCTGTAGGGAGTGTTTCTGCTAATTCTAGTAAGTAGTGATTGAGGTTGGGAAGGGCAATCGGGTTGGCTTTAGAGTCCACCCATTTAGGCGCTATCAAAATAGGGAGATTGTAGACGAAGTCACGCATAATTTCGAAAGCGGCAGATCCAGGGCCTATAATCACACCAGCCCTAAGCTCGGTAACAGGCACACCCGCTTGACGAATTATATTACCCGTCTCTTTACGTGCTGCTAAGTGTTGGGAGTTGCCAGTTTGAGGCTGAATTGCACTTAAGTAAATCACATGTTGAACGTGACTCTTCTCAAGCGCCTGTTTGAAGTTCTCGGCGAGGTTTAACTCATACTCGACAAAGTCGTGGCCTTGCGCCATACCGTGCACAAGGAAGAACACCAAATCAAAATCCTTGACCACGTTGAGCGTTGCTAGTGTATCTGCTAAGTCTAAATACGTTAGGGTGAGATTAGGGTGCGGTTGAGTTCTGGATTCTAGGTAGTCAATATGACGTGCCGCTGCTGTGACTATATAACCTTTGTCCAACAGTTGTGGAAGAAGCTGTGAACCAATGTATCCGGAAGCTCCAAGTACCAACACCTTTTTCATTCTTGACCCTTTTAATTGCTGGTGGATGATTACCGCTGAGTATTATCATGGGACACTTTCCCCCTTCTATCAATAAGTTGTCGACATAACGAGTATGACTTTGTTCTCATAATTGATGACTGATGCCGATAGGTTATTTTTGTAGACAGTTTGGTATTACTCACCCTGCTGGATCATACTCTTTTCCGTTTGCCGATTGATTATTTTTGCTGAAGATCTTTTCGGCAAGAGGATATTGTTGTGAACGGCTATGGGTAAAATGACACGTCTCTCAAAGCAGTGCGTTCTACGTAAGTGAGAGGAATGCTTTCAATGCATGGAGATAATTTGGATAAAAATTGATTAAATGTTGAAGCATGTCACGAGACAGGTCGCACCTGCACCCTTATAGTGTGATCAACCATTCAAAATACTTCCTACCAACAGTATTTTAGTGTAGATTCTGATTCCAATTTCTAGATACTATTTAAGCGGCAAAATCAATGTTAAAACTGTCAAACCTATGCAAAGGCTATGTAGACGGGGGTGAATTTTATCCTGTACTGCAAGGGGCAGAATTAACATTACAACAAGGTGAACAAATAGCACTGATGGGAGAGAGTGGATCGGGAAAAAGCAGTTTGCTTAACTTGATCGCAGGTCTTGATACCGCTGATTCTGGTGAGATTCAATACCCAAATTTCTCTATGCATAGTGCATCAGATCATCTAAGAACTCTGTATCGTCGCAATAATATTGGTAATATCTTCCAGCAATTCAACCTACTGCCGACCTTGAATATTGCAGATAACATCCGTTTCTGCCGCCAATTAAAAGGGTTGCCAGATGACAAAGAGCAATGGCGTCAAATTCTATCGGCTCTTGATCTTATGCCACTTCTAGGCCGTTACCCTGAGGAAGTGTCTGGTGGCCAGCAGCAACGTGCTGCGATTGCTCGAGCTTTGTATATGGAACCGAAAATCCTGTTAGCTGACGAGCCGACGGGCAGCTTGGATGAACGTAACGCTGAAGCTGTAATGCGCTTACTTACAAGTTTGTCTCGCCAGTTAGAATGCACTTTGCTGGTAGTGACGCACAGTGAGAAAGTAGCAGAGCATATGGATGGTAAAATTCGTCTACAAGGAGGGCAGCTGCATGTTATGGCCCGTAGTTAAGGCACTACTCGGTCACTACCGTCGCTACCCACTTCAAATTATTCTTGTTTGGCTTGGTTTAACTCTGGGGGTATCACTCCTAGTTGGCGTTACTTCCATTAATCAACACGCGAAACAGAGCTACGAAACTGGTGAGAAACTTTTTTCTAATCCTCTACCTTACCGTATCCGAACCAAGCATTCTGCTAATAAAATCCCTCAAGGTTTTTACATCCAGTTACGTCGTGCTGGTTTCAATCAATGTGCCCCGTTTGACATTCTCCACCTCGATACGAAAACCGATTTAAGGTTGATGCTGGTTGGCGTAGATCCCGTTGCCTTACTGCCTTTAAACCAAGGTAAGTCGCTTGAAGATTTAACGATGTTGTCTTTGATGAGGCCACCTTATCCTATTCTCGCTAGCCAAGATTTGGCCGCGTACATGCAGTGGAGTGATGGTGACGTTATCGAACTTAACGATGGCGTTAAACTTGGTCCACTAAAAATCGACTCAGATAACTTGATCTCTGGTACTCGCTTGGTTGCCGATATTTCTCTTATTCGCACGCTCAAGCGCAGTTCTGGTTTATCAGCAATTGCTTGTGGCGAAATGTCAGAAGAGAAAATACTGGCTCTCAAGAATACGTTACCAAATGGTATGACCCTAGTACGCAATAGCCGTACTGAATTAGAGTCGCTAACAAACGCATTTCACATAAACTTAACGGCGATGGGCATGCTGTCTTTCTTGGTGGGCTTGTTTATCTTTTATCAAGCAATGTCATTGTCGTTTATTCAGCGTCAGCGTTTGGTCGGCATATTACGCCAAACTGGTGTGAGCGCTGCACAGTTGGTGCAAGCTTTGTTGTTTGAGCTTACCATTCTTGTGTTGATAGCGTGGGCTTGTGGCAATTTCTTTGGTCTTATTTTAGCAAACGAGCTTATCCCCTCGGTTTCCTCAAGCTTAAGTGATCTCTACGATGCGAACGTTGGCCTCACGATTGGTTGGTCGTGGGAATCGAGCATGTACAGCCTAGTGATGTCAGCGATGGGAGCCCTTATCTCGTGTTTGTGGCCGTTAGTTCGTCTGTTGAATTCGCAGCCGATCCGTCTCTCTTCTCGCTTATCTCTAATGCGTTTTGCTGGACGTGAGTTTTCTTGGCAAGCTCTTGTAGCTTGTGCATTCTGTGTGGCTGCCATCGCGGTTTATCAAGTGCCAAAAACACAAGAGACTGGGTTTGCGATTATTGCCTTGATGCTCGTCAGCGTCGCTTTGTTTATGCCGTTTTTGATGTGGCATATGTTCCAAATCTTATCCTACACAATGCGTTGGGTGCGTGTACGCTGGTTCTTCGCTGATGCGGCAGCGAGCATGAGTTACCGTGGTGTAGCGACGATGGCATTTATGTTAGCACTTGCAGCAAACATCGGTGTAGAGACCATGGTTGGCAGTTTTCGAGATACAACGGACAAGTGGTTAAGCCAACGTCTAGCTGCCGACCTTTATATCTACCCAACGAACAACTCATCAGCGCGAATGAGTACTTGGTTAAAAGAGCAACCTGAAGTTGATGCTGTTTGGTGGCGATGGGAGAAAGACGTTCCAACAGAACGTGGTGCGCTGCAAGTCGTGAGCACGGGAACTTCACAAGGAGAACGAGATTCCCTTACAGTGAAGCTTGGTGTCCCTGACTATTGGTACCATTTACATCACTCAAAGAGCTTGATGATCAGTGAATCAATGGCCTTGAAGCTCGATATTCGACCGGGCGACAATATTGACCTCGAGCCCCCATTAGACGGTGGGTGGCAAGTAGTCGGTGTCTATTATGATTATGGCAATCCGTATAACCAAATTATGATGTCGCACCGTAATTGGCTGAACGCGTTTGCAGGATCAGGCAATGTTGGTCTCGGCGTTTTAGTCAAGGATAAAATTGACGACGAGGGGTTGAAGCGTCGCCTAGAGAATGTGTTCCGTTTGCCTCAGGAAAGAATCTTCGACAGCAATAATATCTATGATCAAGCCATGCGTGTATTTGACCGTACTTTTGCTATTGCAGGGAGGTTAGGCAACATCACTTTGATTATCGCTGTTTTTGGACTGTTCTTCGCAACGTTAGCGGGTGAGTTTTCTCGTCAACGACACTTTTCGTTACTGAGGTGTATGGGAGTTTCGGGTAAAGAACTGGTGATGCTAGGAGGCCTACAGCTTTTCGCCTTTGGTATGATATCCGCTATTATTGCAGTACCGCTAGGCTTAGCGTTGGCAAATCTTATTGTTGATGTCGTAATTAAGCAGTCATTTGGTTGGTCGTTGGAACTGCAAGTCATCCCTTGGGAATACACGAAAACGATCGCGTGGGCAATGTTGGCGATTATGATTGCCGGGGCATTACCAGTGTTTAGGATGATTAAAAGCACGCCAATAAAGTCATTAAGGGATGCGCTCTAGTGAAAGACATGAACCTTAAAAAACGATCATTTCTCTCTGTATTGGTGTGTATTTTTGTTGTGGCTTTTACAGGGTTATCCTTGTATTGGATGCAACGGGCTGAAGCAACAGCGAAAGAGCAAAATGAAACCCACGCGATGATGCGAGAAAGTAAGACAGTTCTCGAAAAGGTCTCGCCTAGCGTGCAGGTATCACTGCCTGATGATCTTCGTTTTCACCCAGACGACCAGCATGAGTGGTGGCATTACTTTGCCAAGGTTCAGGATCAACGCGGGAAAGTGTACAACGTCCAGTGGAGTTATTTTCGTGTAGCAACGGACAAGCGCGAATCTCGAGGCTGGCAAAACCCGTACCTGTTCATCTCTCATATCGTGATCAGTGATGGCTCTTACGTATGGAAAGAGCAGCGTGTTGCACGAGGTGGCATTGGCCAAGCGGGGATGACCGATCGTCCGTTCCGTTTGTGGATTGACAACTGGAAATGGCGCGCACTTGGCTCAACACCATTTCCGGGCAATTTGGATGTCACGACTGACGATTTTTCTCTTAATTTGAATACGACAACTCATGGTCCATTTGTGGTGAACGGTGATGCAAGGGTTCAGTTTAAGCATGCACTCCAGTCCATCACCTCCCGCAGCTTCAGTGCGCCTTTTCTGAAAGTGGAAGGAACATTGACGCTCAATAATCGCAAGATCCCTGTTTCTGGCTCAGGATGGACGCAGAAGGAGTGGGGAAGTGGTTTGATTGGTGAAGGTCGTCAAGGTTGGGACCGTTTTGTATTTAGACTTGATGATGGGCGAGCACTTACAGTAAGTCGTTACCGTAATCACGGTCAGGCTCCGCGTCTGTTTGGTACGTTATCTGCGCGTTCGGGAAAAGTGATAACGTTAACCGATAAGGACATTCAGATGACGCCTTTGCACGTTACTCACCTCTCTAACGGAAAAAGAGTCCCCCTCCAATGGAATATTATGATCCCTGGACAGGACATAAATTTGATGTCAAAGATCATAAAGTCGGACATGTGGTTACCGTTCGTGGTTCCTTATTGGGAGGGGCCGATACTTGCGTCCGGTTCCAATGATGCTTGGGGGTTTATGCAGCTCACTGGCTATTAAACAAAGCGAAAAAGACAACTAGCTTGGCGAGGTCAGTAAGAGTTAAATATGCAATTTTCATGTTAAAACAGCACGTTAATCACGAAAATTCATCGGATATTACACTAATTTAATAGTAATCTATGTAACTAGATTGAGCTTGTAAGGAGATAGGCAGGTCTATTAAAAAACATGTTCTTGTTGAAAAATACGATGTTTCGTTAATGAAGCATCGGAAAAATCGAAGTTTAAACTCTAAACAAGCGATTATTCTTATATTTTCTTCAGCTTTAAACTCTCATCATTCTTTGCTACTCGTTTATTAACATAATAAATATAAAATATAAGGGCGAAATCATGAACGATGTCATTCGTGACTTTTTTAAAATGGAATCCGCAGGCGGTATTCTGCTTGTAATTGCAGCCGCAATTGCTATGACCATTGCAAACTCACCACTTGGAGAAAGTTATCAAGCGATTCTCCACTCTTACATATTTGGTATGTCAGTGTCCCACTGGATCAACGATGGTTTGATGGCCGTGTTCTTTCTATTAATCGGTCTAGAAGTAAAGCGTGAGCTACTTGAAGGTGCTTTGAAATCGAAAGAAACGGCAATCTTTCCTGCCATCGCAGCTGTAGGTGGTATGTTGGCGCCTGCACTTATCTACGTTGCTTTCAACGCAAGTGATGCTGAGGCTATCTCTGGTTGGGCAATTCCTGCAGCGACTGACATTGCATTTGCTCTGGGCATCATGGCTCTGCTTGGCAAGCGTGTACCAATTAGCTTGAAGGTATTCCTGTTAGCATTGGCCATTATTGATGACCTTGGTGTCGTTGTGATCATCGCGTTGTTTTACACAGGTGATTTATCTACGATGGCATTGCTTGTTGGCTTTGTTATGACAGGTGTGTTGTTCATGCTCAATGCCAAAGAGGTCACTAAGCTGACGCCCTATCTGATTGTCGGCGCGATCCTTTGGTTCGCTGTTCTGCAGTCAGGTGTTCACGCAACACTTGCAGGTGTAGTGATAGGCTTTGCTATTCCATTAAAAGGCAAAAAAGGCGAACACTCTCCACTGAAACACATGGAACACGCTCTGCATCCTTACGTAGCGTTCGGTATTCTCCCTCTGTTTGCGTTTGCAAACGCAGGCATCTCACTAGAAGGTGTATCCATGTCGGGTCTGACTTCTATGCTACCGTTGGGTATCGCGTTTGGGTTATTGGTGGGTAAGCCACTGGGTATTTTCTCATTTAGTTGGGTGGCGGTGAAATTAGGTATCGCAAAACTGCCGCAGGGGATTAACTTTGTTCATATCTTCGCAGTATCAGTTCTGTGTGGTATCGGTTTTACAATGTCGATTTTCATTTCATCGTTAGCGTTTGCGAACGTAAGTCCAGAGTTTGATACCTATGCTCGCTTGGGAATCCTAATGGGATCAACAACGGCGGCGATCATTGGTTACGCACTACTGCACTTCTCTTTACCGAAGAAAGCGGCAACAGAAGTTGCCAGTGAGAAAAAAGCGTAACCTCATCAAGAATTATTGAACTTAGGCCTCCCGACTTGGGGGGCCTTTTTGTATCTTTCGGTTGCCTAAGTGAATTCAATACTTTTCATATAGAGAAGAGGGATAAACGCAAATGATAGGGGAAAAAAAGCCCAGACAAAAAATGTCTGGGCGGATACAAACATAGGAGTTAATAAGAAAAAGCAGCAGTGTGGCAACGAGATATGAACAAACAGTGGTTAAACTCTAAATACTCAAGTTGCTACAGTTATTCAGACCGGGCCAATTCTAAACAGTTCCATTTTTTATTCGTCTTTTTTTCGTAAAAAATATCCACAATAAATTCATCCTCTTAGGGTAAAGCTTTTTCATCTGGTCGGACCAATGCTTTAAAGTGTGATGTTAATCATTTGTTAGCAGCAGGTTTCAGGAGTATATTTTCAAACAGATGTTTAATACGAGTGATTGAAATGGCCCCGAGAATTACAACAAAAGAAAAAATACTCGATGTAGCAGAAGGACTGTTTGCAGAATACGGCTTCAACGACACATCACTACGTACCATTACTGGTAAGGCAAACGTCAACCTAGCTTCGGTTAACTATCATTTTGGTGACAAGAAAACCTTGGTACGAGCCGTTCTGGATAGGTACTTAGAAGCGCTCATGCCAAGCATTAACAGATCCTTAATTGAGTTAAACGCGCGTGAAAACTACAACATGGATGAAGTGTTCGAATCGTTGCGTCTACCTCTTCGAGCGCTGAATGATGTTAGACCAAATGGCACTGCCTTGTTTATGTTACTGATTGGTCGAGGTTACACCGACGTACAAGGTCATTTACGTGGGTTTATCAGTACAAGGTACAAAGAAGTGATGAACTTATTCATGTTCTCTATCATGAAGGCGAACCCTGAACTAACAGCCGAACAACTGTTCTGGCGACTGCACTTCACATTAGGCACTTGTGTTTTCACTATGGCTTCAAGCCAAGCGTTAACAGAAATTGCAGAAAGTAAGTTTGAAAAAGAGGTGGATGTTAAGTCTGTCGTCGACCTACTGATTCCCTACTTGTCGGCTGGCATGTCGGTCAAGTAAAGCACAGTAAAGTAATAATAAAAGATAAGTGAAAGCCGTTATCGGTGACGTGAACGAAAGGATATGAACTATGAGCTCTCTACGAAGAAAATGGATTAGTGACCCAGCATTTAATATGTTTAAGAAAGTACTGCCTCCATTGTCGAGTACTGAAAAGGAAGCAATGGAAGCGGGGAGCGTTTGGTGGGATGCTGAGTTGTTCTCGGGCAAGCCAAACTTTACCACTCTGCATCATTATCCTAAACCAGTGCTAACGTCTGAAGAGCAATCTTTCATGGATAATGAGCTAGAGTCCTTACTAGAAATACTTGATGACCAAAAGATCGTGAAAGACGATCGCGACCTTCCACCAGAAGTATGGGAGTTCCTACGCAAGAAGCGCTTCTTCTCACTGATCATTTCAAAAGAATACGGCGGTCTTGAGTTCTCTGCTCTGGCTAACTCAACCATCGTATCTCGAATTGCAACACGAAGTATCAGTGCAGCAGTGTCTGTTATGGTGCCAAACTCTCTCGGCCCAGGTGAGCTGCTTTCACACTACGGCACACAAGAACAAAAAGATTATTGGCTACCGCGCCTTGCCGATGGTACCGACATCCCTTGTTTCGCCCTAACTGGACCAGAAGCGGGTTCCGATGCCGGGGGCATTCCTGATCAAGGTGAGGTGTGTTATGGCACCCACGAAGGGGAAGAGGTGCTTGGTATCCGTGTCAGCTGGAATAAGCGCTATATTACTCTAGCACCAGTAGCAACCGTACTTGGTCTGGCGTTCAAACTTAAAGATCCTAATGGGTTACTTGGTGATGAGAAAGATCTGGGTATCACTTGTGCGCTGATCCCAGCCGACCATGCAGGCGTTGAGATTGGTGAGCGCCACGACCCATTGGGTTCTGCTTTTATGAATGGTCCTACACGTGGTAACCAGGTGTTTATTCCGATGGATTGGCTGATTGGTGGCTCTGAATATGCTGGCAAAGGCTGGCGTATGTTGGTGGAGTGCTTATCTGCGGGTCGAGGTATTTCTCTTCCAGCATTAGGTACAGCGATTGGTCACCTGACTACTCGCACAACTGGCGCTTATGCGTACGTTCGTAAGCAGTTTGGTATGTCGATTGGTAAATTTGAAGGTGTGGCAGAGGCAATGGGGCGCATCGGCGGTTTAACTTACCTGCTAGAAGCGACGCGCACGCTAACGACGACGTCTCTGGATATGAAGGAGAAGCCAGGCATTGTGACTGCGATTGCGAAATACCACATGACCGAAATCGCTCGTACTATCCTCAATGATTCCTTCGATATTCATGCAGGGCGTGCGATTCAAGATGGTCCGATGAACTACCTAGCGAAACATTATCTCGGTGTTCCAGTCGCGATTACAGTCGAGGGAGCCAATATTCTGACTCGTAACTTGATGATCTTTGGTCAAGGCGCGACGCGTTGCCATCCTTACGTATTGAAAGAGATGGAAGCGGCGGCAAACCCTGATTCGAAAGAGGGGGCGAAACAGTTCGATGATCTGCTATTCAAACATATCAAACACGCAATGGGTAACACCTTTGGTGCGTTGGGTGCGGCACTGACAGGTTCTCGATTTGTGAAAGCGCATATGAGTGGTCCGACGCAGCAGCACTACAAAGACATCACACGCCTAAGTCGAGCTTTGGCAGTAAGTGCAGACTTCGCCATGCTGACGCTAGGTGGGGATTTGAAGCGTAAAGAGATGATTTCTGCCCGCCTTGGTGATGGCTTAAGTTATTTGTACATGGCGTCTGCAGCACTGAAGAAGTATGAAGATGAAGGCCGTCAACAAGGAGATTTGAACTTTGTTCATTATGCCGTACAGCACTGTTTATACAATGCTTCCAAGTCGCTCAATGAGGCTTATGCAAACTTCCCAGTGAAATACGTAGGTGGCGTTCTAAAAGGCTTATTGTTCCCGTTGGGGAATCACTTTAACGCACCGAGTGACGAGCTATGTGTGAGCCTAGCAGAGGCGATGATGACGCCAGGAGCTCAACGTGACCGACTGACTCATCTATGTTATATCGGGCAGAAAGAAGATGACAGTGTAGGCTTAATGGAACGTGCGTTCTTAGCGATGTACAATGTGAAGCCTTTAGAGCGTAAGCTTATGAAAGCGGCTAAAGATGGTAAAGTCGCGCGAAAAGGCCTATTACATGATCGCCTGAATCAAGCACTTGAAGCCAAGGTACTGACAGAGCAAGAAGTTGGACAAATTATCGCGGCGGATAAACTGCGTTACAAAGCCATTCAAGTTGACCACTTTAGCCACGATTTTTCAGAAGTTCGTACCAACGCGACAACGAAAAAATCGCACCTGAATTCAGCAGCATAAAGCATTTGAGTATAAACTGATAAAAGCACCTCAATCGAGGTGCTTTTTTGTGTTCAAGGCAGTCTCTCTTATGTCGAGTGATCCAACCACTTGCATTTTCTCTGAATTTTGACAGAAATTAGGTGCGAAGCAGGGCTGAACCTTTTATCCTAGCAACGTTTTTTAAAGGAAGTTGAATATGATCATCAAACCTAGAATTCGTGGATTTATCTGTACTACTACGCACCCAGTGGGTTGTGAAGCTAACGTAAAAGAACAAATTGCTTACACCAAAGCACAAGGCCCAATTAAGAACGCACCGAAACGCGTTCTTGTTGTAGGTGCATCCAGTGGCTATGGCCTATCTTCTCGTATCGCTGCGGCATTTGGTGGCGGTGCTTCAACTATCGGTGTTTTCTTTGAAAAAGAAGGCACAGAGAAGAAGCCTGGTACAGCAGGTTTTTACAACTCAGCCGCTTTCGAAAAGTTGGCGCGTGAAGAAGGTCTTTACGCAAAAAGCTTAAACGGCGATGCTTTCTCAAACGAAGCAAAACAGAAAACAATCGATTTGATCAAAGAAGACCTTGGTCAGGTGGATATGGTGGTTTACTCACTGGCGTCTCCTGTGCGTAAAATGCCAGAAACGGGTGAAACGATCCGCTCAGCACTTAAGCCTATCGGTGAGACTTATACGGCGACGGCTGTTGATACCAACAAAGACTTAATTATCGAAGCAAGCGTAGAGCCTGCCACAGAGCAAGAAATCCAAGATACAGTAACCGTTATGGGCGGTGAAGACTGGGAGCTGTGGATTAACGCACTATCAGACGCTGGCGTTTTAGCTGACGGCTGTAAAACAGTTGCTTACAGCTATATCGGTACTGAGCTAACTTGGCCGATATACTGGGAGGGAGCACTGGGTAAAGCGAAAATGGACTTAGACCGTGCATCAGCAGCGCTTAATGAAAAACTATCTGCCAACGGTGGTAGCGCTAACGTAGCGGTACTTAAGTCGGTTGTGACGCAAGCTAGCTCAGCCATTCCTGTCATGCCGCTATATATCGCAATGGTATTCAAAAAAATGCGTGCTGAAGGCGTACACGAAGGCTGTATGGAGCAGATCTTCCGCATGTTTAGCCAACGTCTGTACAAGGAAGACGGCAGCGCTGCAGAAGTCGATGAAGTGAATCGTCTGCGTCTGGATGACTGGGAACTCCGTGAAGATATCCAGCAGCACTGTCGCGATCTATGGCCACAAATCACATCTGAAAACCTAAAAGAGCTCACTGACTACGTTGAGTATAAAGAAGAGTTCTTGAAGCTATTTGGCTTCGGTATTGATGGTGTTGACTATGAAGCAGATGTTAACCCTGAAGTAGAGACAGATTTTACTCAAATTTAATCGTTTCTTACGGAATGACAAAAGGCGCTCATTGAGCGCCTTTTTTGTATCTTCAAGTTAAGTGGTAATCAACACTAGAACCAACAATGCCGATTGAAGGGTATCAACTTAGAATGATCAAGATAGTACCAGCCAGTGTCATCAAGATATTGGCAATTGCGTATGTACCAGCATAACCCAATGCAGGGATCGTTGATTTGGCGTATTCGTTCACTATGTCCATTGCTGGCGCGCATGTGCGAGCACCAATGATGGCACCAAAGAGCAGGGCACGGTTCATCTTAAGCACGTAGGCACCAACTAGGTATGCGAGTACGACAGGTAATACACTGACGATAAATGCCAAACCAATGATCTGTGGCCCAACTTGTGAAAGGTGTTCAAAAATCTTACCACCAGCACTTAAGCCGATGCCAACCATAAAGAACATCAAACCTAAGTCTTTGACCATGTTTAATGCACCCTGTGGTACATATCCAAAAGTAGGGTGGTTTGCTCGAAGGAAGCCCAAAGTTATACCAGAGAGCAATAGACCGACTGCGTTGCCTAGGCTGAATGATACTTGACCAAACGACATGGTCACCAAGCCGAACATAATGCCCAGAATAAAGAAACTACAGAACGCCAGTAAATCTGCCATTTGGCTGTGGATCGAGATGAAACCGATTTTCTCTGCAAGACCATGAACACGGCTTTTTTCACCGCTCACCTGAAGCACATCACCTTTAGCAAGGACAATATCCAAGTCCATTGGCATTTCAATTTGAGCACGCACAACGCGGTTTAAGAAGCAGCCGAACTCAGATAAGTTCAGATCGGACAGGCGCTTACCAGCAATCGCATCGCTCTTTACCACGATCTCTTCTTCAACGATTCGCAGGTCAAGTAGGTTACGATCGAATACTTCTTTACCGTTACGAAAGCTTGGGTCAAGACGCGCGTGGCTATCTGGGAAACCTACCAAAGCGATTTCATCACCTTCTTGCAGGATTGCATCGCCATCTGGATGGGCCAGAATGCCGTTACGACGAATACGTTCTATGTAACAACCAGTTTGGCGGTAAATGCCCAACTCACGAAGGTTCTTTCCATCGGTCCAATCAATCAGCTCAGGGCCAACGCGGTATGCACGGATGATTGGCAAATAAACCTTACGTTGACTAGAGTTACCTAACCCACGCTCTTGTGCGATTTGCTGAGCAGAATCGGAGAGGTTTTGCTTTTGCAGCTTGGGTAGTAGCTTGGCAAACATGATCATGCTGATCAGGCCCACCAAATAAGCCATCGCATAGCCGACCGATAGATTTTCTAATACCAGCGAAAAATCCATATTACGTGGGATAGTCGCAAGGCCGGAGTTTAATGCATCTTGCGCACCCACCAGAACAGGTGTTGCCGTCAGGGCACCTGCCATCATGCCGGCAGATAAACCAAAATCAAGGCCCATATAGTGGCTACAAAAATAGGTGAGGGCAACTGCGGAAACCAAAACAGTCATACTCAAAATAAAGTAGTGCTTGCCGTCTCGGAAAAAGATACCGAAAAAGTTGGGGCCTGCTTCAATACCGACACAGTAAATAAACAGCATAAAGCCGATAGTTAGCGCTTCTGCATTGAAAGAAAAGCCAAGGTGACCCATAACAAGAGAAGTGATGAGAACGCCAATAGAGTTACCTAGTTGTAGGCTTCCAAAGCGAATCTTACCAATCGCAAGGCCAATCGCTAATACAACGAAAATTAGAAGAATAGGGTTTTGTTCGAGAAGGTGTACGACGTCTATATTCACTGGGTGGCTCGATAAGGTGTGTGCCAAATAAAATTTATAAGAGCCTTGAATTGTAACTAAATATAAAAAAAAGATAAGTGAATTTTTTTAAGTTTTACTATTACTTAACGTAGGGGTATTTTTATTTTGGTTAATAATAAAAAAGCCGCAAAAAATAGCGGCTTTTAAACAATAAATTATTTAGATTACTCGTCAAACAGACCTAGGTGCTCTTTCGCGTAAGCTTCAAATTCATCGCAACCGCCAATGTGGTCCTGATCGATAAAAATTTGAGGAACCGTTTCTACTGGCTTACCGACGGTTTTCTCAAGGTCAGCTTTAGAAATGCCTTCAGCGTGGATGTCAACGTAACGGTAGTTGAAGTCATCACGTTTTGCTTTTAGCGTTTCTGCGTGTTCTTTTGCACGAACACAGAAAGGACAAGCTGGACGACCAAAGATAACTACGAACATAATCTGATTTCTCCTAAAATCTCTTCTTGTAAAAAGCATACACAGAGACGCTGTCGGTGCATGCTTTCATCTTTTGCGGTAACTATGCCCGATCCAGTTACGGAAATAAAGTAGCAATTAACTCTTGGCTTGATAGGTGAAAGCTATCGTGTAAATACTAATCGGGTACTAGGCTTACGTCCTTATGAACCCACCTTTATTTATGCTTTAGTACTGATTAAGCTTGTCGTATCGGCTATCTTTTAGTGCGTCTTTCACTCTTTTCAGGTTTTCACGAAAACCAGTGCCTCGGCGCAGCGTAAAGCCAGTTGCCAGTACATCGATGACCGTCATTTGTACCACACGACTTGCCATAGGCATGTATACGTCAGTATCTTCTGGTACATCTAACGTGATGGCGAGAGAACTTGCTTTTTCCAGCGGTGAATCTTTTGCTGTAATGGCGATAACCGTTGCACCATTTTCACGTGCAAGGTTCGCAATCTCAACTTGGCTCTTAGTACGACCGGTATGAGAAATGAGTACCACAACGTCGTTATCACTGCAGTTAATGCAGCTCATACGTTGCATTACTATGTCTTCAAAACAGGTAATCGGAATGTTAAAACGGATAAACTTGTTTTGAGCATCACGGGCTACTGAAGATGAAGCGCCTAAACCGAAGAATGAGATACGCTTTGCTTGAGTCAGAAGATCAACCGCGCGGTTGACTTGCATTGCATCAAGGCTGTTTTTTGCGACATCTAAACACGCCATTGTCGATTCAAAAATTTTGTGGGTGTAGGCATCAGGACCGTCGTCTTCTTCCACGTTGCGGTTAACATATGGTGTGCCATTGGCAAGGCTTTGTGCAAGATGAAGTTTAAAGTCTGGGAAACCTTTGGTATCCAGACGACGACAGAATCGGTTTACCGTCGGTTCGCTCACGTCTGCCATCTTAGCTAACGTCGCAATGCTTGAATGAATTGCAGTCTGTGGGGACGCCATAATTACTTCTGCAACTTTGCGTTCTGACTTACTAAAATTTTCAAGATTTTTTTGAATTTTTTCTAATGTATTCATAGTGTTCACAAGGGTATAGAGAACAACTCGCTGGCTCTGTTAACGAGCAGAAACCTCAGGGTTTCACTGTATAGATCAACGTTAACGAAAGCTACCAGCGCCATAAAATCAGTATAAACCCGATCCTCAATCTGGCTAAACCAAATACAGTTACTATTTCGTGAGAATTTGACAAGCCTCAAACAAAATGTTGTAAAAACTACAGAATCGGATGTGGGTTCGTTATTTTATCGTTCTTGGGGCAGAATAATGACATGTGAATTACATCAAAACGAAAGAAATTTTCAATTAATTGTCACTCATATTGTCGATTATGAATTAAGAATGACATGGACCATTTCTTCAATTTTTGCCATTAAAATCGGTGCTTGCAGAGCGATTTCGCGCTGCTCTTCCAGAACAGCAGATAGGATATCCTTAGTAGTCAGAGGGTTGGCCAAAACAACTCGGAAAACGATGGTGTTCATACGTTGCCATTGGTCTGGATTCAGCCGAGTACGAGAGACGAATGATTTACCCGTTTCACGTTGGCGCTTCTGAATAAACTGAGTGAGTTGGTTTAACGACTCGTTCAATTTCTCTTTCTGAGTGCCTTGCGCTTTTTCTAGCGCTGCGCGTATGTGAGTGGGTAAATAACGGTAAGTCAGTAGACAAAGCTCAGGCTCAGAGACTAACTCGAAGTCATCCTGCTGGTTGATAAGGTCAGCGAAGTAACGGGCTTTGGCAATACTTTGATCGATAAGCAATTCATAGCCAGGGCGGCTGATGATATGCATTGCTGCGTAAACCAGCATCGCCATGCCTGAGCGCGAGCCTTCCAGTGTGTGGCTGCCCAAGTCTTTTGAGCCCTCACGCAGAATGTATTGTGCGTGATGCTCGACAGATTTCATCGCGTCTGGATCTCTGAAAAGAACCATGCCGGCGCCCATCGGGATGTAAAGTTGTTTGTGAGCATCAATGGTCACTGAATCGGCAAGCTCAATCCCGTCAAGCAGGTAACGATGATTATTCGACATCAGAGTAGCGCCGCCCCATGCTGCATCCACGTGAAAGTGGCAATGTCGTTCACTACATACTTCGGCGATTTGAGCAAGAGGATCAACACTACCGGTCTCGGTTGTGCCTGCAACACCAACGACAGCGATAGGTTTGATGTTTTGCGCTTCAAGCTCCGCGATTTTTACTTTGAGGTCGCTAACTATGATGCGGTTATTCGCATCTGTTTTTACAGCAACCAAACCTTCTTGACCAATGCCAAGTACATCGGCTGCTTTTTTTAGTGAGTAGTGACCGCGTTCTGACACCAAAATTGCAAGTCCTTCATAGCCGTAATGCTTCATGGCTTTGAATAGACCTTCTTTTTCTACGCCTTTGAATGGACCGTCTGCTCTCAGCGCTTTGTTACGCGCAACCCAAAGAGCAGTAATATTGGCAATTGTACCGCCAGAGCAGAACGCACCGAGAGAATGTTTCGCGCTATGCATCCACTCAGCGTAGTACTTGTCATCTTGTCCATAGATAAGGCGGTGCAACATTCCAAGAACTTGGCGCTCAAGTGGTGTAAATGCTTTTGAAGTTTCAATTTTTACCAAGTTTTGGTTCAAGGCAATCATGATCTTCGACAGTGGCATTAAGAAATACGGTAGTGCAGAAGTCATGTGCCCAATAAAGCTTGGTGCAGAGGTGTGAACTGAGTGGGAGACTAAGGTATCAAGAAGGTGTTCAGTGTGGTCTGACACGAACTCAGGTTGCTCAGGGATCTGAGCAGAAGAAAAATCTTTCTCTATCTCATGTAAAGGCTTTTCTTCTGCCACGATGTGCTCACGAAGAAATTGATTCAAGTTTCGGGAGAGGCTTTCGTCGATTTTTGTCAACGTCGAATCCGGACCTTCAGGAATCGTGAAGATCTTTAACAAGCTCTCGAGGCTAACGTCAGCGGTTTTTTGTTCCTTAACCATAGCAAAGAATCTTTGTAGTTATTTTGGTAATGCGAGCGGCACAATTTAAACCAAAACGGGAGCGATGTCCCGTTTTAATTATTGAAACCCATATTGTTAAAATGAAACTTTGGTCGGGATTTATCCACACTTCTGCTTCTCAACAACAGCAATTTGTTGGTTATACTTATTAAGTGCAGATTCGATCTGTTTTGGGTGACTTAGTAAGTCAGCAAATGCAGAGCGAAGGTCATAGTTTTTAGGGTGGTTTGCCGATTGACGGTCGCTAAACGTCTTTTTCGCCGCTTGACCCAGTTCATCACTGCGCTTAGCAAGTTGTTTCACATCTTGTTGCTCTAGTTGCAACCACGCTTCAACAGTTTGTTCAGTTGCTATACGGCTGGCATCATTCTTCAAGAAATAATGCACAGCTTCACGGTTGAGTTCGAAGTGGTGTTTGCGGCCTTCTAAGAACCACTGACCAACTTCTTTCAAATCAGGGTACTGGGTGACGGTAAGGTCAACAAGGTCCTGATACCATTGCAAAGAGGCATCGATATAACCGTCATATTTGTTTACAAGACATTCTTGATCGGCAGCAAGAGTGAGAGTCGAGCTTGTAGCAAGGAGTGCTGCGACGACAAAGCGTTTCATTGTTATTCCTTTTGTTTGTAACCTTAATGAGCATAGTGCCTTGCCCGTTACTGATTACCGAACCAAAGCACGAAAGGCCTCGGTAACCAAACGATAAACCAAAAATTACTTATAAATGGAGTACTTTAAGGTCACGTAGGTAATTGAAATTTTGTCATATTGTAATAGATGTTAAAGAAGATTCCTGAGATCTAGCTAGCAAGAGATACAAAGAAAAGCATCATTACAGGAACTAATAAGCTTAAAATAAAGCCGCTGACAATCGCAATTGGCACACATCGAATGCCGCCAGTGGTTTGAATCACTGGCAGGGTAAAATCCATTGCTGTTGCGCCCGAGTAGCCAATTGCTGTTGAAGGGTAATGACGTATCAACAAGGGAATCGCAACCAGTGCGACGAGCTCGCGCATTAATTCGATCAAAAAGGAGGCTCCGCCGAAGACTGGCCCGAATGTATCGCCCATCAAAATGCCTGCCAGAGAGTACCAGCCAAATCCCGATGACATCGCTAGGGCTTGATAGAGCGGTAAGTCAAGAATCAGACTGGCAACGACTCCACCAATCATGCACGTCACAATGACCACTGAAGCGATCATGATACCTTGCTTGTTTAAGAGGATTTGCCGAAGTGTCAAACCACTATTGCGCAATTGAATACCAATAAAAAACAGTAATAGAAACAGAATCCATTCGCTTGCAGTGTCTACCCAAGAAAGTCCAATAGGGATAACTAATCCCGCAATCAAGCCGCCTCCAACAATAAGCACCAGCTTAATCGACTCTAGTAGCATTGATGAGAGAGGGAGCCTTTTTTTGTCCTGGTCGGTCTGCATAGGCAGTAGTTTATCGATGAGTGGCAGTGCCACGAGATTGGCAGTGCTTAAACAAACAAAGAACGTGCCCGCGTAGAGAAGGATAGTTTGTAGATTATTGCCGAGGTTATCTAGTGCAGCCAAGCTTAAACCCATAAGGGAAAGGATGATGTAAATAAGGTATGAAGTCGACTTATTGATTTTCTCTAGCAGTAAAGTGTGAGAAACTGGAATTAAATAGCCTACCACCAATGGTGCGAAGATAAATAGCATGCCTGAAAGCATAATACACAATGACTCCTTTCTGAGGTTTCAGCCATGAAAAGCAAATCAGAACCGTAACTGGACGATTGCACGGCTGAATGTGGATGCATCAGAAATTAGAGGCCGCTTGCAGTAAGAACCTGCTTAATTTCACTTTGGAAGTCAGTATCGCTCATATTGCTGAGGTCGTACAAGACCTCTGCGCCTGTTAGATTGAATTCAACCTCGTGATCTTCAATACGTTCATCCTGATTACGGAACATTAAGAGGTGATTCGCGATACGTGCGATATCAAGGTAGCTTACTTCAGGTCGTGATATCTCGAACTTTTCGTTAGATGAAACCTCACGAAAGTCGTTATCAAAGCCCCATTTTTCGAGTACCAGTTTGCTTGTTGCTGAGCAACGAGTTTGGAATATCTGCAGTGCGATATCTGAATCTAGATAATTGCCGCGATCAAGATAAAAATGGTACTCGTTTATTAAGCAAAACAAGCCGATGTCAGCTAATAAGCCAACCAACAATGCCTTTTCTTGTTCCAAGTGTTCATAAGTTGCGGGCTCGTGCTTACGAAACTCTTGAACGACTAACAACATGGTCGCACCAAGCTCGCGAGAAACAGCTGCGCTCTTAACTAAGATGTTATTGCATTCTTCCAATAAATTGACTGAGTTTTTTAGTTGTTCAATCGATTGAGCAGTGACTATGTCTCTTACTCTAAGAATACCAAGTCGGGACACCGCTGTTGCTAAGTCATTACAAGTGATGTTACGACGATTAAATACAACAGAATTAGCGACGCGTACGACCACGGCAGCAAGACCTGGATCTTCTAAGAGCGCATTGGCAACGTCTACGATATTCGTGTGCTCCTCAGTACAAAGCCGTTGAATTTTCAGTACGACATCAGGGATCGGAGGAAGGGAGATTTTACCCGTAGAAATAGACTGCTCTACCAGGTAAGCAAACTCAGACTCGAGTGCTTTTATAAGTTTATCTTTGTTATTAGGTAGCCAAAAAAATGATAGATGTTCCATTACGACGCTGTTCTTGAGAACTTTCCTACAGTTTACCCTCACAGATTACCCGTTATCAATTAAATCCATATCTCGTACTCACAATTGCCGTTTTCATCGTCAGGGTGCTTGATTTTTGGCGGTGCTATTGTCAAAAAAACATCATTTCAGAGAGTTTAAATGTGAAATTGTTCACATATGCGGGATTAATGGCTTGGCATATGTGACATGGATCTTAACTTATTTTTCATCGTTAAGTATGATGAAAACAGTTGGAAGTAAGGATTTAAAAAAATACTCCAACACATCTTCAATTTTTAATTCGCTTCAAGCTGCTGTTTATCTGGTGATTTTCATTAATCGGGGTAACTTATTCCAATTAAAGAGGTCATGGATATGACAGACCACGCTTTTTTTAACTATGTGAGCAATTTTAGTGAGTATCAAAAACGTTCGATGTTTGGAGGCATCGGATTATTCAGCAGAGATGCAATGTTTGCGCTGGTTAGCAACGACAGTTGCTATTTACGCGGTGGCAAAGAGCTTGATGATGAGTTTACTCATCTGAACTGTGTAAAATATAAGCACGTCAAAAAGCAAACAACGGCAACGGTAAACTACTACGATGTAACTGATCTGTTCGATTCAGGTTTTGCGGGTCTGGGTGAGTTGCTACAGAAATCGATTCATTGTTCTATCAATGAACGAGAGCATCATAAGTCTTTAGCTAGTCGACGTATACGTGATCTACCGAACATGCAGTTAACGCTGGAGCGTATGGTCAAAAAGGCAGGTATTGAAGACGTAGATACTTTCTTGGAACTCGGGCCAGTCGCGGTCTTCAAAAAAGTAAGAACTGCCTATGGGAGTGATGTTGACGTCAAGTTACTGTGGAAATTTGCTGGTGCAATTGATGGTATCCACTGGAAGTTGATTCAAGAACCACGCAGAAAACAGTTATTGGCGATGTGTGAGTAAGTCACCTGATAGAGTAACCAGTGGTGTTGACCATTTCTATTGCGTTAGGTATTTCGACAAATGAGTTTATTCATAAAAAAACCGAAGGCAGATGCTTCGGTTTTGTGTTTTTGCTTCTGATAAAGTGATCAGCAAGCTAGAGTGGCCCGTTGTTTACGAGCTTTGGCATTAGAACTTAAAGCGAGTCGTGAGCATAACTTGGTCACCGTAGAAGTCGTTAATACGCGCTTCTGCCCCCAAAGAGAATAGCTCTGTAGAATGGAAACGAGCGTAAACCGATCCAACCCAGTCATCATCATTATCGATAGATACGTAACCTGCGGTACCTCCTACCTCTAGTTGAGGACCTAGCCACTGACGTACACCAAGGTTCAGTTCCATGCCCACGTCTGTGTCGTCTGAGTGTGTTGGCTGCACAACACGCATTAGCATTTCACCGGTAAGGTCTGCCCAGTTGTTGAGTGGAGAATGGAAACCAAAACCAGCAGCTGAGTCGAAATCACCATCGAATTCAGAATCGATACGTGCAATAACGTGCGCGTTTGGGTGGATGGATTTGCTAAAGCCAGCACCGAATGTTACTGGGCTTGCACCAATGCGAGCTTCCATGTAGTCGTAGCTAAAGTTGCTCAGTGTTGCAGGAGTGTTGCTGTCGTTCGCAGCTAGAGCTTGGCTAGATGCCAGCAAAAGGCCAACGGCTAATAGTGTTTTACGCATAACTAACGATAAACCTTGTCTTGTAGTGTCATGGATCCAAGTAACCACTTGAACTGAAATCTGATTTGCCAGACATCATAATAAAAACCAAGGTGACGACCAACAAAAATATGCGGATGTTTTGTCAAATAAGGTGGTTGTGTGGTGTTAAAGCAAAAAAGTGTTACGTTGAGGACGATTTTGCACCTCTTTTGTCTTTATATTGGACATCCCTCTAAACTTATTTATCTATTATTACGTGCACTGAAGTATCGTTAGAGCGCTATAAAATGCCACGGTTTACCACATTTTGATCTTCTTTAAAAACTTGCTACCAACAAAATATCGTTAAATAAAGATAGGGTTGAGAGTGGGGTATGGTATCGGGATAAATGAACTAAAATAGCCATCAACAGTCTGAAATATTTCAATGTATTATCCTCTTTGGGTTTGGGTTAGACTGAGCACAAATACTCAATAAGTGACGTTATGGAAAATCTAAAAAAAATCGGTGCCATCGGTGGCGCTATTTCTCTTGCACTATGCTGGCCGCTAGCGGTTGGTCAGATCGGCCAATCCCTCATTGAAAAGGGCATTGCAAATATGGACGATGAGATGGTTAGGGGGGAGGTCGTGGAATACGACCGCGGTTATCTATCTTCGGTTGTCTTAATGCGTTACACAGTTCAAGATCCAGAAATCAAAGTGCAACTTGAACGTGAGGGTTTACCTACCGCATTCGATGTGACCAGCGATGTGACTCATGGCTTAACGAGCTTAAGTGCTGACTCTAAATTGGTTGATGCGGATTTCTTACCGCTGACAATGCACAGTCAAATGCAACTGAATGGTAATACTGACTTCACGCTTGATCTGGCTAGCTGGAATTACCAAAACGAAGCCCAAGGCATGCATCTTTCATCAAGCCCTGCCCAAGTGAAAGGCAGTGCAACGGTGCTCGGTGATTTGAACTATCAGCTGTCTATCCCGTCGATACAAATCGACTTTGAAAACGGTGAAGAGATTCACCTAACGGAATTGACAGGCAAAGGGAAAGGTAAGCAAGCAAAAGGCTATTGGTTAGGTGAACAGTCTTTCACACTACAAAAGCTGGATATCGTTGATGAGCAACTTGCCCCTGTTTTCCTGATTGAGAATGCAAGCTACAGTGGCAATACCTCTCTAAACGAAGCGGGTGATAAGCTCAGCACAAAGCTCGTGTTGGATGCAAAGCAAATGCGTTTGACGGACGGAACTGATGTTGACAACTTTAAGCTGGACTTTGCTGTTGGCGATGTAGACAGCAAATCGTTTAATGAGATCATGTCGATTTATCAGAGCTCACCAGATTTAGGTGAAAAAGAAACTCAAAAGCTTTTGCCACATATTGATACGCTCTTCAGCAAAGGTTTCAATCTTTCCGTAAACCAATTGTCTTTGGCTTTTGGTGAAGGTAAGTTCCGTAACGAATGGCAACTGTCTGTACCTCAAGGAACGGATAATATTACCCAAGACCCAATGAAGTTGATGACAGCAACCAGTGGTTCGCTCAATACGTACTTCTCGGATGAGCTGGTGGATCTCTACCCATTCGTTCAAGAAAGTGTTGATGAGCTGATGGTGATGGAGCTTATCGAGAAAAAAGACAACGGCTATGAGCTGAAAGCACAAATCTCGGATGGGAAGTTGAAGTTTGAAAATGGACAAGAGTTCCCTTTGATCACACTGCTTATGCCTGCCTTAATGCAATAGGACAGAGTCGTCTGAAAATTAAGTTTTTAGCTTTTTCAGTCAAAAAAGAGGTCGTAAGACCTCTTTTCTTGTTTTTATCCCTACAAAAACATGATATTAATTTCCTCATACATACTTAGCAGGAGCAATGAGCATCATGGAACAAAATGCGGAAAACGTATTTAACTTCAGTGCAGGTCCAGCAGGTCTGCCGAAAGCAGTCATGCAGCGAGCACAAAAGGAACTAATTAACTGGCAAGGTCTTGGTACTTCAGTGATGGAAATCAGTCACCGAAGTAAAGCTTTCATTAAGGTTGCTGAAGAAGCAGAGCAGGACCTTCGTGATCTGTTGAACATTCCAGACAACTATAAAGTCCTTTTTTGTCAAGGTGGTGCTCGTGCTCAGTTTGCCGCTGTTCCACTTAACCTTCTAGGTGATGCAAAGACTGCGACGTACATTGACGGAGGTTATTGGGCTGAAAGCGCAGTAGTAGAAGCAAAAAAATATTGCGAGCCAGACGTATTCAATGCGAAAACCGTCATTAACGGAAAAGCAGCCGTATTGCCAGCAATCGAGTGGAAAATCTCGCCAGATGCGGCATATGTCCACTTTTGCCCAAATGAAACCATTGATGGTATTGAGATTAATGAACTGCCATTGACGGAAAAACCAATTGTTGCCGATATGTCTTCAACCATTCTTTCTCGTGAAATTGATATTTCAAAATACGGTGTTATATACGCTGGCGCACAGAAGAATATCGGCCCTGCTGGTATCGCGATTGCTATCGTACGTGATGATCTGCTGGGTTTGGCGAAGCAAGTGCTACCAAGTATTTTGGATTACAGAGTGCTGGCAGAGAAAGAATCAATGTTCAACACGCCACCTACGTTCGCTTGGTACTTATCAGGCTTAGTGTTTAAGTGGTTGAAAGAGCAAGGCGGAGTAAAGGCGATTGAGCAAGTTAACCGTGAAAAAGCGGCGCTGCTTTACGATTATATCGATCAGTCAGACTTCTATCGCAACGGTGTTCATCCAGCCAATCGTTCGCTAATGAACGTTCCATTCCAGCTTGCGAAGCCAGAACTTGATGATACATTCCTAGAACTGGCTGATACGAAAGGGCTTAAAGCGCTGAAAGGTCACCGAGCTGTTGGCGGTATGCGTGCGTCTATCTATAACGCAATGCCACTTGAAGGTGTTCAAGCTCTGGTTGAGTTCATGCGTGAGTTTGAGCAGGAATACGCTTAAACAGTCGTAATATAAATACTCAGGCGTCGCAACAGCGGCGCTTTTTTCTTTCCGTAGTACGGCAAAGCGGAGCGCTTGGTTAGTTTTTAGCCACGACTACTGTATGGCCTCAAAGGTTTTCGCTGTGGTTATTCCCTGCAAGATCTGTTCGATAATCGACTCTTTATTTGGCAATAGAGGAATAAATTACTTGGCGACAGAGAAATAAAAAAGGGCTCATCAACGGATGAGCCCTTCGTTTTTCTCCATCTCTGCGTTACAGAGATTGCAGCAGCTGGTGGAAACGGCCTTTTTCTGCAAGCAGCACTTGGTGACTGCCTTGTTCTATGATTTCACCTTGTTCCATTAGACAGATGTTGTCCATGCTTTCTAGCCCAATCAAACGGTGAGTAATGAACACCACCGTTTTGTTGGCAAAGTGGTCTTTGAACAACGCCATTACCCTTTGTTCAGTGCGTTTGTCCAGACCTTCCGTTGGCTCATCAAGAAGCAGGATAGGGGAATCACGCAATAGAGCGCGAGCAATACCGATGCGTCGCTTCTCACCGCCGGACAGTTGACGTCCGCCATCACCCAACCAAGCGTTCAATCCCGGTTTGTCTAAGAGGTTTGCCAAATCCACTTTTGTCAAAATATCAGACAATTTCTCATCCGTAGCTTCTGGGGCCGCAAGCAATAGGTTGTCACGTAATGTGCCGTTTAGAACATCAACACGTTGGCTCACGACTGTGATTGCAGCGCGCAAATCGGATTCGCTCCAATTCTGCAGAGGTGAATCACCGATGCTCACTTGGCCTTGATTTACATCCCAGTAGCGACAAAGCAATTGAATCAGTGTTGATTTACCTGAACCTGTTTGACCGACAATTGCTGTCTTAGAGCCCAACGGCAGTGACAGCGATAAGTCTTTCAGTACTTTTTGCTGACCATCAGGGTAAGTGAAATTGACGTCATTGAACTCGATGTCCAGTGGTTTATCATTTCCACGTTTTGATACCTCAGGGAAGACAACGTCTGGCTTAGCTAAGGTGATTTCGTTTAACCGACGTGCCGACGTAAGCGTTTGACCCAAATACTGGAATGCGCCTGAGATTGGCATCAGAATTTCGAAGCTTGCCATGGTAGCAAACGCGAACAAAGCAATCCAAGGATCTGGTGCGCGGCCGCCAACACCGTCCGCTGCAAACCAGAGCATAGCAACAAGGGTTAAACCATTTGCCAGCATCAGAAGACCGGAAGCCATGCCTGCTAGGTTAGCGTTAACGAATTGGTTGGATAACAGTTGATTTTGCTTGTCTAGAATTACATTCCGATAGCGTTCTTCGGCACCAAACAGGCTCAGTTCGCTGTAACCTTGTATCCAGTCAAGCGTTGCGACGCGCAGTTGTGCCATATTTTGAGTGAGATGCTCGCCATTGTGCTTACCCAGTTTGTAGAACAGGACCGGCCATACGAGTAGCATTACGGTCAGAATACCGCCCAGCAGTAGAGCAAGGTGCCAATCAAAGAAAGCCAGAGCAACGGTCATTGACAAGATACCAAAGATGCCAACAATGACTGGGCTAACCAAGCGCAAGTAAACATGGTCCATTGCATTGACATCTGCGACCAGGCGATTCAGTAGATCCGCATCACGAAGGGTGGAGACACGGCCCGGAATGAGTGGTGCAAGCTTCTTGAAAAAGAAGAGGCGTAGGTCGGTCAATAACTTGAAGGTGGCATTGTGGCTTACAACTCGCTCTCCCCAGCGGCCTGCCGTGCGTGCCATTGCAGCCCCTCGAACGCCAGCACCGGGCAACATATAGTTGAAGGTTTCACGAGCGACAGTCAACCCTGCAACAGCTGCGGCGGAAATAAACCAACCGGACAGCGTCAAAAGACCAATAGAGGCAGCGAGCGTTAGGAACGCGAGTAACATCCCTAATGACAAGCCGAACCAGTGTTTTTTATACAGTTTTAGGTAAGGGAGTAAATCACGCATCTAAGTTCCCCTTGTCTGATTGACGTTGGGCCAGGTTGGCAGCCAACATTTCTTTAAATAAACCGTCTTGAGATGCCAAGGTTGTGTAATCACCAGATTGGACAATTTGACCATCTTGCATAACGAGAATCTGAGAAACATTTTGCAATGGCGCGAGTTGGTGAGTGATCATTAAGTTAGTCGTCGATTCGGTGTATTTACTGATGCCTTCCATAACCAGTTTTTCACTTCGTGCGTCTAAACTGGCGGTTGGCTCATCAAGTAACCAAAAACGTCCGTTTTGGAGCATGGCACGAGCAAGAGCAAGTCGTTGAGCCTGTCCAACAGACAAACCACTTGAACGGTCAGATATTTGGTAATCCAAACCATGCATCTCCACAAACTCGGCAGCGTGAGAGTCGTTGAGTACAGAATGGATTTGTTGGTCTTGAATGTCTTGCTTACCCAGGGTGATATTGTCACGAATACTGCCGTGAAGAAGTAACGGGTTTTGGCCGATCCAACTGATGGTTTCACGCCAAGTTGATAAGTCCATCTCAGATAACTCACAGTCATTGACTTTCAAGCTACCTTTATATGGCATAAATCCAAGGATGGTGTTCACTAAGCTGGTTTTACCCGCACCACTAGGACCAACTAATGCGGTGCTTTGGTTGGCATTCAAAGAGAACGAAAGGGGACCAACGAGTTGCTTACCTTCAGGGCTGAATATGACAAGATCGTTTGCTTCGATGTAGATAGCAGAATTTTGTTCGACCGTTTTGTGACCATCTTTCACTTGGTCAACGTCTAGCTCTAGGAATTCAACGATGCTTTCTGCTGCGCCGACGGCTTGCTGCTTAGCATGGTAGAAAGTGCCAAGGTCACGCAGTGGTTGGTAGAACTCAGGCGCTAGGATCAGAATAAACAAACCTGCAAACAGGGTTACGCCAGCGCCGTAGTAACCAAAGTTGAGTTCTCCGATGTAACTAAAGCCAAAATAAACCGCGGTAATGGCAATCGAAATTGAAGTGAAGAACTCAAGTACCGCTGAAGATAAGAAAGCAATCTTTAAAACATCCATCGTACGTGTGCGGAACACTTCCGATGCACCTTTTAATGTCTCGGTTTCAGATTGAGTACGGTCGAATAAGCGAATGGTTGTCATTGCTTGCAAACGATCATAAAAGTGACCGGAAAGGCGCTGTAGTGCCTTGAAGTTTTTGCGGTTTGCATCCGCGGCTTTCATACCGACCAATGCCATAAACATCGGAACAAGAGGCGCCGTAATAAGGAAAATGAGGCCAGCTGCCCAGTTGATTGGGAAAACCACCACTAGGATGATGAAAGGCACCAACACAGACAAAGACATTTGCGGCAGGTAGCGAGAGAAGAAATCTTGCATGTCTTCTACTTGCTCTAAAATCAAGGTTGCCCAACTGCCCGCTGGCTTACCCTTGATGTAAGCGGGACCAAGCTGATTGACTTTATCGAGAATCAGTTGACGAATGTAAACGCGGATTTGTTCACCACAACGATATCCCGCGATTTCGCGTCCCCATGTACAAGCTGCGCGACCGATAACGGTAACGCCCAACCCAAAGAAGTGCCAGATAAGTTCACTTTTGTCGGCATGTTCGATGATCAATTGGTGAAGAATGGAGGCGAGCAGGGCTGCTTGACCCAGTAAAAACACGCTTGATAGTACGCCTAGGCCTATCGCAACCATCAGCCAGCGCTTGGCCAACTTACTTTGTTGCTTAAGCCACTTATTCAAGCTGCTTTGCTTTTTCTTATCCATTGTGAAGGCTTAATGATAATTGTTTTAATGATGAGGTAGTATACAAAAGAAAACCCAGTGGGAATACCACTGGGTTTTAAGGATATGATGCAAATATGAAAAGTTATTTGCCAGTAAGCGCGTCTAGGAAGCGTTCCGCATCGAGTGCGGCCATACAACCTGTACCGGCTGAGGTAATGGCTTGGCGGTAGTTATGGTCCATTACGTCGCCAGCAGCAAATACACCGTCGATGCTTGTTTGCGTTGCGTTACCCTCAAGGCCAGATTGAACGATGATGTAACCATCTTTCATGTCTAACTGACCTTCAAAGATTTGTGTGTTTGGCTGGTGGCCAATCGCGATGAATGCCCCCATGACTGCCAAATCTTCTGTAGCGCCGTTGTTCACATCTTTGATACGAACACCTGTGACGCCCATATCATCTCCTAGCACTTCGTCGAGCGTGCGATCCGTGTGAAGCGTGATGTTACCGTTTTCCACTTTGTCCATCAGACGTTTTACTAGGATCTTTTCAGCGCGGAATGAATCACGACGGTGGATCAGGTGAACTTCTGAGGCAATGTTTGACAGGTACAGCGCTTCCTCTACGGCAGTGTTACCACCACCGACTACCGCAACTTTCTGATTGCGGTAGAAGAAACCATCACAGGTTGCACAGGCTGATACGCCACGGCCCTTGAATGCTTCTTCAGACTCAAGACCTAGATACTTTGCAGATGCACCAGTAGAGATGATTAACGCATCACACGTATACTCACCAGAATCGCCTCTTAGACGGAATGGACGCTGGGACAGCTCCACTTCGTTGATGTGATCGAACACGATTTCAGTTTCGAACCGTTCTGCGTGTTCTTTCATTCGTTCCATCAACGCTGGACCAGTCAGACCCTCTGCGTCACCGGGCCAGTTTTCCACTTCTGTTGTGGTCGTTAGCTGACCACCTTGCTGCATTCCAGTTACTAACACAGGATTTAGGTTTGCACGCGCTGCGTATACAGCCGCAGTGTAACCTGCAGGGCCAGAACCAAGAATTAATAATTTACAGTGTTTTACGTCGCTCATCACGGCTCCATAGAGGGCTGAACATTTCCTCTGATTGTATGGAAAATTTGTTGATTTTGAAAGGAGAAAGGCGCAGAGCTTGACGTTTGTTTTGTAACAACAAGATTGTTTAGAGAAAACGCATGAAACTTGAATACCCAAGATGCTTTTTATTCGCAGCTAAACAGCAAAAAAGCCGACAAGTTGGTCGGCCTTTAACTGAAGGATTAAAGTATCTATTTAGGGATTTGCTTTTGAGAAACTAGAGTATCGTTTCAAGGGCACTGAAAAAGCGTTCGATTTCTTTTTCGGTGTTGTAATGCATTAGCCCAACTCTCAATACCCCACCTTGTTGTGTGATTTTTAACGCATCTGTCAGTTTGTCTGCATATAGGTGGCCACTCCAAGTGTATATCTCTTGCTCTCCAAGGTATGACGCAACGTCGGCTGGGTGCAGCTTGCCAAATCGAAGCGCAAATGTTGCTGTTCTATTATTGACATTCGGCTCCCCGAATAACTCAATAGATGGAAATGCGTTTAAGTGGGTGAGAAACTTTTCTGCTAGTTGGTTTTCGTATTGCCCAATATTGTTATAACCACTTATTAATTTTTCTCGCAACCCAGTTCCACTACCTAGAGATGCTAAATAGTCGATCGTCGAAGAAAATGCGGACAAGGCTTCAAAGTTAAGAGTACCAGTCTCCCAGCAGTTTGGTGAGCATGATGGTGCAGGCTCAACCTTATAAGGGGAGTAATGCTCTAACGCGGCATGGCGTCCGTAAAAAACACCAAGGTGCGGGCCAAAGAACTTGTAAGCAGAGCCTGCAACGAAGTCAGCGCCCAGCGAAGCAACATCCATGATTTTATGAGGCAGAAGATGCACCGCATCAATAAAAACCACACTGCCATTCGCTTTGGCAAGGCGAGTCACTTTGTCAATGTCGACTATGGTGCCGGTTAGGTTACTCGCAGCTGTAACGGCGACTAGACGCGTTTTATCATTGAGTAAACCTGCATATGCTTCGAGATCGAGCTTGCAGGTGTTATCCAATATAGGTATATAGTGGACTTTCACACCTTTGTCTCGAGCGGCCATGACCCAAGAGGAGCGATTGGAACCGTGGTCAGCAGTGCTGAGGATAATCTCATCGCCTTCATTCCAATCTTGACTTATGGCACGACTAAAATGGAAAGTCATAGAAGTCATGTTCGCTCCAAAAACGATTTCTTCCTTTTTGTCCGCGCCGAATAGTGCAGCCGCCTTCATGCGACAAGTATCAACTAACTCGCCCGTTTTGCGGCTGACAGAAAAATGACCACCAAGATTCGTATTCCCTTGCTTAAGGTAGTTGCCGTAGCTCTCTATTACGCTAATAGGCTGCTGGGCACCGCCTGGACCATCAAAGTAAATCGGGGTGTGGCCCATATTTTGGCATTGCAGCGCTGGAAATTGCTCACGTAACTTATCAATGCTCACGCTAAGCGGATTTGGGTTGAACGGGGATAGGTTAAGCTGAGATGGTTTACGCTGAAATGGTTTAGGCGGTGAAGACAAAGACATCTCTTACTCCTTTTTGTCCTTCGATGTTAGATAAGGTCTCAGAAATATGATGGAAGAAACGTCGGTCGTTGAGAATAACGAATTGGTTTTCCTCAAGCACGGTGTTCATGTGTGGGTGTTGATCTACTGGGGATGTAAAGATCTGTGTGTATCCACCAGAGATGTTTTGCCTTTTCACACAGAAAATGCCGACGTACCGAAACCCATCTTGGTGGATACCCTCAGGAGCAGGCGCACTTGCTGTATCGTGATCACATGTGACGCGTATCTGGTGTACATCAACAATTGAGTGGTCATTTATTGCCCCTGTTCGTTCCATAAATGATTTTATAAGATGCTGAAATTCATCGGTTGTAATCATTTGTTGAGACATCTCAGAGAAATCGCGCTCGATGTCACCAAAGACCCGGTTTACATCAGATGATTGGATGAATTTAGAGTGGGGAAGTTTGATAACTTCTCCATTTTCAGCCTGAAAGCGCGCGTAGGAGCGGAAGCGATGGTCACTGTTTACGTATTTATCTGGGGGAAGCAGGTCAAAGTAGGGGGCTATTTTTGTTGAGACTTGTTTAGGAACTTGAAAAGCCTCGAGCAAAAATTTGTTCTCTAATTTCATCAGATATCCTTATCTTAAATTATGTTAATTTATTGTTAACATGCAATATGATATATCGCCGATGAGATAGGTTTCAACTTTATCAGCTAAAAAAAACATTAATTTCAGTTTTATTATTGCGCAAATGAAAAGTTAGAATATTTGACTAAATTTTGTCTGTTTAATGAAGCATTTTGCTAGCCTCGATTTTCCTCATGGAATTTATGACCAGTTGTACGTGATGAACTCGGGAAAGAGATAGATACGATTAAGGAGCGAGCCTCTATGGGTTACGCTCCTTTTTAATTCAAGGACTTCGGTGTTTAGTTGGCCGTTGATGAGCTTGCTATGCGCTCACTTCCACCTCGTATGAGGTAAATTTTCGCACGTTGATCACGCCAGTATCAAAGATGAGGTATTGACCTTTAATACCCTGAAGTGTGCCAGTAACCACGGGGTTCTTGTCAAAGTTGTGTGAGGTGATTTTGGTTGGATGTTGCTGAACTGGATAGCGAAGGGAAGTGATGCTCTCGCTCAACACTTCAATGGCATCATCACCATATTTCTTTTTAATTTCAGTGATTTTCTCTTCGACCAATGGTAATAGTTCTGCAAAGCGCTCATGCAATTCAATCGGATCGTTATCACCTTTTAGCAAAGTGCGCCAGTTCGTTTTATCAGCAATATGTTTAGCCAGTTCGATTTCGATCAAACCAGAGATATGACGAGTTTTTACTTTGAAGATAGGCAGACCTTGGGTCGCACCCTGATCAATCCAACGAGTTGGAATCTGGGTATGACGTGTAATACCGACTTTCAGGCTTGATGTGTTTGATAGGTAGACAAAGTGGTCCACCATACAATTTGCCTCGCCCCATTGCGGTTCACGACAGGTACCTTGTTCGTAGTGGCAAGTTTCTGGCTTCATGATGCACATGTCGCAACTCGCAAGTTTCTTCATACAAACAAAACAGTGGCCTTGTGAATAGCTTTTTTTCGTTTTCTTTCCACATGAACAACAGTAAATGTTGCCAGTATGAGTCAGGGTAAGTGTTTGACCGAGAAACGGGCTCAGGTCCATTTCTTCATCACCTACAGGAAGGCGGTAATTTACAGCACCATCGAGAGAGGCACGCATTTTGTTTAGCGTGCCAGTAGCAATTATTGACATGACATTACTCATTATTGTGTTTTTGAGCAGTATATACCGAAGTAAAGGCGAGAGGCAGAGGAAAGCGGAATTGAAATGACATTGAAGGCTTCTTTTTATCTTGATTACTGACTTTGTTTGAATTTTTTCAAAACATTTATTACATTGCATGGGGCAAATAGGATGCTATTCAGTAACTGGGTCTGTGATTATGAAGTGGATACATAAATTAGTCTTTGCATGGTCGATTTTCACTATCACCCTAGTGGCCTTATACAGTTTGCTCGGTGATACTCGCAAATTGGTTGTGACTCCAGATCGGTTTGAGCTCCACGTGACAAACGATGCAGTTGCTGGTGGCCTTAGTGAGTCTTATGTTACATATAAAAACAATAGCTTAGTGTTGAGCTGTGATCTGAAAAAGAGCCAATATGCATGGCCATACTGTGGCATTTCAGTGTATACCGATACTAAGGAAGCAACAAAAGGGCTCGATCTTTCAGGTTATCATACCGTTCACCTAAAAGTTCGCTACGAATTAGCAGGTAGTGGAGATAGCCCTAGCAAGAGTTTACGCTTGTATTTGAGAAACTTTAATTCGGCTTACTCTGAGCCAAACGATGAGTACACTATCAAATACAATGGTATGCAGTTTTCCACTTTAGATTTCATTGAGGATATTGAAATACCGATTAAAAATCTTCAAGTGATGACTTGGTGGTTAAATGATAATAATGTTGCGATTGAGCACTCCGCGCCAGAGTTTACTAATATCACTCGAATTGATATCGCAACCGGAGCTGATGCCGCACTGGGTAAACACAGAATCATCATCGATAACATTGTGTTTGAAGGAGCTTACATAGAGCAATCGACACTGTTGTTTGTGCTGTTATTTTCTTGGATGGGTATGGGTTTAGCGTTTTGTTTGCATGAGATAGGCAAGAATAAGGCCGCTTACAGCAAGGCCAGTAAACGCCATCGTCATTTAAAAAAAGTAAACAGTACGCTTCGAGCTCAAAACTTTGAATTTGCAGAACTTGCCCACCGTGATGCGTTGACTGGTGCCATGAACCGTCATGCTCTACAAAGTTGGTTAGAACAACAAGCACGACTCGTTCGGTGGGGGCATGAATTGCTATCAGTGCTTTATGTTGACCTAGATAAATTCAAACGAGTCAACGACAAGTATGGCCACCAAGTAGGGGATGATATTCTGCGAGAGTTTGTCATGGTGATAACAAGTGCGATCCAGCCTGATGATCGTTTGGTTCGTTGGGGAGGCGAAGAATTTGTTGTCTTCTGCCCAAATACCGATATCAGACAAGCGACGAAAAGGGCAGAAGTGGTGCGTCAGATGGTTGAAAAACACCATTGGGTACATGGCGAGGCTTTGACTTGCAGTGTTGGTGTCGCTCAAATGCAAGATGAACGTGTTTCAGAGACGATGGCTCGTGCGGATGAAGTCTTGTATTTAGCTAAGCGTAATGGCCGAAATCGAACTGAAGTTAATTATGGTATTCAAAAGCAATCTAAAGCAATTTGAAGCGGCTGATAAACAGCCACTCTCTTAATGTTTACCTCACTCGCTTTTACCAAAACAACCAAGTGAAAAGCGTCAGTGCGCAGATACAAGCAAGGTTTAGCACCATACCGATTCGCATCATTTCTTTCTGTTTGATATGACCTGTGGCAAACACAATCGCATTTGGTGGTGTCGCCACGGGTAGCATAAAGGCACAAGATGCAGCCACGGCTATCAGTGCTGACAAGATGACTGGTGATAGACCAAGCGCTTCTGCAATGGTGGCAAATACGGGCACCAGTAATGCGGCACTGGCTGTGTTACTCGCAAATTCAGTCAAGAAGACGACAAATGAGGCCACGGTTAAGATAGTCAGTAATACACCTGCATGATCAAGAAAGCTCGCCAGACCGTTAGCTAAGAATACGCTGGTGCCTGTTGCCTTGAGAACGTTACTAAGACAAATACCGCCACCGAACAAGAGTAGTACGCCCCAATCAGTGGTTTTCTCTATGTCTTTCCACTCTACCGCGCGCGATGCGCCAAGCAAAACAATCGCACCAATTGCCACTAAGGTATCGAATTTTGCGAAGCCCCCAAGCATGGCATTGATCGGTTTGCTGAAAATCCAGAAAGTGACGGTTAATAAGAAAATTGCGAGGGTTACCTTCTTGCCGTTTGTCCACTCAACAGGTTTGTGGTCAAGCTCAAACTGATGGCTTAAATCTGGTTTGGTCATGGTGTAAAGCACCAAGATTGCGATAGGCATAAGAATCAATGAAATCGGTAAGCCCAGTTTCATCCAATCAGTGAAATTCAGTCCAACTTCGGCTGCTGCGATGGCGTTTGGAGGACTGCCGACCAAGGTTGCGATACCACCGATAGACGCACTGTACGCGATGCCAAGCAGTACAAATAGGTAAGTACGGTGACTTTTTTTCGCATCCAGTTTACTCATTACACCCAGAACGAGCGGTAGCATCATTGCCGTTGTTGCGGTGTTAGAAATCCACATCGATAGGCCAGCACTCACACCAAACAGCATGAATACTGCAACGGACATTTTACCACGCGCAATCAGCAGCACTTTGTCGGCAATCGCTAGATCAAGTTTTTGCTTGTGAAGTGCTGCGGCAAGGGCGAAACCACCCAAGAACAAAAAAATGATTGAGTTGGAGAAGTTGTTTAACGCTGCTTGAGTGTTGAATACGCCGAAAAATACCGCGAGTAATGGGATTAATAGGGCAGTGATACTTACATGAATGGCTTCTGTTAACCAAAGCACGGCAACAAAAATCAAAAGACATAAGCCAGTTACGATTTGAGGTTCAAAGGGTAAGGTTTTGAATAGGAAAGCGAACAGCAAAACATTAGATGTCAATATCAAGCTGTTGCGTGTAAAGAACCAGTTCTTAAGTGTTACAGCGAGTGCTGTCATGGGTGCGCTCCTTTTGCATTGCCTGAGTGCCAGTTTTTTATTGTAAAACCACTGACTTGTAACTATTTATTGAGTTAAATATTACCGCGAATGCATAAGGGAATGTTGTGTTAATCAACAGTGGAGTCTAAAAATGTGAGCTCAAGAAAACTTAATGGGATGAAAGCTACCTATTTAGTTCTCATCCGTTGTCAATGATACTCAGTATCGGGTGAAAATATCAAAAGAAGCGATATTGGGGGGAAGTTATTGATCGAGGGTATCAGGCTCTTTGTCTGTGATGGTGCGCTTTTTTTCAACGGCAACAATTGGCTCTTGAGGGCCGAGGAAGCGGGGCTGGGTGTTCATGATGTATAAATCCAAAAACGCTTTCACGCGAGCCATCAGTTCACGAGCTCGCATGTTAAGTTTCTGCTTACTCGCTGTTGGCCCAGCAACCGCCAAACACTGTGCGTCGATATTGTAAGCATCAGCAATAAACAGAGCACGCTCACAATGGAAGCGTTGGGTGACGATCAAGAAACGCTCGGAGGCGAAAATCTTTTTGGCACGCACGATGGAGTCTAAAGTGCGGAAACCGGCGTAGTCCAAATGGATCACGTCTTCAGGCACCCCGGCTTTAAGTAAATCACGTTTCATTGTCCAAGGTTCGTTGTAAGAACGATGCGCATTATCCCCACTCAACAGAAATTGTCTTACTTTTCCTTTTTTATACAGTTCGATAGCCGCGTTGATTCGGTGGCTATAGTAGGTATTGAGGATTTTCCCAATGTATTTGCTGGTGCCAAGTACGACCGCAACTTCATGCTCGGGCAGTTGAACGTAGTCAGTATAAATCTTATCTTGGGCCTGAAGTGCGACCCACCTGTCTATGGCGATAACAGCGAACAAGAGGCTAAGTAAAAAGATCGACAAAGCCAAAGCCAGACGCTTCCATGAGAATTTGAGCTTCCAGTTTGACGCCATACGAGAAAACAGCAAAACGTTCGATACCCTTATTAGTATGTTTACCGCTCATCATATCTGATAGAGGTGAAAAGATAGAAGCCAATTTGTGCCAAAATATGGTCAGAATGAGAAAAAACAATAGAAAATAAAAGCCCTCGCAAAACGAGGGCTAAATTTTATACAAAAGTTGTCGAAAAACTTAGAATGCTGTGCGTTTGTAACGACGGTAAACTGGCTGCCAGAATGCCTGATCAATCGCATCGTTCAGTGCTTCATCGGTGATTTCAAGCGCGACGCCTTGTTCGATCGCTTTTTTACCAACAGCAAAGGCTATCTTCTTCGAGACCAAATGAATCTCTTCGAGTGGTGGAAGGAGAGCACCGTTGCCGTTGATTGCTAATGGTGAGCAGGTTGCCAAGGCACGGCTTGATTCCATCAACATTTCGTCCGTTACGCGCTTCGCATTCACCGCAAGTACACCTAGGCCGATACCCGGGAAAATGTAGCTATTGTTGCATTGTGCGATTGGGTAAGAGCGACCTTCATGTACTACTGGCTCAAACGGGCTACCTGTTGCGACCAAAGCCTCGCCGTTTGTCCAACGGATGATGTCGTTTGGCGTTGCTTCAACACGGCTGGTTGGGTTCGACAGTGGGAATACAATCGGACGCTCACAGTGTTTGTGCATCTCTTTGATTACTTCTTCACTGAAGAGGCCCGGCGCACCCGATACGCCGATCAGCACAGTTGGCTTGGCATTGTGAATGACATCAAGAAGTGAGAAACCGTTTCCTTCATTTTGCCACTCTTTGGTGTTGTTAAATTTCTGAACCAAGCGTTGTTGGAAATCAAGAAGGTTAGGCATGCCTTCTTGCAAAAGACCCCAGCGGTCAACCATGTAAACTTGCGAGCGTGCTTTCTGATCAGAAATCCCTTCTGATACCATTTGCGCGATGATCGCCTCTGCAATACCACATCCTGCAGAGCCCGCACCCAAGAAAGTAATGCGTTGATCAGACAGTTTAGTGCCTGCTGCTTTACATGCTGCCAGCAGTGAACCAACAGTCACGGCCGCAGTGCCCTGAATATCGTCATTGAAACAACAGATGCGGTCTTTGTATCTCTCTAGAAGCGGCATTGCGTTCTTCTGAGCAAAGTCCTCAAACTGGATCAGAGCATCAGGCCAACGGCGCTGGACGGCTTGTATAAATTCTTCTACAAACGCATCGTAATCGGCGCCTGTGATACGCGGATGACGCCAACCCATGTACATAGGGTCTGCAAGGCGTTGCGGGTTATTAGTGCCCACATCCAGTACGATCGGCAATGTGTAAGCTGGGCTGATACCACCACACGCTGTGTACAAAGAAAGCTTACCGATTGGAATACCCATGCCGCCGATCCCTTGGTCACCCAAGCCCAAGATACGTTCACCATCAGTAACCACAATCACCTTAACGTTGTGATTTGCTGCGTTGTTCAGTAGATCATCGATACGGTCACGGTTCGGGTATGAAATAAATAGACCACGACCACGACGGTAGATGTTTGAGAAGTTCTCACACGCTGCGCCAACCGTTGGCGTGTAAATGATCGGCATCATTTCAGAAATGTGGTTTTGAACTAAGCGGTAGTATAGCGTTTCGTTTGTGTCTTGGATGTTGCGTAAGTAAATGTGCTTGTCCATGTCACTTTCGAAGCTTTTGTACTGTTGGTACGCACGCTCAACTTGCTCTTGGATCGTTTCCGTTGTCTCTGGTAGAAGACCTTCCAAGTTGAATGAACTGCGTTCTTCTCCAGAGAATGCACTGCCCTTGTTCAAAAGAGGGGTCGCTAAAAGAGCCGGACCCGAATATGGGATATAGAGTGGGCGCTTGTCGTTGTTCATTGGGTGCCTTAAATGTAGGGTTGAAGGATGCGTGCAAAATTCTAACGGGTTCACTATTTAGTTGTAAACATTCGTTGGTGCACATCAACGTAATGTCGCAAAAAAATCCAATTACCGACGAAAATATCGTCACTAAGATAAAAATGCTGTCATTAATTAATCGGGAGCGATTCCTAAAGCAGGAATTTCTCACTTGGGTATAATGCCCAGTAATTCATCATTATGTTTTTATCTTTTATGTCTTCATTACCTATCGATAGCTTACACGCGGAATTTGACCAACTCGTGAACCACCATCATTTGGTGGTAGAAGCCGAAACTGGCTCGGGTAAATCCACTCGTTTGCCACTTTGGGCCGCCAAGCATGGACGAGTTTTGGTGATTGAGCCACGCCGAATTGCTTGTACATCTCTAGCCGAGTTTCTTGCCGAGCAATCTGAACAACCTTTAGGCAAGCAGATTGGTTACGCGATTAAGCTTGATACACACTACGATGATGACACCAGTGTTGTGTTCGTGACGCCTGGTGTTGCACTGCGTTGGTTCGCGGAAGACAAATTGGCTAGCTTTGATATCGTGATGGTGGATGAATTTCACGAGCGTCGCTGGGACATTGATCTCCTTACTGCGATTTTAAAGCAAGAAAAGCAACATCGTTTGATCGTCACCTCAGCGACGTTGGAAGGTAAGAAACTGGCGAGTTATCTGGATGCCAAGCGGTTGCGATCACAAGGTCGTTGTTTTCCTGTTAGCGTAACTTATCGCTCGGTGGACAGCCGTTACTTGCCGAACAAAAAAGGGTGTGAGAATGATGTAGTCCGAGCGGTAAAAGAAGCATTGCAAGACGAAGAGGGCGATGTCCTCGTTTTCTTACCGGGTCGCAAAGAGATCACCCAATGTGCGCAGATGTTGCAAAGCATTGATGACGTCATGGTCGTTAAGTTGCATGCCTCGGTAAGTGATGAAGAGCGCCAGCGTGCGTTAACGGTACAAAAGCAACGTAAAGTGGTATTGGCGACCAACGTCGCGGAAACGTCTTTAACCATTCCCAACGTTCGTGTGGTTATCGACAGTGGCCTAGAGCGCAGAACCGTGCAACGAAACGGGCGCACAGCACTGACGTTAACCAACATTTCTAAAGCCAGTGCGGCGCAGCGAATGGGACGGGCAGGCCGTGTCGTAGAAGGAGTGTGCATCCGTTTATTTGGTGAACATGCCCCACTAGAACTAGTCACTCCACCCGAACTGCACCGCGAAGAGCTTGTCGAGCCTATGTTAGCTGCCGCTTGTTGTGGTTACAGACTCTCTGAACTTCAGTTTCTTGATGCCTTACCTGAGAAGTCGCTCAATTCAGCCCACCAAACTCTGCAAGGGATGGCAGCGATAAACGAACAAGGTGATGTCACTGAGCACGGCAAAAAAGTTTATCCTCTGCCTATTGACGCTTTGTTCGCTGATTTAGTTACACGTATTCAAACCAAACCTGAAAGAGAAGCGATGATCGACTTGGCGGCGGCACTCTCTGTTCCGGCTCAGTTGTATCGATTGCAAGGGGGCGAGTTTGTCAAAGCGTTAGCGCAGGAAGAACCACATGGTTGCGACGCCTCGCTGATGGTTCGTTTGGTGCGAGGTGAGCAGCTTGTTGGTGTTGATATTGACACGTTCGCACTCAAAGAAGCGCAAGGTTTAGCGCAGCAGATGCGATCGGTATTCGAATTGCCGCAACTGGACGTGGCCTCGCGATACAAACGTGATGAGCTGACCAAAGTAATCGCCCAATTGCATCCGGAATTAGTATTTGTTCGCCGAGAACGCCGTCGTGATGCACTGGGTAATGGTTTGATGGAAATGATGGTTGGCCGCAATAGCCGTTTCCCAGACAAAAGCGAAGCCGCATTGGTGCTTGATAGTCACAGCGTGCCCGGGAGAGGCGTCAAACAGACGCTCAATCTTGCCTCTGTAATGCTGCCCATTCCGCTCAAGTTGCTGCGTGAGTTAGAACTTGGCGAGTGGCAACAAGGTGAAACTAACTATGATGAAGATGCACCACGCGCGACTATGCACTTGAACTATGCTGGGCGAACCATTTGTACCGAGTACCAAGCGCTCAACGGTGAGGTTGCGGTTCAATCTATCGCGGAGATGATTGAGGACGGAGCACTACTGCCGGGTTTTGCGCCGCAAAGAAAACAGCAAATACAACATTGGAAGATCTACAACGCACTCGGGTTAAACCAAGAACCAGTCGATAAAACCGAACTTGATGATTTGTCTTTTTCGACTTGGTTAGTGAAACAGTTAGAAACACTTGGTGTCGAGAGTGTGGAAGACATCGAATTGTTTGACGCTGATGATATTCCATTCGAAGGCATTCCAGATTGGCAGTACCAGGATTTTTCCGAGCAATTCCCACTTAAATTGGTATTGGCTGAATTAAAGCTCGACGTAGAATACTTTGTATCTCGTAAGCTGGTTCACGTTGTTTACGCCGATGGCAATCGAAAGGGCGATCCCAAACGTTGGGAGTTACCACGTTGGCCTGGGTGGAAAGTGCAGTACAAAAAAGCCAGTCGGGTGCTTGATGTGAGATAAAAAAGCCATGACGCGCAATCGATCATGGCGAAATTCGGTTCATACCTATGCCGTTTATACCCAAGCATCTTCAGGTAACTTGGGTATATACGCTAATTTCATCGGTGATTAGCAAAGGGATACATTTCCTGCTTAGGTTTGTTTTGATGTTGGCAATATTAATCCATTAGATGCATATATATGACAAGGCTGTATATTGTTTGTTACAAAGCTGGTTTTGATATTTCTTTTTGCGACTTAATTTAGGCATAACAGACCATTGTTTTATATCCTATTGCTATAGAAAAGTAATTGAACGATATTCTATATAGCTCAGTTAACAATGCCGAGGAATAGGATGGATCAACAAGGAAAGACATGCATTGAATTTGACTACACAAACTTTCTCGGAGCAACGGGAAGTAAGAAGTGGACTTTTGTAGAGGCGTTTGCCACTATCGCGCCCATTTTTGGCCTGATGTGGAAACGGAACATCGCGGAATTAAGCCAACCAGAGGATCGCTTGTGGGAAGCGGCCTTAAAATCGATGTCCTCTCGTAGGAGCGATGAATCCAATTTAGTCATTTTGGTGAAACTAGCAAAACACGAAGGGATCCATCAATTACGTGTGGTGATGCCTTATTCGTTAGACTCTCAACAGATAGAGTACATTGAATCTCGAAGCCAGCTTAAAGTTGATGCTGCAGAGCAAGATGTACTTAATTTGACCTTCTAACGTCAATCACCGGTGTTAAATAAGCAGAATTATTGACAGAGTCTTAGTGCAAGAAAAGCGCTGAAAACAAGGTGAAAGTTTTCGATTAGTCGTTATGTTGCGATCAAGATTTCAACGACGTTTAGACGGCTGTTATCCTCAAATATAAAGCGACCATTCTCTGGTCGCTTTTTTAGTTTCGAATCAGTCAATCAAACCGTATTTCTTGCTCAAAATCTCGATGATTTCAGCTTTCGGGTCGTCACTTAATTTGATGGGGTGGCCCGTGATTTTTTCCGCGATACCAATGTAGGTGCGAGAGATGTCCATTAAAGACTCTACTGGCAGTTCGTTATCGCGAGCGAGCGCTTCACGTTCTGGCATGCGCGCTTTGTTGAGAAGAATATCGGGATCTGGGAAGTGGTTTAGCAAGAACTTACGGAAGCCTTCTTTCGAGTTTTCAATAATATTACCCGCTTGGTATTCTTTCGTATCCCAAATACGTGAAGAATCCGGTGTACCCACTTCATCCATATAAATCAGCTTTTCTTGGCCTGTTGCATCGTTCACGTAGCCAAACTCAAACTTGGTATCCACGAACGTTTGGTCGATAGCCTCAAGTGCATTACTGATCAGGCTAAAGCCTTCTTTCAACAGTTTCTCATATTGCGCAATATCTTCCACGCTTGAGAAGTTAAAAGCTGCGAAGTTATCAACGATGTTCTGGCGCGTAATGTTCACATCATCTGCTTCTGGGACGCCCGGAATGCCTTTCAAAATCCCTTTGGTTGAAGGCGTCATGAGTAACTCAGGCAGAGCTTTATCTTTCTCTAAACCTTCAGGTAGTTCAATACCACAAAACTTACGTTCGCCGTTTGCATAAGCACGCCACATGGAGCCGGTGATGTATTGACGGCAAATAGCTTCAATTTTGACTGGCTTCGCTTTTTGAACAATCCAAACGAATGGGTGCGGGATATCCAAGATATGGCTGTCAGCGAGACCGTTATCTTTAAACAATTTGAACCAGTGGTTAGAGATAGCATTGAGTGCAGCGCCTTTCCCAGGAACGCCTTTTAGCCCGCCTTCGCCATGCCAAATACAATCGAAGGCTGAGATACGATCACTGATCACCATAATGGCGAGTGGCGCATCCGGAGCGACATCGTAGCCTTTTTCTTGTATTAGGCGTGCGCTGTCTTCTTCTGTTAGCCAGTAAACAGAGCGAACTTTTCCACTGTGGACAGGTTTGTTGGTACGAATTGGTAGGTCGTCATTGACGGCAAGTACTTGATTAGCAAGGCTCATTGCGACATTCCTGTTATCTTAGTCAAACGTCATAAAGAGAAGATACTCAGCGAAAAGCTTCCACTGAATAACTCGAATGAAGGCATCATACCAGAACCATGTTAACGCGCCAGAAGAAAAGCAAACGTTTGCTTTGTTCTTTGACTAAAAATGTTGAAGCCAAAGAAAAGTGCTTTTCTCTCTGTAAACCCCTCCTACAGCCTAAGTGACCGTTGATGAGCAGTGCTCTTTTGTACGCGAACGGGTTTTAATCAGGAAATACAAGATTAAAAATAGTTCTTGGCTTTAGATGGGCACAGGTGAACCTAATTAACAAGTGTCTTATTAAGCAGGTTAGAATAAATTGGAATTCTTATTTTAGGTTAATTATAAATTAGTTAAAACTAATTATTATCGAGAGGTGATAACATTATTTTACTTATGGTAATTCTATTGACTAAATTGCCGATTCCAAAACCATATATACTTTCTTATCAAGATTGAACTCAGGCTTGGTTATATTTGACATTTTATTGACGTTGGGCTTTTATTTGACATTTTAGTGTGTAAAATACCCCGCTATTATTAATGTTTGATATAGTGGATAGTTGAGCCCTAGGCCATCTATCTTTGACTATTATAATTAAAATTCATAAGGAATAAGTAATGATGAAGTTGGCGATATTATCTATGTTATTTTTTTCAATTCCAGCCATTTCTGGTTCATTTTCTAGTTCGGCCGTGCCCACTCGAATAGATATAGAACGAGGTAATGGGTTTATGTTGTATGGGAGCTTTGGTAATCCGATGAACTGCACGAAGGGAAACCAGTTTTTCATTAAGAAAACACATCCTCAGTATAGTGAGATTTACTCGACCGTATTAGCTGCATTTACCGCAAAAAAGAAGCTTGTACTTTATGCGCATTCCTGTACTCCAGTAGGTTGGTACTCTCGACCTGAAGTTACATATAACACGGTTACACCTAGTGGTACGGTGTATATCCTTGACTAATGCTTATTAGTCAAGACCAAGAATATTGATTCAATAAGTGAGATAAAAGCGATGAAAAGAGCATTAATTGCCATTTTGTTATCAGGTCTATCATTTGCAAGTTATGGCAAATATACCTGTGTCGGTGAGGTGAAAGGGCTGAGCATAGACCCTAGGAGTGGAGATGTGTTGGTTGAGAAATTAGGGCCTTTGAATTGGCCTAGATTATGTAGAGTAGGCAGCGATTTCAATGGCGTCAGCCAAGAGACATGCAGAACCATTTATTCCACGCTACTGACTGCGCAAACAACCAAAAAGGGAGTGACGCTTTGGTTTAACGATGCGAAGGATTGTAGTAATTCAAGCCATACACCGTGGGAGTGGTTAACGGGGTGGTATTTTGGGCCCAAGCTGAATGATTGAGTATTTAACGTTAAATCTGGAAAAACAACATGAAAAAAATCTTATTACTACTTTTATTATTTCCTGTTGCCGCAAGTGCAGCATATACAGCGAATTTTGTGGGTGAAGTGAAAGCGGTGCTTACTTAACCGGGAAGCACTCTTATTCTGATTCGAGTTGAAGGTATGCCTACCTCGCATCCTAAGTGCACCAATACTGACTATATGGCTATTGACCCAGCAATATCGTCAGAGTCTCGTCAACTCATTATGTCCCGATTGTTGTTGGCTTACTCAACCAAAGAAAAGATTAACATCGGGTATGACAAAGACAGTAATGCAGATTCTTGCGTTGGAAGTCGAATGAAAGTGCATCGGGTCGGCTAGATAATCTGAACTCATATTATGTACGAGCAACTTGCAGATATAGACTCGTGTTCGTCATTTAAGAGTTGGTCTGCAGCTAAAAATATAAACTGGTTTTTTGCAAGTTAATTAACTCAAATTTCAAAGAATAAAAGAAAACAAAACAATGAAAAAATGTCTACTGGCTATCGCCGTATTCGCAAGCTTATCTTCGCCTGCTTTTGCGGCTAGATGGAAAGATTCGCCGTACGTCGAAATCACGAAGTTATATCCACACAATTCAGGGTTCGCTTTTTACACGAAATACAAAGATGGGACCGTTTCTGCTTGTGATGGCGGTTTTCGCTTTGAAATCCCTGCCTCAGCACAAAATTACGATACGAAAGTCAGCGTGATTATGGCGGCTTTTATCGCAAAGAAGAAAATCCTTCTTAAATACGATGCCGACCAAACGAAAGTATGTGCAGCAGTTGTCGATCGATTCTTGGTTAAACCCTAGAACAATGGAAATTTTCATGAATCATTACTTGCGGTGCGCGTTAGTGCTGTTAGTTGGTCTGCCTGCTTATTGGTACTAGGTGGCTCAGTCACTCTAACATCAGAAAGCGGGGGTGATTTCCTAAGAATTCCTTCCCTTAAATGTCTAGTAAGGCGAACGAAACCCAGAGAAATCTGATTTCTTATAAAGAACATTCAATCAATAGATGATTCAAGACTTGTGGTGCCTGAATGTAATTAACAAGCATCACAGTAATGAGTCAATGTGACATCAGAAAGGTTAAATATGGAAACGAAGTCGGTTCGCAAATCCGTAAAAATTGCATTTCTTTCGCTTGTTTCGGCGAGCTTATTTACAGGCCACGCATTGGCATCGAGTTTTGGTCTATCAAGTAGGACCGATACTCAGGTGCGCCAGAATTCGTCGAGCAACTTCGATATTTTGGTGCCAGCGAAGGCGAAAAATGGCATTTCTTACAATGTGTTCAGTAAGTTTGAGTTAAGTGGTAAGCCTCTTACCATAGTCAATACGGATGATATTTCAGGTGGCATCCGAGGTACAGGCAAAGCAGATTTAATCGTCATTGAATCCAATAATATCTCCTTAAAAGATCAGTTTACTATTCTTGGTTCGCCAGCCGATATTCTGTTTATTACGCGCAGTGCAAGCGGCAAGCTATCTTGTGAGCAGTGTAGTTTCGATAATGTTGGCCGCGTGACAATGGCTGCTGCGACACCCAGTTACGCTTCAAACGCAAAAACCGTCAATAGTGTTGGTGATTTAACCACTGTGGGAGGCGGTAAAGTCACAGTAAAAGGTTTGGTTTCGCCAGGCCTTCAGTCACTGGAATTGATTGCCGAAAACATTGATACCTCGGGCACCATTGATACTAACTTACGTGCAGAAAATCACCCAGAGTCAGGCATGATCATCGTCGATAGGGGAAGTAAGGTAGTAGGCGCGGGTGGCATCAACATGTTTAACGGCCGTATTAAGATCAGATATGCAGATCTTGCCGTGAAATCGGCGATATTGAGCAAGGCTTGGTCGACGATCAAAGGCAAATTCCGAGCGGCCACAATAGCGGTTGCTAGCCCAAACAATATTGCGATAGATGCGGACATGAGCACCATGTCGGATGCACTTAGTACCAGTCAACATCGCGGTAAACTTTATGCGCCGACAGAAGGTATTTTTGTTCAGAACTTGGGCAAATACAAAGACAATGAGCATCAAAAAATCAACATCAGCGCTAATGCTAAGTTATCTACCGACAATCATCTGTCATTAAAAAGCTTAAACACCATAAGCATATTAAAACAGGGTAGTAAGCAAGCAAAAGTGATTGGTGGTGATATGACTTTGATTGCTCGTAATGACGTGTATCAACAGGGTTATGTTGCTGCAGATGAAGTCAAAATATCGGCAAAACGATTCATTAATAATGGCTTAGTAGAATCAGCAAACATTGATGTTCAGGCGGAAGGATCCATTTACAACAGCTTTGGCGGCAAAGTGTTGGGTAAGAACGTAACACTTTATTCAAAATCTGGAGCGGTAATTAATGGTTCTCGCGCAGATAAAGCCGTGTACCTTGACGACGCATTAACCATCGGCGGCGAGGGTTATGAGGTCAACAAACGGTTTGGCATTTGGCAGTCTTTGAAAGAACTTTCGGCGATAAAAACAGCAAGTGGCGCCAGTACTGTGTCAGCTTCTATCCTTGCGGATAATTTAAACATACAGGCGATAAGGATTGAAAACATTAATCCGTATCATCTTGTGAAAGGAGACAGTGTCAATTGGGATGCGGGTATTCGAGTCAATGGCATCAAAGCTAACCAAGTCGCGATTGAGGCAGAGCGAAGCTTGAAGCTAAGAGCCAGCGAATATGTCCTGAACTCTTCGGCTATTATAGGGCTAAATGGTGAAGGCGAATTCTTGGTTAACTCTCCGATTTTTAGTAACGAGCGTTACGAAATCAGTTTTGAGTCTTATCCATACCGTGTCGTTGAATACAGTCAAGATGACAGTAAGAAAAACGAGATAGGCCACTACAAGTCTGGTACTGAAACAAAAATCTTAACTTACTCCCCGCCGGGGCGCGTATTCTCATTTGGCGACTTTCAGTTTAGTCGTGGTGGAACAAGCGAGCCGAAAACAGTGAAAAGCAGTAAGTTATTTAATGAAGTCTCATACATGCAGATTTTTAAAGATGCACGTTTCTTTAATAGTACGATCAAAAGTATAGGTTTAGAGGTTGGTACTGATACAGAGAATACTAACTTTGAAGGTGTGACGTCATGTTTAAGGTATCGCCGTTGTAATAGAGAGTTTGTCACAACAAGAACAGAGTCAGAAACATTACTCGCTTTTAAAGGGAATGTTTCCGGTGTGAATGACAAAATTTCTGAAGGTTCCGACTTGGTTATCAGAAATATAAACTCAGTAGAGACTGATAAGCAAAGAATTATCAAAAGTATAGTAAATAACTATATTTCTCAAAACGAATCGAAGATATTTAAAAGATATAATGTTTATAATCTTCTTGAAAGCTATTCATCGACTTACAGTACCTTTACTTATGAGTATCGGTTATCAAATGTAGAAGTCGTTTCAAATGTAATAAAAGGTGAGGTTTTGCTATACACCGCTTACTCATCGAAGCCAAGTAATTGGCCTAAAGGTCAGCCGTGGTCTGATGATTATAAAGATTTAACGAATTGGGGAATTGGTCTGACTTATAAGTTCAATGTAAACTGGAAAGAGATTTACGATGAACAATTGAGAGATAAAGAATTAGGTGATACTGGGTTTACTCAGCGGCAGATAGATGCTGGCGCAGCTAACTATGCAAAGCTTTATCCAAAAATAAAGGTGTGGGGAGAAGAACAAAATTTAAATATAGATGATGCGGTGTGGTATAAATATGATCTGATAATCACAAATTCAAAAGGTTGGATAGAACAATATGGAGAGAAAATTACGATAACCTCTGATAGAAAACTTTTTTGGGGTGACTTACTCCTCGACAACTTTTCTGAATGGATAGATTTTGAAGACACTATGCCTTTAGAAGTGAAGTTGGATTTTCCAGAGTTTAAGAAATATATACCTCATGAAATTCTTAGTGCAACACAAGTCTCTCGTAATAAGAGCATTGTTTTAAGTGAGAACGATGTAAGTAAAGCTAGTAGTAATTTTGTTGTTAGTCGGCCTTTGAGACCAATAGATATCACTCATAAGTTTGGTGATATCAAAGTTTGGTTAAAGCCTGCTATTATTGACTATAAAAAAGTAAATCAAAACTACACTATTAGATATAGATATTCATATAAATTGGAGAATGGTTCTGTTTGGAAATCCAGTATTCAAAAAATTACACTTAATAAAGCCGAACTGGCCCACTATTTATAAGAGTAAAATAAAAATGAATTATAAATCGAATGAGATTATGGCAGACCTACCACCTCCATTGTGGCAAAAATGTACGTCATACCTATTAAGCTTTATCATGGTCGGTCAAATTGTATTACCTGGAGTGGCGAGTGCGGCAGAGGTGATCAATGATGCGACTATTACCACTAATGTAAATGCGTCTCCTCAGTTTTCTCGTGTTTATAACCGGGAACGTCAGTTTGAAAAAGCGTATTACATCACGAGCAACCAAGTTGAGACGGCTCAAGACTTAGTATCGTTCCACAAAACTCTTTTGAACGATAATAAATCAGGTTTGCCTGAGCCACTTATGATTCCGATAGCTGTAGGTGATATAACCGTTATATTCCCGCATTATCCGGTTGATAAAAGAATCGGTGATAAGTTCGTCCAGGCGCGCTTAATTCGTATGCAGATGCAACGCGAAATTGATCGTTTAATCTTGCCAAAAATGTCCATTTACCAGTCAGGTGCAAACCAAATTGATCCAAGGACTGAAAAGGAACAGATTAATTACTTGTACCAGAATGCGAAAAGTTTTGCGGCAAACTACTCCGTAAAATACGGTGAAAAGGTAACTCGACAACAAGTAAATACTTTCGCGCATGATTTCATTTGGCCAGAACTGCGCAATATTAATGGTGAACAAGTATTGGTTCCTGTGTTGCATTTAACCGATTCCACCATCAATAGTGCAAAAATTGCGGGTCACACTGTAGAAGTTTCAGGGGATTACGCCAACTTCCGTAATATCACTGTTAACTCGGGTACATTGCTCACACGACGTAACGCCTTTCTCAATGCAACGGATAATCTCTCTGTCGGCGAACACGCAAAAGTTATTGCAGATGAAGACCTAAACCTAAATGTTGGGGGGACCTTATTTAATACGGGTAGTCTAGAAGCCTCTAAAGGTAATGTTGATATTATTGCGCATCAATATGGCCAAAAGACGATGGTACATCGATATGCAACCAAGTATGAACAAGGGACTCGCTTAGGACAAATTGCTCAAGTGAGTGCCGATGGCACGATCTCTATTCAGACCTCTGGTGATATTAAGATCCGGGGCTCAGATATGTCGGCGAATGTTATCAAGTTGAGTGCCGGGGGGAGCATCCAGATAGAAAGCCAAGATACAACCTATTCTAGAAATGAGTGGGTCGGTGGCTATCACGAGAGAGAGTCATTCCTTGAGCACTATGGCTCCAAGCTAGAAGCAAAAGACAGCATTTTCTTGATGGCGTCTGGGCAGGTACAAATTATCGCATCGGAACTTATTGCTGACGAGGGGGTGTTGTCAATTCTTGCTTCTCAAGGAGTTCATATTCTTAACAGCTTCGATCAATACCAATCTTCTAAAAGCGGTAAAGTAGGTAGAACCTCTTTGCAAGAGAGCCAGTTCCAATCTATCGCAATCCGTTCTGCTTTAGAGGCGGGTAAGAGCGTTGTAATCGCCTCTGACTTTGGTGATATCAATTTAAAAGCGGTTAAATTGACATCACAAGAAGGGGCGAATATATCCGCGCACAGTGGAAAGGTAAATCTTCTCCTTGCTAAGGAACAGGATCACTTCTTCCAGCAAAAAGTGCATAAAAACTTTTGGCGAGTTAAGACGACCACAATTGACCGTCAAAACGACAATGCCGTGTACAACAGCATAGTCGGAGGTGTGAATATTCATGCGACCAAGGGTTTAACGCTTGAGTTGGGCATGAGAGATAACCAAACCTTGGATGAGGTGTTAGATAAGTTCCGAAAAGCACCGGATCTTCGTTGGATGGCCGAGCTGTATGATGATCCAGAATATCGTGACAACGCGGAGTTGGTATATAAAAAGCTGGTTCATATCAACAAAAAAGACACCTCACGTGCCTTAGGCCCCGGCCCAATGGCAATGATTTCTATCGCTGTGTCTATTGCATTGTCGCCTGCTGGCGGAGCCGCAATTGGGGGCTTGCAGGGAGCCATGCTTGCTGGCTTAAAAGCGATCGAAGTATCCATTGTAACTTCAGTTATCAGTTCAGTTGCCGCTGGTAACAGCTTAGATGATGCGTTAGAGGCTTTGACTGAAAAGGAATACCTAAGGTCGATAGCGACTTCTGCGATTACAGCTGGGACACTGAATTATCTGCAAACGCAAGGCTTAAATTTCTTCGAACAAGGGGCTGGAAACAGCAACTCATGGGACCCTGCTGTTCTGGCTCAGCAAGCTGGTGATGTTGTTATTCAGTCTGCTGTGAGTTCGGGTATACAGACTATTATCAACGGCGATGGCTCCAAAGATTTCTTCGACAGTTGGAAAAAATCTGCGATGCACATGGCCACCTCAAAACTCGGCGCCAAAGTAGCGAATAAGATTGGCTCGTTAACCAGTGAAGGGCGTTTTAATGAGGCAATGCGTTATGTTTCTCACGCTGCGTTAGGCTGTGCGCTCGGTGTCGCGACAGACGAAATCAATGATGCCGATGATCGCAAGAATGCCTGTACCAGTGGTGCGGTTGGTGGCGTTGTAGGCGAAGCCGCTTCGTTCATTTATACAGATGCTCTACTCAGTGATGAGCAACGCGAAATGTTAAATGCAATGAAGGAACTAGGGTTACCTTACGATGTTGACATGGAAAACTTGACTGCAGCGCAACAAGAAGCAGCAAGACAGAAACTTGAACAACTCCGATATCGTCCTACTTCAGAAGATTTTGAAAATATAAAAATCATCGCTGGCGATTCTGTCAATGCTGCCAAGTTGTCCGCCGGTCTTACCGCAATGCTTGCTGGTCTGGACGTCAATATTGCTGCAAATACAGCCGAAAATGCTGCGCAAAATAACTTTGTACCTTTCGTTATGTTATTGGTCGAAGTCGTTTCTATTGCAATGACGATATACACCGTTATTGAAACTATCCAAAATCTCAAAGATCTTGCAAAAAACTATCATACGATAACGGATGCTCAGAAACGTGCGTGGTTAATTAACAGTTCAAAGGATTTGCTCATCGAAATGGGATTGTCTCGATTAGGAGGTAAATACCTAGACTTTGATGCAAAATCCCTTCAAGAGCTGAAGGAACAATTATACGTACTTATTAAAGCTCATCCTGACTCCAATCGCCTGCAACTTGAGCTACAACCCGCTGGTGCAGGTGGCGATTTCTTAGATGATTTGCTTGAGGACCATAGCGGTATAGAAAAGCCAATTATGATGGCGAAGCTCAATGATTTGGCTGAAAACTTCAAAAGACATGACGAATATTTAGAAAATTACCCCAACTCAACGATTACTAAGGATAAAGTGGCTGAAGAGACCAAAAAAGGAAACATCCTCACAGAAAATGGGCGGTTCGCTAATAAAGATGGAAAAAGAATCAATGTGCCCGATGATGATAATTATAAGATGACAGCAGATAAGAATCGCTTTTCTGGCGATTTATATGGAGACCGTACATTTAAGGAGCGAGTGTTAGATAACCCGCTCTATGACTCTAATGACCCTGGGCGTTACCCTAAAACAGTAACAGTGGAGCAAATGGTCGAAATCAGAAAGGGTATTACTCAAGACATTAAATCATCAACGCTCAATAGGCAGCGTGCCAACGCGCTAAAGCAGCAGGCACGCGATTTAAGTGAGGCTCTGGGTGAAGCTCGTGCAATGCATACGGTTGAAAACTATTGTCAGGATTGTAAAGTTACCATGATGCGCTCAAATTATGATTATGTCAGTAACGCAAAAAACAACCAGTATGACTTTATTGCTAAAGTTGAGAGACCTGATGGCTCTTTAGAGGTTGTGAGGATAGAAGCGAAAGGTGGTGCTGGTAGCTATGGGCATGCTGTGGTCGGTGCTGACGACAGAGGTAATGTAGTCCATGCTCAGCAGGGCAGTGAGGAATATATGGGTCGAACCGACAACGAAATGAGAAAGCGTTTTGATAGTGACTCTAGAAACTCTAACCTAGACAGTAAAGCCCGTGAGGGGGTGAGAGAACTCGGTGATACACTTGCATTAATGGATAACCCTAACGTTAAGCAGAGTTACATTGCGGTTGAGCAGCGCTTTGATGCTCAAGAAAACTTAAACGATGCAGCGATTCGATTTTTTCAATAAAGAGTAATAAATGACGATACAACAATACCTGCCAATCAACTACGATGGCGCTCGGAAAGTATTCAAAGATGAGTCAGCAAACATTGCGGCTTTGACAGATAACATCACACGCAGGTTGGCGCAAAGTGAAGAGTGGAATTATGTCAACCCAGGAGATTTGGGGTTTGCAATCTACACAAGAACGTTATACCTGAATTTAGCTGACATTGACAGTGCATTGCACTCCCTCGTCGCTTGGCAGTATTTTGACTCAAAAAGTATTGAATATGCCTTACTGGAGGATGGCGAAAAGATTACGATTTCGTTACCAAATAAAGAGGTATCATTTGGTTTTCACTCCGACAGGGATCGCCGTGGGATTGAAGGCGCTCACCTGGAGATATCCATATGGCGCTCCTTGTTATGCGAAGATTTTGACAGCGCAAGACGCTTCGTTAAAATCGTGGATCACCCGCAAGTTAAATGGCGGAACGAATCTGGTGATACCTTCATTAGGTTGCTCGGGTGTGTTTTCAGCTTGAGTGATGGCGAGCCCATGGATTTGATTCAGGAGTACGTCAACCTTAGTGCTTCTGAGTCGGTGAGTCACGGTAAGCCTGATAGTGTCACCTACCTTGATTTACCAGTGATCGATGTGATGATGAAAGTATTTGGTGGCGCTAATGAAAAAACCTACCAGCAGGCGATGTACTCTGCAGTTCAAAATCACCATGAATATTGGAGCCAGCCACGTCTGGATGATTCAGAACACGGCTATTTCTCCATGCAACTGACCACCCTTGCCAAAGTCGCCTTTGCAAGGCATGGTTACCGCATTGGTTTTGAGACTGACTATGTACCAGAGGCGTTCTACACCCAACCGCTACCCACGTTGAACTATGATTTTTTAAATAAATACAAAGACTAGTTCCTATGAAATTATTGCTCACCCTGTACAAAGAAGTTTGTAACTAGGGTGAGTAATCTTATCTGGTTTTCTATAGTAAAGTCGGACGACGGTAATAAAAAACTGTAAGATCTTTTATTTGTACTCTGAAGAATTAAATTCTTTAGAGGCTTTTTTACAACCTAAAAAATGTATTTAGTAATGAAACTAACAATGAAAAACATATTGTTATTTATGGAAAGAGTATTGTAAGTATGCGTAGAGCAATTAGAACTTTTGTTATTGGGATGCTGCTTTTGTCTCCCGTGTCTTTTGGCGCGTCGACCTATTTGTCAGGGAATATCAAAAACCTAACCACAACGACACAAGGTTTAATGATTATGTTAGACACCGGCTTACCGGATAACTGCGAGGGTTCTCCTTATGGTTGGATGTTAGTTAAACAAGAATACAGTGCAATGACGTCAACCACACTGGCCCTTTGGATTGCAGACAAACGACGGGTAACTGTTTATACATCGGGCATGCAAAATGGCTCTTCATTTTGCGTGATCAACCAAGTTGATCCAGTAGGTTAATAGGGGATTAATAATGAAAAAATGTTTGCTTGTGGCCGCAATACTTGGCTCTTTTTCTTCTCACGCTGAAATTAAAACAGGGCCACCGATTGAAAAATTATACCCAGTTTCATTTTATCATGACGCTGGTGATGGCCTTTATATTGAGTTTCAACAGGGCGCTATGCCTAACTGTAACCGTAATAAGGGCGGACGACTCAGTAAATCTAACCCTAATTACAAGGAGCTTTATTCACTCCTACTGACAATGATGGCTACCAAAAATTTTAAAGGGAATATTCGTTATCAAGAAACCAATCATAAAGGTTGGTGGCATTGCTCCATCGAAGGTATTTTTGCCTTCCCTAAATAGAAAGGTTCAATATGAAAACAAAATGGTTTTTACTGCTGTGGTTTTTTTCAGTATCTGCTTTTTGTGCGGATTCCATACACTGTAAAGGCACTGTCACTGATGCTTGGATACAAAGTGATGGCTCACTAATTATTAATACCTCGTGGGCATCGTCTGTCGGTTTGTGTAGCGTCAGTAAAACTAAAAATGGTATCACGCCTGATACGTGTAAATCGTGGGTTTCAATGGCTTTGACTGCTGTGACAACTCAAAAGCCACTGATGATGCAATATTACAATCTTAAAAAATGCAGTGACATAAAGCGCTATACGGCTTCTGAGAAGCCACACTATGTCATGATAAGAGAATCACTTGATTAAAAATTCGGCAAATAAGTATGCGGCTGTTAGAGCGATTACTATCGAGTAATGTAATAAAAGCAAAGGCCCTCTTTGGGGCCTTTTTTGATCGAGCTAACTCCTGTTTTTTCAAAATAGGCCGCGATTGTCGCCTTGGCGTTGAGCTGTGAACAAAAAAAGCCTCCTTGAAGGAGGCGAGATGCAGGATGGATAACGTCGATCTTGTTAGTGGTACTTGTTCACTCTGCCTTCGACGAAAAAGACTTCACACTGATAGCGTTGCGCAATATCGCGGAGCATGGCTTGATTCATTGATGCAATCTTGCTTGATGCGACAACGGCGCTGGCGTTACCAGACTGAATAGCTTTAATCACGATTTCGACTTCAGAAAGCTGTTGAGATGGCTTGATCTGAATAATGTTTTGACAGCGGATGTGAGAAGCAGAAAGTTGCTCAAAATCAGGGCGAGGGTACTCAGCGGTAAAGAGGATCCACTGCTGTTGTTGCGACAAAACGGCCAACTTAGAAAGCAGTTGGTCAGATACGACCATAGGCTGGGTTGCCTGCGCTAATACGTTGTAACGAGAGTATGTATGAGATTGAGTTTGTAAGTGTATCTTACTGTTCCTTTATACTGGCAGAATGCTTATAAAGAAGTTTTTTTAATGCCTGGTCAGCAAACGTTATGATTTGGATTAACAGTCTTTTAATAAGAAGGGAATATAGACTAAGGTTCTTATTTTAGTTTTACGATAAATTATTTAGATTATTATTAACTTTGAGTGGAAAAACGTTATTTTGTTTATGGCACTGCTATTGGCTAAATTGTCGAAATAAGTTGTGCATATGATTTATTGTCAATATTAAAAATATGAATGTGGTATGGTTTTTGTTTGTGCTTTGTTAAAACTTTGGTTTTATTTTACATTCAAGTGTGTATGATACTCCGCTAATGTTGAAAGTCAGTTGGTAGTCTTGATAAAAATTACAATAACGTAGTTGGTCCAAACGGTGCGTCGAATATTAATTTCGCCTATTCATAAAATTAGAAGTGTTTATTAAATAAGTGAGATAAAAGTAATTAAAAATGTTGTTTTTATTTTATTATCAGTCCTTTAATTTGTAATTAATAGAAAATGTTATTACCAAGTATCACAATAATTAGTTAGTCTGACATTATAAAGGCTTAATATGGAAATGAAGTCGGTTAGAAAATCAGTAAAATTTGCACTTATTTCTCTCCTTTCGGCGAGTTTATTTACGGGCCACGCATTGGCATCGAGTTTTGGTCTATCCAATAGGACCGATACTCAGGTGCGCCAGAATTCGTCGAGCAACTTTGATATTTTGGTGCCTGCGAAGGCGAAAAATGGTATTTCCTATAATGTGTTCAGTAAGTTTGAGTTAAGTCGTAAGCCTCTTACCATAGTCAATACTGACGATACTTCAGGTGGCATCCGAGGCACAGGCAAAGCAGATTTAATCGTCATTGAATCCAACAATATCTCCTTAAAAAACCAGTTTACTATTCTTGGTCCGTCAGCCGATATTCTGTTTATTACACGTAGTGCAAGCGGCAAGCTATCTTGTGAGCAGTGTAGTTTCGATAATGTTGGCCGCGTGACAATGGCTGCCGCGACACCAAGTTATGCTCCGAACGCAAAAACCATTAATAGTGTTGGCGATTTAACCACTGTCGGAGGCGGCAAAGTCTCAGTAAAAGGATTGGTGTCGCCAGGTCTTCAGTCACTGGAATTGATTGCTGAAAATATGGATACCTCAGGCATCATTGATACTAACTTACGTGCAAACAATCATTCTGAATCAGGGATGATAATCGCCGAGCGGGGCAGTGAGGTAGTAGGTGCGGGCGGTATCAACATGTTTACTGGCCGTCTTAAAGTCAGCTACGCAGATTTAGCTGTTAGGGCTGCGACATTGAGCACGGCTTGGTCGACGATCAAAGGAAAATTTCGTGCAGCCACTATTACGATTGCGAGCCCAAATAATATTGCAATAGATGCGGACATGAGCACCATGTCGGATGCTCTTAGCACCAGTCAACATCACGGTAAACTTTATGCCCCAGAAGAAGGTATTTTTGTCCAGAGTTTGGGCAAATATAAGCGCTCGAGTCAGCAAAATATCCATATCAATGCTAACGCTCGATTGGCCAGCGACAATCACCTGTCGTTAAAAAGCTCGAGCACAATACGCATATTAAATCAGGGCAACAAGCAAGCGAAAGTGATTGGTGGTGATATAACGTTGATTGCTCGTAATGACGTGCACCAACAGGGTTATATCATTGCAGACGACGTAAAAATCTCTGCAAACCAGTTCATCAACAATGGCGTGGTGGAATCGGCAAGTATTGATGTTCAGACGGAAAAGTCCATCTATAACAGCTTTGGCGGCAAAGTGTTGGGCAAGAATGTGACACTTTACTCAAAGTCTGGAGCGGTAATTAATGGTTCTCGCGCAGATAAAACAGTGTACCTTGATGACGCATTAACCATTGGCGGTGAAGGGTATGAGGTCAACAAACAGTTTGGTATTTTGCAGTCTTTAAAAGAACTTTCGGTAATAAAGACAGCAATTGGCGCCAGTACTGTGTCAGCTTCCATTTTTGCGGATAATATAAACATACAGGCGAAAAGGATTGAAAACATCAATCCGTATCATCTTGTGAAAACCAACAGTGTCAACTGGGATGCGGGTATTCGTGTTGATGGAATTAAAGCCAACCAAGTCGCGATTGAGGCAGAGCGAAGTCTGAAACTAAGAGCTAGCGAATATGTCCTTAACTCTTCCGCTATTATCGGCCTAAACAGTGATGGCGAATTCTTGGTTAACTCACCAGTATTTAGTAACGAGCGTTACGAAATCAGTTTTGAGTCTTATCCTTACCGTATTGTTGAATACAGCAGTGACAACAATAAAAAAGATATGTCCAACTACAAGTATGGAACAGAAACAAAAATCTTGACTTACTCACCGCCGGGGCGCGTTTACTCATTTGGTGACTTCCAGTTTAGTCGTGGTGGAACAAACGACGTGAAAGAAATGGAAAACAGTAAGCTATTTAATAAAGTCTCATATTTGCAAATTTTTAAAGATTCGAGTTTCTTTAACAGTGACATCAAAAGTATCAGTTTAGCTATTGGAAGCAATTACACTAAATATGATTTTAAAGGTGTCACGGATTGCTTGAAATATCAAAAATGTAATCTTAAAGATGTTATGACTCGTACTGATTTAGAAAACTTGTTGTCTCTTAAAGGTAATGTTTCAGGGGTTAAAGGACAATTAAATAGTGAGGTTGAATTAACCGTTGCGAACATAGAGCCACTATTTCTGGATGTCAAAAAAATCATAAATAATATAGTGTCTAACTATGTCGAAAAAAACAAAGTTAGTCTAGAAGACTACTTTAATATCAACAATAAAAGTCCTTATGGTAGCATTGGTTTTTTTAATGACCTTACTGATTATGAGTTTCAACTTCATGATTTATCAAGAATAGGAGACTATGTCGAAGGAAAAGTACGGCTTTGTTATACCTTAAAAAAAGAATATCACAGTGAGGCATGGGCTGAAGCTTTTAAAGAGAAGACGTGTCACCAGAATCACAAGAAGTTAAAAGAAAACTGGAAATTAATATACGATGAATTATTAGCAAAAAGAAAATTTGGCAGTACGGGTTATACACTTAGCCAGTTGGAGGAAGCTGCAGAAAGATATTTGAGTTTCACTTTTGGTACATTTAAAACAGTAAAAGAAGCTGAAGAATATGAAAGAGCAAGACTCAATGTAGGCTTAAGTACTCCTGATGGGGCTTATTCTTTCCTTCGATCTTACACTTGGTTTATTATCGACACATCCGGTGATGAAACCGTAAATATTATAGCTAAATCTAATCGTATAGAAATTGCTTACAGGGTATTTTTCTCTTTTTACTCACCTTCCTCTGGTATGACTCCGGATGATGAAGGGATCTCTCATAAGAAAGTACAGTTAGAACTGGGTGTATTGGAAAAGTTCATTAATCATAACTCTCTAGGTGAAGAGATAAAGAACAAAAATATAGCATTGACGAAAACACAACAGATTACAGCAATCAACAACTTGTTGCGAACAATAACACCAGAAGGAAGTAAGCAGCCGATAGTAGCTGATGATGAGGAAAAATTTTCTCGAATTATTGTTTATGAATCTCATGAGGTTAACGGTAGTAATGTGAAGGTTAATTTCAAGAGAATATATCCGAGATTGATCTTGGGTGGACCAGGTAACTATTCAAGAAATAAATTGGAATATAAAAAAGTAAACGAATCAATTGTCGTTACTCAGGGACAGTTAAGTCACTACCTTGATAAATAAATGGGTTTGAAAATGGATAATATTGAAAATATGGCGGACCTATCATCTCCTTTATGGCAAAAGTGCACGTCAAACCTATTAAGCTTTATCATGCTAGGACAAATTGTTTTCCCTGGTTTCGCGAATGCGATGGAGTTGATAAACGACGGAACTAATACCGCTAATGTAAACGCGCCTCCTCAGTTTTCTCGCGTTTATGACCGAGAACGTCAGTCTGGAAAAGCGCATTATGTCACCAGCAATCAGGTTGAAAAGGCTCAAGACCTAGTGTCGTTTCACAAAGTTCTGTTGAACGATAGTAAATTAGGTTTGTCCGAACCACTGATGACCGAGAAAACAGTAGGTGATAATACGGTTATTTTCCCGGTTTATCCGGTTGATAAAATAATCGGTGACAAGTTCGTACAAGCCCGCTTAATTCGTATGCAAATGCAACGCGCGATTGATCGCTTAATCTTACCAAAAATGACCATTTATCAGTCGGGTTCAAACCAAATGAGTCCTAAGACTGAAAAGGAACAGATTGATTACCTTTACCAAAACGCCGAAAGTTTTGCGGCAAAATATTCCGTCAAATACGGTCAAAAGGCAACTCGACAGCAAGTAAATTCTTTCGCGCATGACTTTGTTTGGCCAGAACTGCGCAATATTAATGGCGAGCAAGTACTGATTCCCGTGTTGCACTTAACTGATGCGACCATTAGTCATGCAAAAGTAGGGGAGCACAGAGTTGAAGATAGGAGGGATGACGCCAAAGTCCGTAATATCACGGTTAATTCGGGGGCTCTACTGACACGTCGAAACGCCTTCCTCAATACAACAGGGGTTCTCTCTGTCGGCGAACATGTAGACAAAGACTTAAATCTAAATGGCAGAGGGACGTCATTTAATACGGATAGTGTCGAAGTTTCTAAAGGTAATGTTGAACTTATCGCAGGCCAGTATCTTCAAAAAACGGTGGTACACCGATTTGCGCCCAAGTATGAGCGAAGGGCACGTTTAGGACAAATTGCTGAAGTTAATGCCGATAGCACGATTTTTATTCAGGCCTCTGGTGATATTAAGATTCAGGGTTCTGATATGCCTGTGAGTGTTCACAAGTTAAGTGCGGATAGGAGTATTCAGGTTCTAAGCCAAAATACAATTGATTCTAGAAATGAGTGGGTCGGTGGCTATTACGAGAGAGACTCATTCCTTGAACACTATGGCTCCAAACTAGAAGCAATAGACATCATTTTCCTGATGGCGTCTGGGCAGGTGGAAGTAAACGCTTCGGAGTTGATTAACAATGATGTTGCGTTGTCAATTCTTGCTTCTCAAGGAGTACATATCCTTAACAGCTTTGAACAATACCAATCCTCCAAAAGCGGTAAGGTGCGCAGAACCTCTCTGCAAGAGAGTCAATTCCAATCAATCGCGATTCGTGCTGCTCTTGAAGAAGGCAAGAGCGTCGTCATTGCATCTGACATTGGGGATATTAAGTTAAAAGGGGTCAATCTGACCTCTCAAGAAGGCGCGGAGATATCTGCGCAACACGGAAAGGTAAACCTACTTCTTGCAAAGGAACAGGATCACTTCTTCGAGCAGAAAGCTGATAAAAATTTCTGGCGAGTTAAGACGACCACAGTTAACAGTAAGAACGACAATGCCGTTTATGAAAGCATAGTTGGTGGTGTCAATATTCATGCTGCCAAAGGTTTAACGCTTGAACTGGGAATGAGCGATAATCAAACATTGGATGAGGTATTTGATCAGTTCCGAAAAGCCCCAGATCTTCGTTGGATGGCCGAATTGTATGATGATCCAGATTATCGTCACAACGCGGAGTTGGTTTATAGAAAGCTGGTTCAAATAAACCAAAAAGACACCTCGCTTGCACTAGGTGTAGGTCCGATGGCAATGATTTCTATCGCCGTTGCTATTGAAATGAGGCCTGGCGGGAGAGCCCCAATTGGTGGCTTAGAGGATGCCATATTTGTTGGTTTGAAGGCGATTGAAATGGCCATTGTAACTTCGGTTATCAGTTCAGTGGCCGCCGATAATAGTTCAGATGATGCACTAGAAACTTTGATTGAAAAGGAATACCTAAGATCGTTAGCGACTTCAGTGATTACAGCCGGAGCAATGAATTATCTGCAAACGCAAGGTTTAACTTTCTTCGAACAAGGGGCTGGAATCAGTAACTCATTGGATCCTGCTGTTTTGGCTCAGCAAGCTGGTGATGTTGTTATTCAGTCAGCCGTGAGATCGGGTATACAGACTATTATCAACGGCGATGGCTACAAAGGTTTCTTCGACGGCTGGAAAAAATCTGCGATGCATATGGCCATTTCAAAGCTTGGCGCCAACGTCGCGAATAAGATTGCCTCGTTAACTAGTGAGGGGCGTTTTAATGAGGCTATGCGTTATGTTTCTCATGCTGCGCTAGGGTGTGCGCTCGGTGTTGCGAAAGACGAAATCAATGATGCCGATGATCGCAACAGGGTCTGTACCAGAGGCTCGATTGGTGGTGTTATTGGCGAGGTTGCCCCGTTCATTTATAGCGATGATTTGCTTAGTGATGAGCAAAGAAAAATGTTAAATGCGATGAAGGCACTAGGGCTACCTTATGAAGTTGACATGGAAAACTTGCCGGCTGTTCAACGTGATGCGGTAAGGAAGAAGCTTGAACAGCTTAAATATTCACCTACTCCAGAGGATTTTAAAAACATTAAAATCATTGCTGGTAACTCTGTCAACGCTACCAAGTTATCTGCTGGCCTTACTGCAATGCTAGCTGGCCTTGACGTTAACATTGTTGACAATACAGCTGGAAATACAGCACAAGACAAGTTTTTACCTTTAATTCTGTTATTGGTCGAAGTAATTACAAACAAAAAAAGCCTCCTTGAAGGAGGCAAGATGCAGGATGGATAACGTCGATCTTGTTAGTGGTACTTGTTCACTCTGCCTTCGACGAAAAAGACTTCACACTGATAGCGTTGAGCAATATCGCGGAGCATGGCTTGATTCATTAATGCGATCTTGCTTGATGCGACAACGGCGCTGGCGTTACCAGACTGAATAGCTTTAATCACGATTTCGACTTCAGAAAGCTGTTGAGACGGCTTGATCTGAATAATATTTTGACAGCGGATGTGAGAAGCAGAAAGTTGCTCAAAATCAGGGCGAGGGCACTCAGCGGTAAACAGGATCCACTGCTGTTGTTGCGACAAAACGGCCAACTTAGAAAGCAGTTGGTCAGATACGACCATAGGCTGGGTTGCCTGCGCTAATACGTTGTAACGAGAGTATGTATGAGATTGAGTTTGTAACTGCATCTTACTGTTCCTTTATACATGCTGTATGCTTATACAGTAGTTTGTTTTTAATGCCTGATCAACCAATTTTTATAATTTGGATTGAAATTTTTTACTCACGTTACATATGTATTTTAATTCAAGGGTATGAAAATAAAGGTTTTATCTGTTTATTTTGATAAGTTTATAAATGATGAGAAAATGTGAGCTCTGCCGTGTTTCTCTGTCCTTTGTACAGGTGAGCATTACTGTATAAACAGTGTTAGATGAGGGGGATACAGTGGTTTTTGATTGTTCAGGGCGTGCTTTTTCTGAAACGGTGGAGGGGATTTAAGAATAAATCAGCAGTGAGTGATTTGCTGCGTGCTCATTGGAGTGAACGATAGACTGGGTGTGAGTTTCTCTTTTATTGAGCCCCATTTAAAGCGATCCCCCGTCTTAAACGAATCTCTTCCTAAAGCAATCTCTTCTCAAAGTTATCTCGCTTCAAACTAAGCAATGTTGTTGGCCGGATAAGCGGCAACATGGATCAAAAAAGCGCCTACTAAAGAGGCGCCTTTGAAAATCCGTTCCATTGATTAATTTTTATTGGCTTGCTCGCTGAGCCATGCGCTCACGCATTTTTAATTCACCTTGATTGAATAGGCGCACATCGATTTTTGCGATGTCGTAGCAATCTTCGCAAGACCTGTGGTATTTGCCATCTAAGTAATCATGGCGAGTGACAAAGCTAAGTTTTTTACACCAGTCACAGGTGCCTTCTTCAGTGAACATTGATTTTCTCCCCACCTAGATAAATAAGAGTCGTTAGGTGTTATTTTCGACGCGTATTATTGCACACAAAAGATGATCGGGTTAAATGTCCGTTAATTGGTTTGAGAGGGAGATCGATTGCGAGCTTCAATGTTTGAGGGTAAAAGCTCGCAGGTTGATGACACGTAACGGGCCTTTATGCTTTTGTCATATTCTGTGAGAGTAATTTAAACGCTTGGTTCAAACGCTTCATCTCTTCTTCTGTTCCCCTTGTATCAGGGTGATAGAGCTTTGATAACTGTTTATAGCGTAATCTCACCGCTTTACTGTCTGGAATGCTGAGTGGGGTATAGCCAAACATGGCGCAAGCGATCAGAAGTTTTTGGTTATCAGACTGGGATCTAATTTTCTTAAACTCTTTAAATACCTTTTCAAGTTGTCGTTTAAGCTGCTTGTTTACAAATGTCAGCTCTTTCACTTGAGTCTCTAATTGCTGAGATTTAGCGGTCTCACTTTCTGCGAACGATTTCGATTTTTGCGTGCGTATGCGATAACCCAATGCGCCACCGATCAGTATCAAAACCACAGCCAACACACCAGCGACATACCAGATCTTAGCATCCTCAGCGTTTAGCTCCTGTTGGGGGGCGACTGTGTTTTGGCGCTCTGTATCCGATGCTCTTTTGTCGAGTTCAATAATTTCAGAAACCTGTTTTTCTCTGAGTCGATTAAAGCGATCTTCTAAAAACTGGCTGTAGGCGTGCTCCGCTTGAGGGTTTTTTAGTGCAGCCAATTGATACCAAGCCTCCACCAGTTCAGAGTTTGAAATGCCAGCTTGATGGTGCTGAATAAAATTCGCTAATAGGTAACCTCGGTCAGTCGGATCACTTAACGCGACAGAAGTAAACCAATAGATCGCCTGAGTGTCGTTGATACTGCCATTGAGGCCACGCGCGTAATCCTCTGCTAGTTGCTTTTGAGCGGGCAAATAGCCTTGAAGTGCCGATTGCTCTAGCCAATAACGAGCATCATTCGTTGACTCTTGGTCACGGTCTTGCGTCAGTTGTTGTGCGAGAGCGAATTGCGTTTCTGGTTGGATTGGGTTTTGGGAAGCAAAACCAGTATTAGTGGCGTTCGTGCTGTCGGTTGTCAGGGCACTGTCTGTTATTAAGGAACTGTCGGCAGCAAGGGTGCTCGCGGTAACAAAGATACTACTGGCTAAAAAGGCACTTAGGGTGAGGGAAACGGTGTTGGTTCTAAAAAACATGGGACGTATCAGGTCTAGCATACTTCGCTAGACCTGCTCCGGTAATTATTGTTATTACCGATATGGTGCTATCAAATTACTTCAGTGGCAAGATCTGGATCTCAACTCTGCGGTTGCAAGCACGGCCATCAGAAGTTTGGTTCGAGCAAATTGGGTTGCGCTCACCGTAGCCACGAGCGATGGCGCGACCTGCTGCAACGTTTTGTGAAACGAGGTACTGACGTACTGATTCGGCGCGACGCTCGGACAGTGTTTGGTTGTAAGAATCGCTGCCAGTGCTGTCTGTGTAGCCGTCAATCACTAGGCTTGTATCTGGGTATTCCACTAGGATTCGAGCCACGCCACGTAATGTATTGTGGATGCTTGAATCGAGTTGGTAAGAGCTTGAAGTAAAGCCAATGCCGTTTTCCATACGTAACAGCAGTTGGTTTTCGCCAACACGCTCAACTTGCACGCCTGAGTTAAGAAGAGCACGACGCAGTTCCGCTTCTTGTTGGTCGAAGTAGTAACCCACACCCGCGCCTGTTGCACCGCCCGCAGCAGCACCAATTAAAGCACCTTTACGGCGCTCTTTTGCATTATCTCCAACCGCTAGACCAATTGCAGCACCCGCAATCGCACCGATAAGCGCACCTTGAGTAGTTGAGTTTGTTTCGTATTCACCTGTGGTTGCGTTTTGGCGTTGTGTTGCTTGACAGCCAGTCAGTGCCAGCACTAGTGCGAGCGCAATAGACATCTTTTTCAAGGAAAAATCTCCGTATAAGGCGAGGCGCAACGACGCCTCATGATGGGGTGTGAATTATGAAATAGAAAATATTGATATTTGTTATGGTAACGTCAGGCAATAATAACTTTGTTCGCTTTTTCTGATGGTTGGTGATTTGGTAACCAGTCCGATGGTTATTTAGAAGTATCTCCTAACATTTTCTGGGCTTGCCCACCGTCAACACCGCGGTTAACGGACACTTTACGGCCTTTTTTTAAGCCAACTTCATAGTCTGCCGTTATGTTCTTCATTGCTTCTTTGAGTTGTTTCTTGAACGTCTCGCGATCGATATTTTTGAATTCTTTATCAATATAATTGTTGATTTTGTTTGCTGACTCTTCGTCAGGCGAGATCACAGGCAGCTTTTCGAGCGCGCCCTCTACCCAACCAGATACGAATGAGTTGACACGCCGAGTGACTTCCATAGAGGAGGTGCCAGAGCCAGAAAAGCTATTGCGGAATTGTCCGGTGCTCTCATTGAGCTCACGATAGACAATATCAAAAGCAAAGGCCGCGAAAATGGCACGGTCAGCCTCACCGATGAACTCGACACGTTTAAGCCCTTTGTGGTTCAGAAGAACCGCTTCAACACCAAACTTGGTGTTAATGCCACGAATCACTCTCAGTAGAGTTGAGCTGATGCTGGCTGGCAGCAAATGCGAAGATTGAGTTTTCCCCATTTTGATAAACTCAATATCATCTTTGTCCAAACCATATTTCAGCATGAGACGGTGCGCCATCTTGATAGCGTTGGCTGCCTCATTCACGTTGGCGGAATTACCTAGTTCTAAGCACTTGGCAATTTTTTTTAGAGCTTTTTGTTTATCCATCGACGACCAGTACCGAGAACGGAAAATTTAAGAAGTCGAGCATGTTACCTTTTTTGAGACAAAAACGGAATAACGATGGTAAGAGAATTCGTACAGAAAAAAGAAAGCCCCTTATAAAAAGGGGCTTTGGAGAGGTGGGTATCAACAGAAATTACAGTCCGAGTTGATCGAGTAGATCGTCTGCATCATTCTTATTATCCGCTGACTCAACCAGTTTTTTTTCTTCCATACTTTTGCGAGTTGCTTCAAGAATGTCGTCTGGGTTTTCGTCTTCTGTTACCTCAAACTCTTCTAATTGAATGAATTCGGTTTTGTCCATAGCAAGTTCAAGATAGAAGATATTGTTGTCTGCGGTTGAAAACGTAACGCGGTGCGCTTGTGGACGATCGAGATTGGTATCGACTTGCAGATTCACTTGTTTGTTGAGTGACAGCATCTTTGGTTGATTCTGAGTGATGTTGGTGTGCAGTTCTTTGCGGATCTTGTTAGTGAAATCTCCAACGAACTGGTTCATCAGTTCACCCAGAACATCACCCACTTCATCTGAGGTATGAGTGATGGCTAATTCTTCTTCTGGCATGCCCATGTTACGCATGTAGTTGGTGTAGAGCTCGAGGGCCGCTTTCGCGGTAAAATTAATCACAACTAGGCCGCTGAAACCGCCATCAAACAGCACAAAGCAACCAAAGTCTGGCTTGAGGCTGGTTTTATTGATCCTTTGCACCATTGCAGAGTAGTTAATTTGGGAAGAGGTTGCCGAAGTAAGAACGCCAGAAACCGACTGGCAAAGTTTTAGAAGGATATCTTCATTGGTTATGACTTTATTTTTTTTCATTCTTGGGGCTCATATTGAAAAGCAATTTCCCCCCCAATGTAAGCTATTAAGCCTTCAAAAATAAAGTATAAGTTTAAATTTTGCATCGAGATTCAGATTTGACCGCTTTTTTAAATGTTGTAAAGTGACATAATTCATAGAAAACAACTTTAATCTCGCTTTTCCTAGGTCATTGACTGTTGGATGTGAAGATGTAAGTGGTTGAAAATTACACAACCCGCAAGCTGATTGGATCAGCGTATTAGGGGCAGGAAGCAAATGTTACCAAGATTACACTCACAAACGAATGTCGACCCTCTTGTTCTTAGTTTTCTTAAAGAACTGGAGCACTCTGGGTTCACTGGCGATATTGAAAGCCAGTATTCCAGTCGTCTCGCAGTAGCCACAGACAATAGTGTTTATCAGCAACTTCCTCAGGCTGTTGTCCACCCCAAAACCACCCAAGACGTTTCGCTCATTGGTAAATTGAGCAACAAAGAGGCGTATGAACGGATTACGTTCTCTCCTCGAGGTGGTGGTACGGGCACCAACGGGCAGTCTCTAACGAAAGGCATTGTGGTGGATTTATCTCGCCATATGAACAAAGTGTTGGAAGTAAATGAAAAAGAGGGCTGGGTTCGAGTTCAAACCGGTGTGGTCAAGGATCAACTCAATGATGCTGTTCGGCCCTATGGCTATTTCTTCTCTCCAGACTTATCGACCAGCAACCGTGCCACTATTGGCGGCATGATTAACACAGATGCGTCTGGCCAAGGCTCACTGAAATACGGTAAAACGTCCGATCACGTGCTCTCGCTACAAGCCGTGTTCGCCGATGGTTCTATTTTGGAATCGGATCTTTCCCATGGTTTGCCGAGTGAAGGTGAGTTTGCCGATACCGCAATGCGGGTAACTGAATCTGTATGCCGTGACAAACGTCAGCAAATTAACGACAAGTTTCCCCCTTTAAACCGATTTTTGACTGGTTACGACCTTAAGAATGCACTTGACGAGGAAACAGACAGCTTCGACATAACGCGAGTCCTTTGTGGAGCAGAGGGCTCATTGGCGTTCATAACCGAAGCTAAACTCAACTTAACCCGTATCCCTAAAGCGCGGACCTTAGTTAACGTTAAATACAATAGTTTTGATTCGGCATTGCGCAACGCGCCATTTATGGTCGAGGCGAATGCGCTTTCGGTTGAAACCGTTGATTCAAGAGTACTTAACCTCGCGAAACAAGACATTGTCTGGCACACCGTCAGCGACCTGATTACCGATGTTCCCAACAAAGAAATGCTTGGGATTAATATGGTGGAATACGCCGGACAAGACGAAGAAGAGGTGGTTCGTCAAGTCGATTTCTTAACGGCCAAGCTTGATAGAATGTTAGAGACCGAAGAGGCAGGGATCATCGGCTATCAAGTGTGTCGTGATGTCGCGAGTATTAGTCGTATTTACAATATGCGTAAGAAAGCCGTGGGTTTGTTGGGTGCGGCCAAAGGTCGCGCTAAGCCCGTTGCATTTGCTGAAGACACCTGTGTGCCTCCAGAGAACTTAGCGGACTTTATTGTTGAGTTTCGCGAATTACTCGACGCAAAATCACTAAACTATGGCATGTTTGGTCACGTTGATGCGGGGGTACTACACGTTCGACCTGCACTAGATCTATGCGATCCTCATCAAGAAAGCTTAATGCATCAAATCTCGGATGAGGTGGTTAAGTTGGTGGCGAAATACGGTGGTCTGATGTGGGGGGAACACGGTAAAGGTTTCCGTTCCGAGTACGGCCCGGAGTTCTTCGGCGCAGAACTCTTTACGGAATTGCGCCGTGTGAAAGCCGCTTTTGACCCGCACAACAAAATGAATCCAGGCAAGATCTGTACGCCGCTGAATAGCGATGCTGAGCTTGTTAAAATTACCGACACAAAACGCGGCTATTTCGATCGCCAAATTGATGTACAGGTACGTGATAGCTTCAAGCAAGCAATGGAGTGTAACGGCAACGGTTTATGCTTTAATTACGACACCAGTTCGCCAATGTGTCCTTCTATGAAAGTCACCGCAGACCGTCGCCATTCACCAAAAGGCCGTGCGGGTTTGGTGAGAGAATGGTTACGCCAGCTAACAGAGCAGGGCATTGACATTCTTGATACTGAGCAGCAAACGCTGGAAAACAAAACATCGATCAAAACCATGATCGATCGTGTGCGTCACACCATGAATCGTCGTCACGAGTATGACTTCTCCCACGAGGTGTTTGAAGCGCTGAATGGCTGTCTCGCATGTAAAGCGTGTGCGAGCCAATGTCCAATCAAAGTTGATGTACCGAGTTTTCGCTCACGCTTCCTTAACCTTTATCACTCACGATACCAACGTCCGGCAAAAGACTATTTGGTATCGAATATTGAATCCATGCTGCCGTTATTGGCGAGAGCGCCACGTATTGTAAATAGCGTGCTTGAGCAATCTTGGGTGCAAAGCTTAACGGCATCGACCGTGGGGTATATTGATGCGCCGCTGCTGTCGGTGCCGACTCTGAAAGAGCGAGTAGAGACATTAACCACGGCTTATGACTTACAAGCCTTGAGCGTTTTATCTTCTGAAGACAAACATAAGCATGTACTGATTGTGCAAGACCCCTTCACCAGCTACTACGATGCCGAGGTGGTGGAAGACTTCATTAAGCTTGTCAAAAAACTGGGTATGGCGCCTGTTTTATTACCATTTAAACCGAATGGCAAAGCACAGCATGTCAAAGGTTTTTTGCGTCAGTTTAAGGACACCGCGAAAGATACGGCTAAGTTTTTGGAAATGGTTGCGGGTTTAGGTATCCCTATGGTGGGTGTCGACCCCGCATTGGTCTTGTGTTATCGCGATGAGTACGTTGAAATTTTGGGTAGCAAGCGCGGTGATTTCGATGTTCTCACTGCTCATGAGTGGCTTTACCCAAAGCTGCATGAGTTCGACGCTCTTGAATCGAAAGAGCAAAAACCTTGGTATTTGTTCGCTCATTGTACCGAGAAGACTAAAATGCCAAATGCCGAGAAAGAATGGGGCGCTATTTTCGCTCACTTTGGGGCGGTCTTGAATACGGTGCCAGTTGGTTGCTGCGGTATGGCGGGGACATTTGGTCATGAGGTCGACAAATTGTCTATATCACGTGACATTTATGAGCTGAGCTGGAAGCCAAATTTGGATAATTTCGACAATGATCGCTGCTTAATTACAGGGTATTCTTGCCGAAGCCAAGTAAAACGGTTTGATGGGGTGAAGCCTAAACACCCGGTTCAAGCCCTGCTTACCTTGATATAAAAATAAGAAAAGCCCAGCGAGACTTAAGTCGCTGGGCTTTTTAGGATTTGAAATTGGTCGGCAGGACCTAGTCTATGTGAATAGAGCTCTCTATAAACTAGGCCGCCTTAGCGAACTTTGCTAGGAAGGTATCCTTACGTTCGTTAAAGCGTTGGACCAAATCGTCTACGGCCTCTTGATCGTAGGGCTTAAGTCCACTTGCTACCATACGTTTTATGCCTTTACCTACGATTTCACCATCTTCTTTAAAATCGAAGTTAAGTGTCACCACCCCACGTTTACCCTCAACATCAAACGTTGCACCTGCGAAGTCGACTTCTGGGTGAGTTAGGTCTAAGCGATTAAATTCTACTTCCATGCTCTCGTAAATCACCAATGGACGTTGGCAATTTATCATCATTTGTTTCTCTTTCATTAGAGGAACCATGATGTGTGGGAAGTTCATACCAGAGAATTGAACGTAGTTTGTGACAACATGTTCAACAAAGGCTTGGTTGTGGCTGGTTTCACCCTCGCGAGACATGTGCAGGTACTCTTTCCCCGCTTCGTCTACAACAGCGCTTTCTTTTTCACACTTATTTTCAATGTGAAGTGGTACACCGTCGTTTACCATTCCTGAAAAATCGAAGCGCATTTTCTGACTTATGCCTTCTTTGCATAACAACACAGCAAAAAGCAGATCGCCGGGAACACAAAAGCGTTTGTTGTCTTCATCATGAATAGGGTTGTAATCACCGGCTACACGTTTTGCAAAGTGACTTGCTTGCTCACGTGTGAACTGGAATTGGTGATTAGTATCTGAAAAATAAGGTGTTAGAAACATAATTTTTACGCAATAACCAAAACTGCTTTGGATTATAGGCGAATAAGCTCCTATCAATGGTCCATCCAGTGAAAAGTTTACTGGATCGACACATTGAAGTGATGAAGATGAAGAGCAAACCACATTCTGATCGTCTGATATCGATTATCTATCTGGACCCGCTAGACTTTTAAAGCGACGCCATATCTATAAACCATGACATTCTCGCGAGTTAATCATATCAAAGTTACTTTGGTATAGCTGTCTGGTTTGTTGAGTTATTGTTAGGGTTGTTGGTTTGCGGTAAGAGGTGTGGGGGAGATACAGGTTGTAAAACTGATAATGGGCTTTTTTCTTGTGAATGTGTGAGATATTAACCATTGGCTATATTTATAATTTAATCATCAATTTATTAATGCGTTATAAAACATAGCCTTAATTATATATTTTTTGAATGGTGCGTGACTGTTTCGGTTAAAACTTTTTCGCTTTGAATAAAATATAGTATCAAATAACACTATTGATATAAATGAGATTAAATATCAACCTTGTCACTTTTGGAATATATAATCAATTTAAAACAATATTTTAAATTGTTAGAACTATCTTTAGCTGAGTTTTACCATGCTCGATGCTTTTTAATTTAATATCTTTTCTATCAATAACTTATGTGGTCAATGGCTTACGGTAAGTTGAGATAAGGTTTATTGCGGTAACTGTGTTGCTGGTTTAATGTTTTAAATATCCTATAAAACAAAAGCACACCCTGATGTCTGTAAATATATTTATTGCCGGACTTTTATTTTTCAGGTTGTAATAAAATTAACAACTAAGATTGTCTATTTATGAACTCTATGATTTCTCTTTACTACTTAATGAATTAATTCTAAGCCTCTCTTTTTCTTCATTTGTTACTAGAGCATTTTTATTAAAAGTTTTTTATTTCCGGTTGTGGATTAGCAACCGGAGGATTGCTGCTTCTTGTAAGAAGCAAATAACTTCTCAAACCAAGGATAATTATATGAAGTTAAAAAAATTGGTATTGGCGTGCGCCATTGCTTCCCCCTATGTTAGTGCCTTTCAAGTTTGTGATATTGGTGAAGAATATAACGTACTGGATAGCGAGAGCTTCCACGATATACGTAAGTCTAATTACAAAAAACTTAGTGAAGATATAACGGTAGAAGATTTATTTGTATCACCACCGGAACATTATGCTGATGTTCGACCTTCGCTTGTTGAGGCTGAAGAAGTGTTTCCAAAAACGGCTTCACTGCTTGACGCAGGTCCTGCAAATATTGCGGCTCTTGAGTCTGAAGAAGCAGCGAGTTTACTTGCAACAATAGGACGCTCTACTGCGGGATTTACCAAGGAGGCACTTGAAGCTTTAGGACCAGTAGGCGATGCGGTCGCTGTTGGCTTATGGGCAAATGAAGTGGCTCAAGCCTTTGAAGATGAGACGCAAACATCCTATGACCGCTTTGCTACCGTCATGAGCCTAGTTGATTGGTTTGGTGTTCTTAAGCTACCTGAACGAGATATTGACCGTAAGATTTTAACTGCGCGTTGGGATCGAGTTGCGGCGGGCGATCACTACAGTTTTACTGCTCATGATGACATGGTTACCCAACAAGATAAAAAAGATAAGTTGCATTGGGCTAATCTTGCCGTAGGTCAACGGAGAATGCTGGAAGCTCTGGCGAAGGGTTATGCTTCAGATGTTGCTTTGAAGTATCAGCAACATTATCAAGAAGCGCTAAAGGCACAAACTGTTTTAACAGAGACCTTAATCAAGTCGGTTGAGAGCGAATTTCAGAAAGCCATTTTCAATAAGCTCGCGCTAGAAGGTGACGATGCTAAATTATTTGCCTCCGATCTTGCTTCAAGTTGTCGTAGTGAAGTTGAAGCGTTAATGGCTTTATACCCAGAACAAGAAGAAAACAGTAACCGCCCGATGTCTTTGCCATCAAAGCGTAAGGCCAATCGAGCCCTTGCAAGCTTGCAGCATTGTCAACAAGATCATTTAGACATGGCAGTGTCGATGGTTGATAAGCTAAGGAAGGGAGAAATTGAAGGTTTTGACCGCCAATCCATACATCAACTTTATCGACAAGTACTCAATGCGAAAATCAAAATCGTCGAGACCGCCAACAATCAGCTTGACGGGCTTAGGTCTAAGTTAAAAGCAGAGATGTACGCAGAGGGCTTAGCGGCAATCGATAGCTTGTTTGACTCAGGAGCGGTCACAAAAGCTCATAATTATTTTAAAGATCAAGCTGATTATTTAGCGATAGATGAAATGTCTCGCACTCTTTTAGGGCGCTTACCAACAGCAGAAGAACGCGAGAATAAAATTTTTATATTACAAAAAGGTTACAACGATTGTGTCAAGTTCGGGATGATAAGGAATGGCAAATATGGTGGTGATCCGAATTTTGTTGGCTGTATAAAAGAGGAGTGGGTTCCAGACAAGACAGAACTTTATGAATCTTCAAAAGACCCTGTCATTTCTCAGATGGTTATGCCAAAACGTGATGCTATCAAGCGTGCCTTTTCTCAATCTTTGGATGAACTGATCCAAGAGGGGTGGAGTTCTCGAAATGAAGAAGCATGGCTTGAGAAGCAAATTCTAAGTTTCTCTGATAAGCAACGTATCATCAGAGACGCGAAAGCTGATAAAGCACGAGTGATGCATTGGTTGTTTGACTCCGATAATACGCTAAAAGCAGAGTGTGGCGGTGGAGATGCCTGCTCGGGGTGGTCGCCAGCTTATCTAGCCAAAGTAAACTTGTCTCGTGACTCTTCATTGCGTCATATTGCTGATTGGTATGAAAAAAATAAAGGCGGAGGCTATTACGTTCATAAAAAACGAATGAAAAAGTTGGGAGGGCTTATTCGCAAAGCATTATCAAGTGAGTGGCAAGCAACACATGTTAATGGCTTTTACAGCTACTTATACCCTGGAGCCTTTGATCTAGATAAGCACGCACCATTGATTGCATCGGCACTTAAGGCTTCGAACTTGAATACCAGTAGCCTTGCTTCAGCAATGCCGCTAGCGAAAAGTATTGTAAAAAGTCGCATTTTAGAAGCCGTAAATACTGCGAAAGACAATGGTAAAGAATCACTTGGTGAACAAATTGGCGATTTCCAGAGATACATTGGCATTATTCATGCGCAAAATATATCTACTGGTCACTACGCATCTGGCCATGAAGGTATGGATGCACTTTTCTCTGAGCCATTACCAGCGCATTTACTTCGTTATATGACATTGGATGTTTATCACAATGTTGATGATATCGATTCAGCGTACTACTACCCAACAGGCACTGGCGAGGGTATGAGTTATGACGCGCGATTACATGCATCAATCGATAACCTATTTAATGTTAATTCTGAATTAGGTCAAAAACTTGAACTACTCGTTCAGGTTAATGAGAACTTCACGAATCTTCCGGGCAAAACTTGCAGCATTAATTATCCACAGCTGAGAGACCCTTTGTTCAAGATCTCTGGTGATGAATCAATATATTGGTTAACGCCATTCTCTGATTGGTTTGACAGTGTGACTCGCCAACAAATAGGCCTATTCAGCGCGATTCAATTCGGTGTAGAGAAACAGAATGAGCTAAATATTTCCTGTGACTTAAGTTTAAATAATCCAAGATATTGGTATTAGGAGGAACGGAATATGTTGAGAGTTCTTTCACTCAGTATTCTGTGTTTAAGCTTTGTTGCTCAGGCTGCACCATTTGATGCTTTGGAATCGCCTTCGCGTAGCCCGAAACAAGTCAATGAGCTAGCCTCACAGTTTTCTGAATGGGCGAAAGCTTACAGAGGCTGGCAATATAAATTTATGACGGCGAAAGAAGCAGAAGCGTTGGAAGACTTTTCAGTTTCTGGCTATCAACTTGCGAATGACTATTTAAGAGCAGCAGATGCTTCCACCTGGGGGAGTTCTGGAAAAAACGCTCGGGATTTTATTAGGCAAGTGAGCAGCGCCATGAAAAAACTGCCTCGTTATAAAGGAGTGGCTTATCGTGGTGCTTGGGCAAAGCAATCTCTTTTAAAGAAGCTTCAGGTTGGCGATATCGTGGTTGAGCCTGCGTTTACGTCAAGCAGCATCATTCCTGAAGTTGCGAAACGGTTTGCTGTTGTAAGACCAAATTCACCGCAGCCATTGCAACGCGTGTTGTATGAACTGGAAGTTAAGAGGGATGGTCGTGCTCTTGCCGGTTTGTCTGAATTAGACAGAGAAGCGGAAGTGCTTCTACCACCTAATACTCATTTCAGGGTCACTGATATTGAGTGGAATCGAGGTTCGGCAATGGTGGCGCTGGAAACAGTATCGTCATACAAAACGACGACGGGGACAACATACAATCTTTTTTCAGGCGAAGAGATAAAGCAGCCTTATTGGCATTCTCTAGTCTGCGGTTAAGTAAAGAGGGAAATATGAACAAAAGATTATTGGTGGCCTTGTTGACAGTTGCCACTCAAGGTTACGCATTTGCTGAAGATTTTGCTGAGTTTAAAGGCCCAGATTTGTCGCCTCAGCAAGAAAAGCAGATAGTGAATGATTTGGTCGATTGGTCAATGTCCCATGATGACAAAATGCGAAAAATAATGATTCCAGAGGAGTATGCAGCGGTTAAACGCTACGGTCGTGTTGATCACGATGTGATTAATGAGTTTATGCGAGCGGGTGAACCTGAAACGTTTATTACACCAAGCATAGGGGCACAGCTAAAGGGGAGCACCGCTCATTTACGAAGCGCAATGAATAAGATACCGAATTACAAAGGGACGGTTTATCGAGGCTCAGCGATCAAGAACAGCCTGCTAGAAAAACTTAATGTCGGTGATATTCTGCATGAAAAGGGCTTTTTATCAACATCGACACTTCCGAGTATGGCGAAAAGTTTTTCTGTTAACGCTGCCTACGACAGCGGCTCTGCTGCCATCGGCAGTGCGTCCGCTGCACAATTCAAAATTGATTTGAAAACGTCAGGGCGAGCAATCAATACGCTTACTTTTAAAACCTACGAAGCAGAAGTTTTAGCAAAACCTGGTACTTACTTCCGTATCGAGGCGATTGAGAAGATTTCACCAGAACAAAACTTCATTAAAATGAGGGAGGTAAAAAATCCATCAAAATATTTAAAGGCTGAGCCAGATATAAATATCTACGATAGTTTTAGTGGAGCTGAAATGCAAATTAAATCGCGATCAGCATTGTATTGTCTTTAATTAATAAAACCTCTCATGAACGTTCATGAGAGGTATTTAATAATATAATAATTATTTGTCTCTTTGCTATTTAGGGCAAAGAGATTATTGCGTCATTGGTAAATAATAATGAAATATAAAAAATTAATTTATGGACTGTTAATTCAAGTTTGCTTTTGCTCACATTCATTAGCAGGCTTGAAATATAATAATAAATATTATAGTAATTCAGAGATAGAACAGATTATGGAGAATATGTCTGAACCTGGAATTGATGATTACGGAGAGTTTGAAAGTCTAAGGTCAGAATTATACGAACAGGCTGATATTCAGCAAGATCTGCTCTCACAAGAGGAATCCGCTGCATTAGCTGAGTATCAAGATTATGCTTATGCATCGACTCGAGAGAGTTTTCTTTCGGGATACTTTGATGATGAGACTCTGAATACCATCGGCCATATTGACTCAGCTTTTGAAAATAGCGCGAAGTATCAGGGTGTAACTTATAGAGGGGAGGGGGAGCTTGGGGCTTACATGTCAGAGATCCAAGTTGGAGATGTCGTCAGCCCTACGACTTATGTATCAACGTCAATATCAAAAAATGCCGCCTATAACTTTCACTCTGGACAACTCGCAAGGTTCGAGTTGATGCAAGGTAAAAGCGGTATTGTGCTACCGAATGTTATTGAAAATGAGCTAGAAGTTCTGATTAACAGGAATTCCTACTTTGAAGTGGCTGCTATTAAAACGAGCTATATGGGAACTCAAGTGGTTTATCGAGAAATTGATCCCAACTCATTGGGCAATAAGACAATAAAAGATATGCACACCGGCGAAGAAATAACAGCCTCTGAAGTGTGTGCTTTTTAAATGATAATTTGCTGTTCCTAGTAGTCTTAAGGTGCTTGGTTCAGTGAAAAACTTGGTTTGTAGGCTTGGCGATTATTTAAGGTTCTCGTAATTTTAAAATTAATCATTAGCAGCAAGTAGACAAGCAAAGAATTTTATTACTAGCGAATGCCGTATTTTGGGAGAGTCCCATTGAATTGTGTTCGCTATTTAACTAATAGCCTTACCAGGCAACCTAGAAAGGGCTGGCTATTAGACTGCGTCGTTTTCCTTGATCTCCAATCAATGACAACGCTTTACTCATTACCTCGTAGTTACTTAGGGATAGATTATTTAATTTACAGCTTTAATAATACAAAGGACATAAAACTAATGAACTCAAAACTAATACCTAGTTGTATAGCTCTGGTCGCATTTAGTCCAGCCGCATACTCGTTGTGTTTTATCGATGGCATGGCTGATACACAAAGCTTAAATAGCTTCGACAGCCAGCGCTTTGAAGGGAATCTTCATCAGCAGTACTTCTCTGAACCTCAATTTGGTTCCATGCTTGGGGAGTTAGAACACGCTTCACACCAGCAGTTATTTTCTGAGGTTTGGCCCTCTACCGAAAAGGCAATAAAGGCCGTACCAACTACGATTGAAAGTTCGCTAAGTGGCTCTGCGATACTAAAACGATTGGGTCGAGTTGGTAGCTCAACCCTCGAAGTTCTTGGCCCTGTTGGAGACGCAATTGCTGTGGGTTTTTGGGCTGAAAATATGGTGTCTACATTTTCAAAAGAGTCATCGACGCGCTTAGATAAAGCAGCCTCTGTTTTTTCGATTGTTCCATTAGTTGGTGATGAACTAAACACACTGTCTAATGACATTAAATATTTCGCGGCAAAACAGAAAATTGAGGAATTTGAAACTCAAACTCACTATGTTTTTAATGATCATCACCCTAACTTCAAACGATTTCATCATAGAAAAGTAGACGCAATTAAGCTCATCAATCAATACGACAACCATGTCAATTCGTCGATTGAAATGTACATCGATCACTTGCTGCTTGTTGCAGATACCGAATACCGCCGTATTGCAGCAGGGTATGATCGTCAGCTTGCTAGGCAAATGGCAAGGATAGACTTGGAATATATCAAGTTTTACGGGCACATATCAGATCAATCAAACCTTAACCAACCTTTATGCTCTGAAGTGGCTGATAATCCGACTAATTTGATGAACTGTATTAAATCCGAGGGACAAAAGCGATTTCAGCTGATTTCTAAGCAGCTCTCATCATCAGAATCAAATCAACTTAGCTTAAAACTGCACGAAGCGAAACGTTCGCTTGTGCGGACCGCAATGAATAACTTGCAGCAGCATAAAAACGCTTTGATAAGCAAATCAATTGCAAGGGCTCAGCGGCATATTCCCACAATATTCCAACACACCGAACTTAATCGAGGCATATTGGAGCAGAGAGCACGAATGAGTGGTTTACGCGAATACGCGAAACTGAATTGGAATGTTGATTACTTATCAGAAGAGCAATTAAACACGGCGAAGTTTAAAGTAAGACCTGCAAGAAGCTGTTGGGGCGTACCATCTGTCTATCCGGGGGGGATTCAAGCATCGCTGAGAGCGTGCAGAGACTCAGGAGCCCTCTATGACACCTATCATATATCGAAAGATCCAGAACTCGTTGAGGTGATAAATAAATCACGTACCTTTGACGTAGTAACTTATGTCAACGCTAAGATAAAATATGGTTGGGAGTCAGGGTTACTGGGTACGAGAGTGCTCGAAATGGCTCATGCTTACGTACTTGTTCAGCTCTCAAATCAAGCATTTGACGCCTTAGTAACACAGCTATCAACGCTAGAGGTACTGCCTTATCAGACTACTCTGACCGAGTATTTATCCAGCCAAGGTCTGGATGCTAATGAGCCTAAAGTCAGAAAAGACTGGTATCAACTCAGTCGCTGGTACGAACTGCTGTTGACTGAAAAACCACCAGCAAGTGATCCACAACTTGTGGCGCAATACGAAGCGCTCCGAGCGTTAGTGAAACCAGTCTTCGAACAAACTCTTGCTGAGGCTTACATTCGCGACCTCTACTACTCGATGCCTTATCCAAGCGTCTATTCAGCAAACAACCTCCAATTTTATTCTCCAATTATGGCGGAGACGTTTGGCAAAGTCGTCGAGAATTCCGATCCGAATACCCTTAAGACCAATTTAGCTTTGGCAGTGGTAGAAATCATAAAGAAAGTTCAAGGAGTAACTACCGCTAACGAGTTGCATTATTTACTCGGTGATTTGGCTTTATATGCGCAAATTGGTCAGCATCAGCAATCTGAGGTACATGTGCTGACGGATGCTGGTAATTCCACTCAGCTGTTTAACAGCTCATTATCAGCAGTTCATAGGCAGTATCTCAATGAAGAGCACCAACATACGCTTTCTCAACAAGTGATGAAATCAAAGCAGCATGATTTGTGGCAAATATTATCTCGTGTTGGTAGCCAATTATCTCAAGGCGAGTTGGATTTAGCGATTTCACACTTGGGTGATGCTATTCGAAACAATGATATGACCATGCTTCCGCAGATTCATGAAGTTCTTATTCAAGAGTTAGAAGAGCTTATCGAACTACAGATTAAGATTGAGGGTTAATAGCATGAGATTTTTCAAGAAGATAGTAAGCGCTTTTATTGCATTTTCAACATCTATTACAAGTGCTCACGCTGGCGGTGGAGCAGAAATGGGAGAGTTTTACTCAGCTCCTGATGGTGTCAAAGTCATTGAGGGTTACAACTCCTCGCAGCACGGTAATCTCTACCGAGTATCGACAAACCTGTATGTTCAAACAAAAGATGACGGGTATCTTGAGGATATAAAGCTTCTGATTCAAAGGCTGAAAATGTCACCGACTGGGCGAGAGATATTGCGCCAAATCGCAGCTTATACACCGGTAAATGCAGTAGAAGATAGTGTGGGCCCTCTCGTCGAGCATCTTCAAGGTGTTGATACGGACAAGGTAAACGTAGTTACCGTAATTCGCGAACCAGAAAGTGCTGGTCGTTTGTTTGAGACAGTTCCCTCCACTTTTGCGGATAAACAAAAATCAAGACTTGTATATTCGCGGCAGTTTGATGGAAAAGGCGTGTCAAACACCGTATTCTTTTCTACCAAAGAAGTGGTCAATATTCCTGGGACGGAAAAAGCGTTTGATCAATCGGTTGCGTTGGGCCATGAATTAATCCATGCACGTGACTATGCCTCTGGTGGGATGCCTTCAGGTAGCGTTTTACTAAAACATCGTCACCCTGAGACAGGACAAGCCACTGAATATTCAATTGACAATGCTGAGTATCAAACTACGGGAATCTCGCATTATAACAATGCAGAAAGTGGTAGGGATGCTGAGACTGCGATAAGTCCAATTCGTAGTAATGCCATTTCAAGGCGAGAAGAGATGTATTTCCGTTGGAAGTCACGCGGTCAGAATAAACCGAAAGCTTTTTTGAAAAATGAAAAAGTAGTGAGTGAGTTTCATTTAGCTGATGACCTTGGTGCCCACAAAAGAAATACTTACTGGCCCGCAGGACAGTACCAATATCACCCTTATACCGTGGAGGTAAGACCAGCGGCTGCGTACCCATCACCTAAGTGGGATACGCTGGAGGGAAAGCAAGCGCATATTGAAGTGCGCCGAGCATTGACCCAATCTTTGAATGAAGGCAAAGATACGGCGATTGTACTTGTCGATCCGACGGAGCAACGTCTAACGAAAAGCTTGAAAAAATCGCCAATACTTGCAAAGCGTGGTTTAGGCAACCAAAGTGCAATCTTGAGTTATGCTGCCAAAAATAATATCAAAGTGGTCAATGCATACAGTACAGAAAATGAAATGCCGCTCGGGAATTTGAAGAAGAGACAACGAAGTAAACTTTATCGTGCTATTGCTGGCCAGCAAGCAGGTGCTGACAGATACAAAGATGTTCAGGTCGGAAAAGGCAGCCAATCTTTGCTCTCACAAGAGCTTGAAGGCCAAGAAACCGTGCTGGTGATGGCATATTCTGACGGTCAAGTGACAACAGACATTGTGGATAAACTATCAGAAGATGTTAACAAACAAGTACTGGTATCACGACACTCAAACCTTGATTACCAACCTTCAAGCCTGACTGCAGAGGAGAGCTCTGCTTGGTTGAGTCTCCGAGAAAAACAGAATGTCAAAATGCTTGGTTCTGGCAGCCGTAGCCGTTTCAACGTTTGTAGTGTTCAGTAGTGTAGTGCGGTCATGAGAGTGGCGCTAAGCTATTAAAAAAGCCGGCTGAGAGATCTTCTCAGTCGGTCTTTTTCTACAAAATGTCTATTCTTGTCGGAAGGTTATCAATGGAGCAAGCTTATTAGTGCAGGCTCGGGAGTAAGCTCTCTGGCATTAAAGTATTGTGTAGCGCTAGTTTGAGTAATGCGTTAGCTTGCTCAATATCTGGCGCAAAGTAGCGATCTTTATCGTAGAACGATACTTTCTCACGCAGCATTTGCTTCGCAATCTCGATACGCTCAGAGGACTTTTGGGGGGCTCGGAAATCTAACCCTTGCGCTGCTGACAAGTATTCAACCGCCAATATACCACGGGTGTTTTCTCCCATCTCTTTTAAGCGGCGAGCCGCAAACGTTGCCATCGACACATGGTCTTCTTGGTTTGCGGATGTTGGCAAGCTGTCGACAGAAGCTGGGTGAGCCAATGTTTTGTTTTCACTCGCCAGCGCTGCCGATGTTACCTGCGCGATCATAAAACCTGAGTTGACTCCGCCATTGTCGACCAAGAATGGAGGAAGTTTAGACAGCGCACTATCAATAAGTAGCGCCATCCGGCGCTCTGACAAGCTACCGATCTCTGCTATCGCAAGAGCAAGATTATCCGCCGCCATAGCAACGGGTTCTGCATGGAAGTTACCGCCAGAGATGATGTCTTCATCTTGTGCAAATACAAGCGGATTATCCGATACTGAGTTTGCTTCTATCTTTAATGTGTCTGCCGCATTGCGAATTTGCTGTAAACAAGCTCCCATTACTTGAGGCTGACAGCGCAATGAGTATGGGTCTTGAACTTTATCGCAGTTGGTATGGGATGCACCAATTTCACTGGTTACCTCTAACATATGTCGATACGCTAATGCGGCATCCATCTGGCTGCGATGACCGCGCACACGATGGATACGCGGGTCGAATGGGCGACGACTGCCTAAGGCCGCCTCTACAGACATTGCTCCGCAAACCGTTGCAGAGGAAAATAAGTCCTCGGCGATAAATAACCCTTCTAGCGCAAATGCGGTTGAAGCTTGAGTACCGTTAAGCAGTGCGAGGCCTTCTTTCGGAGCCAATGTGATTGACTCAAGCCCAGCAACTTGCAGAGCTTCTAAACCTGATATTAGCTTACCATTGTGACGCGCGTGACCTTCGCCAAGAAGCACTGTACTCATGTGAGCAAGCGGCGCTAAGTCACCCGATGCACCTACTGAGCCTTTTTGTGGTACGCATGGATAAACTTGAGCGTTCACAAGATCAATCAGCATCTTGATGACTTTCAAACGCAAGCCGGAAAATCCACGAGCAAGGCTGTTGATTTTCAGCACCATCATCAAACGAACCGTCTCGTCTGACATGCATTTACCGATGCCCGCAGCATGTGAAAGCACAATACTGCGTTGCAGTGTTTCTAGATCTTCTGGCGCAATGCGTGTGTTCGCGAGTAGGCCGAAACCCGTATTGATGCCGTAAACCGTGCGATCTTCTGCAATCACTCGGTCGACAACTTGAGTACTCTCTTCAATGGCCGGAATCGCTTCTGGATCGAGAGTAAGGTTGACAGGTGAGCGACTCACCTGACGCAGTTCGTTTAAGCTAATATGGCCCGGCTTTAGCGTTAAATTGAGCATGTCTTTCATCCTTACTTCAGCTTTTTCAGTTCTTCATTGAGCATTGGCAAATCCAGTTTTTGCTCAGCTGCACATTGTTTTGCGATGTCATATCCCGCATCTGCATGACGCATAACACCCGTCGCTGGGTCATTGTGAAGTACGCGAGCAATACGCTCAGATGCATCATCACTGCCGTCACAACAAATCACCATACCTGAGTGTTGAGAGAAACCCATGCCAACGCCGCCGCCATGATGAAGCGATACCCAAGTTGCACCGCCTGCTGTGTTTAGTAGGGCGTTAAGTAATGGCCAATCTGATACCGCATCCGAGCCATCCATCATGCCTTCGGTTTCGCGGTTCGGGCTGGCTACTGAACCAGAATCTAAATGATCGCGGCCAATAACAATTGGCGCTTTCAGCTCACCGCTTTTCACCATTTTGTTAAAAGCTTGAGCGAGACGCTCACGGTCTTTCAGACCCACCCAACAGATACGGGCAGGCAGACCTTGGAACTGAATGCGTTTACGTGCCATGTCTAGCCAGTTGTGTAGGTGAGGGTTATCAGGGATCAACTCTTTTACTTTCTGGTCGGTTTTGTAGATGTCCTCTGGGTCGCCAGACAATGCTGCCCAACGAAACGGCCCAATACCTTCACAGAATAAAGGACGAATATAAGCTGGCACGAAACCTGGGAAATTAAACGCATTTTCGACGCCTTCTTCCAGCGCCATCTGACGGATGTTGTTACCGTAATCAAGTGTCGCAGCGCCACGTTTTTGCAGCTCTAGCATGGCTTTTACTTGAACTGCCATGGATTTTTTCGCTGTTTTGATCACGTCGGATTCGTCTTGTAAGCGCATTTCTGCCGCACGGGACATGCTCCAACCTTGAGGCAAGTAGCCGTTCAATGGGTCGTGTGCGGAGGTTTGGTCGGTTACTACGTTTGGCGTGATATTACGCTCTACAAGTTCTGGGAAGATGTCTGCTGCGTTGCCCAGTAGACCGACAGAAATAGCCGTGTCGGATTCTTTTATCATTGCTAGCGCTTCATCCAACGAGGTGGCTTTCTTGTCGACGTAGCCTGTGCGCAGACGGTAATCGATGCGTGATTCGTCACATTCAACAGCAATCATGGAGAAACCAGCCATTGTCGCAGCTAAAGGCTGAGCGCCGCCCATACCACCAAGACCGCCAGTTAGGATCCATCGACCTTTTGCTACACCATTGAAGTGCTTCTTTGCGACTGACACAAAGGTCTCGTAAGTGCCTTGAACAATGCCTTGTGAGCCGATATAAATCCAGCTGCCAGCGGTCATTTGTCCGTACATCATCAGGCCTTCTTTATCCAGCTCATTGAAGTGCTCCCAATTGGCCCAATGCGGTACGAGGTTTGAGTTAGCAATCAGAACGCGAGGTGCATTTTTATGAGTCGGGAAAACCCCCACGGGTTTGCCAGATTGGACGAGAAGAGTTTGGTCATCTTCGAGTCTTTCCAGCACTTCAACAATCTTATCAAAGCACTCCCAATTTCGTGCTGCTCGGCCGATGCCACCGTACACGACGAGTGATTGAGGATGTTCGGCTACGTCTGGATCAAGGTTATTCATCAGCATACGGAGCGGGGCTTCCGTTAGCCAAGATTTGGCGCGCAGTTTTGTTCCCTGCGGCGCACGAACGGTTCTGCCTGTATCAAGGCGTGGATCTTGTCCCTGGCGTTGTGTCATGTTAAGACTCCTTCAGTTTCACGCGTATGCCAAGTCTATGCTCGGCTATTTCTACTCGGGTAAAGTGCTGTCTGAGCTGTTTCTTGTCCGAGTTGATTGTTATTAGGTTCGGTTATTTCGGCTTACGGTTTATTTCTGCCATGGCATTAGTGATGTCCCAACATAGACGAGCAGCTAACCGAGCAGTTTGGCTATCGACATCATAAGTGGGGTTATACTCGGCAATGTCTGCCAGCATCAGTTTGTTTTTGCAATCTAGGATTAGTTCGAGAAACGGCGAAAGGATGTCGTAGCTGACCCCTCTGGCTGCTGGAGCACTCACGCCCGGAGCTGTTGCTGCCGGGAATACGTCCAAATCAATCGTTAGATAGAGATACTCGCACCCATCGATGAAGAGTTGTAGCTGTGTTAAGTGGTCGATTTGGTTCAGGTAGCAAAGTTGTTTATCTTCCAAATACCAAACCTTGAGTTCATCAGCTTTCTGGAACAGGGCTTTGGTATTGCTGCTTCTACTGACACCAATGCAAGCGTACTGAAACGCCCAATTATTGCGTTGGCAAAAGTGATGGATCTGATTAAACGGTGTGCCTGAGCTCGGTTTTACCTCTGCAAGTGAACTGTTAAACGCGCGTAAGTCAAAATGTGCATCGAAGTTGATAATTCCAATCTTTGGCTGCTTGTCTGGATGATGCGTTTTGAAGTACTCGGCCAAGCCTGAAAATGATGCCCATGCGATTTCGTGTCCGCCACCTAGCACTACGACAGGTGAATGAGGCAGCGCTTTAGCAATCGTAGCTGCGCACTGCGACTGGCTAGTTTCTAGTAAGTCGTCTTCGCAAACGACGGTGCCGAGATCGTAAAGCGGCGCATCTTGGTGCCAAGCGAGATTGGCTAGGGCACGCCGGATTAAATCCGGTGACTTTTTCGCACCAATACGACCCTTATTTCGGGCAACACCTGCGTCAGTTGCAAAGCCAAGGATCGAGACCCCTTCGCTCCTGCTCGGTAAATCTGCAACAGAAATGTTTTTAATTACGTGGTGAATACGCTTACCAAGTTCACCGTCTTCCGTATCGTGACGGCCTTGCCAGTGAAATGGAGTGGCATTGAGATCGGATTGAGCCATGTTACAGTCCTCCATGAGAGGCATAGTCACCATTAACGATGCGAGCGACTAAACGTTTTACGCCAACTTGATAGCTAAGATCCGCTGGGTTCTCTATATCCCACACGGAGAAATCAGCGTCATAACCCACCGAAATCACGCCACGAGACCCCCCATAACCCAAGGCTTTTGCGGCGTGCTGGGTAACGCCGCGTAGTGCCTCCTGAGGGGTTAAACGGAACAGGGTGCAAGCCATATTCATCATCAGAGTTAAATCTGCGAATGGCGATGTCCCTGGGTTGATGTCTGTTGCTATCGCCATTGGCACCTTGTGTGCTCTGAGTAATTCGATAGGAGGCAATTGGGTTTCACGTAAGAAGTAGAACGCACCAGGGAGCAAGGTTGCCACGGTCGAGGAATTGGCGAGCGCACGCACACCAATTTCATCGAGATATTCAATATGATCGGCAGAAAGGCCATTGTATTTTGCCGTTAGCATAGTGCCGCCTAAATCAGAAAGCTGTTCAGTATGCCCTTTGACATGTAAACCGTGTTGTTTTGCTGCCTCAAAGACACGCTCGGTTTGAGCTAAGTTAAAACCTATCGACTCACAAAATACATCGACGCTGGTGGCGAGCTTTTCCTCTGCCACGAGGGGAATGATGTCTTCACAGATGTGTTGGATATAGTCGTCTGCACGGTGTTTAAATTCTGGTGGAAGTGTATGAGCGGCGAGTAGGGTTGTGGTGATTTTTACTTTGCGCTCTTGCTCTAAGGCTTTCGCTGCTCGCAGCATCTTGATTTCATCTTGTAGTGTCAGCCCGTACCCAGACTTAATCTCAACAGAAGTAACACCGCTTGCAAGCAAACCATCTAAACGTGGTAGAGCGAGCTCTACGAGTTGCGCTTGTGTCGCAGCGCGCGTAGCACGAACGGTAGAGAGAATGCCACCCCCTTGTTTGGCGATCTCCTCGTAGTGGATACCGTTGAGGCGCATTTCAAACTCGTTGGCACGATTTCCAGCAAACACAAGATGAGTGTGACAATCAATAAACCCCGGCAACAACAACTTGCTTTGAAGGTCAATGGTCTGTTCATATTGGGCTGGATTCAGGATGGATTCGGTTTCTGAGTTGTCTTCGCCTCTTGCTAGGCGACTAAGTGCAACGATTTTTCCTGATTGAATGCCGACGCGAGCGAGAGGAGAGGGCCGGTAGCCTTGATCTCCTTCTTGCATAGTGACAAGGCGAGCATTTTCAATCAGCAAATCCATCTGATACTTCCTTTTGATTTGTATATTTAAATGTATATACAAATTAATAGGAGAAAAAAGCATCACTGACAAGACTGATGTTAATGAAATGTGATCGCGCCGAAGGGGGAGCTTAGTCTATAGCAGGATTTTAGAGCTTAATTTGTACTTATTCCCGGGATGGTAAAGGAGTGCGGTACTGACTAGTTTATCTTGACTCCAAGTGCGGCGATTGAGCAATAGACAAGGCTCGTTTGTTTGCATTCTGAGGTCTTGTTTAATACGTCCTTCAGGAACAATCGCCTCGACAGTATGCTCTATTGCACTCAGTGGGCAGTTATCTGAGAGGTATTGGTTTGGCGTCATATTGGTGAAATCTTGCTGCAGATAACTTGGCGCATACTGTCTGTTGACCCAACGTAGCTCAAGCTGAATTGGTTTTCCGTCTTCAAAGTGGATAATCTCGCTGTAAAATACCGTGGTGCCAAGCATCACACCAAGCTTTGTCGCGATACTGTCATCGGCTTTAATGGCGATTTTTTGCAATACCTCACTGTGATGTTCTCGTCCGCGATTAGTGATTTCAGATGCTATGTTACGGATGTCCAATAGAGGGGATTCAGATTTTTCTGTTGGATCACAAACAAACGTGCCAAGGCGAGGACGGCGTTGCAGTTTGCCTACATTCACCAAATCCCGAATCGCTTTGTTGACAGTCATTCGGCTCACGTCGAATTGCTGCGTTAATTCGATTTCCGTTGCGATCCTATGTCCTACCATCCACTCTCCCGAGTCAATCTTATCGAGGATAAACTGTTTGATTTGCATGTAGAGTGGTGTAGACATGTTAACTTCCTTTTAATTGACTATACAAATAGTGCGTAATACACGCACAAATTGCAAACGGATAGCGTTATTTTGTTTGCTGATAGAAGTGATGAATAAACATTCTTGCAATCTATTACTTGCGGGGGGTTGATCAGTTGTGTAAACAGAGACATATCAACATAATAAAACAAACAGTCACGAAGGAATCACATGTTTAAGAAACTAAAAGCATCACTTGGTATTGGCTCAGCAAAAGTCGATACGATTTTAGATGAAATGAGCGTATACCAAGGCGCAACTTTACGTGGCCACGTTCACATCAAAGGTGGGGATGTGGAGCAACAAATAGATGCCATCACCATCAAACTGAACACGGAAATGAAAGTAGAAGCAGACGACAGCGTTAGCTACCAAACTTTCACGATTGATCAATTGAAAGCGGTTGAGCCGTTTATTATTCAACCGAATGAAGACAAGCAGGTACCATTTGAGCTTAAACTGCACGACGAAACACCGATCACGGCAGTAAGTGCGCAGAAAAATCACTGTCACGTATGGGTTGAAACCACGCTAGATATTGGTTTTGCGATTGACCCGCGTGATAGGGATTATATCGAGGTTAAGCCGTTACCTGTGGCTTCCTGTGTGATCCGAACGATTGAACAAGCTGGTTTCTGCATGGTTAAAGCTGACGTCGAAAAGGGCTTTTTACGCGGTAACACTTTCACTTCACGTTCAGGGGTTTTCCAAGAGCTAGAATTTCGTAATAACGGTTTCGTTTCTAGTAAAGAGATTGAGCTCTCCTTTGTTTTAGATGGCGAGACGATGCATTGTTTAACAGAAATCGACCACTCATTTAGCATGTCCGGTGATCAGTACCGTTCTTTCTCGCTACCTATCGGCGCATCTGATTCACAAGTTGCTGCAGCAGTCGCGCTTACGTTGAATTTGTAACGCAAGCAAATACCAGCCCTGACTCTCGGAGTGATAGATGTAGCGTTAGGGCTTAGCTTCATCTCTTAAACAACCCTTTTCAATGTATTGTCGCCAATTCTTTTATTCTTTTATTAAAAAGAACGTATATAAAAAAGAACAGTCGTTTAATTTCTTGCTGGTCCACATTCAGAAAAACGAGCGTTCGAGCGTGCTGTTGAAGTGAAGAGGGCTAAATAGGGTGGGGTTATTTATTAAATCAGCTACATGGATTCTTCTAAAGCTATGGCCTTGAAACTTTCCCATGATAGGTCGAAGGATGATGAAAGGGTAAGAAGAGGGGGGCCTATTAAAACGCAGCACAATCGCATTCGGTCGGTGAAGGTGATATGTTTCTTCGAACTTGAGCTTAGTTCATTATTGTCATTTCACATTTATTCGTTACAATGCCCTTGGAATAAATAGTGGTGCATCCGTATTTGTACCTAAATTTGTACCAAATCCTACATATTTCTCTTACAAGTTTCATAACTTGTTGAATTAAATATATAAAATAACTTTCATGTGTTGCTTGGTGTGCAACACCACTGTAAAGGACATAGCATGCCTATTATTACTCTTCCTGACGGCAGTCAGCGTCAATTTGACAACCCTGTTTCTACTATGGAAGTTGCGCAATCGATCGGTCCCGGCCTTGCCAAAGCAACTATCGCTGGTCGCGTAAACGGTAATCGCGTTGATGCGTGCGATCCAATTGAAGAAGACGCAAGCCTAGAAATCATCACAGTTAAAGATGAAGTAGACGGTCTAGAAATCGTTCGTCACTCTTGTGCTCACCTTCTTGGTCACGCCCTTAAGCAGCTTTACCCTCAAGCTAAAATGGCGATTGGTCCAACCATCGACAATGGCTTCTACTACGACATCGACCTAGATGAGTCTTTAACGCAAGACGATCTTGAAAAGATTGAAAAGCGTATGAAAGAGCTCGCGAAAACCAAGTACGAAGTGGTTAAGAAAAAAGTAAGCTGGCAGGAAGCACGTGACACATTTGAATCACGTGGCGAACCATACAAGGTGGAAATCCTAGACGAAAACGTATCTCGTGATGACCGTCCAGGCCTTTACCACCATGAAGAATACATTGACATGTGTCGTGGCCCTCACGTTCCTAACATGAGCTTCTGCCAACACTTCACTCTGATGAATGTTGCAGGTGCTTACTGGCGTGGTAACAGCGACAACAAAATGCTTCAACGTATCTACGGTACCGCTTTCCACGATAAGAAAGCACTAAAAGCGCACCTAACTCGCTTAGAAGAAGCAGCGAAGCGTGACCACCGTAAATTGGGTAAGCAACTAGACTTATTCCACATGCAACAAGAAGCACCGGGTATGGTGTTCTGGCATCACAATGGTTGGTCTATCTTCCGTGACCTTGAAGTATTCGTGCGCTCTAAGCTAGATGAATACGGTTACCAAGAAGTAAAAGGTCCATTAATTATGGATCGCGTTCTTTGGGAACGTTCTGGTCACTGGGACAAATACGCTGATGCGATGTTCACAACGGCTTCTGAGAACCGTGAATACGCACTGAAGCCAATGAACTGCCCTGGTCATGTACAGATCTTCAATCAAGGTCTAAAATCGTACCGTGACCTACCACTACGTATGGCAGAGTTCGGCTCATGTCACCGTAACGAACCATCTGGTGCGCTGCACGGTATTATGCGTGTACGTGGCTTTACTCAGGATGACGCTCATATTTTCTGTACCGAGAGCCAAATTCAAGAAGAAGTAACAAGTTGCATCAAAATGGTGTACGATACATACCAAACATTTGGTTTCGACAATATCGTAGTGAAACTGTCTACTCGTCCAGAACAACGTGTAGGTTCAGATGAAATCTGGGATCAATCTGAAGAAGCATTGAAACAGTCTCTTGAATCGATGGAGATTCCATACGAGATCCAAGAAGGCGAGGGTGCATTCTACGGTCCTAAGATTGAATTCACACTATATGACTGTCTAGACCGTGCATGGCAGTGTGGTACTGTCCAACTAGATTTCAACCTACCAGGTCGCCTGGGTGCAACTTATGTAGGTGAAAACAATGAACGTCTTGTGCCGGTAATGATTCACCGCGCAATTTTAGGTTCACTAGAGCGTTTCATTGGTATTCTTATTGAAGAATATGCTGGTTTCTTCCCAACTTGGTTGGCACCAGAACAAGCAATTCTTATGAACATTACTGATAAACAGTCAGATTATGTTCAAGAAGTAGTACAAAAACTACAAAAAAGTGGAATTAGAGCCAAAGCAGACTTGAGAAATGAGAAGATTGGCTTTAAAATCCGCGAACATACTTTAAAGCGTGTACCGTATATGCTAGTTGTCGGTGACCAAGAAATGGAAGCAGGCGAAATCGCAGTACGTACTCGAAAAGGTAAAGATCTCGGTAAATTTAAAGTGGATGACTTCATTGCATACATCCAAGACGAGATCTTTAGCCGTAAGCTCAATCTGGAGGAATAAGCTATTAAAGGCGGAAGACGCGGCCAACAGCCGGTAAAACAAAACCCACACCGTATGAACAATGAAATTCGTGGCGTTCGTGAAGTTCGACTAACAGGCGCTGACGGTGAATCAGTTGGTGTTGTATCTATTCAAGAAGCGATCGCAGCTGCTGAAGAAGCGGGCATGGATCTTGTGGAAATCAGTCCTAACGCTGAGCCGCCAGTCTGTCGTGTTATGGACTACGGCAAATTCCTCTTTGAAAAGAGCAAATCTGCTAAAGAGCAGAAGAAAAAGCAAAAACAGGTTCAGATTAAGGAAGTAAAATTCCGTCCTGGAACTGATATTGGAGACTATCAGGTAAAACTACGCAACCTGACGCGTTTCCTTGAAGAAGGCAACAAAGTGAAGGTAACAATTCGCTTCCGTGGCCGAGAAATGGCACACCAAGACATCGGTGTTGACGTTCTTCATCGCTTGAAAGAAGACACTGTAGACTTTGCTGTAGTGGAATCTTTCCCAAGTCGAATCGAAGGTCGTCAGATGATCATGGTTCTTGCCCCTAAAAAGAAGTAATTAAAGGCTCATCAAGTAATTAAGTGCCAGTCGCCATTCTTTTTAATAGAAGATAGCGGGTGGCTCTTGTTCGCCCTAATTACGTTGTTTATTAAACCTACTCAATGCGGAGTTATTCATCATGCCTAAGATGAAAACCAACAAAGGTGCTGCTAAGCGTTTTAAGAAAACTGCTGGTGGTATTAAGTTCAAGCACGCTACAAAACGTCACATCCTGACTAAGCGTACTACTAAGAACAAGCGTCAACTACGTCCGAATGCAATCCTTCCTCGTTGTGAAGTGGCTGCAGTTATTCGTATGATGCCATACGCTTAATTCTTTTAGTTATCAATCGTTTAGTTTAGGAGAAGCATAATGCCTCGCGTAAAACGTGGTGTACAAGCTCGTGCACGTCATAAGAAAGTTCTAAAACAAGCTAAAGGTTACTACGGTGCACGTTCACGTGTTTACCGCGTAGCTTTCCAAGCAGTTACTAAAGCTGGTCAATACGCTTACCGTGACCGTCGCGCTAAGAAACGTCAATTCCGTCAACTTTGGATTGCACGTATCAATGCAGCATCTCGTCAAAATGGTCTATCTTACAGCCGTTTCATCAACGGTCTTAAGAAAGCATCTATCGAGATCGATCGTAAGATCCTTGCGGACATCGCAGTATTCGATAAATCAGCATTTGCTGTTCTAGTTGAAAAAGCGAAAGCTGCTCTTTAATTAGCAGTTTAGGATTAAGAAAAGGAGAGCTTATGCTCTCCTTTTTTATTGTCTTTTCTTTATGAACCAAAACGGGTTTCACTCCAAAATCGGTTTTAACAGCCGAAATCGTTGCCACGTTCATTTATTATTTTAACGCCCACCAACTACTTTTATGTCTACCAATGGTTCATACGGTTACAAACTTTCTGGTCTCGCTGAGCTTTTTGAAAGCTGGGCTTTGTTAGCTCCTGTGTTCATGACGGTGACCAAGCCAACAAGTATTGGTTGTGCGAAGTCAAAAAATGTCTTGATACCGGAACATAAATAATTGAGTCCGATCTCGCCATCAGGCGTTTTGATGATTCTATTTTTTGGACATTCCCCCCAGCACAAGTTTAAGTAAGGACAACGCTTACAATATTCTGGAAGGCTGTCGCGTTTTGACATGCCGAACCCTTCTTGACGAACAGACAGAGCCATATCTGGTAAATTTTGATCGTTGATGTTGCCGAGCTTGTATTCTGGATAGACGAAGTGGTCACAGGAATAGATGTCACCTGTGTGTTCTATAGCGATGGCTTTGCCGCAAAATTCTGAAGTCACGCATAACTGGCTTGGTTTACCCATTGTTTGAGCAACTGCTGTTTCAAACAGATTTACCATGACACGACCCAGGTCGTTATTGATCCACTCTTCAAAAGTTACTTTGAGAAAATTCCCCCAATCATCAGGATCAACGGACCAATCTGTGACGATAGACATAACGTTGCCCGGGCGCGCTTCTGGGCTCCCAAGAGAGGGTATTGCGGCATCATTAAAAAATTGAGGTGCCGCTGACTTAAAGTTTTTCGGCTCTACAACCGGGGTGAACTGTATGTAGTTTACCTTCAACTCGTCGACTAAAAAACGATATACTTCGATAGGGTATTTGACGTTATGGCGATTAACGGTGACAAGTGCGTTAAATTTGACGCCATATTGTCTTAGCAACTCTACCGCTTTCATAACGAGATGAAATGTCGGTTTGTTACTGCGGGTGACTCTGTACTTATTGTGGATACTCTCAGGACCGTCTATTGAAAGACCCACCAGAAAATGGTTCCGCGCTAAAAATTCACACCATTCATCGTTAAGTATAATACCGTTAGTTTGTAAGTCGTTGTTTACCTTGATTCCTTCATCGGCGTACTTTTTTTGTAAAACGACGACTTTTCTAAAAAAATCTAAGCCCAACAGAGTGGGCTCTCCGCCTTGCCAAGAAAATGTAACTTCATTTGAGTCCTGACTAGCAATATATTGTTCAATATACCTTTCGAGCAGTTCATCACTCATCCTTGGTTGCTTAGGTTGATGAAGTAGACCCTCTTTGTGCAGATAGAAGCAGTATTGGCAGTCTATATTGCACTTAGCCCCGCCGGGCTTGGCCATGACGTGGAAGCGTCTGACATGGCCTTTGTCTGCTTTAGCTGTTTTGAGAGGAACAACATCCAGCTCTGTCGTATTTCTAGTGAGATATTTGCTCATGGATATCCTCTAAGTTAAAGCCTAATCAGTGCAATGACGTGATTAGGCTATTTCTTTAGACTATTTTTAAGGGCTTATTGCTGCGTTTTCTTCATGGCATCCTCAATAATTTTAGTCATATCGAAGGTTGAACCACCTTGAGTCGGTGGATACTCGACCAAGCTTTTGACGTGTTCAGTAACCATTTCCGATGCTGGAGCGAGTAGCCATGACATTTTCTGAATTAAATGACCATTTGCATCGATTGAATCAAAGCTCTCAAACGGATCTGCTCTCAGGTTGTAGATTTTTGGTTTTGACAGTGGCAATAAGTTATCGTAGTAGTTTTCAGCGATAGCAAAGTGGAATTTCCAAGGTCCGATTCGAATAGCTGAAAGCTGATCCTCGAAGTAGTAAAATATAGACTGTCTCGCAGAGGATTCGCTTTTGCCTGTCCAGTATGGCAAGTTGTCGATACCATCAATATACTGTTTTTTCTCTTTTATCATCTGTTCTTTGACGCCTTTCACACCAGCGGCAGAGGCCAGAGTTGTAAACAGATCTTGGTGGCCCTGTATGCCATTGAGAACTTGTCCAGATGGAATGGTGCCAGGCCATCTCACCATCATTGGAACTCGAACACCGCCTTCATAGGTTGTCATTTTCTCGCCCCGGAATGGTGTAGTACCGCCGTAGGGCCAAGAAGAATGCTCAGGGCCGTTGTCAGTTGTGTACAAAACTATAGTATTCTCAGTAATCCCACGTTTATCGAGTTCGTCAAGCAGATAACCAATATCATGATCGTGTTGTAGCATGCCGCTTCCGTGATAGTCGAACTCACTGGTATATTGCTCCGCTGCGTAGCGCCACTTGTCGTTCAAACGTGTGTAAAGGTGCATGCGACTGGTGTTGATCCAAGTGAAAAACGGCTTGTCATCTTCAATTGATTTGTCAATAAACTTCAAGGCAGCTGGTATCATTTCCGCTTTGTCGAAATCCTTCATTCGCTCTTGTCCAAGTGGCCCTGTATCCGTGCATTTTTGCTTGCCAACCGCTCCAAATCTTGGATCTACCGTTTTGTCATCTTTTGCGTCAGCGAAACAATGTAATACGCCTCTTGTACCAAACTTTTTCGCGTAACTTTCAACAGAACCCGAGTATGCTTTGGCAAAGTTTTGATAGTCTCTTTGTTCGTGCTCCTCTTGAGTGTTTAGGTGGTACAAATTACCGAAGAATTCATCAAATCCATGCACGGTCGGAAGGGCAAAGTTATGATCACCGAGGTGGTTTTTGCCGAATTGGCCAGTGGCGTAGCCCACTTGCTTTAGGACCTCAGCTAGTGAAGGTGAACCCGCTTTCATCCCTAGCGCTCCCCCCGGCATCGCAACTGTGGTCATCCCCGAGCGAATAGGGTACTGGCCTGTGATGAAGGCCGCTCTCCCTGCCGTTGAACTTGGCTGAGCATAGTGGTCGGTGAATTTGATCCCTTCGTTAGCGATTCGGTCTATGTTGGGGGTCTTGTAACCCATTGTGCCCATACCGTATGCGCTTACGTTCTGCCAGCCAATATCGTCGCCGAATATAACAACAATGTTTGGTTTATCTGCTGCATTAGCCAAAGTCGGGAGTACCGCTCCCAAGCTTGCGGCAAGTGGTTTTAGTCTCATCATCAATTCCTTTTTTACCTACTTTTAGCGGCAATGATCTGTTCTAAATAGGTTTAATTACCTAAAGTAAGCGTAGATTTACATTCGATATTGTCAAATGAGTTAGTAATATAATCCCAATACGCTGAGTTGAACTTAATATGGAAGAAAAGTTGTGAATTTCTGTCGTGTTACAAACATTCGCTAATTCAGTTTTGCTTATGATTTTGTTAATAAAGTTAACAGTAGCTCTATGATTTCTTATGAAATATGAACTTGTACCTTGCGAGGTGGTTCTATATTGTTACAAATATGAATCATCACCATAAGGAATTGTAGATGAGAGAACTTACTCCTGAGTACTTGTTAGCAGCATTAAGACAAGCTATAAAAACCAAAGGGCTAACGTATCGAGAGTTGTCTGAGAAAATGGGAATGCCGTTATCCACTTTTAAACGTCATTTGACCAGTACCAACCTTGCTCTTGATAAGCTCTTAGAATATTGCCGTGCAGTCGATTGTACCCTTGATGAATTGCAAAAATTGGCCAATCAACTTCAAGCAGAAGATCAAGACTATTTTAGCCATACCCAAGACGAAGTCTTCTTTCAATTTCCTCATTTGTACGATTTTTATCGTGAACTACGAATGCTTCGTGGAAAGGATGGTTACGCCATTCTAATGAAAAAGTATGATCTCTCAGCGCGAAGTATGTCGGATTACCTAGGTGCACTTGAGTTACTCAATTTGGTTCATGTTGACGCAGAGAATAAAATTATTTTGCATGGCCCGCTTTATTATAGCTATTCAGAAAACTCAAAGCTTAGTGATAAGTACACTGAGATAATTAAAGAGCAAACCACCACACATGAGAAATGTGTTCGAGTTGCCTTGTCGCGAATGAAAATAACCGAAGAACAACTTCTCATTATAGAAAAACAAGTTGCTGACACCGTTCTAAACTTTCATTCAGAAAATGTGGTTGTTGATGATTTTGACGTTTCAGATTTCACCAATGTTTTACTCATCGCAGGTCCTCACCAGCCAGTGAAGTTTTCTGATGGTATTGGAAAAACCAGCGCCAGCTTCATTGAAGATATTCGTAACGCTATTGCGTTAGCAGGGGATAAGCCGAGCCTGTCGGTCTAAAATAGATTCATACTACGTTAGCTATCCTTTACCCCCCCAGATTTTCAAATTATTGCTTGCTTTCGAACCAAGCCACTCTCGCTGAATCAAGTATCTCGGGGGAGTTTTGAGTAATAACCTGTTTTTTTCATGTTTTTGTGTTCTTTTCATTCAATAACCTTTTCTTTTCATAATTCAATTTGGCTTTGGTGGCGGGTTTGGCTACTATGTACAGCTATCAAAAAACCAATCACTCCCTTATGGATACTACCAGCAGGTAGATGAGGAAACGATGCAACATCTAGAAGAGATCATTGCTAACGCGAGTGCAGCAATTGAAGCCGCAGAATCGCTAGTCGTACTTGATGAAGTGCGTGTTCAGTATCTAGGTAAAAAAGGTGAGCTAACTGCTCAACTTCAAAGCCTAGGTAAACTACCACCAGAAGAGCGCCGTGAAGCGGGTCAAGAGATTAATAAAGCGAAAGGCGCAGTTCAGCAAGCTATCGCAGCTCGTAAAGATGCACTACAACGTGCAGAGCTAGAAGCGAAGCTAGCAGCAGAAACGATCGACGTGACACTACCAGGTCGTCGTATCGAGAACGGTGGTCTACACCCAGTTACTCGTACTGTTGAGCGTATTGAGAAGTTCTTTGGCGAACTTGGCTTTAACACAGAGTCTGGTCCAGAAATCGAAGATGCATTCCATAACTTTGATGCACTAAACATCGCCGCTGATCACCCAGCGCGTACTGACCATGATACTTTCTTCTTCAACCCAGATTTGATGCTTCGTACTCACACGTCAGGCGTACAGATCCGTACCATGGAAAATGGTAAACCACCATTCCGTTTCATCGCACCAGGCCGTGTATACCGTAACGACTACGACCAAACGCACACGCCAATGTTCCACCAAGTGGAAGGCATGCTGGTTGATGAAAACGTTAACTTTGCACAGCTGAAAGGCATCCTGCACGATTTCCTATGTAACTTCTTCGAAGAAGAAGTGGAAGTACGTTTCCGTCCTTCTTACTTCCCATTCACTGAGCCTTCAGCAGAAGTAGACGTGAAAGGTAAGAACGGTAAATGGCTCGAAGTTCTAGGTTGTGGCATGGTTCACCCTAACGTACTGCGCAGCGTAGGCATCGACCCTGAGAAGTACTCTGGTTTCGCATTCGGTATGGGCGTTGAGCGTCTGACTATGCTTCGTTACGGCGTAAACGATCTTCGTGCGTTCTTCGAGAACGACCTTCGTTTCCTAAAACAGTTCAAGTAATCCAGGGGATACATCACTATGAAATTTAGCGAATCTTGGCTTCGTGAGTGGGTAAACCCTGCGGTATCGACTGACGAACTTACACACCAAATCACAATGGCGGGTCTAGAAGTAGACGACGTACTACCTGTCGCTGGTTCTTTCACTGGCGTTAAAGTAGGTAAAGTGGTTGAGTGTGGTCAACACCCAGACGCTGACAAACTACGTGTAACTAAAGTAGATGTTGGCGCTGAAGAACTTCTAGACATCGTTTGTGGCGCATCTAACTGTCGCCTAGGTATCAAAGTTGCTGTAGCGACTGTTGGTGCTGTTCTACCAGGCGATTTCAAAATCAAAAAAGCAAAACTACGTGGTCAACCATCACACGGTATGCTGTGTTCATTCTCTGAACTAGGTATCGACGTTGAGTCAGACGGCATCATGGAACTAGCAGAAGACGCAGTAATTGGTACCGACTTCCGCGAATTCCTAGGTCTAGACGACGTAACAGTAGACGTAGACCTAACAGCAAACCGCGCTGACTGTTTCAGCATTCGTGGTCTAGCTCGTGAAGTTGGCGTACTTAACCGTGCTGACGTAACTGAGCCATCAGTAGAAGCAGTAGCAGCTTCAATCGAAGACAAAGTGTCTATCGAAGTGAAAGCGCCGGCTGCGTGTCCACGTTACCTAGGTCGTGTGGTTAAGAACGTAAACGTTCAAGCTGAAACGCCACTATGGATGCAAGAGAAATTGCGCCGCTGTGGTATCCGCTCTATCGATCCTGTAGTAGACATCACCAACTATGTTCTTCTAGAGCAAGGCCAACCAATGCACGCGTTCGATCTCGCGAAGATCGAAGGTGGCATCGTCGTTCGTATGGCTGAGCAAGGTGAGAAGCTAACACTTCTTGATGGCAGCGAAGCAGAACTAAACGCAGATACACTAGTAGTAGCAGACCACAACAAAGCACTTGCAATTGCAGGTATCTTTGGTGGTGAAGAGTCTGGTGTAACAACTGAGACTAAAGACGTGCTACTAGAGTGTGCATTCTTTGCACCTGACCACATCCGTGGTCGCGCACGTAGCTACGGTCTGCACACTGATTCATCAATGCGTTTCGAGCGTGGTGTGGATTACGCACTACAAGTGAGCGCAATGGAGCGTGCAACTCAGCTTCTTGTTGAAATCTGTGGTGGTGAAGTAGCGCCTGTTGTTGCAGTAGAGTCTGAAGCAGACCTACCTAAGCCAAACAAAGTTACTCTACGTCGTACTAAACTAGACAACCTACTAGGTCACCACATTGTGGATACTGACGTAGTAGAAATCCTAGAGCGTCTTGGCCTAACTGTAGAGACTACTGCTCTTGCTAACCAAGAAAGAGGTTGGACAGCGACAGCACCGACATGGCGTTTTGATATCGCAATCGAGCAAGACCTAATTGAAGAAGTAGGTCGTATCTACGGTTACGATAACATCCCTAACCAAAACCCAGCGGCGGCACTTAAGATGCACGACCACGTAGAAGCGAACATTCCGCTAAAACGCGTTCGTAACCTACTTGTTGACCGTGGTTACCAAGAAGCAATCACTTACAGCTTCGTTGAGCCAGAGCAGCAAAAGTTGGTTGTACCGGGTGTTGAGCCGCTAATCCTGCCATTCCCAATCTCTGCGGATATGTCAGCAATGCGTCTAGGCCTTATCCAAGGTCTACTAAATACTGTGGTTCACAACCAGAAGCGTCAACAGCCACGTGTTCGTCTATTTGAATACGGCCTACGTTTCATCCCATGTGAGTCTGCTGAAAACGGTATGCGCCAAGAGCCTATGCTTGCAGGTGTTATCGCAGGTACTCGCAGTGAAGAGCACTGGGACATCGAAACTAACACCGTTGATTTCTTTGATCTGAAAGGCGATCTAGAAGCGGTTCTTGAGCTTACAGCAAACGAAGCGGCTTACTCTTTCGCAGCACTTTCTGCTGAAGACAAAGCAGCGAACCCAGCGCTTCACCCAGGTCAATCTGCTGCTATCATCGTTGATGGCAAGCAAGTTGGTGTGATTGGTACGGTTCATCCAGAACTAGAGCGCAAGTTTGGCCTAAACGGCCGTACTATCGTATTCGAAGTGGAATGGTCTGCAATCAACACTAAAGTGATTCCAGAAGCAGTACAGCTTTCTAAGTACCCATCAAACCGTCGTGACATTGCGGTAGTGGTTGACGAAGCCGTAGCATCTGGTGATATCGTTAACGCTTGTTTAGAACAAGGTGGCGAGTTCCTGAAAGATGCGAAACTATTCGACGTTTACGTTGGTAAAGGTGTTGAAGAAGGTAAGAAGAGCCTAGCTATCGCCCTGACGCTACAGTCAGTTGAGCGTACGCTTGAAGATGCAGACATTGCTGGTGCGGTTGACGCTATCGTTGCTCACGTATCTGAGAAGTTTGGTGCGTCTCTACGTGATTAATTTTACGTAACGTATCTTTTTAAGAAATGAAAACCCTGCCATTCTGGCAGGGTTTTTTGTATCCGTCGATGTGATGAGATTGCGAGTAATAAGCGAAATCGACCATTTAAATACCCAAGCATCTCGAGATGACTTGGTTGAATGCGGTTTATAGAATTAACCCTCATAAGCAATTGATTTTATATCCATTGTTAGCTTAGAATTGCCGTAAATGATATTGATTATCAATATTTTTCTCTGGGCGCACTTGCCCCTTAATTTGTAGTCATCGTTTTAGATAAGGATAACTAAATGGCCATTCCTAAGATCGCCTCGTATAACCTGCCTCAACCGGAGTTATTTCCAGAAAACACAGTGAATTGGAAAATAGATCCTAAAAAGGCTGTTGTTTTAGTTCATGACTTGCAAACTTATTTCCTCAACTTCTTTGATAAAACAAAGTCACCAGTACCAGAGCTTTTAGAAAACGTAAGTAAAGTTTTAGACAATGCCAGAGCTGCCAATATTCCTGTTATTTATACCGCTCAGCCTGCCAATCAGGAACCAAATGAAAGAGCGTTGCTGACGGACTTTTGGGGTACTGGATTAACTCAAGATACTGAGATAACGAGCGAAGTGTCACCTCAAGGTGGAGACATTCAATATACCAAATGGCGTTATAGTGCGTTTAAGAAAACGCCATTGCTCCAGTGGATGCAAGAGGAGCAAAGAGATCAGCTCATTATTGTCGGTGTCTACGGCCATATCGGTATTCTATCAACGGCACTGGACGCGTTTATGCTCGATATTAAACCTTTTGTTATTGGTGATTCGATTGCGGACTTCTCTGAAGAAGACCATCTCCATACGCTTAAGTACGTATCAGGTAGGAGTGGGAGCGTTAAATCCGTCAATGAATTTGTCCAAGCGGTTCAACCTTCGACAGTAGCAAGTACTTTTAGCTTAGAGACTATGAGGAAGGATGTCGCTGACATACTTGACGTAGATCTGGATGAGGTGGATGTGGAGGAAAACCTAATATTTCTTGGCTTAGACTCTATTCGAGTCATGACACTACATAGCCGTTGGAAGGCATTAGGCTTTAATGTCGAGCTTGCTGAAATGGTCGCTCTACACACAATTAAAGAGTGGTGGGAGGCAACGCAAATTACTGCTTAAAAATTGCCTTCCCCACATATATGTAAAGCACCCCTCTGTGTAAAGTGGGGTGCTTTGATGTTGTTACCAATACGTTTAAACGTTAAACGCTAGCTCATCAGAACCCTGCTCTAACTTACTGTTGTTTTTATCAGTGCTTACCGTGTTAGCAGGGTGGCCCAGAATCCTTACCTCTCGGTTGTCTATCGTTAGTTCAACGGTTGGACGCCAAACTCGCAGGTCTCGATGTGTTACAATAATCGCTGTAGAGTCTAAATGATGAATATGATCAGCAATTCTTTTTTCGGTGGTTTCATCTAGTGCTGATGTCGCTTCATCGAACACTAGGATCGGCGCTTTTTTGATCAGGGCTCGTGCGATCGCGACTCGTTGTCTCTCACCACCGGATAGCCCAGTGCCTTTTTGTCCGACTGACTGATGAATCCCTTTGTCAGACGAGGCAATAAGCTCATTAAGTTCTGCACATCCAGCAAAATGCTCGATCTCTTCGTCAGTGGCGTTTGGGTTTCCTAAACGAATATTGTCTGCTAGCGTTCCCGTGTAGATAATCGGATCCTGTGAGACGTAAGCGATATGCTGAATGAAAGACTCATATGGGATGTCTTTAAGATCGACACCACCAAGCGATATAGACCCTTTGCTCGGATCATCAAATCGAAGAAACAGGCCGAGCAATGTACTTTTTCCACTGCCGCTGATGCCATTAATGACAATGGTTTCACCTTGTTTGACTTCCAAGCTGACATCCGCAAATAAGTCTTGATGGCTAACACGATTCAGTTCTAACTTATGGTTGTTCGGGATAGCCGCATTTCTACCTCTAGCTTCTGTCAGGGTAGGGACATTGGTTAGTTGTCCGTAATTGTTTATTGAGGCTTTTACATCATTAATAGCGAACCCTGCTAATGCTAATTCTCCGAGTGGTGCGGCTGCGCGAGTAATTAAAATCAGTAGGGCCAAGATGAGAAGTGGTTGAGTCATCTGTGCCCACACAAGGTAGGTAGCAAGGCCTGCGAGTGGTAAGATGGTTGCCAACGAAGAGACAAAGGTTGCTAACGAAGCGCTCTTATTGATTCCAGCGTACACTTTCTCTTGTGCGCTCCAACTTCTGTCGATTCGCTCTATTGCTCGTTTTGGACCTGCTGTTGAACGCAGTAAATCAAAATGGTCGATCAGTTCCAGTGTTGATTTTGTCGCTTGCACATCTGCCCTGTGCCTATCTTTGTCTGAACGACTAAGTTGACGCTGCGCTGTAAATTGTACGGTTAACGCAAGGATTAAAAGTGCGCAACTTAACAGCGCAATTTGTATTCCTCCCACGATACCAATTCCAAAGACCAAGAAAATCGGCAGTAGTGGCGCGTGTAAAAATGTCTGCAAATGATGGGCGGGGATTGCCATAAATCCAGGTATACCTCGCTCTGCCAATTGGTTAAGTTGCGTGCGGCGCTGTTCGCTAAACCATGCAAGCTTGGCTTTACTGAGTGCGCGTCCTACTGCAGCGTAAAGGTCTCCTGCTAACCTAGCGCCAGAAATAAACCCAGATCGTTGCACTAGGACGGTAACGAGCACGGCAAGTGCTGCCGTTATCAGCACGTATATCGGGGATGCTTTTTCTACAATGGACACCGCAAGAAATGTATACGCGATGGCTTCAAATAGAGCAACAAAAGTCCAACCTATTGCCACTCGATACAAACGAGACTTAGCGTTAAAAGGCATGGTTGCGCTGGAAGATACAGTATTTTTAGGTTTCATACTTGGTCATCCTGTCGTTGGTCACTTAATGTGAGAGTAAAGTCAGCCAGTCGAGCAAGCTTTGAATCGTGTGTTACCATGATCAACGTTTTATTATGTTGTTGAGTGAGTGCGGCTAAACTTTTGATGATGTCGATTGCGGTATCGTCATCGAGTGCACTGGTGGGCTCATCAAGCAAAATAACATTTGTATCACATAAAAAAATGCCCGCTAGTGCGATACGTTGTTGCTGGCCGCCGGACAGCAAGCTCGCGTCAGAATCAAGATCAAGGTCTAGTCGAGCAAGGGACAGCGCAAGATATAGCTCATCATCACCTGCGCCTGGTGCGCTTAGCTGCAAGTTTTCTCTAATGGTGGTTTTAAGCGCGCCAGTCTCCTGAGGGAGATAGCGTATTGCCTGATAGCGTGCAGTCTCAGTAAGGTCGAACAGTTCCTCACGTCCCAATAAAACACTGCCATGTGCGGGTGTTTCTTGGCCAGCTAAGATACGCAGCAAGGTACTTTTTCCTGCCCCGCTTTGTCCCATAATTGCGGTAAAGGAACCAGGCAGAAAATCGTGAGTGAGATTGTCGATGATGGTCTTTTTGTTGTTCACGACAACTAAGCCTGAGCCACGTAACTTTTGTGGTTGTGATTTGTGATTGAGTTTACCGCTGACAATCGTTGGCTGTTGCAAGAACTCGCTGATATTGTTGGCCGCATTTTTGCCAGCTGTGATGTAGTCCAACCCGTGTCCAAGCTTTAATACTGGCGTGACGATAGCTAATCCAAAAAAGAATACGGATGCCATTGCTGCAGGGCTAAGTTGGTAGGCAACGGCATACCCAATCGCAAAAGTGGCAACGGCCTGAAGTAAAGCGACCGCGATAGCCGCGGGAAGAGCAACACTACCTACCCACTTGACAATGCCCTGGGTGAAACGCCTGGTCGAGTCATAATAATCCGTAAGCGCACCAGTTTGGGTGCCGTAGATACGGTTGACTCTAATCCCCCTTGTATAATCATTAACCGCGGTGACGATATCGCCCATTATGGTCATTCGTTCGGCTCCATGTTTGGCCGCAAACCGAGGCAAAAATAGCAAGTAATATAGTGATGCAATCAAACCAGGGAGAAGGATGAATAGCGCGATTGGGCCTGCAAGAGCTAACATGATCACTATTGAAGAGACGGGTACAATAATGAATGTCACTAATTCTGCTGGTAAATGTGCCACCATATGATGAAGTGTATTGATATCCTCTGATACCAATCGGCGCAACTGATTATCGCCGTATCTCGATATGGTTTTACTGGGTAAGCGAACTAAGTGCTGCGCTACTTCACGACGCAGACGATTCGAAAAAACAGACTCGGCATCGTGCACTAACCAAGAGCCAAAAGATGCAATAATCGCACTGATTACCCATAATCCAATTGCAGCGTAAACCCATTGGCTTGATAGCTCATCAATGAGCTGAATTAAGCATAAAAGGGCGCCGAGTTTTGCTACAGCAGCAGACACTTCACAGGCAACGCCACAAGCTAGTTTTGCTACTGACGGCCGTAAAGCTGGTAGTAATGCTGGCGTGATGTAATGTTGGATGATCCTATTTAGCATATTCTTACCTCATTTAAGCCGTAAGTGATAAATGAAGAAAATGCTGTCAAGTTAATGGTGGTTTTCATGTTAAGCCTTTTAAATTGATGTCCTCTACTGACATTGTGATACCTAAGTGACTGCAAGATACAGGATGCAGAGCGTCGCCATTGATTCGACCGCAAGGAAAGGATAATCGGCTCTTTCCAAGTTGCTAGACGCCGCGACCGGGTCAATGACACACTCCCGAAGGGCAAGTTGACTTGGCTTGTATACTTTGTTGCCGATTCTTGATTAGGCCCTAACTAACCCTTTAAATCGCCACTTCTACAAACCAAGTCACTTTCGCTGAGCCAAGTACCACGAGGATACTTGGGTGTAAACGTGATGAATTAGTTCTGCCCAATTACATGACCAAGGGCGTAGTCGGGCAATAAATCAAAAATGACATCATCGATTAATACGTCTAATTGCATTGTGCTATTTAGGTGTGGCATGGTGATGATGTGCGCAACATCCCCAGACGTAGCCAAAGAATGCTTTCGCCAAATGGGTTCAGATGGGCAAGGGAAGACGACCGTGTTTGAGTTCTTATTTCTCCATGCTTCGATACCCGCCTTTTGGAAGCGCTGAACGGTATATTCCGCCATGTCTAAACAAAGCTTCACTTTAGTTTTCCAATCTGACATGGTATGACTCCTGATCGCAGTCCACATGAATAGGGCGCTATGGCCATTTCTTGAACCACTGATGGTTTGATCGCGTGACGAGATGTAGTCTACTTCTACAGAAATTTGGTCAACCATATGCTGTTTGACGAGCACGATCCCGCATGGAATAGGTGAACCAATCATCTTATGTCCAGATACCGTAATGGAGTCAATACCATCTTCAAACGAGAATGGCGGTGGTTGATCCACAAAAGGTAGAATCATGCCACTTAATGCGGCATCTGCATGAATATAATAGTCATGTCTATCGAGCCCTAAAGCAGCAAGGTCGTGCTGTATTCGTTCGATATTGTCGATTGCTCCCCGCATGGTTGAACCAATGTTGGCAAAGATAATAGGGCTAGTTTGTTGGTCTTGCTTAATTTGAGTAACGAGCTGTAGATAGTCTATTTCGCCGTTTGATAATGCAGGAATTTTGCGTGCTGGGATCTTGAGTAGTCTAGCGATTTTATCTACAGAGTAGTGAGTCTCTTCAGAGTAATAGAGATAACCATTTGGAAAGAGTTCTCTGGCTAGATAGCAGGAAAATAGGTTGCCTTCAGTTCCACCGTTAGAGATATAGCCCCAACTATCTTGCGGGGCGATATTGAACAATTGAGCGAAGTAACGCATGACGTCTCTCTCAAAGTCAAAGGAATTGAGTTTGTAGTTGCTTTCTTCTCTCCAATCGCCGCAGTTATTAATAGAAAACTTCATAAACTTTTCTAGATTGGAGTAATCGAAATCAGCAGATTCGGGATAGCCAACATTAAAATACTGGTTTTGATTACAGTAAATCCAAAATTCATTAAGCCTGCTTAGATCCTCATTGGATAGTTTCATTGTGTCGCCTGTTGAGTCTTTATTATTGTTTAAAGTACACTTGGTAAATATACGGTTAAACCTTATTCATTATTATTTGTATGGTTTAATTTCGCCAACAAGAAAACATTGAATTTATCTTGTTAGTGATTTCTTTTGGAAATTTTTATAGCTAAGTAAGTAATATTTACCTTATTATTAATTTAAAGTTATGTTACTCATGATTTTTATTTTAATGGCTATCATTTTTTGCTTTAATTGCCAAAGATAACAATAAGAAAATAATAATAGTATGCATTTTATCTAAGTTGAAATTATTATATTAACACAGTGTCAATGCTGCTCTAAAGTCAGAATTCAATAAGAACAACACTATTTACGATAGATTTTAGCTAAAGGAGTCAACTTGTTACTCACTCTTTAATATTATTATGTCAATACATTTTTATTCCATTAGTGGCATAGTTCACATAGGTGGGGCATTTAAAGTGTTAGATACCTATTTGAGTCAATTTTTCTTACTATCTACATAATAATTAAAACATTTTTATTGTAAATGATAATTGTTTGCAAAATAATGGCGGCTTCCCGATTGATTGTCAACAAAGTGAAAGTAGATGAGTGATTTGACACCAATGCAGGCCGCGTGTTGGTTTGGAAGAGAAAAAAATACTAAACTTGGCGGTGTGGCTTCCCACCTTTATATAGAATTCGATGGTAAGGATATTAATCTTGAAAAGCTATACACAGCACTCGTTAAATTATACCAACGACATGAGATGCTACGATTAAAGATTGATTGTTCAGGGTCTTGCTCTATTATCGATGAACCTAGCTCGGACATTTTAGGTGTGGATGATTTCAGTCAGTTTTCGACTGAGAAATTATCCGTCATTTTGAGTGAAAAAAGAAATGAATGGACACATCAAAGGCTTGATTTGACACAGGGTCAAGGGGCAAAGTTTTCTGTCAGCTTATTACCTGATGACAAGTTTCGCTTACATATTGATACCGATATGATAGCTATTGATCCCGACAGTTGCCGCATTTTGATCGAAGACTTAGCAACGTTTTATGAAGGAAGTGTGTTAGATACCAACGACAAACCATCATTTTTTAAATGGCATGATTTAGCAAAAGTGGATCAGGGACTCAAACAACAGCGCAAATTAGATAGAGCATGGTGGAAATCACAGATAGAGAGTATTGCGCCTGCGCCTTCTTTGCCACTTCCTGAAGATAATCCTAGTCAGATAAAAAGTGAACATTACTCTGCTTGGCTTGATTCTCAGCAGAGATCAACTTTATTATCCCTTGCTAGGCAGCACAAAATTACACCGTCCAACCTGATGCTTGGATTATTTGCCAGATCACTGGGCAAAGCGACAGGTGATGAGGCTTTTAGAATTAATATCCCCGTATTTTGGCGACCACCAATAACAGAGGGTACTGAGCGGATTGTCGGCGACTTCGTCAATTTTGTTGTTCTCAGTGTTGATATGAATCACGACAATACGTTGATTGACTTTTGCCAATCAGTCGCGGAAAAAATGGGAAATTTACTCGGTCATAGTCTTTATGATGGTGTTAACGTAATGCGCGATCTTTCGGTGCATCATGGCAGTGCCCAGTTAGCGCCGATTGTTTTTACCTCTGCTATTGATTTACCCAGTGGTGATCTGTTTTCTCGTCGAGTTCATAGACACTTCGGTAAGATGAACTGGACCATTTCTCAAGGCTCTCAAGTTGCACTGGACTCACAAGTTGTGTGTATTGACGGCGGTATTATGATTAACTGGGATGTCCGACAAGAAGCCCTACCAAAGCAGTGGACGTCAGCGATGTTTGAGCACTTTATTGCGCTGACCAAAAACGTTATTTCTGACCCAAGCTTATTGATTGCTCCCTTAGATAGCTTACAAACAAAGCTTGTATGCCAGCCTGATTTAACGGCAGAGCTGAGTTCTTTGCAGCGTGCCTATTTACTTGGTCGAACGACGCAAATGCCATTAGGTGGCGTTGCAATGCAGGAGCTACTGGAATACCGAGGCACACTTTCACCTGTAGTGATTCGCCGAAGGCTATCAGAGATGGTGATCCGATACCCTAGTTTGAGAAAGTTTATCGATAATCAATCTCTTGAGGTCAAAGTAAGTCAATGCCCGCAGGTAAACTTGACGCTGCTAGACCTAACTGAGTTGGAAAATCAAAGCGTAGAGAGTGAGTTGGCGTGTTTTAGACATGAATATAGCCACGCGATGTTCGATTTAGAGCGGCCATTATGGGATATCACTATGTTCATGCTTCCTGATGGTATGACTCATGTGTTTGCTCGCTTTGATGCGTTGTGCCTCGATGCTCGTTCTATCGCGGCACTACTGGTCGAGTTGTTTGAAGGGGAGGCACCTTACTTTCCACATATTGAATCTGAGCCAGTGGCAGAAGATCCAGCAATGATGCGCGATAAAGATGAACATTATTGGCTGAATAAACTGGCGTCTGTTGGTAAACCGATGCAATTCCCTTGGCATAAACCTCTGCAAGCAATCTCTTGCTCTCGTTACCAAAGACAGAGTCTAGAAATCGATAAAGAGACAGTAAAAAAGCTGGTTCGAATAGGGGGTAAACAGGGACTTTATAAGAACACAGTGATGATGTCGGTTGCTCTCGAAGCGATATCTTCACATGTCAGTAATGGCAAGTTGTGTGTTGCGGTTCCGGTATTACCTATGGTCAGTGCGACTTATTCAAGTGAATCCAGTTTTATTGCTGTTCAATGGCAAGCCAAAAGAGATGATTTTCTGCAACGTGCGAAAAGCCTACAAGCGGATACCTTAGAAGGACTCGAGCATTTGGCTTTCTCTGGGATTGATTTGGGGCGTGCTTTATTTGAGCGATGTGGGCCAGGGCCGACGCTACCGATTGCGATAACAAATGGTTTATCTTGGCCTGCGCTCAGTGAGAATGCTTCAATGCAGTATCAGCGCGGGCTGACACAAACCCCTCAGGTAGCGATGGACGTTCGTTTTGTTGCTACGGCTGGTGGTTCGATCACCTTTAGTGTCGATTACGCGGTTGAAGCTGTATTGAACGAACAGGTAAAAGAGATATTGGATCGTATCGATATGACTTTCCGTCATATGATTGAAGTCTCGCTATTTGAAGTTGCAACTGATCCATTTCTCCAGCCCACAGAGTCTCGCGTTGTCGAGTTGTTTGATTGTTCTCCAAGTGAAATCAGTGCTATGGACTTAACAGAGCAGATCATCTTCGATGTCTATTGTCAGGTGCTTGGTAAAACAATGACGAGCGAAACCAAAGAAACCCCTCCTTTTTCCCAGTTGGGTTTGAGGCCTAATCATCTTAAGTTAATCAGTACTGAGCTCAATAAAGTACTCAAGACCGAACTGTTACCGATGCAACTCATTCGTTGCAAGGATGCAGCTGAAGTAAAAGCACTCGTTTTAGCTCAGGGCTTAGAGGTTGCGACCTAGCAAACTAATGTTCTAACAAACTAATGCTCTAAAAAATTATCGATTTAGTCGGCGTATTTTCCTCTGGGCTGGGAACCCGGGACATTGCGGCTCAGAGGCACACGCCACCCACAATTAAGAACGTTTTCATCTCAAGGAGAACAAGTGAATATAACAATAAAAGATATTGTCGGTATTGGAATAGGACCATTTAACCTAGGGCTCGCTGCCTTAACGGCGCACCAACCTCAGCTAGACGCTGAGTTTATTGAAAGAAAAGATGTATTTAATTGGCATAGTGGTATGTTATTGCCCGGCGCTACATTGCAGGTCCCTTTTTTGGCTGATCTGGTTACCATGGCGGATCCGACCCATCCACTGAGTTATTTAAATTATCTGAAACAGCATGATCGCTTGTACCAGTTTTACTACTACGAAACCTTTCTGGTTCCGCGCAGCGAATACAACCATTATTGCCAATGGGCGGCGAAGCAACTAGAAAACTGTACCTACAGTGAAAACGTTATTGATGTTGAATACTTTCAAGGCAAAGAGTGCTTCAAGATTCAAAGCGAATCGATGGACGGTGTGATTACGGAACGTCATAGCCGACATTTGGCGATCGGCGTTGGTACTGCGCCTTGGTTGCCAGAATGGGCAAGCAATGCTCATCACCCTTTGATAAAACACTCTGCTGAATTTGCACACATGCGTGATGAATTGGCTAAATGTAACCGTGTTACTGTGGTTGGTTCTGGCCAGAGTGCAGCAGAGTGTGTCCTCAACTTGTATCGTGATTTGACTAAGGAACAGATTGAAGCTGGCGCAAGGGTAAACTGGATAACTCGATCTGCGGGATTTCATCCAATGGAATCGTCTAAGTTGGGACAAGAGTGCTTTACGCCCGCATATATGGATTACTTCCATACGCTCTCGCGCGAGAAGCGTCGTAGTATTGTTGGGGGACAAGGACAGTTGTATAAAGGGATCAGTGAATACACGATCGCAGATGTCTTTGACTTACTTTATGAGCGCTCGATTGGAGGACGCGAGCCAGGTCTGCGCTTATATTCCAACTGTCAGGTGAATGATATCGAAATAGTTGGCGATTCTGGTGTACTCATGATGTCGTGTTATCAATCTCAACAAGAGCAAGCATTTACGCTGCATACTAATGCTATTGTTTGTGCCACAGGGTATACGCATCAGTGGCCGACATGGTTAGAAGCGCTAAAAGGATCGGTGTTAGCGGTGGACGAACATGGCGATTTGATTGTTGAATCGGACTTTTCTGCCCAACGTTGTGATCAGGGAGTTGGACGCGTTTTTATCCAGAATCCGGAAGTCTTTCAACATGGTGTTGGTGGTCCAGACCTTGGAATTGGTGCCCATCGAAACGCTTCGATTATTAATACTGTATTGGGTGAGCAGGTGTATCGTTTACCGAAAAAATCGGCTTTCCAAACTTATGGAACTCCGGAAGATAACTAACCGGTTAATTGAAGAGCATAGGGCATACAGCTATTAAGACAGTATGCCCTTACTAAGTGTCATCTAACGCCTTGATAGCTCACGTTGTAAACCAGCTTGTCTATTGTTGACTTGAGGGCTTTCTAACTTCATCGAGAAAGCTCTAATGTATTCGAATATCGTTTTGGCCTTTTCTGTGATATAGAAATGCTCACCTTCGACGACAAGATGATCGTCTACTTCACTGCACCAGAGTTTCCACTCGTCTACTTCTGCAAAGTATGCTTCTATGTCATTATTTCCAGAGATCAAAAGTGTCGGCACCAAAAGCTTAGCCTGCTCATTGGGGGGAGACGGGAATAGGTAATTATTCGTCGCGGAAAAATCCGCGCGTAAAGTTGGTAGAAAGATTGACCACCACTGCGGGTTCTCCAGTAGACTAGGATCGCACCCCCCCATTTCAATCAGACTTTCGATGAAGGTTTGATCGTCGTAATCTTCAATCAATCTTCGTCCCTGAATATGAGGCGCTTGGCATCCAGAAAGCACCAACCCCTTTGGAAATAGCCCAAGATAATTGAGCTGCTTGGTCGTCTCATACGCCACTTTTGCTCCCATACTATGCCCAATGAGTACGGTATTTTCGACCCGTATGTCACTCTTTATTAAGGCTTGAACCAACTCCTCAGCCAGTGATTCGATTGTTTCAACCGCGGGGTCATCAATTCTTGCTTCTCTGCCCGGATACAAAATAACTGAAATGGATTCATTCGTTAGACCGAGGTTCTGCCAGCTGGTGAAGGTGCGTTTGCCGCCGCCTGCGAAAGGACACAAAACAAAATGCGTGTCACAATGTTTGCCAGAAGAAGCGATGGTTATTAGAGGGTTCATCATCATACTCCCTGGCCTGTTGCAAGCTGGCACCTTTCCATAATGAGAGCAAGTGCTTCTAGCGTGGGGTAACGATACACGACCGACAACTTGAGCGGGTATCCCGATTGATGAAGTCGTTGGACCAATTCAATTGCGTGATAAGCGTCCCCCCCAGATTGGAAAAAGTCACTGAGCTTGTGGAATGATTGTCGCCCAATTATCTCGCTCCATAGTTCGGCTAGCTTATGTTCACTCGTGGTAAGCAGCGGCTTTTCCGCGCCAGAGCCGCGTTTTTTTTTGCGGCTGATTATCTGAGCCAGAGCGGTATGATCAATTTTTCCGTTGGCAGTAAGTGGTAATGCATCCAGTAATACGATGCGCTGAGGAATCATGTATGTTGGTAACTGATCCTTTAAGTGGTCTTGTATGTCGTCAGTATCAAGAGGCTTAACGGTTGTTTGCTCTGAATCCGTGACGATAAAGGCGACCAGCGTTTTGTCTTTTTTACCTGTGGCTGTCGCGACTGATCGCTGCACTTGAGGAATCGAATTGAGTGCGGCTTCAATTTCGCCTAGCTCAATACGGTACCCACCGATTTTGACTTGTCTGTCTCTGCGTCCCAAAAACTCGATCACGCCATTAGGCCAGTAACAACCCATGTCTCCCGTTCGGTACCAAGTTTGGTCATCCTGAGTGACAAATTGCGTTTGAGTTTTCTGCTCATCATTAAAATACCCAAGTGCGACGCCATCACCACCAATCCAGAGTTCTCCGGGTACCCAATCTGGGCAATCTCGGCCAAGGTTATCAACCACTCGATATTTTTGCCTTGATAAAGGGTAACCATAGGGGATAGATACCCAGTTGTCTGGCACTTGCTCAACATCAAACACGTTAGACCATATCGAGGCCTCGGTTGCCCCGCCCATGGCAATAAATTTTCCATCAGCACGATACTGGCGATAACGTGCCGGGAGATCGACGCCAATCCAGTCGCCAGAAAGCATAGCTAACTGAATCCGAGACGGAGCGTCATTATTAAAGCAGCTGGAGTAGGTCAACAGCATATCAAACAGCGCTGGGACACTATTCCACATCGTCACTTTGTGATCCTTAATCGCCTTGCACCAAGCACTTGGGTCTCTTCTGTCAGACTCATCAACCAAAACAACCGCACCACCGGCGGACAATAGGCCAAAGATGTCATACACAGAAAGGTCGAAGTGGAGTGCAGAGAGTGCGAGCATGCGATGGCGACGGTCAACTTGGTAACGTTGATTAAGGGCGATGCAAGTATTAAGCGCACCTTGGTGAGAAATCACGACTCCTTTTGGTGTGCCTGTTGAGCCCGACGTATAAATAATATAAGCAGGTTGTTCTGGGGATACTTCCGGAGACTTGTCCATTGGGCTGCTTTTTATCGCATCTTGCCAGATGAGGTAAGTAAATCGCTCGGTCGACGTCGCACCCGTTAAATAAGATTGATCTGTCAACACCACGTTGATCTCAGCGCCTTGATAAATGCCCTCACGTCTTTCCCTTGGCTGATCGAGAGAAACCGGCACGTATATCGCACCTGCATACAATATACCGAGAGCTGCGACAACCTGACCGATACCTTTATCCATGCTTATGGCGACGCGATCACCGGGAACTACTCCTGCTTTCGCTAATGCACCGGCGCAACGCTCAGCGTGATCCGCTAAGGTTTGATAGTTGAGCGAAGATTGCCCGTGGATTATGGCTGTCGCATCGGGGAAACGATCAGCGTTCTTCCAGAAGCCATGATGGAGTAAACCTTCCGGCAGAGTTTTACTGCCTTGGCTATTTATCGTGTGACGTACAGAAGCCTGAGTCTCAGGCAGTGAAACGGGTAAAGGTTGCAGCCAGTGACTGTCAGCTTGGCAAAGGTGGTTGAGCAGTTTGGAGAAGCAGGACAGCATGTCTGCTATCAAGTTTTCTGGGAAAAGGGCATCCTGACTGTCCCAAAGCAGTTCTAGTCCGTCGTGTGTTATGGTGGCATGCAGCGAAAGCCATGTATTTGCGGATTGTTGACAACCCCATACGGCACTTTGATTGATTGTTGAGAGCTGGCTAGAAAACGCGATGTTGGCCGGGTAGCGATGTGAATCCGAAAGCTTTATTAATTGTTGAATAAGCGGGAAAATCGGCATGGTTGGGTAAGGTTGGACTTGGTCGAAGTTTGCTTGATTTTCTTTCACAAGAGTAACAAAGCTTTCACTGACACCCGACAATCCGACTAATAAAGGCTGAGTAAATTGCCCCATAACATCAGCTTGATGCTGATCTTGATGGCGGTCGAACCTCAACATCGTTTCTTTTTGCTGTCCCCAAAGAGAAAGCACAGCGGCAAACACGCTGGCTAATGTTAGCTCTGGTGTTACCTCATATTTTTTACTGCGTATGGTGAGCTGTTGCCACTTGTCTAATGACAAGGCTAATGTTCGTCTTGTTATGCCTGTTTCAATGAGCTTCTCTGGTTCGCAAGCGGTTGGTATGTTAGCGGAACTTGGTAAATTGAGAAGGTGTTCCACCCGGTCGGCGCTGCTGCTGGATGACACATTAGCTCGCTCACCATTGATCAATTGTTGATGTGAGGTGGATGCTTGTTCTTCAGAGGCAGGGGCTTGATGGTTACCATGTAACATTTGACCAAGTTGTTCAAAAAATAGCGCTACGCTTGGCATATCCACAATAACGGAGTTAAAGCGAGCATGAAGCCTGATGGTATCGGGTGCTAATAGGTTCGCGACCAAACAAACCGTTGCTGGTGACTGGCTTGTCGTAAGCTCAGTTCGGGTGAGACTGAGTACCCTCTGGATCTCTTCCTCTGAGGCACCAATTAAGTCATTGACGTTAAACGTGTCGATAGGAGTCTTTTTTGTGATCTGGAGGAAAAAGTCATCACTAATAGTGGCAGTTAGCATAGGGTGGCGACTGATTAAAGCATCTAAACAATGCTTTAAGGTTTCCCATGATGTGTTGGAGTAATCAAACTCCTGATAGATAAAATTAGCGATTGATCTTTGTTCACTGCGCTGCCTTTGAGTGGATAGCAACCAGCTTTGGTTCGATGTTAAAGGTAATGCGATCTTATGATGGGAAGGTGATGGTTCGTTGTGTGTCATTGTTCGTTCTCGTAAAAGGCACAAGCGGAAAAGAAAAATGCCCTTAGTCAGTTGGCTAAGGGCGTAGTGGAGGACTAGAAATCCGCAGTGGCTGATAACATCACTGTACGTGGTGCACCTAGCGCAAGCGTAGCGTAATGAGTGCTTGTCCAGTAGTCTTCATCAGTTACATTATTGACATTTAGACGCCACACAACGTTGGTGTCGGCGATAGTGGAGTCGTAACGAGCACCAAGGTCAAAAATCGTCTGTGCTGATAATGATTGAGTGTTCTGTGGGTCAATATATTGCTCTGACATGTAATTAGCTTGGCCAATAAGCGTTAGCTCACGCATTGCAGGCAAGTTCCACTCCAGTCCGAGTTTCGCTTGGAATTTCGGCTGTTTTGTCGCTTGTTTGCCTTCATTAATCGCATCCGTTGCCTTGGTAATTTCAGCATCAATGTAGGCAACACCGCCCGTCAGTGTGTAATCTTCAAGTAGGGTGCCGTAGAAGCCCCATTCAGCACCACGGTTACGTTGCTCACCACCAAATGAATAGATTTTAGTGACAGGGTTTATAATGCCATTTGGTTTTTTGATCTCAAACAGGCTGAAGGTGTGGACAAAGTCGTTAAGATCAAGTTTCAGTCCAGTTTCAATTTGCTTGGTTTTCTGTGGTGCAAATGCATCTCCAATATTCACTGCGCCTCTTGGTGCGGTCTGACCACTGGTCAAGCCTTCGGTGTAGTTACTGTAGAGCGAGAGCGAGCTGGATATTTTAGACAATAAGGCAATGGCTGGAGTGACCGCACTTTTTCGGTATTTTGTCATTGTAGGTGAGCGACCACCCATAGCGAAGCTGGATTCAAAATCAATGCGTTGATGACGAACGCCCAGCGTTAATTGATAGGCACCGTTTGCGAAAGAAAGGGTATCTGCAATACCGTAGCTCGATAAAGTCGAATCGACTTTAGACTGGATATAAATGTCATAACCTGAGGGTGCAGGGCCCCAATCCGGATTGTAAAGGTTAGTGTCGTGAGTTTTCCCTCGGTTGTCACTTGCCGGTGAGTCCTGCTTATCTTCGTTAAAGTAAGTGCCGTTTAGGACGAGGAAGTGCTCAACAGCACCGGTTTCAAATTCACTGCGTACCCCAATATCTCCCGATGTGCGTTTAGCATCGAGGTCGGCAAAACCGTTCCATACTTTTAGCGTACCTGAGGAATCAGAAATAGTGATGCTTCTTGCGCTATTGGAAACAAATTTGGTGTGACTGCCGCCAAAAGCGGAGTAGAAGGTCATAAAATCAGTGACATCGAGCTCACCACGAATCATCATGCCTTTGTCTTTGCTGTCATTGTATGCCCAATCTGGTGTCAAAAGCGTGTCGGATGAAGGTGGTGGTGGGATTTTCACATCTGGCGCAATACTTAGGCCTCGATTTGCACCGTCAACACGCTCAGTGCTGTAATAAAAGTCTGCCTCCACGAAAGCAATATTGTTGCGCCAGTCAAGGCTCAATGCGGCGAGCTGTGTTTTGCTGCTCTGATGGTTCACCGCGGTATCACCATCTTTTATTGCTCCGTTAAAACGCACGCCAAATTGGTCGTTTATACCGAAACGGCGGCCGATGTCGATGTGTCCGCCAAACTGAGAGTCAGACATGTAGTTGACAGAAACCGAAGTGGTAGGGGTTTCTGCTGCGCGCTTGCTGACAAGGTTAATTGTCCCCCCAACTGAGCCATTTGGTGCCATGCCATTGATAAGTGCAGAGGGTCCCTTTAGCACATCAATACGCTGAAACATCTCCGGGCTAACACGGTAGTATGGCGCAATACCGTAAAGACCATTAAACGTCGTATCGCTAATATCAACGTTAAAGCCCCTTATTTTTAGGCTTTCCTTATTCAGGCCCGTTTCGCCACTCGTAAATACAGATGCGTCAGTTGATGAGATCAGATCAGAAATGTCTTGTGCTTGCTGATCTTGAATTTGTTTGTCTGTGTAGCCAAGCGTATTGAAGGGGGTATCGAGAAAGTCTTTATCGCCGAGCATCCCCAGACTGCTTTCGGATGAGATTTTGCCAGCAGCATAACCCTGGTTTGCTGCGCCAAATACCGTCATTGCTTCGTCTGACGATTCTTTTCCCTCTGCATAAGCAAGGTCGACCGGTAGTAGCGAGATGCCAAGTTGAACTGCAATGACGAGCGCAATGCGACTCGGATTTAGCGAAAAGTTGACAGATTTTACCGAAGAATTTTTTGCTATCTGATGATAGTGTTGAGTCATTATAATTTCCTTTTTTATCTTGGACTGCTCACATCCGTCCTGATGCCAGAGATGGCTTTTAACCGTTGGGCTACTTATGGCTCAACTTTTTGTTATAAATTGATAAAACTTAGCTTTTGTAGCCTTTGATGATGTCGTCGATAACAATTTTCAGCGATGTCACACTGGCTGAAGTGATGTACCAAGCGTCAGGATCAACGAAAACGACGTTGCCGTTCTTCCATGCCTTAGTCTGACGCAGTAGTGGATTTGCCAAATGTTCCGCATCTATTATTGGTTTCCCTTGCATCACGGCGGTTCTGTCGATGATGTAAAGAATGTCTGGGTTAGCTTGGCTAATAAATTCACTGGAAATTGGTTGCCCATGCAAACTGGTTTCGACTTCTTCACTTGCAGGTTTTACTCCCAGCACATCAAAGACGAACCCATAGCGGGATTCGACACCAAACGAACTGAAGGCCCCATTGTTGTGCATCACAACCAATGCTTTTTCTGGACGCTCTGTCGTTACAGCCCGAGCTTGAGCAACTTTTGCCTCTACTTCTGCGATTTTCTGTTGCGCCAGTTCTTGTTTGCCAAATATCTCGCCGAGATCAGTAAGGTGTTGTTTGATGATATCGACGTGATGACCACGACTGTTGCGATAGTCGATATCAAAATGCAGAGTTGGTGAGAGTTGAGAGAGTTCTTCATATTGAGTGGTATGAAGTGGTGTCATTAGCACAAGATCGGGCTTGAGTGCGTAGACTCTTTCCATATTGGGTTGGACGATCGCTCCGAGGTCAACGATGTTCGGTGCTTGTTTATACTTCTCCAAAAAATGAGGGATAAAGTCTTTTACCATTCCTGCAATCGGAACATCTAGCTGGTCTAAAAAGTCCACTTCGTTCATGTCCAGCGCCGCTACTCGTTGTGGGCGATTTAAAATGACGGTCTCTCCCAGATTGTGTTTGATGACAATGGGGTTTTCGAGCGGCTGGCTCATTTGGGGCTCAGCAATTGACCCTGTGGGTTCGCAAGCCGTTAAGAAGCCAAGAGAGCTGCAAGTGAGAGCGACACTCAAGCTCAGAGTGCTTTTAAACATGAGATAGATTTCCTTTTGTTATCGTTAGATTGCCTTTATAAAAGCGAATTGCAGTTTTTATACTTGGCTTCTTGCCTTGAGTGTGATGGCGAGAAAGTACCCACCACATAGGACGTTGACCAATATAGAAACTGTGGTTTTATAGTTAAAAAGATGCTCGACCATAAGTTGTCCTACTAGGAACATGATGATGGCGATGGCGCAAGCAGCCCATAGTATTTGCCGGTAGCTTGATGAACTGGACGTTGAATAAGCGATGTTAGCGACGAAAATACCCATAAAGGCGGTAGGACCAATCAAGCTGGTAGAAATAGCGACGAGTATTGCGATCACGGCGAAATATTTAGGGATGTAGCGCTTATCGTTCAGTCCTAAGGACAAGGCTTGGTCTCGACCCAGCCCAATAACATCCAGCTCACGAGACCACTGTTTAGCAAAGAGTGCAAAAGTGCCTAATACCGCGCAAGCAAAGACCAAAGTGGCGGGCTTGGCTCTCTCAAATGAGGTGTAGCTGAGTCCTTGAAGTATCGAGAATTCTCCTGGACTGATTCTAAGTTGGACAAACTGAGCAACGGTTGTTAAAACCATAGTGAGCACAAAGCCAATCAGTAGCACCTGATGCATATCTCGTCGAAACTTCCTTAGGATCCAGAACTGAATCGCGAACGAGTACAAAAGTATAAGTAGTGTTGAGATCGCGAAATTACCCAAGATACCGAGTGCCGCGCTTCCGGCTGTGCCCGTTATTAATAAAAGTAAGGACTGCCAAACAAGATAAATAGACTCATAACCCATGATTGACGGAGTCAAAATTCGATTGCCGACTAAGGCTTGAAAAATAATCGCCGAAATCGCCACACAACTGCCTCCAACCAAGATCGCTCCGAGCTTAATAAGCCTTTTCGGTATGATGTAATTAAAATCCAACCCCGAGTTTACGAAGACAAAAGTCATGGAAAGGATACTCAATAGTATCCATGTCACTAACGTGTTTGTATTTAGCGTTTTCATCAACGCGCACCTTTGAGGAGCAATACGAGAAAGAGGGTGCCACCAATTGCGCTGGCAGTGAGGCCAATCGGAACCTCAAAGGGAAACAGCACGAGTCTGCTTATTACATCGCAAAAGATTAGCAGTGAGGCGCCGCCCAATGCCACGATTGGCAGAGTGTTTTTGAGATGGTCGCCATATTTCAACGCAACAAGGTTCGGTATGACTAAACCGATAAAATGGATTGCTCCTACGGTGACGACGGTCACGGCGACAGTGACGGACACGAGCATCAAACCTAACGCTGCTGTCGCTGCGAAGTTAATACCTAGATTGGATGCCGCATCTTCTCCCATCCCCATCACGGTAAATTTATTCGCATAGATATAAGTCAGCAGTGTCGTCGGTAAAATCAGGAATATAACCTCGTAGTGTTCCTGTACGACCTTAGAGAAATCACCAATTAGCCAACCAGACATACTTTGTAGGATGTTGTTTTGGTACGCATAAAACTCGGCGACCGCACTTAATACACTGCCGAACATTAGCCCAATGACGGGAACTAATGCTGAGTTACTGAATTTAATTTTACGAACTATACCAATGTAAATAAGGCCAGCAGCGAAGCAAAATAAAACAGCGAAGATCATGCGCTCAAGCTTGTCTGAACTCGGTAGCAACACAATTGACACCAATATACCAAGTTTGGCAGCGTCTAGGCCGCCTGTGGTACCTGGTTCTACAAAACGATTGCGAACAATGTGCTGTAATATTACACCGCACATTGCCAAACCAGCCCCCGTTAGGATCAATGTGATAAGCCTCGGAAGTCGACTGGCTGTGATCGGTAACCAAGCACTTTCATCCATTTTGAGAAGCAGTGACCAATCGATTGGATTGACTCCAATCAAAATCGAAAATAGGCACAATAAAAAAAAGGTAAAGATTATTCTAGAATTCATATGAATATGGTCCTGAATAATGTTGAGTTCGGCATCTATTAACAATCATGTATTTAAATAATGGTACGTAATATGAATAAGTCAGTATCACAATCTGATATTGATGAGTAGGTAATAACATCCAAAATGTTTTTTTGATGGATAATAAGATCACAACTTGACTCTAAAAAGCCTTTATAGGCACTTAAATTGAGAGTAATAAAATATTTCTCGGCAAAAGGCACAATATCGATTGGCAAATGTCATGTTTCTGAACCCTAATTTATAATTAGCTTGACGTGAAATGCAAACCTAAATGATAATCAATCCTATCACTATTATAGTGTTTGGGTATACAATTAAATGCATAATTTTAAAAAAATAAATACTTGCTCATTGAGCGGTTAGAAAAGAGTCAAAAAATCTATGTACAACGTCACAAAAGAAACAAAAAATCGACTATCAATCACCGAGGCTGAAGAGATAATATGGATGCAGCAACAGCAAGAACCAGAAAGTATTGAATGGTCTATTTCTGCTTATATTATTGATAATAAGTGTAAAAATGAGGTGGCTATCGCGGCTTTCAAAAAACTCGCAATAACAGATTTGGAACTAAATCTACGCTATGGATTCTCTGAGGATTTCGAGTTGGAAAAGTGGCTTGAGGAAGGAGATGAGAAGCTAAGTAATTTGATTCAAGCGAGGATTGAACAAGTTCCGGAGCTAGTAAAAAAGCTGAAAATGACGCCTTGGGTGCCTGAAAATGAGCCACCATTTAGAATGGTTATCGTAGAAACAGAAACAAAGAAATACTTATTTAATCTTTATCATCCTATATTAGAAAATAAAATCAAAGATTTGAATGTAATTGACAGTTTAAAGAAAAACTACAATTTCCTTAATAATGAATTGTTGATAGAAAGCTTTATTAAAGAAAGCGTAAATATCTCAGATTTAAATTCCCTTAATAAAAACAGTGATAATATAAAGGACATAATTTTAACTGAGTTTAGAACGAGCCTTAATGATCAGGATATAGAGCTAGACGATGATTTTTTTGAAGTGGGTGGGCATTCTCTGTTGGCCACGCGAATAATCGGAAACCTGATGAACAATCACGGCATCGAAATTAGTTTCAATGACTTTTTTAAATTCCCAAGTGCAGAAACACTGGCAGATTGTGCTTCACTAAATCAATCTTCTTCAAGTGCTATGGCCGCAGTCAAGCAAGACAGGTCTTCGCCGCGTTCAGTATTAAGGGAGGTCGCACCGTTGTCGTTTGCTCAAGAGTTCCTTTGGGATGCTCACGTTGCCACAGGTAAATGTGCGATCTTTAATTTGCCATTTGCCATGCGTTTTGATGCCGAAGTCGATGAAAAGGCATTTAAACTCGCCTTTTTGGACCTGATAATTCGACATTCAGGTCTCAGAACGCTCTTTGCTGATATGGATGGAAGTGTCGTACAGCAAGTCATAGAGGAGCAAGACCTTCCGAATTATGAATGGTTTTGGGACAGCTCAGAGGTAGATGACGCAAGCCTAGAATCGGAAGCTGCTTACGTGTTTGATTTAGGAAGTGAGTTACCTTTGCGAGTTCGCTTCTTTAGAGACCAAAAGACTGGTCAACAAATTCTTTCTTTTCTTATTCACCACATGGTTATCGATGAGTGGTCATTGAATAATCTGATGACGGAACTATCACAAGCGTATCTGGCTCGTATGCAAAATTTAGCGCCTATTTGGGATAAACCAGCGCTCGCTATTCGTGACTACGCTACTGTTCAAAGAGAGCGTGGCGTCAATGCCGAGGATCTAGGTTATTGGGTTGAACGATTACAAGGTGCGACCCCTGGCTTGGAGATAGCGAACTCAGATGTTGAGCTTCACTCAGCGGATGTTAACCCGATTGAAGCTCACTGGGTTGAAATTGATTTGGGGGCGCATGCGCATGATGTGGTCTCTTCGATCGCTAGAGTGCACAACTCATCAATTTTTAGTGTCGTTTACTCTGCCATCGCTCAAGCGCTGCATGAAGAGGGTGATTTAAAAGATCTCGTCATCGGTACGTCTGCATCAGGGCGCGATGATGCCAAGTATTTTGATTCAGTAGGGTACTTTACCACCATGGTTGCACATCGTGTAATGTTCAAACCTGAACAACCATTTGTCGAATTGGTAAAAGAAGTCACTCAAACCATCAACGATTCCATGTCACACGCGACGGTACCTATTGATAGAGTGCAGCGTGAACTTGGTTTAGACCCAAAGAATGGACTCTTATTCGACGTATATGCGCAGATTCATGCAGATAATGCTCTATACGGGTCATTGGCACAACCAGATGGTGATTCCATTTCTTACCAGCAAATCCTTCCCAATAAAACCGAGTCACTATTTGCTTTACAGTTTGAGATGATGGAGAACGTCGTCAAGGGTGAACGTACTTTACGACTGATCGTGACTTATCAAACCGCACGTTACAGTGCAGAGCAAATAGCAAGCATTGGTCAGAAAGTGAAAGGCATCCTATCTAATCAAACCGTGCCGATGCACGAAAAAGTCTAAAACTAAGTAAATGCAACAATGACCTACGATGTTAGAAGGTCATTGTTGCTCATTGAAGGCTCATATTGGAGTCAAGCTTATTGCTGTTCTGTAATCTTAAGAAGCAGTTAAGAGAGTGATATTGTAAACATCAGCAACAAAGGTAGCGTGATTATGCTGAAAAAATTCCCAAACAGAACCATGGAAGCGACAGTCATTGGTTCAATGTTCAAACGCTCTGCAAACAAATAATTCATTACCGCTGGTGGCAGCATAGTAAATAACACCATCATTTGTAGTTGCATTGTTGGTAAAGGAATGACCCAATAGATAATCGCAAACGAGATTGCGCCCGTCACAAGCGATTGTAGCGTACACATAAGACCAACCTTCAGTCCCTCAAGCCTTAGATTCAACATTTGCGCACCTAAAGAGAGCAGCATAACGGGTACCGCAGCTTGGCCAAGTAATGCTGTCGCGTCATATAAAGGGCCCCAAAAACCCATTCCAGATAGGTTAATCGCCAATGCGAGTGCAGCGGACAAGAAAATAGGCATTTTAACGATTTGCTTGAGTGGGTTGCCGTTACTTAGAAGAGCGACACCTAAACTGATGTGTAAACAAGAAGAAACGACAAACAACAACACAGCAGCGGGGAGAGCAGAATCGCCGAAAGAATAGGTGAACAATGGGATTGCGAGGTTGCCGCTATTTCTAAACATGTGTGGTGGCGCCCATGTTTTAAAGGAAAGCCCGCTCAGTTTTGCAATTGGCACCATTACAACACCGGGTATGACGACAGCAAAAATAGCCGCGAGCAAAAGAGGAACTTGGCCCATATTGATCGGCATACTGACCAGCGATGAAAATACAAGTGCTGGCGTGAAGATATCCATATTGATACGATTTATTGGGGGGAAGTCAGGTTTGACATAACGACCAACTAGATAGCCAACAAAGACCAAGGCAAAAACCGGGAATAAAATGCTGACGACTTGGAGAAGCATGTTGCTAATTTGTGCTGGGAAAGGATATGCAAACAGTATCAATTTTTTTGTTCATCGTCATGGCATAGCGTAGGGAATTTGGTCTTTATTCAAGTTCTATTCTCAGTTGGCATAGAAAAAACAGAGTAAAATAGCAACCCCTGAAGCCAGTACAAACTGTTAACCTAGTGACTCAAGCCACTGAAAAGATGAGAAGTTTCATGTCAGAAGCTGGTAAAAAATACGGTACCTGATTTTTTTGTTAAATAGTTTTAAATATTGATTTTGTGTTTTTAAATGGTTTTTCGTCCTGGTAAAGCTCTTTGCCTCAGGTTTAATTAAAGTAAAATGTGGTAATTTCGGGGTTAAAAAACTTCGATGGTAAAGTATTCGGTATATTAGCAAGTAAAAAAGTTGGCGAAAATCATAAGCTTGGCATACACTTCCAATTGTAACCCCGATATGTTGTTGAATTGGTAGGGTAAAACTGCTCTAGAGCTACACACATTTTATGTAGCATTGTTTAACATAGCTTTGAGGAAAGTTTTATGGCGCTCACAAAAGCCGAACTTGCAGAAGACCTGTTTGATAAATTGGGATTTAGTAAACGGGACGCCAAGGAAACGGTGGAAGTGTTCTTTGAAGAAATTCGTAAGGCACTAGAAAGTGGCGAACAGGTAAAGCTGTCAGGTTTCGGTAATTTTGACCTTCGCGACAAAAACGAACGGCCTGGTCGTAACCCTAAAACTGGTGAAGATATCCCTATAACGGCTAGACGCGTCGTTACGTTTCGCCCGGGCCAGAAATTGAAAGCTCGCGTAGAGAACATAAAAGCAAACCAGTAAGCCATCCTAGATGGAATAGACCACGCTTTGTCGTGGTCTTTTTGTATGTGTCAAAACAAATGAGAAACCGCTGAATTGCTCTGGTGGTTTCTCAACATTTGGCTAACTTACGCTGCTTCAATGTGTGTTGTGAGGTATGGTTGCCACGCTTTTTGGTACAAGTTTTTTGATTGAACACGCATTTTTCTAATGGATGCGGTCTCAATGTCGGTTAGGTTTCGTTGTTCTACCAACGCTTGTCGCTCAATCTTTTGGATCTGCTCGTATAAGTCATGCTCTGGACCACTTTTTACATCAGCAATTGCCTTGAGGTGTAATTGTACTTCCGTAATCAAACCTGTTTTAGGGAGACGAACCAGCAGGTTTAAGTCTCGATAGCCTGATGCCGTGGGTTTCTTAAAGCGGTTTTTCACTTTGACAATGGTGGTTTCGCGTTCTAATGCTTCATAAACGGATACAAGGCTTGCAACGTCATTTGCAACTATGGTTGCTCGCGCTAAGTCTGTAATTCGTTCTACTTGGCCATCCAACTCGTGAGTAATTTTCTCTTTGGCGCGATGTTGAGATTTAATACCGGCAAAGTAAGGCTGGGTGCCAGTCAGCAGGGCGGCATTTTTACAGATACCTTCTAGTTCGAACTGAGCTTGCTGCGCTTTGCTGTATAGCTCTTCGAAATCTGCATAAGGCTGAGTGGGTGCGAAGTCGGTTGACTGGATACCATACAAACCACTAAGGCTGTGTTTGAACAATTTTGAGCAAACTTCATTTTGGCTTGCAGAACGCTCTTGCTCGTTACTCGGGACATTTGGAAGTGCGGCAAACGCTGGCGCACGGCTCAGTATTAGAAGCATCAATGCTGTAGTACGTAGAAATAAGCTCATTCATTCTCCTTAACTTGCTTACACTTAGAAAATGGGTAACGAAAGGTCACTAAGATTTGCAAATCAGGCACTACTTCAGCTAATTGGGGCTCTAGTATGGATTCCAAGATTGAGAATCAACCTTATGGCGAAATCATGCTGCAGAAGGCCATCGTACTCAACCACATTTTGCAACTTCACTATGAAAGCTGTATAGCCATATTATCACTGCTGCATTAACCAAAGATGAACAGCATAGACAAAATTGAAAAAACCGTTAGTCTTAGTCTCCAAAATAAAAGCGCAGAGCTCGAATCCCCAACCAGCTGATAAGACAAGTAGAGTTAAATGAGAGATCAAGAATTTTGGCATAATAAATGGGCGAGTAACCAAATTGGTTTTCACCTCGATGATGTGAATCCACTACTAACTGAATTCTGGCAGCATACGAACCCAAGACGTGAAGATACTGTATTGGTTCCCTTGTGCGGTAAGTCAGAAGATCTAATTTGGCTAGCGACGAAACACGATCAAGTGCAAGGTGTAGAGCTCAGTTTGATCGCTGTACGCGCATTTTTTGCCGAGCACTTCTACACACCGACAGTCACGCCGTTAAGTGGCATGCATGAGTTGTATCAGTTTGATGAGTTGTCGATTTACACTGGTGACTTCTTTACTGCACCTGTCTCTAAAGCGGATATCATTTATGACCGCGCGGCGCTCGTTGCATTGCCTCAATCAATGCGAGAAGAGTATGCAACTCGTATTAAGTCACTGTTGAACCCTGGCGGACGTATTCTACTTGTGACCCTTAATTATTCGCAGGACGAGATGTCAGGCCCTCCATTCAGCGTCCCAGTGGAAGAGATAAAACAGTTGTTTGAGGGTTATAAGCTGACTTGCTTGAACGTTGACCGAGCCGACGAAAATCACCCGAAAATCGCTAAGAAAGGGCTCAGTCGATTTTGTGAAGAAGTGTACTTAATAGAGAGTGAGTAATTATCGTACTTAAAAAAGGAAAAGCGCAGCCAATTGAGCTGCGCTTGTGTTCTATCAGTAAACGATCTGTATTTTAGATGCATTATTCACTGCATCTTGTATCGAACCTTCAATAGTTTTACGTCGTGTTAAAACAACACCCAAGCGACGACGACCGTCTATATAAGGCTTAGCAAACAAGCGTACTTGAGTTTGTGGTTGGGCCAGTGCTTTAACAATGTTGTCAAAGCGGATATCGTTTGATTTACCTTGTCCTAAAATGACGGCTGAGGCCGATGGTCCATACTGAGTGATGTGACCAATCGGCATGCCAGTAAACGCTCGAACATGGAGTGCAAATTCAGACATTTCTTGAGAAATCATAGTTACCATGCCAGTATCGTGCGGGCGTGGGGAGACTTCGTTAAAAATGACCTTGTCACCTTTAACAAATAGCTCCACACCAAAAATACCGTAGCCACCTAACGCGTTAACGACTTTTTCTGCCGCATATTCAGCGGCGTTGATGGCGCTGTCTGACATTGCTTGCGGCTGCCACGATTCACGATAATCTCCATCTTCTTGGCGGTGTCCGATTGGGGCACAAAAATGGACGCCATCAATCGCGCGCACCGTTAGCAGTGTGATTTCGTAGTCGAAGTCAATAAAGCCTTCAACGATGACCCGTCCAGCACCTGTGCGGCCACCTTGTTGCGCGTAATCCCATGCTATTTGGATATCTGCTTCTGTTTTAATGACGCTTTGGCCTTTGCCAGACGAGCTCATGACAGGCTTAACCACGCATGGGATACCTACATGCTCAACTGCCGCTTTAAAGTCTTTGAAGTTATCAGCAAACTGATATGGGGAGGTTGTTAGGCCTAGCTCTTCAGCTGCGAGCCTTCGAATACCCTCACGGTTCATCGTTAGTTTTGTCGCTTTTGCCGTAGGGACTACGTTCAAGCCTTGCCTTTCTAACTCAACCAACTTATCAGTCGCGATGGCTTCAATTTCTGGCACCACATAAGCAGGTTGTTCTTTAGCGATGATCTCTTCTAGCGCTTGAGCATCAAGCATGTCGATGACGTAGCTGCGGTGTGCCACTTGCATAGCAGGTGCATCAGCATAACGGTCACATGCTATTACTTCCAAACCAAGGCGCTGACATTCAATAGCCACTTCTTTACCAAGTTCACCAGACCCCAAAAGTAATACGCGGGTAGCATGAGTGCTAGTTGCCGTGCCAAACATAGTTTTCCCTTACAAAATAAAGTGATGTAACTGAACTTGGAGAATCATACTGAAATCGAAGTGCAATGCAAACGTTTGCCTACTGGTCCGCGCTGCCATTTGTATGATTTATATGCAATCAACTGCAATTTATAACCATTCATCTTGAGAATGTATTAAGTCGTGATAGATTCACTGTTCTAATTAGAAAGAGGTCGTAATATAATGAAATACATAAGAATAATTGGTTGTGCTATCGCGGTGATGCTTTTGTCTGGCTGTGTGTCTAAAAAAGCCATGGAGATTCCACCTAACTTTTGGCAAACGGGCGAAGATAAAAATATCGTCGTTGCGTTTGTTCAGCCACCAGAAATGTATGCGCATCGCTCTGGCGGTCAGGGGCTACTAGATATGGCAATCAATGAGATAGTGACTGATAGTGTTGAATCTCATATTCAATCACTGAAGCATGATAAGTTCGAAGTAAGTAAAAGCAAGGTCGCGGAGTTGATAGAGAGTCGTGGTAGTCGCAGTGTGATTCTCCCAGAATATTATGAGGCGACGGACGAACATAAATTGCCGAGAGACCAACGCAAAAAAGGTTATTTCAATTACGATGTTTCTGCCGTTAAGCAACAGTACCAAGCGACACATCTACTTGTTATCCAAACTATGGCTGCTGGCACGCTGCGTAACTACTACGGATTTGTTCCACTTTCATCACCTCGTGGCTATGTTAACGCCGAAGTCACACTCGTTGATCTAAGTAACAATAAGATCGTTATGGAGCACCGAATTTTAGAAGAAGTACTATTACCGGAAGATGTCGATTGGGATGATCCAGAAAACCAATACCCTGAAATCACTAAGGTTGTAAATTTGGCGTTGGAAAACGCAGCAAATCGACTCACTGAGTTGCTGTAACGCAAGCTTGTTGTTACTCGTTATAAAGAAAAAGAGCCCTTTGAGGCTCTTTTTAAAACGGTTTATCAATTAAACGTTCACAAAGCTTACTGGAATGTCAGGGTTGAGTGTTTCAAGCGTTGATTGAGTATCTGCGAGATGGCTGATCTTTCCTTGCGAATTTTCGACCAATGCTGCGGCTTTAATGTTATCAAATTGCTCGCCAGCCATCAGGATTTGAATTAATGCGACCTGAAGTGGTGGAAGACTAGGGTTGAATGCCGCGTTCTCTGCATAAGCGCCATGGAATACACGGCCATTGTTCATCTCAAGAGCGATACCGCTCAAGTTGTTGGTGTAAGGGGCGTGGCTGATATTCATCGCATTGATAGCTGCTTGGATAAGAGTATCGTCCTCATCACAAACGAATTCGTGCTTCACTTCTGTCATAAGGCCAGACTCAATGCCCAAGTCCGCAGGACCGAACGCTTCTGGGAGGTAGTGGTGGAGTGATTGCTCTTCCCGCTCTGGTAATTGGATCTTTAATTCTTTTGCCGTGCTTAGCTCGTTCATGAACTGGCGACAGTGACCACAAGGACTGTAGTTAATGGTGATGTCTTTCACACCATGTTCGCCTTTCATCCACGCGTGGCTAATGGCGCATTGTTCGGCATGAACGGTTTGACCTAGCTGAACACCGAAAAATTCCATGTTCGCGCCAAAGTAAAGACGGCCAGTAAGGCCGCGAACGATCGCACCTACATAAAATTCAGAAATAGAAGCGTAAGAAAACGCGGCGGCGAAAGGGAGCAGAGCAACACGAAGCGCTTTGTCTGAAAGATTGGTCGCGCACAATAGCTCGTCAAACTGTTGTTCAGAAAGAGTGGCATCAAAATCGTCAGCTAAAACGATAGGAGCAAGATGTGTTGAAAGTGCTTCTGGAGCGCTTGCTAGCGCCTGTTCAATGCGACTTTTCATGTCGAATCCTTGTTATTGCATGGACAGTTATTCTAGGTGAAAGGCAGAAATCTTCCGTGCGTCAGATCACGTAAATTAATGCAAAAACATTACACGTTACATATTTAGAGTGCGGTCACACATGTATTCGATTTCACTATGATTTAACGTTAACTCAGTCTCACTAACAACCATACTAGTATATATTCACATTAAAAGTGTCGCAGGAAGAGACGGAGTCCGCTCACTTAAAAAGTGAGCGAGCCGTTATTGATATAGCCAAACAGCCAGAGCGAAGAAGCTTGGTGCAAGAATAGACGTGATGATGCCGCAAAGCACTAAAGCGAGGGACGAAAAAGCGGCATCTCCGGGCTGTTTCTCTGCGCATGTTGCCGTGCCGAGTGCGTGCGAAACTGTTCCCATTGTCAAACCGCGAGCGATAGGGTGCTTGATGCCAACAAGGTTAAAGATCGGATAAGCTAAAATTGCACCAAATAAGCCTACAATAAGTACGAGTATCGCAGCGACCGCGGCCTCACCGCCCAGATGGCTGGAAATTTCCATAGCGATGGGCGTCGTGACTGATTTCCCCATTAAACTTGCGATCAGGCTTATATCAGCCTTGAAAGCTACGGCAATGAGTGTCGTCGTGAGCATTGACATGACGCTACCCAGAGAGCACGCTAGGGCAATAATACGCCAGTTTGCCTTTATCTGTGGTAGTTGCTCATACAAAGGGTACGCGAGTGCGACAACAGCAGGTTGCAGTAAGAAGCTTATATACTCGTTGTCGGCGTAGTAGGTTTCAAAAGGTACCTTTAAAAAGGTCAACAAAGGGATCAATACAGCAATGCTAATAAGAAGCGGGTTTGCGATAGGGTTGTTGATCTTTACGGCGATTTGACGAGCGGCAAGGAAAACCACAATAGTGACAATTAACCACATATTAGTGCTTCTCCTTTAGTAAGTAATCTAAGAACCAAGCCAAGCTGACCAATACGATCAGTGAGCCACCTACTGCACTCGCGACAATGGGGAGTGCATTCGCCATTAACATATCGAAGTGCTGCATCAAACCGACACTGATTGGAACGAATAATAAGATCATATAACGAATGAAAAGCGTTGCTCCGGGCTTAACCCATTCGACTTTTACCAATCCAAGGATCATAGATAAAAACAGCACAAGCATACCAATGACACTTCCAGGAACAGAAATACCAGTGAAGTTTTGAATAGTATTACCGATGCCTAGTGCTCCCATGATCAGGACTAGGGAAACAAGTAAATGAACCAGCTGTAGTAATCGTTCTTTTATCATTTTGGTAGCACATAAAATTTCAAGCACACTCAGAGGTGCGCTTGAATAAGGTAAGAAATTAGGAGGCTAGGCTCTCAACGTAACGATAAACGGATTTTAGTAATGCTATCTTTTTTTCGTCACTTTCATGTTCGTGAACTAAGTTTTCTAAATTCAGCATATATTCTTCAATTTGGCCTTCGAAAACTTCACGACAATGTTGCTCCCAGCGCCTTTGTTCTTGTTCATCCAAGGTGCCCGCATAGTGTCGAGCACGGTATCGGAATAACAATGGCTTAATGCGTTTGTCATCAAACTCTATATCAAGCGCCGCCAGGTTGTGGGCATCCGTTTCGCGAATGATGTCCATCGCTGCGCGATCTGCTGGAGAAAAGAAACCTTCGTAAAGCTGCGTATCCACGTCGTCGCTCTTTTGAAATTCACGTTCAATAGAGAATAGACCAATTAGCTTTTCACGGATCTCTGGATGCTGACGTAGCAATGCTAAATTGTTTAAACATTTCTGGCGGTCAATGCCAATAATTTCTGCATTTTCCGCTGTGAGCGTTTTTGCAGGTGCAAGAATAGGGCATTTGTTCAGATGGATGAGCTTGACTGGTATTGGCAATAGGTCGCCCAGTTCTTCACGCTTTGTGTATAAACGTTCTTGCAATTTTTCTGCTGAAAGCTCTAGGAGCGGTTGAGGATCTTTGGCCAAATCGATCGTAATTACAGCATTATTGTTGGTTGGGTGCCAAGCGACAGGGACAATCCAACTGGTGTATTGGCATTCGCGACCCAACATACCTGATACGTGCATCAATGGCGTCATGTTAACGATATCAACCAACTCGTTCAGTTTTCGCTTGTTACGCATAGAGAAGAAGTAATCGAACAGCTTAGGTTGTGCTGCCTTTACTTTTTTTGCCATTTCAATCGTTGCAATCACATCTGCCATTGCATCGTGGGCGTTACTGTGTTCAATACCGTTAGCAACAGATAAATGCTCAAGTTTGAAGCTCGTAAAGCCTTCATCATTTTCTGGCCACTCAACGCCTTCTGGACGAAGGGCATGACAAGCACGCATTACATCAAGCAAATCCCAACGAGAGTTGCCGTTTTGCCAGCTCCATGCGTACGGGTCAATAAAGTTACGGTAGCAGGTGTAACGAGTAACTTCATCATCGAATCGAATACTATTGTAGCCGAGGCTAGTCGTATTTGGCTTGGAAAGTTCAGCGTGGATCTTGGCGATAAATTCGGGTTCAGATAAGCCTTCTTGCATCGCTTTTTGTGGTGTAATACCAGTGATCAAAGCGGCTTCTGGTGAAGGAAGGTAATCAGCAGGAGGGCGACAATACATCACCAAAGGCTCACCGATGATATTGAAGTTTTCGTCAGTGCGAACACCGGCGAATTGGCTCGGTCGATCTTTAGCTGGGTTTGTTCCCCAAGTCTCGTAATCAAAAAAGAAAAAAGTGGGCTGATTATCTGGGTGCATTCTGTTTACCGTCTACGGAACCTATTGAAGTATTAGACCATTCAATGCTTTGACTCGCAACGAAAGATGCGTGGTGATATTGTGAAATTGAAAAAGCCGAAGAGAAATCTTCGGCTTGATACTTTGTGTTCGATTGATTTCTGAGCGATAACTGGTTTTTATTAGCCAAAGTCGAGGGTGAGTAACAAACGAGTTTCATCGGAACTGAGGTGCGGTGAGCGGTGTACTAAACCTTTATTTTCATTGCCAATCCAGCGTTCCCCTTTAAGTAGAGCCACGTCACCGACAGAAAGGCGCTGGATGTCAGAGTCTTGCTTGTAAAGTCCTGATTCTGCATCAGACATTCCATTGCTACCTCGCCCAAGTTTAGAGCGGTCGATGGTATCGTTTGTTAGCCATTGTGTCGCTGTTCCGTGGTAGGTAGTAACCAACCGGCAAGGTACTTGATCAACGTGAAAGCGTGGGCACATTGGGCTAGTCAGTGTTGCGAGGCGTAATCCCGCACTTTTTAGTTCGAACAAATAACAAAACATATCAACCAGGTCTGCGATATTTCTCAATAGTATTTCTGGTGTGCTTCCGTCAGTAGCGTATTGTAACGCTTCGTAGGTATTTTCTGGAGAAACATCCAGCGATTTGTTAAAGCTAGGGTTGGAGGAAATGAACTGATTGGTAGCTTCAACGAGTGCTTGGTCAAATTGTCGCTGCCAGACGGTAATATTAACTTCCTCCTGATAAATTTCCGCTAACACCGTAGGTTCATTTCTTGATCTGAAAGATGAGGGAAGATGTTCGTTTTGAAGAATACCGGTTAAATTGGGGGCGGGTAAAGTTGAAGGCATGATATAACCTCTGATTCTATCTTTGTGTAATGTTATATCATAACAATTGCTTTTGGAAAGTCGACTGTAACTCTAAGACACTACAAGATTGATAAGTGTCGGAAAGTGAGAAACTTATTGTTTCCTCGAACATCAGTAAAGCTCAAAGTGTAAAAAAGCCGATGGTGTAACATCGGCTTAGTAAGAAAGTGGGCTATTGGGAAGTGTCTATGCTTTTTGTTCCTCCAGCACCACCTCTTCGTTGGCTTTACTCATCACGCGGCTGGTAATAGTGCCGGCTGTCATCGCGCCAGAAACATTCAGTGCAGTTCGAGCCATGTCAATCAGTGGTTCAATAGAGATAAGCAGTGCAGCGATTGTGACAGGTAAACCCATCGCAGGCAGCACAATCAAAGCCGCAAAAGTTGCACCGCCACCAATACCTGCTATGCCGAATGAGCTGATCGTGATGATGGCAATCAGTGACAGAATAAAGTTGATGTCTAGAGGGTCGATACCCATTGTTGGCGCTACCATTACTGCAAGCATTGCTGGGTAGATACCAGCACAACCGTTTTGACCTATGGTCGCTCCGAATGTTGCTGATAAGTTAGCAATTGCTGGTGGTACGTTTAGCTTGGTGATTTGTGCTTCGACATTTAATGGAATGGATGCAGCTGAACTGCGTGAGGTGAAAGCAAACGTCAGCACAGGCCAAATCTTTTTGAAGTATTCCATTGGGCTGACGCCAACAAAAGAAACAAGCAAACCATGCACGAGGAACATTAGCGCAATCGCAACGTAAGAAGCGACGATGAATCCCAATAGGTTAAGTATGTCACTGGTACTAGAGGTCGCGACGACTTTTGCCATAAGTGCGGCAATGCCGTAAGGGGTTAGTGCCATGATCATTTTAACCAGACGCATCACGATAGATTGAGCGGCTTCGACAAAAGCGCGAATTGGCGATTCTAGCTCTTCCTTTTCGGTCATCACTTTTCGCGCAGCGATGCCAACCAAAACGCCAAAAATAACTACAGCAATAATGGAAGTCGAGCGAGCGCCAGTGAGATCCGCAAACGGGTTAGTTGGAATAAAACTGACCAACATCTGAGGTATCGTAAGATCGCTGACTGTTCCTGCGCGGCTCTCCAACACGGCAATACGTGCCGTTTCTCGAGCACCCTCAGTAAGCCCTTCAACAGAAAGTCCAAATAGAGTGGTAACGAGAATACCAATGAATGCAGCGATCGCAGTGGTTAGCAATAAAACTGAAATTGTAATACCAGAAATTTTGCCTAAAGATCCGTCGTTCTCAAGCTTTACCACAGCAGAAACCATAGAAACCAATACCAACGGCATGATCACCATTTTTAACAACCCGACATAACCATTGCCGATGATGCCAACCCATTCGAGTGTTTGAGCGATAACATCGTTGCCTTCGCCATGGATCAGTTGAAGAGAAAGACCAAAAAATGAACCAGCAACTAAACCGATTAACACAAGGCGTGACAATGTGTTCTGTTTTTGTTGTTGGTTGAAAATAAACAATAATATGGCGCAAAACACCACGAGAGAGGCAACCACTGCAAAATTCATAATTTTACCTTATCAATCAGCCCAAAATGCTGATTGTTTTTACACCTTAGATAACAAACTGTGGCGTAAGATAACGTTCGAAGTCTGACTTTTAAAATGAAAAACAGGTATTAGATAGATCGAAAATGAATATAAAAGTGAGACCCACCTCTCGATAAGTCATGCTGAGACGTGTGATTTTTGAGATGTGGCTCAGTCGTAGTGCCGGATGAGGTCGAGCATTTCCCTTCTATGCAAATGAACTACAGGTTCTTCTTGGTAGCTGAAAACTTGATAAATCATCGCTTTGGCTACATTTTGAGCTTGAATAGGCACTAAATTGGACAGTTTCCCCAACATAAGTGGGCGGATTATCTTGAAAAGAGTTTGAACGACTTTTTCGTCGAAACGAGTTTTTTCGCGTTGGCCAATCAGAGGGCCGGGCCTCACAAAAACAAGTTCTTCAAAACCTATTTTCTCAATGTTTTTCTCCATTTGACCTTTGCAAGCGAGGTAGTGGGACGATGAAGAGGCTTTTGCACCCAGACTCGATACGACCGCAAGTCGCTTAACACCAATCAACTTCATTTGTTGAGCAACTTGACATACCAGCTCGACGTCAATTTTTCTTAACCCATTTTTGCTACCCGCTTGTTTTAACGTTGTACCGAGACAAATGAAGCCAATATGGGGGGATAGCCGCTGATCATCCCAGTCATGAATGGTCAGTTCAGCATCCAGTAATGAGATAACTTTATGGTTAGGGTCATCGATGTCGGTTATTGCGCGACGAGAGAGGGAATACAGAGTTTGGATACTAGGCTGCGATACAAGCTGATGGATGACTTCTTTACCCACTAATCCGGTCGCGCCCGCGATTATGACACATACATTTGAATCATTACTCATTGTATTCTTCCTACTAGGGAACAGTTACTTAGAATATTGTAACTTATTTGCATAACTAAGTATTAGGCAGGTTGCCTTTATTTGATGTGTGATGTGTCTACTTCTACACAGTTCGCAATAAATGAAAAGACCCGCGGGACAACGGGTCTTTTGAACTAGGAAAATGAAAGAGGAATGAAACGTCTGGGTAGACGCTTGGGTGGTAGCTTGCCTCTATTCGCATAGCGACGACTTTGATTGGCAAACATGTTTTCTCACTTTCTTATTAGGGACAAGATAACGTAAGCATTAGGTATGCCAGCTTCATCTCAATGAAATCAATGTGGACAAGAATTCATCATTTAAACATCTTGGTGAAGACATGGTTGTTAATTAAAATACTGAAATATATACTTAATCTAATTTTTGACAGTTGTGGTGAGTTTCAGTGAACGCTGTAGATTTACACACATATAGTATGGGTTTATCGTGACTCGTATCCAAACGTAGCCTCAATACTAACACCATTATCAATATTGCTTTCAGAATGAGAAAAGTCATAGTCAAAAAGAAAAAATTAGATGAAATTAATACAGAGAGGCTCAGAATATTGCCTGGGATGGTGAGCTAACCATATCTTGCGTTCGTTCTCAGACCACTAATTTTGTCGATGACAACTTACTAACTATCGTGCATGGTGGAGTCATTAGAACGATAATTGGCCACGTCTTGCTCGATTATTGTGCGTAGGTTGGGCGCATTTTGGGTGTAGAGTGGCGAAGCGAACGGCGATATTCAATATTAGTGATGATACCTATAACTAATATTGAATGAGCAGGTAGTCCCTCAGTTTGCTCGATAGATTCATCATCACTTAAAAATGCACCACGGAAGTGCCTACGCTCGGATCTCGATAGATTCTCAAGGTGAAAAGCGTCGGCCTGATTATATCAAAAGGAACCATAAATGACTGCTCCTAGCTGGGACTTATCCATCGTTTATAACGATCTTGCTGACTTTCGTATTCAAGATGACATTGCCCTTGTGGAACAATGCATTGATCTACTCAATAAACAGTCTGCCGACTGCAACTCTGTTGAAGTGATGCAAAACGCAATTTTAACCAGTGAAGCGGCAAGTCGGTTGGCTGGCACTATTGCTAACTTCGCAAACTGTTACGCGTCAGTAGATGCGACAAATACAGAGGCGAAAGCACTGCTTGGTCGTATGACGCGCATCTTCTCCGAGCTTTCTCAAGCTTACAGCGCCTTTGAGCTTAAACTGACTCACGCTGACGAAGAGTTCATTACTCGTGTTTTGGATCATGAAAATCCAGACATCTGTGGTCAGGCGTTTTCTATCCTTAATTCACGTAAGCTTGCTGATACACGCTTAAGCACCGAAGAAGAAAAATTATTAGCGGCAATGAGCGTGGATGGGAAATCTGCGTGGGGTAAGTTATACAATAACCTCACTGGCTCTTTGAAAGTAAAGCTCGACTATGCTGATGGCAAGAGTGAAGCGCTTGGCTTCTCGCAAGCAGCAAGTCTTCTCTATGGCTCTGAATTCGAACGTCAAGAAGCTGCGTGGCGTGGTGTTCAAAAGGCGATGGCAACACATCAAGAGTCTTTTGCTTCTATCCTTAACGCGCTATCAGGTTGGCGTCTGACTGAGAACAAAAAGCGTTCCACCAAATGTGATGTCCATTTCCTTGATCCAAGCTTGCATGGCAGCCGAATCAGAGCGGAAACGTTGGATGCCATGATGAAAGTAGCGAAAGACAGCCGTGAAATTGGTCAAAAAGCCGGTTTGTTGATGGCGAAGGTCCACGGTCTGGATGAGATGAAACCATGGAATCACCTTGCTGCAATGCCCGCTTTGAGCGGTGAGGCGAAAGTCTACCCGTTTGATGAAGCGATTGACGTTATATGTGAAGCATTCGAGACTGTAAGCCCAGATATGTCGGAGTTTGTCCGCATGATGGTACAAAATGGCTGGATTGATGCAGCGCCTAATGCCAATAAACGCCTTGGCGCATACTGCACTAAGCTGCCGGCGACGCGTACACCGCTTGTGTTTATGACGTGGAGTGGCAGTCGCTCAGATCTTATGACGCTTGCTCATGAGCTTGGTCACGCATTTCACAACTGGGTGATTCGTGACTTGCCGCTTTGTCAAACGTACTACCCAATGACGTTGGCAGAAACTGCCTCGATTTTCGCTGAAAATATCGTTCGTGATCATCTGATTTCAAAAGCAGAGAGTGTGGATGACAAACTCGAAATGCTGTGGGAAGAGCTCTCTTCGGCGCTGGCGCTGATGATCAATATTCCAGTTCGTTACGAGTTCGAAAAGGCTTTCTATGAGCGTCGCCAAGAGGGTGAACTGACCGCAGATGAGTTGTGTGAACTGATGTCAGCAACATGGAAAGGCTGGTATGGTGATGTGATGAGCGAAGCTGACCCTTATTTCTGGGCGAGCAAATTGCACTTCTCGATCTCAAGTGTGAGTTTCTATAACTATCCGTATCTATTCGGTTTCTTGTTTAGCAAAGGTATCTACGCTCAACGAGATGCCAAAGGGGATCGCTTTTACGGTGATTATGTTGATCTATTGCGCGATACTGGCAACATGATGGCTGAAGAGGTTGTCGCTAAGCATCTTTCTATGGATCTTACTCAAGCAGAATTCTGGCAGCAAAGTGTGGAACTGGTTCGTGTCAAAGTAGATGAATTTGAGCGTTTACTTGCGCAACGTGGTGAATAAATGCAAAAGTTGATCAAATCATAATGATCTCTTTTAGGGCTGTGGTAAAGTTCACAGCCCTTACTCTCTGTAATTTTTGATTAAACGCCTCAATACTTGATTTGAGTATTTGGTGCGACAAGATATGGGATCTAAATAAATTTGGTGGTTTCTACTCATAAGTGGGATCGTATCAACAAAAATTCTTTGTACAATTTATTAACATATCCGCCGTGCTATCTAAGGAGTAACGCATGACGAAGTCTCTTTTTCGCCAATCGTTTTTAACCGACACGTTAGATGTTCAAACTGATGTCACGGTTGCGGAGTTGGTGCTGTCTAACGGTGTAAAACTTAAACTCTATCAACGTGGTGTTTTAGAGGTAATTCCTGATGAATACACTCAGGCAACCAAGAACGTTATTATCTCTTGTGGTGTTCACGGAGATGAAACCGCACCAATGGAACTGGTGGATTCAATCATTAAAGATATTGAATCTGGTTTTCAGCGAGTCGAGTGTCGCTGTCTTTTCATCATCGCTCACCCAGAATCGACGCTGGCGCATACGCGATTTTTAGAAGAAAACCTCAACAGATTGTTTGATGAGAAAGAGCACGAGCAGACCAAAGAGCTTGCGATTGCCTACACCTTAAAGCAATTAGTCAGAGATTTTTATCAAGGTACGGCGAAGGACACACGTTGGCACTTAGACTTACACTGTGCGATCCGTGACTCAAAACATTACACTTTTGCTGTGAGTCCGAAAACGCGTCATCCTGTTCGTAGTAAAGCTTTGATTGATTTTCTCGACAGCGCACATATTGAAGCGGTGCTGCTGTCCAACTCGCCAACTAGCACATTCAGTTGGTTCAGTGCAGAAAACTATGGTGTCCAAGCCTTAACGATGGAATTGGGCCGCGTGGCTCGAATCGGTGAAAATGATTTAGACAAACTAACGGCATTTGATTTGTCATTGCGTAACCTAATTGCAGAGGCGGAAGCGGAGCATTTGTCTAAACCATGCATCAAGTACCGGGTTAGCCGTACAATCGTGCGTTTACACGAAGACTTCGATTTTATGTTTGATGACAATGTCGAGAATTTTACCTCTTTTGTGCACGGAGAAGTGTTTGGTCACGATGGTGACAAACCTTTGATGGCGAAGAACGATAACGAAGCCGTTGTCTTTCCAAATCGCCACGTTGCAATTGGTCAACGTGCAGCTCTTATGGTGTGTGAAGTGAAAACACGCTATGAAGATGGTGATTTAGTCTACGATTAATCCTGTATCTCCTGAATTTTGGTGAAATAAGGGTTCGAACCCATTTGCAATTTACTAAGGCTTGACTGTAAGGTTAAGCCTTGTTTGCATTTATTGGCTACTATGGATTTTCAACAACTTATCCTTAATAAGGAACAACGTTGGCAACGCAACCTTTTGTGCATGTCCGTGATTTTTCTGCTGCTCTCTGCCATTCACTTGATGGTTGGAGAGGTATTTCTTACTCCTTTTCAAACTCTTTCATCATTTGAACAAAAATTATTGTTGGATTTACGTTTGCCACGCTTGGTTTCTGCCGCCATTATTGGCGCTGCGTTGGCGGTATCCGGTGCAACGCTGCAAGTCTTACTTGGCAACATATTAGCGGAACCTGGTGTTCTCGGTATTTCAGGTGGCGCGAGTTTGGCAATGGTGCTGGCCTTGTTTGTCTTGCCTGTTTTTCCTTCCCCTATGATTTTCATGTTTGCCGCCATTGCAGGCTCGATGCTGTTTACCATCATATTAGTGGTTATAGCGAGGGTGATGAATCTCACAACAGCAAGGCTACTGCTAGTCGGTGTTGCTTTGGGCATTCTGTCAAGCGCGATTGTGACCTGGGCATTCTATTTTAGCGATGACTTGAGCTTGCGTCAGTTAATGTACTGGCTTATGGGCAGCATTGGTGGGGCAAGTTGGTATCAGCACACCGTCACTCTGTTTATGCTACCCGTGCTGATTTGGCTATGCTGCAAGGGTAATACACTGGATAAGTTGATGCTGGGGGAAGTCCATGCCACCCAACTGGGCATTGACGTTCATCAGATACGTTGGAAACTCATTTTGGCAATCTCTGTTCTCGTCGGTGGTGCCGTCGCACTGGGTGGGATAATAAGCTTTGTGGGTTTAGTCGTACCACATATGCTCCGGTTAGCGTTCGGTACAGAAAATCGCTATCTGTTGCCTCTGTCGGCAATATCTGGTGCAGCCCTGTTGGTGTTTGCTGATATTGGTGCACGTTTGTTGCTTAATTCCGCGGAACTGCCTTTGGGGGTCGTCACTACTTCTATCGGCGCGCCTATCTTTATTTGGATGCTGGTGAAAAGTCATGATGCGCGTTAAGCAAATCGCAGTAGGAAGCCGGTTACTGCCGTTGTCTTTTGAATGCAAATCAGGTCAGGTTGTTCATATCGTGGGTCCAAATGGCTCTGGAAAAAGTACATTACTTGGCGCGATCTCTGGCACTTTAACTCAACGTGATGCCGTAAGTGGGGAAGTGCTGGTCGATAATAGCGATCTGCTCGCAATGCCACTATCGGAACAAGCGCATATCCGTGGTTATTTGTGTCAGCAATCGAGACCCGCATTCAATGTTGATGTCTTTCAATACTTGGCGCTTTCATTGCCGACTGGTGCCAATATCAGCAATGCGATAGTACAAGATGCCGTCAATATCGTTACTGAGCTGGTGCAATTGCAAGACATGCTTCATCGAAGTATTCAGACATTATCCGGCGGTGAATGGCAACGTGTCCGTTTAGCAGGGGTGTGTTTGCAAGTTTGGCGCACAATTAACCCTTACTCTCAGTTTTTGATTTTGGACGAGCCTGCAGCACCGCTCGATATTGCCCAAGAAGTACTGCTATACCAGCTCATTAATGCGGTCGCTGCACAAGGTATCGGGGTATTGGTCGCAAACCACGACTTAAATCGAACGTTAAGGCATGCTGATACTGTGCTGTTGCTCAAAAATGGCGTATTGCATTCTTCGGGTCGAGCAAATGAAGTACTAACGGAAGAGGGCTTAGCAGAGGTTTTCCAAACTCAAGTTCGAAAAGTTGTATTGGAAGAAAAAACTTATTTGATCTTTGATTAGCATTAGAAATTATATGTATCTGAGTGAACTTTGATTTGTTCGTGATGAAACTAAAATTTACGCATATTAAATCAATGAAGCTTTTTTATCTCTAATGGGTTGATAGCAAGCGAAATAAAAGGCGCCCACAATATCGAGTAAAGTGGGCGCTGAATTCTATCTATTGTGTAGGAGTAAGTTTATTGTGTTAGTGGCTTAAGGTCTGCAGGGCGGTAGTAAATCGATTTTAGAACCTTGCCTTTACGTACTGTTTTGCCTTCAGAGACAAAATCTTCTCCACACTTCGCAATGATATATTCGCCTTTTTGAACGGCCATGAGCTTAATGCCTTGCTCCGCATAAAATGCCTCCGTTTCCGCATATTCTTTCTCGTTGCGGCACACTTTACTCATGTTACTCGAGTGTACTTCGTCCCAACAAGGAATGAAGTCAATTCCACGATTTACCGCTACGTTAAGCAGAAGATCAATCAGATAACTGATTGCTAGGTTATCTTCAACTTTGCTGTCACCAAGATGTACCAGACGACCCATTAGAACGTAAACGCTGTCAATGATTGCGTCTGCTTGCTCGGTTTTGCAATCTGCTTCCGCTAGTTCAGTAAGTTCTTCGATCGCAAGAGAAGTGTGCAGTGTATCTGCTTGTGCGTCTAGGCTTGCAACATCCGCCACTGGTAGGTCGAAAGTGCTACGGAACTCGGTGATGTCACGGTATAGGTGATCAAAAATCTCTTGGGTTAGCTTTGACAGTTGCATTTTTATGTCCATTGAATCGATAGTAGCCGCATCATATCAAACCGAACTTTAATCCCCAAGTTTTCGATTATAACTGGCTATAAATCTGCCTCTTGGGCTTTGGGTTTTAACCGAACAAATATGGAAAGAGCTTCTTACGTTCTTCTTCTGAAAGCGCAGAGACACGTGCGATATTGGTATCTGGAATCGATTCTGGATTAGGGTAGTGTTTAAGTACTTTTTCCATGCTCTCTTCACGGATCAAATGAAATACTGGGTATGGAGAGCGATTGGTCAGGTTTTCGTGATCTTCAGGGTCTGCACCGCCAAAGCAGTAATCAGGATGGAAAGTGGCAACTTGGAAAATGCCTTCCCAATCTTGCTGCTTGATCAAGCCTTCAACCCAATCAATGAAGAAGTTGTAGTCCCAGAAATCTTGCAGCATGTTCGGAACCACAACCAAGGTTGTCTCCAGTTCTTCTGGCTCGGTATTATTGAGTTCAATCAGTTGAAGCAAAATGTCTTCAAGTAGTGCTTCCTCTTGCGAGGCTGCACTAACGACGATTTTGATTTGTTTATTGCGCTGTGGTTTAGCGGCGAACGGGCAAAGATTCAACCCGATCACGACATCATTGAGCCATTGATTGACTTGCTCTTTGATCGCATGGATATCAGTGTTTAGTGATTCTTGTGTTGTGCGCGTGGACATACGACTTTCTTGCCTTTAGAAACGTGGCGCAAGCATAACAGAACAGCGCCAAGACATAAAATTTAGGGGATTTAACGCTATCCCAAGTCTTAATGTCTCTATTCTACCTAAGCGGCTGGATAATCAAACAAATTGGGAGATAGGCGACCTAGTTGCTGTACATCTTTTCAAAGTTCTTTGGATTCCATCCTAGCATTACCTGGTCACCAATCTTCAGGACCGGAACAGAACGAGCGCCCAGTGCGTCGAGTTCTTTGCGACCTCTCTGCATTTTTGCATTGCACAAACGATAGTTAATATTTTTAGAATCAAGATAACGTTGAGCATCTTTGCAGTGTGGGCATTTGTCTGTGATGTAAAGAACGACGCGTTTCATTCAACTTCTCTCCATTGTCTTTGGGAAGCGAATTTTAGCTAGGTTTGGCGACAAAGGAAAGCTTGAAACCTATGATGAAACTCTCGTCCATCTCAGGTATATTTAGCGCCTTTCTTTTGTCATAGCGGACTTTAATACGCATGCATTCTTCACTTCGATACATTCAAGGGTATCCACAGAACATTATTGAGCAAGTGAGCTCACTCGTAGACAGTGGCAAACTGGTTCCATGGTTCGAACAACGTTATCCAGAAAGGCACCAAATAAAAAGCGAAAAGGCCCTCTACGAGTATGCGATATCGATAAAAAACCGCTACATGAAGAAAGCAGCACCAATTAGTAAAGTGGTCTTCGATAAAAAAATTCATGCGGTAAATAATGCTCTTGGGCTGCATAGCGTGATCAGCCGTAATCATGGCGGTAAGCTAAAATCAAAAAATGAGATCCGCATTGCAAACGTGTTTAAAGACGCACCTGAGGCATTATTACGTATGTTGGTGGTGCATGAATTGGCGCACACGCGTGAGAAGAACCACGACAAAGCCTTTTATCAATTATGCTGTTACATGGAGCCCGAGTATCACCAACTTGAATTTGATGCTCGTCTGTTTATGATTTATCTCGATTTAAAAGCGATGGCGAATGAAGAGTAATAACCACAACGCGAAGCAAGTTCAGGCAAAAAAGTCGGCCTCCAAAACGAATAAAGAAGTGACTTCGGAAAAATCCAAGCGTGTGAAAAATAAATCGAAAGCGAAAATAACAGTCGCTAAGAAAATCAGCGATGTAGAAGTGATCAAAATCGGTAAAAGTGGATTGCATGCCCGTAATGCGCATCGAGGTCGCTACGATTTCAAAAAATTGATTGCTGCAGACCCCCAACTTGGACCGTTTGTCATTCTGAACCCAAAAGGGGAGGAGTCAATTAACTTCTCCGATCCAAAAGCCGTCAAGATGCTCAACAAAGCATTACTTGCAGCCTATTATGATATTGATTTCTGGAATATTCCTGATAGTTACTTGTGCCCGCCAATCCCAGGGCGTGCTGATTACGTCCATCGCGTTGCTGAACTGCTGGACGGCGAAGTAAAAGGCAAATATGCTCATCATAAAGTACGAGCGCTTGATGTGGGTGTTGGAGCAAACTGTATTTATCCAATCGTAGGTGTTACTCAATACGGTTGGCAATACACTGGTAGCGATATCGACCCAAAATCAATTGAATCAGCACGAGAAATTGCAGAGCGCAACGTCTCGCTAAGTGGCAAGATTAAACTGGTACAACAGATCAGTGAGGCCAATATCTACCTCGGGATTATCCAACCGGGTGATCGCTACGATATCACCACTTGTAACCCGCCATTCCATTCTTCAGCTGAAGAGGCGGCAACAGGTAGCCAGCGTAAACTTGATAATTTAAAAGCGAATCAGAGTAAGAAGTGGCCAAAAGTTCCCTATCATCAGGTAGACGCTTATCAATCAAAAAAGCATCGAGTAAAATCGAGCAAACCAGAGCTTAATTTTGGTGGGCAAAATGCTGAGCTATGGTACGAAGGGGGAGAAGCCGCCTTCATCCGTAAAATGGCCAGTGAAAGTAAAGAGTTCAGTGCACAAGTGCTTTGGTTTACCACGTTAATCTCAAAGAAAGACAACGTTCGCCCGATGCGTAAACAGCTAGAAAAGCTGGGAGTGAAGGCGATTAGAGTGGTCGAAATGAGCCAAGGACAAAAAGTCAGCCGATTTATAGCTTGGTCTTATATGGACAAAGTACAGCGAAAATCATGGATAGAACTAAAGTAATTATTCAAATAAAGCTGCCAAAAACTTAAAAAAGAGTACCACTTTATGGGTGCTTTTTTTTAAATAATTAATTTTATTAGTGAAAAATATTAAATTATCCAAACTTCATCATGCTTATCTTCTTTTTTAACTCTAAGGTATTCTGTATTTTAAGGGTGTCATTATTTTTGAATAAAATCACAACTATATATATTAATTGATTATTTTTTAATTATCCCTTGAAAGAAGATTGATAAAAAAGATAATCAAGCTTCTATAAAGGGAGAATTAAATGAATAAATACAATATCCTAGCATCATTGGTTTTGTCAGTACCTGCATTTAGCCAGACATTTTCTATTATTCCGTCAGTGGAGACTGGGCTTCCTACCGTTTTAGAACAGCCAAATTTATTTCAAGCACCAGTTTTTGATTTTTATAACTTTTCTGATGGGTATTTAGAACAGCGTGCTAATGCCAAAGCTGAGCTTCCCTTATCCTTGAGTCATATAAACAGGGTTTGTATTGAAAATACGTTCAGTGAGCTCAATGGTCATGAAAACTATGCTCAGTCCGGAATTTTATTATATACATACAAAAATGATACTCAAGGAGATAGGCTTTATAATACAACGATAGGAGATAGAGTACCGTTAGAAAGTATTTCTGAGCACTGTTTTGACGAATCAACTTGGGTATATAAAAACTGGCTGCAAGACGGTGTAATTCTTTTTACTCCATATAGTACAGAGTTCTCTATTCTTGAAGGTGTGAGAGTTAAGATTGATGGTGAATTTGAATTACCGACAGATTCTGCTCTTTTTATTAAAAATTACTTTGATTTTATTAGTAAAGTTGGATTCGACCAATCAGCAAGATTTTATCACCCTAGTAGTATTGAGAAGATAAAATCTTTAATTATCAATGGTATAGATAGTAATAGTGAAAATATTATAGCGTTGAAAAACATGTCTTTTGGTGAAAGGGCCTCTAAAGTCGACATCGCGTTAATGTCTAGTAGTGATTTTATGAATAACTTATTAGGAATAGTACAAAAGATCAACGGTAGTAATAATCTTAACTTTGAATCACTACACATCATTAACGAATTTGATTTGGATGAAAAGAAGTATATTAATGTCCAAAGAAAAGAGCGGGTGCTAGGTCAGTTGATCACTGTGAATGAAGTGGTAACGCTTAAAAAGCATGGAAGCCATTGGCTTATAGATATACCTGAAAGTATAAGTGACATCCTCTCTAAATAAAAATAATCGTTAATCGAATAGACTGCCACTTCATTCCTTATTTTTGTTTGTCATATTTTTAATTATTTTTAAGTCATCACTTATGAAATGACATACTGCTTTTTATTTAAAAATTCAGGTGAAACTTAAAATTAATCAATTTATCGAATTATGGCTAAAGGTTGAGTGGTTATTTAAATATTCTTGCAATCTGTGAAACAAATTATTATGAGAAAAAAACTATTAACAACAGCACTGGCCTCGGCTTTTATTAGTCCTTATTCGCTATCTAATGCAGAAGGTAATGATACTCATCGATCAAACTCGCTTTATTCGTCGTCCTTTTCTGAAGAAAGACAGTATAAGTCGGGCTTTAATGCTTTCCTAGCTGCTTTGAGAAGGACTCGCGACTCTATCTTAAACAGTCCTCCCAACAGAAAACTTATCTCTGATATCAAGTCAATTTTGAGTCAAAAAGGACATTGGACGGTCAAGGCTCGCCAGCAATATATGCTGTTAAAAGCAAATATTCACAATAACTTTTATGATGCGTATTCTTCTTCGAACCCTCCTTCGTTGCAACCTTTAAATGCGAGAGAGAGTCAGATTTTTTATGAATTGTTGCGTCTTGCTGATGCCGCCAATCCAGACCTACATATCCATGTCCAAGGGTTTAGTGAGCGACCAATATCTGAGGTTCAAAAATTGAGCTTTATAAAGGGCGCAACCTCTGCTCGATTTATTCCAGGTAGACCTCATTCTGAATTTAATTCAAAGTCTCTCTTCGTATCACGGCTTACCCTAAACTTTACGAAAGAGTACTTGCCCGAAATGATTGCTGCTTTTAGTCATCTGTATTCTGGTGAAGTAGCTGACGTTGTTAGGCAATCTAAGATCATGGGCCCATCAAATTTTAGCTCCGTCACTGATCAAGCTATCATTTATATTGAGGGTAAGAATATAAAGAATGCTGATCGAGTTATTGAGTTTTTGGCGAAACGCGTTCCCGAGCAAGCATGGGTTGACCACACACCCTTAGGGATGGTTTCCCTTGCCAAAGGCAGAAATTATTCAGAGAGCTCACGCTTTTCTTTTTCCAGCCATGGCGCTTCAAGATCGGTTGTCGCAGCAGATGCAATTCTTGAAAACTTATTTGGTGGTGAGAGCTTGGCTATCTTGTTACCTGAGACGCTAAGCTCTCATGGTTACGATCCTGCGCGTATTCCACTCGTTGACTCGTCGTTTGATTATCAGTCGGTACAAATGAAATCGCATGTTGCTACAACTAATTTTATTCGTGATCCTGAAGGTTTCCTCAAATCCCACACGCTCGATGTTACGCCAATTATTGGGGAGTACTCACCTCTCAAAGGAAAACCAGAAATGCATTCCGGCACGGATGGGTTCCAATTAGCTTTTGAGATTGACGGTCAATTTCGTAGCAATAAACTACGCGTTATCAGTGAACCTTTAATGGACAATATGCCTTCATTCATTGATATAGCTAAGTCTGGTAAAGTCGGGCAAAGCTTGGTCGCGGCTTCTCATAGCGGAGGAACCATTGTTGTCGTTGACCTCGATTCTGCGAATTACCGCATTTACTTCGATAAACGTCCACATGCTTATGCTCTGTATGATGATGTCGTCGCCTTCAGAGATTTGAGCTCAGGTTATCGTGTTGAGGGGATGACCAAATTTCATACAGGACTCGATGTCACCTTTTTTGTTTTCAACAAGCAAGGTTGGCAAACGGTTGTGCAGAAGCAGTCATACAGTGGTTTCAGTGATTTAGATGTGCGTCGTATTGCGTCAACCACGGCTGTGCCTTTTATGAGAACAGGTAAAAATTTGCCTGGGCTATTTGAACAAAATCGTGCCAGTCTTCAGAAAGAGTTGCTATTGCTTGCGAAAAGGTTTGGTTTGCCGACTGAGCAGGTAATAGACCTTCCTTATGATCCTCTGGAATTGAAGGTTCTAGAAACCCATTCAAGCTTAAAGAAGTGGAATGAGTTAAGAACTCAGTTGAACAAGAAAATATCTGCACAGAGAAAATCGCTTGCGAGACAGAGAATTGCAGAACTCGCGAGGTTAAAATTAGCCAGCGATTCAAATAATGTGCAGTCTCTTAAGAAAATCTCATTGCTGCGAGCCAGCTTATTGGAGCTAGATAATTACGCTCAATCACTGATTGATTTGTCCAGCCAAATTGACCAAGTTTGGCTTAACTTAAAACAAAAGTCAGAAAGTGGAACAAGGAATCTCATTGTTACCGACAACAGTTTGCGTTCTGGTAACTTTGACAAAGGTCAGATACATCAACGCTTCTTGTTGAAAGAGAAAACCTTAAAAGAACTTTCTGGCAGTGAAAAAGCAGAGTATGAGAGTGGCTACAATAACTTTGAAACGATTTGGCTGCCGGATTACGACGAGTCAATGACTCTTGCACAAAAGCAGCTATTGCTGTTGGGGTCTAATGAGCTCGATGCTCAGCAGCAAGGTGCGTTAATAAGGAGAATAAACAACCAGATCACCAAAGACGAGGTCACAAGTAGCTTAGATTTTACGGCCAAGTTTAACCAAGAAATGTCTCGCTTGGGTGGTCGAGTTGTCGCAAGTTTGCCACAAGACTTTTTATTAACACTGATGGGCGATGGTAGTGGACGTTGTTACCCTTTGGTTCGCGCGATGTCCGTTGCTATGTTTAAAGGTACCGACTCCATTCGAAACTTGTCTAACAAGTTGTTTGTCGGCGCAGCAAATCCAAACGATGTAGAGAGTCATTTCTTATTGAGAGCGCTAAGAAACTTGCATTCCAATAATGAGGCCAGAGAAAGTAGCCAATTGGTGGGCCAGCTCGATATTGCGGGAATTATTGCCTCAGTGAAGCGCGGCCTTTCAGAACGTGGTCAAGTATCGCTGGCTGTCAATACGAGCACACACTCGGTTGGTGTTGCTGCAATCAATGACATGGGACAGAAGCGCTTTTATTTTTATGATCCCAACTTTGCTGTTGTTGAGTTTTCTTCGATGAAATCTTTGAAAAAGGCGCTAGAATCTCATTTTGTGATAAATGGGATGGCAGAGTCTTATTTTGCATCTGGCACTAAAACAAAACCAGAGTTTACTGTGTTAGCGATTGATACTGGCGAAATGTCTCTCGTGGAGGTTTTACCTGGCCAGCAGGTTTTCGATGTTTCCTCCTCTGACCCGCTTAGTCCTGTAGGGAGCGGTGGTTCCATCGTGACACTGAGTGATGATGAATCCTTCATCACCGTTGAGGATTCCGACTCCATCATGACGATTGACGATGATGAATCCATTATTGTTTTAGAAAGCTCAGAGAACAATATAGAAGAGGACTTATCTCTCAGAATGAGCCTCACCAAAGTGAAAGCTTATGAGCAGGCGCGACGATTAGCGAGTGCGGTAGAACTTGGACGTTCCCAGTATCGTCTGCCGGATGATTGGTTACCAGTGATAGGTAGTATCGAAGAAGCTTCTCCTGGGTATTCTGCTATTACGTTTGTCTCGCCAGATGGGTCAGCAGAAAAAACAGTGCAAGTCCAAGGGCGAGAGTTGATTGAAGTGAGTGAATATCTTCACGAGCAGTATGCTAACGTGAACTCTCATTTTGACCTTCGTACAGGACAGCGGGCTTCAACTTTCGAATTTGAGGATGTTCAAGGATTTGATGGTTTAAACGCTGGCTTCGCGGTTCAGTCGGTTATTACTTGGTTCCAAAACGAACAAAGAAGCCAAGTCTCAGGCGAGAAGAGCAGTGCCTTACAGAAAGCATTGGAGATTCATAGTTATGTTATGGCTGGTCAAATTTCTCACGGTCTTTTGGCGGATGCTCAACATATGGTGAATTTGTTTAAAGTTGCAGTGGCCACCGATGCGGAGCTTGTTAGCGCGACAATGAACAATATTTCAGGTATTGCCAATCAAGGTATCGGGCTTGCGTTTGGAGCTATTAACGTCAGTTTAAGCGCTTACGAACTTGCTCATGCTCAAAATGTTCAACAACAAGCAATTTTTGGTACGCAGCTTGGTTTTAATGCGGTCGGAACTGCCCTTGGTGGAGTGGCTCTGGGGGCAAGTATTACAGGCGCTTCCACTACAGCGCTTGTGCTCGGTGAAGCAGGAGCTATTGTTGGAGGTTTAGCTGTAGGCTTTACCGCTTTGGCCGAAGCTTTTGGTGAGATCGCCATGGACGCTCAACAAGTCGGGCGTTATTTTTATCAAGTCGATCATGCTTACCGTGAGGGTGGATATCGCTATGATGCTGAAAAGAGCGTCCTATTGCCAATTCCTGGCGCCGTCATTAATCAAATTGATTTATCAAATGGTCGTGTAGAGCTTGGTAGCCAAGATCTATACTCCTCTAGGCATGGTAAAACCGGGTCTGGTTGGTTGAATTACTTCTTTTGGGCGGGTGATCTACCAAAAGCGTTGAGAGATAAATCTAAGGCTTTACCACTTAGAGAGCGACTCGGTTATGGCTCAAGTGCAGGGGTTGAGTCTCACAGCTCAACATTGGTATTACCTGCAACGGGTAAGTCGTACATCGATTACGACTATGAAATCTTACCCGGCTCGACCACTATGAATGATCGGGGTTTCAGCATATTAAGATCGCTTGAGACGGCCCTTGATTTTGATTTCGATTTTTATGTCTTCCCATCTGAATACGTGATACGCAATGTACGAGAGAAGTTTGTTCCGCACACGGTCTTTGTAAAGCTAGGCTCAACTGATCGAGTCGTTGTTACGCCAGAGATTAAGGAACTTGGTTTGAGAAAACTGACTTATCATCTGAGTGCGGAGGATGGCAAACAAGAGGTGATCGCTCAGCCATACGCGAAGTTTGAGCTTTCGGAAGACTCTGCAGCAAGTGTAGAGTGGGTTATAGATACGAGAGCAATTGAGGGAGGCATACCTGAACTTAAAGGCCAAGTGCTAAAAATTGGGACGGTTACCGCCGATCTTTCTTCGTTGACTGAATCTAGGGTTAAAGTGTTTACGAGCCAAGGCGAGATTTGGCAAGTGGAAGATGCCATGCTCTCTTTGATCGCGACAGACGCTCAGAAAGAACAGAGTAGCGTTCATGTGCTCGAGCACCTGGAGGCGTTAGCTGAAAAACATCAATTACTTGGTGATTATGTTGTTATCAATAATTATGAAGAATCTGGAATACCTCTCGGTACGGCTTATTACGATATAAAAAATGATCGTGTGATTGCGAGTAAAGATATTTCTGTAGAACTTTCACAGCGAGCGCAGTTACTGAAGACAAATGGCGATGAAGCTTGGCTCTTCAATCAGCAATATGGCTTGTTATGGAAAGTCGATAGTGTCTCTGGCAAAGTCACGGCGATTTATACGTTATTCCAGCCGTCTAAACCTTCTATATCCGTTAGCTATAATGCTTGGACTGAAGCTAACATTGTGCATGTTGCTGCAACATATCACATGCCTGATCAGTCTCAAATTAAACACTTATATCGTTTAACGGAAGATGGATTAATGTTGACGGATATTCACGGTAACGAGCGGTTGTATCAAGCCCTTATGGCACCCGTTGATTCGGACCATAGGCAATTGATTTCAAAATCTATTGTTCAGAGAGCATATGCGCCGCTTGATCTCACGGCTTATGAAAATATCCCAACACGACTTGCCGATATCGTTGAAGTTGCTGTAGCGGGTGCAACGCCTGTTTGGAGTATTGATGGTCAAGAGAAAGCATTGATATTGAGAACTCTATCTTCTGTGGAAGATCTCAAGTTGCTGCTTGTTGATGACGGCGTCGAGTATTTTTATAGTGAAAGAGAGCATACGATATACCTTCGAAAAGAAGGACGTATCCAAAACGTGAAGCTAAAAGAGGGTGATAGGGTTACTGCTCGTGATCACGTTTATGTCGCGAGCGATAATGGAGAGATTTATGCATTAACTTCTCAGGGAACGCTCAGCCTTATCGCGATTAACCAACAGTGGATAGAGCGATACCAGCACAATTGGCAAGATACGCTAGTTACCAAATTCGAAGGTGTCAATCATCAGATTATGATTTTTGGGTTGTCAGATTTTGATGGTAAGGCCCTAAAAGCTTGGTATTTGCCGTCCAGTGAGCAATTTGTTTTGGTCGGAGGCCAATGGAGTGATAGGCAGCTGAAAGTCGTTGGTAAAAAAGACGGACAATCTGTTTGGTTGTTCGAGCCAATCACCGGCAAGTTATATGCTCAACCTTCGTTTTCTCTGGAACAAATGTACAGTTTTACCTCTGATCTTCGCTTCATTGCAGATGGGCTACTTACGGTACCTACTGAGGTTGATTTAGTTGATGACAGACTAGCAGACGTTTATATGAGCCATGACGGTTATCGTGCAGAAACCGGGAATGGCTTAGTGTTTGAGTTTAAGACGGATGATTCACCAATACTTGTTGAAGTAAGCGAACATTGGCTGGATGAAAATCCAGGCATGCTGGCCACGTTATCAGAGCGCTTTGAAACGGGACCAGTGATTCACTTAGGCAAAGAGAGCGACCACTGGTTGGTTGCTGAAACGGGCAAAGAAATTCGTCTGGGTAACCCAGGGAAAGCGATTTGGATTGGCTCGGTTGAAGGAGAAGACGTGCATCAAGTGTTCTTTTTACCAGAAAGCAACGAGTTGCTCGAGTCTAATGAACAACAAGTCAGTACCTCGTTAGGCAGATACCAAGATGTATTTAGAACAGGTGATGATTGGTCCCTTGTTATGGAGCCGACGAGTGGTGAGCTGATTGAAGTCGTCAAATTAGAGGAAGCGGACTCGGTTGTTCTTTCGACATCAGGCCGTCACAATGGTTACGACATCAATAATACTATTGGTCGATACAAACATGTGATCATCAACGATAACAGTTATGATTCGTTTGTCGACTTATCGGATTTTGATCGAGACCAAATTGTCCTTCAGCATGAAGGAGACCGATTAAAGCTCGTGATTGCGAATAGTACCTATGTTGTGATTGAGGAGGCAGAGAGAGCTTCAAAGAGTAAGTTAGCGTTTCGTTTTGCTGGTGGTGCGCAGCCTGTGCGTCTGATTTACATCATTTCTCAGCTCGATTCTCGTAGTATCAATGGTATTGTCGAGCTAAGCGACTTAGATTTGTAGAAATCGAACACACTAAAACATTAAGCCCCCGAGAGGGGCTTTTTGTTTTTTTTGCCTACATGATGGCGAAAGCATAAATTTCAACACCTTATGTTTGTTAATTTTTTGGTGTTAAAGTTATAAAAACTCGTCTTTTTGTTATAAACACTTTTCTCTTTAGGTGTGATATTTGGATATGCAACATGTTCAAATAGACATCACAAGGAGAAGAGGGATGTTAAAAAAAACATCGCTACTAGCATTAATAGCAGTAGCTTGTTATTCGTCGAATGCAGTTTCTGTTCAAGCGGATACGTTTATAAAGGCACTGCATTACAACGATTTTGATAAAAAATATACGGATGAATATATAAAAGACATTTTTTTAGTTCATCCGGATTCCGAGTACTCGAATATGAATGACAGTGCCACTTGGTTACTCAATGATATTACATGGCAATCGGCGTGGAGTGATTTTAGAGGTTATTATAACGTCGATCCTTCAGAGACTGTCTCACTGAGACTGCTCGCAAAGGAGGCTGGCTTTACTAAAGCGAGGCCTTTGATCGAGTTTTCTAAAAAGCAACTAAACCCGGGTAGTACATCTGTTCCTGGTAGCTATTTTTACAGCAAAGATTCACTAGCGGTAAGAGCAAATGTAGTCAAAGCCCAAATTGACCCCGATATATATTATAAAGCATGGAGCCTTTTCACCGTTGAAGATGAATATTATAGTTTTAATGTACATGCGCTGATATCAAAGTTTGCTCTTGCGGTTCAAATTGTTCGTGACAAAAGCCAAATAATTAAAGAGTCTGATTGGAGAAAAAACGGTATCTATACTGATGTTATTAAAAGGTTTTTGAATAATACGTATCGATTAAGTGATATCTCAGAAAGTGACAAAGAATATCTAATGGCGATTCTTAATGGTTCTATTAAGTCAGTTGTCAACCCGTACAAGCATAATAGAAAATATCTGAAAACTCAGTACCGGTTAGCGCGCCTTTCCGCTGCATTGGTCGACCGTATGGGCTATTTCGTCGACTTTCCTTGCACAGCTGAGTTCAAATTTCGAGGCACACAAAAGACGAGAAACCAGTGTTTTGTTGATATGACAGACAAGGGACTCTGGAATTGGTATACGGAAGAGTTCTCCAAAGCAATTACGCCAAAATATTCGCATGATGGGCAGCAGCACAGCTTTTTAGCAAGCTTGCTGGATACTTTGTTGCCGCTCACTATGGTAATGGATGGACTTAGTGCATTTGAGTTCTTTACCGCCAGTGAAGCTGCTGAGTTAGGTGCAGAGGGACTATGGGAAGCAGAAGAGGTTGAAGCTAGCCAAGAAGCATTCCTGACAGAGTTTTGTGAAATTGATTGAGGAACCACCAATGAATAAAAAAATAAACATATTAGGGATGCCACTTGCCATCATATCTATTTCCGCTTTCTCTGCTGAAGTGAATGTATCCCGAGTTACTGAATCTGATACTGCAGTACTAAGCCTACTCAATCAAACCGTTGATAGAATTGTGGATTCCTATGGTCACGCCTACATCAAGATTGTTTCACTTGATAATTTTCAAAAAAACGATGTCGAACGCGGAGTAAAAAGAATTGCCGACAAATCGATTGCTCGATTTGAATACCAGTATATTGCGCCAAATGGAGAAAGTATCACACGCGTATACCATTCGTTTAGTGGTGAAACACCAACGCCTAAATTGGAGGGGTACCCTGTCGATTTTCGTCAAAAAATTGAGGCAGAGATGAGGGAGAATGAACGGCTCGTAACGGGTAAAATTACGAAAGAGGAATATAACAGCAGTGGTCGATATTTCAGAGCATCGAATTTTGACAGAGCCAATGATGCGGAGATAAAAGCACTGAGAAGAATCGAAAGAGATATTATGAGCAATGAATTGCCTACAGGGGGAAATTTAACCGTGTTTGTAAATCAACTTCCTTGTGAATCTTGTAGGCCGTTATTTGAAGAGCAACTGGCGGCATGGCCTCACATTGCGAAGGCTGACGTTAGTTACCTGGGTCAGATACCACAAAACTTCAAGGATCCGAATACAAACGATTGGTATCAATACATGAGAGATCATGAGGGTTTGGCTGTTGGTGACGAAGCAAAGCTTCAAGTTAAATTCACTACCTATCGTAAGACACGGACCAAGTATAGTTACTTTAAAAAACATTTATTTGAGCAATACAATATTGAAAATGGAACGGCTCCTGCCACTGGCTGTGCGCTATAAGGCATCGCACTACTTTAAATAGGGTTAACGTGCACTGCCAATTTTCTAACTGGGAGTAGGCGTCTGATAATCCTACAACCAGTGAGACTCTTTGAGTTTAGAAATAACTAGCTCGCCTCCGTCAGGAAGCGAGCTCTTTTGTAATGTGTGCCGGGGGCCAAGTTAATGTGTGTGCTTGCATCATTGGCTCACTAGTATCGTTATCTACAGTAGTGCGACAACACCAGCCAACTCGAGTGCTTCCATAGCCGCTGTTGAAAACTCCTCAACAGTCATGCCTTCTTGATAGGCACTATGAATTACTGTGGATGCAGCTAAGTTTACATCTTCAGCTATCGAGCTCCATCCAATACCAGACAGGCTAGTAGGGTTGTAAGTAAATGGCAGACTGTCAACAATATACTGATCAAATCCTCTTAACATCGCGAAGCGAGAAATAAACTCTGTAACACCTATTTGAACCACTCCGCCCACATCAAACTCTGCGGCGCTGTGTAAAATGATGACAGATTCGTGCTCTGCAACTGAAGCATTCGCTTCTTCGTTCCCGATCATTACGCTAATACTATTTACGTATTGATGAATACCCGGAATTGCGATTTCTTCTCTTAGAAGGTATGAATCCAGCTGTCTTGCAAAATTTGCAGCTTGTTCTTGTGACCCAAATTTTATTACTGTCTGTTCTTCTATTGGTGTAGATAAAGATACGGTCTTTGTTATGTATGTAGCACTGTCTTCAAATTGAAGCTGATTAGCCGACATCCCAGTTGCAACTTCCCGGAAGCCCATATCTGCCATCAGGTCTAGGTCGGATGGCGTGATGGGGTTATGAAAATATTCAGCTCCATATTCAAAGGTTGGATATGCTAAATAATTCTCTATGACTTGCCGGCCGCCACTGCCCTGCATGATTTCGTACATATCATCGAATGCCGTTGTTATCGCCATCGTCCTTGTCCCTGGGCCAACGGTAGTAGAGGTTAAGCCAAGTTTTGCAAAAACGTTTTGTATTATCCCTTTTTTCGCAAGATATACTAAGGTTGCTCCTGCTCCGACAACAGTAACCGTAGAAGAGGCGATTAGGGCGACTTTGCCAGGGCTTAACTCTTTGTCAGCAGTGACATCATCGAAAACCATGACATTGGAAAGCATCAAAGGAGAGGTTTTTTGTCCCAACTCTGTCTGTGCCTTGTGGGTAAAGCTGAGTGTTGTTTGCTGTTGAGACGCAACGAATTGTAACTCGACTTTCTCCCAGTGTTTGCGACCATTCTCTTGGTTATCCCACGGTGCATATACATGACCGAAGTTTCCCCTTATCCAGTAATCAATCTCAACGAGGGGGTGCTGCTTGTTGAGTTCGACTTTTTCACCGCCAATATCGACAACAGCGTATACAGGCTGGTAGGTGTATGAAAAGGTGTGGTATTTTACGAAATTACCCGTCATATCAAAAGATAAGGTGTAAGTTTGACCAGGCACGGTTTGCAATGTAGTTTTCACTGTTGCTTCAATGTTTGGTTTACCCACAATAAGTGAATAACCTCCAGTTTGAGATTGTTCTTCATCAAGGTAGGCATTTTCACCAAAAAGGCTTATTGAGTCACTACAGCTAGAGTTAGCCAATTCAACACACCATCCTGCGATATTGCCTTCTGTTGGTAAGAACCTTGGATTTGAAATGTGTTGATGTTTCTTTAGATAAAGAATGGACTCGGCAACTTTCTGTTTTATCGCATCATTTTTTGAACGCTCTTCACTATAAAGTGAGGCTGATAAGTCGATAGCTTCCACTTGATTCAGATAATCTTCAGCTAAGCTGTTTAGTTGATTTGGGGGCATGCTATTTAATGCAATGTTTAACAAAGCTCCAGTTTGCTTAGCGAGCTCTCCGTTTGCTTTGAATTTGTGATCATAGGAGTGATTCATCGACGGCGTTTGATTTATATTTGCAAAGCAATATGTACTATTTGTCACTACAGCTATTACGAGAGCAATAGTATTAATCTTATTCATTTTAAGCCTATTATATTGTTGTTAGTATTTGTAATTAGTTTTATTAACTTAAAGGTTGCTATACTTGTTGGTAATAAATATATTTATATAATTATTCGCCCTCCTGTGTATTATTGATGTGTTTTTACTTTAAAGATAGGAATGTATTTTGTGTAAAAGTATCGCAATTATTTATTTTGAGTAACCTTATGGCAAAGGTTGATTAATGGCAAGTTTTTATTTTAATGATGTAATTGAATATTGTTTTTATGCGGTTTTTATTGTGGCAATTTTGGGTTTTATGATATTTAAATCATTTGTAATACATATTTTATTTACTGTTAGCATGATCGCATTTTCTCATTGTGTTATTTAATTTTGAGGAGAATTCTCTATTTAACTTTATTTATCTTACAAATTTACCTCCGGTCTTAGGTGGTAATTTTGAAATGCTTACTTCGAGCAAAAACGGAGAGCACAGGGGAGATAGGTTGTGTGATTTTGCTCTTAATTTGTTTATAGATCCTCTTCTGGACAATGAGATTATGTCAACTATCATTTTTTACTAGGCATTACTTGTTGATCATATTAAGTAAATTGTTCGTATCCATACCTAAAAGCGAGATAGTTTTAGATTTGTGGTCCTCGCCAAACCAACCGTTAAAAGTGAGACTATTATGAAAAACCAAGTTGAAAAGATAACACCGCTTTCGCTGTGGGCTAATACCCCTAGCTTGCTGACAAAATTGCTATTATCAATGGCGATACTACTTTTTCCAACGGCTGTTTATGCTGCGGCAAATTTACAACCGAATGACTTTGTTGGTATTTCCTTTTGGTTGATATCGATGGCTTTAATGGCCTCCACTGTGTTCTTTTTATGGGAAACACAATGCGTCACTGCGAAATGGAAAACATCACTAACAGTGTCGGCTTTGGTTACTTTAATTGCAGCGGTTCACTATTTCTATATGAGGGATGTTTGGGTTGCGACCGGTGAAACACCGACTGTCTACAGATATATCGACTGGTTGCTCACAGTGCCATTACTCATGATTGAGTTCTACCTTATACTACGAGCTATCGGCGCGGCCTCTGCTGGCATATTCTGGCGTCTGTTGATTGGTACATTAGTAATGCTAATTGCAGGCTTTATGGGTGAGGTTGGATACATCAGCGTAACCGTCGGATTTGTAATTGGTATGCTAGGCTGGTTTTATATTCTCTATGAAATTTTTCTTGGCGAAGCGGGTAAAGCAGCGCAACAACAAGCCAGTGACTCCGTGAAATTTGCATATAACCTGATGCGTTGGATTGTGACGGTGGGATGGGCCATCTATCCTATCGGTTACGTTCTGGGCTACATGATGGGCGCGGTTGATGATGCCTCTTTGAACTTAGTTTATAACCTTGCCGATGTGATTAATAAAATCGCGTTTGGATTGCTCATCTGGTATGCGGCAACCTCCGAGAGTCAGGATGCGTAATGCTATAACAAGGCATTAAGTTGTTGAAAACGGGCAGAGTTTACTCTCTGTCCCTCTTTCCATACCAAGAAGAGGGGATGACAATGAACAACTCTTCTCAGAGCATAACCATTCATCATCAAGAGTTTATCTACCGAGACTGCGAAAGGTATCTAACGTCCGTTGTGTCCAGTAACCGTCCTGCGATTTACCATTTAGATACAGGCGGGAGCCGTGTCAGAATGCAAGTCTGTTTAGAGATATCATTGAGTTTGGGAATACACTACGATGATGCTGTAAGGTTGGCTGTAACGATTGAATTACTTCATAACGCGTCGCTCATACATGATGACATACAAGATAAAGATTCGGTGAGGCGAGGCGCGATGGCCGTTTGGGCTAAATTCGGCTCCAGCATTGCAATATGTACTGGTGACTACCTTATCGCAAAAGCATTTGGTGTGTTAGCTGAGGTGTCTTGCTCCAAATCTGTCCCCAAGCTGCTTGAGGCGACTCAAAAAGCGGTTACCACAACTATCGAGGGGCAAATCGCCGATCTCACCGCGAAAGAAGACATTCATCGCGACGAATACGAGGACATTGCGGCCAAGAAAGCTGGACCGTTACTTGCTTTATCTCTAGAGCTCCCCCTTATTGTGACCGAAAAGCACTCTGATATACAAACCGCGAGGCATGCAGCATTTAACCTTGCCGTCGCTTATCAAATTTTAGACGATATCAATGATAGCGCGAAGGACTTCAAACGTGGTCGTCCAAATCTTTTGAATCTAAATCTCAACAACAGTGATAAAGAAACCGCGCTCAAACTGACTAAAAATCGTGCTATTTATCTAATCAAAAGTTGTGAGCGTGATTTGATCCGACTACCGGTCGGGTGTCAACAGAGTTTGGGTGGAGTGGTGCGCAAACTACGGGCAATGGCAAAGGAGGGGCTGAGTGAGGGGCAATAATCAGTCAGCTACGAGAAATAAAGCCGTGGTGATTGGCGCGGGTTTTGGCGGTATCGCCGCCTCCTTGAGACTTCGTGCCAAAGGTTACGATGTCACGATACTGGACAAAGGACGTCAGCTTGGCGGTAGGGCCAGAGTGTTCGAACGTAACGGTTTTATTTTTGACGCAGGTCCAACGGTTATCACCGCTCCATTTTTAATTGATGAGCTTTTTGCTCTGTTTGGAAAGACAACAAACCAGTATGTTTCGATTGTTCCCGTTACACCGTGGTATCGTTTCTACTATCCAGACCATACTACCTTCGACTATGGCGCAACGCTCGATGATACCATCAAGGCAATAAGAGAGATTTCACCTAAAGATGTTGGTGGATACCAAAATCTGCTGAAAAAGTCTGAATCCATTTTCGATATTGGCTTTACTAGGCTTGCAGATGAGCCCTTCCATAGTCCGCTCACGATGGTCAAACAAATTCCTAATTTAATACGACTAGGGTGTCATAAAACGGTCTGGCAATTGGTTTGCGAGCATTTAGAGCATGAGAAGTTAAGGCAAGCATTCTCGATCCAGCCACTGCTTGTCGGCGGCAACCCCTTTGATACCACGAGTATTTATAACCTCATTCATTTTCTCGAGCTGAAATGGGGGGTGCATTTTGCCATCGGTGGAATGGGGGCTCTGGTCAGTGGACTGAAGAAACTCATGCTTGAAAATGGTATTCAAATAAAATTGGGTACTGAAGTTCAAAGCGTTATCTCTAAGCATGGGAAAGTGACTGGTGTAGAGCTTGCTGGTGGCGAGCGACTGCCTTGCGATGTTGTTGTGTCTAATGCTGACCCCGCATTTCTCTACCGAAAGATGATTGCGAAACAAGACCAAACATTACCAGTCAGGCTCAAAACTCGTCACGCCAAATACTCGATGGGGCTTTTTGTGCTTTACTTCGGGACAACGCAGAAGTACCAAAGCGTCGCGCATCATACAATCTGGTTAGGTAGGCGTTATGAAAGCTTACTGAATGATATTTTTAATAAAAAGGTGTTGGCTGACGATTTTTCTCTGTACGTACACAGACCAACGGCCACTGATCCCAGTTTGGCTCCAGACGGCTGCGATAGCTTTTACGTACTTGCGCCAGTACCAAACCTACAATCTAAAATTGATTGGGAATCAATAAAAGAAGAATACAGTGATAGAATTGTAAAAGCACTTGATTCCACCATGCTGCCAGGATTAAGAGATTGTATTACCGAGCAGTTTTGCATGACACCGAGCGACTTCAAAAGTGACTATAACAGCATAAATGGGGCTGGATTCTCCATTGCCCCCACACTCGCACAATCTGCTTATTTCAGGTTTCACAATCGTGGTGAAGGGCTTGATAACCTTTACGTTGTCGGTGCTGGAAGCCACCCAGGAGCGGGCCTTCCAGGTGTTCTTTGTTCAGCCAAAGTGTTGGACAAACTGGTCCCCAATGCTCACGGCATTGCAGAGAGTACCAGGGTTTAGCCAGCGAGCGAATTAGCGTTAGCACGAGCTCCATCGCTCCTAAAAATGACAATGTAAGCTGCTCTCGAATTAATTCACCTGAAAATACAACGGGAGAACGTTATGGAAAATACGGCCCTTAACAGCTTGTCTACATACGGAAAGACATTTAGGTTCGCCAGTTTGTTGCTCAGTCGAAATCAGGTGGAGCAGTCGGCTAGGTTGTATTATTTTTGTCGCTGTGTTGATGATATTGCTGACGATACAGATGATAAGCATCTTGCCCGGCAACGCTTGGACAAGGTACAAGACCAGCTGATGATAGGGCGATCCAGTGAGGCGTTCGTGGAAGACTTTTTAAAGCTCTCACATCAGTTAGATATTCCTGTCGCGTACGCTTCAACTTTAGTCAAGGGAGTGAAAGGTGACTTAGGTGCAGTTCGTGTGCAAAGTAAAACAGAATTAATCCAATATGCCTACAAGGTCGCCGGCGTTGTAGGACAGATGATGTGTCCGATACTCAAAGCCGACAAAAAGGGTATGCCTTATGCTATCGATTTGGGGATAGCGCTGCAACTTACGAATATTGCCAGAGACGTCTTAGAGGATGCTAAAATGGGGCGTCGATATTTACCTTATCAATGGTGTCCGTTTTCGCCTAACGAGATTGTCGCTTCGAAACACGATTCGGTCCGCAGGCAGGTGAGTGCCGCTATTGAAAAAGTATTGCAACTTGCTGATCAGTATTACAGAAGCGCTCGCCAGGGGTATTGTTTTCTCCCTCAGCAAAGTAGACGCGCGATAATAGTCGCCGAATCTGTATACAGGCAAATAGGCGTTAAACTGAGGCAGGGGGGCTTGAATTATTGGCAAGGGCGAACTGAAGTCACACTGTTGTCTAAGGTCAAGGTAGCGGTATCTGCATTATCATCCATCTCTTTTGATTCACCTTGCCACCATGATTTTAATCTACATCAGCCTCTGGTCCTATTGACCGACTACGAGACATGCAAGAGTAAATTTGATGGAAACGATTAAAACAGACATCGTTATGCTGGGCATTGGATTATCAACATGTTCACTCGCTATGGCGCTCTTACAACAAGGATATCGCGGCAACATTGTCATGCTGGAAAAGGAGCGCCAAGCAAACATCAACAAAACTTGGTGTTTTTGGAATAGTGAGCATATTCCCCCTTATCTTCGTCACCTTATCAGCAAAAGGTGGTCAGCTTGGAAAGTTGCCGAAACCTTACATTCTGTAAAAGATGTTGATCAGGGCTATTCCTGCATTCGGGGCGAGGATTTTTTTACTTATTGTATTAGCACATTCACGCGAGCAGATAACGTTACTTTAGTATTTGACGCCGATATTAAGGAGACTGGGCAACATGGGCAGTGCATAACCGCTTGTTGTGAAGAATATTTTGTTGAAGCCAAAATCGGCTTTGATAGCCGCTACCAACCACCTAGTAAAAGTGCCAACAATGGTCTTTTACAATGCTTTTCTGGGGCATGGGTCAAAAGTAGTCACCCGATGTTTTGTGATCAAACCGCTGATTTAATGGTCGACATAAAAACGGTAGGGCAAAGCACAGAGTTTGTTTACGTTCTGCCTTTTGATCAATATAACGCATTGATTGAAGTCACGCAGTTCTCACCCAGAGCGCCATGCAAGCAAAGTTTAGAGAGCAAAACGTTGAGCAACATAGAGACTATGGGATTAACACGCGACAATATTGTCGGGTGGGAGTATGGCGTGCTCCCAATGTCTGCGGATAAAACTTCTTTCCCTAGGTCAAAAAACAGCAAAATAGTCGTCCCCTCTCGTTGGCAATCAATCGGGATACGAGGGCAAAACATTCGAGCAGCAACAGGGTACGCTTTTATCTCAATTCAACGTAACAGTGAACATTTAGCCAAACAAATACGGAAGGGAACCGACATCGCGCCAATAAGAACTCCTCGACTTTACTATTGGCTAGATAACGTATTTTTGAGAGTACTGCGTTATCGGCCTGACATTGCACCAGAGCTATTTAGTCGCATGGCGCAAGGAACGTCACCTGAACAGTTCTCAAGATTTATGACAGAAAGTGCTACTATCAGTGACATTGCAAGGGTGATCAACGCTATGCCAAAGCGTCTATTTTTACGTGCCGCTATCGGACTCGATCAATGAGAAGTTGCACACGTCTATCGGTTAACCAACTTTGGGTGGTGTATTTAGGTGCGGTTATCCTTTCCGGACTCCTTTCTCAATTAGAACTGACTGAACTCGTGCCTCTTATCGCTATTTTGGCGTTGGGTTTGCCACATGGCGCGTTAGATATCATTATGTTACATGGATTATCGTTCAATAAGCGCAGAGCTCCCGACAAGGCGAGCTTTGTTGTCAGCATTATTGTTTATGTGGCGGTGGCCGCATGCTGCCTTTTCGCGTGGTTTTGGCTACCGACGTATTGCCTTTGCTTATTTCTCATTTTAGCGGCTTACCATTTCGGTGAGGACTGGATAAATCTCGTACCTAGAAAAGGAGGGCTGATAGGAATCATTGTGTTGGGGCTGCCGGCTTTATTCCAGCCTGATCCTGTTGCCATGTATTTTAGTGCGCTTGATGTACCTAATGGTGAGGCGCGCAGTATTGTCTTTGTTATGGCAATCTTGGGGCTTCTCAGTTTGGCGATTTTACTCATCGACTTTCGACAACTTTCCGTTGAAGTGCTAGCTTGGCTGGTTATGTTGGTTTTGACGAGCTATTTCTTGCCAGTACTCTATTACTTTTGCGTTTATTTTTGTGCCTTGCATGGGCCACTTCATACTTGGCAGGTCAAAAGGCGATATAAACTGTCTTGGTGGTCTCTGGCTAAGGTGTCCGTAATTCCTATGGCCGGAGCCGCTATTCTTGCTGTTGGCTTGTTCAGTTTCCTTCCGCAAGCGTTCAGTGGCAACAAGTGGCTCCCCATGGTTTTTGTTGGCTTGTTCTCACTGACGGTGCCACACCTAATACTGACAATAATGCACGAGCATTACACCATCAGACGTTCTGACTCAATTTGAGTGGATTTCGAGTTAGTGTGATGAGGTCTTGCAGCCATTCAGGGAACTAAAGTCTGGTGTTTATGTGTGAAAATAGTTCATGTAAAGTTGGTATCTAAAATATCAATGCCAGCAATCTCAAAGCGTGTCATCAATGCCTTATTTTCTTGTTGATACCAAACTGCTGGCATATTGGGTTTGAGCCGTGCCTTCTCTTCTTTGTTGATAACCACATAGCGTAAAAAGGTGTTTAGTGTGCTCGTCATTATTTCAAAGCTCATTTCACCATCTTTGCTGATGGCTTTTAATAGTCCAACCACACTCTCCTCTGGCACTAATGGCTCGACAACGGCGTGTTTACGATCGTCAATAGATGTCGAACATGGCAGTAAAGTACGGGCAGTCTCCCAACAGATTTTATTGGTCTTACTCACTAAATTGTGCTTGTAGCAGAAGTAGCTAAACAAAAACCGGGACAGGTTCTGCCAGCGTTCAGCTTGGACTTCTAACCAGAGGTGTTGCAGTTCGATATCAGCGTCAGTCATGGGTATGCAATAGAAAACGTAAACAACGCGTAGTGTAACTCGACTTGTCGTTAACGCCAAAAACACCCTTGATGATCGAGGCAAAAAGGGTGCAATATTAGCGTTTATATTGAGCGTGGCTTGGTATATTTCAGCTGCTTATTTTATGAGAAAGTGCTTTACAAACTTAGTGACTTTTACCATGTCGTCAACCGCAATGAACTCTTCGGTTGTGTGTACTTTTGCCATGCCAGTAGATAAGTTGACGGTTGTAAGGCCTTTTCTGTTGAAGTTGTTCGCGTCGCTACCGCCGCCGGTACTTTTTGTAAATGCGTCGATACCAATATCCGCGAATGCCGCTTTGATTGATGAGACATGTGCGTTGCCTTCTTCGATAACAAATGCGTCGTATGCGCGGTCTGATTCGATTTCAATGTCTGCCCCGTGCTTTTCACAAACAGACTTAAGTGTAGAGATCATGTGGCTGACTTGTTTCTCAAGTTTGGCGTCGTTTAGAGAGCGTGCTTCAGCAACGATTTTTAGTGAAGGCATCACTATGTTAGTCGCTTGACCTCCGTTCACCATCCCGATATTCGCTGTGGTTTCTTCGTCAATTCGAAGCAACTTCATCTGGTTGATTGCATCCGCCGCGACCATGATCGCACTGATGCCTTCTTCAGGGGCTAGGCCCGCGTGTGCGGGGCGGCCTTTGATGGTTGCAATGATTTTTTGTTGGCCAGGTGCTGAAGTGACAATCGTCCCGATAGGACCGCCAGTGTCTAGTACGATCGCTTCTTTAGACGTTACGTAAGACATGTCGAAGTGCTCAGAGCCGAACAGACCGCCTTCCTCATGCACAGTGAAAGCAAGTTCCAGCGTTTTATGTGCTAAGTTTTCTGCTTGAATACAGCGAACCGCTTCCATGATCGCTGCAATACCTGATTTATCGTCACCGCCAAGAATGGTGTCGCCTTTTGAACGGATAATACCATCTTCGATGATTGGTTCGATGCCTATTCCGGGTGTTACCGTGTCCATGTGGCAACTCATTAGGATAGAACCTTCTTTCCCACCTTCCAGACGTGCATACACATTAAAGCCATTAGAAATCTGTTCTGGTACTGGTAGTTTGTGAACGGTAAAGCCAAGTTCGCCCAATTGCTCAGCCAGCGTTTCTGCGATTTGTTTTTCATTCATAGATTCACTATCGATGCGAACCAATTGGCAAAAGTGGTCGATTAAACGTTCTTGATTAATTTGTGTCATTTGGGTGTCTCTTTTTTTATTCGAACCGTAGCGTTGTCGCGCACGGTGACGAGAGGAAACAGAATATCTTTTATTACACAGAGAATGCGCGTGAAAACTGTCCAGAATCAAAAAATATCTTTGCCTGACAGAATTCTGACCTGCTGATCACCCGTGATGATTTAACGGTCACCGTGTCATTTATCTAATCGATGCTGCCCGGGAATAAGCCTCTGATTCACCGTTGTTTGTAATATAAAGATAAGCGTCTGAACGAAAAATGCCCGTGGTAACACTTTGTTTACATGTTGTTATGGTGTGCAAATGGATGGTGGGTTGAATAAGCCACTGATATAAAAGGGGGTGTTTTGATTTTTTGTGAGCATTTTTTGATGGGGGTGTTCGTGTAACATATGATTTACAATTTGTGATAAAAACTGTGTATCGTCAGATTTTTACGTGGCTATTCCAATTTTTCTTATCTTGCGCCAAGTTAAAACTATCGGAAAAGAACGAACGTTCAAACATGGTAATGACATAAGGAGAAAGTCATGGTGGACACCTACAACCCATTAGGCACGGATGGATTCGAATTTGTGGAGTACACGGCGGCAAGCAGCGAAGGCATTGAACAACTGAAAACACTGTTTGTATCGCTGGGTTTTGCCGAGATCGCAAAACACCGTTCTAAAGAGGCTTGGCTTTACCGACAAGGTGACATCAGTTTTATCGTTAATGCTCAGCCGCACAGTCAGGCACAAGGCTTCGCGAAAGTTCATGGCCCCTCTGTCTGTGGCATGGCCTTTCGCGTGCAAGACGCTAGCGTGGCACTCAAGCAAGCGCTGGATAACGGTGGCGAAGAGTACAAAACGGAAATCGGTCCGATGGAGCTGAGCATTCCGGCAATATACGGTATTGGTCAAAGTCTGCTGTATTTCGTTGATCGTTACGGTAAGCAGAGTATTTACGATGTCGACTTCCGGTTCTATGACGATGCAGATCAGCGACTAGCGAAAGCCGACGTCGGCCTGTACGAAATCGACCATCTGACCCACAACGTGAAGCAAGGCAACATGGACGTGTGGTCTGGATTTTACGAGCGTATTGGTAACTTCCGTGAGATTCGTTACTTCGACATTGAGGGTAAACTGACAGGGCTTGTGAGCCGCGCAATGACTGCCCCTTGTGGCAAAATTCGTATCCCTATCAATGAGTCTTCTGATGACAAATCGCAGATTGAAGAGTTCATCCGTGAATATAACGGTGAAGGTATTCAGCATATTGCGATGACAACCGATGATATCTATCAAACCGTGCAAACACTGCGTGATCGTGGTATGGACTTTATGTCAACGCCGGACACTTACTATGAAAAAGTCGACGATCGCGTGAAAGGGCATGGCGAAGATGTTAGCAAACTCCATGACCTTCAAATTCTCATTGATGGTGCACCAACCAAAGATGGCATCTTGTTGCAAATTTTTACTCAGACCGTTATTGGTCCGGTGTTCTTTGAAATCATTCAACGTAAAGGTAATGAAGGCTTTGGTGAAGGTAACTTCAAAGCCTTGTTCGAATCGATTGAAGAAGACCAAATCCGCCGAGGAGTACTAAGCGATGCATAAGTGGATCACATTCCCTCATCGGGAGGGGGTGTGCTCTAAGCAAGCACATGCTGATTTCCCGAAAGAGGCAATTTACGAACGTGAAGCGGGGCGGAGTGGATTTTTTGGCCCTGCGGCACACTTTCACCATCAACATGCCCCGACAGGTTGGTCTGAATGGGAAGGGGATTTACGTCCACGCGCTTTTGATTTCAATTTAGTTGAAACAGCGAGTCAGCTGTCACCTTGGGCAGTACCATCTCTTCTGCATAATGCCAATTGTAAGATCCGCGTGTGGCGTATGCATGAAAAAATGGATTTCTTGGTTAGAAACGCCGATGGTGACGAATTATTATTTATCCATCATGGTGCTGCTGACCTTTACTGCGATTATGGTCACCTTAAAGTGAGCGAAGGCGATTACGTGATGATCCCGCGTTCAACCAATTGGCGATTAGAACCAAGCGAGCCAATGTTTGTTCTGATGATTGAAAACACTGATGCTGCTTATTCTTTGCCAGAGAAAGGGATGGTGGGCAATCATGCTGTATTCGACCCTGCCATTTTGGAAACGCCATCGATTAACGATATGTTCCGAGCGCAATACTCAGAAGAGCTAACTCAAGTTCATGTTAAGCGCCATGATAAAGTGAGTGTGGTGACTTATCCATTCAATCCGCTAGATGCGATTGGTTGGCACGGTGACTTGGCTGTGGTGAAAATGAACTGGCGTGATATTCGTCCTTTGATGTCGCATCGTTATCACTTACCGCCTTCTGCCCACACCACTTTTGTTGGCTCAGGATTTGTGGTGTGTACGTTCGTACCCCGTCCAATTGAGAGCGATCCTGGTGCGCTGAAGGTACCGTTTTATCATAATAATGATGATTATGACGAAGTCTTATTTTATCACGCAGGGGATTTCTTCAGCCGAGACAACATTGAAGCAGGCATGGTGACATTCCATCCTGCTGGCTTTACCCACGGTCCTCACCCGAAAGCGTTCAAAGCAGGTCAGGAATACAAGAAGAAGTTTACCGATGAAGTGGCCGTGATGATTGATACGCGCCACGCGCTCGAGTTTTCTGACGAGCTCGATAAGGTTGAAAACAAAGAATACGTCTATAGCTGGCAAGAGAAGTAAGGGGCAAGGATGAAATTAGCTACTAAGAAAAATGGTACTCGCGATGGCCTGTTGATGGTCGTGAGCAAAGACCTAACACAATGTGTTTCGGCAACCGAAATTTTCCATGCGATGCATCTCGCGCCAACCATGCAAGTGGCATTGGACAACTGGGATAAAATCGCCCCACAACTGGAAGAGCTTTATAACGCGCTAAACAATGGTTCGGTGTCAGGAAGTGAAGAGTTTGAATCCCACTATTTAGAATCACCATTGCCTCGTGCATATCAATGGGCGGATGGCAGTGCTTATGTCAATCACGTCGAACTCGTGCGTAAAGCGCGCGGTGCGGAAATGCCAGAAAGCTTCTGGACCGACCCTCTGATGTATCAAGGCGGCTCAGATGCGTTTATTGGTCCTTGCGACAACATCGAATTTGCGAGCGACGAGTGGGGTATTGACTTTGAAGGTGAAGTTGCCGTGATCACTGGTGACGTGCCAATGGGAGCAAGCATCGCAGAAGCGCAAGGTTCGATTCGTCTTATCATGCTAGTTAACGATGTATCTCTGCGTGGTTTGATTCCAACGGAGTTGGCGAAAGGTTTTGGCTTCTTCCAATCGAAACCTTCATCGGCCTTTTCTCCTGTCGCAGTAACGCCGGATGAACTTGGTGAAGCATGGTATGAGAATAAAGTTCATTTGCCTTTGGTTTCTACTTACAACCATAAGCCATTTGGTTGCCCGGATGCAGGCGTAGATATGACGTTTGATTTCGCCGACTTGATTGTACATGCCAGCAAGACGCGTCCACTTTCTGCTGGCGCTATCATTGGTTCTGGTACGGTGTCGAACAAGCAAGGTACAAAACATGGGACCTCTATCGAAGAAGGTGGCGTGGGCTATTCCTGTATTGCAGAAGTGCGCATGATTGAAACCATTCGTGATGGCAAACCGTCGACGCGCTTTATGTCGTTTGGTGACTCGATCAAGCTAGAGATGTTTGATGCAGATGGCAACTCAATCTTTGGCGCGATTGATCAACAAGTCAGTCAATATCTGAAGCACTAAGAGGCAAGGAAGCAATGAGTGACAACATCACCCTCCATGGTTACTGGCGTTCTTCAGCGGCTTATCGAGTGCGGATTTGTTTGAACTTAAAAGCCTTGGGCTACGAGTCAAAATCCGTTCATTTGGTACGTAACGGCGGTGAACAACACAGCGCGGAATACCATGAGTTAAACGCATCGGAGTTGGTGCCAGTGCTGGTGGATGGTGATGTTCAGCTAAACCAATCTCTTGCCATCATTCAATATCTTGATGAGCAATATCCCCAAGTTCCAGTAATACCAGAACAATCACCTCTTCGTTACCAAGCAATGGCGATGGCCCAGGATATCGCGATGGAAATCCACCCGCTTAATAACTTGCGCATATTACAGTACCTAGAAATGCAGCTGTTGTGTGGGCAAGAAGCAAAAATCGAGTGGATTCATCATTGGGTTAACCGTGGTTTTGTCGCATTAGAAGAAAAATTAAACCAACATCGAAATCAAAACAGAAACAGTGTTTTTGGTGTCAAATCCTACAGTTTGTTAGAAACACCATGTATCGTCGATATCTGCTTGGTGCCACAAGTCTATAATGCGTTGCGTTTTGGCGTGGATATGACGCCTTATCCTGTGATTACCTCGATTGTTGAGGCGTGCAATCAACTGCCTGCATTTATAGATGCCATGCCAGAAAATCAGCCCGATTCAGATAGATAATATTAGCCAACGAGACCTTTAAATTGCCGCAACGTCTATAAGCCACGTTGCTCTCGCTGAACCAAGTATCTTTAGGGGGCCTGGTATCCTCTATGTTTAGTCCGCTTTTTCTTAAACCTGTGCAGCTGAATTAAAACGCTAATATTCTATCTGACACTTGCCCCCCATTATTAGGTCGACTCCCGAACTCGACCATACTTTGTCAGACGCTAACCTCTCGCAATCAATTTATGCGCCAGTTTTATGGGTATATTGTCAGTTATTGATAAAAGTGTGACTTTCATTGGTAACACGCTTCAAGTGACTGTTTTAGTATGAATTTATACCGAGCCCACGATGGCAGTTCGTCATCTGAATCATTATGAGGCCGGAATTTAAGCCTACTAGATTTGGAGTTGTTATGGATAAAGTGCAATGGGAAAAGGTGCTTGGCGATGCAGTAGAGCAGCCAGTCTCTTTCGATGAATTCTCACTTGCGGCGGTCATGTTTGATAAGCCTAAAATGATGGTCAATTTCGAATATCGAACCAACGAACTTGTTGTTTATGCCTTAGTGGGAGAGCTGATAGAAGAAAAGCAAATGCGCCTACTTCTTGAGGGCAACTGTCTCTGGAATTCAACCAATGGTGCGACGCTCTCATTGTTCGATGAAAATCGAGTTTTGCTCACTTTGGCTGTAAACCACCAAGACCAACTTCGTTTTTCTGATCTTCTTTCGGGGTTTGTCGATGCTGCTGATTATTGGCAGCAAAAATTATTGGAGAGGGAGCCTACGACTACTTGTGCTCAGGATATGAGCGGCTTCTCTCTCTCTCACAATTCTTTGTTTGTATAAAGGTAAAGACATGATTTCAGTGAATACATCTCTTGTTGACAATTCTTCTAGAATCAATTCAGTACAGGACGTTGAAGGCGCCCAAAAAATTAGCCCGTTAGCGCTAAATGTATCGAAAAACCCTCAATTGACTGGCAGTGCCAACTTATCATCTGCACATCGTGTAGAGTCATTGTTTAGTCAAAATCAACGGGAAACCTTTGCTAATTTCCCTCAGACTGTTCAAACGGCTCTATTGGAAACGCCGTATCTAAAAGAAAAGAGCGACACCTTATCTAACCAAGAGTTTGCGAAGGTTCTCTCTGCTGCGGGACATTTAGAAACGTGTTTAGGCTCTTCCTCTAGCAACTTACAACTGTTTGCCAACGCGTCGCTTGGTAACGTGTTTAAAGTTGGCGACAGCACAGTATTGCTTAAAGCGCTCGAACGTCTGCCTGCTTCTGAAAGTGTCAATCATGCCCGCGATGCTGTGTCTAAATTAGAGGGAACTAAAACCCCTGCTAATTACAGTAATGCATCCCAAGCGCTGATGAATGTACACAAAACCTTGGAAACGGGTTCACAAGACCAAGCTCGAATTGGCGGATTGGCAGAACAGCTACGTTGCGAAGGGTTAGCGCAACTGCGTGACCAATTTAAACAGCAGTTAATAGAGCAGTTTAGTGGCTTGACAAAGGGCGGGTCGGAGTCTGCTGTATCGATCTCTCTTGATATCGGTGGCGCGCTTGGTTTATTTAATCTTGAGGCCGCGTCGGCAACTGTTAAGCTAAAATACGATTTTAAAGTATTTGGCAGTGATGATACAAAAATTCGTGAGAAACACAATTTTTCGCTTGGAGTCGCAGGATCGGGTGCCAGTGGTGCACCTGTAAATATTAATGTTGGTGGCAATTTGGGGCTAGGTACAGCTCAAGTTTTCCCGAATCTTAAATCGTTTGTGGATTATCATGCCAATGATATGGTCGCGATGCTTGCAGGGAGCGGCGTTAACAAACTGATCAATCTTGGTGGCATTCATCAAGCTCGCCAAGCTGATCAGCTGCTTGAAAGCGTCGTTGTAAATAACCATAAATTACAGCAAGACTTACGTCAGCACGGGATCTTAGAGCAAGGGGATAGAATAGAGACGAAAATTAAAAAGCATGGTGTTCCGGTGAAAGCTGAAACCTCTGCTAAAGGTATTTCAATTGGTGGTGGTTTAGGAATAAAAGATTTTTCTAAAATCAGCGTAGGGGGCTCGTTTTCCAAATCCGAGACTCATTTCACTAAGCATACGGATTTACTCCAACAGCTTCGTCAGCAACCGCAAAGACTTATGGCCCGCAATCCAGATTACTTTAGTATTTCGGTGCCACTTGGAGGTGATACAAAAGACAATGAGTTTCTTGGCAATCGCAAAACTCAAAGCGGTTTAAAAGGTTTGAAGTGGATGGAAGATAAGGCGTTGGAAGTCAGTGAACTTGCCAAAAAAGCGAAAGCAGATCCAGCTTCTCTTGACATAAAGACGGGCAAACTCAATGTCGATGTCTTGAAAGCGAAGCGTGCTGAAATTAAAGACGTCATCACCGCCTTGTTCAAAGAATACGATAGCTATTCAACCATAGTTAATCAGAAGGATTCTAATAAAAGCAGCGATGCGCGTAAGCAAATGAGCATTATCAAGCATAGTATGGAAAATGACCGTGGTTCTAATGGTCGAGGTGAGTATTTACGTGCGGTAATTTGTAGCCATGTTGCGTTGACTCAAACCTACCTAGCGAGCTTTTCTGATGGAGAAGTGCCTTATTTGAATAAAGATGAAGCGGCATTTTGTCAATTTCTTAGTGATGTGGAACGTACTTACAGTAATCCTCAAATGAACCTTGATCAGAAGCGACACATTGAAAAACAGTTAACATTAATGTCGGGTGCGCAAAGTACCAATGTACAGAAGAGTGGTAATGTATCTGTACAAATCCCGGGTGTGAACAAAGCTGTTGATATGGTGGTTAAACACAGCAATATTACAGGCCATATCAACCCGAACAATGATGGCGAGTACCTAAACATTGCTTTCACTGCCGATATCCCTCTCGGTAAACCATCATCAAAAGAGAGGGTTGACGGTCCTATTATTCGAGCTGCTGTGGGTGAAGCCCTTAGCCAGTTTCTATCAAAAAACGCCATCGAAGTGGAGTTAGCAAATGACGCGACTTTAGGGCTAGAGGGTGCACTTGGGTTGGGCGCAAAACTTGAATTAAACATGGTGAGAGGGGAAGACAATAAATTCCATATTCAATACATCCGTGCAACAGAATCTATCACAGTAGGAAGTAAAGGTGCCGCTGCTGCAGGGGCTGTTAAGCTAGGTGGTGGTGTGAGCGTATCGTCTAATATTCATTTATCTGAGCGGCTAGGTGATGATACATTAACCTACTTACAAAAGAAGTTTAACGGTTGGTCAGTGGGACAGCAGCCGGAGCTTTGGCAAAGTTATTGTGATAATCACCAAAAAGATTTGGGCAAGCTGTTCACTAACCTGCTTGAGCCTTCTAGCAATGCGTCTTTGGAGCTAACCAAGATGGTTGGAGATACAGCGGATATGAAAGTACTCAAATCTGACCTGATCAATAAAATTGGCGAATGGGCGACAGACAAGTCTGAGGCAAAGTTTAACAACGCATTAGACGGTTTCAATAAGGTACTTGCCGGCCAGCATAGTGCATTTAAAAATGAAGCTGCCTCTCGTTTTAGTGCGAAGTAACATTAAGTTTATTGCTTGACGTTAGTGGTTTGCAGCAGATTTGCTGTAAACCACTGTATTTTTTTCATTGTGCCCATTCAGGGATATCGTCACCTCAGAAAGTATATCGGCTCTATTGCTCTATTGCGGTTTTCCGTTTAGGCTTTGTTCAATTAGTTGTTTTGGGCTTTATTTATCTATGACCAACATCTTTATTATTGTTGTGCTTCTTGTTGTTTTCTTCTTTGTCATTCAAAAATACGTAATAAAAAATGATGACACTCGTGACTTTACGTACCGTTCGAAAGGCCCTTTGCTTAAAGGACAGGAGAGCGCATTTTTTAATGCCTTAAGAACTGCAGTTGGTGACCATGCAGTCGTATTTGCCAAAGTAAACATGTCGATACTGATTGCGCCCAAAGAGATTAAAAACAAAAAGCAGTTCTTCATTGCCAGCAACCGAATTTCTCGTAGCTACTTTGATTTCGTTATCTGCGATCCCAGAACACTAGAGCCGCGAGTAATTATGGAGTTTGATGATGGTCAGCAACTGCATAAAGGTAAAGTCGAGCGCCAAAAGTTGCTCATGCACGTTTGTAAATCAGCGAACCTTCCTTTGATTGGTGCATCGGTCAAACACAGTTATCAAGTAGGGCGATTACGTCGTTTATTAGCGGCACACATTGATTTGATTGAACCAGACAAAGAAATTCGTTTTTGTAAAAAATGCAGCAGCCCTATGATCATTAAAACGGCCAGCCAAGGAGAGTTTAAAGGTCGACGCTTTTTCACTTGTAGCCGTCAATCGAACTGCACATATACAGAAAACTACAATGTGGTGTTTGAAACTGACGATGCATAAACATCATCTCCCTAGACGATGAAAGACTTTAACCGGATTAGTTAACGTTTTTTCTGCCTCACGACTAAGAGAAGCATATTTAAGCTTCCACTCGGTAATTTTGTAAAGAGGTAAAATAGAGCAGCACTATGCCAAGTGATGTGACTTAAGATAACAAACCTAAACAATAAAAGTATGCTAAACCAAACTTTTACAGCGTGTAGGGCATCAGATTGCCGATAAAACCGCCTGTAATAGGATGTTCAGTTTACATTTTCGCCAAACGAATCAAAGATGATGAATTTGTGCTTGCGCCTCTGATGGGATATCGCTAATATCTATCCCGTTCTTAAGGAATGGGTCCGTAGCTCAGTTGGTTAGAGTACTACCTTGACATGGTAGGGGTCGGCGATTCGAGTTCGCCCGGACCCACCACTCCTTAACGCATAAAAATGCAAAGAACAAAAGTTTGGATCCGTAGCTCAGTTGGTTAGAGTACCGCCTTGACATGGCGGGGGTCGGCGATTCGAGTTCGCCCGGATCCACCAAATTTAACAAGAAAGCCAAGCATTTAGCTTGGCTTTCTTGTATCTGGCGTTTAGCAAATCGGCGTGTATTACGACGGTATTGACAGTCTTAATCTATTAAAAAGCTAAAGTTCAACTTTGACTAAAGTCCCTATACTCAACCAATGAACGATTTCTATAGCCTGTACATTCGCCGCAAATAAAGTGAATAATCCAATTCACCTTACTCAGAGCCGTTAGATACCTAAACATAAAGACTTTTCAGCGAGATAAGAAAGCCTTTATGTTATATTCAATTGAACAAACACCAAAGATTAGTTTTGGGTGTTTATATCTCACTCAATACCCCAAGCCCGCGAGCTTGATCAATCGATATCTGGTTTGATATTAGATTATGTAGAGCGGCTTCGGATATTTGCAGCACTCTGGCGTTATCGTTCGGAGGTGGGACGTGAACCTCAATTGAATTATTTGTCTCACTAATGCGCGACCACAGCTGGCGATCAACTACATAGATATAGGAACCTGGAGATAACTCTGGGTTTGCCTTGACCATCATATTTAACCACCAACTGGCTCGTCTTAGCCCAGCTTCACCTTCAATAAGCTCTAACGGGTTCATTGATTTGGCTCGAATAGCCAACTGTGTCGAGATTGATACATCTAGTGCTCCAGGGTAACTTTCGCTAAATGGATTAGTAAACAACCCATCATATGAGCAAGCCCAGCTGGTTGGGCTTGCTAAGGCGATAACACCTGAAGCGATATAGGTTATTACTCGCTTCGTCATAATCATTCCTTAAGGCGTCACGATATTGAACCAGAAGTTGAAGCTATCCAACATTCCTACAAAGTCTTTCAATACTTTTGGGTCACCATCGACTTTGATAGAGCCGTCTGCAATCGCCTTCTCTAAGTTGATGTTACCAAGCTGAACATCATCTAACGTAGCTTTAGTTAGTTCAAGTGAAACGTCAGGCTTTTCAGCAAGCTTCTTCGTATGGTTAAGAACAGAGTTTTCAACATACAAAGAGTATCTCTCGTCGAGGTCGGTGAAAATCATATTCATTACAAATGCTTTACCTGCTGCTTTTTCTGGCAAGATTCGAACGGCTAAATAATCGAATAGCATTTCTGGGGGCATGTTTTTAATAATATCTGGAGACGCAGTTGTTAATCCACCACTACTAGAAACTCCGTTTCTCAACTCATAAGCCCCTTGTAAGTATACCGAGCGCCAGGGACCTGACTCGGCTTGATAACCCATTTGTTCATAGGCATCCGCTAGTAGTGCTTTCCCTTTTTCACTTTCGGGGTTAGCGAACACAACATGTTTGAGCACTTCGGCTACCCAGCGATAATTACCTTTATCAAAGTCAGCTCGTGCTTTCTTGATGGTTTCTTTTTCACCTCCCATATACTCAACATAGTTAACCGCAGCATCTGTTGGTGGCAGGTTGTTTAGGTCGGACGGGTTACCGCTGTACCAACCCATGTAGCGCTGATACACTGCACGGCTATTGTGGCGTAAGGTGCCGTAGTAGCCTCTTGAACTCCAGCTATTTTTAATCTCGTTTGGAAACTCAATCAGCTCAGAAATTTCTGAGCCAGTGTAACCTTGGTTCATTAAACGAACGGTTTGGTCGTGAGTGTACTTGTACATATCTCGTTGTGTTTTAAAGTACTTGGCAATATCTTCCTGCCCCCACATTGGCCAGTGGTGACTTTGGAATTTAACTTCTACATCCTCACCCCACATATCAATCGTTTCTTGTATGTAGCTTGACCACTTCAAAGCATCTCGAACCTGTGCTCCACGGAGAGTGAGGATATTGTGCATCGTGTTAGTGGTATTTTCTGCCATCCAAAGGGCTTTTTTATCTGGGAACCAAATGTTCATTTCGGTTGGTGCTTCGGTACCTGGGGTATATTGGAAAACCATTTTTACACCATCAATGGTACGCTCTTCACCGGTTTTCTCGATGATGTCAGTTGGCTTGATCATTGTAGCCATACCAGTAGAAGTTGTTTGCCCCAAACCACCATTGACACCTCCTTTTTCATCTCTGGGAAGCATTGATCCATACATATAAATGGCTCTGCGTCCCATTGCGTTACCTGCAATTACATTTTCAGACACTGCATGCTCGGTAAAACCGAAAGAGGCAATAATAGGAACTTTACCTGAAGTCACGTCTTTCTCATCGACAACACCTCGCACTCCGCCAAAATGGTCAACGTGACTGTGGCTGTATAAAGCACCAGTAACTGGTCTTTCACCTAACTCTTTATTGATAAAATCAAGTGCCGCTTTGGCGGTTTCTTGTGAAATAAGAGGATCAAATATAATCCAACCAACATCACCTTTAATAAAGGTGATGTTGGATAAGTCATAGCCACGAACCTGATAGATACCATCGGTAACTTCAAATAAGCCATTAATCATGTTTAATTGGGCGTTACGCCACAGGCTAGGATTAACAGTGTCAGGGGAAGGTTTGTCCAGACCAATGTACTTTTTATATGCTTCGAGGTCCCAAACAACGTCGCCTTTTCCGTTTGTGATTGTTACCACATCTTGCTTGGCAATAAAGCCTTTTTGAGCGTCCTCAAAGTCCTTCTTATCACTAAAAGGTAAGTCTTGTTTGACCTGGTTGTTTACATTTATTGTGGATTGAGTTGCTTCTTTGGGTTCAGATGCGCTAGCACTTAGCATTACCAACATAGCTAACCCCAACGTTACTAATTGTCGCATGCAATTTCTCCTCATATGCAATCTATTTAATAAAAATAGATAAAAAATAGGTGTAACGTGCAGTTTTTTACGGCTTTGTTGCTGAAATCCTTTATCAAGAAACTACGATCTGATCGGCTACACCCATTACTCGTCGTAGTCTCATGCCTAAACCTCGTAACAAAACAACTAACTGGAAACAATACAGCTTTAATCAACCGTGGCTCTTTGACCTTTTGGACTGATGAGAAAACGATAGCCGAGTGGAAGCAAAACAAATAAAGCAAGCGGTGTAAACCAAGCCGATTCAGTGACTTAGCTTTTATTACCGCACTGATGGTGAAACGCGTTTTCTCTATGCCATTGAGAGCGCTGCAAGGTTTTCTCGACTCAGTATTTAAACTCGCTAACATCCCGCTTATTTGTCCAGACTACACCTGTATAAGCCGTCAAGCTTAAGAAGTTGAGGTTTCATTTAAAAACAAAACCAGAGGAACAATACAACAGCTGTCCATTGATGCTACTGGCCTCAAAGTTTATGGGGAAGGTGAATGGAAGGTCAAAAAGCATGGTACTGACGGGAAGCGCAGAGTGTGGTGTAAGCTGCATATTGCTGTAGATACCAGCACCCACGAAATAATCGCAGCAGAGTTAAGTTTATCTAACGTAACCCATGGCGGAGTACTCCCCAACTTACTTAAGCGGACTCATCGTAAAATCGTTGGAGATATCAGGCGATGGCGCTGCCTTCTGGGAGCAAGGGCACCCTCGCCATTTTGCGGTAGGTTGCCAGAAGTTCTGCGGCTCTAACAAGAAGTGGAAAAATCGGTATGGCTATCATAAGCGTTTACTATCAGAGACAGCAATGTATCGAGTGAAACAGTTGTTAGGCGGAAAATTAAGCTTGAGGAACTACAACGCACAGGTTGGTGAGACTTACGCAATGCTCAAAGCATTGAATAGGCTAACGGGGGTAGGTATGCCTGAAACTCATTATTTCGTTTAGGAATTAAGCAACAAAGCCTGCAGAATGTTAAATTTGGGTCCTTAGTTCAGTTGGTTAGAGTACTACCTTGACATGGTAGGGGTCACCAGTTCGAATCTGGTCGGATCCACCAAATTTAGTTCTTCGTGTACAGACACAAAGCCCGCTGATTTAGCGGGCTTTGTTGTATTTGGGGTTTATACCTAACTTCTCGCAATGATGACAAATGACGGGGCATTCTTTCATGTTGTAACGCTCGGTAACTTCATTTAAAACTGTGTAGGTAAAATAATAACGACTTATCGAAAATTTTAACCTTGTTACCGAGCCTTTTGCCTGCGTTAAAACTGATAACCAACGTTTCAGGAAAGACCACGATATAGTTATACCTGAAAGCCTCTCTCTAGTGTGGTTTTTAAACGGTCGGGCTTGCTTGCACAGTTACTGACACATCGACTTGACCTTTAATCTCAACCGATTCGACTTTCGTTTTGTTGCTCACCGTGAGATCAAGAATGTCCTTACTAACTAGAGGTGTATCTCGTTCTAAGGGATGACCTGAGTGTTCGTCATAAACAAGCACATCAGCTTCATTCGCTGGCACACTATTGAATGAGACAGTGGAGCTGAGGTACATCCAGTCGGCTTTTACTAGACTATGATTGTAGAATTTATTATGTCTAGCTTCTACGCGTACAGCGCCCGAAGTGAACGTACCGTCACTCTCTACGGTAAGCGTACCAGTTTCTATATCGCCGCCATTGAGCCCTGTAATTGTTATGTTTGACCCAGGTGTAACACCGCCTGCTCGTCCTTTCCAAAGCACCGTTGCGCTTGCTACATCTTTTGGGAAAACAGGTGGCACAGGTTCTATTGGATCTGCTAGCGAAGTCCCAGAGACGATTATTAACGCAGCAGAGCTGACAGTAGCAAGTTTCTTTAATTTCATTGTCGCTCCTTTTTATTATTTAATGATTTAAAAAATACTCTTCAAGTTCAAAGTTAATCAGTACCTAAAGTCAAAGTACTCTTTGATAGTAAAAGCATAGAATTATGGGATTGTTGTCACTTATTTCGAAGTAAAAGCTGATTAAATCCTATGTAAGCGGCTTGCGAGACGATGACTTTTGATTCTAAAGATCTAAATCTCTCTTTAGGAATTTTTATAAGAGCGATGACAATGCTCCTTTAACAATCGTTGATTTATAACCGCGATAGATGAAATTGTTATCTTTCATTCAAGTCAATTCATAGCAACTGGATCAGGCATCTAGGGATGTAACTTGACTATAAGTAATCTTACGCAGTGCAATTATGTGGGTAATAATGATAAGAAGCATTGGCTTTATAAAAGAAATATGTGGGTAAAGATTGGAAGATTGTTTAATTTTATATGTATTATTTTTTTAATAACAACTAACGATATTTGTTATTTATCATTCATAAGGCAGAATAGTAGGTTGGCACTATTCGTTTATTGTATATTAGAGTGTAATTAATAAGTTCCCTTAATTGATACCATTAAAAATATATGGAAACCAGGTCACAATTACTGGTAAATATTCTTATGTTTAATAGCTGAGTTTTTTGAGGTTTTTACTCTATTTTACTAATATTTCTTAAGTTTGATTTTTTCTTAAACTACTGAAAGTTAAGGATTTAATTTGTTTGGTTTTCATCTTTGTAATAATTGGAAATAATTAAATTTGTGATGTTAATTCCTATCAATAAGTACTGCTCTTTTTTTGAAAAAAGTTAAGTATATTATTTTTAACTGTTTTATTAGTTAAGTTATAAAGCATGCGATAGGTGATGGCAGATATATAAATCGGTTGGATCTTATTTGCACAAAAAAAGAAGAGAGCAAAAAGTGAAAGCAAATAAAAATATACTAAAGGTAGCAGTGGGCATAGCGATGTTATCCGGCCTGCCAACAGCAGCAAATGCTCATGGTTGGTCAGAGTTTCCAAGTGCTCGTCAAAATACATGTTATGAGCAAGGTGGAGTTTGGTCGGGTAATCCACCAAATGCAGCATGCGCCCAAGCGAAAGATATTTCGGGTACTTATCCGTTTGTTCAGCGTAACGAGTATGCCAAGAACATCACCGACTTCAACAACATGGAAGCGGTGAAAGCAGCAATTCCTGATGGTACCCTGTGTTATGCAAACGACCCACAGAAGAAAGGTATGGGAGCACCACATACAGCTTGGACGCGCACTGAGCTAAATACCGGTACTTTTGAGTTCGTATTTAATGCTACTGCACCACATAACCCATCTTTTTGGGAGTTTTACCTAACCAAGCCAGGTGCTGATCTGAGCAAGTCGCTTGCTTGGAGTGATCTGGAACTTATACAAACAGAAGGCAACGTGCCTGTCGAAGGCGGTAAATACCGCATGAATGTTACCATTCCTTCTGATCGTTCAGGTGACGCAATTCTGTATGTTCGTTGGCAACGTGATGATGCGGCCGGTGAAGGATTCTACAACTGCTCTGATATTACTATCGTAGGTGGTGATATAACACCACCTGAGCCGACACCACAACCTGATCTTGTAAAAGGTGACTTGTACATCCCGGCTGACTTTGTCGGCCCAGATCTTGGTGACACGGTTAAATACGACATCATCAACAAATACGGAGAAGTTGCGCGTAGCTTTGATATTGAAGTTAACGAGTCAAACTTCAATGATTGGAAACGCCTGCTCGCGTCAGAGATCAATGGTTGGCACGAAGAATTTAAAGATGGTGCAGTGTTCGTTGGTGACTGGCATGAAGAAATGTCTCACTACATGTACTTCCAAAATGATCCTGCACGTAACTTCTTCAATTCAAAAGACAGTCGTGCGTCAGGTGTCATTTCGGTTATTGATGGTGATGAAGGAACGGTTGAACCTCTGACAGGTGAACTCTTTGAGCTTATCAAGAGTGATAAAGTTGTAAACGCGGGCGACAAAGTTGTAATAGCGATCAGCGAAGTGGCGAACTTGACCCAGACTCAAGGTACGGCGGTAAGCATTCTCAATAACGGTACTGCATCTATTGTGGTAGACACAAAAGCAATTACTCAAAACGAAACACTGTCGTTTGTCGCTAACGCCATAAACAGCGAACGTAAAGAGACATTCACATTTGAAGTGACTACGGACGAGGGGAGTATCGAACCAGAACCGATGCCTGACCCGGAGCCAACACCAAACGGCGATGATTGGAGCGCAGCAAAAAGATACTTAGGCGGTGAAGTGGTGTCTTATGGTAACGAAAAATGGAAAGCTCAGTGGTACACCCAAGGTGGTAGTAATCCGAAAACGACCTACCAAAATGATAAATGGGGCGTTTGGCGTCCTGCCAGCTAATCTCATTTCAATAAAGCCAAATCGAGTTGGCTGATGAGCAAGTATCAAAGCCATCGTTCTTGTTAGTAGAGCGATGGCTTTTTCATAAGAAGAAAGATTGGTTGATATCGAGTCATTGATGGTCTTGAACACAGATTAGTTGGCCCCTCAACTTTGGTAAGTCTTTCCCCATTGTTATGAATAGGGGGATACCATCTTCTATTAGTTCGCTTTTTAGAAAAATTCAGGCGAAGAGTTCGGCAAAGAATAATCTGACCTAATGTAAGCGATAAATTCATCGACCAGATCCGGGTTAAATTGACCACTCATTTTTTCGTTCGAGAGAATACTTAAGGCTTGTTCACGACACATTCCTTTTCTATACGAGCGATTGGCTGTCATCGCGTCCCATGTATCGATAATTGCAAGTATCTGAGCGCAGAAGGGGATATCATTTCCTTCTAGTTGATTCGGGTATCCAGTGCCATCCCAACGTTCATGATGAAGAAGGCCTACTTCCAATGCGGACTTCAAACCGGGGTACTGTTCCCCAATAGGCAATGTAGACTGAACATGTTTGTTCATGATACGACGCTCAGCTTGGCTAAGTTTTTTCTTGCTATGAAGAATTGATAAAGGTGTATTGAGTTTACCAAGGTCATGTACTAGCGCTGAATTAAAAAGTAATTCAGTGTCGTATTTAGACAGACCAATGAACAATGCAAATGAATATGCATATAGTGATACATTCATCACATGGTTATAAGTTTCTTCGGAGTGGTCTGCCATTTTACTTAATAGTGCTAAGGCAAACTTTGAATGACTATATCTACTTGATATTTGATAGACTAAGTCAAAATTTGTCTTTTTCATTCTGTTATTCGTTAGAGTCGTGAAATTAAATCTATTATCTTTTAAAAAATGTTCTGCTTTAAATGAATGATGATTAAATCGGCAGGTTTTCACATTCATTTATCTTTAATAACTTTTAAGTATCAGTTTAATTGGATTTTAGTTATCGATTTTCTTGTTTCTGATATCTTTAATTAAAAATTAGCTGTGAAGATTTATGAAAAAAGTGTCGTATTTAGCGATTTGGAGAGAAACCATTGTTAGGTTTGCTAGTGAAATAGGATATGTTCAATTAGAAAGAGGATTAGGCAAAGATGACATCATGGTAGTTTTAGATACCAACATCAGACAGTTGAAAATTGAAGTTATACTTTCGGATTCTAGTTTAAACTATGATATAAAAAGTGCGCAAAGTTGCATAGATTTTTGTCTTCTTTTACGCTCAATCGAGAGTGTGAAGTGAATTTAGTTTTTTTTAGGTCTCGAATTGATTGCCTTTATTATTAATATTTTCAATGGTTTATGTATTATTAATGTAGAATAATCATGATTTAGTGTTGTTTTTGTAGTCTACAAAGCATCATTTCGGTCTGTTTCTTAACCCAATGATTCAAAATGACAGTTTATCATGCACCTCGACTTATAAGTGGATTGAGTCTAAGTTCTTTGGCCTCAATTTTTGTTTTACCGTTTTTGTCAGCTTGTAACGGTGGGGAAGAAAACCACACGGGTTCAGAATTACCAATCCCTATTGATACAGCTGCAATATATTCTGAAAATGTCAGCATGTATGGCATAGCTGGAAAGAATAACACCGTAGAATTGGCTAAACACGTTTCTATAAGCGACGGTTCTGATTTTTCTGTTGAATCGGTAAAATCAATATCAGGTGACGATTGTAAGATAGCCAACATTAATGCCAATAACTTTGAAGTATATTCTGATGAAGTTAAGGACTGTATTTACCAATATAATGTTTCACCTACCGTTTCGTCAAATAAATCAAAATCATACACTCGTGTCGCTTTTGGTAAGAATTATTCGTCGTCGTTCTTACCTAAAATAGTTGCTTCAACAACCCTTGGAGAGCCGCTACTCATAGACTTAAAGCGCAAATTAGGAGCATCTTTTCCAGGGAAAACTTTCGTTCTTCAGGACGATATCGTATCAGCGGGAGGTGATGTTGAGCGAATAAAAAGTGATAAATTGAGCTTTAGTCCGACAGAAAATGGAACAAGTGTAGTCTATTTTAGTTACTCAAATGGCGAGAAACTATTATTAGGCACGCTTGTTGTCTCTGTATCAGCCATAACTGATCCGCTAAAAGCTGATAACTTTGAATATTCCAATCAAATCAAAGTCGGTGAGAAAGTTACTATTGACGTCGCCCATCATGTGGAAGGTGGCAATGAAGATTACAATAGACCCCAATTAATTGCCGTTGAAGACTTTAACTCGACACTAAAGTTGACTGACCCAACCAACATATTGAACACCAAATTTGATTTTTCATCTCAAACACCTGGAAACCATGATGTTGCCTATACGGTGACCGACCATTTGGGTAATTACACCACTGCTCTTGTCAGAGTAGAGGTCGAGCCTGATTTCTCGTTAATTCAGGATTGGGAAGACATCGTCGTCCATGATTCAGTCATCAATTCCGACATTCGTTTTTTTGCGCCAATGAGTAAAGTGTTTGCTGATTACGTTAAAGCCCCTTATACCTCGATAAATACCGAAAATGGCGACCGAGGTCCCGATGGTGTTGAGATCGTAACTCAAACACTCCAGCAAGCAAGAGATTACTGTAAAACTCGAGGGGGCCGCTTGCCTCTCCAACGAGAGGTTGATGCTCTAATTGCCCAAGAAGGTAACGCTTTTGAGAAACATAATTGGCCAACTGAAATAACTTATTGGACTTCAGAAAAGGCCAGTGAAGCTAATGCAATAACTAAAAGTTTGTTTGATGGAACTGTTGGGCAAAATCCACAAAATGAAGCTCAGTATACGACTTGCGTGGACATGAGTAATCCTAAAGTGCAAGGGTTTAATGTTTCACTTGAACTACAACATTCTGAGGACAATGAATATCAGTATTTCTTGACAGCCATTGGCCCGGATGGTGATGTAGCTCCATATCAAGACGTTGAATTAGCAGTTAATGACGATAAAGGGCATTTTGACTCTCAAGGGTCAACGGCAAGTTACGTTACTGATGATATTGGTCACGTTGCGTTTTCATATTTCGATACTTCATTTAACCGCGCCATCATGACGGTTAGCTTAAACTCATTAAAAGAGTGGTTCCCTTTTAGACCTGTTTGGGAAATTACCCCTTTGGAAGTAACAGATCCTAGTAAGTGGAACCATGTAGATACTAGGTATGGTACAACGGGCAAAATCCCCGGAATTGGAAATCAAGGAATTCCGATCTTATATTCTATATACTATTATCGCGGTATGGGGAGTAGTACGGTATATAAAACGCCCTTTAAAGGCGATGAATTTATGATGGTATACCGAATACGTAATTTAGGTGGTCAGCATGGCAGCGTTTCATTTTTCATTCAGCAGGTGGGTAATTTACCAAATAAAAACGATTGGTACGACATAAATGAACCTGGCGCCCCTCACACGAGTAAAACGTTAAATATTGTTCAGGAATATTATGAAAATAGAATTTATATTCATAATGGTTTCGGAAATCAAATTGCAAATAAGTACAATGCTAATGACAACGATGAATATCGTTACTATTGGTGGCAAAAGAAAGGCGACAAACTGTACCACTATGCTTCTGAAAAACCAGAAATACCGAGTGAGCCTATATTCGTTATTAATTATGACTGGGGTGATATAGATCCAAATCAGCCTTATTGGGTTGGCTTTGGTGGCGCCACCAGTTGGGATCAAAACGATTTGCAAGCCTATATCTCAGAGGCAAGCTTTGGTTCATATTAGTGAATATGGAATTAAATTATGAAAAATTATGTTAGTGCAGTTTCTTTAGTGTTGTTAATGGGTTGTCAAGGTGAATCTGGCTCGGAATCTAAAACGCCAGATTTATCCAAAAATGTAACGATCCAAGCTGAAAGTCTTCAGTCGAAGGCATTTGTCAATGAAGAGCGTCTTGTTACGGTGAAGGCCCGAACTCAGGGCGCGGTCCCTGTCAAGTTAACCTCGGTAAAGCCTTTGCAACCGGGTCAAGGGTGCAAAGTATCCAAAATACAGGGGATGACATTTTCAGCTTATGCCGATGATATTCGAGAATGTAGATTTGAAACCACCGTCGAGCCTATTGATTCATTGAGATTCAAGGGGCAGGCAAAAGCGATAAGCCGTATTGCGGTTTCCGAAACGGCGAGCAATTATGCTCTGCCTAATATATCTATAACTGGTGACCTTGGCCAATCGAAAATTGTAATCAATCTAAATGATGAATTGAAAGGCCGACTTGAGACGTCAGGATATACACTGGACGAAAATGCCACAGCTTCGGACCGGAGTTGGTTAGACTTAAACACATCGGATAATTTAATAACTTACACACCGTCAGCATCTGGTGCTGTGCAGATCATGTATTCTATGTCTGATGGAAAAGAGACCAAACTCGGAACGATCTATTTAGCAATCTCCGATCAACCAAACTCTAACCCTATTGTTGATAGTTTTGATTATGACAAACTTCTGAAAAAGAACACGGTATATAGTATCAAGCTCGCTGGGCATATTACTGATAACGAACAAGCCCCGATTCTTAAAGAGGTCATTGCTTATGACGCTACCATAACTAACGTTTCACAACACGACTATACCTTTGATTTCAAGTCGTCGACGCCCGGTAGGCATGAAGTTGCCTTTATTGTTGAAGATAAGCAAGGGGGTTATGGAGTTGGGCAAGTAGTCATAAACGTAGAACCCGAATTTGATATTCTACAAGATTGGTCTGATATAACGATCATGGATCCGGTATCAAACGAGGATATTACATTTACCGCGCCCTTATCCAAGGAGGTCGCTGATTACGCAAATGTTGATTACCAGCACTCAACAATGTCATCACCTCCTTATGGACCGAATACAAAAATTGTATCGATGGATTGGCACCAGGCACAAAAATATTGTTCAACTAGAAACGGTAGGCTGCCAACATCACGTGAGTTAGAAGCTTTAAAGAACAAAGTAAAAAATGCCTTCAATTCAGATGGATGGCCAACACTGCTGCCTTTTTGGAGTATCATAAAAGGTAATGAAAGTACTGCAGAGGTATTGTTCTTAAACGAGATACCAGAAGTTAGATTGATGGATATAAAAAATGGAGCCTTGGTAACTTGTGTCTATCTTGACGGTAATGTTCGAGATTTTAAGTTAACAAAAAGCGAGAGAGACGACGACTTTAGTGATCTTAGCAAAACACGCCGAATTACCGCAACACTAGAAGACCCTGATGGAAATCCAGCTGTATTTCAGGATGTATTATTTTGGTCACATTACAAACAAGGAGGGTTTGGAGATGATCAGTCTGATGAGACAACAGTTATGACCGATATCCATGGACGTGCTTCCGTTAACTACGAGTTTACAAGTGGTGTGGATGATGTGGTAATGTCTCGCTATGGTGATAGCGCTGCTTTTACTGCTATTGCTCGTAGTACTAGAGATATTTCATCTGTAGAAATCCAAGGCGTTGATTACATTAACGTGGGTTCCGATCAAAGCTCCATCAAAGAATACTATGAGTTAAAGGGGGTACAAGCTGATGGCACACCCACGATAATAGATAATTCACTGGTTGTATGGAGTGCTCAGATTGATCCACCAGAGCTAGCTCAATTTAATAACGAAACGGCTGAGCTTACCACACACCCTCAGCCAACAAATACGAATGGCACAGCCACTATAACTGCTTGCACTACAGAAGAAATTTGCAACACAAAAGTAGTCACACTGGGTAATGGGCTTATAAACGTAGATAACTCGAACCTTGAAATTACTGAAGTTAAATGGAGAGCCAAAAAACCTCCTTACGGTGCTTGCATTAAATCTGTTGTTGGAAGACCGATTGTTGTCGGAGACACTATCGTTCCGACTACGGAATTAAATATACGTAATTCTACAAGTGTTGTTGGCGGATATTGCGGCTCTACGAAGACGTACCAACTTAATTTTGGTCGTGGCTATACTATCTCAGAAGTTGACTCATCTATATTAGGTAGTGGTACTTACAAAATTAGTTGCAAGTCTCACGGGCAAGGAACGATAAGGTTAACCAAGAAAGCAGATAGCAACCAGACAACAACGGTGACTATTAACTGTAATTAAGAGTGGATGCCTAGGTAGATTATTACCTAGGCATTTTTCTTATTAAGGTAGAGAAAGGAAGTATCTCATATCAACAATGTTGCATTTCCTGCCGAGATGCATTGATGGCCATTGTGCTGTCATACGCTATAACTTGATTATAGGTTGGGGCATGAGTCGCGAAATAATGTTCAGTTTTGTCGTTTACAGCGGTTAAACAGTGAAATGACTCCTAAGAAATTGCAATGAAGAGGTAAGCCATGCTAAAAGTGCGGCATGATTTTGCAGAACTTGTCTGCTCTAAAATTATGGTTATTGGTGAATAATGAGCCAATCCGTGTCTGCTGTGTTGTTTTTAGGAGTTAAGCATTAAACCCTAATAACAACTACAATGATCATGGGTATGTATTAAAGTCGAGTATGAGAGCGGGTATGTACAAGCGTATTTCTATTGATGACGTAAGAAGAACAATTGAATTGGTTGATAGTGAGTCAGGTAAGAAAGATCAACCACTTGGGCTAAATAGAAGTGAGTATAACTTATTCATTGCATTCTGTGACTCTCCCGGTGAGGTTTTAGGCAAAGCGACACTAATAGAAAAAGGATGGCCAGGCCGTGTAGTTGGTGACAACTCATTATCGGTATCTATTATGAAGTTACGGCAAAAGTTGGACTCTTTACAACTCGGCTTTGAAATCAGTAACCTCCCGGGTGAAGGTTATGTTTTTTTTAACGAAAATAACATTGAATTCGAGTACCTTAATGAAGGTATGCAACAAGACAAGTACAATGAGGTAGAGGAGAAGGACGGCATTGCAAGTAACTTGGGTTCGCCCTCAGTTAGCAACGATACTCAAAATAGCAACACATATGTAATGTCTTTAAAGTCATGTCTCCATAACCCAGTCTTGTATGAGATCACTATCGGGTTGGTATTTGTCGCATTAGTTTTCTTCTCGGTCTATAGAGAGTCATTTGAGTGCTTCGAGTGCTACGGAAAGTTTTATGGCTAAATCTAAACGAATTGCTATTGTTTTTTCTCTGCTGATAGTCATTTTCCTTTTTCTTTTCCAGCGCTCTTTAGGATCTTACTTTTCGGCTTATGCACACTTTGCCGAGAACGGTCACGAGGTAATTGTTAATGCCAAGTCAGGTGTTTTCAAGGCTGTGAGCTTGTTGGAAGGAAAGCCCTATAAAACTAACTCCGGCCTGTACATCATCTTTGGTAAGTTCATCTACTTTATTAGTTTTGATATCAGTTATGATGATAAGTTAGATCCAGACTTCTTTGACAGAGCCATTGATAACGATTTTTCGATGTATACACCTGGACTGTTGCGCCTAGAGGTTTATAAAGAAAACGATGAAGTGTTTGGCAACTTTGCTAGGGTAAACCGTGAAGCTGTGGTTACCAAGTTAGTTTTTACCGGGAGGATTAAACAATGGTAGCTTCAAAAGTCGTTGGACGCCTGTTATCTTTGCTATTGGCGACAATACTTGTACTCTCAATACCCTGGTTTAATGCTATGACAAGTGATTTTGAAATAAAGGGAAATCTTACAGATAGACATATCCACATAGTTGGGTCCAGCGGTCGATATGTTGTTTATACTAACTCCACAACGAATACTAGAGTAGTGAGAACCGGCTATTATGCATCGATCTTTAATACGGTTTATATGTTCAAACTTAACTCCAAAAAGTACGCCCATGCGCAGGCGTCAAAACACACTGATATCTTACGGGAGCTTAGAACTTTTTATGTGATTAAGATTAAATATATAAATGAAAATCTCTACAAACTAAGGGGGTTGCCAGTAGATCCAAGGCTAGGGGATGTAGAAGCTGTTGTTGAACTAGAAGGTTCCTTAGGCTTGTTTTGAACTCATTTTGTTAACACGTTATTTTCTTTAACTCTGAACTCAAGCTTAGACTGATTGCTACATGTAAGTATATATACCAAAAGTAATAAGGCTCTGAACGGTTAAATCTGCAAAGTGTTGATTTTGTACAAAAACACTTTCAAAGTGATGCTTTTTTGATTAATTTTTGCTCAATTCGAATCGATTTTTTTTAGTTTTCTTTATGTTTTCTTTGTAACATGTAAGCTCCGTTAATTTTAAATAATCACTCTTTAGTGGTTGTTTTGTAGTCTGTCGGGCAACATTTTATTTTGTTTTCTATTTGTTGGTTCAAAATGAAAGATTACTATATACCTCGACATCTACGCGGATTGAGTCTAACTTTTTTGGCCTCGATTCTCGTCTTACCGTTTTTGTCAGCCTGTAACGGTGAGGAAGGAAGCAACGCAGATTCCGAAATACCAAGCCCTAGTGATACAGCTGCTATATATTCCGAAAATGTCGTCATGCGTAGCATTGCAGGAAAGAATACTGTCGTAGATTTGGCTAAACACGTTTCTATAAGCGATGGATCTGATTTTTCTGTTGTATCGGTAAAATCAATATCAGATGGTGACTGCAAGATTACCAATATTAACGGCAATAATTTTGAAGTAAATTCTGATGAAGTTAAGGATTGTATTTACCAATATAACGTTTCACCTTCCGGTTCGTCAAATAAATCAAAATCATACTCCCGTGTAGCTTTTGGCAAAACTTATTCGTCATCGTCCTTGCCTAAAATCGTTGTTTCGACAACCGTTGGAGAGCCAGTAATTATAGATCTAAGGAGTGAACTAGGAGCATCTTTTCCCGGAAAATCGTTCGTTCTTCAGGATGATATTGTATCGCCGGAAGGAGATGTTGAGCTTATAGAAAGTAACAAATTGAGTTTCAGCCCCGAACAAAATGGAACAAATGTGGTCTATTTTAGTTATTCAAATGGCGAAGAATTACGTTTAGGTACGATTGTTGTTTCTGTATCTGCCATAACTGATCCGCCAGAAGCTGATAACTTTGAATACCCTGATCAAGTCAAAATCGGTGAGAAAGTCACTATTGACGTAAGCGATTATGTGCAAGATGACAATGAACATGCGTTTAGACCTCAATTGATTGCTGTTGAAGACTTTAATTCGACAGTAACGATAACTCATCCAAAAAATATAATAAGAAGCCTTGAATTTGATTTTTCATCTGAAACACCCGGAATTCATGATGTTGCTTACACGGTTACCGATCATCTGGGCAATTACACAACCGCTCTTGTCAGAGTGGAGGTCGAACCTGATTTTTCGTTAATTCAGGATTGGGAAGACATCGTCATCCATGATCCAATAATTCATTCAAAAATTCGTTTTTTTGCGCCAATGAGCAAGGTATTTGCTGATTACGTAAATGCTGAATATTTTTCAACGAACACTGAAAATGGAAGTCGTGGGCCGGCAGGTGTTGAAATCGTTACTCAAACACTCCAGCAAGCAAGAGATTACTGTAAAATTCGAGGGGGACGTTTGCCTCTACAACGAGAGGTTGACACACTAACTTCCCGAGAAGGTAATGTTTTTAAAAGGCATAATTGGCCAACTGAAATGAAATATTGGACCTCAGAAAAGGCCAGTCAAGCTAATGCAATAACTCAAAGCTTGTTTGATGGTACCGTAGATCAAAGTCCTCAAAATGAGGATTTGTATACTACTTGTGTAGACATGAGTAACCCGAAAGTGCAAGGGTTTAGTGTATCGGTAATTCCAGAAGACACTTTCATCAACGAAAATACATATACTTTAACGGTGGTTGATCCTGATAATCATGTAGCTCCGTTTCAAGATGCGTTTCTTGAAGTAAATCACCAGTATGGGATTTTTAATTCAGGTTATTCAACCGATCACTTAGTAACGGATAAAGATGGAAAAGTTAAATTTGCATATTTTGATACTTCATTCCATGACTCCATCATAACTGTAAATGTAAATTCTTTCGAAAATTGGCTTCCGTATGTGGCCGATGAAGCACTTGAGGATACCTCTTTAAACACGAGGGACCCTTCGGCGTGGAGACATAGAGAAATTCGTTATAGTAATATTTACCCTCCAGCAATAGGACCAAGAGGGGTCCCGATACTATTTGATAATGAAAATAGAACTGGTATGGGATCTAGCGCTATATATACAGAAGATTATTTTATAGGTAATGACTTCACTTTGAAATACCATATAAGGAATGAAGGAAATCTTGATCATGGCAGTGTATCTTTCTTTATCGAGCAAGGCAAAGATTTTCCTTATGAAGGATGGTATGACCCAAGTTTAGAACAACCTGGCGCGCCGAATATTGAAAAAACGATTAACATTGTAACAAATTATAGACGCGATTATTTTAAGATATACGAAGGTTTTGAAAATGAAGTATATAGATCAGAAGATACAGTTAGATCTAAAGATCAGTATTATTGGTTTGAAAAGAAAGGTGATAAAATATATTACTTCACATCAATTACTCCGATTAAACCAGAAAATCCAATTTTCATAAAAGAATTTGATTGGGGAGCAATAGATCCCACTCAGATTTATAAAGTTGGGACTGGAGGTTCTTCGAATAATAACGATGTTGAAGCTTACCTTGTAAGTGCAAGCTTTTCTGCGTTTAATTTATAATAGGTGTTAAACAATGAAAAAATATTTATTTTCACTCTGTATGATTTTATTTCTAACTAGTTGTAAAAAAGGGGAACAATTAGAAAATGATATTCCATTGGTACCAAGAGAAGTAGAGATAAGTCTAGAAAGCCTTCAGCAAAAAGCACTCATAGGCGTAGAACAGCAAGTAACAATTAAAGCAAGTGTACAAGGTTCCGTTCCCCTAAAGTTAACTTCGGTCACACCATCAGGTCCAGTGAAAGGATGCAAAGTATCCAAAATGCAGGGGATGACATTTTCTGTTTATGCCGATGATATTAGAGAATGTAGATTTGAATCTACCGTCGAGCCTGTTGATTCATTGAGATACAAGGGGCAGGCAAAAGCAATGAGCCGTATTGCGGTTTCCGAAACGGCGAGCAATTATGCTCTGCCTAATCTATCTATAACTGGTGACCTTAGCCAATCGGAAATAGTAATAAATCTAAATGATGAATTGAAACCCCAATTTGATACGTCAGGATATACACTAGATGAAAATGCCACAGCGTCAGACAGGAGTTGGTTAGACGTAAACACATTAAGTAATTCAATAACTTACACACCGTCAGCATCTGGTGCAGTGCAGATTATGTATTCTATGTCTAACGGAACTGAGATTAAGCTTGGAACAATTTATTTGGCAATCTCTGATCAGCCAAACTCCAATCCTATGGTTGATAGTTTTGATTATGATAAACTTCTGAAAAAGAATACGGAATATAAGATCGAGCTTGATGGGCATATTACTGATAATGAAAAAGCCCCGAAGCTTGTAGATGTCATCGCGTATAACGCTAACATATCTAACATATCAGCAGATAACTATACCTTTGATTTCAAGTCGTCGACGCCTGGTAGGCATGAAGTTGCCTTTATTGTTGAAGATGAGCAAGGGGGTTATGGAGTTGGGCAAGTAGTCATAAATGTTGAGCCCGAATTTGATATCATTCAAGATTGGTCTGATATAACGATCACGGATCCGGAATCAAAGGAGGATATCACATTTACCGCGCCCTTATCCAAGGAGGTTGCTGATTACGCAAATGTTGCTTATCAGAGCGCAATAATTTCTTCACCATCTTATGGGCCTTCTAAACCAGTGGTGACCATGGATTGGCATCAGGCACAATCATATTGTTCAACTAGGAAAGGTAGGTTACCCACATTACGAGAACTTGAAGTCTTAAAAAGTAGGGAAGACGACGTCTTTAAGTTAGATAACTGGCCAGAAGAGCTCCCTTTTTGGAGTGTCATAAAAGACAGTAAAGATTCCGCCAACGTTATTTTGTTACGAAATGGTACAGAGGATCCATCGGCTGACATTAAAAGTGAAGAGCTCGTAACTTGTGTCTATCTTGACGAAAACGTCCGTGATTTTGAAATAACTAAAAGTGAGAGAGACGATGACTTTAGTGATTATGACAAACAACGCGGAATTACTACGACACTAAAAGATCCTGATGGAAATGATGCTGCATTTCAAGATGTGAAATTTTGGTCGTATAAAGAACAAGGTGGGTTTGGGGATGATCATTTTAATGAGACCACCGCTATGACTGCAAAAGATGGTCTCGCTTCTGTTACCTACGAATTTACGACTGGGGAAGATGACATAGTGATGTCTGGTTACAATGACAGTGTTGCCCTCACTCAAATTAATGTTAAGCCACCCGAATATCAATCTTTGTCAGTTCGTGGCGCTCGGTCTATTAATGTAGGTTTTGATGATGGCTCTGTTTCAGAAACCTATACGTTATATGGGGTAAAATTTGATGGTTTTGGCGGGATAATAGAAAATTCATTGATTAGATGGAGCGCTGATATTCGTCCGGAAAGACTCGCTGACTTTGATAAGAATACAGGTGTGCTCACAACAAATCCCCAGTGGGATAATACCGACGGTTCAGCAACGATTACCGGTTGTTCAGGCGGTGTTTGTGCTAAGACTGATGTTTTCTTACAAGTTGCTCCCTATGCTCTCTCTTTGGATGTTATTAGTGACAATAAATCTACAGCCACTATGAAAGCAACAATAAGGTATGTGGATGGAAATAACCCTGGAGGAGACAGGTTAGGTCTTTTTTGGTCTTCAGATTCAAAGTGTTATATTAATGGCACTCTTACCCAGGAAGTTAATCCCAAAAACCTTTATACAGATAATAACGGTATCATCAATTTTGAGATAACTAGAAGTGATAAATCTTCAGGTGACTGTGTTATCCATGCCGAAGCGCGTAACGCTGATGCTGTTGAAACAGTTCACATTAAGAACTAGTCCAAATATAAGTGATTGGAAAAGTGTCTACGTTACTACTGAGTGATCAAAGCCCTTTTAAACTTGACTAAATGTTTTAGGCATCGCACCTATTGAATTTGCTACTGGACGATGATGTATCAGTTACATTTACAGAATCTTACGCAAGTGAAGCGTCCTTTAAATCCTTCTTTGAGGCCTTCCCGCATCGCGGCAAGGCCTTTTTTTAAATTTCTCATCTAATCCCGTGCCCGTCTTCTGTTAAGGCAAAGTATTTTCCTTATCCAATATGTAATTTGATGCTTCCGATGATAGCCCACTTGGTAAATCAAACCGCATCAGGATTTTAGAGAAAAAAACCTTGGAGTAGTTCCCTCGAACTTACTAAAGTAAGCACACAATAGTGCCTTCGGGTCGTCTGGAGACGGCACTCATGATATCAGAGTATATTCGTGAGCTGCACCAAGGTATTTGAGCCTGCGGGTTGTCAGAGCACTTCGGTTAGTATGTGTTTTGAAAAAGCAGTGATGCTAGAACTTAACAGTCATTTGGTGTCTGCTTGAGTTTAAAAAATAACGATATTTTAAGGGAGAGACGTACACGATGATAAAATCGTGAACAAACTTAGTGGTGTTAGGTCTGTTAAAAATTTATGAAAAAAGTGTAGGCTACATTATTCAACAAAACCTGCCTCACAACGCGCTTGGTTATGCGCGTATGTGGGAAGGTAAATTACTTATTAACTCTATTAAAAATTATCGATCACCTTATAAAAGTTCCTCAAAAATGACAGTAACGTGACCTTCATATGTATCGCTCTCAACATCTTTGGAACGTATGTCCTTATAGCTAAATAGTAACGAAAAATTAATCGTACTGGTCGGCGATGTAACTGTATAGTCTGTCTTATTACTTATCAAATTACTCTTTCCGTTTTTCACCCAATATATATCTTGACAACCTGTACCTTCACACTTTATTGATAAGGGAATGGTTGTGTTTCCATTTTTTGCGCGTAATAGAAATTCATCTTCTATCAATGTCATTGTAAGACCGGAAGTAAAATACCCCATAGCATTAATATTATAAGTTGTTTCGGCTGAAACAGTTTTGTTATTTGTATCGTATGTTGGTTCTAAAATACCGTTTCCAATAAAATTAATACTCTCTAATGAACTAGGCTTGTAGTCAACAACAATTCTTACAACTAACGGAACAACACGATAGGTGAGTGCATTACCAAAAGATTCGTAGTAATACATTAAGTCCCCACGAATTGAACCATAATATGTTCCTTCGGGCTTTCCTTCGAACGCAGATACAATAGCATTTTTATTTATTTCGAATATTGGGCGATGAAAATAAAATGGTGTTACTTTATTTTCATTCTTGACAGTAAAGTTAGTAATACAGTTTGTCACTTTGTTATCATTTAGTTGGATCAAGTTGCCAGTATGATGTGACTGTTCGCAAGTAATGAGAGCTAAACTATTATCTTCAATAGTTTTTTTATTTGATCCAAGGTTATATTGTCTTCCTGTAGCAGCAAGGGGTATTTTAACAGGTAATACAGATGGGCCATTCAATTTCACAAACTTCTCGCCTGCAGGCTGTGGCATCATACCAGGAATAAATTTTTTGGTTGGTGCTAAGTTCTCGGCAACGATCCACTGGGAAAGTGTGTAATATGAGTCACCTAGACTTAAGGCGTTGTCTAAATAAACGTTCTTACCCTCAATCCGTATTTTTAGAGCTTCGGCATAACTCGAGATTGAGGTAAAGATAAGGGAAATAATTATTAGGCATCTCATTATTTTTCCTCGTCAATATAAACTTTCTTTCTATAGCTTTCGTCATGATTGACAACCTCGACCATTAGATTTTTCACGTCGATATTTTTAGGTAAATTGTAGCTTCGCTTTCGGCCAGCGAGTGAGATGGCAGTCATCTGGCACTCGGAGTTAACCTTATCATTACATTGGTCTATGTGCGCTTTAATAAAGGTGTTTCCTTTATTTTCCACAACTAATTCGCCATTTTTTACTCTAATTGAGTAATCTATTTTTTGCTTGTTGGCCGGTATAACAAATAAAGGGCGATAGCCAAAGTTAATACTTACTTTCGAGGAGCTTTTGCCTTCAGGGTCATAGGGTGAGGGTTCAAAGCTTACAAAAAAATATTGGTCATTGCTAAAGTCGCATTTGGTTCCGCATAGGGAACGGACACCTACGTTTTTTTCTCGACCAGGCTCGACAATCATTTTTGGATGAGTAAGAGTAACTTTCCAATCATCAAAGTTATCTTCGGTATAAGGCGTTCTCACCATCTCATGGTCTTGGATTTCTACTTGAACAATGTTTGTTTGTATAAATTCAGGTGTCGTTTTTTCATTGGATATAGTAAACACACCATTTCCATACTCATCGCTTACTAAAAGCATGGTATCAACATTCATCGCCAGCGTTGAGTTAGCAAATACTAGTGCCGCTAAAGTGGTGAGTTTTTTCATTATTTAATTCCTACAGGTCGGTTTAGAACAAAATCTTGCTCAGGTGTTACTTCTGAGCGCGCGTATTGCGCTATGCTATCTATGCTCTGGTATTGTTGTTGAGTGAGTAATAGGTCACTCTCGCTAGCAAGATAAACGAATGTTGTACGTCCTAGTTTTGTTGTTATCATCTCAGCATCTTGGCCTATGATTAAATCGATTTGAGGTTTTAACAAAGCAATATCGTCAAAGCCACCAATGTACATAACGTTTATCTCTCTATTTTTCTTTACTAAGACGATTGATTCCATTGGTGACAGCTCTGGCTGGCAATAGTTGGTGCCAAAGTTGAGTTTTTTTGCATCTTCGATTGGAGGCAGATAACATTGTTGTCCTTTACTAGAAAGAGAGAAGCGAACCCCTTCCTGAACATCTATTTTATGTATCCCAGTTGTAATGTTAGAAACCTCAAGACAACCTGGACCTGTACATTCTAACTCGTCAATATCTTGACCAAATATATCCTTGAATTTACTCACAAAGCTAATTACTCTGCTCACATTGGATTCTAACTCAACTACGCTACCTGGGTGAGTGTAAGCGAGTTCTGATTTATCACCACTGTTGTACAGCGCGACACTTTCTGCGTCTAAATCAACCTTTGTTGTACGGTACTCTTTTAGTGGTTTTACGGCAGACTGGTCCTGAATATAAGCTTTGCTATCGATTTCGCCATCAGAACTGATGATAAGTAGGCCTTTGTTAATCTCTTCATCCTCATCAAAACGGATATTGTCCTGTGTATCGATAGCTACGTAAGCATTAGCTTTCTCACTGGTAAAATTGATACTATTTCTGCCAATGACCTGTGTATTACTGATACTTGCAGTGAATGAAGTTTGGTCGTTATCTGTGATATTTGCAAAAGCGTTAGCGTCATAATGACGATCGTGGTGTGAGCCATAAGCAGTAAGGCTATTAACACTCGAATCGTCCGTGTTTTTATACTGAGTGTTAGTTAATGTCATTCTTAAGTCGGTGTTTCTATCACTTATTAGATCGCTGGTTTCCAAGCCGTTTGAGAATTGGCTAATACCATCTCCATCAAAGTTAATACTAGTCTTTCCATTTAATAATGTTGAGAAAGGAACGGTCCAATTAACTGCAAATGTGACGTCTGCTTCCTCTAAATCGGAGAGAAAGCTTTCATTATTTATGCTTATGTTAAAGTCTAAATTCGAATCCATGACAAAAGGCATAGTTAAGCCAGAGGAAATGTACCAATTGGAAATCTCATTTTGGTTCGATAAATCCTGATTATAATAGCTGATTGAGCTATAACCTTGGATATACTGACCAAGAATATAGCTACTAGACAAGCTAAATTGTTCTTTATTAGACTGACTATAAATAAACTCCGAAAACGCGTTTTTTGTTTCATTAGTTAGGTTTTCGTATGTAATGCCAAAAGGGCCTAAGTTTAAGTAACTTGAGATATAAGACGTTTGTAAGTCAACAGTTGACAGTACAATTTCATAATGACTGTCAAATGGTAGGTATCCTTTAAAGCCAAGTTGGTTCATAATATGACCACTTGTTATTGTTGATCCTAATGCGACAGTATGAGCGTCAGATAATTTGTATGCAACAAGCCCCTGTGCGTACGTATTTCCTTCGATATTATTGGCATTTGTGTTCTCAAATTCTGTTGAGCTTTTTTGAAATTGCCCTAAAGCTACAGAGTAGTCGGCTTCGCCTGTATTAAGAGTATCTGAGGTAGCGTTATAAACCCTTAGTGTCTCGTTTGAAATAATACGATCACCAACCGAAATTTCGACTCGGACATCATAAACACCATTTGGTAGCTTTGAATAGCTTAATTGTCCTTGCCCTGCTGCTATAGAATCTTGGAAGATTACTCGATTCTGCTTATATACTTTCAGCGTGGCAGGGGAAGGGGAATAAAAATATAAGTTTTGCTCTGTGCGTGTGCCAGAGTTACTCAAGTTTTTACTTGATGCAAGGTTCACGTTCAAATCATTATATTGTGTACCATTTAACAAAAATGAAGTACTGTTTAAACGTTGCCTATCTTGATGGTATCCCGCTGTCAGCCTGAGGTTTTCATGCTCAATGTTATAATAGCCATAGTTGAGCTCGGAGGAATCATTATCGTTGCTGAGATATGAATCCAAATGTATTGAGCCATATGGAAGACCTGCGATGAGTTGATCACTCAAAGACAGATTGATTTCATTATCAAGCTCGGATGAAGCGTAAAGATTAGAGCTATTGATCAAACCTATGTGTTCGTTGTGCGTTGCTGCATATGCTTTAGATTTAACTGATCGTGATTTGTTAACTATCATGTCCTTGTTTAAGTATAAATATAGCTTATTGGTATGATAGTCATAAAAGCTTTCAAAGCTTTTCGGTTCCAATACGCATAAATCCAAGTCACCGACACAATCGACACTATTTGGCTTATTGTTTTTTAGAGCAATTAGTATTTTTTTAGCCTCATCATTCTTCAGGCCAGAATCGACAAGCTTCTTCATGAGTTTATCAGAGGCATCATCGTTTATAATTTGCACTGAATCATAAGTGACAAGCATAGGTATGCTAAAAAATTTGCCATCAGCTCCTTTCACATCGACATCGCGCAGTTGTTGCTGATAAAAGCTTTCAAAACCCTCTGGTACAGTAGTAGCTAATACATTGATTGGTAAGGTTAGGGTACCGATGGCGATATTTCGAAGTAATTTAGAGCTGTTCATAGAGATAATTCCGATGACATAGATAGACTACCAGAGCAGTTATTTGCACCGTTAGGAATGTTTCCAAAAGAAAGTTTTACCTGATACTCACCCCCTTTAGAGCCGTCATCAGAAGTGGTATTGAAAGTGACAGACAGGTAAGTGTTAATCGCTAAGTGCTGATCATCGATATACATATTAACAAAAGGCTGATGTAAACTTATATTCGCACCATTGTCATCCACACATGTAGTATCGTTATCTGTAAGAGATAAACGCAGATTTATTGATGCATCGTTCTTAGGGATATCAGTCGATATCAATAATTTAGTCGTTACATCCTTAAAAGATGTTTTGTCATCATTAGGTATTATGATTAAATCGGAGGGGGAAAATGAAAAACTTGTAATTTGATAATTAATAAAGTTATTTTTATCAATTTTGCTGAGCAGGTCGAAAGTGTTTATTTCTCTTGACTCGGCATTAAAACAAACAATGAGTGTCATTGAAGCTTTTATCAGATTCGAAATCTTCACATTTCCCCCTCTTAGCTCTGTCTTTAGACTGTTAGACTAGCTTGCACTGTCACTGCAACTTCGACTTGGTTGTCAAGAGTAACTGCAGTGATTGCTGCATCGTTTTCTACAGTAAGTCTAAGGCTTGAACCTGTGATAGCTTTATCAACGGTAAGCTCTTGAGTTTGAAGAAGGTCTTTTACTACCAACTTAGCCTCATTAGCTGCTTGACCATCTACGTACACCGAAGACTTCACTAGCGTCCAGTCTGTATTTGTAAGGGTAAGGTTCGAACCAGGAGTCACTTCGTGAGCTTCTAAATCAACAGCACTTGATGTGAATGTACCGTCTGAATTGACAGTTAAAGTTCCGTTATCAATAGCACCACCATTAGCACCGGTGATTTTTATTTGTTGGCCATTGATTATGCCCCCAACTACACCTTTCCACAGTACAGTCGCTGTAGCTATGTCTGGATCACCAGCAAACGAAGCGGCAGAAAATAGACTTAATCCTATTGAACTTGCTAAAACCAATGCTTTAAATTTCATATTATGAAATACCTTGTTTTTACATGTTGATTGTTAATTTACTTGTTTGTCTTCTCGTCGAGCTGCACATATCAATTAAGTGTTGCCTCAAGAAGATGGTCAGATTATTGGACCGATATCAAATTTTGTGAAGTTAAAGTGTCTTAAATCTGATATCAGTACTTTTTATGCCTTTTAACTGCCATTTAACAGGTTTGACCAGTCCTTTTTAGGTTCTTTAGGTTTTTTTATGTAAAAATGATTGGGTTTGCAGGTGATCAAATTGGGTTGTTTGTTAACTTAATTTTCTTGAAATGACGTGAGATCTCAGATGCATAAGTGTATTGCGATTGATGATGTTAGAAGAACTATCGATCTAATCGATGGTGAATCTGGCAAGAGTAATAAACTACTAGAACTGAATCGAAGTGAATATAATTTATTTATTGCATTCTGTGATTCACACGGCGAGATGTTGGATAAACAGACGCTAATAGAAAAAGGTTGGCCAGGGCGTGTTGTCGGCGATAATTCATTGGCTGTAGCCATCATGAAGCTTAGAAAAAAGTTGGACAGTTTACAGCTAGGTTTCGAAATCAATAACCTTCCAGGTGAAGGATATGTTTTTATTAACGCAAACAGAATTGCAGTTCAGCATTGTAGCGGTAGTGTGCAACAAGAGGAGCTAGCCAAGCAAACAGTTGAGAAAGAGACTTTTAGTCACTTGGATTCGAATATTTTGGAAGCGGAAACCAAACAATCACTAACCTATGTTCGTTTACTAAGGCTATATAACTTTATACCTATCACGCCTTCGGTTTTAATTGGTTTGTTGTTTGTCGCTATAGTTTTCTTTTCGTTTTATAGAGAAGCATTCGAGTGCTTTGAATGCTTTGGAGAGTTTTATGGTTAAGCCTAGAAAAGTTGCCATCATTATTTTTCTTCTTATGGCCCTTTCTTTTTGTTGTCTTTTGCTGCGTTCTCTCGGTTCTTACTTTTCAGCGCATGCTCACTATGGCGAAAGAAACATCGAGGTCATAGTAACAGCTAAGTCAGGCATTTATGAAGCGATAAGTTTACTTGATGGCATTCCATATAAAACCAACTCTGGCATATACTTTTTTATTGGAAATTTAATATATTTCATAGGCTTAGATGTTAATTATCGAGAAGGGCTAGAAACAGAATTCGCTGTCAAGGCCATAAATACTGACCTAGCTATGCATTCGACAGGTGTGTCGTTGATAAAGTTAGATAAGGAAAACAATAAATTATCGGGCATCCTAAAAGGGGCTAAAAGCAAAGTTGATATAAACGATATCATTGTGAAGGGGCGGCTAAGTTGGTGGTAAGAGCGAGTATTATTAAGCGTCTAATAGCTTTACTTTTTATCAATATCGTCGTGCTGTCTCTTCCCTGGCTTAATGCTATGACAAGCGACTTTGATATTAAAGGGGAGTTGCCAGATAGGCGGATTCATGTCGTTGGTTCACGAGGAAGGTTCATCGCATACAGCCATTCTGCGACAAAGTCTAAAGTGATCAGCACGGGCTATTACGCCTCAATTTTTAACACACTATATGCGTTTAAACTTAACTCAAAAAAATATGAGAGTGAACAGAAACCCGAGTTCGGCTTGTTCTTAAGAGAGCATCAAACCTTGTTTGTTGCCAAATTGAAACATTTACAGAATAACACTTATTTTTTCAAAACTATCTCTGCAGATCCAAAACTTGGGGTTATCAAGGTTCCGGTAATACTAGATGGTACCTTAGGTTTGCTTTCAAATTGAATGAGTAGATAGCACGTCAAGTGTGAAGGCATGACAACTGTCAAACAGTCTCCTTAATGGGGAAGAATTAACGATTTTATAGAAATAAATAGAACCAAGAGACCTTTCATTCTATTTTCGAATTGAAGTGTTATTTAAATGTATTTCTTTAGCTCTTTAGGTATTTATATTGTGACAGAGCAACATTGAATTATTCATAAACTGGTTTTTATTCTATTTGATGCGAATTAATTTTATTCTTTTTTTATAATTACGCATGTCAATTTATAGTATTAATATTATTATTGATCTTTTGTTTATTAAATCGCTTTAATTCTTATATATGTTTTGTTAAAAATATTCTGTTGTATGTGTAAATATTATACTCGTAGTTTCAACAATTCTAGCGAGGCTAGTGTAAGGTAAGGGGCGGGAAACCGTAATGAAAGATAAAATGGAAACGTATTGGGTTCAGATCGTTGATAAGGCAAGAACCGCATCTGATTTATCGGATTTGACTCGCTCAAGACAGCGTGGATGCATTGGAAAATATGGATTGCGTTATAAGGTGGAAAGAGGCGTACTTGCAGAGCACCGTTACAACCGTAAAAAAGTGGTGAATAATGAGGTAAACACTTCTGATGCTTCAATATCTTAAATATATACTTCGAGAAGAATTCACTCTTCATTTTAGGATGTATGTGTGAGCTTGTAGCTAACAGTTTTTACGTTAACAGATTAATTTAAGTTCATGGATAGGTATAACTAAAGATCTCGGCTTGTATAGACTTATGAGCAGTTTTAAATCTACCTAAACGAGAGAGATTACGAAGCTTACCAATTATGAGTTCGTAGTTCGTTTTTTCGTTGTATTTATTGATCCCTGCACGCTTTCATACACCTGTTGATCTGCAGTTTATACTCTCAAAGTCATACAAATTTTAATCTTTTTAAAGTCGTAGTAATTCCGATACCTGAGGAAGGTTTAATGTAGTGCCCACCTGATATTGAAATTTATTTCGTCAATAAACTAATTTTTTCTAGCATATTTACGGTGTTCAAGCTTTTAATGCTTTACTATTGCCTAGGGCGCTTCCTTCTACAGCCATATCCCCGTAGAAAAAATTTTATTCCCATCGCTAAAGCAGTAATTGAAATTTGTTTTAATCTTCAATAAGTTAACCTGAATATTTGATTGTAAGACAAATATTTTACAGAAAATTTATCCTTATCCTCAAGCGTTTCTCCAACCGAAATTATAAGTTGATTAGCTGTGATGCTTACCACAGAGTCCTGATCAGGTTCGAGGGTAATGATACTTAACGTCAGATTAGTGGGTTATTCATCATAGTGAGTGACACTTCCTTTTCTTAAGGTTTGAGTGATTTTAGGCACTTACCCGATTTCATATTTCTAGGTTAATACAATTTTCATTTCACTTTTATCAGTTGAATGCAAACCTTTGTACTGTAGTACAAATCTGATCTTATCTAAAATTAGACGTTAGTTTAATACTTATTATTAATTAATTTATTTGTGTAATTATTTGGGTAAATATACATACAGATTTTTGATATGGAGTACGCCGCCTAGTAATTATTTTTTAATGGGAATGCTTGTGTTCGATTAAGTTCCAATGAAGAATGAAATTATATTTATTAATTAGACAACTATAAATTAGTAAGATCTGCATTAGAGTTCAACTTAATTTGTTTTTTGTTTCATTATCGGTATTTATTGAGAATAATTTTGAATTATATTCTTCCTTACTCTCGATTGATGAAAACAAATTATTTTCTTGAAACATGCTGAAATTATTCTTGGAATATATGATTTTTGATTGCCAAGGTGAATATCTCTTAGGCAAGGCCACGTTGTACCTTTGATTTAGGTAAATATAAGTAAATAGTGAAATTATGATTAAACCAAAACTGAAAATACTTGCTGTTGCGCTGTCTTTTATCAGTGTTGTCCCTAAACTTGTGTTAGCCGATACTCATATCGAGAAAGAGTTTCAGGTACAAGTGATGAATGATGCATCAAAATTAACTTATACCGCTGAGGAACTGGGACTAGAAACATCATCGCGCATCGCGATTGAAGTTCTCAATAAAGATCAACAACGTGTTGGGTTATTATATGTTGAAAGTCCTTTATATTTACAGTTTGAGGAATTTGAAGAGCAAACGGGCGAGTTTGTCGCAGCCCATGAAAAATGGTTTGAACAAGGAACGGTAAGTTTAGACCATGCTCAGCAAGTGACTTTAGATAAAGGTAATTCTGTTAGATTTTATAGCCTGAACCAGACTGGGGATGTTATTGAATTGCAAATGTTACATTCAAAGCGCATGGTTTCGCCTCGAACACGCAGTATGTCCACTTCTTCCTATAAATTTATTGATAACGGCTCTCCAAGTGAAAAAATCGATTTGGTGTTATTGGGGGATGGTTATACGGCGGGTGAGATGGACAAATTCCGTCACGATGCGATGCAGATCACCGACGGTTTTTTTTCTAAGTCACCTTATAGCGATTATCGAGACTACTTCAACGTATGGTTAGTAGAAAAGCCCAGCCAGCAATCGGGTATTGGCATTGGCTCTCCACTAGCCGGTAGTGCTTTTAAAAGTTATTTCTCAGTCAGTTCAAGCAGGTTATTGTTGCTTGATGATCGTTTTAGTTCATTGAATGAAGCAAAGTCTGTACTTCCTGAATCAGCAACCGAGATTTTCCTCGTAGTTTCCAATACTGAAAAATACGGCGGAGCGGGTTACGCAAATGTTGCTACCATGTCGACACACAGTAGTGCGGTTGGACTTGCTTTACATGAAGTAGGTCATACCTTCGGTAAGCTTGCTGATGAATACAGCTATGGGAGCTGTAATCTTAATAGTGAGCCTCCTGAAAAAAACGTCTCGATGCTAACAAGCAATGTTAAGTGGTCACATTGGATGGGACACGATCAAGAGGTTGGTGTGTACGAAGGCGCACAGTACTGCGCGAATGGTAAATATCGCCCGACTGATAATTCCTTGATGCGTAATTTAGGTAAAAACCTTGAATTTGGCTCGGTGAATACTGAAGCCTTGATCCTTAAAATGTATGAAACAATCAACCCTATAACGTCGGTTTCACCGTCATCAAGTACCATCGGATTGGAGAGTGAACAAGTTTTTCACGTTTCAACCCCAATTCCAGATGATAGAGTGAGTATTCAATGGTCGTTAAATGGAGAAATTCTTACAGAAGGCAAGCAAAGTGCAATAACGCTTAATCCAGACTTACTTGATTCTGGAAGCCATGTCCTAAAGGTACTTGTGAGAGATGCGACAGAAAAAGTGATTCGTGACCCAAGTCAGCGCCTCATCAGTAAGCGTCAGTGGCAGTTGAACGTTGGAGATGATTCTAAACCTGAGCCGAAAAACAGTTACCGTTATGTTCGCTTTGTTATTGACTCGGAGATTAAAGGACAGGTCTTTGCTTCTGCGGCAGAGCTGACTTTTGTTGACCAAACTGGTCTCCCATTATCCCCAGAAGACATGAGCATTGTCTCGTTTTCCAGCCAAGAAACTCTGTATTCGCGCCCGGCAAGCAATGTAATTGATGGTGATCCAGACACGTTTTGGCATTCTAGTTGGAGTCAATCTCCTATCGGCAAAGCACCACACGAAATTATCATCGATCTAGGTCAAAATGTTACGCTGTCCCGTGTTGAATACCTACCGAGACAAGATGGTAATGTGAATGGCACAGCTAAAGATTACAGACTGTATCTAAGTAATACTATCGGGCAATGGGCATCACCGGTGAGCAGCGGCTCTTTTGCTCCGAATACCGAAGAAAAGGTGATTATGGTAGAGTCGAAAGATGAGGTAAATCAGGCGCCTAACGCTATTGTTTTTCTCTCCCAAGGTGAATTGACAGGCTCGGGCACGGTAATGCTGACTGGTGAAAAATCTTTTGACTCAAACGGTGATGGTTTAGTGTATCAATGGCAACAGGTTTCTCCTCAATCCCCACTTGCGTTTATTGAGACGCCTAAAGAAGCAAACACCAAGGTACGGTTTGTTGATAATACCAATGAAGTGACATATCGATTTGCTTTAGCTGTTAGCGATGGAGAACTGTCGGACTCAGCGGAAGTAGCGATTACGCAAAAAGTGGAGATTATTCAATCGAGTCCTGAATGGGCTGCAAAAGAAATATATGCAACACCATGCCACCGCGTTTCTTGGAAAGGGAGTGAATGGGAAAACCAGTGGTGGACAGCCGGTAATGAGCCCGGAACCAGCAGTGCAGGGGAAGTATGGCGAAAAGTCGGCGCTTCGAACAATCTATGTCGGTAATGTAATTACGTCATAGACGGTTTAAGAACGATAGAAGAGGGCGCTTTCAAATATAGCGCCCCTTTTTTGCATTCAGGGTGGCATCTATTATCCATGATTATATTTTTCAAGCTGATTTTGCCCGTTCCTGTACGATATGAGAGACATCATTGCTTGTAAGCTTTTGATACGGTCGTAAGTCGAAGAGTGGCATGATTGAATAAATGTGATCAAACAAGTCTGCTTGCACGCCTTCGTAATAGACCCAGTCCGTATTATTGGTAAATGCGTAGACTTGCAATGGAATACCTTCTGATGTTGGTTCGAGTTGTCTAACCATAATCAGCATGTATGGGTGTATGTCTTTGTTCGCTCTTAGATAAGCGTTGATATAAGCCCGAAACATACCCAAATTTGTCATGTGGCGAAGGTTGGCCAATGCTGGGGCGTCGCTCACCTTTTCATTGTATGTATTGATATCACGCGTTTTTTCATAAATGTATTGACGCAGAATTCGAACACTTTTTAGTTTTTCAACTTCTTCATCAGATAAGAAACGAATCGAGGTGACATCGACGTTTACTGAACGTTTAATGCGGCGACCACCTGAATCTGACATGCCTTGCCAGTTGATAAACGCATTTTGTACCAGAGCATACGCAGGCAGCATACTGACTGTGTTGTCAAAATTTCGCACTTTCACTGTTGTTAGTGAGATTTCTTCAACTGTACCATTCGCACCGTATGAGTCCATTTGAATCCAATCGTTTAAACTGATCATTCGATTGGCGGAAAGCTGAATGCCAGCAACGAAGCCTAATATCGTATCCTTAAACACCAGCATCACGAAACCAGTCGCGACACCTAAACCCGATAAGAAGAGTATTGGTGATTCGTTGGCGAGAATTGACATCGACACGACAACGCCAACGAAAAAGGTGAATAGCTTAATCAGTTGAACGAAGCTTTTTATCGGCATTTTTCTTGTGATGCCTTTGAAGGTCGCAATGTCATTCAGTGCGTCAAGAAGAGCGAACGTCATCCACACAAAAATGATCAAAATTGAAATACTTAAAGTTCTATCTAAGATAGCTGCCAACCAATCATAGTGACCGACTGCAAGAGGGATGAAAACATCAAGCACCATGATTGGGACGAGCAGTGAAAGTTTTTCCAATACGTCGTATTTTGCCAAACTCTCAGCGAGTGGTTTGTTGGCTTTCTGCAGAATATTATGGGCTGTTCGAACAATCAGGTGATGAACAATCAAATAGCTGAGTATTGCCGCAGTAAGGCTTGCTAGAATAAATACGATCATGAGTTCAAGACCATATGGATCGCTGTTGATACCCACTGAGCTGAGCTTTTCAGAAATGAAGGTACGAATATGATGATCGAGCAAAATGTCATCCTCAAATAATTGGCCGCATGGAAGGAGTGGCAACATCTATAGAAAAGTCAGGTAACCAGTGTCAGAAAAGGGTCTAAACATTCTTCCACCATACTATTTTCAATGGCTTAATCCCGCAATCTTGAAGCGCACTATTCAAAAGTAGCGTAAATCTGAAGAGATAATGTGGGTTTAACATGCATTTATGTAAAAGACATATGTATTTCTACCAAGTCAGTGAACTTTCAATATTTAATCTAGACTGTTTAGGCAGATCACATTTAATTGAAGGGGCAACCAATGGAAAATTCAAATCAATCGCAACAGGCCACATTTTTGTCCAAAGGCTGGAAATACTTTGTTATCGTTGGCGTTATTGTCGCATTATTGGGCATTGGAGCGATTAGCTTGCCGGTATTTGCAGGTGTAACGATATCAACGATTGTGGGGGCTGTTCTATTGTTCAGTGGTCTGGTTCAGGCTTACCACTCCTTTTCAATCAATTTATGGAAAGAAAAGCTTTGGTACGTGTTCAGTGCCGTACTGTATATCGTGGGTGGTTTGTTTATCCTTTTCAAGCCACTTGCTGGTCTGGTCACGATTACCATGTTGATGGTTATCGTGATGATCTTAAATGGTCTCACTCGTGTCTTCTTTGGTCTCAGTAACCGCAGTCTACCCAGTAGTAATTTAATTGTATTGAGTGGTGTGATTTCGGTGTTGATCGGTGGCTACTTCTTTATGTCGCTCGATGATCCTACGTTTTCAACTTCGCTATTGGGGACATTTGTGGGGATCTCGCTGTTGATTGAAGGCATTAGTTTCATCTTTATGGGGTTGCAAATTAAAAAGCTTTCTCAGTGAAGGTGTGATTAAGGATACATTTGTTTGCACAATACTCAGCACTCTAATTAGCCGTTGTCGCTGGTCCATTTAGTTAGCTAGCTCAAAGACGCCTCACCTAAGGCACGTAGCGGCGTTTTCAAGATAGTTATCATTAGTTCAACAAGCAACTCTTTCTAATCGCACTATTATTATAGTAGTGCGAGTCTGCTGTCTCGTTCTGCCGTCCTATTTATAAGGTGTGACAGTGTCACTCATTCGGAGGGTGAAATGTACAACCGTGAGCACAAGTATGTGTATTGGCGAGAGGAACGCAAGAAAGGTAAATGGCATTACATCATGAAGTCTTTCTTTATGATTTGCTGCGCATTGTTGGTTGGCAAAGTTATCGGCTTGTTCGTTTTTGGAGAGCTGCATACGATCAGAGATGTGACTGAGCAATTTATCGCCGACGTTTTTATCATGATGCTAGTAGGGTTCCCCATTAGTGTTATCGGCTGGTATCATGAAGAGTCAAAGTTTTTCCGAGCATTAAAGCGTCGAGATAAGAAAACTAAAGCTCGTCTGGAAAGCAGAAAAAAAGAAAAAAGTCAGTATAGAAATAAATAAAAGAAATACCATGTCGATTGCTATTTACGTTTGTGGAAGTAATTACACCCGAAAAATAATATTTATAAATAAAAGTCATTAATTGTTTGAGAAAAATATTTTGTCGAAAAAGGAGAAAAAAGACTGTTTACGTATGTAGGTGTGGGTATAATTATCAAATTTCTGCGGTTAAATCTATATCCAGGTAACCTGAGATGCTTAAACGTTTATAAGTGAAAGGTCGCAAATAATGAGTATTTTTACCCTAATGAAAAAATTCAAACGACATTCCTTACAATGACTAAATCATGAACGTATCCAAAAGCTTTCAGTCGGTGATATTACGGTGCGCAGTCCTGGCATTCCTTACTGTACTTTTTACCAATTTTATTTTTTGGGCTCATCAGAAAGTGGGTGAAGTTCAATATCTTTCCAAACATCACATTAGATCTGCTGAGATCAAACTTGATACCATTATTGATGGTTACCGGGGTTTATTGCGAGCAATGAGCACTGATCAACATTTTACTGAATCCACCATCTCCCTACATGAGAGAGCAAAAAGAGCAACACCTTACAAACAAGCGTTTGCTCTTGCTGGCATAGGGTTCAGTAATGGTGTGGGTAGAATGGTGAGTACTCATCATGACAAAGTTCACTCTATTGCCAACCAAAAGTACTTTCATCAAGTTATTCGCACCAAAAAAACAGTCATGAGCAATGTTTTAACGGATGTGTCTAACGGGCAAATGGTGTATGTAATGTGCAGTCCAATGTTTGATGCTCGCGGAGATTTACAAGGTACAATCTCTGCATCTATCCATTTCTCAGAGATTCAAAAAGCACTTGATGTTGAGGGAGGGGATAGCATCTTTAATGTCCTTTTAGATGAGGACCTCAACGTTATCGGACACTCTGGTGATGAACAATATATTGGCATCAACTTGTTCAATTATGGTTATGAAAAACTGTTCGACCGCGAGGAGAACTTAAAAGCGCTAACGGAAGAAAATAGAGGAGGTTTCTTTACTTACCGCTATCCACTGGAACTATCATACGTTGAGTTTGCTCGAATAGATGGAACACCTTGGATTCTACTTTCCAAATCGAAATTGAGCACTGTACTAGGTAAAGGCACGTTAATTTTTGTGGCAAACGTGATGTTGATGATTGCGATTTACCTTGCTATCGCACGTTTGTTGGGTAGACGAGTGTCGTCAGGGCAAGACGCGGGTCACCGATATTAGACACATTGATGTCTAATTCGTGAAAAGATATGGAGGGAGGCAGCAAGCCTCCTTCTTTGATAGGTACAGCTTTTACACTGTGAGACTTCTAAACTGCGAAAACAGGATACGAAAACTAACGATTATTTGCGTGCTTGAGTGAGGATTGAATGCCACTTCAGCTCGTTTTGGCTGTATTTTTCATAAAAATTGCGTACAGTTTGTGGGTCTTTCATTGCAAAACTCTCACTATGTCCAACGTTAAACTTTTTCTAATTCGTGGTTTACCCGGCTCTGGCAAGACGACGCTTGCTAAAAAATTATCCAAACAGCTCAAAGCAAAACATTTTGAGGCTGATATGTACTTTGAAAATGAAAGTGGTGAATACGTTTTTGATGGCACAAAATTAGCCAAAGCGCATGAATGGTGTTTTCAGCAAACCTGTATGTGGCTGAGGAGGGGAAAGTCGGTGATTGTCAGCAATACGTTTGTACGCCATTGGGAGATGACGCAGTACGCAGAATTCTGCCGGATGAATGGCATTGAGGTTGAAGTGAGGGTATGTCGATGCGAGTATCAAAGTGTACATGATGTACCACTCGCGACGATTGAAAACATGCGCCGCCAGTGGCAGGAGTAAGATCTAGTTTAATGCTTGCTTTCTATCCACAGCTCTACCTTGATGGGTTTACTGACCACGACCATCGAACATGACGACCAGCGTTTTGCTCATTATAGAAAGGTCCATCGAAATCCAAGAGTTGAAAGAACTTAAACTCAACGCGTAACTGTGGTCATAGCCCACTTTGCGACGAACGTCTTCGATGCAAGAATCATAACCTTGGTTAACCTGCGCCAGGCCTGTGATCCCCGGTAATACACCGTATGTGCGTTCGACAAAGTAAGGGATTTCGTTTTCCAGCTTTTGATAAAAGGCTGGGCGCTCTGGGCGAGGGCCAATCAATGACATTTCGCCCTTCAGAACATTGATAAGTTGAGGTAGTTCATCTAAACGAGTCTTGCGCAGAAAACGGCCAACCGATGTGATTCTAGGATCATTCTCGCAGGCCCATGTTGCGCCTGAACGCTGCTCAGCATCAATGTACATGGTGCGGAATTTCATGATTTCAAACAAGTCCATCCTCTCAGGTGTACAACGACCAACTCGGAGTTGACGGTAAATCACCGGGCCTTTCGAATTGATCACAATGACCAGTGCAATCATGGGTATCAGCGGCAATGTGGTGAGTAAAATGAGTAGAGAGAAAACCACATCAAAAGCGCGCTTTGCACAGTGAATGTTTGAGTCGTAGCGTGAAATTTTCATTGTGTTTTCCTTATGGACTAGAGTGCTTCCAGCGATCTTTTTCTATGCCTAGTAGGTAAAGAAGCCCACCAACAAAATTAGCTATGTGGCCAACGACTATGTAGTGAATCAACTTGAATGACTTAAATACTTTGAATGCAGGTATTAAATAAGAGATAAACGCCATTAGGTAGAATATCAGTTGTGCGGCAAATAAAACGAGGAACGCTTTGTGTTCTATAAGCAATAGCGAACTTACTAGGCAAATTATCATTAAGTAAGGCGTAGCGAGACGAAGCACCTTCCCCGACAAAAATGTAAATGCAGTGCCACGATAACGTGGTAGTAGCAGCCTTTTCAATTTCAAGAATTGCTGCATATTACCTGCTGAAATTCGTAAACGACGTTTGAAGTCAGAACGCTCAGAACTTTCCTCTAACTCAATAGCTTGCATCTTTGGCTCATAAATGGATGCATAGCCCTGGAGTACAATTCGCATTGGTAAAATAAAATCATCGTTAATGATCTCAGGCTCTAGTGGCGCGAACAGACGGGTTCGAAAGGTGTAGAAAGCGCCATGAGCGCCAATAGTTGCACCGATCAGGGACTCTTTCAATTTCACATTGGTTTGGTAACGCCAGTACGCCGCTTCGCCTTGATTTTGGGTTGACATGATTTGGTAGGTAGCATTGACCACACCGACTTGTTCGTTTTGATAATGCGAACTGGCGAGTAGGAGCGAGTCACAAGAAACGAGGGCGGAAACATCACTCAAGGCCGTGATTTCAGAGGTGACGCTTGACATTTCAGAGTTAATTAAACTCACTTTTCCACGGTTTGTTTTGTGGTCGTGAATAATAAACAGGGTATCTGCGCAAATTGCCTCTTGAATCGTATTTTGCGCGATCTCTGCGGTGCTATCAGAGCAACCGTCACAGGCGATAATGATCGTCAGCTTGTCTCTGGGGTAATCTAGGCTCGCTAGGTTGCGTATCTTTTCTGCTATCCACTGTTCTTCGTTGTATGCTGTAACGATCACCGTCATCGTAGGGAGGGTGCGGTCACTATCGGTGGATTTGTAACAACGTTCTCGCCTAGTAATTTTTAATGTGGCAAGCTGTTTGTGACGCGCAGAAAGCCAGTTTAAAACCAACGGATAACCAACATGATGGTAGATGATGAGTAACGCTGAAAAAATAAAGCCTGTTACCCATAGTAGATCAGTCATAAGTTACTTCCTCTAGCTAGCGTCGCATAGCGATTAACCATAGTTTGGATATCAAAGTGCTGGAGAATATACTCCCTAGGAGAGCAAGGTGAGCAGGACAGTTGCTGCAATAGAGCATCAGTCAGCATTGGCACTTGGTTTGGTGGTACAAGGGTCCCGATTTGCGGAGATAGAGTTTCCTTTACTGCACCAACATCACTCGCTATACAGGGTACACCGCAGGCTTGTGCTTCTAGTGTGCATAGGGGAAATCCCTCTTGTAGTGATGGTAAGCAGAATAAATCGAGACTCTGATAAAAACTTGGCATGTCTTCAATCAACCCAAGAAACGTAACTCTCTCTCGAATACCAAGATATTGTGCTTTCGCCTCAAGTCGTGCCTTTTGGCTACCGCAACCCGCGATGGCAAGATGCGTATGATTGGGCAGGTGAGAGAAGGCTTCGAGTAAAACCTCTTGGCCTTTCACTGCCTCTAACCGCCCAGCGGTGCCAATGATGAACTTATCTTTCGGGAGAGAGAAAAACGTTCTTGCAGTATTTTGGTCGCCATCAGTAAACTTTTCGCAATCTATGCCATTGTGAATAGTCTCGACACTTTTATAGCCTAACTTATCGATAAGTTGTTCTGCGACAAAATTGGCATCCGCTGCCACTTGCGGTCGTAGCACACTGAGCAGGGTGGATTGTAATCGTGCTGCTCGTTTATTGTTTAAGTGCCATGCATCGTGTTCAGTATGAATCAGCGTTTTGATGCCACTGAGCCGTGCAGCAATACCCCCGTAAAACAGCGGTCCGATATGATGAGTGTGGACGATGTTGGCATTTAATATTTTCAACTTGTCGCCTAGTGCACGAATTGTAGCCAGACTAAGACCAGAGGGTTTATTTAAAAAGTGGAGTTGAGACTCAAAAGTTGTCAATTTTTCCCAATTGCCAAGTGCGGTGGCCTTTTTACCTTCTAAGCTAATCACGTAAACCGAGTCTTCTGGTTTCGCAAATCGAAGCATTTCAAGCACCAATGTCTCTAGACCACCCGGCGCAAGATGTTGTACGACGTGGATGATTACGTTACTGGTCGCCGGATATTGTTGAGTATCTGAGTTTGCCATTCCAAAATCCTACACAGACAGTTGGATTGAACTCTGCAGGGGGCGTGCCAGAAATTAAGTACTTTATAAACAATTGCTTAACCGTGTTTTTTATGAAAGTTCGAAATTAGAAAACTCGATTCCTAATTTGAGATTCAAAATTAATAGAAATGGGGCGAGATGATAGCGTGGGTTAACACAAAACCGACTAAATAAAGTCTCGTCTCGAGTGAAAGTTAAGCGTTAACGTTAGAATTTAATTGTAGGGATGGTTGTTATTACTGGAGCGCCAAGGTGTTTCTCAAGTGCTTTTCGAGATCGAACTGAATTATCCGCTAGCTCGGCAATGGTAGCAAAACCAATTCCTAAACCAGTACCACCAATAAAGCCTAAAATCACAAAGATGAACGTGGGCAAGTTGGAAGGTAAGCTTGGTGTGTAAGGCTCATCGATGACTTTAACGCGTTTGTTCTCTTCAAAAACGCCCAGAGCCCCTGTTAATTGAGCCATTTCATAACGTTGGACGAGCGCTTCGTACAGCTCACGCTTTACCGTAACATCACGAGCAAGCCGTGTGATTTCTGTTGCTGTGCTGCCGAAGCGATTTGCATTATTTTCTAACTCTTGGATCATGTTTCTTAGGCTTGATGTCTCTTCTTCCAAAGACTCGTAACGGCCACGCATAATTTGCAATTGGTGAAGCTGAGAGACAAGCAGTGGTTGGGCACTGCCAATCTTGCTCACTGTTGCTGTACTTGCAATGTCCCAGAGCTGGTCACTGTTCATTGTTGGCTGATTCGAGTTGAGCAGCACCGAACGCTCATACTCTAGGCGATTTAACTCGCGTAGCTTGCCTTGGACTGAACTGTGCGCTTCTGTGTATTTCGACCGCAACAAAGTGAGTTTACTGCGTATGTCGATTATTTGTTCTTCGATCTTCCCGATCACCGGATTGGTCCTTGAAAGTTGTTGATCAAGGCTGCCAAGGCTTCGTTTAACGCCCGCTAACTCCGCCTCTTTCTCGGCGAGTGTTTGTTTTAAGCTGGCGAGACGTGTCAAGCTCTGTGCCTGCATCTCAGGTGTGGCATGAGAGTAGACATTTTTGTACTCAGCAAAAGCTTGTACCGCTTTGTTCAGATCTTCACGACGCTTATCAATATGAATGGTCAAAAAGTGGCTTGAATCTTTTATAGAGGATCGCTCAGGTGCCAAAAGTTGCTCAACAAAATGATTGCTGACCGAGCTCAGCATTTCTTCCATACCTTCAGATTGGCTACTCGTAAGTTTGATTTGAATAAAGTCTTTTCCGAGCTGCTCAACCGTCAATCGATCAGCAAGATCTTTAATGATGAATTCTTGCTCGTTAGCGTCCATTGTGTCTTTTACTAGGCCTTGCTCTTTGGCGACGGAATATAACACATGACGGCTTTTGAGCAGAGTGCTCAAGGCGCTCAGTCGGTCCTTCAACATGGTTGAAACAGCGAGGTCTTCAAGAAATGGGTTCATTTTGGCCGTTTCTTGGATCAGCATGCTTGTGTGCGCCTCGTATTTGGTTGGCATGGCTTTACTGACCAAAAAGCCCAAAATTGGTAGGACAAGCATAGGGGTGATGATTAAGTGACGGCGTCGCCATGCTCCGTGTAGTAAAAGGGTGAGATTATCTCTTAAGTCATTCATAGCGCCCTCACTAGTCGATCGACCTGATGTGCTTTCGATTCCCAACCCTGTTGCTGTATTAGCGTGAGTGAACCCTCAGGGGGAGGGAGCAAATGATTCAGACTCGCACAGACGTCGTCAACATTCATCACAACATGCAACATGTGTTGATAGGGTTTAAGTGCTGGAAAAGGGGTACTGATCACGGGCGTCCCTGTCGCAAGGTATTCCAAGAGTTTAAGCGGATTACAGGCTCGAATTTGTGGGTTGTCGATAAAGGGCAGCCAACTGGCATCCCAATGTTGCGAATATCTTGGTAAATCTTGATGTAGTCTTGTCCCTAAATAGTGAATATTACTTCGTTTCGGTAGAGGATTATAATGAAACTCGTTTGGACCGATAAAAACAAGAGTCCAATCGGGTGCTTGATCGGCCACCTGTTCAATAAGCTGATAATCCAACCACTCCGACAAACTGCCGTAAAAGCCCAGTACTTTTTGCCCTTTGTTTGGCATATCTTTCGCTATCACTACTGGTTCTGAGAATAAGCTGAAATCTACGCCGTGAGATATGGTGACCGTTTTTTCTTGAGGGAAGTCATCAGCGAGCTCTTCATTGGCGACCAGAATAAGGTCAGCGCAATCAACAAGATCAATTTCATGTTCTAGTACGACTCGGTGGTCTACGCCCGCTAAGGCACCAAAATCATCGCCACAATAGTAGACGATGCCTCTCGCGTTCATTTGCTTGCAAATATCCACCGCTGTGGGTAAAGATGTCCAAAAGATAGCGTGACGAAAGCCAATTTCGTTCAGTTTCTTACTAAGTTGATGCTTCATCATTTGAGTGGCGACTTTCCGCGTCCATTTGCTGCCTGGAGCGGGTATTGTAAGTAAGGTGATCGTGTTAATACCTGTCTCTTCTTGGTGGCTAAACGGTGTTTTTTCTCTGGCTTTTTGTTTCGTGATTGAATGTTTCAGTTTATGTAACAGACGTTTGACATCTTTCGGTGTGAACTTCGGTTGCCTCAGGCCAATGGAATTGACCCAAAGAATGCGATGACACTTCGCTAAATGTCTTATTAAGTGTTGAGTCGAGGAGGGCAAACCGCCTAAGTCTTCACCAAACACAACCATGTCTGTCATCAAATCTCTCCTAGAGTCAATCCAATTATTGCCATTGTTCAATCAGTATCATTATACATACCAAAGAGTAATGCCTTTTAAAATAATGACTTATATCACTTCTGATTTTGGGAAGGTTCAAGTTTCTCATTTTGAAAATCAGTTTGAACAATACGGTTTACGACAATCGTCAGTGCTGCGAGGATGTAAATGGGCCAAATAAAGCCCTGTGTAAGGAAAGTCCCAGATACAATAATACCGATAAGCCCACCGAGTATAGCGTTTGCCCCAACAGATAGGCTGACGTCTGAACTCCTATTTAGAAGTGACATTGAATGTAATGATGTTTTTATAAGAGAGACCATCAAAGCAATGAAGACGGCCAGTCCAATAAAACCGGTCTCGGCTAGTACGCCAAACCAAGTGCTATGAACTGCGTGGTTGATACCGTCCCAGTGGGGGCTGTAGAAAAAATAGTTAGGATAGAAATTATCTAAACCAACACCAGTGAGTGGATTATCGAGTGCCATTTTGAACGCGGCTTCCCATGCATAAAGCCGTCCCATTGCGGATGCATCAATCCCTACTTCAGTCGCGCCACCTGAAGCGCGTCCGTTAATACCTGCGACTATATACAACGTTAATGTTGCCGCTAAGGTGAGGACAAGTAACATCGTCTTGCACTTGACATGTTTGGATGCAAAATAACAAAAAATAGACAGGGCGCCTAACAAGCCTCCTCGGCTTTGTGTTTCAAGGATCGAAAGAGATAATATGAGACAAGTAATTATCGCAAACCCACGTAACCACAAAGATGAGCGCTTCTCGACCAACTGACTAATTGCAAAAGCAAGCGGAAACAACAACACGAGAGCTAAGTCATTTGGATCGCCGAGCATAGAACCAAATGAACGACCAATTGATACACGTGTGCCCTCGACGATATCAATGCCATTGCTTGCGTTATAAAGGGCAACGAGCCCAACTAATAAGCCCGCAACCATAATGGCTTTTGACATCTGTGCAAGCTGCTTAGGGGTGGTGATGAGCCAGGTAATCGCTAAGGTCATTAGAATAATTTTCCAGTACTTATCCATGAATGTGTTTAGCGCAATTTCCCGAGAGGAGGCGAAAACAATACTGATAATGACTAATGCCCAAAATATGATTAGCCATTTTAACGAAGGATGCCAAAAGACGACAAGCCGTCGGCTAATCAGTATATGAAATGACATTGCCCCTAGCGCCCCGACAGACAGGATATAAGGGAGCTTGAAATCGTAAATAACAGGGAAAGCCTCGTGAATACGAAAGAACGAAAAAATCACGAATAAGATGACTAGCCAAAAGGCTTGGTTTATCGCGAACAATATGAGGAGCGGAGCGAAACATACGGCTAGGATGAATATCGGATTAGGTAATACTAGCCATGCAGCGGCGATCAATAAAGTGATAGTAATTGCAGCGGTGATTTGTACTGGTCTTACATCATTGATATTCATAACGTTACTCTTTTCGCCTCAGCCCTTATTTTGTAAATAATATCGACGCGTGTGCATTTGGGGATGAATTTGCAGGCAATGCCTGCAAAAATAACGCACGTCAAAATGCAAATTACGACTGCACTGCCGACCGATTCAGAGGAATGAATCAAGAGCAGTGCAGAGCCAGATATTATTTGCAATACAACCATCAAACTTAGATGGAAGGGCAAAAACATGCATTGCTGTCCGATGACAAGCGTCATAATTAACTTAGCAAGTTGTGCATAGTAAAGTGCAATAAAAACACCATAAACGCCAAGGGGAGAGAGGGCGAATAGTAAGGTAATAGCGATGCCAGCGGCGATGACATTCATACCTAATAACCATCGTGTTCTGCGTTTATAGAGATGGCGATATTCAGTAGTTCACACCACTCTCTGAGCATGGCTATGGGTAAGAGGAATAGGGTGTAGAGCGCGGCTTGGTGGTAAGTGTGAGGCAAAAAATAATTGATGACAACAAAAGCAAGTGTTGCGACTAACACAGTAAGCGCTGCAATGTAGATCATGCCAAAATGAGAAATTCTCACCGCTTCTGCACCACACCTGCGTTCCAAGTAAGAGAAGCGTCGAGGCATCCACCACATACCAAAAGGTTGCACTAAAATGCACATACCAATGGCAAACTTTACAGCAATGGCGTAGATGCCAAGTGTTGCCAGCGAAGCGTTCGCGCCAATAAACCAGCGCTCAGCGCCGTTTAAGCAGAATGCGACCAATGCAGACATCATGACTGGAGTGCTGTAGCTGAGGTGTTCTTTAGCGACCATAAAATCGGGTAGGACAAGGTTGTACTTGTTGACGATGTGTAACCAGATAAACTGAACCACCGCTGCCAGTAATCCCCCAAACAAGACAGAGATAACGTGAGGATGAATCAATAGGGCAGCAACAATGAACACTGCTTGAAGTAAGGTGGTGGTTATCATTACATACAGTAACGTCTTTGCCTTATCATCTTGCATACGCAGCCAAGCGGTACCGATGCTAATGGGGCCTTCCAATATTATCGCAAGCACAAGTGCAATAAATTCGAACTCAGAAAATGGGCTTGGAATGGGTGCGACTAAGATGAGAAGTATTAATACCAACCCAATCACAGCGATTATCGAGACGGACAATGAGTAGATTTGATTGAGTATATCTGCCTTTTTAGCATCGTCTCTCTCGACACTGACGAATCGATATAGTGCCTCGTGCATGGCCATACTTGTGAGTAATGCGGTAACCACGCCAATAGAGGTGAGCAGTTCCAATTTACCCATTTGCTCTGGAGTCAAATATTGCGGGAGTACAGGCAACATAATGAGACTGATGCTTTTGTTGATCACCAACGCAATGGCAAACAGTGACATGTTAGTCATTGCTTTAGACATGGTCATATCCCTTGGCTTTGTTGCGCTTGCTTGTTTTATCTTTCGCTTTTTTAGATGGGTTTGTACACAATTGTTGGGTAATCGAGAAATAACAGCGCTCGGCCGTGTATAGGCTGGCAACATTCAATGCTTCTAGTCCCATCGTGACTTTTAACCATGGAGATTCATTCAAGAGAACAATGGCGTTGTGTAGTGATGCAGCATCGTTGGGGGTGTATTTCATGCAGTTCTTTCCGTGTATGAGCATACGATCCCAGTAGCTGCCATCATGAGGAATTACGACGCACATACCCGCAGTTAGGGCCTCTAAAATCGATAACCCAAAAGGTTCATTGACACTGGTTGAGACAAAGATACCGCACTGTGCACGAAGCTCGTCTAAGTTGTCGGGGGACTCATGCCACTCAATGTTTGGTTGGCTCAAGTCAGGCTCAGAATATTCAAAACCAGCGATGTTGGGTTTGATATAACATACGGTCGCTTGGAGGTTGGTCGTTTCGTCTTGGTTTATTGCATCAACCAGCAAATCAACGTTCTTCCATTTCAATAGACTAGCCGCCCAGAATACTCGTTGAGAGATAGGATTGGCTTGTTTCGATTTACGCTGAGAGGAAAGACCGTTTACAAATGAACTTGTGTTTAATGTTGGCCAGAATTGATAAACGGCTTGCTTGGGGATTTTCAGGTACTTGGCAAGTGCATTAATCATGGAATCACGGGTATTGTCTAGGTAATAAATTGAATGAGCTTTTACCAAGCAATAACCTGTAGTACGCGAAACCCCGACTAGGCCATGAACCATTTGTACGATGGGCTTGCGAGTAAACAAACGAAGTAAATACAAAGGCATGTCGTTGTTGGGAGAAGATAGCCCAACAAGCCAGTCTAACTTTGGTAGTTTGAGAGTGACTAAAAAGAGTTGCATGAAGTAGAAAATGCTCATTAGCCAATAACTGATACCATGGTGTGATGAGATTGGGGAACGCTTTAGCTTAATTATTTTTACATGAGAGTTTGAACGAAAGATTTTTGTCCAGTGCTCAGGGTGCGTTGTTGCAACATAACTTATCACTCCCCGTTGTTCGCACTGTTTGATTAGCTCTGCGTTAGCGACTTTAGAGCCTCCAAGCATGGGAATGGCATCAAACATCAATATACGTTTCATGGCGGGCTCCTCAATGAAAGTTCAACCAGCGTGACAGCGGTTTAATGCAGTGGGTAACAGGCATTAGATTGAGCTCTTTCTGCAATAGTTCGTGATGGTAAATGTCTTCAATTGCTTTGACGGATGCAGCTACGCTCAGGTTTTGTTTAGCATGCTGGTTTGCGTTTTTTGCCAATTTTTCTCTTAGCGGTGCATCATGAATAATTTGCTGGATAGTGTTAAGCAGGCTTGCCATACTATTGTTTTTGTACAGTAGAGCGCTATGATTGTGTTTAAACAGCTCAGGAATACCACCGGTATTAGGCGCTATGATTGGCAAATTTGCTAATGCGGCCTCTCCCAGAACAAGACCAAACGCCTCTTGGTAAGCGCCGCTGATAAAGGCATCCACTGTGCCTCTCATCCAGCTTTCAGCATTATGTTGTTCACCGACAAAATGAACGCGGTCCTCCACGCCTAAGTCGATCGCTAATGCGGTCAATGCATTGCGTTCTTCGCCGTCACCGACGACCACCAAATGTGGATTGTACTGGTGGTAGCAGTGCATGCGGATTGCATGGATTAAGCGGTCAAAACCTTTACGCTTTATAAGTGATCCAACTGAAATAAAGACAAAGGCTTGATGAGGAATACTCAACTGCTGTTTAACATCGATCGGTGCACTTTGTTGTCCTATTGATACACCGTTGTGAACAACGTGAAGACACTCTGCTGGGTAACCGTCTTTCAAAATCTCTTGTCCAACATCCTTACTCACACAAATTAATTTTGGTGAAAGGTGAAGACCGAGGGAGAGACGATCGCGTAAGGTGTAATGGCAGTGGAGTTGAGTCACGAGAGGAATATGGTTCATACGAGAGGCCAAGCACATCCACTGACAAGGACCACCACTGTTTACGTGGACAAGGTCTATATTGTGTTTTTCAATCAATGCCGACGCTTGCTTTAACAAATCGTTCCATCCACTGATGTCCCAACGCGGTGTGTTCCACCCCCCAACTAGAGTAAAATTGGAATATTCCGCTTCGATCTTGAGAGAACGGCATCTCTCAATCAGAGGCTCACAGTTAGTCCAAACAATGGGCTGGTATTGTTCACGGTTTATGTTCTTAATGAGGTCAATCAGCACAACTTCACTGCCACGAATCCAATTATCCCCATAATGAACATAAAGAACACTTTTTGGAGTAGTCACAATCTTTACCTCTTTAAGCCAACCTTCGAGATATATCTATTGCAACCGAGATGCCAAAATATGCCATTGGTTTAAAATTATGTTTTTTAAAAGGAAAACAAGGAAAGAGATAAAGCTATGATCGAACCTTCTCAATTTGAGAATGGATATGCATCAGGCAGTTATTTCAATTTGGTAACGCTCAATCAGAATAGGAATGATACAACTGGTGGAGTAGTGATTTTTGATGGTCTCAATCGCTTGTAGACGCAGCGAGTATTGTTCACTGTGACTCATGGTCAACCAGAGATCGACCCTATTGATGAGCGCGGGTAGGTCGTTTGCAATAAACCCATTTTTTCCATTTTCGATTAAATCTGGAAGGCGGCCCACGTTAAGGCTGATCACGACAATGCCACGAGCCATTGCCTCCAGAGCCACCATTGGTAAGCCTTCATAGCGGGATGAAATTATGAGAACGCTGATGTTGCTCCAAACAACATTCATGTCGTTTTGGTATCCATGAAAAAACACATTGGGGGGCGCATTTGTAGACAATGATGACTTTTCAGGCCCATCACCATAGATAGAAAACGAAGAATCAGGAATGTGCCGCGCGATTTCCATAAACTGATCTGCACCTTTCTCGTAGCTAAGGCGACCAACAAAAGCAATTTCCTTGTAGGGACAGTCCTGCTTAGGTTTAGGAACAGATACAAAGTTATTAAGTAATTCTGATTGAGTAAGCACCTTACGCTGTATTGTTTGGCTAACCGAAAAACAATGGTCTGAAAGGTGACCAGAGTGTCGATCAATCCAGTCATAAAACCAGACTTTCCCTTTGGGGGTTTCACCTGCGTGATACGTCGAAATAAGGCGGGGGAAAGTTCGCGTAAATAATCTCGCACTTCTGGCTAATACCCCAGCTTTGTATCCGTGTGTGTGAATAACATTCGGTTGATACTCGGCGACTGCACTGGTTATTTGTTTCACAGAAATAGCGTTGGAGCGTTCCGACTTAGGGCAAAGGTGCCAAAGGTAACTGACAGGGATATTCTCGTGCTTGAGTTTTCCAAAAAGAGGCGTTGGCGGTGAGTGTTCTGATACCAATACGACCCTTACGTGAACATTCGAAACCATTAATCCTCGACTTAGTTCAATCACGTGGCTCTCAATTCCGCCAAATATACCGCTGTCCAACAGTATCCAGACTTCGCCAATCATAGGTATCTCATGATTGTTCGAGATTAGCTTCATCCGATTCCCAAGCTTGCTTTTTACGATAAACCGTTGATGGGCTGAGCTCCAGCATCACAGCGGCATTGAGTACATTTCCATCACAGTAAGCTATCGCGTTTTGGATCGCTTCACGTTCCACTTTCCACATTGGGCGTATCGTACCGTCCGAATTGAAATAGACAGAATCCCTTTGTGTGGCGGATATTTCTGACCCAGCAAAAGAAATAACTGCATTTGTTGCTTGCGGTGGTACAAAAACGGTTTGGACTGGTTCATTTTGTTCGGTGGCCAGATTCATTTCTATTCCACCTCCAGCGTTAGATGCTACTGTAGATTGTGATTTCTTAGGCTTATTAGTAAGTTGAACTGGTAAGTGTTGTAACGACACCTTGTCCTCATTGTTCAAAACTACAATGTTACGAATGATGTTTTGTAGTTGACGTACGTTCCCGGGCCAAGAATAGTTTCTTATCACTCGCTGAGCGTCTTTATCAATGTGCCTGAATTTCTTCTTATCTTGCTTGGCATAAGTGAGTAGAAAGTGTTTAGCTAGAGTGACAATATCACTGCCTCTTTCTCGAAGTGGGGGCAGTACAATAGGAACAACATGCACGCGATAATACAAGTCTTCACGAAAACGTCCCTGTTCCAATTCCATTAGAGGGTCTCGGTTGGTGGCACAGATAATACGGACATTGGCCTTCATTTCTTTCGTGCCACCTAACGGCGTGTAGGTTCCTGTTTGCAGAAAGCGTAACAACTTTTTCTGCATATCAAGTTCCATTTCACAAAGTTCGTCCAGGAAAAGCGTCCCCCCATGTGCAAGTGTAGCTGCGCCTTTACGGTCAGTGGTTGCGCCAGTAAACGCGCCTTTTACATGACCGAACATTTCACTCTCCATCAAATCTCGAGGGATTGCGCCGCAATTAATCGCGATGAAAGGCTTATCTCTACGATCGCTTTGCTGGTGGACCGCCTCTGCGCACACTTCTTTCCCCGTTCCACTTTCACCAACGATAAACACGTTAGCGGAGGTTGGAGCAACGGCATCAATGGTTTTGTACACGGCTTGCATTATGAGACTAGAGCCAATAAACCCATGATAAAAGCGGCGATCGAACGTGGACTGGATATTCTCGACCAGACTCTCGAGTTTGGCGCGTTTTAAGTGCAAAGCAACGGAGGTTTTCAAACGGTCAGCATTGATGGGTTTTTCTAAGAAATCATCTGCCCCTTTTTGAATAAGGTTGACGGCTAAATCAACGCTGCCATGTGCTGTAGCGATAATGACTGAAGTCGGAATCTCACGTTCATTGATCCAGTCAAGAACTTCTTCTCCGGACATATCAGGCAGTTTTAGGTCGAGAATAATAAGTTGCGGTTTGTCTCGGTCAATGAACTGTATGGCTTCACGCCCCGTTTCCACGTGGAAGATATCGTAAGGTTCATCTTTAACGTATTGTTTGTACAGTATAGCCAATGAGGTAGAGTCTTCTACCAATAATACCCTTGGTCTCATAATCCTTTCCCAACTTGTTTAATTTGTTGTTGTCGTGTGCTAAGTCGACTTGAGATATATGAATTGATGATGAATCGAACGTTGTTACCTCAAGCTGATTGTTTCTATGTGTTTCTCATTTTGAGAATCTTTATATTTAAGTATTAGCACAAGCAGTAACGATTGCAGAAAGTTTACGAATTTGGTGGACGAAATTCGTTAGCCCATACCTAGTCTTCAAAACCTCGCTCTTTTCTTTGGTTTAGCGCGATAAATGACTGTTCCGCGAGCTCTGGTAATAAGTGGCAGGCAGTGAAAGCGAGTTCTGAGTCACCTTCAACACAGTGTCTTTCTATCTCTCTTGCATGTCGAGAGAGGGTCCGATTGCCTAGGGCAAGTGCCGAACTGCCTAGAGTGTGTACTTCAAACTCCAACATTTCTTTGTCTTGGTTCGTTAATGCTTGCTGTATCTTTTTAACACGCTCGCGCGACTCATCAATGTAATGTTCGATTAAAGTGGGCATGATATCCGCACACGTATCTTTGACCATTTGTTGAAGAATTAACTCATCAACTAACTCAGGCTCCAACGCCGTGTTTGTTTTAGTATCCATGGCGTGCTCTCCCTATAGGGTAAACAATTCACTACTTCTTATTTGTTGAGATATTTTTGCTTTGAGCGTTTCGGATATAAAGCTCAGTTTGTTAATACGGATAATGAGTTCATCTTTCAAGCTCACATGATGTTTCATGTTTAAAACTGCACCTAAGAGGTTTGCGTTACTTGTATCTAGTAGCGCTTTAGCTTGGGTTATTTGTTTGGTAGTGGTTGAGCCATAGCAGGCAACCAATACACAAGCATTGCAGACACCTGCGACAACCTGCGCGGGAATATTGCTTCGATTGATGCTAAGTATAGGAGAGGTATCAATGACCACTCGATCGTACTGCTCGAGCCAGGTATCAACCACACGACGAAGCATTGCTGGATCGCGGTAGGTAAGCTGTGTGCGTGCAAGAACAGGCGCCGTTAACCCAACGAGTATCTGATGATCTTCTTTGTGAGCAATCAGCTGTCCAACTTCCTCGGAGTCCTCATTGAAGGCATGCACGGTGCTATAGGCTGGCTTGAAAAGGTTCAAGTCAACATAAAGTGTTCTATGACCCGCAAGTATCAAACGTTCTGCAATCGCAGAAGCAATTGATGTAAGGCCATCTTCTGACTGACAGGCAAGCACACAAATAGACTTGTAGCCTTTGAGTTCACTTTGAAGATAGATCTGTTCTATTTCAGCATGCGTTGCAGGAATGGTCATTACAGCGCTCCTATTAACACTATGGTGGTGGTAATTTGTAGCAGGTCTCGTAGACCAGCGCGGGCCTTTTCAGCAAAGCTTTCGTCTTTATGCGGAACATAAATCGTATCGCCCATACGAATTACAGGCAGATCGTAAATATTGGCGGTTTTACTGAATTCAACTAAGTTGAACACACGCGCCTGACCTTGGCAGCAGGACATGTTAACCACGCTGATCTTTTCGACGTAGGCACTGTCGCTTGGTCCGCCTGCTTCAGCGAGTAAATCGAGAATAGTCATGTTGTCGTTGAAGGCATAGCGACCCGGAGAGCGGACCTCACCCAACACACGGACCGTAGATTCTTTCGAACGGTCTAGCCAGTTCTTGTTTTTTTCTGGGATATAGATGGTATCACCAGGGCGTACGTTCGGCAGTATCGACTCATCACCAGTTTCAAAATAAAGTGATAAATTGAGTTTACTGACTTTAGCGTAACCTAGGCCGCGATGTGTCACTCTAATGTTGTGAATGTCAGCATCCTTTGTAGGTCCGTCGGCTGCTGAGAGAATATCAAGGAAGTGCATCTCCGTTGTGAAACGATAACGACCAGGTGCATTGATTTGACCAAATACGTAGATAGACGCATCAGAACTTTGGCTCACCCATTGCGATTTATTGTCTGATGGGTCGTCGGGGAGCGCATGAATACGAACAACCGTGCCTGCAGATACACTGGGTAATTTAGACTGTGGCGACCCTTGAAGTATGTATTTGTCCAAATCGAATGTTGTGGCCTTCCCATTGTTGGCGATCTCAATTTTACTTGTATCTGCGCGGCGAGTAGGGCCGCCAACATGGGCAATTAAATCGATTAAGTCCATTTCGTTTGACCACTCAATGCGCCCGGGGCGCTCGACTTCACCCATCACGGCGACAGCGCGACTCGGTGCTACTTTGAGCCACGATTTTTCGTTCATATCGGTTTTCTCTGGTACAAATATCGCATCGCCTGGGCCGACCACAGGAACACGTTGTTTTGACAAGCCTTCGGTGTGGGCCGTTAGGTCAAAGTTGATCACATCACCGTCAGCTTTTATTACGCGAATTTGACGAGATTCAGCAAAGCGGGTTGGCCCTCCGGCGTTGGCGAGAATATCCATGAAACTCGCGCCTTTTTTGCCTTCATACGCGCCGGGATGAGCAACTTCACCCATAACATAAACCACGTTTGCTCCGGATTTTATTTCCTCTTCTTGTTTAGGTACAAAAATAGTAGCGCCTGGTAGAATTTCTGGAAGTAAGTTTTGATCACCGGTGTCTAAATAGCGTTTTAGGTTAAACATCATTGGTTTGTTGTCCGTGATGACACGAATTTGCTCAACACTGGCATAGCGAGTAACCCCCCCAGCGCGCATCACCACATCAACGAGGGTTGTATTCGGCCTATAAGTGAATGAGCCGGGTGCGTTTACCTCGCCAAAAACTTTAATCGCACGAGCAGAATCTGCACTGTCACCAGAGTTTGCCAGTTTCGCTGCATCGAACTCTTGCTCGATATTACCCACTAGTGGTGAAGCCGGGACAAAAAGAACATCTAAAGATTTCAACGTTGGCAATTGTGAATCATCACCCGAATCGAGAAAACGTTTATAGTCAAATTCTATATTCTTGTTGCCTCGCTTTACGATGATTTTGTCTAATTGGGCACCAGCACGGAGGCCTCCAGCTTTATAAAGGAACATCTGGATGTTAGAGCCAGAGGGCAGAGTGTATTCCCCCGGTTTGACCACATAACCTTGTACAGATACAAGTAACTGCTGTTCTTTAACGAACACACGTACACTGCCTACATCTTTAAATGCGGTTTTGAGATTATCTAAAATGACGCTTTGTAATTGAGCCTCGTTATAACCAGCAACAAGCACTGGCCCAATTTCGGGCAAGTTGATTCGACCACGTTTGTCGACCTGGAAGCCTTTGTTTAAAGAGGTTTCTCCGGGAAGGTTGATTTGAACCAAGTCACCGACTTTAACGACATCATCCTGTGAAGCATTCGCAAAGTTTGTGGCGAGCAAGCCCAGTATCACAATGAGAAAGAACGCTCTAAGAATGCTCATAATGACTCTCCCGTATCCATCTCTGCCCCAGTGTCAGACTGCCCGCTGAGTACTTCAATGCTGACACGGCGATTGGTTAGACGCACACCGGGCGTTTGTCCTTCGTACAAGGGTAGCGATTCGCCGACAGATTTCGTTTGTACACGGTCGGAGGTGATACCAAATACAGTCAAGTAGCGTTTCACTTGCTCTGCTCGGTTTTGTGCGAGCTGCGAGTTGTACTCTGGTGTGCCGGTGGCGTCAGCGTGTCCTGTTACAACCAGTGAAAGGTAAGGGTGGTCTCGTAGAATATAAGCGGCTTCGGCTAGGTGGCCCATATATTTAGGGTTGATTTCTGCAGAGTCGATTGCGAACTGGTTGTCTACGTTGAGCAGGTCGTAAATATTGGCGACGATACTGAGATCGTTTCGAAACGCTTCTATATCCTGCGGTGGTTTACAGGTGGTTTGTGACAGCACATAGTCTAGTTGCTGTTCGAGTAGGTTGAGTCGGCGACGCTGTATCACAATGTCGTTAGCGGCATCCAGCATTAACCCACCTTCGAGCTCACGAGCAATCCGGTTTTGTTTTTGTAATGCCTGTACGACCGCGGCGGGGAAACACCAGCGTGCTCCCTCTTGTATTAGTGCATCCAAATGTAATTTGGTGAGCTGCCAATCGAAGCGTAAACCGTGTTCTGGCCCAAGAGGTTCGTCTGGCATTACGGGCGAAAATTGGTAGTTCTCGATTGAAATATCTTGGTAGCTTTCCGCCATCCCGCCCTGACCATGCTCGGGGTAGTTAAATGTTGAGCAACCAAAAATGACGACCGCGAGCGTGACTATTACGCATTGTCGAAAAGATCTTACCATGCCAACCTCCGTATTCACCGGTTTCTTAATGACCTTTTGAGTTGACCGGAATTGCATGATTGATACGTAACAGACTCATGATTTCTAGCGGCTGTCCCGATGCGTTTTCGATACTCATACTGCGTTCACGTTCAACTAGGCGCTTATATAGATAAACAATGGCACCAATCCCTGAAGAATCAAGAAATTGGACATGTTGCAGGCTGATTTCAACCTCTTTATGGTGATCAGTGTGAATTACTTCATCAATCTGGTGCTGGGCTTGACGGCAACCTTTGGCATCCAAATCACCAAAAAATTCGATAGTTAGCGTATTTGCATTGGTTTCTTGCTTACGTAATTCCATCGCTTATTCTCCATTTTGAATATTGCTTAGGTCTGACAGAGCAGAGACTGTGCCAATTATTAATAATCATAAAAAACAGAGGGTTAAGGTACAGACTAGAAGGGTTTCATTTTGAGAATAAGCTTATTCTCAATTTGAGAATCAAATAAACCCATAAATCTACGCTTAAAAATGCCAGATCTGTCGAACTTTGTGCATGCACTTGCATCCTATTACCACTTTGCATTGTTATGGATCGAAGATAGCCAAATGCAGTTAGATGTTTACCGAAAGATGCGATTCAATGATCAGGTTGAATTGTTGAATTGTTGAATTGTTTAAGGACTTCCATGCCATTAAGAATGACGTTGATTGCACTCGCAGTAACACTATCCGCGCAGTCGCGAGCTGAGCCAAATATCCCTCCGCCTGTTTTACTCGCCGATTCTTATCAAGACGGAATCGATGTATCTCAATATTGGTATAGTGAGAAACTGGATGGCATAAGAGCTTACTGGACGGGGCTACATTTGGTTACTCGTAATGGCAATCGTATCAACGCACCCAAGTGGTTCACTGATGTTTTACCCGATTACCCTTTGGACGGTGAATTGTGGGCAGGGCGAGGAAACTTCCATCTTGTCCAACAAACGGTGTTGGATAAAATACCAATCGAAAGGGCATGGCAACGTATCAATTTTATGTTGTTTGATATGCCTTATGCGGAGGGTAATTACCAACAGCGATACGACGTTATTAAACATTTAGTGTCGGCGATGAATGCCAATCACATTAGGTACGTTGAGCATCATGCAATTCAAAGTGAGATGAATTTGTTTGAGCAGCTCGACCGGATTTCGCAATATGACGGCGAAGGCGTAATGCTGCGGAAAGTATCAAGTCGCTATCAAGCAGGAAGAAGCAGTGACTTACTCAAATTAAAGCGCTTTAAAGATGCAGAAGCTGTTGTTATAGGTTACAAGCCTGGTACGGGTAGACTCATTGGAATGATGGGGGCAATGCTCGTTCAGTTACCGGATGGGACAGAATTCTATATTGGCAGCGGTTTCACCGATGAAATGAGGAAGTCACCACCAACAGTTGGCTCTACAATTACGTTTCGGCATAACGGCTATACTCATAATGGAAAGCCAAGATTTGCACGCTACTTAAGAGAGCGCATCTCACTATGAGTAGGTCGCGATAGCTTAATTTTTTTGGTTACCAACAGTGACACCGCAACGTTTAAATAAGTTTTTCCAAAATTGTACGTGTTCTAACGTCTTTTGTCGGAATTGTAAGTGCGCTTCGTCAATACCGTATCTCACTCCATGTGCCGACATTCTTCTCTCGACTAAACGAATCCCGTCCTCCAACTGCTGGTAAGTTCCATCAATAAATGCCATGTATGGCTGGACTTCTGCTACATAGATAGATTGAAATACATTTTTCAAATATCGGAACTGTGTGGTGTCACGGTTGGGAAGACACAAGATTTTTTTCTGGTTGGCCTCAAGCATCTGCGTCGTTTTATCCAGCCAGTGAGTTGCATCGACGAGTGTATAATACAGACGACCAACGACACGTGATTTTTCCATTCCTTCCTGATAGTCAACGACAGTGGCATCCGGGAGGCGTGAAAGGGTGCGGTGAGGAGTTTGATACATAGCGTCCAACACTAAAAAAGTGTCACGCACGTGCGCAACGTGAGCTTTGCTTTTGAGGGGCAGCCAAGAGGCGCCCGACATCTGTTTACGCATTGCGTCACTGGTCAGTAACATGTTGTCGAGGTGCACAATAAAGTGGTGCCATTTTTTGTCGTAGAGTCCAATCAGTTTTGTGCTTTCCTCATCATTTAATGGGTAGTCATTCAAGCATACATCCAACGTTCTAAGTAAGGTGGTTTGGTAGTCAAAGTCATAAAAGGCATCTTGAACTTTACCGAGCTGCGAATTCTTTTCTGCAATTAAATTGAACAGACCACATTGGCGCAGTTGATAGCTTTCGAGTAAGCCGAGTGAGAGACGAGGAAGCTCCTGAAAAAGCTCGCGTTTGTCGGGAATACTGACCGCAGGTGAGGGAGGGAGCTCGGATCCCGATACTTCGAGTACGTTCGCAAGGCGTTGGTTGTATTTCTCAAACAATGCTTTCTCAGGGGTGAACCATTTCGAGCACCCACTAAGCATGGTTACCAATAGCACAAACATTGTTACGGTAAGTGAAGTTCTCACAGCGTTTCCTTATTAATCACCTAAATGGGTATACTTTGTGATCAAGGTGAGCGATCAAAAAAGCCAGCGTATGCTGGCTTTAAAGCAATGCGAGAAATAGAGCAGTCTAGAATGCCCGTATTTATCAAGGCTAGTTTTGAACTTAAATCAATGCTGAGAGAAGTTCAATTGTACCTCTGGAGCCTGACGATGCATCCAGCGTAAGCGGATACCCAATAGAAACGCTGCCGAAGACAGGCCAATAATAAAGCCTAGCCAAAAACCTTGTGCACCCATAGGCTCGACAACCCAATCTGTGCGGCCAAGTACATAGCCGATAGGTAGCCCAAGTAACCAGTATGCAATGAAGGTTCGGTTGAAGATAGCACGCATATCTTTGTAGCCACGCAATGCACCGGCAGCAATTACTTGTACCGCATCGGTACACTGGTAAATTGCGGCAAACAACAATAGCACCATCGCAAGTTCAACAACCTCTGGGCTGTTTGTGTAAAGCAGGGCAATCTGCTCTCGAAAGAGAACCGTTAGTATGGCTGTTATCATCGCAAGCACCAGACCAACGATAACACCAACACGAGAAGCAACGCGTGCTCCATCGACGTTCTCTTCACCCAATCGGTGACCCACTCGGATACTTACTGCTGCGCCCACGCTCATTGGAAGCATGAATACAAGTGAAGAGAAGTTAATGGCGACTTGGTGAGCAGCGACAATGATGGGCCCCAACGGGGAAACCAAGAGTGCAACCACCGCAAACAGTGTTACTTCAAAGAACAAAGCAGCAGCGACCGGAAAGCCCAGTTTGAATAAACGAATTTGAGCTTTAATCTGGGGCTTGTGAAATTCGCCGAATAAGTTGATGCTTTTGAGGCGTGCAGACGTGGTAACGTAAAGCAACAGCAAACCGAACATTATCCAATACACTATTGTTGTTGCAACACCACAGCCCACACCACCAAGTGCAGGTGCACCAAACTTGCCATAAACGAAAATCCAGTTAAGCGGAATGTTTAGCATCAACCCAACAAAGCCGATGAACATAGCGGGTTTGGTCAGTGACATACCATCTGTAAAACTGCGTAAAGTTTGGAACAACAAGAATGCGGGAACCGCAAAGATCACTGCGTGGATATAGCCAATAGTCTTTTCTGTCATCACCGCTTCAACATCCATCAATTCAAGTATGAATTGCGTTTGGAACAGTACGCCAATAATTGGAATACTAATGAGTAGCGCAAGAACTATACCTTGTTGGATCTCAAAGGGGATTTTTACACGTCGACCTGAACCATTAAGTTGAGCGACCACTGGTACAAGTGCCATTAATAAGCCCACACCAAACAGTATTGATGGAAGCCAGATACTTGCAGCTACCGATACCGCTGCCATATCTGTGGCACTGACGCCACCGGCCATGACGGTATCGACAAAGCCCATCCCCGTTTGCGCGACAGAAGCGATCAACACAGGGGTTGCTAATTTAATAAGACTCGATGCTTCTTCTTTATAGCGATGCACGAAATACTCCAGAGAGGAACTGTATGTTGTAAAAGACATTGTTTGAAAAGATAGGGAGTGCTTGAGGACAAAAGATGTGATGAACTGATCTGATGGTTGATTTTAGTCACTATAAGGTGAAAAAATGCCTCGAAGGAACTCCGCGCAGATGATAAACAATTGTCTGCTTCGATACCATACCCATAACGCGTGATATTTGGGCTAATTGATAGATAGTTTATTGGCTAGTTACATAAACCATCAGCGGACGTTTGTCTTGGCTATCAGTCGCTTCTAACCAATAGGTAAAAAGAATGTTTACAGGAATCGTTCAAGGTAAGGCTAAAGTTGTCAATATCGACAAGAAAGATCGTTTTCAAACACATATATTAGAGATCGAGGAGGCATTGAATGAGGGGCTAGAGATCGGCGCTTCTGTTGCGCACAACGGTTGTTGTCTCACTGTCACCAAAATCGAAGGGACTCAAATCAGCTTTGACCTAATGCAAGCAACCCTCACTTTGACTAACCTTGGTAACCTGATAGAGGGTGACTACGTAAATATTGAGCGCGCGGCTAAGTTTGGTGATGAGATTGGTGGTCACAGCATGTCGGGCCACATCAGCTTGATGGCTGAAATCTCGGAAGTGATAGATACACCAAACAATCGTACGATTTGGTTCACACTGCCACAAGAATCAATGAAGTACGTGCTTGCCAAAGGTTATATCGGCCTAGACGGGTGTTCTTTGACCATTGGTGAAGTTGCAAACAACAGTTTCTCTGTTCATTTAATTCCAGAGACGTTGGAAAGAACTTTGTTTGGTTGTCGCCAAGTCGGAGCTAAGGTCAATGTAGAATTTGACCCACAAACGCAAGCGATTGTCGACACGGTTGAACGTGTTTTGGCTGCGAAGCAAGGTTAGGCGTACAATAGTGGCGTTGGCAAGACTATTAAAGGAGCGTCAAAAGCTCCTTTAATATTCTATGGAAACAATGATTTCTACTCATAATTGTCGTCAATAAACAAATCGACTTTTTGCTGTAATTCATCAACTTTCATGTTGAGGTGAATAGCATGGCAACAAATCGGACAATCATCATAAAACTCTTGGTTACCATTACTAGCATCGAGGGTGATCCCGATTGAATGGCCGCAATGAGGACATTTTACATGTCTTTCAGTATATTTTCGCATACATGAACTCCTCGTCTTGTAGGGCTTTAAAAACGTGGTCGCCTAATATAAACCATCCTTGTTTATGTTCACTTTTTTGATTCGAAGAAGCTAACCAACAAGTTACTTACAATATTAGGTATTATTGTTGCTAATTGCGTCGAAATAAGTATGAAAGATGAATGCCACCTCAATGTCGGGAAAAGAACCTTTAACCGAGGTGATGCTCGTCGATAATTGCAACTCTGTTATGATCTTTTTTTATATCAGAGAGTCATTATCCTTTTGATTATCGATTGCGCCTGCTCGAGATAATGCCCGCCAAACAGATTACAATGGTTGAGTGCATGGTAAAGGTTATAAATGTCTTTACGTTGTTCGTATCCAACTGGAAGTGGGGCAACAGACTCATACCCTTGGTAAAAATGAGCATGAAAACCACCAAAAAACTCTGTCATGGCGAGGTCACATTCGCGATCCCCCCAGTAACAAGAAGGGTCATAACAGATAGGCCCTGCGGGGGTCAACGCAACATTGCCGCTCCACAAGTCGCCGTGTAAAAGGGAAGGTTGAGGGGTGTGATGGGTCAGAAGCTGTTTCACAACGTCAGTAAAGTCATCGATATCTACAAGATAAACACCTTTTTCTTTCAACAATTGAAGCTGCCAGCCTATACGTTGCTCAGCAAAGAAAACACACCATTTCTTATGCCACTGATTAGGTTGTAGGGTGGGGCCAATATAATTGTCAGTATCGAAACCGTACTCTTTTTGTTCTCCCCATAAATGTAGCCGCGCTAATTGTTGGCCCATCTTGAAGCTATTGCAATCATCTTCGAGTGGTTTCGTTGGCAAATAATTTAAGATGATAAAGGAATGCGTCTTGGTTTTACCGACCAAAACAACTTCTGGGACAAATAGAGTTGAGGTCTCGCGTATTAAGTGAAGACTTTCAGCTTCGACTTCAAAATTGGCTAGAAAATCTTTGTCGTTGATCTTAACGAAATAACGTTGCTCTCCGTCGTTGATCATATAGCTTTCGCTGGTGTCTCCACCTGAGAGTTTGACCTTTTCAGAAATTAGATATTCAAACATCAGGGTATCAGAAAGCTGCTGCGATATTGCTTGCCACATACAAAACCTCGCTTATCTATTTGACCTACAATAGTTTAGGATAAACGGCAGAACATTGACGCCTGTAAAGGCAAACTTCGACTATATTTTTTTCGCCTATAGTGAAAAATGTTTATAACTGTGAATTACGTCGCCTATAACCCTATGATTTATCGGCCTAACATATGGAGCTATAACAGAACAGCTAGTATTATTATTTTTTTGACTTTAGTTCCTTTGGTGACATGAAAATACTGATTTGTGATGATTCGGCAGTCGCACGAAAGTTGATTATCCGCTCCATCGTTCAAGATACATCATTGCACCTACTTGAGGCCCAAGATGGCCACGAGGCTTTGCAAATCCTTACCGAACAAAATATTGACGTTTTGTTCCTCGATCTGACTATGCCGGTCATGGATGGTTTCGAAGTTCTAAGGTCGATGCCCGTGAATAAATACCAAACTAAGGTTGTCATTATATCGGGAGACGCTCAACGTGAAGCCAAGCAACGATGCATAGATCTTGGTGCAATGGAATTCATCACCAAGCCGATTTCTGAAGTAGAGGTTGTCCCTCTTTATCAGAGGCTGGGACTGCATTATGCCATCAGTTCCCGCACTTGCTCTGAACCTTCATCTACTATGAAACCTTTACCTGCTATTGAAGTTTCTCCCTTATCGAAGTTTCGTGAAGTCACCAATATCGCTCTGGGCAAAGGTGCAGCGATCATGGCCGACCATTTAGGTGAATTTATTCAGCTTCCAGTTCCTCACGTTGGTCCTCTTTCTTATGGTGAACTGTATATGACGCAAGTGGATGTCATCGGAAGAGAAGGCTCTGTGGCGGTCGCGCAACGCTTCGTCGGCGGGGGGATCCATGGTGAAGCTTTGGTTTGCTTACGTGGTAAAGACATTAATCATATTGGTGAGCGTCTCGGTTATTTACTGGAATTTACTCCGTACAACGAAATCATTTTGAACGTGTCAAACTTACTGGTTTCATCCTTCTTAACCTCTTTAGGAAATCAGCTAGATAAACAGTTTTCACTTCGTCAGCCTGGCATCATCGAGACGGTAACGCCTTACTGTAAAGATAATCAAGAATCTGGTGAACTCTTTACCATTGAATATACCTACATGGCAGAATCACTAGACTTCGAGTGTGAAGTTCTGTTTCTGATAGATCAATCATCCGTAGAAATCATCTATGAAATAATGGAGCAAATCTAATGTCCGAGATTACGCAGGACATAGCAGACTTTCACTGGGTTACTCAAATATTGGACACCATGGACTCCGGGCTCATCGTTCTCGATCAGGATTATAAAGTCTGTGTTTGGAACAGTTTCATGCAGTCTTACAGTGGTACTTTATCTCAGGACATTATTGGTGAGTGCTTGTTCGACCATTTCGAGGAACTCCCGAGGATTTGGTTAGAAACCAAACTTAAAACATCTGCAGACCTAGAGACACGTTCATTTTCTAGTTGGGAAAACCGACCATATTTATTTAAGTTCAACAACTTTTCACCGGTCTCCAATAGCAGCAACTTTATGTTTCAAGATATTGTGATCACACCGCTGCGTTCGTTATCAGATGATGTTAGTCATATTGCAATTCAAATAAATGATGTGTCAGAGACAGCACGTAATCGTATCCATTTGAGAGAAACTAACCAGCACCTGTCGGAGATCAGTCGTAAAGATGGTCTCACAGGTTTGTTTAACCGAGCCTATTGGGAGCAATCGTTAAAAGAAGAGTTCGCTGAGCTTAAAGTCACTGAGGGTGCGAGTTCATTGGTTATTTTCGATATTGACCACTTCAAAAAGGTCAATGATACCTACGGTCATCACTCAGGCGACGAGGTGATTCGTCGTACCTCCAGTATACTGAGTAAAACCGCGCGTAGTAATGATGTTTGTGGTCGTTTTGGCGGGGAAGAGTTCACGGTACTGTTACCAGACACCAATCAAGAGCAAGCAATTTACTTTGCTGAACGATTAAGAAAACGGATTGAGCAAGAGATCGTTAAAGTTGAAGAGTTCTTGATCAACTATACAATAAGCGTCGGTGTGTGTGTGTATAAATCGTACTTTGAGAGTCATACACAATGGTTGAAGAATGCTGACCTCGCGTTATATCGAGCTAAAGAAAACGGCAGGAATCAAACCTGCGGCCACGAGGAAGACTAACTCGATTGAATAAAAACCACTCACTTGAAGCACCAATGTTCGTTTATATTAAATAAGTTAATGAAATTTTCTCGGCATGTCTTACTATTGAGGCTAATTGACTTTCAGCTTCAAAGACTTGCACAAAACGGAGAAATACAGTGGTTGTAGAAACCGACGGCTATCTCGCTCTCATCGAGCACTTATCACTTAACTTAGACGTATTTACGTGTGAAATCGGTGACACCGGATTAGAAAGCATTGAAGACGTTGTTACTGACATGGTTGCATCGAACATCATGGCGATATTCGAACAAAACCCAGAATTGCATTCAAGTGTGCGCTTTAAGTTACTAAAAGAGGCTGATGCAGTAGTTGAAGATTTAGGTGAAGTACTTGCGGGGGGATGGGCCAAGAAAGCGACCAATGAACAGATCGCTTTTTTGGATGAGTACATTGCGCTGGTGAAAAACTTATTTGACACTGCCGTTGCGACGTACGACTGATTCGAATCCGTTATTACTTCATGCCATATGAAGAGTTACAGTGTAACTCTTCTTACTTGCCAAAACTTTGCTGCCCAGTAAGGGTTATCTATTCTAGAAATAATCACGCCTTTCGATGCTGAAGCGTGCATAAACTGTTTATTTCCTAGATAGATACCTACGTGATAGGTGTTTCTTTTTGTTTTAAAAAATACCAAATCACCCTGTTGCGCGTCAGACCAACTCATTTCAACGCCTTGCTTAGATTGCTGACGTGTGGTTCGCGGAAGTGACATTTTGTAGGCTTCGACAAATGCTTTTTGCACGAATGCGGAGCAGTCAATTCCGGACTTTTGGGTTCCACCGAATCGATAAGGTGTGCCTTGCCATTCATTAAAAAAGTCAAACAAGCTTTGATTATTAGACAGAAGCTGGGAGACGGGAATGGAAGTTTCTACGTGTGTTTCTGGATCTGGCCCGGATGAACAAGCACTCAAAAACACACTGATCATCAAAAGAAAATAAATACGACGCACGTCACCCACCTGTTACCCCAACAATTTTAACCTGATATTCAAACGTTACATCCAATACCCTTTACTGTGTATAGCTCTTTCTAACACATGTTTCAAAGAAATGGAGGTGCTTGGGGGATAATTTGATGAGTTATCTCAAAAAGTGTTCTATCTAAAGCGAAATGGTTGGGTGATCAGTTTATCCAATCTTTGCTCGTCTTTGTTGCGGATCTCTGGAACACCAATCACAACATCATCATGACCCATTTCGGGTTGAGCGAGGTATGTGCCGAACAAACGATCCCAGATCGACAAGAAGAAGCCAAAATTTGAATGTGTTTCGCGTGCGATGACAGAGTGGTGTACGCGGTGCATGTCTGGTGTCACAACCCACTTACGTAACTTCACGTCCCAAGTTGATGGTAGCTTTGCATTGCAATGGCTAAACATTGCACTGGCATTCAATATAATTTCAAACACCACGATGGCGATAGGATGAACACCCAGTACGAAAACAGCAGCGACTTTCACCGCCATAGAGAGAATGATTTCGAGTGGGTGGAACCGTGTCCCAGTTGTGACATCGATATCCAAGTCGGCGTGATGCAGTCGATGGAGCTTCCATAGCGGTTCAACGCGATGGAAGACAACATGCTGTAGATAGATGATGAGATCGAGTATCACAACTGCCATCAGGACATTTAACCAAGTTGGTAAGGCAAGCGCATTCAGTAGGCCCCACTGGTTTTCATGAGCGATGATAGCAGTTTGGAAAGCAGCAATCGGCATTACAACCGCAATCACGATGCTATTAAGTGCGGCCAAAGTGAGGTTGTTGAACCAACGGAATGAACGACCGACAGTCAGCCTTTTTCTCGGCAACTTGTTTTCCCACAAGGTGCACAGCATTAAGACGGTAATAAACATACTCAGCCTCAGCCACGACGGGTCGTTAAAAGCGGTTTCAGTCATGCTCATTTCCTTAATTGATTTGCTTATTTACGAAAACCTTGCCATATCACAATAATTTAAAACGTAAAAAGCGTAGTAAATGATCGTCCTTACACCTGCATTTCTTGAGACTCACAGGTGATACAAGTAGAATCACGCTCTACTTTATTAAGCCCTTATATAACTGGCAACTTTTATCCATGAGAATCCACGCTTTCCATCGTTTATACCAGCACCGTCAATCTATCTCAACGAAGCCGTTTAATGCTCGTGGCTGTAAAGTGGTTCGCTGTCCGTATTGTCAGGTCTCTAACCAATATTGTTTGTGCGACATTCAGCCCAACATAGAAACCAACATTGCCTGCATGCTGATCGTATCGGAAAACGAAGTGTTCAAGCCAAGTAATACCGGACGTCTAATTGCTGATACGATTCAAGAGACCTTCGTGTATCAATGGAATCGTACTGAGCCTTCTCAAGAGATGCTGGCGCTGTTACATAACGATGCTTATCAACCAGTGGTTGTCTTCCCAGCAGATTATGTGGATGACACTGAACGATTGTTAGCTGATTTGAACCAAGAGCGTTTGAGGACATCCGATGGTTTTGGCAAAAAATGGTTACTGATCTTCATTGATGGCAGTTGGCGTGAAGCGCGTAAGATCTTCCGTCGTTCAGAGTTTCTTAAATCTTTGCCTGTACTTTCTATTGAGCCGGAATCACTGTCTGAATACATTATGCGTCACTCAGATAATGAGCAACACTTATCAACGGCAGAAGTGGCGACGTTAGTATTCAAACAAGCGGGAGAAGAGCAAGCTTCGGAGTGTCTGAAATTGTGGTTTGAAGCCTTCCGTGAAACCTACATGCTGACAAAAACTCGCGTGAAAACTGACTGGTCGCGACCGCATCTGAAACGTTTCAAAGATTGGGCGAAAACCGAGATCTAACACCAAGGAATGAATTTCTACTGATGGCTTGCCGTTTAATGGGCATCAATGAGCGAATAAATCTGCAATCGGTCACGGTTTGCAGATGTACAGATATGGATAATGCCTGAAGTTTATCTTTTTGGCTCTCGCATTTTTGGGAGCCGTTTGAGCCTTTTAGGAGAAAATTGCATGTATTACGGCTTTGATGTCGGCGGCACTAAAATTGAGTTTGGTGCGTTTAACGAAAAACTTGAGCGTGTCACAACAGAACGTCTTCCAACACCAACAGATAACTATAATTTGCTGATAGAAACCATCGCAGGTTTAGTCAAGAAATACGATGCAGAATTTGGTTGCGAGGGTACGATTGGCCTTGGCCTGCCTGGTATGGAAGATGCCGATGACGCAACAGTCCTAACGGTTAACGTGCCTGCGGCAAAAGGTAAACCACTTCGTGCAGACTTAGAAGCAAAAATCGGTCGCAGCGTAAAAATTGAAAACGATGCCAACTGTTTTGCTTTATCTGAAGCTTGGGATGAAGATCTTCAAGGTGAACCCTCGGTACTTGGTTTGATTCTTGGTACAGGATTTGGCGGCGGTGTTGTTTATGAAGGTAAAGTCTTCTCTGGTCGTAACCATGTAGCGGGTGAGGTAGGTCATACTCGTCTTCCTCTCGATGCTTGGTTTCATCTCGGCAAAAATGCACCACTTCTCGGTTGTGGCTGTGGTAACAAAGGTTGTTTAGATAGCTACCTGTCTGGTCGTGGGTTCGAGCTTCTGTACGCGCATTATTACGGCGAAAATAAGAAAGCGATTGATATTATAAAAGCCAACGCAGAGGGCGAAGCAAAAGCGGTAGAACACGTTGAGCGTTTTATGGAGCTTCTCGCTATTTGTTTTGCCAACCTGTTTACTGCCATTGATCCCCATGTAGTTGTGCTCGGTGGTGGTCTGTCTAACTTCGAACTGATTTACGAAGAGATGACAAAGCGGGTCCCCAAGCACCTTCTATCCGTCGCGAAATGCCCGAAGATCATTAAAGCGAAACATGGTGATTCAGGCGGTGTACGTGGAGCAGCTTTCCTAAATATCAAATGATCTGCAGGGTTGTCTCTACAAGACAACGTTTAAGATAAGCTTTGAAAGCCTCGTCTCCCTTAATAGTGAAACGGGGCTTTTTAATCTTAAATTAAGACCAAAAAGAGCATACAAAAAACTCGCGACGATGCGCGAGTTTTTATTTGGTTCTGTTTGGCCGCTGGCTTATTTATTCTTCTTGCCCACGCCCAAGTTTTCTTTTTGAGCTAGGGTGATTTTGCTAAAGCCTAATTTTCTGAAGTGGTTATCGCGGTAGTTGCGCACTGCTTTAGTGTCAGACACAGCTTCAATTTGTTGCTCCATCTTTAGGAACTCAGTGATATCGATACCTTCAGCCTCTGCAACCGCCTCTTGAATGTTGCGGTGTTGCTGGTATGAGAACGTCAGTTCTTTGTCTTGGTCTTTGTAAGTGTAAAGAATGGTGCGAGCCATGGCTGTCTCTCTGAAAAGTTTTCTGTTCATCAATAAAAAGGTCAGCACGCTGACCCTCTCATGTTTAATTGCGCTAGATTCTGCCTTGAAGCGGGATAATTGTCACGCTTTCTCCCATTTTTACTGTATCAACAGCAGGGGAGATTTCGATCAAACAGTTTGCTTCGCTCATTGAGCGTAAAATACCAGAGCCTTGTTTGCCTGTGGTTCTAACCGTGAGACGACCGGTTTCGTCTAGCTGATAAATGCCTCGACTAAATTCAGTACGGCCTTGGCGAGAGCGCAGGTTTTCAGCTGCAATGGCACTCACTTTCAGTGGCTTCCAGCCTTGTTCACCTTGCATCTTACGCAGCGCAGGCTCAACAAAGTTGATGAATGAAACCATCACAGCCACAGGGTTACCCGGCAGACCAAAGAAAGGTTTATCGTTGATTTGACCGAACGCAAGCGGACGACCAGGACGCATGTTGATACGCCAGAAATCAATGTGACCAAGTTTATCCAACGCGAGTTTGATGTAGTCTGCATCACCGACGGAAACGCCGCCAGAAGTCATCACTACGTCGGCTTGCGCAGAAGCATTTTTGAGCGCTTCAATCATTAACTGCTCGTTATCTTCTAGAATACCGAAATCCAAGATCTCACAACCTAGCTTCTCTAGCATGCCCATGATAGTGAAACGGTTTGAATCGTAAATTGAATTCACTTTCTGCTCAGTGCCCGGTGCCTGTACTTCGTCACCGGTAGAGAACACAGCAACTTTCAACTTGCGGAACACGTTCGCTTTGCCAAAACCAAGAGAAGCCATCATGCCCATCTCGGGAGAGGCTAGGCGAGTACCTGTAGTAAATACGTCGCTACCAATGGCTAAGTCTTCTCCTGCTTGGCGAACGTTTTGACCGGTTTTGATGCTCGCGCCATTGAAGGTCACAGTATCAGCATCTTGGGATGCTTGCTCACGCATGACAACGGTATCACCATTGGTAGGTGTTGGGGCGCCTGTCATGATCTTCACCGCTTGACCAACTTCTAATGGTTGATCGTAAGCATGACCCGCCATCACTTCAGCAACCACTTGGTAGCTGTCTCGGTTAACGTCATCTCCACGGATTGCGTATCCGTCCATTGCGGAGTTAGTGTATTGTGGAACGTTCACTGGTGACACAACGTGATCTGCAAGTACACGACCGTACGCATCTTCAATGTTGCACGCTTCGGTTTCAGCAACCGTGCTCACCATTGATAGGATCTTTTCTTGACCTTGAACGACAGAAAGGAAAGCCGGAGAAAGGGTATCGCAGCAAGCGGCGTCTTTCTCTTTGCTCTTTGGTGCTTTCTCCTCTTGAACATACTGAACTACGAATTGAGCAATTGTCTCAAGATCGTTGATGTTCATTTGTGGCAGTTCAGAGTCCAATTCGCTACTGTCTGAAGCAATAGCGATGATGTTTTCATCATTTGGATAGAGCCAAGGTTTACCGACTTCTTCACGGTGCAATTCGATCTTAGGAAACGCAATATTTTTGCAGCCTTCCACTAAAACCACGTCTAGCTTGTCTGTATCGAAACGCGTTAGTAGGTAATCAAACTCAGCTTCTGACTCTGGCGTTTCTGTCATCAGTGCGAAACGGTTACGAGAAGAGATCAGCATTTGTGATGCACCTGCTTTACGTAGGCGATGGCTGTCTTTGCCCGGTTGGTCGACATCGAAGTTATGATGAGCGTGCTTTAACATACCGATGCGTAAGCCCGCTTCGGTTAATTTCGGTAACAAGGCTTCAAGTAGCGTAGTTTTGCCAGTACCAGAGTAGGCAGCAAAACCAAGAACAGGAATGTTTAGCGTGTGTTTCATGATTCAAGTTGTCCAAATTGCGCCAGTTCTTCAGGCGTATTTAAGTTAACGAAACAGTTTGGTGAGTCGCTAAAATCAACGTAACGGGTGTTGCACTCTTTATAGAGCAGGACGATCTTACGATCACCACGTTCCAAAAACGCGGTCAATTTTGGCAGTACACGCTTGTGATAAAGCGTGAAAACAGGTTGTTGGTGGCCGCCATCATGAGCAACCAAAATATCCGAGTCATCTCTTACTGCTTGGCAGAAACGTTCAACGAGATCGGTATTGATTTGGGGGCTGTCACAAGGGACGAAGCCAACCCAATCGGTCTTCGCATGTATCAAGCCTGCATGGATACCACCCATAGGGCCGGGGAAATCTTTAAATTCATCGCTAAAGACGAAACCAAACGCGCTGTAGACATCTTGGTTTCGATTCGCATTGATTAGAATGCGTGGCGTTTGCGGAGATAAACGATTGATGACATGTTGAATAAGTGGTGTCTGATTCAGTTCGATCAGACCTTTGTCTTTTCCACCCATACGGCTGGCTTGGCCACCAGCTAAAATGACCCAACTAGTTTCTGTTGGTTGAAGCATATGCGTTCTCTTGGGATGTTTCTTTCGGTATGACATATAACATAGGAGACTCTATCAAAGTCTTATCCTTAATCCACCACTGTTTTTTACATAAATCGGTCAACGCGTTGGTTTGGTGGCTCGTCACGACAATACTGGAGCCACGCTCAAGCAGATCTTTTGCCATTATGACCAAACGCTCAATCGATTCTTGATCGAGAGAGGCGCTTGGCTCGTCCATCAACAAAATCGAGGGCTTTAAGATCCAAGCTCTCGCCATTGCCACGCGTTGCTTCTCGCCGCCAGATAATACAGAGATGTGTTCATCGGCTAAGGTTTCTAATCCTACCATGCGCAGCGCACTAATAACTTGAGCTCGCGTATCTTTTGCTGTGTCTTGCTGATATTTAATCCCATAACCAACATTCGCATATACTGAGCCGTCGAAAAGGTAAGGGGACTGATGGAGATAAATGACGTCAACGCGACCGTTGCGACATGTCCACTTCTTCAACCATGTGTCTTTAGGTGCTATCACGTTACCGGATGAAGGCTTGAACAAACCCGCGAGGATCTTGAGTAGGGTGGTTTTACCTACGCCGTTGTCACCTTTTAGATAAATCGCGTCATTTGGACCAATAGTCAATTCCGAGATATGGAAAAGCACGCGTTCTTTAAAGCGCATGGACAGTTGTTCAGCAGAGATTTTTATCGTCATGATATACCCTTAGGTTGAGACAACAGCGAGTCAGTGGTTTGCTTCATGTTCTTAGGTAGCCTTTTCCTCTCATACTCGATAAGAAGAAGTTAAGCGCTAACGCTAACGACAGTAATACAATGCCAAGTGCAACCCCTTGCGCGAACGCCCCTTTGCTACTTTCCATGGCAATGGCGGTCGGAATGTTACGCGTCACACCCATAATGTTGCCACCTACCATCATCGAACAACCTACTTCGGTCACGATTCGTGAGAACCCAGCAATGATGGCCGCCAATAGAGGGAAGCGTGCTTCCCAGATCATAGTAGTCGCGATACGGGGTATTGACACACCTAATGTGATCGCGGTTTCAACCGCACGGCGATCACTGGATTGCAATGCGCCGTGCATCATGGAAACTAAAACTGGAAAACAGACGACCATTTGTCCCAAGATCATGGCTTTCTGTGTAAATAACATTTGCCAATCACCTAAAGGGCCTGCTCTCGATAACAACATGTAAAGTAACAAGCCAATTACCACAGTAGGCACCGCCTGCAAGGTGTTCACAATGGACAGAAGGAGCCACTTACCACGAAAGTCAGTGTAGGCAAGGACAAAGGAAATCAAAATAGACGGCAAGACCACCAAAGATATCGCCGTAACAGAAACACTAAAGGAGACCGCAACGATCTCCCATAAGTCTGCATCGAAATTCACCAGTAAGCGCAAAGCATCCAGTGTGGTGGCTGTAAGATTCATATTTTACGTTATTTGCTCTCTTTGCTCTCTGCATTCGCAACGAACAATTGTTTTCCATTCAGAAGGAAGCGATTAATCAGTTCTTGTCCGTGTGTGTTCACCAACCAATCACTGAATGTTTTGGCACCTTGATAATTGATGTTCGGGTAACGCTCGGGGTTAACCAAGATCACTTGGTAGGGGTTAAATAGTTTTTCGTCACCTTGAAATAGAACCGCAAGATCCAGTTTATTCTGGTAAGCCAACCAAGTGCCACGATCCGTCATGGTATAGCCTTGCATTTCTGACGCCATGTTCAGAGTTGGGCCCATACCTTGACCAACACTGCGGTAACCACCAAAGTTTGGTTCCATCTTAGTTTGCGCCCATATACCCAATTCTTTTTTGTGTGTCCCAGAATCGTCACCACGAGAGATGAACATCGCATCTTTATTTGCGATCTCTTTGAATACCTCGAGTACTGAGGTGTCATCTTTTACCTGTGCTGGGTCAGATTTAGGGCCAACGATAACAAAGTCGTTGTACATTAGCTTACGAGGAAGGACACCATAGCCGTTTTCAACGAATAAACCTTCTGCTTTGGGGGCGTGCGTCATGACTAAGTCAACGTCACCATTTTCGCCCATTTTTAGCGCTTTACCAGTCCCAGCCGCGATGATGTCTACTTTATAGCCCGTCTCTTTTTCAAATTGAGGAACTAGGTAGTCCAGTAAACCCGAGTGGTAAGTACTCGTTGTTGTCGCTAGACGAATGTGTTCACCTTCTTGTGCTGACAAAGTAGGGTAGCTGGCAAGAGTGATCGACAATACGGTGAAAGCCTGCGCAATCTTCTTCATTTTCGTTGTTTCCTTTCCAATGATGGTTCGGACTTTTAAGTCTCAGTTTATTAAAAGAGTTACCGGTGCTTCAGCGCATCTTTTTTACACCTTTTACCAAGATATAAAGCAAACAAAGTGCCAACCTTTCACAAGACAAAAGCGTTGAAATTTCAACCAATTTCACAGGCTGATTTGCATGAAAATTTGCGTTGGTACAAAATGTCGCACTTTTTGTAGGGTGTTTCTGTTTAAACTTGGTACACTCTGTCCCACTTAAATTTAACTGGGTTAAATATGTCTATTCAATCCCATATTAGTAGAAACCAACAGTACAATGCTTTCTCAGTATTGGTCGTTGATGATGAACTCGGCATGCAAGCGATTCTAAAAAAGGCGCTGAGCAAATTATTTTCTCATGTCGATACCGCAGGTAGCATTGAAGAAGCAGAAAGCCTTCGAAACTCGCGCCACTACGACCTAATTCTGCTAGATATCAACTTGCCAGGGCGGTCAGGGATTGAATGGGAAGAAGCATTTGAGGGGGATGACAAGTGCGCCGATGTGATCTTTATGACTGGTTATGCAGATTTGGACATTGCTATTCGAGCCCTCCAACTTGGTGCTTCGGATTTCATCCTCAAGCCATTTAACCTGGATCAGATGTTGAAAGCGGTAAGTCGTTGTATGGATCGTCGTTTGAATGAGCGCATGCAATACGTGATGAGGCGTGACTATCAGCGTTATAACACCTCAGAAATCATCGGTGGCTCAGAGAAAACTCGTCAGCTTAAACAGTTGATTACACAGTTTGCGCCTTCTCGTGCTTCTGTTTTAGTCGAAGGCGAATCGGGGACAGGCAAAGAGCTGGTTGCGCGTGGTCTTCATCAAATGAGTGGTCGTACAGGTCTATTTGTTCCCCTGAACTGCGGGGCGATTGCACCAGAGCTTTTAGAGAGCGAGCTGTTTGGCCACACCATGGGGGCATTTACTGGTGCTAAAAAATCTCGTGAAGGTCTTTTCCGTGTTGCAAATGGCGGCACATTATTCCTCGATGAGATTGGCGAAATGCCTTTATCTATGCAGGCGTCACTGTTGCGCGTGTTAGAACAGCGTGCGATTCGTCCGGTAGGTTCTGAACGTGAAATCAGCATAGATGTCCGCATTGTGGCAGCGACCAACCGCAATTTGCAAGAAGAGGTCAACAAAGGTAACTTTCGTAGCGATCTTTACTATCGTCTGAATGTACTCAAGATCGAAGTATCCCCTTTGCGTGAGCGTAAAACCGACTTGTTTGAACTGGCCCCGTACTTTAGCAACATGTTGTCTGGTGAGTTAGGAATGCCAGCGCCAAAGTGGGCACATGAAGACATGGAGGCGATGAGCGAATACGACTGGCCCGGTAATATTCGTGAACTTAAAAACCTTATTGAGCGTAGTATTCTTTTGGGTAAACCACCGGCACACCACTGGCGTGAGCTCAATGGAGGCCATACGTTGCCCAATGTCTCGATTAGTTTATCACACAGTGAGGAGCTACCAAGTTTCAAAGAAGGCAAAGAATTCTCGGGAGAAGGCTACCCAAACACATGGACGTTAAAAGAAGTCGAAAAGGCCCATATCCAGCAATTGGTTAATTTACATGAAGGAAACAAGTCAGCAGCGGCTCGAGATTTAGGCGTGGCGCGCAAAACACTAGAGCGTAAATATAAGGATTGGGATTCTGAGGGCGAGGAGTATGCCGGATAACACTCGTCGGCAACGCATAGGCTTGTCTAAGTGGATGCATCGATTTAAAACTATGGTGCGTTATCGTCTATTGATTTTAACTTCCGCGCCAATCTTCTTAACTTCGCTCGCGCTGATTGGTATCACGATCTACTGGTCGATTCATTATACATGGCAAAATGCACTATTGGATGTTTCAGAGCGCCTTGGTGTGGCCAATAATAGCATTACGCTGCTTCAACAAAAGCAGGCGAACCACGTTGAATCGTTCGCAGACTCTTATGATTTCCGCACTCGAATCATTCAAAATGTCCCGCAAGAGGCATTGCAAGAGTGGGTTACAGCTCAGAAAGAACGTTATGGTTTGGATTTTTTATTCTTCCAACGTGTCAATTCGATGGAAAACAAATTTCGATTCATGGATCTGACCAAACGAAAGTCTTTCTTCGATGTCCTGAATAAAAAAGAGCTAGAGCAGTTAGACCCTGAGCTTGCCAAACGGGCTGAAGTGCCGAAGATAAACAGCGGCGGTACAGAAACGCGTGGGTTAGTGAGTAGAACCGTAATCCCTGTGTATAGTCAGAGAAATGACCTAATGGGCTTTTTAGATGGAGGCCTATTGCTAAATAACAGTACGGTGTTGGTCGATCAAACTCGTGATCTTGTTTATCCTGCTCAAAATGACACGCTGCGTCCTGTCGGAACTCTGACCGTCTTTTTAGACGACCTTCGTGTTAGCACCAACGTCCCATTAGACAACGAACATCGTTTGGGGCGTGCAATCGGAACTCGAGTGAGTTCAGAGGTGTATAACAAGGTATTAGCACAAGGCGGACTCTGGGTCGATCGTGCTTACGTCTACAATGCTTGGTATATCACTGCATATCAGCCGATCAAAGATCAATACGACAATGTCATTGGCATGCTTTATACGGGTTACTTGATGTGGCCATTTTTGAAAGCTTATATGACTAATCTCGGCGAGATAAGTATCATCACATTAATGCTGCTTTTCGTCTCTGGTGTGATGGTTTATCGAGGCTCTCGAGATTTATTCCGTCCGATAGAGCGGATCCATAAAGTCGTAAAGCTCGTCCAGTTGGGTCAAGATAAACGCATTGGCCCGGTTGGATTGGATGAACATCATGAACTGGCTCAGTTGGCGAACCAGTTCGACAATATGCTCGATGCTTTAGAAGATCGTAAAGTCGAACTTAAGCTTTCAGCGATAGAACTTGAGGCAAAAGTTCAGCAACGAACGGCAAGTTTGAAAGAAAAAACAGAACAATTGGAGCTGCATATCCAACTGCTCAATCAAACTCGCGACAAACTGGTGGTTAACGAAAAGCTGGCTGCGTTGGGCGAGTTAACCGCGGGGATTGCCCATGAGATTAACAATCCAACCGCAGTAATTCTCGGTAACATTGAGCTGATCCAATTTGAGTTGGGGGATGAAGCCGGCCGTGTTCAAGAAGAGATTGACGCGATCCACACCCAGATTGACCGAATTCGCAATATCACACGCAGCTTACTGCAATACAGCCGTCAAGGCGGTGTCCAAGATGAAATTACGTGGCAACACGTTAACCCCATCGTCGATGAGAGTATTACGCTGGTCAAGACGGGTACCAAAAAGCGTGATATCGAGTTTGTTACTGATCTTCAAGCCCGTTCCTCGGTTGAAATCAATCGCCACCACTTGCTGCAGATCCTGGTGAACTTGCAGATGAATGGGATTCATGCAATGGACGGTAAGGGCAAGCTAACGGTAATAAGTGAAGATTGGATTGAACAAGGGGAGCTCAAAGGAGTGGCGATTCATGTTACTGATGAGGGGTGTGGCATCAAGGCGGAGAGCCTCGGCCGCATTTTTTCACCTTTTTATACGACCAAACGTGATGGGACAGGGCTGGGCCTATCTGTTTCGCAAAGTATTCTTAGCCAAACTGGCGGTGAGATAAAAGCGGAATCTGTATGGGGTAAAGGCAGTACGTTCAGTGTCTATCTACCAAAGAAAGTTGAGCTTCTACTTGATGTGTTGAATATCGCTTGACGGGCAATTGCAATGATTCACTTTCTCCTAGCGCAGATACAAGCAAAAGGACTGTGATAACACAGCCCCTGTCTGTGGCAATTTTTAACAGCCCTCAGACTAACCTGTATGCACTGCTATTTTAGGTGGGTTGATACCGTGCTTCTTAAATTCTCTCATCACACGCAGGGTTATGTCAGTTTCAAATAGCTTTTCATACGCTGTATCCACCACGTAAGCCTTACACGTTAGCTGTATTGCCAAGTAGTTATCAGTGATGGTCTGTTTTACCAGAACCGTTACTGGCTTAGGTAAATGAATATAACGACTTGAAGACGCCGCTTCCTGTATCAAATCACGTGCTAATGTGATGTCTTCGTTCATGCCCACGTAGAACGGAATCACTACCTGCATATCCAGAGCGCCATAGTTCCCGCTGACCACCACCTCACTTAAGAACTTATTGTTAGGAATCGTAATGATGTCATCGGTGAGGGTACGCATGCGCACAGAACGCAGACCAATTGCGATAACGTCACCGTAGTTACCCTCAAACGTGACGCGGTCACCAACTTGGAACGGACGATCCACCATAACTGTCATACCTGCGATGAAGGAGGCGGCAAGGTCTTTCAATGCAAAGCCGACTGAAACCGCTAACGTACCCCCGATTAAAGCAAGGATTTGATCATTGATTCTAAAGCTCATCATAAAGACGACAGAGCCTGCAGTTAAGTAGATAAAGAACTGCAAGAAAGATTGAAGCTTTTGCAACACCATCCGGTATTGCACAAACTGGCTACCAATCCTTTCAACCATCGAGTTCATGAACTTGAGCAGTAGCCAAGTTGATGCGATGACGATAACAGAGAAGAACACGCCGCTCCAACGTATTAGGCTGGCGATTTGCGAAATATTATCCACACTTGCGATCTCTTCGGTCGCCAATGCAGAGGTGTTAAGTAGCGATAACGCTAATACGGTGAGTAATCTTTTCATCGTTATTTCACCAATAAATGTTGACGGTCGAGAACGTTGGTAATGTGACGGAACCAGTGATCCGACACGCGCGCTTTGTCTTCGCTCCATTCGATAAAGCCACGGCTTTGGAAATAGCGTAGGGTACCAATCACTTCTGCGATACTAAGTTGAGTACATTCTGACAGTTCTTCAGGAGACGCGACTTCAAGCTGAACAATCGAGCGTAAAACTGCCAGCATTGGTTTCGGCATTTTCTCTAGCTCTTGAGATTCTGGTGCGTGGAACAATCTAACTACCACTTGTTGCGTCTCTTTGTTCTGGCGCAAAGAAAGACGGAAGAAGCGCAATGCAACGGTCGGATTTCCATCTGAGTAATGCCATAAAATACGGTAGAAACCTTGTTTGGCACGCTCTTCTTCAGTGATGTCCTCTTGGTCCCATTGCTTGGGCACCACAAGGCCATCAAAGGTTACGGGGTTTTCAATCTCTTGATTGATGCGCGTATCAAACAAAGCAGACAACTGTTTCTCATTCCATCGTGGCATAAACACAACCCAATCAAACAATAAGCGCTCGCCACGAGCACGGTCTACAAAGCGCCAACTTGCTTTTTCAATCGCCATCACAACGCGGTGGTTCCGCCTTGAACGACGCAATAGATTGGTTAATTTAATCAAGCCCCCAAGGCCGCCTACCATTGGTTTAACCAAGCGCTGCGCGTTATCAACGGCAATAAGATATGAGGTATCGCTTTTACGCAAGGCAGAGAGTACCTGAATTTCAGATACTTCCTCCTCTAAGCCAATTTGCAAAGCAAGTTCTTGTAGCAATTCACTGTAACCTGAATAGGGGCAGTTGATATAAATTGGCTTGGCATTTTTTACTTTACTTAATATTGTGCGGAGGAAGGTTGTGGTACCCACACCACGCTCGCCAGACAGTACACAAACAGCGGGACTGTCTGTCAGGAGGTGTTTAGACAATAGCTTGATTTCTTCACCAGCGTATTCGACCAACTCACTCTCTTCGCTACCGGGTAAAATGTACTGAAACGCTTGCTCGCCTTTTATCCTGGCTAGATTAGTGTCACCACCTTTATTACCCGTTTGCTTGGCGAATTCGATACGGAACAAGTATGCTAACGCTTGACTAAACATGGTGTAGTTAGACAGCATTGCTACGACACGGTGTTTGAAGTTATGCAGCATTATCCAGACTGCGCAAATCGCAGTCCCAATGATGCTGAGTAAAAAAGTGTCCTTACGTCGCAGTGACCAGTTCACCCACACAGGACGATCGGAAAGTTTCTCGGCGGCTTCAAATACCTTTTTACGCCACATACGCAACACCGAAAGCGTTACCAATACGAACCAGAAGAAAACCGCGCTGCAGATCCAAGAATAAATGGTACCTTTGCCTAAGGTGCGAATCGAGATTTGAAGAATGACCCCGGCGACGATGGCGCTCCACACGTAACGTCGAATAGTCGACAAACGCAGGGCAATCACTTCCTTGCTGGTACTTCGGCTATTACGATAAGCAAACTCGAGAAGAAAGCTAATCGCAATTGAGCCCCCGAGCACCCACCAAGTGAAGATTTCTAAAATGGTCAAATGCTGTAAGCTTGGGATTTGTGATAATACTCTGAGAGAAAGCGTTATCGCAATCAACCAAGCGATGGCACGATGCGCACGGCTGATGTACCAAATTAAACGAACCCAAATCGGTGGCTTAGCGACATTATCCAGTTGAGTTTCGCGAAATAGAGTTATGATCCGCTTGCTGTTGGCTAACCACCAGAATAAGCCCAAGTATATGAACAGCACTTTGGTTCCAGCCCAAATGACCGGAATTGGTGAAATCATAATTTCTTTGATCAGTGACTTAAAAGCACGAATCTGAAAGAACAGCAGGTACTCTACGTTGAGCTGAGTTTGACGCCATTCTTGTTTGAACTGCGTAACGCCATAAGGACCAAAGCCGGTCATTTTATCGTGAGTGATCGGGTCGGTTACTTCGAGTAAACGCTCTTTACTTTGACTCAAGTTGTTCAGCGTTAGGTAACTTGATTGCGTTTCAAACCATTCATTGTCCTCACCGGACTTACGGTAAGCCTTCAAATGCTGATCAAAAACAAGGGTCTGTTTACGCTGCTCGCTTATTACAGCATTGAGCAGTTGGTTAACCTTACGTTTGTCTTGGTCAGACATGAACAAAGGCTCAGGTAGCTTATTGATTTCTTGAGCGATTTCTGTCGCAACAGGCAGTATTTTTGGCTCAGGTTGGAAATCATATTCCCATTCAGCGAGAGCGGGGTGAGAAAGTGCGAGTCCAAATAGCAGTAAAATGCGCACCATGAGATTCATAAAATTCTCTTAAAACTTAAAAGGTTAGAGAAAGTGTAGTCGCTCTGTCGTGATATGCGAATTTTAACGCTCTGTTATGCGCCATACCATGATTTCGTAGCCATGCAGATTTCTTTTGCAAATGGTTTAATATTTTAGTGACTTGGATAAATCAGTCACTTGAATGAGGTTTATTTTTACCGAATCCAGTCAATTACCCTATTAAGTGTTGCTTTTCTCGTTAATTAATAAAAACAAAACTTGAAGTGTGTTGGCTTAAGCAGTAACGTTGCGCGGTTTTTCCTAATAAACTTGAATTGCTAAGGTAAAGGTTTTGATTTCCACAGCGAATATTACTCAACAATTTGGCGCGAAGCCGCTATTTGAAAACATCTCAGTTAAGTTTGGTGACGGTAACCGTTACGGCTTAATCGGGGCTAACGGTTGTGGTAAATCAACCTTTATGAAGATCCTGAGCGGAGAGCTTGAACAAACAAGCGGTAACGTAAGCTACGATCCAAACGAGCGCGTTGCAAAACTTAGTCAGGATCAGTTCGCGTACGAAACATTTACCGTAATCGACACTGTCATCATGGGTCATAAAGAGCTGTGGGAAGTGAAGCAAGAGCGAGACCGTATCTACTCACTTGCTGAAATGAGCGAAGAAGACGGCATGAAAGTGGCTGACCTAGAAGTTCAGTTCGCGGAAATGGACGGTTACATGGCAGAAGCGAAAGCGGGTGAACTGCTTCTTGCTGTGGGTATCCCAATGGAGCAACACTTCGGTCTTATGAGTGAAGTTGCGCCAGGTTGGAAACTTCGTGTGCTTCTGGCGCAGGTGTTATTCGCAGATCCAGACGTAATGCTTCTTGACGAACCAACCAACAACTTGGATATGGACACTATCCGTTGGTTGGAAGACACGCTAAACGCGCGTAACTGCACTATGATCATCATCTCGCACGACCGTCACTTCCTCAACTCAGTATGCACGCACATGGCTGACTTGGATTACGGTGAGCTACGTGTTTACCCGGGTAACTACGATGAGTACATGACAGCGGCTTCTCAAGCTCGTGAACGTCTATTGAGTGACAACGCGAAGAAGAAAGCACAAATCGCTGAGCTGCAAACCTTCGTTGCGCGTTTCTCTGCAAACGCATCAAAAGCAAAACAAGCAACGTCTCGTGCTAAGCAAATTGACAAGATCAAACTGGACGAAGTGAAAGCATCTAGCCGTCAAAACCCATTCATTCGTTTTGAACAGTCTAAAGAACTATTCCGTAACGCTCTGATTGTTGAAAACCTGAGCCAAGGTTTTGAAGATGATCTGTTCGCTAACTTCAATGCAATTTTTGAAGTGGGTGAGCGCGTTGCCATCATCGGTGAGAACGGTGTGGGTAAAACAACCTTACTAAACACGCTTGCTGGTGTACTAGAGCCACGTACTGGTGAGTTCAAATGGTCTGAAAATGCCAACATCGGTTACTACGCGCAAGATCACGCACACGACTTCGAAGAAGACCTGAACCTCACGGATTGGATGGGTCAATGGCGTCAAGAGGGCGATGACGAGCAAGTGGTTCGCAGCTTCCTAGGTCGTATGCTATTTGGCCAAGACGACATCAAGAAGTCAGTAAAAGTACTGTCTGGTGGTGAGCAAGGTCGTATGTTGCTTGGTAAGCTAATGATGCACAAACCAAACATGCTGCTAATGGACGAACCAACCAACCACATGGATATGGAATCGATTGAGTCATTGAACACGGCACTAGAGCAGTACAAGGGTACATTGTTCTTCGTATCGCACGACCGTGTATTTGTAGACTCACTCGCAACACGTATCATCGAAATTCGTGATGGAAAAATCACTGATTTCAAAGGTACCTACGCTGAGTTCCTAAAATCTCGTGGTATAGAAGGTTAACCCTTTCTCCGAACAAAGAAAAAGACCTCGCAATGAGGTCTTTTTTTGTGCCCATTTCTATGCCAACTATGAGCAAATGCAGGCTGGTGGCAACTAATCCTTAAACTGCCGCATTAGATAGGCATAGAGTCCAACAAGCCCGAAAGTAATGATCATCGAAACGATGATCCCACTTGGTGAAAGTAGGTAATTCCATAGTTGATCGTTGTTCATTGTTCACATCCTTTGTGAATCCACATTGGGATTTAAGTCTAACTCATTTTACGACTGAGTGAAGATCTATTGATTTCCCTTGACGTCGAAGTCAATCTTCTCAGCGCCAGTAAAAACTTGAAAGCGTAAACCTTTCGCGCGAGCGATGGTGGTGATGCCAAACTTTTTCGCCAGATCCAGCCCCATTTGTGTCACGCCTGAACGAGAGAGAAGAACAGGGATTCCCATCTGCGCCACTTTAATCACCATCTCTGATGTAAGGCGACCAGTTGTATAGAAAATTTTATCTTTACCTGTTTCTTGGTTAAGCCACATTTCACCGGCAAGTGTATCCACCGCGTTGTGACGCCCAACGTCTTCGACAAAAGAAAGCACTTCGTCGCCTTTGCATACGGCACATCCATGAACAGCGCCAGCTTTTTTGTAGGTGTCGTTGTAATGCGTTAACGCTTCAAGCGCTGCATAGATTTCAGATTGCTTAAGAGGTGTCTGAGCTACTTGGTAATCTTCCAGTTGCTTCATCACGTTGCCGTACATGGTGCCTTGACCACAGCCAGACGTCACCGTCTTCTTCTTAAGCGCCCCCTCGATGTGCTCGGTGTTTTCTCTGGTGATAACCGCAGCTGAGTGCGTTTCCCAGTCAATAATGACAGATTCAATGGCTTCTGGATCAGACAAGAAGCTTTGGTTCTTCAAATACCCTAACACAAGCGCTTCAGGGCGCGAGCCAAGCGTCATAAGTGTAACGACCTCTTTCCAGTTCAACATCACTGTAAGAGGGCGCTCACAAGCAATTTCTTTCGTCAGTATTTCGCCATATTCGTCAAATACCTCGACTTCGATAGTCTGTAGGGGGTTTTCACTGGTTTTAATGATGTTTGGTTTTACCACAGCTATGTCCTGATGAGTAAAAGAATGATCACACGCTTGTATAAATAACTTCAATTGTTTGCTTTGCGTAAAAGGGCGTGTGTATTAACACTGGTTACAAAGCAATTCTCATTCCAACATCATAGCTGTACAAAACAAAGACGTGATAAAGCAAATTGCAAGGTTTTAGTGAAAGCTAAGATATCGCAGCAATGATACAGGTGTTTATCTGTGTATCGACTAGTTTTGTTCTAATGATAATTTAAAAGTGAAATGGCGCGTTTATTGCTTTGTAGCGATAAAAATTGGAAGTAAGTACAAATTGTCCTTTTTTGTTTTAAAACTAACAACCATAAACCAACTAAGAGGAAGCTAGGTGATTTATGTCGGATAACAAGCAGTTCGAGAAAGATGAAAATTCATGGCCGATAGGCGTTGAACTCCTAAAGCATGAGATTATCACGGGTATTTGGGTGACGACACAATGGCAACTTACCGGGTTCGACATTAACCCAATGGAAGAAACGCCACACGTATGCGTATTACAACTCCATAAAGACGAGCGCACCGATTACCGCTTTAACCTGAGTTCACAACAGCCAAAACTATTTTTGGTCATGGATAACGTCGATTCTGATGATATGCCGACGATTCAATTACTCACTGCGTCCCAAACTGTCGCCGCCCAATATATGGATGGTGATAACCTAGTATTATCAAATGATATGCCTTTGATCGTTCAAGCTTGGATGGAAGCTTTTATAGGTCGTCACGGCGAACTTATAGAAACAAGGCGTAAGAAACGCAAAGGAGCGGGCAGAGCAAATGGCAACTAGTTTTCTTAGCCGTTGGTCACAACGTAAGTTGGACGAAACCGAGAACAAAGACGCTGAGGTGTCGAACTTTATTGAAGTTTCTGAACCAGAAACCAATCAAGTACAAACCACTCAAGCTCAAGAAGAATCAGGTACTCCAGCGGATCTAATCAGTACTGAGGTGGCAGATGCATTACCTGCTGAGACAACAAGCGAAATAACCGACCTTGAGGACATGCCAGTCGCCAAGCTTTTACTTTCTGAGGCGGCAGAGAGCGTTAAGAAAGCAGCACTGCGTAAGATGTTTTTATCGGAAGAATTTAACGTCCGTGATGGCTTGGATGATTACGATGATGACTACAGTAATCTCAAGTCTCTGTCAGAGGACGTTGCTGAAACACTTCGTGATTGGGTTAAAGAGAAAACGGAAGAAGAACTCGCAGAAGAAAATCCACAAGAACCTGAATCTATTCATCAAAGTGATAGTGAAGCGGCTGGTGCAGAACTTGTTGAAGTTACCGAGCTCTCTGAAAACCCAAAAGATCTGGATATAAAAACAGTACCTATTAAAAATGATATTCCAGAGACAAAATTAGAACTTGAAGAAGTGAGACAAAATATACCACAAGAAAACTAGGTACATTTTGACTAAACACTCAACGAACCGATTGGGACATTTTGTCTCAGTCGGTTTTTTTGTCCCTAAATTTCTCATGGTTAATAAATAAATCACTGATAAATAAGCAATATACTATTGGCATGGCATTTGCTAAATCAGTCGCTAATTGGTGTTCATCACCATTCTTATTGAGGTCTAGCCACTTGCTCAACACTGGTTCGCGGTAAGCAGTGACTGCACGTGTGGGTCTACCTACAAGGGGTAGTTATTGATAAGTGAGCGAACAGAATAGTCTGAGCTAACTACAATGAGGATGGAATAACACATCCATGTTTATCAATGGAACCGAGCAATGTTGAGACAATTACTAGAACAAGCGGCAACCAAAAACGCTAGAGCGCGGCTGCATGCGTTTGAGAATACCGTTGAGTTGACCAATCTTATTCCACCAACCGTGAGCTACGAGAGTGGCGGTAATACGCTGATCGTTGGACCGACGGCCATCATTGAGAGTGCAGCCGCACAGCTTACTCAAATGAATAGCTTGACATTGCTCTCGACAGACGGAGAGAAAAGTACTAACCCAGAGCTGTATTTCGCCGACTCGGTTCAGGTTTCTGGCTTCCTTGGTACGTTTGAAGTGCTGATTGAAAATCGCGGCCTTGAAAGTAACCTAGCAAAAATCGCTATTAACAGTGATTGCTTTGATGTTGTTCTCGATCTTTGTTTAAGCAGCTGTATGTCAGAAGAGGTTCCGGTTCCGGGATACTATCCAGTGGGACGAGGTTATCCCAAACTTGCAGAAGCGTTAGAAGAGATCCCAACATTAATGGGGACATTCGATAAACCAAAATTCTTCCGTCTGGACAATGATCTTTGTGCGCACAGCTCTCGAGGCATAAAAGGTTGTGATCGTTGCGTTGATGCTTGCCCTGCTGGAGCATTATCCAGTCAAGGCAGCGATAAAATAGGTCATAGAATTGAGATTAACCCGTACCTTTGTCAAGGCGTGGGCACGTGTTCTACTGCTTGTCCGACAGAAGCCATTCACTACGCGCTACCTAACCCTCAAGATACACAAAAATTCATTGAGCGCACGCTAGCAAACTATAAGCAAGCGGGTGGTTTAGATCCTATCGTGCTTATTTGTAGCTCCCGTCACGAGACATACAACGTGATGGCACTGAAAGCACTACCAGATAACGTGATTCCTATTGTAGTTGAAGAGCTACCGTCTATCGGTATCGATACTTGGTTTTCTGCGCTGGTTAATGGCGCGACTCAAGTGCTATTTGCGGCTTCTCGGTTTATGCCACAGACCATTATTCGTGTTCTGAACAACGAAGTGGCCATCGCACAAGTACTACTGGAGCAACTTGGTATCGCAAAAGAAACCATAGATATCCTTTATTTGGAATCGCTACGTGAAGGTCCTCCAACACTATGTACTGATTCATTTGATCTTGCTCTTGGCGATCTGCAAGGTAACAAGCGTCAACGTCTTTTTACTGCGCTTGATGCCATGTCTTTTGCTCGTAATCCGGATGAGAAGGTTGTTGAACTGCCTGCCAACGCCCCTTATGGCAATGTTTCTTGTGAGAGCAAAGGCTGTACTTTGTGCATGAGCTGCGTAGCGGTTTGTCCGACACGTGCGCTTCATACCGACGGCGAATCTCCTTCACTTAAATTCATTGAACAAGATTGTATTCAATGCGGTTTATGTGAAAAAGCCTGCCCTGAAAACGTGCTGACCCTGACTCCACGGATGAACTGGGTGAAGCAAGAGCGCCAAAAAGCGGTTGTGATTCACGAAGAGAAAGCAGCGGAATGTATTCGCTGTCATAAGCCATTTGCACCTCAGTCTATGATCGACATGCTACAGAATAAGTTACGCGGTCACTCTCATTTCTCTGATGACGCAGCCATCAATCGTATTGCAATGTGTGAGGACTGCCGTGTGATCGACATGTTCGAGTCGATGGCAGAAGACCCAATGAAACAACTGAAATACTAGGAGTTCATAGTGGAAACAATACAAGAACAGACACTAAGAACAGAGATCTACTTGGTTTTGTCGACACTTTTCCGCAGTGCACCAAGTAAAGAAGTGATCGAGTTCCTGACTTTTTTAGAGGTTGAACATACAGAAAGCGCGATGCAAAAAGCGTGGATTGGACTTCAGCAAGTGGCAAAAGATTCCAACCGTGAAGCGCTAGAGAGTGAATACCAAGATCTTTTCATTGGTATCGGTCGTGGAGAAGTGATGCCGTTCGGCTCATGGCACGTGACGGGTGCAATGATGGAAAAGCCACTGGCTGAAATTCGTCACGATTTGGAACTGCTTGGTTTCGAGCGTGATGAAAATGTGAAAGAGCCCGAAGACCATATCGCGGCACTTTGTGAAGTGATGTCTATGCTAACGGATGAAGAAGAAGATCTACAACAAGCGGTGTTTAACAAACACATTTCACCTTGGTTTCGCTCTTTCACACAACAACTGAAAAACGCAGACAGTGCGAACTTTTATAAGCCAGTAGCTCAGCTGTGTGAGGCATTCTTAACACTAGAACAAGTGCGCTTTAGCGTGAACACCAAAAGTAGTAAGCACAAACTAAAAATTGAGGTGAAAAACGTCACTGATTACGAGTAATCGAGCAGTAGTTGGTCATATCGATAGAGGGGCAATAGCCTCCAAAGATCTACCGTAAGGTAAGGAAGCAATGATGAAAGATAATAAAGAAATAAACACGAGCCGTAGGAACCTCCTGAGCGGTTTAACAACTGCAGCCGTAGTTGGTGCGGTTGTCACTGGAACAGAAAAAGTGGCAAGCGCTTCAGAAACGGTCGAGCCTTCAGAAAAAGACATGAAGAAGAAAGGCTATCGTGAAACTCAACACATTCGCGATTACTACGACACACTTTAGGAGAAAACGGATGAAACTCATCAAACGCTCCGACAGTGTGAGCAAAGAATCCAATCAGCTTGGCGTTTCTCGCCGTGCTTTCATGAAAAATACCTCGCTTGCTGCTGGCGGTGCGGTGATGGGGGCAAGTCTTTTTGCACCGGGCATGATGAAGAAAGCACAAGCGAAATCGGTGGATCCAGAAGCGAAAACAGAAGTAAAACGTACCATCTGTTCTCACTGTTCTGTAGGTTGTGGTATCTACGCAGAAGTTCAAAATGGGGTATGGACAGGTCAAGAGCCTGCATTCGACCACCCATTCAATGCTGGTGGACACTGTGCAAAAGGTGCTGCACTGCGTGAACACGGGCACGGTGAGCGTCGTTTGAAATACCCAATGAAGCTTGAAAACGGTAAGTGGAAGAAGCTTTCTTGGGACCAAGCGATCGAAGAAATCGGTAACAAGGTAATGGACATCCGCAAAGAGTCGGGGCCAGATTCAGTTTACTGGTTGGGCAGTGCAAAGCACAACAACGAACAAGCGTACATGTTCCGTAAGATGGCGTCGCTTTGGGGTACCAACAACGTTGACCACCAAGCGCGTATCTGTCACTCAACAACCGTAGCAGGTGTAGCAAACACTTGGGGTTACGGTGCGATGACCAACTCGTTCAATGATATGCACAACTGTAAGTCGATGCTATTCATTGGTTCAAACCCAGCCGAAGCACACCCTGTTGCGATGCAGCACATCCTGATCGCGAAAGAGAAGAACAACTGTAAAATCGTCGTTGCGGATCCTCGTCGCACGCGAACGGCGGCGAAATCAGATCACTATGTGTCTCTGCGCCCAGGGTCTGATGTTGCGTTCATTTGGGGCGTGCTATGGCATGTTTTTGCGAACAACTGGGAAGATAAAGAGTTCATCCGTCAACGTGTATTCGGTATGGATGAAATCCGTGCAGAAGTGGCGAAATGGACACCAGCAGAAGTTGAGCGCGTAACTGGCGTTCCTGAGTCGCAAGTTTACCAAACAGCGAAGCTGCTTTCTGAAAACCGTCCGGGTTGTGTCGTTTGGTGTATGGGTGGCACTCAGCATACAACTGGTAACAACAACACACGTGCTTACTGTGTGCTTGAACTTGCGCTAGGTAACATGGGGAAATCAGGCGGCGGTGCTAACATCTTCCGTGGTCACGATAACGTACAGGGCGCAACTGACCTTGGTGTACTGTCTGACACGCTACCGGGTTACTACGGTCTGTCTGAAGGTTCTTGGCGTCACTGGTCAAAAGTGTGGGACATTGATTACGAGTGGGTGAAAGGTCGTTTTGATGACCAGGCTTATGGTGGTCAAAAACCAATGAACAGTGCAGGTATCCCTGTCTCTCGTTGGGTGGATGGTGTGCTTGAAAACAGAGACAACATTCGTCAACGTGAAAACATCCGTGCAATGTTCTATTGGGGTCACGCGGTCAACTCTCAGACTCGTGGCCCTGAGATGAAGAAAGCGATGCAAAAGCTGGATATGATGGTGATTGTCGACCCATACCCAACAGTCGCAGCAGTAATGAACGATCGTACTGACGGCGTTTACCTGCTTCCTGCCACAACCCAGTTCGAAACACACGGCAGTGTGACAGCGTCTAACCGCTCACTTCAGTGGCGTGATCAGGTTATCGAGCCATTGTTCGAATCTAAACCTGACCACGAAATCATGTACCTGCTCACTAAGAAGCTAGGTTATGAAGATCTGCTGTTCAAAAACATACGCGTAGAGAACAACCAGCCAGTGATCGAAGACATCACTCGCGAGTTCAACAAAGGCATGTGGACCATAGGTTATACGGGTCAAAGCCCAGAGCGTCTAAAAGCGCACCAACAAAACTGGCATACATTCCATAAGACCTCTTTAGAAGCGGAGGGCGGCCCTGTAAATGGCGAGACTTACGGTCTACCTTGGCCATGTTGGGGCACACCAGAGATGAAGCACCCAGGCACACACATTCTATACGATACGTCAAAGACGGTTGCAAAGGGAGGCGGTAACTTCCGTACGCGCTTTGGTGTGGAATTCGAAGGTCAAAGCCTACTTGCAGAAGACAGCTACTCAAAAGGCTGTGAAATCAAAGACGGTTACCCGGAATTCTCTGACAAGCTAATCAAACAGCTTGGTTGGTGGGATGACCTAACGGCTGAAGAAAAAGCAGCAGCAGAAGGTAAAAACTGGAAAACTGACCTGTCTGGCGGTATCCAACGCGTAGCAATCAAGCACGGTTGTATTCCATTTGGTAACGCGAAAGCGCGTGCGGTCGTTTGGACATTCCCAGATCGCGTACCGCTGCACCGTGAACCTTTATACACCCCTAGACGTGACCTTGTCACGGATTACCCAACTTGGGACGATAAAGAGGCCATTTTCCGCGTACCAACGCTTTACAAATCTATCCAGAAAGAAGATAAGTCTGGCGAATACCCAATTATTCTGACTTCTGGTCGTTTGGTTGAATACGAAGGCGGTGGTGAAGAGACGCGTTCAAACCCATGGCTTGCTGAACTTCAACAGGAAATGTTTGTTGAAGTGAACCCAAAAGACGCAAACGATCTTGGCTTCAAAGACGGTGAAGAGGTATGGGTTGAAGGTGCAGAGAAAGGCCGCATCAAGGTGAAAGCCATGGTAACGCGTCGTGTTAAGCCGGGCTTGGCGTTCATACCGTTCCACTTTGGCGGTAAGTTTGAAGGAGAAGACCTACGCCATAAGTACCCAAAAGGTACTGACCCTTATGTTGTTGGTGAAGCGGCTAATACAGCAACCACCTACGGTTACGACCCTGTTACGTTGATGCAGGAAACCAAAGTAACCCTCTGTAACATTCGTAAAGCGTAAGGAGTCTGACAATGGCACGAATGAAATTCCTCTGTGACACCAAACGCTGTATCGAGTGTAACGGCTGTGTTACTGCATGTAAGAACGAAAATGATGATGCCCTTGAGTGGGGTATCCAACGTCGCCGCGTGGTTACGCTAAACGACGGTGAACCGGGTGAAAATTCAATCTCCGTCGCTTGCATGCATTGTACGGATGCACCTTGTATGGCTGTTTGTCCAGCTGACTGTTTCGAGCACACAGAAGACGGTATTGTTCTGCACAACAAAGATCTTTGTATCGGTTGTGGTTACTGTCTGTTTGCTTGTCCGTTCGGCGCGCCTCAATTCCCCAAACAGCAAGCATTTGGGGAGCGTGGAAAAATGGACAAATGTACTTTCTGCGCAGGCGGCCCAAACACAGAGCCAGGATCTCCAGAAGAGCGTGAAAAGTATGGTGCGAACCGTATCGCGGAAGGCAAGCTACCGATGTGCGCTTCATTGTGTTCTACAAAAGCGCTGCTAGCGGGTGATGCTGAGAAAGTCTCTGACATCTTCCGTCAACGTGTGGTTGAGCGTGGTGCGAAAAACGCAGGTTGGACAGACGGTAACGATCTTTCTTACGACGCAACCAAAAGCTAAGTAGGAGAGACACATGTTAAATACGCTTAAACGTGCGTCTCTTGTGATGCTGTCAATGATGACTGCATTACTGCTGACCTTTGCGATTCCGGCGTCTGCGCAAGAAGACACATCTCCAGTGGTTCAACAGGAGATGACACAACTTGCAGGTGCGGATTTTTGGCGTCAGGTCAAAGAGGGGCAAGAAGGCTATACCACGTCGAAATCAGCGGAACACGGTGTGCTGATCAGTACTCCGGGTGAGACTTGGTACATTCTTAAAGAAAAATGGATGTCTCCCGCGGGCGCTGTCGCGATTTTTGGCAGTATCGCAATGGTAATCATGGCTTACGTATTCGTTGGTCCGCTGATGCTAAGCAAGCCACGCACTGGCAAAAAGATCAAACGCTGGTCTCGGCTTGATCGCGCACTTCACTGGAGTATGGCGTTTACTTTCCTAACGCTAGCATTCAGTGGTTTGATGCTGGTATACGGTAAGCACTTCTTAAAACCGTACGTACCAACTGAGTTCTGGGGCTTCATCGTCATGTTGGCGAAGCAGTACCATAACTATATGGGGCCGCTGTTCTTCATCTTACTGATGTTTGTGCTAATGAAATGGTGGCGCAAATCTATCCCTAACATGACAGACATCCGTTGGTTCATGAAAATGGGCGGCATGGTTGGAAAACATAAAGGTACGCACCCATCGGCTGGCTTCTCAAACGGTGGTGAGAAAGCCATTTACTGGTTGTTGATCATTTTTGGTGCTATCGCAGCAGTGAGTGGCTTAGTTCTGGATTTCCCAATATTCGGCCAAACGCGTCGCGATATGGAGTTGTCTAACCTTGTTCATGCTATTTCGGCTCTTATTCTAATCTGTGGTTTTATTTTCCACATTTATATCGGCCTATTCGGTATGGAGGGAGCATTAGAAGGAATGGTGACCGGTGACGTTGATGAAACCTGGGCGAAAGAACACCACGACCTTTGGTATGAAGAGGTAAAGTCCAAGGGAATAGTGGGTGAATTCGACACTGCTCAAAGTGATGCAAAAGGAGAGAAAGCGAATGAACAAACCTCATAGTGGTATTTGGTTAGCTTACATCCTGAGTTGTTTTACCCCGTTTACGTTTTTGATTTCTGGTGTTATCGCAATCATTTACGCAGGCTACCGCTTGGATAAAGGGGAAGACAGTGACATAGTAAATACGCATTACTACGGCTTAATTCGAACTTTCTTCTTGTACCTCACGTTCTTTGTGGTGTTGATCGTAACCGTGGCAACCTCAAATGGTGTGTTAGTTGGCGTGAATGATTATTGGATACACAGCAGCTTACTAGACTCGGTCGCGTACTTTATCCCTTGGGTTGGAATGTTGTTCGCCGTATTGGCGATTCTAGTCTGGCTTATTCGTATGTACCAAGGTATGAATCAACTGAGTAATAATATGCCTCATAGACCTTCGACAGGCCCTAACTTGTAAACAATTCTCTGTATAAAAGCCTCACAACCGTGAGGTTTTTTATTCCCGAAAATCTGATTAATTTACGCAGTTTTTAAGTAGAAACTAGAAGCAAATCAGAAGCCTTACGACCATAGTCTAATCCTTGTTGCTATTGTTGTTTTTGTATCGGTGTTAAGCTTAATAAAAAGAGCAATAAGGATAGACTATGAATTTCCCATATAGAAATATTGTCGTACTTACTGGCGCAGGCATCTCTGCTGAGTCTGGTATTCAAACATTTCGAGCTCAAGATGGACTTTGGGAGAATCACCGTATAGAAGATGTGGCAACGCCAGAGGGCTTCGACCGTAATCCGGACCTCGTTCAGAACTTTTATAACCAGCGTCGTAAAAATCTGCTTGATGAAAGTATAAAGCCCAATGCGGCCCATATCGCGCTAGGACGTTTAGAGGACCAGTTGCAAGGCAATGTGACCATCATTACCCAAAATATCGATAACTTGCACGAAAGAGGCGGTAGCACCAATATTGTCCACATGCACGGTGAATTACTCAAAGCGCGGTGTAGTGAGTCTAATCAAGTCATTGAGCATATAACAGATATTGAAACTGGTGAGTTTTGCCATTGTTGCCAAATTCCATCTCAAATGCGTCCACACATTGTTTGGTTTGGTGAGATGCCATTGCGTATGGGGGAGATATATGCGTCATTAGAACAAGCGGATCTGTTTATCTCTATTGGCACTTCGGGTGTCGTCTATCCGGCAGCGGGCTTTGTACATGATGCGAAAATGCATGGCGCACATACGATTGAAATTAATTTGCAGCCAAGCGCTGTAGAGAGTGAATTTGAAGAAAAGCGTTACGGCAAAGCAAGCATAGAAGTGCCCAAACTCGTAGACGAGCTTCTTGCTCTAGAAAACGAAACTAGCGCTTAAATAAGTTATCAGAGTATCAAGATGAGAAAGGCATCGAAGTGATTTGATGCCTTTTTTGTATTTTGACACTTGGTAATTTGAGCAGGATAGTTGGAGATAGAAATCGTAGGCTTCAGGTACAAGAAAAGCGACCAAAGTCGCTTTTCTAAACTATTTCAACAGACTGATTAGTTGTCTACTTTTAGTTTTTGGAAGTACTCATCATACAACACACTTGCTTCACCAACTTCGTCTTGCCATGTACCGCTGTCCATCACTTCTTGTGGTGGGAAAATGCTGGTATCTTCTGCGAACTCTTTTGGTAGTAGTTTGAGTGCCGACTTCACAGGAGTAGGGTAACCAATTTCTAGCGCAATCTTTGCCGCGTTCTCAGGTCGTAGTAGGAAGTCGATCATTTTATGCGCAGCATCCACGTTTTTTGCACCAGCAGGGATCGCTAGGCTGTCCATCCAGAAAATCGCGCCTTTTTCTGGCCAGATGACGTCGATGTTTGCGCCTTCTTTACGCGCCATGTATGCAGAGCCGTTCCATAGCATGCCAAGTGATACTTCACCGGCTAAGTATGGGTTCGCTGGGAAGTCTGAGTTAAAGACCAATACGTTTGGCATCAGCTTTTTCAGTTCTTCGTAAGCGGCTTTGATTTCGTCTGGGTTAGTCGTGTTTGGTGAGAAACCAAGCTTCGTTAATGCAATGTGGAATACTTCGCGAGAATCATCCATCAACATGAGTTGACCTTCCCACTTGCTATCCCAGAAGTCGTCCCATTTAGTGATCTTTGACTTGTCTAACATATCAGCATTAATACCGATACCAGTCGCCCCCCAAATGTAAGGGATAGAGTAGTTGTTGCTCGGATCAAATGGCTTGTTCAGGAAGTTAGTGTCCAAATCAGCAAAGTGAGACAGTTTCTCCTTATCAACCTTTTGCAGCATGCCTTCTTTACGCATTTTAGATACGAAATAGGTAGACGGTACTACCAAGTCGTAACCAGAACCTTGGGTTTTCAACTTCGCGTACATGCTCTCGTTAGACTCGTACGTAGAGTAGATAACTTTGATGCCGGTTTCTTTTGTAAAGTCTTCAAGAACTTCGTTTGGGATGTATTCCGACCAGTTGTAGAAATACAGTTCTTGATTAGCAGCCATTGCAGGAGTAGCGATTAGCGTCGCCGCACACAGTGCGCTTGCGTAGAATTTACTTTTCATTTTATATCCGTTTTGTTTAGCAATATGACAAATCAATACTAGTCAGAGACATCGATTTGTCATATTGCAATAAGCACAATCCTGTTTATTTGAAGTATGAGCGACAAACATTGCTGCTTTGAACAGCGTAAATGTTTGCAGCACCTGCAAATAAACCTAGCAGCTTGTAATTGTATCAGCCAATGACAAAAATAGGCAGCGTATTGCTACCTATTTTCATTTAGTGGATGATTTATTGAGCAAGTGACGCTATTGGCCAGCTTTTAGCTTCAGGAAGTAATCTTCGTACTTCACTGTCATGTCACCAATAGAATCCTGCCATTCAATACGGTCAAGGTCTTCTTGAGTAGGAAACAGCGGTGCAACGTCTTTAAATTTAGCGTTAGACTCTGCAACAGCGGTGAGGTACCCGGTATCCGCCGAAATTTGCTCCGCGATTTTAGGACGTAGTAAGAAATCGATCATCTTGTGTGCCGCATCCACGTTCTTTGCGCCAGAAGATATCGCAAAATTATCAACCCAGCCGATGCCACCCTCTTTGGGGAACACAAGCTTCAAGTTCATGCCTTCGTTTTGAGCCGCTGCTGCACTGCCGTTCCAAAGCATACCGACGCCAACTTCGCCAGACATATAAGGTGCTCCTGGGTTGTCAGAGTTAAATACTAGAACGTTAGGCATTAGCTTTTGTAGCTCAGCGTACGCTTCGTCGATTTGTTTTGGATCCGTAGAGTTACCAGAGTAACCCAGTTTGCGTAGTGCAATGTGGAACACTTCACGAGTGTCGTCCATTAGCATTACTTGACCTTCAAGCTCAGGTTTCCATAGGTCCGCCCAGCTTTGGAAGTCGTTTGGGTCGTACATGTCTGCGTTCACCGCTAGACCTGTAATCGCCACAACGTGAGGAATTGAGTAGTTGTTATTTGGATCGTAAGGCTTGTCTAGGTAGTTCTTGTCTAGGTAGTTCTTGTCTAGGTTGCCGAAGTTCTTCAGCTTAGTCTTATCGATCTTTTGTAGCATGCCTTCGTCACGCATCTTCGCTACGAAGTACGTTGAAGGTACTACTAGGTCATAACCTTGGTTATGAGTTTTTAGCTTTGCATACAAAGTCTCGTTCGACTCGTAAGTCGAGTAGATCACTTTGATGCCAGTTTCTTTAGTAAATTGCTCTAGGATATTACTGTTGATGTAAGGACCCCAGTTCATAAACACTAATTCTTTATCATCCGCTGCCGCTGTACCAGAGAACAGAGAAAGCGCACATGCACTACCAGCTAATAGAGTAGCCCATTTTTTCATTGACGTTAGCTCCAAACCAAACGTTGTCCAATACTTTATTTTTGGACGATAGATAGAAAAACAGAATGGCGTATGACCATTCTGTTTCGTGATGTTGACGGGGCGGCATCTACTTCACTCTTTCTCTTGCGAGCAGTTGCGAAATGACAACAAGAACCAAAGAAACAACCAGCATGACCGTCGCAAGGGCGTTCACCTCTGGTGAAATACCCACCTTAACCATTGAGTAAATCTTCAATGGCAGGATTTCATAAGTAGGACCCGTTACGAACGAACTAATGATTACGTCATCCAGAGACAGGGTAAAGCTCAGCAACCATCCCGCGGCAACCGCCGGTTTAGCGAGAGGAAGGATGATCTGTTTCAAGATTACCCATTCGCTTGCACCAAGGTCCTTTGCTGCTTCCAACATCTTCACATCAAAGCCATTTAAGCGGCTGTATACCGTTACGACAACGAAGGGCAGACAGAAAGTGATGTGAGCAATCAATAAAGTAAAGAAACCAAGCTGTGCGCCTAATACTAAGAACAAAGCAAGAAATGAAATCGCCATAACAATATCAGGTGACATCATTACGACAAACAGCATGCCGTTCACCGCGCCTTTACCTTTGAACGAATAACGGAACAGGGCAACAGCGGTTAAGCTACCAATGATGGTCGCCGCGGTCGCGGAGAATACCGCCACGTTCAATGAGTGCCATGCAGCCTGCATTAGGCTGTCGTTATTGACTAAGGTTTCATACCATTTTGTGGTGAAGCCGCCCCATTTCATACCAAACTTGTTAGCGTTAAATGAATTAACAATTAAAACGATGATTGGTAAATACAGAAACGCATATACCAACGCCATAAAGCTAAATCTAACTGTGCGTCCCATTAGTCTAGCTCCACTTTCTTATTCAATAATTTCCCAGCTCTATAGTAAGCGTAGAGCATTACAGCCATTGCGAAGGTGAGGGCGATACTTGTCGCTGCACCGAATGGCCAGTCACGAGCGTTTAATACTTGGCTCTTAATCACGTTACCAATCAGTAAGTTCTTCGCGCCGCCTAATAGGTCAGAGATGTAGAACATACCGAGCGCGGGAAGCAGAACCAACAAACAGCCGCCAATAATACCTGGCATGGTAAGAGGTAGAATTACCTTGGTCATGATTTGAAGCTTGTTCGCCCCAAGATCTTTGGCTGCCTCAATGTAAGTGTTGTCCAACTTCTCTATAGCCGAGTACAAAGGCAAAATCATAAATGGGAGTAGGATATACACCAAACCAATCATTACCGCAGTTTCGGTATACATCAAACGCATTGGTTTATCGATGATTTCCATTGCTATCAGCGACTTGTTCAAAATACCTTGGGTACCGAGAACAATCTTCAAACCGTAAGTTCGGATAAGAGAGTTGGTCCAAAACGGCACGATCACCAAAAACAACATGAATGGGCGCCATTTTTCAGGCATTTTCGCTACGATGTAAGCGAATGGGTAACCAATCACCAAACACAACAAGGTTGCAATGATCGCCATATAGAAAGAGTGCATCAGCACTTTTGCATACAGTGGATCAATCAAACGAAGATAGTTATCGAAAGTAAATGTTAATTCAATTAGGTCTGCTTCATCACGCGTCAAAAAACTCGTACCGATAATCATTAGGTTTGGTACCAACACAAACAGTGTTAACCAGCCAACGATGAGGGTAATGATCGCGTTCTGAAGACTAAACTTCTTGTTTATCATTTAGTACTACCTCCCAGCTCTCAACCCAAGTAATAGCGACTTTCTGGCCGAGTGAGTGGTCCACATCCGGGTCATCTTCGTTGAAGAATTCGCTCACCATCACGCGCATGCCGGAGTCCAATTGGATTACGGAGTCCAGCGTCATACCTTTGTAGGTACGCTCTGTTACGTGACCCACAATGCCTTTTTCTTCAGACTCTTTGATCTCTTCGATGCGTAAATCTTCTGGGCGAAGTAGTACTTGCAGTTTGTCACCGGTTTGCGCTGCTTGGTCGTAATAGACAATGGATTCAACGCCTTCAATTTCTGCACGAATGCGTTTTTCATCGATACGCTCTAACATCGTTGTGTTGAATACATTGATCTCACCGATAAAGCGAGCAACAAATAGGTTTTTAGGCTCTTCATATATCTCACGTGGAGAGCCGTCTTGTTCGATGACACCATCGCGCATAACAATAATGCGATCAGACATCGATAGGGCTTCTTCTTGATCGTGCGTTACGAAGATAAAAGTAATACCAAGTTGACGCTGAAGCTGTTTAAGTTCGATCTGCATTTGCTTGCGTAGCTTGTAATCAAGAGCAGAGAGAGACTCATCTAGCAACAGCACTTTTGGCTTGTTCACAACCGCACGAGCGATTGCGATACGTTGTTGCTGACCACCAGAAAGTTGGTGTGGCTTACGTTGTGCCATTTTTTCCAAACGAACCATGCGCAGCGCTTCCATGACTCGCGGCTCGATCTCTGCGGCAGGTGTTTTCTGCATACGAAGACCAAATGCAACATTTTCAAATACGGTCATGTGAGGGAAGAGTGCATAACTCTGAAATACCGTGTTGACGTGCCTTTGCTCTGCAGGAACCTGTGTTACATCTTGGCCATCAAGTACGATTTGACCAGCATCTGCAGTCTCAAAGCCGGCGATCATACGTAAAACCGTTGTTTTACCACAACCAGAGGGGCCAAGAATCGTCAGAAACTCACCATGATTAACATCCAGATTTAAATTACCGATGATTTCCTTGCCATCGAAACTTTTACTAACACCAGTTAGACGAACTAGTGGTTTTCCTGCTTGCTGTTTAGCGTTCAACGTCTGTATTTCTCCCACGTTCAAGTTGGGGTGTATCCAATTGATGTGATATAAATCATTCACTTTAGTGGCGCGCATCATAATCACCAAAATTGTGAAATCAAAGCATTTTCTTATCTTGAAACAGAAAATTTTTTGCAGGCAAAAGTAAACAGCTCTTACCATACTGTTTTTATGGAGGTATTTGTATCTCCACAGTCCCTAGGTGAGTATTGATTTCTTATGCAAATGTTCACAATTTCATGGATTTGCGAATGATTAATTATCAACCAAACGGCAATAATTGCAAGTATTGAAGTCGAGTTCTGATGTTAGTCTTGATATGATTTGGCTATAATTGCGTCCTCATAAATAAACTGGTTTTCCAGAAAAGTTTCACAAGTTAGCCTTGGATTAAATATGAACAATGATTTTGAGAAAGATTTCAACCTAGGAGGGAGTATAGAGCGAGCTCTTTCTGGCAAGTACGAACTGAAAGCTGGCGCCATTTTTAGTGAAGCTTGGCGCACCACCATTAAACAATTTTTATCCTTCTCACCGGCGATTATTCTTCTGCTCTTCGTCCAGTTGGGTATCTTCTACATTGCCTTGCAACTTCAGTTGGGTGATCCAGCCGTTATACTTGATGCAATACAGACCCCAGAATCTTTTACCGCTGACATTGCATCCGCTATTTACGTGGCTAACTTTAGTTACGAGGTGATCAGTGCACCGATTTATGCCGGTGTTAGCTTAATGGCAATGAGCCACATAGCAGGTTTAAATACTAAGGTTCGCCACGTGGGTAAAGGCCTTCAGTATACCGTTCCTGTGATTCTAGCAACGCTGTTTAGTTTATTGATGCAGGGCGTGGCAGGTATGATATTCCCTTTGCTATCTCTCTATTTATCTTTAGCGTTTAGTCAGTCAGTTTTGTTGATTTGTGAGAAAAAAATCCAACCTATGCAGTCACTTCTTTTATCACTGCGTGCCGTTAATAAGAAGATTTTTGTTGTCGCAGGGCTCTACTTAGGCGTGATGTTGATGTTTATTGTTGCCGCATTGTTTTACGGAATTGGCTTGATATTCGTGCTGCCGTTTTTCTTCCACCTGAAAGGCATCCTGTACCGCGAAATGTTTGGTATCAAGTTAAAAATCGTAGCAACTCAACACAATGACAATGACAATGACCACGATGGTAACTCTCATCTGTTTGATGCCTAAATTGATAAAATAAATGAAGAGGTGACGGATCGGATGAAGAAATTAAGCCTAAGTTTAATAAGCAGTGCGTTACTGGTTCTAGCATCGCCCGTAGCCCACTCTCAAGAATACATGTTTACGTATTCCAAGCTCTACACACAATTGAAGAATAACGTGAAGGAAGGACATGACGACGTCAAAGTTGGCGTTTTCTTTGTTGACGCAAAGACCAAGCAACTGTGTGAGATAGAAAAAGCATGGATGGAAAAAGAAGAGCACTACGAAGAGTTTGTGATTCCGGCTTCAAAAGAGCTTCCCATTCCGGTCGATAAGAATTTAAAGTCTGCAAACCCACTTGTCTTTGTTCAAACGCCAAAAGACACTCGCTGTGATTATTCTTTGGTGGTCATGACCAAAAAGTCGTTACAAGGTAATGTTTATTATGAGCAACTCATTCCCTTAATGCCACAAATGCAGGCTCTGCTTGAAGATCTTGGCGGTATGTTTGCAAGCTGGTTTACACCTGAAGTTCAAGGTGTAACCATGGAGTTTGCAGACGATTTGAATGGCGTCATTACCTTCTCCAATGGGTCAGAAAAAGCCATTGTAAATGGTAAAGTCCAAGTGGCATTGAGTGACATCGGTGAAGGAGGACACATGACCTTACCTCAGCCAACAACTCGCGTTTTACCTTATCTACCAAACGCGAAAAAGTAATCATAGAATTATAGAGCTGCAATTGCGGCTCTTTTTTATTGCACATTGCACCCGATTAGAGTGCATAAATTGATGACTCAGTCACACAAACGTTTAATCCTGCTTAAAAAGCTCGTATAATCCACGCCCCATAGAACACCCTATTAGGAAGCCCTAGTCGATTAATCGGCGATGTGAGAGCCCGCAATGAACCAATTAGATACAAGAAAAGAGACCCTAGAATTCAACAAGCTTCAGAAACGTCTTAGAAGAAATGTTGGAAATGCTATTACTGAGTACAACATGATCGAAGAAGGTGATGTTGTGATGGCATGCATTAGTGGTGGTAAAGATTCATTCGCGATGCTTGATATCTTGCTGAATCTACAAAAGGCAGCACCGATCAAATTTGAGGTGGTAGCGGTTAACCTTGATCAGAAACAACCTGGTTTCCCTGAGCACATTCTCCCAGATTACTTTGAAACGCTGAACATTCCTTACTACATCGTAGACAAGGACACTTACTCTGTAGTTAAAGAAAAAGTACCAGAAGGCAAAACAACCTGTGGTCTCTGTTCACGTCTTCGCCGTGGTACACTTTACTCTTTTGCAGAGAAGATCGGTGCGACTAAACTGGCACTTGGTCACCATATGGATGACATCGTAGAAACAATGTTTTTGAATATGTTTCACGGCTCACGTCTTAAAGCGATGCCACCAAAACTTCGATCGGATGATGGTCGTAACGTTGTAATTCGTCCTCTGACTTACTGCCGTGAGAAAGACCTGATCAAATATGCAGAACACAAAGAATTTCCGATCATTCCTTGTAACCTTTGTGGTTCTCAAGAAAACCTTCAACGTCAGTCAATTAAAGCGATGCTGATTGATTGGGATAAAAAAACGCCTGGCCGTGTAGAGGCGATTTTCAAATCTATTCAAAATGTAAGCCCAAGTCAGCTTGCTGACCGTGAGCTGTTTGATTTTGAAAACCTTCCACTAGACCGTGAAGGTAATCGCGAAGAATACGAATTCAATGAAGCTGTCGTTTCTTCAACGAACATTGATGAGTCAATGTTTATCGATGTAACCAACATCTAATTCGATAAGAGGGGGCCGAATAAGCCTCCTTTTTCGTGTTCGTCGCCCAAAAGGCAATATACAGTATAAAAAATCCCCCAAACGTTGGGGGATTTTCACTTCTAGATATCAACCAAGCCCAAAACTAAAAGTCACTAAGTTGCAGTGTTTGGATCAAGTGGACTGATATACCCGTTTGGTTTTAAAGCCAGCACGTCGCAATTGATTTTATCAATCACATGCTCGGCCGTATTACCAATAAATACAGCAGAAAGCCCAGTGCGGCCAGTCGTACCAAGAATAACCATTGCCGCATCCAGCTTTTCAGCCGTAGCAGGAATAATGTCTTCAGGCAGGCCTTGCTCGACGATGGTTTGCTGTTCATCCAAACCGTGTTTTTGACGAAGTGCTTTCATTGCGGTTAGGTGATGCCCGCGAACTGCATCTGTGTAGGTGGTTGGGTCAAACTCTGGTAGTTCAATCGTGATATTCGCTGGTGTAACCGGATAAGCATTGACGAGATAGGGCTCAGCATCCAGACGATTAGTGATTTCTTTAAGACGCTCGATCATTGAATCGTTCAAGTCAATGTGTGTTGGGTTTTCAGAACCGACATGAACAGATGCGAGGATTTTTGCATGTTCTGGCCAATCAGCATTTTTAATCAAAAGTACAGGGACAGGGCACTTACGTAATAAATGCCAATCAGTAGGAGTAAAAATCACGGACTCAAGAACATCGTGCTTACGTGTTCCTTTAATTACAATGTCATGACCACCAGCAAAAACTTCAGCAATGATCGCTTCATAAGGGCGGTTATGCCATACCACACATACGTCAAAGTCGAAGCTATCGTCTAAATACGGCTGAGCAACCCGATTTATCCACTGTTCACGTTGCTGGATAACACCGCGACGCATAGCATCCCTTTCATCGAACGACAGCATAGAGGTCATATCATAAGAAAAATCATAGATTGACAAAAAAACAGTGATTCGGCTTCTGGATACACTTTTTCGAGCAAGTTGAACCGCTCTTGCAAGTGCCGGCTGTTCATCGTTATTGATGTCAGCAACAACAAGGATCTTACTGTATATACTCATATCTAAGCCCACTTATTATTGTAAAACCATACACTGAAAACAAGATAAATCAGTATATTGGAGCACACAAGGTACACTTTTACTGTAGCTTAGTTTGAATAATATTTTGAGGATTTTCGAAGGGATAATAGAGAAAACATGACGCAGCTCATTCTAAAGCTACGTCAATCAATAGGGCATATCAGTCTTTGCTAACGCCAGCAAGTTCCATCAAGACATCATGATTTAAGATGGTGATGTACTTACCTTTAACACTCAGAATTTCGGATTTCTGGAAGCGTCCAAGCAGTCTACTGATTGTTTCTACGGTTAGACCTAAGTAGTTACCAATATCGCCACGAGTCATGGTTAAGCGGAATTCGCGAGGACTAAATCCACGTTGAGAAAAACGCGTCGAGAGATTGTAAAGGAAAGCGGCGAGGCGTTCTTCAGCATTCTTTTTAGAAAGAAGCAGGATCATTTCCTGATCGCCTTTAATCTCATTACTCATCAGACGCATAATCTGTTGACGAAGCTTTGGCATTTTACCTGATAGATCGTCAAGGATTTCGTAAGGGATCTCGCAGACCATAGATGTTTCCAGTGCCTGAGCAAAACTTGGGTGTGAATCACCGGTGATTGCGTCAAAACCAACTAGATCTCCAGCCAAGTGAAAAGCAGTAATTTGCTCATCGCCTTGCTCTGTAATGGTATAGCTTTTGATTGTACCAGAACGGATAGCGTACAGAGATTTTAGCTCATCACCAGCTTTGAACAGCTCTTGGCCTTTTTGAATTGGTTTTTTTCGCTCGATGATTTGATCAAGCTGATCTAATTCAGACTCATTAAGAGTGAACGGGATACAAAGTTGGCTAATGCTACAATCTTGACAATGAATTGCGCAACCGCCTGATTGGATACGCTTTGTTGCAGGTTTATCTGAAATCATAACAATCTTTCACTATTTGATATACGTCAATATTTTATCATTGCACATATCTAAAGGGTAGTAAAAAATAAAGCATAAAGACATTCATATTATATGAAACCAAGTATTTTTATGGCACCAGTAGCGGTATACACACCATAAATTATTAACAATAACGCCGAGATATTTCTAAATATAAAAGATTTTTGAATGTTCTTAAAATGCCTCGTGCCGTAGCCGATAGCAAGCATAGAAGGCAAAGTACCCAGCCCAAATGCCAACATGATCAACCCGCCATTTAATGCACCTCCCGATACTGCCGACCAGGTGAGCGCTGAATAGACTAAGCCGCATGGCAACCAACCCCAGATAAAACCAAATGGGAATGCGTGAAAGGGATGCTTCAAGGGGAGCAGGCGCTTTCCTACCGGAGAGATAAACTTCCAGATATGCTGACCTAACTTTTCTACAACTAACAGGCCATGCCACCACTTAGCAATATAGAGTGCGACTAATATCATGAATATCGCGGCGACAAACCTAAGCCATGCAAGAGATTGGGTGAGACCGCTCAACTCTGAAAGACCAGATATGGCACCTCCAACGACAGCGCCGATCAAAGCGTAACTTACAAGCCGACCAAAGTTGTAGAAGAGAGGAATGGTCAAAGAAGGTTTGTTGTTCGTCACGCCCATTGAAAGTAAGGAGGCGATACCACCACACATTCCCATGCAATGTCCGGCCCCGGCGAGGCCAATCATGAAAGCACCAATAAAATCAGGACTCATAGAGTATCGTTATGGTTTTTTGTTGTTTGGTTTATCATCTTCATCAAGAAGGATATTGTGGCCTTGTCGCTCTAAGTCTTCGAACTGATCGCTACGAACCGCCCAGAGAAATATTGCGACAGCGATACAGACCAATACAATGGCGATAGGGATTAAAATGTAAAGGCTTTCCATGTTTTCTCTCCCATCTACTTCTCTTTGAGAAGTCGCAAAGAATTGGATACGACGATGATAGAACTCGCTGACATCCCCACTACGGCAACGTATGGCGCAACTAAGCCTGCGACCGCAAGCGGCAAAATTAACAGGTTGTAGCCCAAAGACCAAGCCAAGTTTTCTCGGATTATCTTTCTTGTACGCATTGCAAGCAACCTTGCTTCGAGTAACTTCTCTAAATTATCGCCAAGAAGTGTCATATCTGCAGAAGCTTTCGCAACGTCTGTTCCACCTCCCATCGCTACGGAGAGATGAGCACCAGCCAGTGTAGGGGCATCGTTAATGCCGTCACCCACCATCATGGTGATATCGCTTTGGTCTAGTCCCTTAAGATATGCGAGTTTGTCTTCTGGTTTCGCTGAGGCTATCACATGCTCTATGCCCATTTCTTTCGCAACAGGTTGGGCATTTTGTAATGAATCGCCCGTCAACAAGGTGGTTTTAATACCAGCATCAGCAAAACGTTGGATAAATGCTTTGCTCTCTTTACGAATCGGGTCATGGTAATAGAAGGTTGCAACATGCTTGCCTTCTAACGATAGATAAACGGCGTTGCTTTCCTCCCTGTTTTCACCGAGAACAAAAGCAGCACTACCAATGTTTACTCTCTTGCCATTCCAAATACCTTGAATTCCCGAGCCGATGATGTTCTGAACATCGCTTACGGTGATGTCTTGGTGAATAAAACAGGAGAAAGCACGAGCAATAGGGTGATTTGCATGAGCTTCAAGCGCGGCGGCAATTGCGAGCGTGTCGGAGACTTCTAAATCAGAGAAAGTTTTGGTTTGACGGATTTCAATGTCGCCTTTGGTCAAGGTTCCCGTCTTATCTACTACAAGGTGGTTAATTTTACACAGTGTCTCGAAAACATGTCCTTTACGGAGCAAAATACCAAAGTCACCCATACGGGAGGTCGCGCAGGTCAGTGCCGTTGGTGTTGCTAAAGATAGGGCACATGGACATGTCGCAACCAAAACTGACAGCATGATCCAGAAAGCGTCATCAGGTTTAGTTTGATGCCAGTAGAACCATGTTCCTGCAGAAATAATCAGGATTACGCCAACGAAATAGCGCGCAACCACGTCGGCGATTTCAGCAATTTTTGGTTTGGAATGCTGAGCTTCATCTTGAAGGCGCACTATGTTAGAGATCATCGAGTCTGCTTTTGAATTCGTCACCTCAAGATCGAACGATTCATCCCCATTCAATGTCCCAGCATAGACTGCACCTCCGGCTTTTTTAACCACGTGTACAGACTCACCGGTCAGCATGGATTCGTCGATATGGATACGACCAGAAATCACTTTGCCATCTGCAGGGATATGTTCGCCAGGCAGGACACGAATGCGATCGCCAATCTTTAAGGTTTTTACTGGGACTTGTTCACCATCTAGCCTTGTAGCAATCGCAGGGATCAGTTTAAGAAGATTGCCACTTGCTGCCGCTGCTTTTCGACGAGCACGCATCTCTAAGAATCGGCCGACCAACAAAAAGAGGGTAAACATAGAGATGGACTCAAAGAACACCTCTCCCTCACCAGTTACGGTTGCGACTAGACTAGCCAAGTATGCGAAGATCAATGCAATAGAGACTGGAACATCCATACCAAGCGTTCTGCCTTTGATGCTTCGCCATGCATTGAGATAAAAAGGGAGGGCGGAGTAGAGCAGTACTGGTGTCGCAAAAATTAAGCTGACCCAACGGAGGTAGTTTTTAAACTCTGGCTCTAAATCACCAAACACTTCCAAATACAATGCCACTGCGAGCATCATAACCTGCATGGTTGCTAGGCCCGCAATACCTAAGCGATATAGATATTGCTTCATTGTATGATGATAAGCAGCTTCTTGTTTATCTGCCTCAAAGGGAGCCGCTTTGTAACCGAGTTTATGAATTACTGAGAGTAGTTCACTCAAACGTACTTGCGTTTTGTCCCACGCAAGCAATGCTCGATTTGTCGTCGTATTCACACGAATAGAAACTAACCCCTTGACGCCAGAAACCTGTTTCTCAATCAGCCAAGCACAAGCGGCGCACGACACCCCCTCTAAAGAAAGTGATACCTCAGAAGTGTTTTCATGGTTTCGAACAAACTCAGACTGGACATCTTCATTATCATAATGAATGAGGGCTTGAAGCTGCTCTGGAACTAGGTCTGCTTTTTCGGCTGGCGCCGTTCGGTATTGGTAATAGGAGACAAGACCACTATCGACGATAGTCTGAGCGACGGTTTCACAGCCCGGACAACACATGTCGCGAATTTCACCTAATATTTCTACTTTGAAATCCGTGTTGGCTGGTACATCTTCACCACAGTGATAACAGGATTTACACATAGAGTTACTTCATTAACATTGTTTGTTGTGCAGGGAATTCAACTCGACCTTGAATCATCCATTCTTTGTTATGTGGCTCTAGCTCAACGAACCACGGACCTTGAATCGAGTCTTCTGGTGTCAAACGATAATTGCCTTTTGCATCAGCGGTAAGGAGCTTAGTAAAGTCACGGTCAGCCAACGTACGGTGTGTGAACGTTGCGGTTAGCGCAGGAAAGTGTGGTAAAACTCCTTTATCGAAAGCGATAACTATGTTGTTGTGATCAGACGAAACGGTAGCGTTAAGAGCAAGATCGCGAGCGACATTCATTTTACTGATGTCAATGTTGATCCCTTTGCCTTTTTTATAGTAATCCTCGGCAACCAAGGAGACGGAGTGGTTGGCAAATACAACCACGGTTACGATTGTCCAAACCACAACGGTAAGAGGTAGGATAATCAGAAACCACGGCCAAAATTGTTTATACCAAGGCTTTACCATAAAAAAGTTCTCAACAGCTATATGAAAAAATGTAAGGCTTTAAATCTAAGAGAAAGACAGCCCCTTTAAAAGGGGCTGTTATTGAAATGTTACTCATTGTCGGAGTTACTTAGACTCCAGACATATGCCGCGACAAGCTGAACCTTATCTTCACCTAGAATGTCCTTCCAAGCAGGCATTACACCAGAGCGGCCGTTCATAACGGTTTCTGTAACCGCTGCTCGTGAGTCACCAAACAACCAGTCTTGATCAGTTAGGTCAGGTGCGCCTACCGCAGGGTTACCCTTACCATCTGTACCATGACAAGCAGCGCACACAACGAATCGAGCTTTACCAGCTTGTGCTTCTCGTGCGTTTACTTTACGACCCGACAAACTTAGCGTGTAGCTTACCACTTCTCGAACACCTTGTTCGCCAAGAGCATCTTTCCACGCAGGCATCTGACCAATACGGCCTTGCATAATGGTTGTAACGATAGCGGCTGGCTCACCGCCGTACAACCATGCGTTATCGGTTAGGTTAGGGAAGCCTTTCTGACCACGAGCATCAGAACCGTGACACTGCGAACAGTTTTGTAGGAACAGACGTTGACCGACTTTAATCGCTTTAGGATCTTGCGCAATCTCTGGGATAGCGCGCAGGCCATTTTCGTTGTGAGCAAGAGCACGAAATGCCTCACCAAAGTAAGCATCAGCACTGCCCAATTCTTTCGCGTACTGATCGAGACGTTTCTGTTCTTGTGCCTCAGAAATTGCTTTTTTTGAATCTTCTACGTTGGTTACCGTTTGATTTGAACTGGACCAATTGAGCAAGCCTTTAAAGCTTCCTAGTCCGGGGTACATCGCCAAGTATACAGCGGAAAATACAAAAGTGCTGATAAACAGATACGTCCACCACTTTGGTAGAGGGTTATTGAGCTCACGAATACCATCGTACTCGTGTCCCATATCTGCACCTTCCTCGACGCCCATTTTATCCTTAGCACACCAAGTTAGGAGGATTGCACATCCAACTAGAGTACCGACAGTAATTACGATAATCCAGAGACTCCAGAATGTAGTCATTACTTCTCCACTCCTTGATTATTTGGTTTCACTTGCTCTTCATCAGCAAACACTAGATTGGCATCTTCCTCAAATCGTGCTTTACGTTTCTTGCCAAATGCCCACCATACAATGCCAATGAAACTAGCAAAGAGAACAACGGTATAGATGCTGTGAATTGTACCGAAATCCATATCGACTCCTTATTTCATCGCATGGCCAAGAGACTGAAGGTATGCGATGACTGCGTCCATCTCAGATTTACCTTGTACATCCTTAGTCGCGTTTGCGATTTGCTCGTCAGTGTACGGAACACCAAAATTATCTCTGAAAAGCGTCAACTTCTTGGGAGTTAGCTTCCCATCGAGAATGTTTTCAGCTAACCACGGGTAGCCCGGCATTATAGACTCCGGCACCAGTTCACGAGGGTTCATCAGGTGAACGCGGTGCCACTCATCAGAATAGCGACCACCGACGCGCGCTAAATCTGGACCTGTACGTTTTGAACCCCACAAGAAAGGGTGCTCCCAAACACTCTCGCCAGCGACAGAGTAATGACCGTATCGCTCTGTTTCTGACCGGAACGGACGAACCATCTGGCTATGACACACATTACAGCCTTCGCGAATGTAGATATCACGTCCTTCCATCTCCAGAGCGCTGTAAGCTCTTAAGTTGTCTACTGGCTCTGTTGTCTGCTTTTGATAGATAAGAGGCGTTATTTCAACAAGCGCCCCCCAACTGATCGCAAACACGATAAAGATTGCCAATAAACCTACGTTACGCTCTAAGATTTCGTGGCGGTTATTAGAATTATTACTCACACTCAATTCTCCCTAAGCCGGTTGCGGAACTGCTTTTAAGCTCTCTTTCGGGGCACTGACCGTCTTGTAGGTGTTGTATGCCATCAAGAACATACCCGACAAGAAAATAAGACCGCCTAGGAAGCGAACAAAGTAGAATGGATGAGAGGCTGCAACGGATTCAACAAAACTGTAGGTCAGTGTGCCGTCAGAGTTAACTGCTCGCCACATTAGTCCCTGCATTACGCCTGAGATCCACATAGCAACGATGTAGAAAACCGTACCGATAGTCGCCAACCAGAAATGCACATTGATCAGTTTTACCGAGTACATACGCTCCTGACCGAAAAGCTTAGGAACAAGATGGTATACAGAACCAATTGAAACCATAGCCACCCAACCCAATGCTCCAGAATGAACGTGTCCAATGGTCCAGTCTGTGTAGTGGGATAGTGCGTTTACTGTTTTTATCGCCATCATTGGGCCTTCAAATGTAGACATTCCATAGAAAGACAATGAAACAATTAGGAAACGCAGAATAGGATCGTATCGAAGTTTATGCCACGCGCCAGACAGCGTCATAATACCGTTGATCATTCCCCCCCAAGATGGAGCGAATAAAACCAAAGACATGACCATACCTAGTGATTGAGTCCAATCTGGTAGTGCGGTGTAATGAAGGTGGTGAGGGCCAGCCCAAATGTACAAAGAGATGAGAGCCCAAAAGTGAACGATAGACAAACGGTAGGAGTAAACAGGGCGTTCAGCTTGTTTAGGGACAAAGTAGTACATCATACCCAGGAAACCTGCTGTTAACAGAAAACCTACTGCATTGTGGCCGTACCACCATTGTACCATCGCATCTACAGCACCAGAGTAGATAGAATATGATTTCATCGCTGAGACAGGAACAGACATACTATTCACTATGTGAAGTACAGCTACTGTCAGTATAAATGCGCCGAAAAACCAGTTAGCCACATAAATATGTGAGGTTTTACGCTTAACCAACGTACCAAAAAAGACAACAGCATAAGAAACCCAAACAATTGCAATCGCAATATCTATCGGCCATTCAAGCTCTGCGTACTCTTTTGAAGATGTATATCCAAGGGGAAGAGTGATGGCTGCTGCAACTATAATTGCTTGCCATCCCCAAAACGTAAAGGCGACCAATGGGCCCCCAAAAAGTCGCGTCTGACAAGTTCTCTGTACAACATAATAAGATGTTGCGAACAGAGCACTGGTACCAAACGCAAAGATTACCGCATTTGTATGCAGTGGACGTAAACGACTGAACGTTAACCACGGCGTATCAAAGTTTAGCTGTGGCCAAACTAACTGAGCGGCTATAAACACACCAACACCCATACCGACAATTCCCCACAAAATAGTAACTAGGGTAAACTGTCGAACGACTGTATAGTTGTAGCTTTGCTCTAGCTGCTTTACTTGGCTCATTTGCATGCTTCCAATTTCTAATTAACTACACTTTACTTCCAACACGACTTGCGTCGTAACACCACCCAAGTAAACTCTAGAAATAACGTGATATCATCACTTTATTACCATTGCTGACTTTAAAAAAAGTGGCATTTTCAACGTATAACTATACTTGAATTAACAATTCAATGACAGAGTAGTAACCTTACAACACCTCTGGAAATCATTTTTTATTTAAAAAGTTTGAAGTTTGTAACAAGGACATTAGGAATTATGGCTGCACAAAAGTTAACAAAGGCTCGACTTGCACAAATCTTAATCATGCTCAGTGTTTTAATTGGGGCTTTTTTTTGGCGTACCTTCACTTACGATAAGAACAGAGAGGTAGATTGCACACAAAAACAACGATGTGAGTTTGTCATTGGGGCAGAAAAGATAATCATAAATAAAAAGTTAAGTGGGATTTCGATCGAAGGCTCAAAAAAAGAGAGTTTGAAAATTGATCTAAATCAATCAGGCGATTTTATTATTTTCAATAATAAAAATCGAAATATTGGTTGGAATCTTATTTCTGAAAATAAAAAGATTAATTTAAAATTAAACGAGCTTACTGTTCAAGTTAATTTATAAATTAGATCTGCCACGAGATAATTTGATATTTATTATGCAATGAGAATCATCATACTTAAAATGAAATTATCATAATGGTATAACAGACAAGTGATAACCATTAATAGAATTGTATGCAGTGCAAATCATTATTTACCCACATTACAGATGAATATTTAGCAATTAAGCAGCTTCGCTCTGAACTGACAGAGAATAACCTTACGCACATCATCTGCTATTACACGGAAGGATTCGATATCAGAGAAATCCAAAGCGCGTTCGTTGACTTATTCCCTAATACAAGCATACACGGTGCCAGTTCGTGCCAAGCGATAATGACGAATAACGGTTATCATCAAGGGCCAGTGATTGCGATTCTCGCGATTTATGACTCAGATCAGCACGCGTATGGTACAGGCATTTCAACCTATGGAGCGAACGTTGAAGCCAGCGTTGAGGTGGCGTTAAATATGGCGCTGACTCATGCGGATAGGATAGGAGAAGTGCCAAATCTCATTCTTTTACACGCGACCCCAGGACATGAAGAAACGATTATTGAATGTATCGATGAAAGGTTCGGGACCTTAGTTCCTATCATTGGTGGCTCAGCCGCTGATAATCATGTTGAAGGAAACTGGTCAATCATGACTGGCCAAGGTGTCCAAGAAAATGGTGTCAGCCTAACGCTATTTTATTCATCACAACCAGTTGATATCGCTTTTAGCGCAGGGCACTCGCCGACCGATATCACCGGTATCGCGACAAAAACCGAGGGTCGCTATCTTCTGGAAATTGATAATCAGCCAGCTTCGGAAGTTTATCGTCGTTGGACAAACCACCAAGAAACAAAATCTGTTCAAGAGCGCTTTCTGTTTACTAACTCCAGTGCCTTCCCATTGGGGCGCATTGCAGGTCATTTGTACGAACGGCCTTATTTTAAACTCACTCACCCAATAAGAGAGACGGAACAAGGTGGTATCGAACTCTTTACAAATATTCAAAAAGGTGAATCTTTGACTCTAATGAAGGGGAGCCGTCAGCATCTTGTTGCGAGAGCTGCAAAAGTTGTTAACGCAGCTTTTAATCAAAAGCTGGAGAAATCGAGAAAGATAGGGGGGATCAATATTTTTTGTGCGGGCCCTATGCTGCATTTAAAGCAGGACATGAACAGCGTTTGTGAACAAATTAATCAGGAATTAGACAACCTACCTTTTATTTGCCCATTTACCTTTGGTGAGCAAGGTAGATTTATTGGTGGTGAAAATGGACATGGAAACCTGATGATTTCATCAGCAATTTTCCACAAACCTTATGAAAGATAAATATTTAGAGATATATCAACAAGAAGCATTGCAAGAAGCACTTGTCCAATTAAAAGAGGCAAGGCTGAGAGAGAAGCTATTGGCTGACGAGAACACTGCGATCTTATCAGCAATTTCCGCGATGAGCGAGGCTCGGAACCGCCATGAAATTTTTTCCGGCCTCAACAAGGTTCTAAAGAAGTACATTAACTTCGATGACTTCATCGTAATCACTCGTGACTGCCATCAGCAAAATTTCAAAACACTGCTGACGACAAACAGTGTCTTTGACAGTGCCAATTGGTTACCGGGTAACACTTCAGAAAGAGCACTCAATGGTGAATGTATCTTGCTGTTTGAACCGATGCGAATAAAAGAATTTGAGAATCTAAACGCCTTCATTAAAAGCCAAGTAAGCTCCATGCTTTTGACTGGCATTAAGTCTGAAGTGACGCAAACTATCATCATACTTGTCGGCGCACAAAAAGGGCAGTTTAGCATTGAAAATAGAGAAACCCTGAGAAGATTCAGACCCTTAATAGAAAGGGCAGTGATTGACATTGAAACCAAAGAGAAGTTACAACGTATCGTAGAGGTTCGTACCTCACAGCTTGCAAAAGCAAGAGAGGAAGCAGAGCGAGCCAACCAGTCAAAATCTGAATTTCTCGCCATGATGAGTCATGAGATCCGAACGCCATTGAACTCGGTTTTGGGGATGCTCGATATATTAAGACAATCAAGGTTAACGGAGCAACAATTTGAAGTTTTGAATCAGATGGAATGCTCTGCAGAACTGCTGTTAGCGATTATTAGTGACATTCTCGATTTATCAAAAATTGAATCGGGAAGCTTTCATTTAAATGAAAAATGGACGAACCTAAGTGACGCGGTAACACTGGTTATTTATCAACAAAAACAATTGGCTACAAACAAAAATCTAAGTTTTGAGTACCAATGTAATTTGGATAGCAATAAACAATATTGGATTGACTCCACTCGGGTGTCTCAAGTGCTTTTCAACTTAATTGGCAACGCCAGTAAATTCACAGATTTTGGTGGTATCAATGTCACTGTAATTGAGAGTGATGGTCAGCTTGTTATCTCAGTTATCGATACCGGTATAGGCATTCCTAAAGCAAAGATCGGAAATCTTTTCACAGCGTTCCACCAAGGAGACAGCTCGATTACACGAAGATTTGGAGGTACAGGTCTTGGACTTGCCATCACCAAACATTTGGTTGAAATGATGCGTGGAACAATTAGCGTTAAAAGTGAAGAGAACGTTGGTTCGCACTTTGAAATTAAGATTCCTGTCTTAACGAGAAACAATCAAGATAGACCAGTAAAATCAGAACCCAGTTATCCATCAAAAGCGGTGAATCTTCTAGTTGTAGAAGACACCGTGTCGAACCAATTTGTAATTAAGCTGCTCTTAAACAAGTTGGGGCATAACGTTTTCGTTGCAAGCCACGGCGCAGAAGCAATCGAGTTTCTTGAACAACAAAAACAAAACATCGACATCATTTTAATGGATGTTTCAATGCCTATCATGGACGGTATAACTGCGACAAGGTTAATCCGGCAGAAAGGCTTTCATATTCCAATCATTGCTTTAACAGCACATGCACTTGAAAGCGACAAAACCACATGTATGCAAGCCGGCATGAATGCTTTTGTTTCTAAGCCCGTACGAAGACAAGAAATCTACGAAGCCATTCAATCACTTATAGAAACCGCGTAGTGCTTTAATATAGATCTTAACAATCGTAAGATTATTAAGATCTATATTAAGTATTTTATGGTAAATAGCGATTATGTTTAATGGCGCTCGCAAAAAGCGCCGTATTTTAAAATCTAAGCGGGATAGGAGACCAATCCACATCAGATTTGGCATACAGTGACATACAATTTAACATAACACATATAATACGCACTGAGCGATAGCTGCTTTAAGGTCACCAATCCATAAAGCAAACATTCCGCAAATCATTGAAATGCTTGATAAACCAAGGCCGTTAAACTTTTTTGCGATGCTTTCCCACATGCCACGAATCGCCGGATTTTCATTGCGGTCAGCGTGACAACCTAGCAATGCAAGCTCTGGGTCGATTCCTGCACCTTTCGCCAGAAAAACTGCTTCTTCATCAGTGACATACCTGACACCTTTTCTGATTTTGCTAAGTTTCTGCGGCGAAAGATGTAAGTCATGTGCAATTTGCTTATCTTGAACGTAGTTTTGAGCGTTTTTATACGCATTTAATAGTTCATTTGCATACATTTCGAATCCTCCGTTTGCCATAGAATAGCCTTTTAATCCCCATTTTGCGCTATTTACAATCCCCATTTATGGCAACTACAATCCCCACAAATCGGTATTTGACCACCTTGGTACGGGCGTTTGCCCTTGACGCTTTCGTCTGGCCTTGGTGGTCACTCTCAACAAGTCAAGGTGTTGTTATGTCCAATCTAATCGTCTGTTCTCCTATATCACACGCATTACGTGACACCGTCACTAAGTCTATTTTAGAGGCTTAACCCATGAACGAAGCTCAAATCATCTATTACGACTTGCTACCAGATTACACGGTTTCCGTGTTGGTCAAAGGCTATGAAGAATGGGATTTGCTCAAGTCTATGTCTCATCTTGAGTTCTGGGCTTCGTCTGAATTTGTCTCTTACGAGTTGGTGTCCATCACCAATACCACTTACCAAGAACGCGTTGATTTAGGGGTCTTCGATGACTACTGCAACTAACATCCTTAAGAAATTCGATGAGCAGTCCGTTCATATTGACTACCTATGTTTTACATTTGCAGTCAAGGATTTACGCCACTGTCACAAGGCGATTCAACGCTTGCACAAGCATGAGGAATACAAAGGCTTAGCGCCTAAATCACTGTTACAACGTCACAGTAGAGCGCCTAAGTTCCCTGCTCCACCTGAGTTTAATCCGACCTTAGCGAGGACGGCTGAAGACATTGAAGCGTATAACAACGCCTTTGATGTTTGCTACCGTACCTACTTAGAAGATTGTCTGCGCATCTTCACTAATCAGGTGCTTGGCCTGTCGCTTTCTGCGCCTCGTGGCCTTGGTTTCCAGTTCTATACCGAGTCTATGAAACTGACCTCGCCAGATGGTGAAGACTTCTGTGGCTTCGTTGGTCTGGGTGGTAACAATGACACCGTGCATTTCCAAATCAATGGCACTGGTTGTAAGCATGTGTTTGCCCGTCGTGCGCCTTGGTCGCTGCATGATTGGCTGACTAACGTTCTTGGTGTTCAATCACTCGCGCGTGTCGATCTCGCTTACGATGATTACGACGGTATCTTTGATTGTGAATACGCTCGTAAAGCTTGGAATGATGATGCGTTCCGAACGGCTGACCGTGGCCGTGGTCCAGTACTGCATGAAGATATGACCATTGCCAGCATGACCAATGGCAAACCGAACTACACCAAAGAGCAATACTCAGTCGGCTCTCGTACTTCTCGCGTCTACTGGCGTATCTATAACAAGGCGCTTGAGCAAAAGCTCGCAAACACTGGCCTTGTTTGGTATCGCTCAGAAGTCGAACTCAAAAAATGGAACATCGATGTTCTGTTAGATCCTGCTGGCGCATTCGCTGCTATCAATGATTTCTCTGCATCGATTTCTACCGCTAAAAAATTCAATACCAAACCTGTCCCGACTAAACGCGCGGCGTTAGACCTGTTGGCCTCGGCTTACTGGATGCGCCGCCAGTACGGGAAAATCCTGAACTCTTTAATCGAATTCCATGAGGGCGACATTGAAACCGTAGTCGGCTCACTCGTCCGTGATGGAACCAAATTCACCTTCCCCGATACCTACGGCAAGTTGGTGACTCACATATTGGAGACCTAACAAATGGCTAAATCTGTTTTTGTTCTTGGCATGGACATCACTTGGAACTCAGCGCGTGGCGACAGTGCTCAACTCAACATTTCACGCCCGCTACGCAGCATTAACTCGGAAAAATTTAAGCGTCGCACCATCGGTGAATCTGGTGATGTAAACCCGCAATGGGACCAACCGTTGATGATTGAACACAGTTATGCCCTGCTCCTTGAGCGTACTGGTGCTCTGGTTCCTCGTCGTGAGTACCAGTTGCAACTTGAAATCAATCCAGAGGACCCATTAGCGGGTGCCATCGTGACAGAGCTCATTCCTGTCGACCCAGAAATTAAGAAGCACTTCGAAGCTTCAATGAAAGCGGTTCAAGGTTAAAAAGAATATGTCTGTATGCGTCACCGTTGGCAGTAAGCGCGGCACTATAAAAGCAACTCAATCTCATATCGATAATTGCGATGGTTATGTGCTTATTTCAGCGGCGGAGTATCAGGAATATAAGGAACCTGTCCTATTCAATAGTGACTTGTTCCTGTATGTCAGTGGCGTGCTCTTGATTAACATGCTTGTTGGTCATTGGGTAGGTCGTGTTGTTCGCCTTATGAATAAAAGGTAATTCAAATGAAAAAACTAGAACTTGTTGTAAAAAACACAAAACACGCAATCGTAAACAAAAAAACAGCGGTCGGTACTGCTCTTATGCTTGGCTCAACCTCTCCGGCCTTTGCTGCTGCACCGGACATCACAGGCGCTATCACTGCCGCAGTGAGTGGTGGTCAAAGTAATGTGTCACTTGTGGTCGCGGGTCTTATTGGTATGGCTGCACTTGGCTTTGGTGTGACCATGGTTGTTGGCTTCTTACGTCGTTAACGGTAAGTCTTAATGCCTCCTCTATCTGGTAATCTACTTGGTGATGTTCTTGCTATTGGACTTGGTATTTCCTTTGCGGGGGCATTTCTCCACGGCTTTGTGAGTGGCATCAATACTCACTAATCATTAGATAAGGGGGCTTCGGCTCCCTTTTTTATTGGTTGAATAACATGATTCATTATCTGCGTTTTATTACGCTATTCATTATTCTTCTCATCAGCAATGATGCCTATTCCCTAGAAGCTCGTGTGGCTGATATTTCATGGCAAGGCTGCGCCTATAAGGGTCAATGGGTTGATCCTTACAAGATGAACGAGTGTTTTATTGAGCAGGGGTATTACACGCACTGTAGCTTCAGGAAGTCGCGTGGCGCAAAACCTATGTATCCATATAGAACGAGTTGTCACTATGGTTCATCTGGCACCAGCGTGCTCAGTTATTCTGAGATTCGTTGCCCCACAAACAGCCTGTTCGACCCTAAAACGCTTCAGTGCAGCTACGAATGTGATTATGGCTACAATGGTGACGGCACCTGCATGAACGTTTGCCAGTTCAAAAAGTCGATAAACGAAAAAAGGATGCTTGAGTGGTCCGAATACATTTACAGTGACCAAGTGACAGGCGCTTGCTATGGGGACTATGGTGCCACTCGATGCGAATTATCTCGACTTTCGGTCCATATGGTTATTTGTACCGATAACGCTTCAGGTGAGCTTACGCAAAACTCCCTTTGTAATGCTCAATTTGAGTATACGGGTAAACAGTGCGGCGGTGGCACTGATTTCTGGGGCGCTCAAGGGCCGGATGTTCCTATCATTCCGCCACCGACGGATAAACCAATAGATAAGCCCGACACCCCAATCGGTGACATTGAAGATCCAAGCGTCCTACCCGATGATTCAAGCAACACGCCTATGCCTAACGAGGTTGACCCAGAGGCCGAGGTTGAAAAACCTGAAATGGATGATTCGACAGACTCGGCAGTGGTTAGCGCCGTTACCAATCTCAATAAGGACATTAACTCGGCACTTCATGACCTGAACGTTGATATCAATGAGTCTCAAGCCTCGATAGCCGCTGAGATAATCAACGTGAAAGGCTCCATCGTTGACAACACGCAAGCGGTTCAAGAGCAGCAAATCAATGACAACAAGATTTACAACAACACTAAAACGCTTATCCAACAAGCCGCAGACGATATCACTAAAGCGATAAACAACAGCAACGGCAACGGCGAAAACCAAGGCATAGCCGAAGAGCTAGAAGGGTTCGGTGACAGTCTTGATGGTATCGAACGTTTGCTTAGTCGGTCCGGTTTTATCTCGCCGGGCGGTGATGATGTGAATCATCTCATCTTCGCTTCTTCTGACTTCATCAGAGTCAATGAAGGCATCGCAGATAAGAAGCGCACGATTGAAGGCTACGTTAACGACATCAAAGGCCTTGTGTCTATCGGGACCAATTTTAGTAACGGCTCGCTAACCGATAGGTCATTCACCATCAAAGGGTCCAAAGTGGAATCTGGCCTTCAACGTTTTGATGACGTCACGCCTTACGTTCGCCCTGTCATTCTCTTTATCTGTTCCCTTATCGCTCTATTCATCTTGTTTGGCCATAGGAGTAAATAACATGGAATTCATCTATTCAGCACTTGATTTTATTGCCAATGCTGCGGAAACCTTGATCTACTTTATCCAATCCATACCGGAATGGATCAAAAATTGTTTTGAATTCGGGGTCATCTGGTGCATGTCTTTATGGCTTGATTTTAAAATTGCATCGATACAAATGGCGCTCAGCATCGCGCAAGCTTTGTTATCTGATTATGGGGTTTACACACTGATTGAATCTAATTTCAACGCCCTTCCGTCTGATGTCCGTTACATCCTCACGAAATACAGCCTCACGACAGGACTGCGCATTATCTTTGATGCGTTTGCTACGTCCTTAGTCATGCGTTTCTTGAACTGGTGATCTTATGGCTACTTCATTTCGATATGGCCACGGCGGCTCTTACAAATCAGCGTGTGCAGTTTGGTTCGACTTATTGCCCGCCCTTCGTGAAGGCCGAGTGTGCATTACTAACATTCACGGCATGCAGCCGTTAAAAGTGATCGAGAAACGATTAGGGGAAAAGTTTCCTGATAGTGCTCGCCTCATTCGCATTAGTTCGCGCAATCCAGAAGGCTTCGAGCTTTGGAAATACTTCTTCTGTTGGGCTCCGATTGGTGCCTTTATCCTGATTGATGAGTGTCAGCAAATCTTCTCTGTCAATGCAGGGTTTAAGATGGCCAACATCCATAAGCGCCCTTTCAGTGACTTTGAATCCCATCTACCGGAGGGCTTCTCTGAGCTGTTTCATTCTCGTTGGCTGACCGTGGACACTTCATCACTTGATAACGGTGAAATAGACGATTGCCAGCGCACACGCTTTGATGAGCAAGGACGGATTATCTACCCTGAGAACTTCAACAATGCATTTATGGAGCACCGCCATTACAACTGGGACATCGTATTATTAACGCCCGACTTCGCCCAAGTTCCCAAAGAGTTGAAAGGTGTTGCCGAGTTGGCCAAACAGCACAAAGGCAAAGACGGGGTCTTTTTCTCCAATCGTAAGCCTCGAATCCTTGAGCATGACCCAACGCGAACCGTCACCAAACCAAGCAAAGACGATGTGGTTTATAACCTTAAGGTGCCGCTTGATGTTCACTTGCTCTACGCCTCCACCGTTACGGGCCAAATCACCAAGGCTGGCCTTGGGAAAAACGTCTTCCTTAATCCTAAATTCTTAGCAGCTATGGCACTGGTCGTGCTTTCATTGGGGTACATCATCTATGCACTTATTAATATGGTTTCTGGTTCTGAGGCGTCAACTGAGGCAGGAACGCAGCCTAATCAAACTACGCAGCAAAATTCGGTATCGTCTTCACACAGTCAAGCGCGCTATAACCAAGGCTCTGCGTCTCATTCTGGCGTGGGTTCTGGTGGTTTTGATTGTTCGGGCACTGATTGCGGGTCTAGGGCTTATCATGACATAGGCACGGTTCCCGAATGGTTTCCTCTGGCCAACTCCGAAACCATCTATGTATCTGCTGTGGAACGCTGGCATAGACAACACTCAATTCGCTTGAGAGTCCATTTTGAGGTTGTAACACCGAGAGGCGTTACCTACCTCAATGACTCGTTTCTAAAGAAACTTGGTATTCAAATGAACTATCTAGACGATTGCCTAGTGCAGCTGTCTAGCGGGGACTCTAATTTCTACGTGACCTGCTCCCCTTATGAGCAATACGCGCAGGTGCAAGAGCAAGATATCGAACTCAAACCTATGGGTGGCCTATTTGGCGACGATGAGGGCTAACGAATGAATACGCAATCAAAACACGAACCGGTACCAGGATTAACTATTCAATTCTGCAATCAAAACTCAACCAGGAAAGACACCGGCAAAAGGTAAAATGATGGCAATTACAATCAGAGATACTCAAGAACATGAAACAATGCTCTCACAACTCAAAGAGCAAACAAGCACGGCAACAATGAGCAAAGCCTTGCTCAAAGGTGGTTATGATGCACTGAGATACAAAAAACTGTATCTAGCAGAGTGTGAGAAAAACGAGAAGCTTCAAGACGAGCTATACAACCATTCTGAAGCAATAAGCGACTACGTTAATGCACTAGATGGATTGAGAAACCTAAAGCGATCGTGATGGGCATCGCCCCGACCGAAGGGAGTCACCGAGATATAAGGAGTTGCGAAGCGACGACGAAGCACCGAGCCACCCATCATAGGTTATCCGTGGCACTTGCCTAGACTGGCGAGTGTCACTAACTGCCCAAGCCCAAATTGGAAATAAACACCCCTCTTCCTGCCAGAATAAGCCTCGCAGAGCATCACCACACCAAAGGCACGTAAACCAACTGGAACGCACCAGAACGTTCAACAACAAAGCTTTGCGAGAGCCGAGCAAGGCTTTCCTATGTCTATTGTTTTCAACAGCCGACGAGAGCGCGGAGCAAGTGAGGACGAACTAGGACGATTGCGCGACGCGCGGCGGGAGGCCAAACCCCCGTATCTGTATTACGGGGGTAAATTCCACCATACCTCAAAGCTTCCGTTAACTGTGATTAGAATTCAAATGTGCAACTTCTTTTTCCTATTGAGACCATTAAGCATCTCTATTGACTGGTATTGAATGAAACGACACAATGCTGCTTGTATAGATTAGGACGAGAACTACCCAACAAGCATTATGCCGAACTTAAAGTATGAATTATTTTAATAGTGGCTCTATTTAGATAGTTGAGTTATAGTTGAATAGTGTTTTTTTTGCAGTTGCGACTAAGCGGCTATTGCGAGGTTATATGTTTTTGAGAAGTGCTCAAACACTGAAAAATGCTACTGAGGTTGTTCAGTCTTTTTTCGTACCTGCAATACAGGATACAATTGAAGTTCGTAAACTCTCAGCTAGACAATCACGACCACATTTCATAGTTGTTTTTGCAGCTAGTGTAAAAAAAGAAGACTGGCAGCAGATTCAAGTGGTTACAGAAGTCAGTTACGTGCGCAATCGTCTAAGATATGCTACGAAACCATCAAAACAATTTCCAGAACTGGAATGTGTTGAATCCCAGTTAGAAGAAAAAATAAACAGTGTAATAAGAAGCAGCATGTTATTGGCTGCTAAATAACTAGATAAAGGTCGTTGGATGGCTCCGGCAGTAATTGTGGATTACAGCAAGGATTTATGTAATCCCCCCCTAGGTGTAAATCACAAATCCCCCCTGCTTACTAAAACGTTTTTCAATCCAGTCGATGGTGATATTTATGAAATCAGAGAATATCAGATTGTTGGAAGTAGCAATTCTGGTTGTATTGAAGTTTTAGTCTATGAATACTCTGAAAATGACGCATATACTTTAGAGTATGCTGAACAACAGTATAAAGAACATGGAGATAAGCTGTTAGCGGCCCAAGAGGCTCTTCACTTGGATATTCCACCTGTAAAAGTAACTGTAGTTGCACGCTATGTTTATAGCGACGCTAGTATCTGCTTTCAAAATCCAAGTGAAACATTACCGGGTAAACAAATTCGAGGCGCTTACGTACACCGTGAATACACTAGATCCAAGTTGACAAAAGAAGTTTATTTGACAATTTTGGACCAGTATGGAGTTCTAGTTAGTGATAACGTTCAAAGTGTTGACGGGCATGGCTTGTGGGCTTACGGTGTTTGTAACTGGGGAGAGGTATCAGTTTATGATAGCAATACACAGCTTATTCTCTCTCGTCTTCTTCCCACTGGTAGCACTCCAGATAAAAGCATAATCCCTTGGTCTTTAACAAGAGAACTTCAATCAGAGGATGTTGGTAAATTACGAGATGGCTTTTGGTCATCTGGAGTTTCCTTACGGCACCTAATTTTAGTTTTGCGAAAGCACTAAAAATCGCGTATCGAGACATTTGGCATTATGAGTAATTCCTAATCTTTATCCACTACATCAGGTAATGAAAAGCCGAGTCCCGATCATTGAAAGGCTCGGCCTTCTCCAATCGTCGAGTTCAATTGACTCCGAAAACACAAAAGCCCTATCTCATGTGCTAGATCAAAATGTGCATCAATTCGACGTTTAAAATAATTTATTTTATTAAAACAACAAATATTCTATATTGAAGTCCAATACTGAAAGGTACCATAATGCCTATATAAACTTTTATGTAGAGCATTATGCTTTAGGGAGGTATATTGATAACTTTTTTATTTGGGGCTGGTGCTAGTTATGGTTCGGGTAAAACGATACCTTACAATCCTCCATTAGGTAACGACTTATACGACAACCTAGCCTCTCAAAAAGGTAAATTTGGAAAATTAAGCGCGAAATCTCGAAAAGTATTTCAACTACAAGGTTTTGAGGCAGGTATGGCAACCTTGGCCAACGACAACCGATTAATTAATCCATTACAAAAAGAAATCGCATGTTACTTGTCGAAATTTAAGATAACTCCTGAAAATGCTTATGTTCGGTTATTTAATAAAATTCAAAAATTAATGCCTGATATAAATATAGTTACGCTTAATTACGATACTTTGATAGAGCAGGCTATAGCAACAGTCGGTTATGCTGTAGATTACAACGGTACCGGAAAAGGAATTACAATTCTTAAACCTCATGGTTCGTCTAATTTTTTGCCGAGAATGCCAGAAGGTTTTAATATGAATGGTAATGTAATGGTTGGTTGTGGAACGTTTGTAGATGGCCTTCCAACAGATGCAGTGAGTACTAACCAAGAAGTAATTCAATGGTGTAATGATCCTCGTAATAGTGATTTGAGCCCTGCTCTAGCGATGTATGAAAAAGGGAAGCGCGTAGTCGTTAACTCGAGCCTCATAAACAATATTCAAAAGCAGTTCGGTAATGTTGCGATTGACTCTAAGCTTATTGTTCTTGTAGGCATTAAGTACATCGAGCATGATACTCATATTTGGAAAGTATTAGAGGAAAGTAGCGCAACCTTACTTGTCGTAGATCCCTATCCTCAAGATACTATTAATTGGCTATCAGCAATTAATCGAAGGGATGCTGAAGTAATTAGCTTAGGTTTTGAAAGTGCGGTATGGGAAATCACAAAGCGTATAAAGAGATATGCATGTAATGTTAAATAACAAGGCTCCTTTCGGAGCCTTTTTTACATTATTTTTTTTAACACTCTAGCGAACTTTAAGAGCTTTTTCATTGCCCCTCTGTCTTGTTCTGTGCCGATTTCTATCAATGCGATGCCCGTCAATATTTCTTGTGGAGTAACGAGCTGACCTGTTGGTAATTCCAACTTTGTTTTGTGCATTCTGAACTGTTCCCAATCTTCGCCTGGTGACAACTCACGACCAGAAACTAACCTCATCAACCTTTTGCACTCGGGCGGAATCGGATTTCCTTTATCCCAATCTTTGACTGTCCTCACACTTTTGAAACAAATGTTTGCAGTTTCTTCGATTGTTAACCCGCATTCTAATTCACGAAAAACGTAATTCCGGCTCATTTTTCGAAAGTTTCTCATACAACCCTTTATATTCTAAAGGGTTAATATGTAACTGATATGATACTCGATTTACCATAAGCGGATATAATACGCACTGCGATAGTGGGTCTAATGGGCTCGTGATCATCACTGCTAAACCTGTGCAAGCCATTGAAATACCAGTTAATCCAAGCCCGTTATACTTTTTTGCGATACCTTCCCATACTGCTTTAATCTGTGGGTTTTCGTTGCGGTCAGCGTGACAACCTAGCAAAGCTATCTCTGGGTCCAAACCTGATTGTTCAGCTAGAAATATTGCTTGTGTATCAGTCATATAGCGCTTCCCTTTGCGAAAATCACTGATTCGTTGCGGCGGTACATTCATATCCGCAGCAATCTGCTTGTCTTGTACGTAACTTTGAGCCTTTTTGTAGGCATCTAATAGCTGATTTTGGTACATGCTATTTCCTCCGTTTCCGTCAGTTTAGCCTAACAATCACCATTTTTGGTGACTTGCGCTAACCAAAATTGGTGATTAGCCTAATAACCAAATCTGGTTATTCAGTGGTATTTGACCACCTTGGTTTGGGCGTTTGCCCTTGACGCTTTCGTCTGGCCTTGGTGGTCACTCTCAACTGTCAAGGAGTTGCTGTGAAAAAACTGTCTATTCAAAACGCGATCATTCTCAATACGAAAACGACTGGGTTCGGCTCTAGTGCTGAAATAGTCGAGTTCACTGCTATCTGTGCCGATTCCGGTAAAGTTATCGTTAACAAACTGGTTAAACCGACCTGTTCTATCCCTGCTCAAGCTACGGCCATTCATGGTATCACTGACGAAGATGTTCAAGGTGCTTTCGACTTTCACTTGGTGTTTTCGAATCACTTTCTTCCTTTACTCAACGGCCGTCCTATCATCATCTACAACACAGATTTTGAAACGCGCATGATTATCCAGTCGTTAGAAAAACACTGTAATTCTGCTTACCTTCAATCTGTTCAAGAACTGCTTTCTATATTCTGTGTTCCGCAATGCGCAATGCTTTGGTATGCCGAGTTTCACGGTCTTTGGGACCATGAACATGATGATTTTAAGTGGCAATCTCTGTCCAACGCTTGTGCTCAAGAACTTGTTGATGTCTCCGATTTAACCGCTCACCGTGCTTTGTCTGACTGTGAAATGACTCGTCGATTGATTAACGCTGTTAACTCAAAAATTGATGATCAAACCAATCAATTAAGTGACGGTGTCACCAAGTCTAGTTCAGAGGCTTAACCCATGAACGAAGCTCAAATCATCTATTACGACTTGCTCCCAGATTACACGGTTTCCGTGTTGGTCAAAGGCTATGAAGAATGGGATTTGCTCAAGTCTATGTCTCATCTTGAGTTCTGGGCTTCGTCTGAATTTGTCTCTTACGAGTTGGTGTCTATCACCAATACCACTTACCAAGAACGCGTTGATTTAGGGGTCTTCGATGACTACTGCAACTAACATCCTTAAGAAATTCGATGAGCAGTCCGTTCATATTGACTACCTATGTTTTACATTCGCAGTCAAGGACTTACGCCACTGTCACAAGGCGATTCAACGCTTACACAAGCATGAGGAATACAAAGGCTTAGCGCCAAAATCACTGTTACAACGTCACAGCAGAGCACCTAAGTTCCCTGCTCCACCTGAGTTCAATCCGACCATCGCAAAGACGGCCGAAGAGATTGAATCGTACAATGACGCCTTTGATATTTGCTACCGTACCTACTTAGAAGACTGTCTGCGCATCTTCACGAATCAGGTGCTTGGCCTGTCGCTTTCTGCGCCTCGTGGTCTTGGTTTCCAGTTCTATACCGAGTCTATGAAGCTGACCTCACCAGATGGTGAAGACTTCTGTGGTTTCGTTGGTCTGGGCGGAAATAACGACACCGTGCATTTTCAAATCAATGGCACTGGTTGTAAGCATGTGTTTGCTCGTCGCGCGCCTTGGTCGCTGCATGATTGGCTGACTAACGTTCTTGGTGTTCAATCACTCGCGCGTGTCGATCTCGCTTACGATGATTACGATGGTATCTTTGATTGTGAATACGCTCGTAAAGCTTGGAATGATGATGCGTTCCGAACGGCTGACCGTGGCCGTGGTCCGGTACTGCATGAAGATATGACCATTGCCAGTATGACCAATGGCAAACCTAACTACACCAAAGAGCAATACTCTGTCGGCTCTCGTACTTCTCGCGTCTACTGGCGTATCTACAACAAGGCGCTTGAGCAAAAGCTCGCAAACACTGGCCTTGTTTGGTATCGCTCAGAAGTCGAACTCAAAAAATGGAACATCGATGTTTTGTTAGATCCTGCTGGCGCGTTTGCTGCTATCAATGATTTCTCAGCATCGATTTCAACTGCTAAAAAATTCAATACCAAACCAGTCCCGACTAAACGCGCGGCGTTAGACCTGTTGGCCTCGGCCCACTGGATGCGCCGCCAATACGGGAAAATCCTGAACTCTTTAATCGAATTCCATGAGGGCGACATTGAAACCGTTGTCGGCTCACTCGTCCGTGATGGAACCAAATTCACCTTCCCCGATACCTACGGCAAGTTGGTGACTCACATATTGGAGACCTAACAAATGGCTAAATCTGTTTTTGTTCTTGGCATGGACATCACTTGGAACTCAGCGCGTGGCGACAGTGCTCAACTCAATATCTCACGCCCGCTACGCAGCATTAACTCGGAAAAATTTAAGCGTCGCACCATCGGTGAATCTGGTGATGTGAACCCGCAATGGGACCAACCGTTGATGATTGAACACAGTTATGCCCTGCTCCTTGAGCGTACTGGTGCTCTGGTTCCTCGTCGTGAGTACCAGTTGCAACTTGAAATCAATCCAGAGGACCCATTAGCGGGTGCCATCGTGACAGAACTCATTCCTGTCGACCCAGAAATTAAGAAGCACTTCGAAGCTTCAATGAAAGCGGTTCAAGGTTAAAAAGAATATGTCTGTATGCGTCACCGTTGGCAGTAAGCGCGGCACTATAAAAGCAACTCAATCTCATATCGATAATTGCGATGGTTATGTGCTTATTTCAGCGGTGGAGTATCAGGAATATAAGGAACCTGTCCCATTTAATAGTGACTTGTTCCTTTACGTCAGTGGCGTGCTCTTGATTAACATGCTTGTTGGTCATTGGGTAGGTCGTGTTGTTCGCCTTATGAATAAAAGGTAATTCAAAATGAAAAAACTAGAACTTGTTGTAAAAAACACAAAACACGCAATCGTAAATAAAAAAACAGCGGTCGGTACTGCTCTTTTGCTTGGCTCAACCTCTCCGGCCTTTGCTAATGACGTCAATGGCGCTCTCACGACGGCGGTAAGTGGCGGTCAAACTAATGTAGCACTTGTGGTCGCGGGTCTGATTGGTATGGCTGCACTTGGCTTTGGTGTAAACATGATTGTTGGCTTCTTACGCCGCTAACGGTAAGTCTTAATGCCTCCTATCTCTGGTAATCTACTTGGTGATGTTCTTGCTATCGTACTTGGTATTTCCTTTGCGGGGGCATTTCTCCACGGCTTTGTGAGTGGCATCAATACTCACTAATCATTAGATAAGGGGGCTTCGGCTCCCTTTTTTATTGGTTGAATAACATGATTCATTATCTGCGTTTTATTACGCTATTCATTATTCTTCTCATCAGTAATGATGCCTATTCCCTAGAAGCTCGTGTTGCTGATATTTCATGGCAAGGCTGCGCCTATAAGGGTCAATGGGTTGATCCTTACAAGATGAACGAGTGTTTTATTGAACAGGGGTATTACACACACTGTAGCTTCAGGAAGTCGCGTGGCGCAAAACCTATGTATCCATATAGAACGAGTTGTCACTATGGTTCATCTGGCACCAGCGTGCTCAGTTATTCTGAGATTCGTTGCCCCACAAACAGCCTGTTCGACCCTAAAACGCTTCAGTGCAGCTACGAATGTGATTATGGCTACAATGATGACGGCACCTGCATGAACGTTTGCCAGTTCAAAAAGTCGATAAACGAAAAAAGGATGCTTGAGTGGCCCGAATACATTTACAGTGACCAAGTGACAGGCGCTTGTTATGGTGACTATGGTGCCACTCGATGCGAATTATCTCGCCTTTCGGTCCATATGGTTTTTTGTACTGGTCACGTGTCAGGTGAGCTTACGCAAAACTCCCTTTGTAACGCTCAATTTGAGTATACGGGTAAACAGTGCGGCGGTGGCACTGATTTTTGGGGCGCTCAAGGGCCGGATGTTCCTATCATTCCGCCACCGACGGATAAACCAATAGATAAGCCCGACACCCCAATCAGTGACATTGAAGATCCAAGCGTCCTGCCCGATGATTCAACCAACACGCCGATGCCTAACGAGGTTGACCCAGAAGCCGAGGTTGAAAAACCCGTCACAGATGATTCGACAGACTCGGCAGTGGTTAGCGCCGTGACCAATCTCAATAAGGACATTAACTCGGCAATTCATGACCTGAACGTTGATATCAATGAGTCTCAAGCTTCCATAGCCGCTGAGATAATCAACGTGAAAGGCTCCATCGTTGACAACACGCAAGCGGTTCAAGAGCAGCAAATCAATGACAACAAGATTTACAACAACACAAAAGCGCTTATCCAACAAGCCGCTGACGATATCACTAAAGCGATAAACAACAGCAACGGCAATGGCAACGGTGACACCCAAGGCTTAGCCGAAGAGTTAGAAGGGTTCGGTGACAGTCTTGATGGTATCGAACGTTTGCTTAGTCGGTCCGGTTTTATCTCGCCGGGCGGTGACGATGTGAATCATCTCATCTTCGCTTCTTCTGACTTCATCAGAGTCAATGAAGGCATCGCAGATAAGAAGCGCACGATTGAAGGATACGTTAACGACATCAAAGGGCTTGTGTCTATCGGGACCAATTTTAGTAACGGCTCGCTAACTGATAGGTCATTCACCATCAAAGGGTCCAAAGTTGAATCTGGCCTCCAACGTTTTGATGACGTCGCGCCTTACGTTCGCCCTGTCATTCTCTTTATCTGCTCCCTCATCGCTCTATTCATCTTGTTTGGCCATAGGAGTCAATAACATGGAATTCATCTTTTCAGCACTTGAGTTTATTGCTAATGCTGCACAAACCTTGATCGACTTTATCCAATCCATACCGGAATGGATAAAAAATTGTTTTGAGTTCGGGGTCATCTGGTGCATGTCTTTATGGCTTGATCTTAAAATTTCATCGATACAAATGGCGCTCAGCATCGCGCAAACATTGTTATCTGATTATGGTGTTTACACGCTGATTGAATCTAATTTCAACGCCCTTCCGTCTGATGTCCGTTACATCCTCACGAAATACGGCATAACGACCGGACTGCGCATTATCTTTGATGCGTTTGCTACGTCCTTAGTCATGCGTTTCTTGAACTGGTGATCTTATGGCTACTTCATTTCGATATGGCCACGGCGGCTCTTACAAATCAGCGTGTGCAGTTTGGTTCGACTTATTGCCCGCCCTTCGTGAAGGCCGAGTGTGCATTACTAATATTCACGGCATGCAGCCGTTAAAAGTGATCGAGAAACGATTAGGGGAAAAATTTCCTGATAGTGCTCGTCTCATTCGCATTAGTTCGCGCAATCCTGAAGGCTTCGAGCTTTGGAAATACTTCTTCTGTTGGGCTCCGATTGGTGCCTTTATCCTGATTGATGAGTGTCAGCAAATCTTCTCTGTCAATGCAGGGTTTAAGATGGCCAACATCCATAAGCGCCCTTTCAGTGACTTTGAATCCCATCTACCGGAGGGCTTCTCTGAGCTGTTTCATTCTCGTTGGCTGACCGTGGACACTTCATCACTTGATAACGGTGAAATAGACGATTGCCAGCGCACACGCTTTGATGAGCAAGGACGGATTATCTACCCTGAGAACTTCAACAATGCATTTATGGAGCACCGGCATTACAACTGGGACATCGTCTTATTAACGCCCGACTTCGCCCAAGTTCCCAAAGAGTTGAAAGGTGTTGCCGAGTTGGCCAAACAGCACAAAGGCAAAGACGGGGTCTTTTTCTCCAATCGTAAGCCTCGAATCCTTGAGCATGACCCAACGCGAACCGTCACCAAACCAAGCAAAGAGGATGTAGTTTATAACCTCAAGGTGCCGCTTGATGTTCACTTGCTCTACGCCTCCACCGTTACGGGCCAAATCACCAAGGCGGGCCTTGGGAAAAACGTTTTCCTTAATCCTAAATTCTTAGCAGCTATTGCACTGGTCGTGCTTTCATTGGGGTACATCATCTATGCACTTATTAATATGGTTTCTGGTTCTGAGGCGTCAACTGAGGCAGGAACGCAGCCTAATCAAACTACGCAGCAAAATTCGGTATCGTCTTCACACGGTCAAGCGCGCTATAACCAAGGCTCTGCGTCTCATTCTGGCGTGGGTTCTGGTGGTGTTGATTGTTCGGGCACTGATTGCGGGTCTAGGGCTTATCATGACATAGGCACGGTTCCCGAATGGTTTCCTCTGGCCAACTCCGAAACCATCTATGTGTCTGCGGTGGAACGCTGGCATAGACAACACTCAATTCGCTTGAGAGTCCATTTTGAGGTTGTAACACCGAGAGGCGTTACCTACCTCAATGACTCGTTTCTAAAGAAACTTGGTATTCAAATGAACTATCTAGACGATTGCCTAGTGCAGCTGTCTAGCGGGGACTCTAATTTCTACGTGACCTGCTCCCCTTATGAGCAATACGCGCAGGTGCAAGAGCAAGATATCGAACTCAAACCTATGGGTGGCCTATTTGGCGACGATGAGGGCTAACGAATGAATACGCAATCAAAACACGAACCGGTACCAGGATTAACTATCCAATTCTGCAATCAAAACTCAACCAGGAAAGACACCGGCAAAAGGTAAAATGATGGCAATTACAATCAGAGATACTCAAGAACATGAAACAATGCTCTCACTACTCAAAGAGCAAACAGGCACGGCAACAATGAGCAAAGCCTTGCTCAAAGGTGGTTATGATGCACTGAGATACAAAAAACTGTATCTAGCAGAGTGTGAGAAAAACGAGAAGCTTCAAGACGAGCTGTATAACCATTCTGAAGCAATAAGCGACTACGTTAACGCACTAGATGGATTGAGAAACCTAAAGCGATCGTGATGGGCATCGCCCCGACCGAAGGGAGTCACCGAGATATAAGGAGTTGCGAAGCGACGACGAGGCACCGAGCCACCCACCATAGGTTATCCGTGGCACTTGCCTAGACTGGCGAGTGTCACTAACTGCCCAAGCCCAAATTGGAAATAAACACCCCTCTTCCTGCCAGAATAAGCCTCGCAGAGCATCACCACACCAAAGGCACGTAAACCCACTGGAACGCACCAGAACGTTCAACAACAAAGCTTTGCGAGTGCCGAGCAAGGCTTTCCTATTCTATTGTTTTCAACAGCCGACGAGCGCGCGGAGCAAGTGAGGACGAACTAGGACGATTGCGCGACGCGCGGCGGGAGGCCAAACCCCCGTATCTGTATTACGGGGGTAAATTCGACAACTTAAAGCAGAGTCGGGACTAATTGTTGATTCGGTTTTTAATTGATCTACTGCAAAAACATGTGTCATATGTGTCATATGCCTATTTATGAAATTTCAATGTGCTGTAGAATGCTAGCTTACTGTTTCTAAGTAGGTTTATATATGTTATTTACACCAGAATTCATTCGTGAAGTTGAAGAAGACCCAATAATGGGTTTAAGTAACGCCTGTCAGCTTGTGCGTTCAAAATTAGATGAATATTTACACAATACAGAGTGGACGGATATTGAACATGAATTATTGTGGGAAGCAGCCTCATTTATGGCTTTGATCATTGATCACCATAACATTGCAATTGACATCGCTTTACCAGAACCAACCTCTGATATTGGACTTAACTGTGGGGCGCTTCAACAGTTCATTAAAACCGTTGAATCTGAGGTTGCTGGCCATGCGACCTTACTAAAAATTAACGCTTATACCACGCGATATGAATCAATGTTGAGCAGTTCTTTTGCTTATGAGTTTTCTCAAGGCGACTTAGAACGCGTTCAGTCTCTTTTAAATGAATTAAGAATCCAAATTTCAGCTCTTGAACAATTGGAAGAATCTCATAGGCAGAGGCTTCTAAAACGTTTAGAAAAACTCCAATCAGAGCTACATAAACGTGTATCTGACCTTGACAGATTCTGGGGGTTAGTAGGAGATGCAGGTGTAGTTATGGGCAAACTTGGCACAGATGCTAAACCAATCGTGGATCGAATTCGCGAAATTGCTCAGATATCTTGGAATACTCAATCAAGGGCTGAAGATCTTCCTAGCAACTCACCGAATCCTATGCTCGAAACAACCGATGATAGCTTATAAAGTTTAAATAAGGCTCCTTCCGGAGCCTTATTTAAATTAAACCATTTTCTTCAATACCCTTGCATACTTTAGGATCTGGTGAGCTACTTCCATATCATTTGATGCACCAAGTTCAAGCAACGCGACTCCAATCAATACTTGCTGTGCAGTTACCAGCTGGCCCGTTGGAAGTTCTAAGCGATCATGTCTCATCACGAAGTTTTCCCAATCATTGCAAATGCTCAGTTCCCTGCCCTTGTTCATTCGCATTAGTCTCCTGCACTCCGGCGGGATGGCTTTTCCCTTATCCCAAAGTTTGACCGTCTTCACAGTTTTTAAACAAAGTTCGGCAGCCTCTTCAACGGATAAACCACATTCAAATTCACGAAAAATATAGTTTTTGGTCATTTCGTGATACTTCATTGAATTGCACCTCAAAAGAGATGCATTTTATAAACAAGCAGTATGCAACTGCATTATACATAAGGGCATATAATACGCACCGTGATTGTTAGAGCAATTTAGTAATGTCTGGTTTTAGCCACTTTAAAATGTCCTCCTAAAATTAACAATATTGTTTGCTTTTGAGGCTTTAAAAGTCTCGCACACGCTGCTCGTGGTCGTCCTAGCAACCTCTAAAGAGACTCTACATCAATCCCCGACCGCCACATTATGATGCGTTCGGTTACGGTGAAAACAGCCATGTGAACGTTGTCATGCTTCACGAGTCACTCCGCACAATATCGCTCCGATGGTAGAAAAACTTCTGCTCATCAAATCATTTGGTTACTTTCCCAACGATATTCATTGGTCTGGTGTTTACTGTTCCACTGCTAGATTTAAATTCAAATGAGTAACCCCCTCTATAAAATCACTTTAAAATATTGAAACATATGATGATAACCGTTGATGCATTTGGTATTTCAATGCACAATGACGAATAAAGAAGGCAAAGCATTTTATGACAGGCATTATGTAATTCTTGAAATATTTATACCTCCTTTCCTGTCTATATATGAAATTGAAGGAGAACATTATGAATAATCTAACCAAATTGACTTTAGTGATATGTGTGTGGCTTGGCTCAATGGCATCAGCTTTTGCGCTTGAGCCTGTTTATAGCGATTTTTTTGGTAAAGCGATTAAAGGCTATGACCCTGTTTCCTATTTTCTGGAAAGCAAAGCAGTAAAAGGAAACAGCGATATTACTTACGAATGGAAAGGCGCTGAATGGAATTTTTCATCACAGGATAACCTGAATCTTTTCGTAGCGAACCCTCAAAAATATGCTCCTATGTATGGTGGCTACTGCGCTTGGGCTGTAAGTCGTGGGTATACGGCAAAAATAGATCCAAATGCATGGTATATTTTTGAAGACAAGTTGTACTTAAACTACAGCAAGTCAGTTCAAGAAAAGTGGCAGCAAGATATCAAAGGAAATATCATCCAAGCCGATAAAAATTGGCCAACATTGCTAAGTGAGTAAAAAATGTATTCCCAGCACGTTAGCACTCTTACGCAGCAATAATTTAAGGATAGTCATGAACTTTCAAGAAATGTCAGAGCAAGAAATATTAGCGATAGCGAACCCAATCATGGATAACTTGATGGAAGCATCAACAAATATAGACCATGAGGGGCACGTTCGTGATTTTAGTAAGCGTATGTTGAAAATTGTTACTCCTGATTATCTAAATGACATATGTGTTAAATATCAGGCAGAAAAGGGATTCTTCGCTGAGAGAGAGTTCGTTGCAGTGTTTAAGCGCCAAGATTCAGCGGCAATAGTCTGGAAGCAATTTTATACAAAATCCCAAGGTGAGTTTGTAGCAGAAATGGTGCTAGTCTATGAAGATGGTCGCTACTTAGTGGATCATGCTATGGTGTTTTAGATGATTCCACTTAAATTTTATAGGCTCCTTGCGGAGCCTTTTCCGGGCTTCTGATACACCTAATTAAGCTACCGCTTCCAATGGCCTGCATTTTATCTCGGTGTACTGCTCTAGCTTATCAATGATAGTGGTCGGGTCATAGCAATTCGCCACCTCGAATCTTAGTAATGGATGGAGATCTCTAAACGCATTGCTCACGTACTGATCACGCTCTTGCCGTTTTTGTTTGTGGTGTGATGAATCGTTCAGCTCTATCACGGCCAGTATCTTGGTGTTCTTATCTGTAATAACGAAATCCACACGTTTAGCCCACGTTTTAGAGTTATGTTTGAAATTCACTGGTTGGACTAAAGCCATCATCGATACTTGGCTGTGCACCACGTAATCCTCTGGCAATATGCTGAGCAATACCTGATAAAAATTGTTCTCTGTATTCGTGCAAAGGTAGTTACGTTTTTTGTGTGGGACCTTTCGTTTCTTAGTCTCTTGACCGCGCCCCGCAACAATAACGACTGGCTCTTCAACATTTCTGTAATTTGTTTTTTTACTGGCCTTCAAGAAAATATAAAGAACACAACCTATTGATAATCCAATTATAATTTCAAACACTTCCGTTCCTCTTAATTAACGACATGTACACATCGTAGCATATGGTTAACGAACTTTATTGAAGCCAACCTATCAGAACTGCGTCGTTTTAATGACAAGTCTATACTTGCCAATCTGGGCTATCACGAGATAAGAAGTTGGAAGTTCTTGTATACCTTGCTGAGTTCCCCACCCTTAATCACGCGTACGACTTTAGGCTTACGCTCGTTTCGGTAACTTCCGACGCTGTGACGACCGAACTTAAACCGTTCATCAAGGTTTAACTGATCTCCTTGTCGTTTTTATATGACCAAGTCTATCTTATAAAATTACACCTTTGTCTAATTTCTTACACGACAAGATAATGTTAATTTTTTGTTTCCAGCGTCAACTTTTACTTTGAATATCGCCAATCCAAGTGAGATGGCTAGTTAGGAAAACAGGTTGTCACTCATAGCAATAAACAAAGTGATTTTTTAAAAAGTGTTAAATTATCTATAGGCTTTTCCATGTACAAAATATTCTTATTCACAATACTATGCTCTGTCTCTACATTTGGTTTTTCTCAAGTGACTTATGTTTACTGCGGTAAACAAGATGCCTCAGATTGGTACTGGTATCAGGATGATAGTGGCAATTATGTCGAAGTTCCGGGTCACTGGGTGCTTTTACCGGTAACTGATGAAAATAGTGAGCAAGACTTACTTCGCACTCCTTTTGTGGTGGAGCTTTCAGCTCTTATCAATCTCAATATTAATTGTCGAGAAGACTACGTACCTCAGCCAGGACGATGGGCTGCATCTGACTGGTCTAGGTTTCTAATCAATAACCCAGATGGTACACGTGGCCTCCTTCCTGGATATGAGAATGTTTACCTATCTGAAAACATGCTTAGGTTAAGATTGGTTCGGGTGTATTAGATGTCACCTATTTCAAATCTTAAAAATACAACTTTCAGTCATTAATTTTATTAAAATAAAAACGGGACACATTAATGCGTCCCGTCTTGCTCGAATGAGTGAATGCTAGTTTGCTTACGCTTGTTTCTTGTCTTTGTTTGACTTAAAGCCTTGATGAGGAAAAACATTTCTTATGCGTTGTTGAACTTTTTTCGGCACTTCTTTGGAAAAAACTAAACGCATACCAGTACGTTGCTTGTAGAATTTCATCTCCCCATCAAAGGGATCATGTTCAGCAATGACTTGCAGATTATGTTTAAAAGAAGGCGGCATATGGCCTTTGACTTTTGATATGTGTCCTTTTTCGAACTTAACTTTTAGGACTGGCCTATCCACAGCGATAAGCCAAAAAATGACAACAGCAGCGATCAATATTACGTAAAGCATTTGATTCTCCTTAGCTGGATAACAATTTACTCAAGTCTTCTTTCAACGATGAAACCTTCATGCTAGCTTTCTCACTTCGAGATGCTTCTGACAGTAAATATTCAATAGCATCAGAAAGTGTACAGCCTAGCTCATTCGCTCGGTTTGACAGTTTTTCCCAAACCCGGTAATCAAGGTCGATGGATTTTTTCTTTGTGTGGATTTGCTCTGCATTGAAGTGACGTTTACGCTTGGCGCGGATTGCCTGTTTCAGCTTATTTTCAAGCTCTTCTGACATGTGGTTCTCGATCCAAGTAAGTACTTGTGTCGGTTCATGCTCAAGCTTGCTGAGTTCGGCGATAGCAGCATCGGCTTCACTCGTATCGATATATCGAGTCACGGCCTCGCCATCTTTCCACTTTTTGATTAGATAGTTCCATTTCCAACCACACTCTAAATTTTCAAGCTGCTGATATTTCATCCTTTTGACCCTCAATGCCGTTATGGTTACAGCGTAACCCAATTATCCCGTTTCAGCAATTAAATCTAATAAAAGTATCGATATTGATCTCTCATTTGTCGACGGTTTAATCAACTGAATTTGCGGATTTTTTCGATTAGCCAAATTGTTGCTATGGAGTTGATCGTCGTTTCGCTATAATGCCCACAAGATTAAATTAAGATGAATTTGAATGAACCAAGTTAACTGGCAAGATGTCGCCCCTTCTTTCACGCAGTACGAAGAGATTTTAAGCAAAGCCACTTCCCTACCAGCGAAAACCTTTATTGACCTCCAGCCTAGGCTAGAGGCAACCATTGACCGATTTACTCGTGTACGAGGCTTGACTCGCATTCTATTGGTTAATTGCACTGATAACGCGATTTATCGTGGTTTTATAAGCGAAGTGTTGAAGAAGAAGACATCAACGCCGGTCATTACTGTAGAGTCGCTCGATGCTAAAGATCTATTCGATCACTACAGTGTGAATCGAGACGGCCAAGCGACGTTTGAGTCTGGTCTAATTTCTAAGGCACATGGTGGTTATCTTGTTATTCCTGCAAATTTGGTTCTCGCAAATGCCGCACGCTGGCCGAATATCAAAGCAGCAGTTCAAGGTGGAAGCTTTTCTCCAATTAACCTTACACCGCAACGTATTGCCTCATCACCTTTTGCGCCACAAAGTTACGATGTAAAACTGCTCATTACTGGTGACCGAAATCAACTCGCTGAAATAGAATACGTCGATGACGATTTCTCCACTGGTATGACGATGTATACCGAAGTGGAAGAAGATATTCATTTATCTCAAGAAAGCATGAGAAACTATGTCGGCTTGGTGAACTGGATTTGCCATGAGTACCAACATCCTGTACTCAGCAATGAAGCCTTCCGAAGATTAATTCTTGCTGGAATGCGCTTAACCGAAGATCAACATTATCTGCCACTTGGTGTGATGTGGCACAACCAGCTATTGGGCCTTGCTAGCCAGTATTCAAACTTATCTGTCATTGAGTTCGACGATATTGATCAGGCGATTGATGATAAATATTACCGCGAATCGTATCTGCCGCAACGTGCAGTAGACGATATTCTCGATGGGCAAGTAATTATTGAAACAACGGGTGAACAAATCGGTCAAATTAATGGCCTAACGGTAATTGATATGGCAGGACACCCTATCTCTTATGGTGAACCGGCGCGTATCTCTTGCGTTATTCACTTTGGTGACGGCGACATTTCCGATGTTGAACGTAAGGCGGAGCTCGGTGGTAACCTGCACGCGAAAGGTATGATGATCATGCAAGCCTTCTTAAGCTCTGCGTTAAACCTTGATGAGCCGCTCCCTTGCTCGGCATCCATTGTGTTTGAGCAATCATACAGTGAGGTAGACGGAGACAGTGCCTCCCTTGCGGAGCTTTGTTGTTTGGTCAGTGCCCTATCTGAATCTCCTGTTAATCAACAGATTGCTGTTACTGGCGCGGTAGACCAGTTTGGACGTGTGCAAGCCGTAGGTGGCTTGAATGAAAAGATCGAAGGGTTTTACCAAGTATGTAAGCACCAAGGCTTTACCGGTAAGCAAGGCGTGATAATGCCGAAAACGAATCTAAAACATCTCGCGTTACATAAAGATGTGATAGAGAGTATCAAAAATGGTGAGTTCCATATTTGGACAGTTTCTAATGTGGATGAAGCGATCCCTATCCTTATGTCTAAACCATTCCGTGGTGAAGACGACAGTGTCATAGATAAAATCGCCGAACGTATTGAAAATTTTGAACGACACGAGCATCCACAAGGAATTGTGGGACGTATCAAAAATTGGTTCGTCTAGTACTGATCGGAGTTGTTTAGCGTACACCTGTTCACTAAGATGCTGCTATCAGAAATTGGAGTAATTGATAATGCAAAACAAACGTGATTCTTACAGCCGTGAAGACCTTCTCGCTTCAAGCCAAGGGGAACTGTGGCCACAAGGCCCTCAACTACCAGCACCTAACATGCTGATGATGGACCGCATCACAAAAATGTCTGAGACTGAGGGTGAATTCGGTAAAGGTTTGATTCTTGCTGAACTGGATATTACTCCTGACCTGTGGTTCTTCGACTGTCATTTCCCGGGTGACCCTGTAATGCCTGGTTGTCTCGGTCTTGATGCTATGTGGCAGCTTGTTGGTTTCTTCTTAGGCTGGGTTGGCGGTCAAGGGAAAGGGCGTGCGCTCGGTGTCGGCGAAGTAAAATTCACTGGTCAAATCCTACCTACAGCGAAAAAAGTGACGTACGAGATCCACATGAAGCGCGTCGTTAATCGTCGCTTAGTAATGGGCCTTGCTGACGGCCGTGTACTTGTGGATGGCAAAGAAATCTATGTAGCAAAAGATCTAAAAGTTGGTTTGTTCCAAGACACATCAAGCTTCTGATCTTCGTCTGTGAAGTATTCATAAAGGCTCCTTTTGAAGGAGCTTTTTCTTTATAGAACCCAAGTAATTTCAAGTTGATCGGGTATATATACGCAGAAAAGGCTCCTAAAGAGCCTTTTCAAATCCTTCTGTTTGTATGTGGATAATTTATTTGTAGAGACCAGATTGTTTTTCGTCTCTGGCATCACGCCAACCACCTAACCAATACGACCGAGCATCAACCTGCTGATACGGACAGGCCTCTTGCGACCGTCCATTCAAACCCGCTTTATAGCCTTGAGATTGAGCTCTTTCTAGGCGATCACGCTTTTGTCTCTTCATAGTTAATTCCTCATACAGGTCCATTTACAAACGTACTACTGTTACTGTGAAACTTTGATGGAGTTTTTGTTACTCCACTTATAAGAATCGATCACAATGCGCATTTTCTCAAGGCATAAAAAAACAGAGGCTCATTTCTGTGAGCCTCTGCTTGATTTAAAAAATACTGGCTATTTTCTTCGGAACCCGAATAAGCTCAACATGGTCAAAGCCAACCAACCGAGTCCGGCACCTTGACGTTCGACAGCTTCCTCTTCGATGCTTCGCTTTTGAATGTTTGCAGAAGTCGCTCCAGCTATTGGCATCAACTTAACGGCAACGATCTTCTCTGTTTCAGCACAAGAAGAGTTGTGTTGTGTAGTCTTATAGCCACCCTCACATTTCATTGCAGTTGCTGAAATAACCCCAGCATCATTGATGTCTGTTGCAGAAATGATGCGGAATGCGTTGTTTGCTGCAGAGTAATCACCACCGTTTGTGAGGTTATCTAAGAACCATGCCTTGTTATCAAATAGCGCTTTTGATCTTGCCGACTCTGTTCCATCAGGACTATATGGATAAATAAAACCGCGCTTACGGCGAGGTTTACCCTCATCTTCGCGAGAGGTTTCGGCATCAAGCTGACCAACTATCTCATTTGATGCATTGATGCCGCCCATGGTGCCGCCTGCACCATCAAAGAAAATCCCATCTGTAGGGAAAATTGCCTTGGGAGAACTCTCTCTAACATCTTTTACGATAAATAAGCGATTTGGGAATGAGCCAGTTGGCATCGGGTATTGGCCAGAGCGCTTTGCCTCGCCAATAGCAACAAAGTTTGAATTTACATCTGTTAATCGGGAGTTACTGTGTACAGTTTCATCAGAAATACGTTGTTGTGCATCGTCCACAAGCACACTATTCCAACTGTAGTTATTAATACTTTTTTCGTCCTTGGCACTTGCATTTAAGCTCCCGACAAACACAGTGGCATTCATGTAGTTATTATCACGCCAGGTGTTGTAACCCACACCATAAATTATGTTTTTGCTTGTATCGACAACGAGGTCACGCATACTACCTTGAGCAATGTGCTCACTTTCTACAAATTGAACACCGCTCGTCCAAGGAACTTCAACGATATCCTTATTACTGTCCCAAATAGCGGCTTTAGAGCTATGGCGTGCACCATTTTTGTTATTGGCTGCTCTGGAGATACTGCCGACGGTGAATGTCCCATCAGTATTCCATGCGCGGCTTTCTTTAACCCCGGTATCAGTGTTAGGGATAACGGGTGCGACTATCTCGTTACGAGTTTTGAGCACCGATGAATTAGAGGCACTGACGACACTTTGATTACCAATTGCTTCCCCGGCTTCAGTTAGGCTATTGATGATATTGTTATATTGGTTTGCGTAAGCCGTGGGACTTTTTTCTACCAGTGCAAATGCGTTTGTCGTGAAGTCCTTCGCTAATTCTTTACCATATGGCTGCCATTGAATCGCGGCCCAAGACTCACATGTTGAATAACGACGTTCGTAGTCACAATAACGTTCAAAATCATCATAATCATCAATGTAGTCAAAGATGGAATCCGAAGCGAATGGCACTTCTTCTCTGTAGCTGACACCGTCAACGGCAGCACCTTCAGATAGGTTTGTTGTGCGAGTTTCTATAGCAAGTTTGAACTGTTCTGGTATACAGCCTGCCGCACTGTCGAAACAGCCCAAGGCGAAAGGTACACCAGTGCTAGGGTCTGCAGCTACGTCACCCTGTTGAATAGCGACACCAAATGCAGTTGAGTAATCGATATTATCCCCATTAACACCAGGATCCACTTCAATCACTCGATATAATGCTGCGTTAGCATTCATTGACGTACCGACCATCATAGCGACGACGGTTAACTTGAATTTGTTACTACAATTCATGGAATATTAACTTTCCTGTTGCATTGCTTCGAGTTCTTCCCATCTCTCGAATGCGATTTCCAACTCCTGCTCTACCGCAGCGAGTTGTTCCAATATCGGTTGAGTCTGTTCAACAGTTTTAGTGAAGAACTCTGGATCATTCACTTGTTTTTGCAGGACCTCAATATCCGACTCTAATTTTTCTAGTTTAGCTGGAAGAGCCTCTAACTCTCTGAGCAGCTTATACGATAACTTCTTCGAATTGTTCTTAGGTGGCGTAGTTTTGGGAGTTTCCTCAACCACTTTCTCTTTCTGCGCTGTTTTTTCAATCTGACCACGCGAGGCAAGTACTTGATCACGCTGTTGTTTAGCATCGTGATAACCGCCAACAAACTCTTCAATAACACCGTTACCTTCGAAAATCCAACTGGTTGTTACTGTGTTATCTACAAACTCACGGTCGTGGCTGACTAACAGTAACGTCCCCTGATAATTGGCAAGCATTTCTTCTAATAGTTCCAACGTTTCGATGTCCAAATCGTTGGTAGGTTCATCCAAAATAAGCAAATTGTTAGGTTTCAATAAGATACGAGCTAACAACAAACGGTTTTTTTCACCGCCAGACAACGCTTTAACTGGCGTACGTGCACGTTGTGGCGCGAACAAGAAGTCCTGAAGGTAGCTCAAAGCGTGTCGCTGACGTCCACCAACCATCACTTCTTGTTTACCATCTGCTAGGTTATCGATAACTGTTTTTTCAGGGTCGAGAATTTCGCGGTATTGGTCGAAATAAGCCACTTCGAGTTTTGTACCACAATGAAGGCGTCCACTCTGAGCCTCTAATTGTCCCAGTAGGAGTTTGAGCACCGTACTCTTACCGCAACCATTAGGACCAATAAGAGCGATTCTATCACCTCGCATAATATTGAAGCTGAAATCATCGACGATCTGCTTACCTTCAAAAGCGAATGAGACATTCTCTGCCTCAAAAACGATCTTACCTGAACGTGATACACCGTCAATGTTAAGGTTTACTTTACCTTGAACTTCGCGACGATTATTTCGCTCCTCACGTAGCTTTTTAAGCGCACGTACACGACCTTCATTACGAGTTCGGCGCGCTTTTATGCCCTGGCGAATCCAAACTTCTTCCTGAGCAAGTTTTTTATCGAATTCAGCATTTTGCATTTCCTCAACGCGGAGCATCTCTTCTTTGTCATTCAAGTATTGGTCATAATTACCCGGAAAAGAAGCCAGTTGGCCGCGGTCTAAATCGACGATGCGTGTCGCCATCGATTTGATGAACGTGCGGTCGTGGGAAATGAAAATAATCGAGCCTTTGAAATCTTTTAAGAAGTTTTCCAACCACTCGATGGTTGTCACATCCAGATGGTTTGTCGGCTCATCCAAAAGCAACACGTCAGGATCACAAACAAGTGCGCGAGCAAGTGCCGCTTTACGTTGCCAACCACCTGACAAGTCCGTCAGTTTTGTCTCTGGGGTGAGTTTAAGAGCACCAAGCACATTGTTAACGCGATCATCAAAGCGCCAAGCGTTTAGATGATCTAACTGTTCTTGTACTTTAGCAAGACGATTAATATTTTTATCACTCGGGTCTTGCGCTACAAGATCCAGAAGATCATGATACTTCTTCAGTAATTCACCGACTTCCGCTAAGCCACCAGATACGTATTCATAAACGGTACCCTCTTGATTACGCGGTGGATCTTGTTCAAGTCGAGAAACAACCACATCTTGAGTAATTTGAATCTTGCCATCGTCCAACAAAATGTCGCCAGCAAGGACTTTCATTAATGTCGACTTACCTGCACCGTTACGACCAACTAAACAAACGCGCTCGTTTTCTTGAAGAGCGAACTCTGCTTTGTCTAGCAATGGATGGTCACCAAACGCAAGTTGTGCGTTATGAATAGTAAGTAATGCCATTATTATCCAACCAATGTTTGAGTTGTTCTAAGTCAAACGGCCAGTTCAACTCAGAATCTTGATATTTCAATACGGGAATGGTGACGCCGTAACGAGAAAATAAAACATCATCAAACGCAATGTCGACAATGTGAGTATGCTCGGCAAGACCAATCTTACCGACGAGATCAAATGCCACCTCACAGAGGTGGCATCCATCAGTGCTGTAGAGCGTTAGCACATGCAACATCCTTTTAATTCGTCCCTATTCTGTATGAGTTACAAGCCAGCAGTTGTGGATGTGCTTGTTACGAGAGAAATCCAGAGGCAGAGTTTGTGAAGAAATATTCTGTGCTTTCAGGCCCAGCGCAACAAGTTCTGCTTCGTCCATCTTAAAATGACGTTTATTGTTAGAGAATACAATCGTACCGCCAGCACGCAGTAAGCGCTTAAGGTTTGCCATTAACTTGATATGATCGCGTTGAACATCAAACGACGTTTCCATGCGCTTAGAGTTAGAGAATGTCGGTGGATCAATAAAGATAAGATCGTATTCACCTTTCGCGTTTTCAAGCCACTGCAGACAGTCAGCTTGCTCAAAACGATGCTGACGACCCACACAGCCGTTTAGCTGCATATTGTCTTTTGCCCAGTTAAGGTAGGTATTCGACATGTCAATAGTCGTGGTGGAGCGTGCACCACCAACCGCAGCGTGCACTGTTGCACTGCCTGTGTAAGCAAACAAGTTGAGGAAGTCTTTCCCCTGCGCCATTTCACCAAGACGACGACGAGTGATCTTATGATCTAAGAACAAGCCAGTGTCTAAGTAGTCGTGAAGGTTAACAATCAACTTTACGCCGTACTCGTTCACTTCAAGTGTCTCAGAAACCTGACCTAATTTTTGATACTGGTTACGACCTTTTTGCTTCTCACGAACTTTCAGTACAACTTTATTCGCTTCTACGCCTGTCACCTGAATTGTTGCACGAATGATGTCAGTCAAACGACGCTTCGCTTTTTCTTCAGGAATATCTTTTGGTGCTGCATATTCTTGAATAACAATTTGATCACCATAAACGTCAATTGCGACGTTGTACTCCGGAAGGTCTGCATCATAGATACGGTAACAATCCAGTTTCTCTTTACGCGCCCACTTACCAATCTTACCGATATTTTTTTTCAAGCGATTTGAGAAGTCAGCTGCGATTTGTACATTGGTCCCCGCTGCGCCTTTCACTTCATCTGCACTGCGTTCTGCGATGCTGTAGTTTTTTTGGTGACACGGTAACGCACCATTGTTCAATTTAAACTGTCTGTCCGCACGCATACGAAGACAGCTTAATAGCTCGTCTGAGCTCGAGAAGATAGACGCTTTACAGCCACCGAACTCCGCTTTCAGTTGACCGCCAAACGCCGTGTATAACGCAATCAAACCCGGCTCTGTACCAAGGCGTTCACCATAAGGTGGGTTAGAAACAATGACGCCAGCTTCGAAACCAGCAGGGCGAACGATGGTTGCAGCATCACCTTGTGCAAAGGTAATGAGTTCTTCTACACCGGCACGACGTGCATTGTCCTGCGCAACTTTCAGTACTTTAGGGTCGTTATCAAAGCCAAAAAACTTAGCGTCAACTTTTTTGACGCCACGTCGAGCCTGTACATTTGCTTGCGATTTAATCTCCGCCCAAAGCTCAGGTTCAAAATCCTCTAGTGCTTCAAAGCCCCACTGTTTGCGCTTCACACCTGGTGCCATGTTCGCCGCCATCATTGCAGCTTCAATCAACAAAGTACCAGAACCACACATAGGATCTAAAAGTGGCTGAGAGCCATCCCAGCCACAACGAATGATGATTGCTGCGGCGAGTGTCTCGCGTAACGGAGCTCGACCAGATTCAGGACGATAGCCACGTTGATGAAGACCACTGCCTACCATGTCCACACCGAGGATCGCTTTGTCTTTGTGAAGACGTACGTGAACACGGATATCTGGACACTCTTTACTGATGTTTGGACGAGGGAGGTTCTTCTTCTCGAAGCAATCCACGATGCCATCTTTCACTTTCATCGCACCGTACTGGCTATTACGAATTTCACGGTTGGTACCATTGAAATCAACCACAAAACGTTTTGAGCTGTGGAATTGGTTTACCCAGTTAATTGCAGACGTCGACAAGTAAAGGTCCATGTCGTCGTTACAGGTAAACTCCGATAAAACACGTACAAATCGAGACGCCAAGCGGCTCCACAAACAGCAACGGTAAATTTGTTCGTTCGTTGCCTTAAATTTAACGCCTGCCTGTACTGGTTTGGCGTTTTCAATGCCTAGTTTGGTCAGTTCTTCTACAAGCAAGTTTTCCATGCCGTTCGAAGTTACCGCGAGATATTGATTCATAGTGTTCTTTCGTCGATAAAAAATGCTTTTAATTATACCTGACTTTACGATCAATGCCTCGTTTTTAAAGGCGATTTCTCTTTCGTTAGCGCAAACACTCACCAATCTCTTTTGTTGAAAGTCAAACCACATCCATCCATAAGAAAAATACATCTCTTAAATTATCGTCTAATAAAAATGTGCCCCATGGGGTAAGCGAATACTTATTCAGCGCAAATCTGGACTATACCAGAGGGTAATTTAATGTGTAATCTACTTACAAAACCCAACTAAAGGGGAATAAATGGTGGATTTATTGTCGTTAGATGGCCTAATTTAAGCGGATGCTAAAATGCTAAAGTTGAAATAAAATTGAGCAGCGTCGTATATTAAGCACGTTAATGCCCTCGCCTACAGCGACACTGAAGTTTATACGGAGGGGATAATGATAAAATTTGAGTAAAAAAAATCGACCTAGCTTGGTCGATTAATGTAAAAAAGGAACGAAAATAGAGAAAAAATCAAAGGGAACTAGCCCACCATTGCCATTGGCACCGTCATAAATAAATGCTTGGCGCATACCATGCGATCGTGCATCACTTTAATTGGTTGTCCGAATGATAGCGCTTTGTTGCCATCGAGCAGGAATTCATCTTTTCCTACATAAGCGCAAAGACTTGATGCCTCTCCCGACTCTAACACGATGAAAATGCCTTCTGAATAACGGTTTGTTAAAAAGACCATGTCCCCTTCTTCTGGCTCGTGCCCATCGCATTGGGCGTCAAAGAACCAACTCTTAGGCTGAACGGGCTTATGAAAGCGTTTCGCAGCTACGCAATAGAGCGTAAGTTCGGCTTGGCGGTATTCGTTGATGTCAAGACACCGGATTTTCTCGTTGTACGTTTGGAACGCACTTGCGTCATCAACGGTAAATTCATTGTCTGAGAAGGCACAATTGACCAACAGCTTACGGCTTAGATTGGTTTGGAAAATCATCTCCTCCCCTAAATCCAGCATTAGGCAAGCTTTCTGCTCGTCAAAATACCAATTCCATTTGTCGCTGGGTTTAAGCATTATTACGTTCTCTTGTTTGTGACTAGTTAATCAGTAATAAGAGGTAAGACGCTTAGTTACCTACTCATAATATTAAATTCTACAAACGAACGAATAAAAAAAAAGAGGAAACGAATTCCTCTTTTTCTTGTAACAAGCCGCGATTTCTCTGCTATTTAATGCTTTTTCTTATAGGTTTTTAACAATATCACGTACGAGTCTCGGCCCGTGGTAGATGAATCCAGTGTAAACTTGGACAAGTCGAGCTCCTGCCATCATCTTCTCTTTTGCTGCAACGTATGAGTCAACACCGCCCACACCTATGATAGGAAGTTTGTCACCGAGTTCTTCATGAAGTTTACGCACCACTTCCGTTGAACGAGATTGCATTGGGCGCCCACTTAGGCCACCCGCCTCGTTCGCATGCTTCATGCCATCAACGACTGTGCGGTCCAACGTCGTGTTTGTTGCGATCACACCGTCAATATTGTTTTCAATCAGAGACTCACAAATCTGGCTGATTTCCTCGTCACTCAAATCTGGCGCAATTTTTAGTGCAAGCGGTACATATTTACCATGTTTTTCTGCCAATTCTGCTTGTTTTGATTTGAGTTCAGATAATAGCTCATCAAGCGCTTCACCGTATTGCAGAGAACGAAGTCCAGGTGTATTTGGTGACGAGATATTTACGGCAATGTATCCCGCGTGCTCATACACTTTTTCCATACAAATCAGGTAGTCCTCTACCCCTTTCTCAATTGGCGTATTTTTATTTTTGCCAATATTGATGCCAAGAACGCAGTTGTATTTCGCCTTCTTCACATTCTCAACCAGATAATCGACACCAAGATTATTAAAGCCCATGCGGTTGATGATACCTTCGGCTTCAACTAAGCGGAACAAGCGAGGCTTTTCGTTACCCAACTGTGGACGAGGCGTAACAGTACCAACCTCGATAAAACCAAAGCCCATAGCATCAAATGCTTCGATGCATTCGCCATTCTTGTCTAAACCAGCCGCAAGGCCTACTGGGTTGCGGAATGTCAGCCCCATGCATTCTACTGGACGATTTGGTAATTGCTGTCGATAACAAAGGTCGAGAGGAGTGCCGTTAAAGCGCTGGAAGTTTTTGATTGCAAGATCATGTGCCTTTTCGGCATCAAGTTGAAAAAAGCCAGTTCTGGCTAGACGGTAAAGCATTGTGCCTCCGAAAGAAAAAAGCCCCGTGTAAACGGGTAGGTATTATTTACTGTTTTTTATCTCAATTCAATGAAAATGAATGAATTCAGCAAAATAGTACTTACAGTGGAATTTTTAGCTTATAAATCAATTTTTTAAGGGGATGTTCGTCATATAAAACAATAGCCTTCCTGACAAAGGCAAACGATTTTATGCGATAAAAACTTAGATGATACATGACACTGTAACTAAAAATACAAATTTACATCGTTTCAATATAAAAAAGCCTCGCAATTGCGAGGCTTTTAAGGAGTATATACCCTATTCGTTTGAAGAGCAGTTTAAGTTGAGTAGAACCAACTCTCTTAGCGCGACAGAGAATTTCGCAAACTCATGAACAGATCCAACTTTAAACTCGTTCAAGATACTTTCCCAACGATGAAGTGATCGTTCATTGGTTGTCATCCAATCTTCTAGTGCTTGCATCACGTCTAGGTCTTCGGTCGAGCAACCGCAGGTTAGAACTTGAGCCGTCAATTGTCGTTGTTGCCAATCGAGATCCTCGCGAAACGCTGCTCGCGCAAGTGCTTGCCAATTGTTGTCTACTGCTTGACTGTTAATTTGCTTCAAGAACCAGTGAAGTGATAAGCGGTCACCTAAGTTAAAGTAAAGTTTAGAGGCTTGCTCAACCGTTTTACCCGTTTCGCTTGCCACAGCGGAAATATCCAGCGCTGATTGTAGGCTAGAAAGACGAGCAACGTGATTGGCCAGATCCTTTTCTATACCACGTTCAATCCACTTCTGAGCAAGATCGTTATGCTCTTCTACTTCTGAAGCAACTAACATGGTGTCAAGTGTTTCAGTAATAGTATGAACATCATCTTTATACAGTGCCACTAACTCGGTTACCGTATTCTTACCACTGCGGTTGCGAAGTAGCCAACGAGAAATACGGCGCAATGCGCGACGGACATAAAACATAATTTCATACTGCGCTTGTGCTGTAGCAATGTTATCCAGCGCGCGTGTTTGTTTTAGAATATCTTCTAATTCGAAGATCTCACGAGTCGCACTGTAAGCATTCGCGATATCGACCACACTCGCGCCCGTCTCTTCTTGCAAACGAGTCACGAAATTACAGCCCATTTCATTGACCATTTGGTTTGCCAACCCAGTTGCGATGATTTCAGCACGTAATGGGTGGTTCACCATTTGATCTTTATAGTTACGGCGTAACTCACTTGGGAAGTAAGCGGCTAACTGTTTGCCATGGAATTCATCATTTGCAATGTCATCAGCAACCAACAGCTCTTTAAGAACCATCTTGCCGTAAGCAACAAGAACAGAGAGCTCAGGACGAGTCAGGCCAAGGCCTTGTTTTTCGCGCTCAATCAGCGTTTCATCATCTGGAATGTACTCAAGAGCACGATCCAAGTACCCTGCTTTCTCCATAGTATGAATGAAACGGATTTGCTCTTTAACGATTCCGACCCCTTGCTGCTCAGTCACTGAAATCGATTCAGATTGACGGTACGCATCGTCTAATACAATTTCACCCACCTCGTCTTCCATCGATACAAGTATTTGGTTACGTTGTTTTACGGTTAGATCGCCATTCGACACAAGACCATTTAAGAAGATCTTAATGTTCACCTCGTTGTCGGAACAGTCAACGCCGCCGACATTATCTACAAAGTCGGTGTTAACGCGACCACCTGTCGTTGCAAACTCGATACGTCCAAGCTGGGTCATCCCCAAATTTCCACCTTCGCCAACAACTTTCGCTTTTAAATCACGCCCGTCGATGCGAAGAACGTCGTTTGCACGATCACCAACATCAGTATGTGTTTCGCTAGAGGCTTTAACGTATGTGCCGATACCACCATTCCAGAGTAGATCCACCTTCATCTGCAGGATCATTTTAATCAGATCGTTTGGCGCTAAAGATGTTTTCTTCGTGCCCAACATTTTTTGGATTTCTGGTGATAATTGGATCGATTTAGAACGACGAGAGAAAATACCACCACCCTTCGAGATCAAAGCTGAGTTGTAATCTTCCCAACTCGATCGAGGCAGATTAAATAAGCGATTACGCTCTTCCCAGCTGGTGGCTGAATCTGGATTCGGATCAATAAAGATGTGCATGTGGTTAAACGCCGCTTGCAGACGAATGTGCTTAGATAGCAACATGCCGTTTCCAAATACGTCGCCGGCCATATCACCCACACCAATTACGGTGAAGTCTGTTGTTTGACAGTTGATACCCATTTCTCGGAAATGACGTTTCACCGACTCCCAACCACCTTTCGCTGTGATGCCCATCGCTTTGTGGTCGTAGCCATTCGAGCCGCCTGAAGCAAACGCATCACCTAGCCAGAAGTTGTATTCATCTGAAACAGAGTTTGCTAAATCAGAAAACGTCGCAGTGCCTTTATCGGCAGCGACAACCAAGTATGGGTCATCTTCGTCATGACGCACAACGTTCTTCGGTGGAATTACCTCGCCTTCAATGATGTTATCGGAAACGTCTAGAAGTGCGCGGATGAAACGTTTGTAGCAGCGTTGGCCTTCCGCAAAAATTTCATCACGCGTGGTCAGAGTGTGCTGTCGCTTACAAACAAAACCACCTTTCGCACCCACTGGAACGATTACCGTGTTTTTAACCTGTTGTGCTTTGACTAGGCCTAGGATCTCTGTACGAAAATCCTCTTGACGGTCTGACCAACGTAAACCACCACGTGCAACTTTACCACCACGCAAGTGCACACCCTCAATGTCCGGAGCGTACACAAAAATTTCAAATGCAGGTACTGGTTGAGGAATATCTGGGATTTCGCTTGGCTTCATTTTTAATGACAGCCAAGGCTTCGGCTGGTTATTCTCGCCCAACTGATAGTAGTTAGTACGCAATGTTGCCGTGATCATTTCCATGTAGCGACGGATAATACGATCGTCATCCAGGCTTTCCACACGATCCAACTCTGCCGTTATTTTCTTAATAAGGTCGTTTTGACCTTTTTCACTGCCTTTGTGTTTTGGATCGAATCGCTTAGTGAACAGGTTAACAAGACCAGTTGCCAAATCTGGATAATGGCTAAGAGTATCTTCAATGTATTGTTGGCTAAATGGGAAGCCAACTTGACGCATGTAGCGTGCATAAGCACGAAGAATTGAGATCTCACGACCAGACAAAGAAGCACCTAATAACAGGCGGTTAAAACCATCACTCTCTAGATTTCCAGCCCATATTTCAGCAAAAGCTTGTTGAAAACGATCGCGAGCCTCACGAAGATCAACCGTATTTTCACTCTTATGCAGCATGGAGAAATCTAGGATCCAAAACGTTTGACCGTTTTTGGTTTCGATCTGATATGGCGATTCACCGATCACACGTAGACCCAAATTTTCCAACATCGGCATCACATCGGATAGATGAATTGGCTCATCGCGATGATAAAGCTTTAAGCGAACTGCCTTCGACTCTGCCGCTTCTTCTTGCGGACGATAGAACAACATACCAAGTTTGTTATCATCGCTTAACGCTTCTAAACGTTCGATGTCTGCAACCGCAGAGCCTGGCATCATCTCTTCTTTGTATGAACGCGGGAACGCGCTCATGTACTCTTTCGAAAGTGGAAGACCTCTACTCTCACCAAAGTTAGCAATGATGGATTCTTTTAGGCGGTCATCCCATGAAGTCGATACTTCCATTAAGTTCTGCTCAATCTTTTTCACGTCAACATCAATGTTGTTATTGTCTACACGTACAATATAGTGGGTTCTTGCCAACGGGCTTTCTGAAAAGAAGGTGGTAAATTCAACTTCTTGCTCACAACCGAAGTATTGCTTAAGAATACGCTGGGTTTGACTGCGAAGCTCAGTGTTGTAGCGATCTTTCGTGGTATAAACCATGCAGCTAAAGAAGCGGCCAAACGGGTCTTTGCGTACAAACAAGCGCAATAAATCACGGTCTTGCATCTGCACTACGCCCATTCCTACTTCTAATAGCTCTTCTTCTCGAGCTTGGAGCAGCTCATCACGCGGGTAGTTTTCTAATATGTTATGCAGTGCTTTATAAAAGTACGATCCGTTACGATAGCCGCTGGCTTCTAAGATACGATCGACTTTTTCGCGAATCAGAGGAATACTTTGTACTGCTTGGTTATATACAGCTGAAGTATAGAGACCTGTGAATCGGTGCTCACCAACCACTTTGCCGTTCTCATCAAACTTCTTGACGCCAATATAATCAGTGTATGCTGGTCGGTGGATGCGAGATGCTTGGTTACCCTTAGTAATAATCAATGCATAAGGTTTTTTTGCTTCAAGCCTCGCTGAGTCAGAAAGCTCCGAAAGTTTGATGCTACGAACGCGGTTATCATCGGCGAACAGACCTAGGCCTTTCTCTTTCGCAGGTTGAAGCTCAGTGTCGCCATTAACGCTGACAAGATCATATTCTTTGTAACCCATGAAGGTGAAGTTATGATCCCCTAACCAGCGGAGATATTCGATCGTTTCATCCAAACGATCCGTCTTCATTGACACTCGATCTTTATTCTTCTCAAGATCGGCAGTGACGATATTAAGCTTCTCAACCATTTGTTTCCAATCATCAACAACCAAGCGTGTGTCAGACAAAATGGTTCGAAGCTCGTTTTTAAGCGCTTGCATCTCTTCTTTACTGCTTAAGCGATCAACTTCGATATGAAATAGAGATTGAAGAACGCCGCCCTCACCATTAATGTCCGTCACTTGTCCGTTCTTATCGCGTTCTAATTGCGTAGGGTTGTTGAGCATCAGGTGAGAAACAAGGTCGAGCCGCGTTAGCGCCATCTTGATGGAGTCCACCAAAAATGGGCTGTCTGGTACAACAATTTCAACGATGGTGTGAGTCGATTGCCAACCTTGGCGGCTGACCGTTGGGTGGAATACCCTTACCGAGATATCTTCAGGTTTCTGTTCATTGACATGGTGCCATAAGCTGACAACAGCACCATAAAGGTCGGATTCGTTTCGCTGAATCAAGTCATCATCAGCAATGTTACTAAATAGGTGTTGAGCAAGTTTAGTTACAAGCGGCTGGTGAGAAAGCTCGAGTTTGTCTTGAATTAGCTGATATACCTTTTCAAGCAGAACCGGCACTACATTTTCACGCGCGGTCATATTCACACTCCAGATTAGAATTGTTGTTTTGTAGGGGGACTCAACTTCGAGTTTTATTCTCGAAACTAAGCATAGGTAATGCAAGCATCTATTGTAAAAGCATAATTACAAATGTTTAACAAGAAATACTAGTGGTAGGAGGTGAAATGTTTGATTATGTGACTAAGATTCCTGTTTAAGTCACTAGAAATATCGGGGATTACAGAGCTTCTAACTTTAGAAACTTACTATTTTGGTCAGTTGTGAGTCTAAAACGTCCTTTAATGCCCAATTGACTGAGAAATGGTCGGAATTTTGATGCATCTAGTTGCACCCTTAACCCCTTGTCAGTAATGACTTGTACCGAACTTGCGGCACCAGAGTAATGTGAAAGAAATGTTTGGTATGGAATGTTAAGAGTGAAGTGATACTGGTTCATGAGTATGGATTTTGATCAAGACAATAACTAGGGTGGTCAAAACGACCACCCTATTATTTTGTCGGTTATTCGTCCAGTGCTTTCGTCACTTTTTCAAATAAGTCTTTCGCTAGATTGTCCATCGCTTTAAGCTTTTCGAGCTCTGCACGAATCAATTTTTGGCGTTTTTCATCGTATTTACGGAACTTCAATAAAGGATCAATCATACGAGACGCCACTTGTGGGTTGGTTTCGTTTAAATGACGAAGGATCTCACCAGCAAACTGGTAACCAGAACCTGACTTATCATGGAATTGCACTGGGTTTGCGTTTAAGAAAGAACCAATCAAGCTACGTGTACGGTTCGGGTTCTTCAAGCTAAATGCTTCGTGGCTCATGGTTTCTTTCACTTTCTCAAGTGCGTTTTCTACTGGGTTGCTGCCCTGAAGAACAAACCATTTGTCCATAACCAGACCATCATGCTTCCACTTGTCGCTGTAATCCGCCATTAGCGCTTCACGACATTCAAGCTGTGCACTGTTTGCTGCACTCATGGCCGCGATCGTGTCCGTCATATTGTTTGATGACTCGTATTGCGCTTTCGCTAGCTCGTTACCCTTTTCAGTGTGAGCTAGGAACTGCAGACATTGGTTACGCAAAGCTCGTTTACCAATTGCATCGTGAGCAATGCTGTACTCTGCTTGGTTCGATGCATGATAAGTAGCACTCAGCTCATCTTCTAGCTCTTTAGAAAGTGACACTGTAATTTTATTCAGTACCGTATCTACCGCATCAATATCAATCTGCTTGTACCAACCAGTGATTTCGTTGATGGAAGGCAGAGAAAGCACTTGAGCAATAAACGCAGGTTCAAGATTTGCATCAAGTAGGACACCACGGAATGCATCGATCAAGTCTTCTGACAGCTTAACCTCTCCACCTGCTTGAACATTAGTGACGTTTTGACAAATGTATTTCGCTAATAGCATTTGGCTAGCGTCCCAACGAGCAAAATCGTTCGTTGCGTGCTTCATCAAGAAAATCAGTTCATCATCGCTGTAATCGTATTCCAATTTAACTGGTGCAGAGAACTCACGAAGCAATGATGGCACTGGTTGTTCTGCGACGTTTTCGAACACGAAAGTCTGCTTGTCTTGCTTCACGTCCAGGACGTTGTGTACTGATTCACCGTTGATAATCAGGGGAATCACGTCACCGTTTTGTGCGTATAGCTCAATATCAAATGGAATATGTAGCGCTTGTTTTTCTGCTTGGTCGTGTGTTGCTTCAGTAAATTGCTCAACCGTTAGTGCGTAAGTTTTTGCTTCCGCATTGTATTCACTGTTTACACGAAGTGTTGGCGTACCAGACTGGCTGTACCATAAGCGGAACTGCTTAAGGTCAACGCCGGTTGCGTCTTCCATTGCAGAAACGAAATCTTCACACGTTGCCGCGGTACCATCATGACGCTCGAAGTAAAGCTTCATGCCTTTTTGGAAGCCTTCTTCGCCAAGTAGTGTGTGGTACATGCGGATCACTTCGCTGCCCTTTTCATACACAGTTAACGTGTAGAAGTTATTCATTTCAATCACTTTATCTGGACGAATTGGATGCGACATTGGACTAGAGTCCTCCGCAAACTGAGGACCACGTATAATGCGCACGTTGTCGATACGGTTAACCGCTCGGGAACCAAGATCCGATGAGAATTCCTGATCACGGAATACGGTTAGTCCTTCTTTCAAACTCAGTTGAAACCAGTCACGACAAGTCACGCGGTTACCTGTCCAGTTGTGGAAGTATTCGTGACCAATTACCGCTTCAATGCCCAGGTACTCGCGGTCAGTTGCGGTTTTTTCGTTTGCAAGAACAAACTTCGAGTTGAAGATGTTTAGACCTTTGTTTTCCATCGCGCCCATGTTGAAGAAATCGACCGCCACGATCATGTAGACATCAAGATCGTATTCAAGGCAGAAGCGCTCTTCATCCCACTTCATCGAATTGATCAGCGAAGTCATCGCATGACTTGCGCGATCTAGATTGCCTTTATCGACGAAGATCTCCAAGTCAACTTCACGGCCAGACATCGTTGTGTATGTATCGTGCAGAACATCGAAGTCACCGGCTACCAAAGCGAACAAGTAAGCGGGTTTTGGGTGTGGGTCCTGCCACTGAACCCAGTGGCGACCATTTTCAGCTTCCCCTTCAGCAATACGGTTACCGTTGCTCAGCAGGTATGGATATAACGCTTTATTAGCAATGACTTTTGTTGTGTATTTTGCAAGAACGTCTGGACGGTCCAAGTAATAAGTAATGCGTCGGAAACCCTCTGCTTCACACTGTGTACAAAATGCACCACCTGATTTGTATAAACCTTCCAACGCAGTGTTCGCTTCTGGATCGATCTTAGTAATGATTGTCAATTCAAATTCTGCTGGCAGATCGGAGAGAACTAAAGAAGCCTCTTTGACATTATAATGAGTCCAATCTTCACCATTTACTTTTACTCCGCGCAGATCTAGAGCTTCGCCATCAAGTTCTAATGTCGTTGATTCAGCCTTTTGGACTATGTTTGAGACTGCGGTAACGATAGTGTCATTGTCATGAAGATCAAACGTCAAATCAATATCAGTAATGTTATGAGATGGCACTGTATAATCTTTGCGATATTTCGCTTGAGGAGCTTGAGACATGTCCATAAATCCTTGTATAGATAACCACAAAAATACCAGTAACGAAGGTTAGCTGGTATCACTATATAAGCTATTTGTAGGGTTTGTGGTATCAGAATACAAGTCTTTCCGTAAAAAAACGGGGCGTTTAGTGGCCTAGCTCAGTTTTCTGATTAACATTTAGTCTACGCCAGAATAATTCACTATTACTCAGCCACGTAAAGCCAGCAAGAAGTGTCACTGGAAAGTGATGTTATAGCCAGCCACCTATTTGTTACGGCGTAACTCTATTAAGCTCTGCGTACATGTTACCTGCAGAATCCTCAATCGTTAATTCATTTTGATTTAATGTGTATCGCGTTCCATGTTCACCGTTCTCGTACAAAAGAACGAGATGTTCATCTTCTGTGAAGAATACGCCCTGCTTGACGGATTCCTCACCTTCTGCATTCGAAACTCTAAACATAAATACGAAGTCTGATTGAAGAACGAGATCCATCTGATTGATGTTGTTGGCCAGCATACCATCGCCAGCAATTTGTGAACTAGACCAAATCCCCGCTAGCGCATCAGGCAACCCCTTGGTAAACATCACACCGTTTAGGTCGAGTGTATTGTGATTATTTCGATATGAATAAACTTGAGGTTCATCAGTATTCAACCCAAGGACAAGGGTGTCTTCATTGGCATTGTACAGCCCTTCCCAATGGTCAATTGAATAATCACGTTTTTGAATATCAATGGCAAACGTGTAATCTGAACCTAGAGTCAGCTTTATCGCCCGAAAATCCTCTGATGTGTCGTCCGGGTTTGGGTTCATGAGATACCAGTCACCAATTAGAAAAGGTGTATCAAAATGGCTAAGTTCATCTTCCTTGTTGGTTTCCGCGCTAGATATGCTGATGCAGCAACAGCTAAGCAAAATAACGAACCATTTCATAACGGAATCCTTATCGTTTTCTTTTAGCTTAGGCTCTAGATCTCATTTTTGCTAAATATATGAACTTCATCACGTAAATTATTGGTGCAAATTAAGAGTATTAACAATTGAGATTACTCAATAACCCACGGTTTAAACACAAAAAAAAAGAGTGAGCCGCAATGACTCACTCTTAATGTCTAATATTTATAGTCGTTATCACTGAATTTTTACTTCTTCAGCATATCTACCATTATAGCGACGGATTCATCGAGATAAACGTCTGGTGCTTCGTAGTCTTTCGGTACATCGTCTAACTTCTTGAATGCTTTTTTATCCAAGTGAGATTGGCGTTTATTAATCCGCTCTAAACGTAAGGCATCAGCTTTGTCTGATTCATCTTCACGAACTTTCTCGTTAAGAGACAATAAGTTATCATCTTTCTCTTTACGGTACTTTTCGATATCCTCATTGATGAATCGGAATTCCATTTCATCAGCAATACGCTTGGTATGAAGCTTAGTAAGCTTGGTTACAAGTGCAGCATTACTTGGCAGCGTTTGATATTTCGCTTTATCGATACTGTCCCAAGGCAGAGCGTTGCCCTCAACACTCTCGCCAGTTTCACTTGGCTCAACTGGAGTTGGGTAAGCAATGTCTGGTGCTACACCACGATTTTGAGTACTGCCACCATCAATCCGATAGAACTTTTGAATAGTATATTGCACATAGCCAAGTTCTTTGTCGAAAAGATCGTAGATGTGATTTAATGAACGGTGCTGTTGAACTGTTCCCTTACCGAAAGAGTTTTCACCAAGTATAATCGCTCGGTTGTAATCCTGCATTGCTGCCGCAAAAATCTCAGACGCAGAAGCGCTATAACGATTAATCAATACAGTTAATGGGCCATCGTAACTTATTTTGCCATCAGTATCCGCGTTAACTTTGATTCGACCGTAACTATCTCGCACTTGAACAACTGGCCCTTCTTTAATAAACAGGCCAGTGAGTGCCGTAGCCTCAGTGAGTGCACCGCCACCGTTGTTGCGCAAGTCCACGATGACACCATCAACATTCTTACTTTTTAACTCAGTCAGCAATTTGTCGGTATCTTTCGAAAGGCCAACGTAGAAGCTTGGCACTTCAAGGACACCAATCTTTTTACCGTCTGTCTCTATGATTTCAGACTTGACTGCACGGTCTTCTAGGCGAACTTTATCACGCACAATAGTGACAACGTAACTCTTCGTGTCCTTACCTTCTGGCAAGACTTGAAGGTTAACTTTGCTGCCTTTAGGACCTTTAATTAACTGGACAACGTCATCGAGACGCCAACCGATAACATCAACAACTTCTTCGCCATCTTGACCGACACCTATAATGCGGTCGCCCTCACCTAACTGTTTACTCTTAGAAGCTGGACCACCTGCGACCAAAGAACGAATCACGGTATAGTCATCTGTCATTTGCAATACAGCGCCAATCCCTTCCAGTGACAGATTCATCTCTGATTGGAATTGCTCAGCATTTCGTGGAGATAAGTAGCTAGTATGTGGGTCCACTTCACGAGAAAAAGCATTCATGTAAAGTTGGAAAGCGTCTTCGTTACGAGTTTGCGTAATACGTTTCATCGCGTTGTTGTAACGCTTCTCTAACACTTCTTTAATTTCTGGCCATTTTTTACCAGTCATTTTAAGGTTAAGAGCATCGTACTTAACACGTTTGCGCCACAATTCGTTTAACTCTGCTTTGTCTTTTGGCCATGCGGCCTCAGAGCGATCTAATTCAATAAACTCATCAGTATCGAACTTGATTTCTTTATCGAGTAGAGTCAGCGCGTAGGCAAAACGGTCAAAACGCTTTTTTATCGAAAGGTTATAAACGTCAAAGGCAATCTGGTTGTTGCCAGCTTTCAGCTGATCGTCAAGGCTAATTGACCAATCTTTGAAAGAATCGATATCGGATTGCGTAAAAATGTTTCTGTTGTAATCGAGCATTTCTACGTAGCGTTCAAAGATCGCCTTGGAGAAATCATCGTTAAGGTTAAAGTGCTTATAATGAGAGCGAGTAAATCGAGACGTTACTCGTTTACTAGCGGTTTCATGCTGAACTTCAGGTGCAAGAACCGGCAAATCATCTTTGTTTAATTTAGCTTCTAGAGCCTGAGCTGATGCTACTAGCCAGAAGCTAGCAGCGATCAGTGTCACTTTTGAACGGCAATTCATGCGTAGGAGTATCTCCCTTATGCGCGCAAGTGCTCCGCTTTCACAACCATTTGTAGGCCGTTAGCAAGTTGAACACGTACATCTTCCTTATTGACTTCAACAATGGTCGCTGCCATGTTTCCCTTGCCCATATTCACGTTTACTGTGTTTCCAGTTGTGATTTCGTCAGCGTTTAGCGCGCGTGTTTCTACAGGCTTACTTTCTTTTTGTACTTTTGGATTAGCACGACGTGGCTGCTGTGGCTTCTTAGCCGCAGGTTTTGCTTTAGCCTTACCCTCTTCACGAGCTTTCTTAGCTTGCTCTTTACGACGAGCTTGAACTTTCGCTTTGCTCTCAGCAAGTGTCGCTTTAGCGTGCTCTACATGTTCCTCTTCTAGCACACCACATGGGTTGCCATCTAAATCAACACGTACCGCGTCTGGTTTCACACCATGAAGGTAACGCCATGATGAAGTGTACTGTCTTAACGCCGCACGAAGCTGAGTTTTGCTTACTTTTTCGTCTTCATTTAGACGTTCCGCAAGATCTTGAAAAATACCAATTTTCAGTGGTTTTGCTTCACCTTCTAAAGTAAAGCACTTTGGGAAACATTCAGCAATATATGCGATAACTTCTTTGCTGTTTTTTAACTTTTCAGTCATGAGGGTTCCTGGTTTGAGCGGATTTCCGCGAAGCCTTAAGAAAAAATATTCTCGTATTATAGTGACATGCTAAGGAAAAACCACACTCGAAGATGAATTTATGCGTCGTTAGCGTGCGAATTAAGCAGCTTTTCTACTTCAACCATAAAATATGAGAGACCTTCTTCATCAATTTCATTAAATCGACCAATATTTGGGCTATCGATATCCAATACTCCAGCCACCCTCCCATTGATGACAAAAGGAACAACAATTTCTGAGTTACTCGATGCATCACAAGCGATGTGACCTTCGAATTCGTGCACATCGTATACTCTTTGAACGCAGTTAGTTTGCGCAGCTGTTCCACAGACACCACTACCGATGGGGATTCGAACGCACGCAGGCTTACCTTGAAAAGGACCAAGCACCAACTCGCTCCCTTTTACTAGGTAAAAGCCAACCCAATTTATATGTTCAATTTCCATATTGAGTAAAGCACTGATGTTAGCAAGGTTTGCAATGACGTCCTTTTCAGATTCGATAAGCGCAACAGCTTGCTTGGTAAGTCTATGGTATTGTTCTATGTTCATATTAACTTCCTGCTTTTTATTTAGTCTTCCATTCTTATGGTATGTCGTTACAATGCTGCCCTACTTTTAATAGGACTTATTCTCAATTAAAATGCATCCGAAAAATAACACTATTAGCCGTTCTTGGTTGATAACACAAGTGAAAAACCACAAGTCTAAGCTGATCCTAGCGAACTTGATAGCCGTACTTGCGACCTTGATTAGTGTTCCAATCCCTCTCCTTATGCCGCTGATGGTTGATGAGGTCTTGTTAGACAAACCAGCATCCGGGCTTGCGGCAATGAACTCTGTTTTGCCTGAGTCATGGCATACACCGACGGGTTATATCTTCTTTACTCTCTTCTTAGTCGTGCTGATGAGGGCAGCCAGTCAAGGCCTTAATATTATTCAAAGTCGTCAATTCACTCTAGTCTCAAAGACCATCACCTTCGAGATGCGCAGTAAAATGATCGACAAGCTGGGTCGTATTAGTATTCGACAATACGAAACCAAAGGCAGCGGGGGCATTAATGCGCACCTGATCACTGACATCGAGACCATCGATCAGTTTATAGGCTCCACGTTAGCTAAATTCGTTATCAGTTTTCTCACCGTTATTGGTACGGCGATCGTGCTACTTTGGCTTGATTGGAGACTGGGGCTTTTTATTCTTTTGGTTAACCCTATTGTTATCTACTTCTCACGTAAACTGGGAAGCATGGTGAAGCACTTAAAGCGTAAAGAAAACCATTCATTTGAACGTTTCCAAAACCGCTTAGTGGAAACACTTGATGGTATTTACCAGTTACGTGCTGCGAATAGAGAGCGAGAATTTCTTAAGCAATTAAAAGATAGCGCCGATCAAGTTCGTATCGATGCTGATAAATACGCGTGGCAATCAGAAGCTGCAGGGCGTGTCTCCTTTCTTCTATTTTTGATCGGTTTCGAATTATTTCGCGCTGTGGCAATGTTAATGGTCATGTTTAGTGACCTTACTATTGGTCAAATCTTTGCGGTCTTCGGTTACCTTTGGTTTATGCTGTCCCCCGTTCAAGAGCTTTTGGGTATCCAATTCTCTTGGTATAGTGCAAAAGCGGCCCTCAAGCGTATTAATGATCTACTCGTATTAGAAGAAGAACATAGGCCTGTCTCGAAAGTAAATCCTTTCAGAGAAAACCGCGAAGTTGATGTAAAAATTGAACATGTTGATTTTTCATACAACAATGAAATTAAAGTGCTGGACAACCTTTCTCTTCATATTCCAGCCGGCACGAAAGTCGCTCTGGTGGGGGCAAGTGGTGGAGGTAAATCGACGCTTATCCAACTATTGATTGGTGTTTACCGTCAGAATTCAGGTTCTATTCGTTTTAATGATGAACTAACGGAAGACATCAGCTTTGAAGTGATACGCGACAAGATTGCCGTTGTTTTACAACAACCTATACTATTCAACGACTCATTGAGGCATAATCTCACTCTTGGTGGGGACTTTGATGAGGTCGCACTCTGGCGAGCACTGGAAGTCGCTCAACTGCAAGATGTCATTTCTCAACTTAACCACGGATTGGAAACGCAAATTGGCCGTAATGGTATTCGCTTATCCGGTGGCCAGCGTCAACGTTTGGCCATTGCTCGTATGGTGCTTAGTAATCCACAATTTGTTATCCTAGACGAAGCAACGTCAGCATTGGATACTGCAACGGAAGCAGCATTACATGGTGCGTTAACGGAATTTTTACGTGGAAGAACCACACTTATTGTTGCCCACCGTTTGTCAGCGGTAAAACAGGCAGATTTGATTTATGTGCTTGAAGACGGCAGAGTGACGCAAACAGGAACACATGGTGAGCTCGTTGAGCAAGAAGGCTTATATCAAACCTTGTATGGGGGCATTCAGTCCCACGCTTAAACCATTATTTTTAGGGAGGTCATCATGACCTCTCTGTCTAAACTCGCGGCGCAGCCGACTAACATTCGCTTATGCCAAGGTTGTGAACTTCCCGTCGATATCATCGACTTGCCAAGTCGTAAAAGTGCATACTGCCCACGGTGTGGTACACAATTGTACCGTGGTGGTAGACCTAGCTTGTCGGGTAATCTTGCTATTGCTGTTACCTGTATTTTGCTATTTATTCCCTCGCACTTTTTTAACTTCATCAGTATTCGTCTGTTCGGAGTGATGATACCGGCGACCTTGCCTTCAGGAATGATCACACTTTTTCAAGAGGGCTTTATTCTTCTCTCTATTTTGATTCTGTTTTGCAGCTCGCTCGCTCCACTCATAGTATGTAGCGCCGTTGTGACTGCTCATTGGTCGTTGCATAAGCGTTGGTTTAAGGGCCTACGTGTCTCACTTTGGCTAATTCAGCATCTGAAACATTGGGTGATGCTGGATGTATTTCTTGTGAGCATCGCTATTTCCTGCTTTAAGCTGCAAGATTACTCCGATATATTTGTTGGACCCGGCTTAATTGGGCTTGTCCTACTGCAAGTTTTCACCGTTTTATTAATATCTCGGATCAGCGTCCGTCGCTATTGGGAAGCCTGGCGACCTGAGACCAATTATGATTTTAAGCATAAAGACATACATTGCCATGAATGTCACCTATCACAGCCTGAAGGTGATCGTTGCCCTCGCTGCCATAATGAATTGCATCACCGTAAACCGAACTCTATTCAGAAGACGTGGGCATATTTGGCCGCTGCGACGATTGCGATCTTCCCTGCTAACTTGATTCCAATTTCCATCTTGCTGACCAATGGTAAACGTCTAGAAGATACTATATTCTCGGGCGTCGCGGGCTTGGTTAAAAGTGGGATGTATGGCATCGCTATTATTATTTTTGTCGCCAGTATCGTGGTTCCAGTCGCCAAGATTCTAGGACTTACATACATATTGTTATGTATTAAGTTTAAACGTTCGGTGTTTCGGAGACAGCGAATGATGGTTTACTTTGCAGTAAAATGGATCGGTAAATGGTCCGTGATGGACTTATTTGTTATTTCTATCATGATGACCTTAGTCGATCGCGGACAGATTCTCGACTTCACGCCGGGATATGGCGCAGTTGCTTTCGGTGCCGTGGTCATATTTACCATGCTCGCGGCAGAGAGCATTGACCCAAGGTTTATTTGGGACCAAGCCCAGACACAATCAGAAAAAGAGTCAGTTAATGAGTGATCAGAACAGTTCTCAAACGTCATACGAGCCAGACGTAAAGAGGAGAAAAGGTATATCTCCCCTTTGGTTATTGCCGATTTTGACCATGGTATTAGCCGGATGGCTCGTTATGAAATCAATTCATGACGCAGGACAAGGTGTACAAATATACTTCTCCGATGCAGCAGGTTTGGTCGCTGGCCGAACGACCATCCGCTATCAGGGATTAGAAGTAGGTATGGTTCGAGATATTAACCTTTCCGAAGATTTAGGCAGTATTTATGTCGACGCAGATATCTATCCGGAAGCCACAAAATTGCTGAACGACAAAACGCGGTTTTGGCTAGTAAAGCCGACAGCAAGCTTGACTGGTGTTTCCGGGCTTGACGCTCTCGTATCTGGTAATTACATTGCTATTCAGCCTGGTGACGGCGAAGAGTTTGAAACAAGCTTTCATGCACTTGACTCAGCGCCTACTGATTTACGCGTGACACAAGGCCTAAATATCAAAATGAAGAGCCGTGATCTGGGGGGCGTTTCAATTGGCTCAAAGATTATCTATAAAAAGATCCCAATTGGCGAAGTTTTCAGCTATCAACTGAACGACGACACCAAATCCATCACCATTCAAGCTAATATTCAAGAACAATACCAGCACCTAATTAACAGTCGCAGCCGTTTTTGGAATGTCAGTGGTATTGGCGCCAGTATCGGGTTTGATGGTGTAGACATTCGTTTTGAAAGCATGAGCGCCCTCCTTGGAGGGGCAATTGCAGTAGATTCGCCAGATGATGGTGAACCTGTGAAAGAAAATACCGAATTCCGCCTGTATAAAGATCTCAAAACCGCAGGTCGAGGTATTCCAATTAAAATCACCCTTCCTGACGATAATAATATCAGTGGTGAAGGCGCACCCATTATGTACCGCGGAATCGAGGTGGGCCAAATCACGGATTTGCACCTTTCTAAAGGTCGTGAAGTCATTTTAGCATCAGCCGCCATCCAACCAGCCTTTAGCGATATGTTAACTTCTGGAACGCGTTTTGTTCTTGAAGAAGCAAAAGTTTCCCTCTCAGGGGTGGAAAACATTACCAACCTCGTCCGTGGCAACTTTTTAACCATAGTTCCGGGAGAAGGTGAACGCGCTCGTCGTTTTACCGCAATTCGCAAAAATGTCTTTAACCAACAACAACAAAAATCAATTGCTATCCGCTTAGTCTCGGACAATTCTTTTGGTCTAGATACTGGTGCCAACGTACTTTACAAAGGCATAGTTGTGGGTTCGATCATTAAAGTTGGCTTACTTGACAAAACAAAAGCACAAACCTCGAAACATGAAGTATTCATGGATGTCCTTATTGATAATGAGTACAAACGTTTGATTAAAGCGGATAACCGATTTTACGTCACTGGTAGTGCGTCCGCGGAGTTGACCGAATCAGGTTTGAGTGTAACCGTCCCCCCTGCTAAGCAGCTTCTAACTGGTTCAATCAGTTTTGTAAGTCAGGGAAAAGAGAAGATCCAAAATGAATACCAACTGTTCCAAAGCGCTTCACTAGCGGAACTGGCCAGGTATAACCAGACCGGTTCGAAAACGTTAAGTCTGTTTGCCAGTGAGCTACCACCGATTTCGAAAGGCAGTCCATTACTTTATCGTAACTTACCTGTCGGTAACATTTCAGACTTCAGCTTGGTTGACGGGGGTGTGGTGGTCAAAGCGACCATTGAGAATCGTTACGCTCATCTGCTCAGCGCACAAACCGTATTTTGGAATCGCTCAGGTGTTGAGATTGATGCTTCTTTAGCAGGAATAACTGTGAAAGCACACCCCCTCAAAACATTAATTAAAGGTGGTATTGCTTTCGACTCCATACCTGGCATAGAGAACAAAGTTGGTCAACGTTGGAAGCTTTATAAAGATCAAAACCAAGCTCGTAAGTTTGGTCGTGTCATTGCACTAGAAACAGACGGTAGCCAAGAAGTAACCAGAGGTATGCCGATCAAATATCAGGGTGTAAAAGTCGGAGAAGTCACCGTGGTGGTTCCGAATTTTAAGCGTAAAATCGTCGAAGTTAGCGCCAGAATTCTTCCCGAATATGTCGAAAACATCGCAGTGACCGGGTCACATTTTTGGTTAACGCAACCTGAAATCGGTTTAGGTGGTGTTAAGAACTTGGGATCATTAGTATCGAAATCCATCAGCGTAGAGCCAGGTAAAGGTGCAGCAAAATTTCAATTTGATTTGGCAAAGGATAAGCAAACCGAACAAGGCATATCCTTCACATTACAAAGCGAACAACGTGGCTCTGTTCAAGTAGGCACCCCTATTCTCTATCGACAGTTGGAAGTTGGCCGTGTCACCAAAGTGACCTTGGGTGAGTTTGCTGATCGCATCGTTACGAAGATCGAGATCCAACCAGAATACGCTTACCTTGTCCGTCAAAACAGCGTGTTCTGGAACGTATCTGGCGTGGATGTTTCTATTGGTCTGGGCGGTGCGAACATCAAAGCGGGTACTTTTGATAGCTTAGTACGTGGCGGGATTGCTTTCTCAACGCCAGAGCAATCAAAAATTCCACCAGCGGCGAAAAATGGGCACTCTTTCTACTTATACCCTGAGGCGGAAGAAGCTTGGACTCAGTGGCGTACCGCAATTCCAAGGCCATGATGGGTTAAGAGAAAAAGAGTAACCAAAAGAGCAGCTATCGCTGCTCTTTTTTATTACTCAAACCTTTGTGGCTATTCGTTTCTTAACTGCTTTCGTATATCATTTGCAGCAAATTCTTCAATCGAGATTTTACTTTGCATCCTAACGTTTACATCCCAGAAGCTTTTCTGGAAAAAATCCAGACCATACTTCCAACTCATCTCAACATGGAAGACTTTATCGCGTCATGCCAGAAGCCTCTACGCAAAAGTATTCGTGTTAATACCCTAAAGATCAGCGTTGATGCATTTCTAGAACGTGCGGATGCAAAAGGTTGGAAGCTTTCCCCCGTACCTTGGTGTGAAACGGGCTTTTGGATTGAAGCGGATGAATCGGTTGTCCCACTTGGTAATACCGCAGAACACATGTCAGGCCTATTTTACATTCAAGAAGCCAGTTCGATGATGCCAGTATCTGCCCTATTCATGACCAATGAAACGTTTGATTCGGTTCTTGATACTGCTGCGGCACCAGGTTCAAAGACCACTCAAATCGCCGCATTAATGAACAACGAAGGTATTTTGGTCGCAAACGAGTATGCGGCGAGCCGGGTCAAGGTTCTGCATGCAAACATTGAACGTTGTGGCGTACGTAACGCGGCATTAAGCAATTTCGATGGTCGTGTCTTTGGCGGCTGGTTACCAGAACAGTTTGATGCTGTTTTACTTGACGCCCCTTGCTCGGGTGAAGGCACGGTTCGCAAAGATGAAGATGCAATGAAGAACTGGACCCAAGCGTCGGTTATCGAAATCGCAGATACACAGAAAGACCTGATTGAAAGTGCGTTCCATGCACTCAAACCGGGTGGAGTGATGGTTTATTCAACCTGTACATTGAGTACGGAAGAAAACCAACAAGTTTGTCATCACCTAAAAGAGACATTTGGCGACGCGGTTGAATTCGAGAGCTTAAAAGATCTGTTCGAAAATGCAGAAACATCGCTAACAGACGAAGGCTTTTTGCATATTTTCCCCCAAGTTTATGACTGCGAGGGCTTCTTCGTCGCTCGTATTCGTAAACTTACAGCAGTCGATGCTCCAGAAGTGAAAAAACGCATGGGCAAATTCCCATTTGTGAAAGCATCAAACAAAGAGTCAGCCCAGATTGCAAATCAGCTGCAAAATACGATGGACATCAAACTGCCTGAAGACAGCACATTATGGGTTCGTGAGAAAGATGTATGGCTTTTTCCAGATTCACTAGAGCCAATGATTGGCGAACTGCGTTTCTCTCGAATGGGTATTAAAATTGCAGAAACGCATAAAAACGGTTATCGCTGGCAACATCAAGTTGCGACAGCCCTAGCAACTGGCGACGAGAAAAACACAATTGAATTAACAATTGAAGAAGCACGCGAGTGGTACATGGGCCGCGATGTTCGCCCACAAAACATTCCAGCAGGTATGAAGACAGGTAAAGGCGAAGTGTTCGTGAAATACGAAGGTGCGATTATTGGCCTTGGGAAATGGGTAAGCAATCGCATTAAAAACGGTCTGCCGCGTGAACTGGTACGTGATAAAAACTTATTTTAAACACAAAGCGACACGCCATAAAACTATGAAAAAGCCGTCGTATTAACGATGGCTTTTTCATTCGAAAGCTTGATGGCACTGGGTTCACTAGCGATCCGAGCGACCTGTACTAAACTTGACGTATTAGAGTATCGCTTTGAAACGACACTTCTCTTTATGTTTAGCTAGCAATAAGTGCAGGTCACAAAGTTTAGCGCAGGCTCTATCGTAGAGCCTCTTCCCCCTAGGCCCAAATAAGGATGAGTTTGGGCCATTTTTTTATAACACTTCAACGCTGAGAGTCAAAACTCATTCATTGAGACTCGAACCATCAACATAAGACTCTCTTTACAATTAAGTCTGTTGCTTGCAGTGGATTCTATTTCTACAGAGAATCTAACGTTAAAACATAATTAGATCATCGATTATTAAACAAGTTTTATACCGTCTTTTTCGATAACGATTTTACCTGCTTTATAGAGAGCCCCAATGGTCTTTTTATATGTGCCTTTACTGGTTCGGAATGCGTCGAAAATCGCTTCTGGAGAGGATTTATCATTCAAAGGTAAAAATCCCCCCTTCTTTTCCAGCAGTTCTATGATCTTACTGGATAGATCATCCATCTTCGCCACACCAACTTTTTGTAACGCTAGATCAATCTTGCCGTCTTCACGAACTTGTTTGATGTAGCCTTTAAGCTTTTTACCGATGAAGAGTTTACCAAACACGTCTGATGGGAAAATCATGCCCCAATGTTCACCATTAACAATCGCCTTGTAACCAAGTTCGCTGCGCTCTGCGATAATCAAATCAACTTGTTCGTTCACTTCGTAGTTAGCTGGCGTTTTATCTAGCCATTTGTTGAACTTTGTTGTACCGACAATACGGCCAGAGGCTTTATCTGTGTATACGTAAACGAGTAAGATTTGACCCGCTGTAAAACGAGCTCTCTGCTCACTAAACGGGATGAGAAGATCTTTTTCTTTTATACCCCAATTGACGAACGCACCTGTATTATTAATGCCTTCGATTTTCATTAGGCCCCATTCACCGACTTGAGCGATGGGCTTATCAATGGTCGCAGCTAGCTGACTTTCTGAATCGAAGTAAAGAAATACGTCAAGATGAGCACCAAGCTCAGTACCCTCTGGGACATATTTATTGGGTAGCAATACCGAACCATAATCCTCACCATCCAGAAATACACCAAAATCAGCCGTTTTAATGACTTCTAAGCTGTTAATTTGACCAATTTTAATCATTGAATTTGTCTCTTTTAAAGTTTCTGGGGAATTATACCCAAACTAACAAGAAAATCAGAGAGAAAAGCGCACCTCTCTGTTATGCTTTGAATATACGAGAATTTATCCTAGCCCGAACTTAAGTTAATTTAATTATCGGACGCTTATGAGTATAGGATGCGTTAGAAAAATCAGGAGCCTTCCTTGGTCACTGTTGACAAACAAGACTCGGTAACTTTAAAAATTAGCCACGCGCTGGCAAAGAGTAAAACGCTCGACCTTGATATCTACATTTTTATCCCTGGTGAGTTGGGTTTGAATTCCGACATCATCAGTGAGTCTGAGTACTACTACACGTCTATCACACAAAAACGATCTTATTACAGTACGGAAGTGCTGCTGCCATTAGTACACAGCCGTCTGGCTAAACGTGGCCACTTGTCCAGTCGCCAGTATCGCGTTAGTTTAAGTTTATTTGCATATCAATACGTTATAGCACTTGATAAAGCGGTAGCCGCACTGAATAAACATGAAAATGACAGCGTAACCGCAGAAGAAGTGGATGAAGTCATTGAACTGACACTCGATATCCTAAAGCGTCTGCGCCGTTCGATTCCGTATGAAGAAAACCTCAAGCGCTACTATGTCAACATTGATAACTACCTATCTTGGTATACCGAGCAGAGATTCCTATCTCTTGTTGCTCATCTACCTCGTGAAGGTGATTACGGTACGATTAAAGAACGCTTAATTACGTTGTGTGAGAAAGAACAAGCACACCGTAAACTTAACAACTATAACTCGGTGAGCGTGATGGATGATGTCACTCGCCTGTCGAACAAGATGCGTTTGCTAAGACGTTTGATCGAACACCCTATTGTCCTGAGTGAAAAGACCATGTCCATGGGCAATAATATTAAGCGAGCAATTAAAGGGATTGCGACAGGCTTGGTGATGGTCGTTGTGACGAGTACAGTGATACTTGCGCGAGATTATTTAGGCGAGATTTCTGCGTCATTTATTATCGCTTTGTCATTCATCTATGCGCTTCGTGAGATCTTCAAAGATGATCTGCGGGATGCTATGTGGCGTTGGATTCGCAAAGATAAACCAAAATGGCGTAAAAAGTATATGGACCCGACAACAAAGAAAGTCGTTGGTCGAAAGTTAGAATGGCTAGATTACCGTTCACTCTCAAGTTTGCCTGACCGTATTCAAAGCATTCGTAAAAAACGAGTCGTTCAGCGTGAAGAGAAAATTCTTCATTATCATGCTAAGACCGAAATGGCGACTTCATCATTCCTGAGCGGCTACGAGCAGACTCGCGAGACATTGAACATGAGTTTACGTCCAATTATTCGCTTGATGGATAAAAGCTCCAACCGAGTATATCGATTGAACGATGGGCAAGTCAGTAAAGAGTCCGTTGAAAAGCGTCATCTGCTCAATGTGATTGTCAAAGAGGATAATCACACTGAGGAAGCCATTTACTATCGTTGGAAGGTGGTTTTAAACCGCTCTAAGATTGTATCAATTGAACAAATCGACTTGGTTTAAAACATAACGGTTGATCCGTAATATCAGATGTTCACGCAAGCAGTTTGTTCCTAAGCTGCTTTTTTTATCGAAAGCGTCAAAGAAAACTCGGCCATTGGTTCATCGCCACTTATGCTTGGACATAACGCCGTAATTTTCACATCTTGGTTAACACGCTCACCTGTCTCTAATGTCGACCGAAGCATTTCATCAATTAATGGACCATCGTAACAAACGAAATGAACATCCCCTTCTGGACGCTTTAGAAACTCGGCTGACACACTTTTAAACGCCAGGGAAATGCGCTCACCTTGCTGTTGTGCTTTACTCATGGCGAGAAAGCCCCCCGCTACATCCGCTCCAACAGCAAGCGCACCGAAATACATACTATTGAGATGGTTCTTTGTTCGACGTCTCAGTGGAATTTTGACTTCGACATGCTGATCGTCAATCGCTAAGATCTTTGGACGACATAACCAAATAAGCGGTACCTTGGAAAAACCAAAGAATTTTAAGTAGAGATTTGCGTGGCGAACGGCAGATAACATATCGATCTCCTTAACAAGCTAGTCAGACCAGTTAATCAACCAGACTTAAAAATGTCAAAGAAATGTTAATAGCAACTCGATCTCGGTATCGAAATTTCTCGTTCTCAAACGGTTTTCTTTACCAAGCAATTTTTGTACTAGTGGAAATTTCTGCCGTCACTGTTTGACCAAGTGCATTTTGCAAGGCTATCGGGCTAGCAGATAGAAAAAATAGTTATAAATTCAATCGACTAGGTATTGATCTCCTAACTTATTTTTGTCATTTATACATAAGCGTCACTTATGATAGAAAGCAACATCAGATACATTTCGCTATTTACTAAATAAGAATCCCGTGAAACGGTTTATTCCTCATTGTAAATCCGTTATCTTTACCGCTACGAAAAAGAGAATAAAGCTATAACATGCCTATCAAAACAGATGAATTGAGATCCCAAGCCTTGGGTCCGATGCCTACACCCGCAGAGCTGGGAAGCGTACATCCTATTACCGATGAGCTCGCTGACCACATCGCTCAATCTCGTCGTCAAATTGAGAATATTTTAACTGGTAAGGATAATCGTATCCTCGCTATTGTTGGCCCATGTTCAGTTCATGACACTGAAGCGGCGATCGACTATGCAACTCGCCTCGCGAATATCCAAGACAAGTACAAAGATGAGCTACTCATCGTCATGCGTACTTATTTTGAAAAGCCTCGTACCGTTGTTGGTTGGAAAGGCTTGATTACCGACCCGAACCTAGACGGTTCATACGCCCTTGAAGCAGGCCTTCATAAGGCACGCAAACTGCTCCTGGATATCAACAAGCTTGGTCTTGCCACCGCTACAGAGTTTCTTGATATGATTACAGGTCAGTATATCGCCGATCTGATTTCCTGGGGGGCCATTGGTGCTCGCACAACAGAATCACAAATCCACCGCGAAATGGCTTCAGCCCTGTCTTGCCCAGTTGGATTCAAAAACGGTACAAATGGCAATGTAAAAATTGCGATTGATGCGATTCGTGCTTCTAAAGCATCTCACTATTTTTATTCTCCAGACAAAAGTGGGCGCATGACGGTTTACCGCACGAGTGGTAACCCCTACGGGCACATCATCCTTCGCGGCGGTGACAAAGGCCCGAACTTTGACAAAGCCTCTGTAAAACAAACGTGCGAATCTCTGGCCGAATTCGATTTGCCACAACGCTTGATTGTAGACTTTAGCCATGCGAACTGTCAGAAGCAGCATCGTAAACAAATTGAAGTGGCTCAAGATATTTGTGATCAGATTAAATCTGGCAGCCACCGCATAGCGGGGATCATGGCAGAAAGCTTTATCATTGAAGGCAACCAGTCTATGGCTGATATCGACAACCTTACTTATGGGCAATCTATCACTGACCCATGCCTGAGTTGGAATGATACTGTGACTATGCTAGATATGCTGGCAGAAGCCGTAAAATCCAGTAAGTAATTTCCCTATAACAAGATAATCAAGGAATCCTCATGCCATCGTTTGATATTGTTTCAGAAATTGATACCGTTGAACTGCGTAACGCGGTTGATAACGCTAACCGTGAATTATCCACTCGTTTCGATTTCCGCAATGTAAAAGCAAGCTTTGAGCTAGTAGAAGAAAATGTAAAAGTGTCAGCAGAAGGCGAGTTCCAGCTGAAGCAAATGCGTGACATCCTACGTAGCCACTTAGCAAAGCGAAACATTGATGCGAATGCTATGGACGCAAAAACTCCAGAAGCGACAGGTAAGAACTGGCACCAAAATATCGCTTTCCGCCAAGGTATAGATACGCCCACTGCGAAAAAAGTCGTGAAGCTAATTAAAGATGCAAAACTCAAAGTGCAAGCATCTATCCAAGGCGAAAAAGTTCGCGTAACGGGTAAGAAGCGTGATGACTTACAAGCGACAATGGCAGCGATCCGTGAAGCAGAAATGGGTATCCCATTTCAGTACAATAACTTCCGAGATTAATTGCGCTCCCCTTTTCTTTTACTTTGAGTAGATATGGACCCTGAGTAAATAGTAACTCTCGGGTGAATAACAATAGTTGAATGAAAACGCCGACGATTATCTCGTCGGCGTTTGTTTTTGGTATGTATAATCACTAAACCAAGGGGAATCATGTAACCTAAAGATACGTGGTTCAGCGAGAATGAATTGGTATTCGTTTAAAGGTGCACAATTACCTTAAAATTAAAGAGTTAAATAACCAAGTCTCGCCCTTGCAGCAGAGAGAACTCACTTGTACCCTGAGGGATGAATACGCACACCCGCAGCTTATTTTCTTTGGCTTTACTTAACAGATCCGAAAGCTCAGTAGCATGATCAAATGCCTCACGTTCCGCGTCTCTTCTCACCAGCTCCATCACATCGGATTTGCATTTGGTTGAATAAAGTACGAGTTCCGCCTGCTGCATGTAGCGAACAGCTTTGATCGGTAACATCTCAACATCTTTACCTACTTGAATCCAAGTACAACTGCCTGTCTCATCTAAGGGCTCGGACAAGGTTTGTTGATAAATAACTTCGAGCTCTCGGTTATCGCGGGCGTTTTCCACTTCTGGGTGTGAAAAATAGCTTTCCCAAAACTTTCGACGCAAATCAACGTTAGGAAGGACTTGTTTAATCGAATTCCGTTTAGAATTAGCAAACTCCGCCATTAACTCCATATTTTGTGGGAGGATCGATTCAAGCTTTTCACGAATGTTGCGAATCAACACCGGTGACGCGCCACCACTTGAGATGGCAACTTGAATACGACCACGGTTGATCATTGAAGGCGTAATAAAGTCGCAATAAGGTTTATCGTCAACAACGTTAACAAGAATACCGAGCTCTTTGGCATCTTTGTAGACTTGATGGTTTAACTCTGGATTATCCGTCGTCGCCCATACTTGAATGAATGACTTTGTGACAATGTCACTTGAATAAAACCTTTGAATCCAATCAACTTGATGTGCTCGGGCAAGGTTATCGAGGAAGTCGACAACCGTTGGGGAGACAATAGTGACATTCGCCCCAGCCTTCAACAATGCCTCCACCTTGCGGCTTGCTACTTCGCCACCACCGACAATCAGAACCGGTTTGTTTACTAAATCTAAGAACAGAGGAAAATATCGCATTCAATCCATGACCACTTCAAATAACAATCTAGGTTCATGCTATCAAAAATGAGGCAATCACTTCACCTTGTTTCGACTTCACAAATAATATTTGTTCAAATTTTTGGCTACTAGAACCACTTTTCGCTAGTGATAGTTTTAATAATAAGTTATTTGTCCTACTTTTTTTTTCTTATTTTACCGATTGTGCTGATGCACTAATTTCTACAATTAGTTGCACTATTTACAAACAATTAACAGTTCGCCATTCTAATCCGCAAGGCATTTTGTGACTTCTCACCAAAACCTTCTGTAAATTATATATTTGAGAATTAGCAAATCCTTTCCTACGCTTACTACTGACTGATTTGAAGATGGCGGTTTGTCTAAAAATCAATCATATAGGACGAAAACACAGATGAATTGGACACGTTGTATCAGGACGCTCCTGATCAAACATGGATCATACAGGATGGATACATATGGCAAATAAACTCACTATTCTAGCTTCCGTTATCGCGGCTTCTACCACCATGTTGGCTACTACAGCACATGCCGCTGACGGTACTCTGGAAAAAGTCACAAAACAAGGTTTCCTCAACTGTGGCGTAAGCACCGGTCTACCTGGCTTCTCAAACCCTAACGCAAAAGGAGAATGGGAAGGTATTGACGTAGAATATTGCCAAGCACTGGCTGCCGCCGTTCTTGGGGATAAATCGAAAGTTAAATATGTCCCCCTGACCGCGAAAGAACGTTTCACCGCACTTCAATCGGGTGAAATCGATGTGCTTTCACGTAATACCACCTGGACACTTCATCGCGACACAGCTTTAGGCCTGAACTTTGTCGGAGTGAACTATTACGACGGCCAAGGGTTCATGGTTAAAAAAGATCTTGAAGTTTCAAGTGCAAAAGATTTGGATGGCGCATCAGTCTGTGTGCAATCAGGTACAACGACAGAACTCAACTTAGCTGACTACTTCCGCAATCAGGGTATGGCATACAAACCCGTCGTATTTGATACGGCAGCACAGACTTCTAAAGGGTTTGATGCAGGCCGTTGTGACGTTCTAACAACGGACCAATCTGGCCTTTATGCTCTGCGTCTCAACCTTGAAGACCCGTCATCTGCAACCGTTTTACCTGAAATCATTTCAAAAGAGCCTCTAGGCCCAGTAGTTCGCCAAGGCGATGACCGATGGTTCAATATTGCGAAGTGGACGTTAGCTACCATGGTTAACGCAGAAGAATATGGCATTAGCTCCAAAAATGTTGACGAAATGAAGAAATCGAAGGATCCGAACATCAAGCGTATTCTCGGTGTGGATGGGCCGAAAGGCAAAGGTCTTGGCATTCGTGACGATTGGGGCTATCAAGTTATTAAACAAGTCGGTAACTATGGCGAAAGCTTCGAGCGCACGGTTGGTACTGCTTCACCGTTGAACATTTCTCGTGGCGTGAATGCACTGTGGAATGCGGGCGGGTTTATGTACGCGCCACCAATTCGCTAATACAACGATCACCATAGGGCGGTTTATGCCGCCCTTTTTCGTGAGTACATGTATACATAAAGGTTTGAGGTTATCGCTGTATGAAACCGACGAATAATACATCGCCAAGTACGATGTCCAAACCAAGGCGTAGTGAAAACTTGCTCTATAATCCAGCTTTTCGCTCTGCTTTTTTCCAGTTCATAGCCGTCGCAGCACTGGTATTTTTCTTCTACACTATCGTCAACAACGCACTATCTAACCTTGAAGCACGTGGTATTGCAACAGGGTTTGGCTTCCTAAATCAAGAGGCAGGCTTTGGGATTGGCCTAACACTCATTGAATACGATGAAACCTTTTCTTATGGTCGTACTTTTATCGTCGGTTTGCTTAACACCGCACTGGTTGCTGTACTGGGCATTATTCTCGCCACCATCATAGGTTTTATCATGGGGATAGCCCGTCTGTCGTCCAACTGGTTGGTGAGCAGGCTAGCAGCAGTATATATAGAAACGTTCCGAAATATCCCACTCCTTTTACAAATCTTCTTTTGGTATTTCGCCGTTCTTCAGGCCCTCCCTTCACCACGTCAAAGTATGAGTATTGGTGAGGCCGTCTTTTTAAACGTGCGTGGTTTGTACTTCCCCGCACCAATTTGGGAAGCAGGAAGCAGCGTTGTTATTGCCGCATTTATTTTTGGAATTGTCGCGAGTTTCTTGATCTACATATGGGCCAGAAATAAACAGCGCTTAACGGGACAACAGACGCCAATGGTCCGAATTGTCTTTGGATTAGTCATTGTTCTACCATTGGCCGTTTACTTTATAGCGGGTATGCCTATTTCACTGCAATATCCGGAGCTAAAAGGTTTTAACTTCCGTGGTGGTATTAGCATCATCCCTGAACTTGCCGCACTGTTACTCGCGCTAAGTGTCTATACTGCATCGTTCATTGCTGAGATAGTACGTTCTGGTATTAATGCCGTCAGTCATGGTCAAACGGAAGCGGCGATGTCACTTGGTCTTCCTCGTACTAAGACACTTAAGTTGGTGGTCATTCCGCAAGCATTACGCATTATTATCCCCCCTCTTACCAGCCAATATCTGAACCTAACCAAAAACTCCTCGCTAGCAATGGCAATTGGTTACCCGGACTTGGTTTCTGTTTTCGCAGGTACCACCTTAAACCAAACTGGACAAGCGATTGAGATTATCGCGATGACCATGGGTGTTTATTTGGCATTGAGCCTGATTACTTCGGCGTTGATGAACCTTTACAACCGTAAAGTTGCACTGGTGGAGAGATAATATGAGCATACATCAATTCCAACCCGACCTCCCGCCACCAGCAAATACTATTGGGGTGGTTGGCTGGCTGCGCAAAAACCTATTTAATGGGCCAATCAACTCCATCGTCACCCTATTTCTTGCTTATATTGTATTTTCTGCGCTTTGGAACATCCTAGATTGGGCGTTCATTAATGCAGACTGGATTGGCACAACCAGAGATGATTGTAGTCGCGAAGGAGCCTGTTGGGTATTCATCAGTGTTCGCTGGGAACAGTTTATGTATGGCTTCTACCCTGAAGCTGAGCTTTGGCGTCCTCGCTTGTTTTATATCACGCTGGCTATCTTTACTGTACTGCTTGCGTACGAGAAAACACCAAAACGTATTTGGATTTGGTTGTTCTTCGTCAACATTTATCCATTCATCATCGCTGCGTTGCTTTATGGCGGCGTATTTGGTCTGGAGGTGGTTGAGACCCACAAATGGGGCGGTTTGCTAGTTACCTTGATCATCGCGCTCGTTGGTATTGTCGTTTCACTACCTATTGGTGTTGCTTTGGCGCTTGGACGTCGTTCAGATATGCCGATTATTCGTAGTATCTGTACGGTGTACATAGAAGTCTGGCGCGGCGTTCCCTTGATTACTGTGCTATTCATGGCATCGGTCATGCTGCCTCTTTTCTTATCCGAAGGATCAGAGACAGACAAGCTAATACGGGCTCTTATAGGCGTAGTCATGTTCAGTGCCGCATACATGGCAGAAGTTGTGCGCGGTGGATTACAAGCGATTCCAAAAGGTCAATACGAAGCAGCTGATGCACTCGGTCTCAGTTACTGGAAAAAAACCGGACTGATTATTCTGCCCCAGGCATTAAAGATTACCATTCCTTCAATTGTGAACACCTTTATCGGTCTCTTTAAAGACACCAGCCTAGTACTTATTATTGGTATGTTTGACGTGTTAGGTATCGGACAAGCCGCGAATACCGACCCTGAATGGTTAGGCTTCGCAACCGAAAGTTATGTGTTTGTCGCGTTAGTGTTTTGGGTATTCTGTTTTGGGATGTCGCGGTACTCAATATGGCTGGAAAACAAACTCCATACCGGTCACAAAAGATAGCTCATTAATATCAAGGACGTATTATGACGCAACAAGAAGATTATATGATTCAGTTGAAAGACATGAACAAGTGGTACGGTGAGTTTCACGTACTAAAGAACATCAACCTAGAAGTAAAAAAGGGTGAAAAAATCGTTATCTGCGGTCCTTCTGGTTCCGGTAAATCGACCATGATTCGTTGTATTAACCGCTTGGAAGAGCATCAAGCTGGTAGTATTTATGTTTCTGGTACCGAGCTTACAGAGGATCTTAAAAATATCGAGGCCGTTCGTCGTGAGGTGGGCATGTGCTTTCAGCATTTCAACCTTTTTCCTCATCTAACCGTTTTAGAAAATTGTTCACTTGCGCCGATTTGGGTTAAGAAAATGCCAAAAGCCGAGGCAGAAGCCATCGCAATGCAATACCTAGAACGAGTTAAGATCCCAGATCAAGCTGATAAATACCCGGGGCAACTTTCAGGTGGTCAACAACAGCGTGTGGCCATCGCCCGATCACTCTGTATGAATCCGAAGGTGATGTTGTTTGATGAGCCAACATCAGCACTCGATCCAGAAATGGTACGTGAGGTTCTTGATGTCATGGTAGAACTAGCTGAAGAAGGCATGACCATGCTATGCGTAACGCACGAGATGGGTTTTGCAAAGGAAGTCGCTGATCGCGTTATCTTTATGGATGCAGGTGAGATCATAGAAGAAAACAACCCAGTCGACTTCTTTGAGAACCCGCAATCGGATCGAACTCAGAATTTCTTGGCTCAAATTCTTCATCATTAGTGACGGCTAAAAAACAGGCGTATACTCAAACAAACACTCGTATCCAGTTTAAAGCACTGACCTCCAATCAGTGCTTTTTATTTTCGCCAACATGAGCGAGTCTTTCTCAGAACAAGAATCTCATTGATTCAATGGGTTGTGAATTTGCACACAATTTGCGAAGCAATCATCATGGCTTTGAATATTAAGGTTTTGTTCGCTTTGCAAGCTGGTAACATTGTGTTACAAGTTGCAAGATACATAACGCACTATTTCTATTATTATTTTGTCCTAGATATACTTGTGACGGCCTTGATTTTTTGAACTATCAGGCCCATATATGTCTATATAATTAAGTAAGACAGCCCTTATTAAGGAAAATTATGAACAGTCCAATGTTTTCTCGCTCTACAAGTGCCCCTAGCACACTTGAAACAAACAAAGTATTGAAAAACACTTATTTCTTGCTTTCAATGACGCTGGTTACAAGTGCAATCGCAGCTATGGCAACAATGGCAATGCAGATTTCATCAATCGTGGCTATCGTTATGCAGTTAGCAGCTATCGGTATTTTGTTTTTCGTTATGCCTAAAGCGATTAATTCATCGACAGGCATTGTATGGACGTTTGTGTTTACAACGCTTATGGGTGGTGCGCTTGGTCCTATGCTTAACCACTATGTGGCAATCCCTAATGGACCGAGCATCATTGCGCAAGCTCTCGGCTTGACAGGTATGGTATTTCTGGGTCTATCTGCATACACTATTTCAAGTAAGAAAGACTTTTCTTTCATGCGCAATTTCCTGATGGCTGGCCTGATCATCGTTATCGTGGCGGCGCTCATCAACATTTTTGTTGGTTCAACACTTGCTCATCTTGTGATCAGTAGTGTGTCTGCACTTGTGTTTTCTGGTTTCATTCTTTACGACACAAGCCGCATTGTTCGTGGTGAAGAAACAAACTACGTGAGCGCAACCATCTCGATGTACCTAAACATCCTGAACCTATTCACTAGCCTTCTTAGCATTCTAGGTATTATGAACGACGATTAATCCGTTATTATCATAAATTCAAAGGCCTGAAGTTTACCTTCAGGCCTTTTTCTTTTCTGCTTTCTTCAAACGAAGTTTCTAGGGCAGAGATTGAATGCTCATGCAAAAACAGAAATGCCCACCCCGCAAAACCTCTCACTCAACGCATAAATAAACAATTTAATGAATAAAAACTGTTTTATACAAACCGTCTTCCTCGTTTTATTAATTGCCCATTTCATTGCTCATATTTACATCGCTCAGATAACTCAAAAGATTCTTTTGTTGAGAACACGTCAGCCTCTACGCTACCCTGTATATATCAAAAGTTACTTAGCGGAAATAAAGCTATGTTTGTTTACAACGGCAAAGAAATTGAAACTGATGCTCAAGGTTACCTACTTGACCACACTCAGTGGGAACAAGGCATGATTGAGCTTTTAGCAAAAGAAGAAGACATTGAGTTGACTGAAGCACATCTAGAAGTCGTTCACTTCGTTCGCGACTTTTATGAAGAATTCAACACGTCACCAGCAGTAAGAATGCTGGTAAAAGCAATGGAAAAAGCACATGGCCCGGAAAAAGGTAACAGTAAGTACCTATTCAAACTGTTTAAAAAAGGCCCTGCCAAGCAAGCAACCAAACTGGCTGGCTTGCCAAAGCCTGCAAAATGTTTGTAGGTCTTTTGTTTTCGGAATAATTACTTGAAATATTATTGATGGTAATTCTATAAAATCTTGAACCCGCGGAAAGGCTTATAAGACACTGTCTCCTGCGTAACACTGTCTACCCTCGCCGACCGCGGTCCTTCCTCTAGCCAAGCGGAAAACACAGCAATTTGTTCCTCTGTGCCACAGGCAATCACTTCAACACTCCCGCTATTTAGATTTTTGGCGTACCCCGTTAGACCCAACTTCAATCCATGATGTGAGGTGTGGTAACGAAATCCTACCCCCTGCACATGACCCACTATAAGAAACTTCTCACACTTTAGAATCATCCGTATACCGCTCCCTAAACTTGGGTGATATATTTATTTGCGTCTATTTACCCCACTAAGGATAGTGGGTTTTTATATGGTTATAATAATTATGAAAGAAATTTCTTTCCACCTCTGAACGAGCAAACTTACTTGCGCAAGATGGTGCAATAGAAGCCGCTCGTGCTGGCGAACAGAGTCGAGTCTTTTGCTGTCATAGCCGATGGATATTGCTTTTGCAGGTAACTTCCCTGACAATACGCCCCTTTAAAAACTCAACAAGAGCTAAAGAAATGATAGCTGCTATTTACTTGGTTAAAGGTCGTGAGAAATCGGTTAAGCGCAAGCACCCTTGGATCTTCTCTCGAGGCATCAGTAAAGTTGAGGGCGAACCAGCTCTTGGCGAAACCGTTGATGTGTTCACTCACGACGGAAAATGGCTAGCTAAGGCTGCATATTCTCCAGTTTCTCAAATTCGTGCTCGTATTTGGAGCTTTGAAAAGGAAGCGATCAACAAAGCCTTCTTTGTTAAACGCTTCAAAGATGCTCAGTTTCTTCGTGAAGATATTATCGAACGTGATGGCCTCACGGGTTACCGCCTTGTCGCGGCGGAGTCTGATGGTATGCCTGGCGTAACGATCGACCGTTACAAGAATTTCTTTGTATGCCAACTTTTAAGTGCGGGCGCAGAATACAACAAACAAGCGATTGTAGAAGCTCTGGTTGAATGCTTTCCCGATTGTAACGTTTACGAACGCTCTGATGTTTCGGTACGCAAAAAAGAAGGCCTAGAAGAAACCACAGGCGTATTGCATGGTGAAGAGCCACCAAAGTCAGTCGTCATCGAAGAAAACGGCGTGAAAATCAGCGTGGACATTGTTAGTGGTCATAAAACAGGTTTCTACCTAGACCAGCGTGATAGCCGCCAGCAAGCGATGAAATACGTAAAAGACAAAACAGTTTTGAACTGTTTCTCTTATACCGGTGGCTTTGGTCTTTATGCACTAAAAGGTGGTGCGAAGCGTGTTATCAACGCTGACGTATCGCAACCTGCTCTGGATACAGCCAAATTTAACGCGGAACTGAACGAATTCGATATTTCAAAGAAGCGTGCAGTATTCCTAAATGCAGATGTGTTTAAACTTTTACGCGAGTACCGTGACCAAGGCACCAAGTTCGACGTGGTGATCATGGATCCACCGAAATTTGCGGAAAGCAAAGCGCAGTTAAACGGCGCATGTCGTGGCTACAAAGACATCAACATGCTGGCGATGCAAATTCTAACCCCTGGTGGGACGCTACTAACTTACTCTTGCTCAGGCTTAATGGATCAAGTTCTGTTCCAAAAAATCATCGCCGATGCAGCAGTCGATGCAAACCGCCAAGTTAAATTTATAGAGCGTTTTGAGCAAGCAGCCGATCACCCGACTGATACCGCATACCCTGAAGGTTTCTACCTTAAAGGTTTTGCTTGTAAAGTTCTTTAATTACAGATTAAAGTCAATGCGTGGAAGCGGTTTTTTGCTCCGTTTCCATGCTTTCTTTGTTCTAATTTGTTAGTCGGATTGTTGGCAATATCCTCCGCTGAAGCACTTCAAAGTGTTTACAAAGTTAAGGCATTACCAATTTAAATCTGTAATCGGCATCCATCGTACTACATCTCACCCAACTACATATCACCCTCCTCCCCGGTATGCTGGAACTCAGAAGCCAAACTTCATTTTAGTCAAATGTGAAAATACACCAATGGGTTCTATACTTTTAGAGCATGTTCTTTTCTTTTGAAATGAAGCTCCCACCACATATGCAATTGCACGCAAATGTACTAAAGTTTAATAAGGCAGTCCTCACTGAGTTTTTATCCATAAAAGACAGAGTGTGCAACAGCTTGGCGCTTCAATCGACAAACCGATGCTGTTTGTTTTGCTTCATCTAGCGAACAAGGCAACGATAAATAACATTATTAATTTTCTAGGAGAGCCACCGTGAAATGGAATCGACTAAAAGTCGCTTGTTGCTGTAGTGTGATGTTATCTCCGTCCGTTTTCGGTCAAACTTTAGAGCAAGCGGTCGCACTCACCTTAAAAAATAACCCTGACATAAAAAGTGCATTCAACGAATTCAACAGCCGAAAATATATGAACAGAGCGGCCTCTGGTGCATACCTGCCTTCGCTCGATCTCGATGCTGGAATTGGCTACGAAGGACTTAACCCATCAGACGAAGGCGGCAGAGAAGATACGGATTACACCAGAAAAGAAGCGTCAGTTACCTTGAGCCAATTAATTTGGGATGGTAGTGCTACGCTAAACGATATAGATAGAACAGCGGCGGACGCAGAATCTGTGAGGTTTCAACTCTTGGCAGATGCATCAGATACTGCACTTGAGGTATCAAACGTCTACTTAGACGCTATCAAGGCATATGAGGTTCTGACCCTCTCAGAAAACAATCTAGCCGTTCATGAGAAGATTTATGCGGACATTAAAAAACGAGTGAATTCAGGAATAGGCTCAACCGCAGACCTAACGCAAGTAGAAGCTCGTCTAGCAAAAGCACAAAGTAACCTAGCGGCTGCACAAAATAATCTATCCGATACTCACACCATGTTCACGCGGCTGGTTGGACAAACACCACAGGGATTGATATTCCCGAGAGCAGATGAGAACTTTCTTCCATACACAATTGACGACGCTATTAATCTAGCCTTCGAGGTGCACCCTGTCATTCAGGTTGCGCTTGCGGATGTAGACTCTGCAAAGTTCCAATATAAACAATCAAAAGGGGTAAACTACCCGACACTCTCAATCGAAGCTTCACAAACCTGGCGCGACGATGCCGATGGTTTGAAGGGCCGAAGCGACGAAACACTCGCCATGCTCAGACTCCGTTACAATTTATACAACGGTGGCAGTGATGCAGCCAACTCTCAAAACTTCGCCTATCAGCTTAATAAAGCGAAAGATCTGCGTGAAGGGGCTTATCAAAATGTAGAGGAAGGCTTGAGGCTGTCTTGGAGTGCGTTGGACTTAACTTTACGACAAAAAGAATTCTTATCAAAACATGTTGATTCCGCATCAAAAACGGTTATTGCTTACGAAAAGCAATACCGTATCGGTAAGCGAACATTATTAGATTTACTCAATACAGAAAACGAACTATTTGAAGCTCGTAAAGATTATTTAGATACGAAGTATGCTGAACAGTATGGCAAATACCGCGTGTTGAACGCAACTGGCCAGCTTCTTAATGCATTGCGCATCGACACCCCGCAAGAATGGTTAGAAAAGGTGGAGTATTAATATGAAGATAATACCTATTTTGTTCATGGGTGGCTTGATTTCAGCATGCAGCGTTTCTCATTCGAACAGAGCAACGGGCGATGAATATGAATACATGGAAACACCAAATGCAAATCAAATTGCTGATTTGATCGATGATGACAACGATGGTGTCATCAATGCGCGAGATCTCTGTCCAGAAACGCCTGTGGGTTCAGAGATCGATAATGATGGTTGCGGTAAATACTCTGAGTCTTCACAGCAGATGCAAATTCGAATCTTATTTGCTAACGACTCCTCAAGGATTGATCCAGTTTTTGCCGGCCAGATCAGTGAACTTTCCGATTTCCTAAAAGAGTACCCAACGACATCAATTGAGTTAAAAGGTTATACAAGTATCACTGGCACAAATGAATATAATCTCGCCCTTTCAAAGCGACGAGCGGAAAGTGTGAGGCAGGAATTGGTCAATAACGGTATTGCTCCAGAGCGCCTAGAAATTGTTGGATTCGGGGAGAATAACCCTGCGTCTCAAGGAACAGACGAAACCAGCCAAGCTCTTAACCGCCGTGTTACCGCTTCTGTAATCGGCTACAAGGGAGAAATAGAGAAGGAATGGACGATTTTCACTACGTTACCTAATACCAGTAATAGTAGATAAAAAATCATATCCATTTCACATCGATCATTTCGAAACGGGATGTGTTATTGATTCTTCATGTCAATGTGCGTTAAATTATTGACGCCTAAAGAGGATTTTCAATTCATAAGAATAATCTCTCCTCTCTGACATTATTGAATTAGGAGAATCACAGTGAAGTGGACTCGTGCCAACGCCTTTTACTTAAGTGTAATCGCGACTAGCCCTGTTTTTGGACAAACTTTGGAGCAAGCCGTTGAGAATGCACTTAAGACAAACCCCGACATTAAAAGTGCGTTTAATGAATTCGTAAGTAAGCAGTATGTGAACGAAGCCTCGAGCGGCGCTTATCTCCCCTCGGTCGATCTTGATGCCAGTATTGGATACGAAGCTATTGACCCAGCAGAATCCGGAAGAGAGCCAACGGAGCTCACTCGAAAAGAAGCAACCATCACACTCACACAGCTGATTTGGGATGGTTCTGCAACGCTCAATGACATCGATAGAACAGCAGCGGACGCTGAATCCTTACGATTTCAGTTACTTGCAGACGCTCAAAACACCGCACTTGAAGTTTCTAAAGTATACTTAGATGCGGTAAAAGCATACGAAATCCTAACGCTATCGGAGAGCAATCTGGAAGTACATGAAAAGATTTATCAAGATATCAAAAAGCGCGTTGATTCGGGTATTGGATCGACCGCTGACCTTACACAAGTCGAGGCTCGCCTAGCGAAAGCAAATGGCAACCTAGCTGCCGCACAGAACAACTTGTTCGATAGCCACACTATGTTCACCCGCATCGTTGGTCAAACGCCTCAAGACTTGATATTTCCTCATGCCGATCAAAACTTCATCCCTTACTCAATAGATGATGCGATTAGCTTGGCATTTCTTACTCACCCAGTCATTCAAATTTCAATGGCTGACGTAGACTCTGCAAAGTTCCAATATAAGCAATCGAAAGGTACATACTTTCCGACACTTTCTGTTGAGGCAGCGCAAACATGGCGCGATGATGCTGGAGGCATTGAAGGTAGAGGTGATGAAACCACCGCCATGCTTCGTATGCGCTACAACCTATTCAATGGGGGGAGTGACGTTGCCAACACAGAGAGCTTTGCCTATCAGTTAAATAAAGCAAAAGATCTGCGCGAGCGTGCTTACCGCAATGTTGAAGAAGGTTTAAAACTCTCTTGGAGTGCTTTGGAACTGACTCAAAAACAGAAGCAATTTTTATCCGCTCACGTCGATTCTGCATCTAAAACGGTCATCGCCTACGAAAAGCAATATCGCATCGGCAAACGTACCCTACTCGATTTGTTAAACACCGAAAACGAACTGTTCGAAGCTCGTAAAGATTATTTAGATACAAAATACGCCGAACAATACGCTAAGTATCGAGTCATGAATGCGACAGGACAACTACTCAACGCTTTGCGTGTTGATGTTCCAAACGAGTGGAACCAGAAGGTGGAGTACTAGACTATGAAAGCAACGAAAATACTGTTCGTATTAGGCACTATTTTGACGACTCAGCATGCATTAGCTGAAGATGAATACGATTACGCAGAAACACCTAAAGCCGAGCAAGTGGCAGACCTTCAAGATGATGATAATGACGGGGTAATCAACGCCCGAGATCTGTGTCCCGCCACACCTGAGTTCTCTGAGATCAATAACGATGGCTGTGAAGAGTACATAAAATCTTCTGAACGAATGGAAGTACGCATACTTTTCTCGAATGATTCGGACGACGTTGATACTGTGTATCGTCGCCAAATTGGCGAGCTGTCTGAATTTTTAAATGAATATCCCAGCACATCCATCGAATTAAGAGGCTATGCAAGCAAAGTAGGTGGTTCAGAGCACAACTTAGACTTATCAAAGCGCAGAGCAAGCAACGTCCGTACCGCTCTACTTGGGTATGGTATCGATCCTGCAAGAGTCCGTATTGTCGGCCTTGGTGATACGCACCTTGAGCAACAAGGTACAGACGAAGTAAGCCATGCTCTCAACCGACGAGTTACCGCTTCAGTGATTGGTTACAAGGGTGAAATAAAAAAAGAATGGACGATATTCACTACCCTACCTCAAAGTTAATTTAAGGGGCTTCGGCTCCTTTTCTTTTTTCACTCTCTATAGTCCGTATTATGCTTTAGGAATCGGCGCTTTAGTGTTAACCTAGCCACGTCATAACAATGAGAGTTTTGAAATGAGCAAACTTACAACAGATATCCAAGCAAACCTTGACCTTTTCGTCGCTGAAACGAAAGAGAACCAACTGGTTTGGGGTCTACGCAATAAAGAAGATGGTTGGCTATCTTGCGACTCAACTGAGTTCGAAAGTAGCGAAGTCATGCCTTTCTGGTCAGCAAAAGAAGACGCACAAGCGCATAACGTTGAAGAATGGGCAGATTTCGAAGTACTAGAAATCCCTCTCGATATCTTTGTTGAAGATTGGCTTTTAACTCTTGCAGAAGATGGCGTTCTTATTGGTACAAACTGGAACGCGCAGTTGGAAGGCAAAGAGCTTGAACCTCAAGACCTAGCTAAACTGTATTTAGATTAATTTTCTGTGGCCTCAGCAACGCGCTGAGGTCTTTATTTGTTACTTATCGTTTCTATGTGAAGCTCGACTGAGCGCATACTTTTCTTCATTCCAATCTCTGTATCCTTCGGTTTTTGTCACAATGCCCTCCTCTCATTTGGTATATCATTCTGGGAAAAGAATATAAAAATAACATAAGGTTACATCTCTATGCGTACGCTGCTTTCCTTGCTTGCGTCCCTATCTCTAGGCAGCCAAGTAAACGCGAGTGACACACAAAACATCACGCAGTGGCATGCCGTCTACCAAGCGACGATGAAAAAAAATTCAACATCCGCACTTAATATGCTCCAGGATCGATACCATACCGCAGATTCTGAGAGTGAAAAACTGTACGTTAGCGGCTTGATCTATGACTATATGTCAAACATAGACCAACCCTATTACGGCAGCAGTCAAAACTTAGAGGATCATTTTGCCAAGCTAGAATCCAAATACCTTCTTGCTCTAACTGAAAGAAGGCAAGGGAACTACGACGCCTCAGAAAATATCTTTACTTCCCTTTTAAAAAGCGCAAAAGAACGTTCGGACGAAGAGACGAAGGCACTGATGAATTATCAACTGTGCTACACGCTGAACCAGCAAGGGAGGTACCACAAGGCCAACTTTTTTTGCTCTTCATTAAACCAACACCTTACTCATCACCATAAAGAGAGCATTCCAACTGACCTCGCATTACGGATAATCGCAAATAATTTTGATTTTCGCGGCGACTATGAGACCGCGTTGAATTTGTACCGCCGTTTACTCACTGAAATCCCCCCTCAAAGCGACCCTACAGCGGTATACAATGACGTAGGAAATTTACTCAGCGAATTAGGACAATACGAACAGTCAGAGCAATACTTGATTCAAGCTCTTCTCGCTCGGCAAATAGATTCATCGCCCATAGAAGTGGCACAGGTAGAACACAGCTTAGCGTCCATGTACAATCGGTCTAAAGACTATGAAAAAGCAGTCAACCATTACAAAAATACACTAACTTTACTTGCTAAGATGGATTACCCATACGGAAAAGGACTTACCTATCTTGGCTTAGGGTCTGCTTATGTTAATTCTGGTGATTTGGAACGTGCTATTCCACACATTCAGAAGGCGCTTGAGTATGGTAAAAAAAGTAATAACGACAGGTTACAAACCGAAAGTCACCTTGCCGCAGGCTTTGCTTACTTAAAACACCATGTTTTAGATAAAGCACTTCAACATGGTGAAATTGCGTTAGAACTTGCAAACAAAAATACCACGATAGCGCTTCAGGCAGAAGCTCAGTTACTGTTATCTCAGGTACATCAAAAGCAAGGTGACGACTCCGTTGCCCTTTCCCACTATCAAGAGTATGCAAGATTAGAATTGGCGAGCCGCGACACTAATAACGTCAAAGCTATTGAAGCTTTGGATTTGACCAAAAACGAGTATGAATATGAACTGCAACTTATGAAGCTCGATAATGAGAGGAATCTAAAATTACTCGAAATTGAGAAGCTTGGTGAACAGAAGCGTGTGTACAGTTTTATTATTTTTTGCTTACTGACTGCATTACTCGTCGTGTTATTTGTGCTGCGTAAAATAAAAATCAAATCTCGATTGGACCGATTAACAGGTTCATTAAACCGCAGTGCTATTATCGATAAAATTAGCTCTCAAACTATCAGTGCCCCTGAAAACATGCGCTATGTGTTAGTGCTGATAGACATGGATCGCTTTAAATCAATTAATGATAAATACGGCCATCCAACTGGAGACCTGGTTCTGAAACACGTATGCCAGGCCGTCCAAGCAAAACTGAATAAAGGCGAGTACATAGGGCGATTAGGGGGAGAAGAGTTTATCTTACTGCTTAAGAATGTTGATGAGATTGATGTTCCATTCCGAATTCAAAGTTTACAAAAATCCATCTTGGAAAAGCAGTTTGTGAGTAAACAAAACGAATCTCTTTATGTGACTGCAAGCTTGGCCTACCTTTCCACATCAAAACCTTTGAGTAGCTTTGATAGACTGTATTCGATATTAGACCAAGCTTTGTCCCAATCGAAAAAGAATGGGCATAACGCCTTGGTTGATGCTTACAACGAACCTATTGTTCTTCCGCTTTCTGCTTTCGAATCAACGACTGCATAACCGCGTCTTTGTTACTCAAGTAATCATCTAAGCCCGCTTTGCGCAGATCGCAAGATGGGCAGTCTCCACAGCCATCCCCGATGATACCGTTGTAACAGGTTAGCGTATTTTCACGTACAAGTTGCAACGCATCGTATTGATCAGCTAATGCCCACGTTTCCGCTTTGTTCAACCACATCAGTGGAGTCTTGATTTCGAACTGACGATCCATGCCTTTAACCAACGCGCTGTTCATCGCTTTAACGAAATCATCACGGCAATCTGGGTAACCACTAAAGTCTGTTTCACAAACGCCTGTTATTACTGTTTCCGCACCAATTTGGTACGCATAGATACCAGCAAGGGTGAGGAACAAGATGTTGCGGCCGGGAACGAAGGAGTTCGGTAAACCGTTTTCCTGAAGATCATGTGACACAGGAATATCATCACGAGTTAAAGAGCTGATGGCGAGCTCATTCAGTAGACCGACATCCATGACTTTGTGCGCAGTAACACCAAGATCTTGCGCTACTTTCTCCGCGACTTCAATCTCAAGCTTATGACGCTGACCGTAGTCAAATGTAATCGCATGTACTTCATCGAACTCTTTTAACGCTTGAACAAGGCATGTTGTAGAGTCTTGTCCACCACTAAAAACAACCACAGCTTTTTTCATCTTTCTCTCCGAGCTTAAGCAATACTTAAGTATTTGTGAGTTTGGACCGACAAACGCCAGTTGCGAGCGATACAGGTATCAATACAAAGTTGGGTAGCACGCGGCTTTTGACTTATCGGTTGAAGCGCGATGACCGTGCTCTCCCCAACCTCCGCTGACGCCAATAGTACATCAAGTTGATCAATGTCTTTTTGGGTACCAACAGGATGCTTAATCTCGTTTGCCCGACCTAGTGCACTCTTCAGTATTGGTAACTTGCCTTTCATTGCCACCTTTGGTGACACTGTCACCCATGTGCTTTCTGAAGCCACCACTTCTGAAGTACCACTGGTTTCGATTTGGCATTGGCAATCCATTTCTTCAAATGCAGCCGTCAACTCACGCAAATCATAAATGCATGGTTCACCACCAGTGATCACAATGTGCTTTGCGTTAAAGCCCTGCTTTTTGTATTCCACTACGATGTCTTGTGCAGATGCGAAGCACCACGTTGGAGAGTCCTCGGTTTTCACCAAGATATCGCCGATCTGGCGCTGGTCTTCTTCTTTAGCATACCAAGTCTGTTTAGTATCGCACCAAGAACATCCAACCGGACACTCTTGCAAACGCACGAAAACCGCTGGCACGCCAGTGAAAACCCCTTCCCCTTGGATGGTCTCAAACATCTCATTTAGCTTATACAACGTAGAACTCACTCACTCATTATACTTCGAGGCGAAGACCTTAAAGGAGAGGCGCACTCAGGTCAATTCAAACCCAAAATAATTTGTTAAAATAGGGCGATTTATAGTTTCATAAGCAGGTTCCCAATTTTTAAGGTAAGTAAAGATGTACAAACTGATCGCCCTAGACATGGACGGTACACTGTTAAACAGTGACAAAGTAATCTCTGAAGAAAACAAACAAGCGATTGCTAAAGCAAGAGAGGCTGGCGTGACTGTCGTGCTCGCCTCAGGCCGCCCTCTTGAAGGAATGCAAAATAAACTAGATGATTTGAACATCGATTCAGACAAAGACTTTGTTCTTTACTACAACGGCTCTATGGTCAAAAACATTGGCACTGGCGACATCATCCATGAACAAATTATCGATGGAAAGGCAGCAAAAAAAATAGCACGTAAGGCACGAGAACTCGGCGCGTATGTCCACGCCTTCAGCAAAGTGCATGGCCTAATCACGGAAGAAAACAACCCTTACACAGACATCGAAGCAAAAATCAATGGTCTTGAAGTTACCGTAATGAACTTCGACGCTCTAGAAGATGACCACGGGATCATTAAAGCGATGATGGTTGCAGAGCCAAGTAAACTGACTGAAGTTATCGCGGCGTTACCTGCGGAATTAAAAGCAGAGTTTACGGTAGTGCAAAGCGCACCTTTCTTCTTAGAGTTTTTAAACCCGTCAAGCAACAAGGGCATTGGTGTTTCGGCGATCGCTGAATATTTGGGCATCAAAGCTGAGGAAGTGATTTGTATGGGCGATGCAGAAAACGATCACCACATGCTTGAGTACGCAGGCCTTGGTATTGCCATGGCAAATGCGATGGAAGAAACCAAACGGATCGCAGATTACATTACCGAAAGCAACGATGATCATGGTGTGGCAAAAGCCATTGAGAAGTTTATTTTTAACGCCAAATAAAAAAGGGCCGAGCATAAATCGCTCGGCCTCTCTTTACATTGATATCACAGCTGAGCACTAGCTACACCATCAATAACATCAACTTGTTGCTTTATTACTGCGCCAATGTCTTCTGGATACCAAACTTCAACCCAGATAGCCTGTTTATGGTTAGGTAACATCAACACCCCCTCATAGGGCTTACCGCTGGTTACCGGGGCTCTGATTACTTGAGAGTTGTAATCTACTTCACCATCGACGATATCAGTATAAACCGATAAAAACCCCCGTGTGTACTGACTATTAGCGACAGACAACTCAACTTTCACCTCTCTTTCGGATTTGAAGTCAAAGTCTTCAGGCACCACCAAGTTTGCAGTTATCCCGGTTGGAGCGACATCCTCATCCTGTGCTTGGTCTTCATCCCCGGTTTGCTGCTCACCGTTTTCAGCTTGCTCCTCATCATCTTGAGTGACGCTCACAGGCGGTGTAGACGAGTCAGAACCTGAGTCATCCCCTCCTCCACACCCAAAGACGAAGAGAATTGCCAGGACGCTTACTATCCAGTTACGTATTTTCATAAATCCTCCTCATTAATCCGTTGTTGTCCAAGTTTGGCTGGCATCGGGGTTGTTGTACCAAGTCGGTTTCGATGAACCACCTGATACCGCCCACTCCGCAAAGTCTGGATAAGCAACACTGACATCAATGAACTCCGAAGGATGGTTCCAACTTGAAGGAATGATGATCCCCCACGGAAGGTTACCACTGGTACGGTAGTATTTGCTGGTTGCTGCATCCGAATCATCATCTGCAGAACCGTAAAATCCACTAACCGAAGTACCCCTTGATGTAGGTGCGAAGTCCGCTGTATGAATCTCGATATCTTTACCCGGAGGTGTGGTGAAACTATCACCATGGTATCCACCACCTGCGAAGATAAACGGGTCGAAGCCACTTAATGTAGGGAAAGAGGATAGCGATGGCTCAGAGCCTGCTTTGAAAGGTAGAGAAATACTGAACGTCATCTCTGTTGATTCAAGACTAATACTACAGCTCGGGTTGGTTCTGTGGAAACCACACTCGGGGTTGATCGGAATATCACCTTTCAAGTTAGCAGATGCAACCACAACAAGGTCTCCTCCCGGTGATGCAATTGATTTGTCTTGGCCGGTAAAGGGAGAGATATTGCTTCGTGTTACGCCATTCTTGGTCACTCTCGCAGTCTGAGCGTTAACGTCACTCTCAGAGAAACCAGACAATTTCCACGCTAGACCATTCCTGTAGTAAGCTCCATAGGCGGTTACTGTCCCGTCTATGTCAAATCGCAAAACGTTGCCATCTTTGATAATCAGCTTAGATCGGTAGTAAGTCACCACGTCGTTGAGGTCAAAATCGCCCATTTCTGGCCAGTTGTCTTCAAACGCGGCGGTATAATAGTCTGATGTTTGTACCGTTGTTCCAGGATCGGTTACATCGAAAACGTGGTCCTCTACTTCCCCATCACCAGCGTAACCGTCGCTTGGAAGATTCAACAAACTAGAAACTCTGAAGCGCGTCTGAACATTACCAATCAATGCATCATCATTTACCCGAACTGGGACGGCATTTATACCGGTCGTCACTGCGTGGTTCTTGATTATCTGCTCATCAGCATCAAAACTGCCATTCATATCCCAATCAGCCCAAGCTTGAAGATAACCAGTGCCGACGACGGTTACGTTAACCACAGAATCAAGGCCTTTCTCAAAGTTAGTGAGAAGATTAACACCATCTTCATCATCACCAAGCGCATCAAAGTCATCGCCTGTTGAAGCCACGTTTGGTTGGCCATCACTCTCAGCATCAATACTGCTACCCATAAACAGCGTCGTTGTCACAGCGTGCTGTGCCCCATTGTTTGCGAGTAACGTGCCATAGCTATCCGGAGCATCACCAAAGTCAAACTCATCGTTTGTTGGCGTTGGATTCGTAAAACCTGATAATTCCCAATTCCCGTCAAAAGCAGAGAAAATTTGGTTTGGAAAGCTAGAATTAGCGGCGGTTACTGTCTCAAACTGGAGTGTGACTGTTGAAGAGTTTTTATAAACCAGTTTGACAGCACCTGAGGTATTTGCTTCGTCATAATTTGTGCCAGGTCCGGTAAAGAGCACCGACCCATCAGCCTCTTCTACCGCAGTCAAACTTGCTGCTGAATTACCCGTTTGATAACTGAAGAAACCTTCACTTTTGAACACACGGAGCTGCTCTGATTGGCTTGGCTCACCATCAATGTCGTATCCGATGAACTCAAACTCTGGAATAGTGTAAGGGACAGAGAACGTACCACTCAGCGCGTCCGTCCCGTCGTAGAACTCGAATTTATAGACGAGGCCGGCAGCACCCGCAGATTCGGTTTGATAGACAAAGCCAATATCACCATTTGGCTCAGATGTCGTTGTCTGCTTATAGTTGGGAGTGTGGAACAAAAAAGTGGCATCGCCAAATGTGTTGCTGGTCACTTTGGCATCAATTGTTTTGCCGTCATGCGTGCCAACATTGATAAAGTGCATGTCTGCGCCGCTGTAACTTGGCCCCAATTGTGAATCAGTACCATCAGTCGTCTCTTGATGATTAGAAAAGTCTAGGTCGACAATTTCACTCATTACGTTAGGACTGACGATGCCAAGTAGACAAGCGAGCGTAATATTAAATTTCGCTATCATAATTTGTCTCTCTTATGTGATGTAGATAGTTTTCAGCTGATCTAAATAGCGTGAAAAGGCATTAAATCCGTTTTATGACCTCTAACCACAAGCCCATATGTTCACTGCCCGAATTAATCACGAGCGCAACAGATTTACTAACAGGCGAAGCAAATATGAAGCCACTTTCAATTGAAATTTATAATCGAATATAATCAGATACTTGGAGAAAACCATAGTATAAGACCGCCATTCATATTTATCTTTGAGGCAAAACTTGAATTGAATTTTCAAAATGAGACTTTATTTAGGAATAGCCTTAAGTCATTAAACAAAAAAGCCTCGCAAGGTGCGAGGCGTTGGGGTGACAAACAGTCATCTATTATCTAAGTCGAGTGGTTAGCTCTTGTTATCTTATCGCTGGTAAGCTTTCTCGAGAGAGCGACAAAAATCGACATGAGCAGTGGATAATGGAAAGTGATGAATACCAGTGACCAGGACCCGCTGAATGAAACCATTGCTCCAAAATACAAATAAAGCTGGTTAACGAGCAAGAGGGCTAGAATCACAAAAAACATTTGCCGATGTCCAAATCGAATCTTCGTTCCTTTCGACGTCATCACCAAAAAAGAAGCAGTGATTAAAATTGCCAACCAACTGGCAAATACTGGCAATGGCCAAACGACCAAAACCACTACTGTTATCGCTGTCATCGTGAGCCAAGTGCTCTTCGAACTCAGTAATTTATCGACATCCACGTCAGGTGTGCTTTCCAAACGCAGTACGTGCCACGCAACTAACACGCCTAACACCGCCCCTGTGGACATATCCAAAATAAAAGCGGTTCCGAGAAAGAACTTACATCCCACCAAGATCATCGTGACTAAGGCGGCAAACAAAGTAGTTCGATTTAGGCCTATGCTAGCCGTTCTTTGAAACATAAACGTCATAACACAAAACCAAACTGCGATGGGTAAACTTGGGAAGCTAAAACCAAAACTGGTGGTCAACTCAGTCATCGGCACATAAACATGGGGACGAGGTAATGAGAACCCTTGCTGGACAACCAATGTAATTAATGAAGTAGCCGCTACCGCAAAAAATAGGCGATACGCGAGACGACTATCAAATTTCATCATTACAAATGGGAATAAAAACAGCAAAAAAGTTGGATTACTTAACCCCGTAATCATATCGGCAATCTCACAGGCTACCCCAAGGCTGGAAGCTGAAAATGATCCTATCCAAGTTTGAAGAGCCACCATCCAAGACAACTCAACTTGGCGATAGCTTGGGGCCGCCTCAATTAATTGTTTCACATAACCCACAGATTGATCTGTCGCGCGTGAATAAAAGCTCGTAACACTGACCCATTGAGACGGGTAACGATATGAGGATGCAACGATATTGTTCGGTTCCATTAACATAGCAGATGCAACCTCAACACCGTAATGCGGCGCAAACCAGATAGGTAGTTCGTTTCCGTCTAACAAGTTGGTCGTTGAAAATGCAATTACCTCGGAATCCGAGATACAGTCAAAAAACACGGCTGTGTCAGATCGACCCAACTCATTACCGACAGAGACGACTAATCCTGTCTCTTCCCAGGTTTCTCGCTGAGCGGCCATTTTCGGTGATTCTCCCGCGATAATCGTACCGCCGGGAAGCGAGATTTTGTTTGTAAATATCTCATGAATAAGTAACAGCTTGTTATCAGCTCGGATAACGCACAGCGCCCCTTTGGGATCTTGAGGAAAAGAATTCGCGTGAGATATGGGAGAAATAAGCAACAAAATGAAATGCAGGGTGAGAAATAAAAACGGTCTCAGCACAAAATACAACCTTAAAGAAAGAGAAGAACCACAAGCTTGTGATGATAGAAAAACCAGTAAAACCCCGATGGAAATTGAGAACCTGTCATACACTTAGCGCAAATATCAAAAAGAATCAGTAAGACTTTACCGTATAGCTCTGACAAAAATCAGACACTAACTAAGATTTTGGTCGCAATTGTGCCAGTTATATCAAGTTAATGTCAGAATACTTTACACGGATTTTACTCGATCTCATGATTGAAACAACAAGAGAGAGCATATAACTTAAGCTCAATAAACTCTCTTTATCTACTTTTGTGCAAGATGACAGCTTGAGCTATTCGTCGTTCAAATTCTGCCCGCGTAAAGAATGACACAAATTAATGTGTGGACAACGACTTTCTTAACCAGTGAATATGATGACCAAATCCTTGATTCTCATAGAGAGAAACTGCGCTTTGATTGAAGCCCCATACCTCAACAAACATCTGCTTTACCCCGTAGTCAACGAATGTGGCCTCGATTTTTTCAATCAGAGCTTTTGCCACACCTTGTTTTCGATACTCAGGTAAGACATATAGTTCATCAATACTTCCCATCATTACAGGCTTACTAACCGTTGAAATGAGCTCACAAAAATGTCCCGATACAAAGCCGATGATCTCATCGTCTAGTCTTGCTACATAAACCAAGCATTCGGGATTATCGAAATACCGAGCGATACTTTTCTCTTGCTCGATTTCTTCTGCCGTTTTAAAAAACTCTGGGGACTGGATGTGGTGCTCATCATGCAACTCAAACATCAGGTTGTTGAGCTGTTCTAGGTCTTCAAAAAGGGCTGGTTTTATTATAAAAGTACACATAAACGCATAGTCAAAATTAGGAACGGATACAGTGTGTGTTTAAACGCCCATTTAGGCAAGTAGGAATGCGATAACCTTTAACAGAGGAATAAAACAGCTTCAAATACCAGCCTATGCTTATGTAAACTTAAAACTTAATGTACTTGGTCGCTATACTATTCCAATACATTGAAGGGAACACGCACAAAGCCCTCCATCAGTATTCTCGCACTGCGACTCATGGTGACTCTTTTTACTCCCCAGCCTTGTTCTGTTCGTTTGGCTTCTGCTCCCACCTTAAGCGTTCCTGATGGGTGTCCAAAAATCACAGATTCTCTCTCGCCGCTGCCAGCGGCCAAATTAACCACAGTACCAGGAACGCATGCCGCGGAAGCAATGGCGACCGCTGCGGTTCCCATCATGGCATGGTGAAGTTTGCCCATAGATAAAGCCCGGACGAGAATATCGAGCTCACCTGCTTCTACGGTTTTACCACTCGACGATAAGTAGGATTTAGGTTGGGAAACAAACGCAATCTTAGGCGTGTGTTGACGTGTTTGAGCCTCTTCGAGAGAATCAATCAACCCCATTTTTAACGCGCCATGAGCACGAATGGACTCAAACCTCATAAGGGCAGATTCATCGTTATTGATGTCATCTTGAAGCTCAGTGCCTTGGTAGCCAAGTGCTTCTGCATTAATGAAGACTGTCGGTATGCCTGCGTTAATGAAAGTGGCGTTAAACGTCCCAACATCTGGCACGACCAAATCGTCTACTAGATTGCCGGTTGGAAACATGCTGCCTTCGCCATCAGCAGGGTCGACAAAATCAACTTGGATTTCAGCAGCAGGGAACGTCACACCATCAAGCTCAAACTCTCCTGTTTCTTGAACGAAACCATTTATGATTGGCACATGAATCAATATGGTTTTTCCAATATTTACCTGCCATACGCGAACAGTAACGATGCCGTTTTCGGGAATACGTTCTTCGTCGATCAACCCTGCATGAATGGCAAAAGGTCCGACAGCGGCAGAAAGATTGCCACAGTTACCACTCCAATCGACAAACGGCTTATCTATCGATACTTGACCAAAAAGGTAATCAACGTCGTGACCGGACCGCTCGCTGCGCGACACAATCACAGTTTTACTGGTGCTGGAAGTCGCGCCGCCCATGCCATCAATGTGTTTGGCGTACGGGTCAGGGCTACCAATCACACGAAGTAGCAGCTTGTCTCTTGCCTCGCCTGCGACTTGAGCTGGCTGTGGCAACTCTTCAAGGTTGAAGAACACGCCTTTGCTCGTACCGCCGCGCATATAAGTCGCCGGGACTTTGATTTGGCTTTGCATCTTGCTATCCATATATTGAGCTCCATTATTGCGCTATCTATTGTTATTGTGCTGTCTATTGCGAGAGGAAGTCTTGAGCAAAACGCTGTAACACACCACCTGCTTTGTACACGTGAACTTCGTCTTCGGTATCGAGTCGACAATTCACACGCACATCAACCTTCTCGCCATTTGCGCGGGTAATCAACAACGCCAAATCAGCACCAGGAGTGATATCGCCGATAACGTCATAAAGCTCAGTACCATCTAGTTCGAGCGTATTGCGGTTTACGCCATCTTTAAATTGCAGAGGGAGCACACCCATGCCAACTAGGTTGGTACGGTGAATGCGCTCAAACCCTTCCGCGACAATGGCTTCTACCCCCGCCAAGCGAACGCCTTTCGCCGCCCAATCTCGCGACGAGCCTTGACCATAATCCGCACCTGCGACCACGATAAGCGGCTGCTTGCGATTCATGTAAGTCTCTATCGCTTCCCACATGCGCGTCACTTTGCCTTCAGGTTCGACTCTCGCCAGCGATCCTTGCACGACTTCGCCATTTTCCGTGACCATTTCGTTGAACAATTTCGGGTTAGCGAAAGTGGCACGCTGTGCGGTTAAGTGGTCACCTCGGTGCGTCGCGTATGAGTTAAAGTCTTCTTCTGGCACACCCATCTTTGCGAGGTACTCACCTGCGGCGCTGCTTGCCAAAATCGCATTCGATGGCGATAAATGATCGGTCGTAATGTTATCGCCTAAAACGGCAAGAGGACGCATTGAAGACAGAGTTCGCTCACCAGCCAATGCTCCATCCCCCTCTTTTTTCCAGTAAGGGGGTCTTCTGATATACGTACTCATCGGGCGCCAATCGTAGAGCGGATTTGGGTTACGAGCCTCATCATTCAGTTTGAACATTTGAATGTAGACTTGATTAAATTGCTCAGGCTTAACGTACTCACCCACCACAGCATCAATTTCTTCATCCGTTGGCCACAAGTCATTGAGGTAAACCGGCTTGCCCTCTTTGTCTGTGCCTAAAAAATCACGTTCGATATCAAAACGAATCGTACCAGCTAACGCGTATGCAACGACCAAAGGTGGCGATGCTAAGAATGCTTGTTTTGCATAAGGATGAATTCGACCATCAAAGTTGCGATTCCCAGAAAGTACCGCCGTTGAATATAGATCTCGGTCGATGATTTCTTGTTGGATTTTCGGGTCAAGTGCGCCGCTCATACCGTTACAGGTTGTACACGCATAAGCGACGATACCAAAGCCAAGCTTCTCCAATTCAGGGAGTAAGCCAGATTCTTCAAGGTAGAGTCGAGCAACTTTAGACCCCGGAGCAAATGAAGACTTCACCCAAGGTTTGCGCACCAAGCCAAGCTCATTCGCTTTCTTAGCAACCAGACCCGCTGCCACAACGTTTCTTGGGTTACTTGTGTTGGTACAGGAGGTAATCGCTGCGATGATCACCGCGCCGTCTGGAAGCTCGCCTTCTTTCTCTTGCCACTGACCAGAAACGCCTCGCTCAGCAAGCTCTGACGTAGGCAAACGTCGATGAGGATTAGATGGACCTGCCAAGTTGCGCCCAACTTGAGACAAATCAAACTCAAGTACGCGTTCGTAAACGGCAGTATCTAAGTCATCTGCCCATAGACCGGTTTGCTTGGCGTACCTCTCGACCAAGTCGACCTGTTGATCATCACGTCCTGTCAGTTTGAGGTAATTAATGGTCTGCTCATCAATGTAGAACATCCCAGCGGTTGCGCCGTATTCTGGCGTCATGTTGGAGATGGTCGCGCGGTCACCAATGGTTAGGTCTCGCGCCCCTTCGCCAAAGAATTCGAGATAGGATGAAACCACGCGTTCATTTCGCAGAAACTCGGTAATCGCTAGTACGATATCGGTGGCGGTAATACCCGGTTGACGCTTACCAGTAAGCTTCACACCAACAATGTCTGGCAAACGCATCATCGAAGGGCGACCAAGCATAACCGTCTCCGCCTCCAAACCGCCAACACCAATCGCAATAACACCGAGTGAATCAACGTGAGGTGTGTGACTGTCTGTGCCGACACAGGTATCTGGGTAAGCAATGCCTTGCTTGGCTTGCACAACTGGAGACATCTTCTCCAAGTTGATTTGGTGCATGATGCCATTGCCCGCAGGAATAACACTGACGTTCTCAAACGCCGTCTTACACCACTCGATAAAGTGGAATCGGTCTTCGTTTCTGCGCTCTTCTATCGCGCGGTTTTTCTCAAACGCCTCTGGGTCAAAGCCAGCGTGTTCAACCGCCAGTGAATGGTCAACAATCAACTGCGTTTCAACCACAGGGTTTACTTTCGCTGGGTCACCGCCTTGTTCGGCAATCGCATCACGCAGACCAGCGAGATCGACTAGTGCGGTTTGTCCAAGGATGTCATGACAAACCACGCGCGCCGGATACCAAGGAAAATCAAGGTCACGCTTGCGTTCGATCAACTGTTTTAAGCTATCAGTGAGCGTATTTGGGTCGCAGCGACGAACCAACTGCTCAGCTAAAACACGCGAGGTGTATGGGAGCTTTTCATAGGCTCCAGGAGAAATATCGTTAACTGCTTCTCGGGTATCAAAATAATCGAGCTGGGTTCCCGGGAGCGGCTTACGATATTGAGTATTTATATTTGTGGTGATGCTCATCGGCTTGCTTCCACTTTAGTGTACATCTTGTGCCTGAACGCACCGCGATACTGTTTTTGAAATGGATTCGCGGTGAAAGAGACGCCCCTTGTGATTGCCATCAAGACAAAACTCACAAAGAGGCGTCACGCGCTAGCGTTGTTCGATTGGCACCCAGTCTTGATGATCCGGTCCGGTATAATCCGCACTTGGGCGAATGATTCGATTGTTCGCGCGTTGTTCATACACGTGCGCCGCCCAACCTGTCAGTCGACTCATCACAAAGATTGGCGTAAACAATTTGGTCGGAATATCCATGAAGTGGTAAGCCGAAGCATGGAAGAAATCGGCATTACAGAACAGACCTTTCTCACGCTTCATGACGGATTCCACACGCTCAGAAACCGCGTAAAGATGCGTGTCACCCACCTCTTTTGATAACGCTTCTGACCAACGCTTGATCAGTGCATTACGAGGGTCACTTTCGCGGTAAATCGCATGACCAAAGCCCATGATTTTGTCTTTGTTCTCTAGCATTTGCAGAATATTGGCTTCTGCTTCATCTGGCGTTTGCCAATCTTGAATCATCTCCATCGCCGCTTCGTTCGCACCGCCATGAAGTGGACCACGTAACGTACCGATAGCAGCCGTAATACAAGAATGAAGATCAGAAAGCGTAGAAGCACACACGCGCGCTGCAAATGTTGAGGCATTAAACTCATGCTCTGCATAAAGAATCAAAGAACAGTGCATCACCTTTTTGTGCGTTTCGCTTGGTGCTTTATCGGTAAGCAGTTTTAGGAAGTAGCCGCCAATGCAGTCTTCACTGTTATCGTGCGTTTTGATTCGCACACCATCGTGGCTGAATCGATACCAGTAACAGATGATGGCAGGGAAAAGCGCCAGCATTCGCTCAGTAGCATGGAGCTGTTGCTCAAAGTCCATTTCTTGCTCTAAATTACCCAGCATAGAGCAACCTGTGCGCATAACATCCATCGGGTGAGCATCAGCAGGAATCAGCTCTAACGCTTGCTTAAGCTCCGCTGGTAAGCCGCGCAAGCTCAATAGATGTGTCTTGTAGGCGTCTAGCTCTTGTTGATTAGGTAAGTGACCGCGTAACAGCAAATGCGCCACCTCTTCAAATTGAGCATGATTTGCCAAGTCCGTAATATCGTAACCACGATACGTTAGACCTGTCCCCGTTTTACCGACAGTGCATAAAGCTGTGCTTCCCGCGCTTTGACCGCGTAGACCTGCGCCGTCTATCTCAGCTTTTTTTTCTACAGAATGAGGCATTGTTGAACTCCTTTTCTGTCTGAATTGGCTCTCTTAATGGGCTCTTTTTAATCAGACAAGTTTCACGTTATTGGATCAGAGATTCTTAAATAGTATTTGTCTTGGGCTTCCGTTTGTTTCTTTATTGACCTTATTTACCCTCGGAGAACAGCTTGTCTAACTTATTCTCGTAGTCGTGGTAATTAAGGTGCTCATACAGCTCTTTTCGTGTCTGCATTGAATCAAGCAGCGCTTCTTGGTTGCCAACTTCTAGCAAGTGTTTATATACCATCTCAGCAGCTTTGTTCATCGCACGGAATGCGCTCAATGGGTACAAAACCATGTCGACGTTGGATTGGGCTAACTCTTCACAACCGTATAACGGCGTTTGTCCAAACTCAGTAATGTTGGCAAGAATCGGCACGTGCTTCCCTGTTGCGTCTTCGACCGCTGTCGAGAACTGTTGATATTGGTCTAGCTGATTCATTGCCTCTGGGAAGATCATGTCTGCGCCCGCTTCCACACATGCAATCGCTCGTTCAATCGCGCTATCCATGCCTTCCACCGCTAGCGCATCAGTGCGAGCCATAATGACAAAGCTCTCGTCATTACGTGCATCCACCGCCGCTTTCACTCGATCAACCATTTCTTGTTGGCTAACAATCGCTTTGTTTGGACGATGACCACAGCGCTTCTGCGCCACTTGGTCTTCCATATGCACAGCCGCCGCGCCCGCTTTTTCCATCGCCTTGATAGTGCGTGCGATGTTAAATGCGCCACCAAAACCGGTATCGATATCAACCAATAACGGCAAATCACACGCGTTTGTGATACGGTCGACATCCACCAAAACATCGTTCAGTGTCGTAATACCAAGATCTGGCAAACCGTATGATGCGTTAGCGATGCCGCCACCCGACAAATAGATAGCTTGGTGACCCAAGTTTTTCGCCATCATGGCGCAGTATGGGTTGATGGTGCCGACGATCTGCAGCGGATTGTTTTGCTCAATGGCGAGTCTGAACTTCGCCCCCGGAGATAAGCTCATGACAATTTCCTTCTAGTCTTGTTCTCTATCTTTACTTTCAGAATGTAGAAACTGTAATTCGATAAGTTTTCGGCTACCTGAGATGTGCCTTCTCATCAGCATTTCTGCCAGCTCTTCATCACGGTTGCGAATCGCTTGCAGAATGAATTTGTGTTCGTTGAGTGCTTCATTAGGACGAGATTGCGCGCGTGGTGATTGGTAACGATACATGCGCAACAAATGATACAGCTCGTCGCAAAGCAAAGAGATAAGCTTGCTGTTTCGGCTTGCTTGAATAATTCGATAATGGAAGTCGAAATCACCATGCTGGTGGAAGTAAGAAGCGCCTTCGACTTCGTCGATGTGTTTGGAATGTGTCAACAATAGCATTTCCAAGCTCACTAACTCTTCTTGAGTGATATAGCGAGCGGCAAGTCTTGCCGCCATGCCCTCTAATGCTTCACGGACTGAATACAATTCGATGAGTTTTTCTGGCGAGAAAGTGATAACACGAGCACCGACATGAGGAATACGTTCAATTAAGCCAAGTCCTTCAAGGCGCATCAAGGCTTCACGCAAAGGACCTCGACTTACATGATGTTTTTTGGCTAATTCAGGCTCTGATATTTTACTGCCCGGTTCAATGTCACCACTGACGATCGCCTCTACTAGAGATTCAGCCAGTGATGAAGACTTGGTATGTTCTCTGTCAGAAACACGTGCTTTATAAGGAAATTTCCAATTGGCATTCATATTCGAGGCAATCTCGGTGAGATGTTAAAGTGTCAACAACTTGTTTACCTGAATACAAAATAGACTATATATGTGTTGACAATCAAGAAAATTGTCGACAATTTAACCTACAAAATCGTGACATCGAGATTTAGATACATCTGGTGATTTCGCTTTTAAGTATTTTTCAATATCCACCTCATCAACCTGTTCCGCTGGCATGAACTTATTCACATATTTACGGTAAACCCCACTTTCTAAGAACAACAAAAACAAGTCCATATCCAGATGCTCGTCCACTGCCATCTTGTACATGATATCGATAGCAACACTGACTGGCTTCGCTTTCTTATATGGTCGGTCACCTGCGGTTAACGCCTCAAAAATATCAGCAATAACCAAAATACGTTCAGGGATCGACAAATCTTCGGCACTTAATCGACGTGGGTAGCCTGTGCCTTTCAGCGTCTCATGGTGAGTTGAAGCATAACGTGGCACATTGCTTAACTCCGGAGGAAATGGCAGTGCACCAAGCATTTTGATGCCGCTGATCATATGCTCGTTTATCTTAAAGCGGTCTTCCGGCGTTAACGTACCACGTGAAATGGTCAGGTTGTACACTTCACCCAAGTTGTATTGGTGTTCCGGTACTTGTACCTGGATCCCATGCTCTGGCGCGAATTCCATCGGGCGAACGCGCTCTATAATATGGTCAGGCTTATCCGCCAAAAGGTTTTCGACCACTGGCAACGTCATGTCTGATTTTGACTTAATCATTTCTTCAAACGGAGAAAGGCCAAGGTGATCATCATAATGACGTAGCCACGTTTGCTGGGCGATCTGTTTGATTCGTTCGATCTTATCGTCACTCATGAACTCACCACCCACATTGGCGTTTGCTACAAATCGGAAGTCCTCATCCAACTGCTTAACTCGCTGTTCGAAATTAGCCTGTGCCTCTTCTTTGGACAGCTCACCTGTTGATATCGCTTTCCACATGATGACTTCGGCATCGCGTCTTAGCACTTCGAAACGAGTGCGAATTTCATTGATACGATTGTAGTTGGCTTCTAACTTAGTGCCCTTGTCCACTATGTGCTCTGGCGTGGTGATTTTGCCACAATCGTGCAGCCAGGCAGCAATGCGAAATTCACGTCGTTCATCGTCATTATTAAATTTGAAGTCTTTGAACCTACCGGAGTCGCACCTTTCTGCTGCCTCAGCCAGCATCAAACCTATCTCTGGCACACGATTACAATGTCCTGCGGTATAAGGTGACTTGTCATCGATCGCTTGAGCAATAAGGCGTATAAAGGCTTCCACAAACTCTTCTTGTTGCCGTTCATGGTGCTGAATCTCTTGTATCATCGCGGTTACTGAGTCGGATAAATCGGATACCTCCTTGATACGTGTTTCTACCGGAACGAGCTTATCAAACTGGCGGTCTTTGATTTTGACGGTTTCTTTCTGCAACGCCAAAATTGGACGAACAATGTGCGAACCCACTTTCCATGCGAATGGAAATAAACACACCATCACGATAGAAGTAAACGCAATAGCCTCGGATAATCGACTGATGACAGCATCAGTTACTACCTGATCGGGAACGAGCACCGCAAAGTAATCAATTGTTCGACGGGTAGATTGCAACTCTGTGATGTAAAGAAAACGATGCTCACCTTCAATATCTACTTTAATCATCGTGTCGTGCTTGTCTCTTTGGCGTGCTTGCTCATAGACCTCTGGATAAGGAACGAAACTCCCTGTCCATAGGTTAGGCCTCAGCCACTTCTTCTCTAGCGCCACTTTTTGATCGGGTGAAATGCCCGCGATGGCTTGGTTAACCAACGCAACCACATCTTTGTCTTTCTCTTTCATAAACAGTGAGAATTCAAGAGGTGGCGCGTCGAGTACAGCGACATAAATATTGGTTAGCTTCACCAAACGTTTCATCTCAACCATAGTTAAATAACTGTCTACCAGATACTGAATATCCCCTTCGTGTAGCGCTCGCTTAGCTAGATCGAGATTAGGCTGTTCGACAATATTCAGTGTTGGATAGCGTTCAAGAAGCCATTCTTTCATGCCAAAACCAGACACAACGCCAACACTTTCATCACCCAATTCATTGAGTGACGACGGCAATGGGTTCGTTGTCTTAGCCGCAATCGCAAGTTGCCCGATAAACAGTGGATCACTCTTAATACCTAAACCCAAAGGTGAGCCCAGTACAGGCTGGAGGATATCAATCTCCCCTTCGCGATATTTCTTTTCTAACTCTCTCGAACTAAAGCCATTAACAAACCCAAATCTCATAGTCGTTTTCTGCGAAATCAGGTTGAGAACATCAACAGCATAACCACCGGGCTTACCGCTCTGAGTGTAATCATAGGGCCCCCAGTCGTTTTGGTTAGAAACCACAAACTCTCGGTCGCCTAATAAAGCCTTTTGTTGTTCACTCAGTTCCAATCGCGATGAATGAGGGATCTCCACGTCGTGTAAAGCATTAATACTGGATGCGATAACCTCACCACGAGAATTAAAAATAAACGCTTCGACACTGTCGTCTTTCTTCATCCCAAGCTCAGTAGCACCGATCTTTTCACTCAATGACGACAACACAGTATCTACACCAACAACCGCAACTTTACTGCTCACAGAATAAGACTGTCCTGTGATTTTTTGGTGCTGGAAGAGGTAAGGATCGGTTTTGTGAACGCTGTCCGATGATGCGTTGACAAACCAAGGTTGACGAGATGGATAAAAATTACTTTTCTGTTCTGTTTCGCGGACTAACTCTAGCGAATTCGAATAATACGTCGTTTGTCGCATTCGAGCTTTGCCTTCACCTTTGATGTTGATGATGACCCAACGCTCATTAACTTTAGCGCCTAGCTTCTCTCGAACTTCAGGGGACGATTCCAAGTTGATAACTTGGAAAAAGTGTTCTTTCTTATTGGCAAAATAGATACTGTAAAAAACAGGATTATCGAGCAGAGTTTGGATAAACACCCGCTTGATTTCGGATTCATTCAGATCAGAATCACTAAAATCAACAACGCTCCGTAAGACTTCAACGCTGCTGGTAGCACTTGCATCAATTTGGCGGATATGGGTACTGACGTCTTTAGCCTTCATGGTTAATCGAGTCAGGATATGTTCCTCCGACATCTGTTTAGCGAAGTAATACTGCATCCCAAGTCCGAGCAGTGCCGCCACTGCCGTAGTAATAACAAATAAACTTCCGATTGTGGATTTAATCGAAAATTTACGGGGGGTACCAGATTTAATCATCACGTAAAAGTGCCCTATGATAGCTGCAACAACACACAACTGCGCTGAGATATCTATCTAGCCTACAACATTTTTTAAATGTCTAAACTTCTTTTTCTCAGAGACTTGCGTCGAATATGAGAAAGGTGCACTTTACGCAACTAAAAGAGCAGTTCCTGTCTTGCTGACCATCGCTTAATTTGAATGTTAGTTACAGCACTTATGCACTTTCTAGTCTTGCGTGTACATCTCAATAGGCATTCGCGACACTCCCTCCTGACAGAAAGAACGAAGTATCCAAACTTTCTTCATCATGGTGTCTGATGTGTGTTTCGACCTTTAGAAGCATCTGACGATTTTTCTTTTAGGTATTTTTCAATATCCACCTCATCAACCTGTTCCGCTGGCATAAAAATGCTCGCATATTCACGGTAAACCCCGCTTTCTAAGAACAACAAAAACAAGTCCATATCCAGATGCTCGTCCACTGCCATCTTGTACATGATATCGATAGCAACACTGACTGGCTTCGCTTTCTTGTATGGTCGGTCACCTGCGGTTAACGCCTCAAAAATATCAGCAATAACCAAAATACGTTCAGGGATCGACAAATCTTCGGCACTTAATCGACGTGGGTAGCCTGTGCCTTTCAGCGTCTCATGGTGAGTTGAAGCATAACGTGGCACATTGCTTAACTCCGGAGGAAATGGCAGTGCACCAAGCATTTTGATGCCGCTGATCATATGCTCGTTTATCTTAAAGCGGTCTTCCGGCGTTAACGTACCACGTGAAATGGTCAGGTTGTACACTTCACCCAAGTTGTATTGGTGTTCCGGTACTTGCACCTGTATTCCATGCTCTGGCGCGAATTCCATCGGGCGAACGCGCTCTATAATATGGTCAGGCTTATCCGCCAAAAGGTTTTCGACCACTGGCAACGTCATGTCTGATTTTGGCTTAATCATTTCTTCAAACGGAGAAAGGCCAAGGCGATCATCATAATGACGTAGCCACGTTTGCTGGGCGATCTGTTTGATTCGTTCGATCTTATCGTCACTCATGAACTCACCACCCACATTGGCGTTTGCTACAAATCGGAAGTCCTCATCCAACTGCTTAACTCGCTGTTCGAAATTAGCCTGTGCCTCTTCTTTGGACAGCTCACCTGTTGATATCGCTTTCCACATGATGACTTCGGCATCGCGTCTTAGCACTTCGAAACGAGTGCGAATTTCATTGATACGATTGTAGTTGGCTTCTAACTTAGTGCCCTTGTCCACTATGTGCTCTGGCGTGGTGATTTTGCCACAATCGTGCAGCCAGGCAGCAATGCGAAATTCACGTCGTTCATCGTCATTGTTAAATTTGAAGTCTTTAAACCTACCAGTGTCACACCTCTCTGCTGCCTCAGCCAGCATCAAACCTATTTCCGGTACACGATTACAATGCCCTGCGGTATAAGGTGACTTATCATCGATCGCTTGAGCAATAAGGCGTATAAAAGCTTCCACAAACTCTTGTTGTTGCCTTTCATGATGCTGAATCTCATGTACCATTGCGGTTACTGAGTCGGATAAACCGGACACCTCCTTGATACGTGTTTCTACCGGAACGAGCTTATCAAACTGGCGGTCTTTGATTTTGATGGTTTCTTTTCGCAGGGCCACAATTGGGCGAACAATAGGTGCCCCCACTTTCCATGCGAATGGAAATAAACACACCATTACGATAGAGGTAAATGCAATAGCCTTGGATAATCGAGTGATAACGGCATCTGTAACTACTTGGTTTGGAATAAGCACCGCGAGGTAATCACTTGCTCCGCGATTAGACGGCAACTTGGTGATGTAAAGAAATCGATGCTCACCTTCAATATTTACCTCACTCATCGTGCCATGCTTGTCTTTTTGGCGTACTTGCGTATACACCTCTGGATAAGGAACAAAATTACCTCTCCATTGGTTCGGCTGCAGCCATTTTTCTCTTAATGCCGATTTTTGCTCGGGTGATATACCCGCAATAGCTTGGTTAATAAGCTCAACCACATCTTTGTCTTTCTCTTTCATAAACAGTGAGAATTCAAGAGGTGGCGCATCGAGCTCACCCACATAAATATCAGTTATCTTAACTAATCGCTTCACATCAACCATGGTTAAATAACTGTCTACTAGGTACTGAATGGCTCCCAAATAAAGTGCTCGCTTAGCAACATCAAGGTTTGGCTGTTCGACAATATTCAGCGTTGGATAACGTTCAAGTAGCCACTCCTTCATGCCAAAACCACCCACAACGCCAATACTTTCTTCACTCAACTCATTGAGTGATAACGGCAGAGGGTTCTTTGTCTTAGCCGCAATGGCAAGCTGCCCGATAAACAGTGGATCACTCTTAATACCTAATTCTGGGGGTGAGCCCAATACAGGCTGGAGGATATCAATATCACCTTTACGATATTTCTTTTCTAACTCTGTAGAGTTAAAACCATTTACGAACTCCAATACCATGCCCGTTTTCTGTGAAATCAGGTTGAGCACATCAACAACATAACCACCGGGTTTGCCGCTCTGATTATAATCATAGGGCCCCCAGTCGTTTTGATTCGAAACCACAAGCGATCGGTCGCCCAGTAAAGACCTTTGTTGTTCGCTCAGTTCCAATAGCGATGAATGAGGGATATCTACTTCGTTGAAAGCTTCTTTGCTGGATGCGATAACTTCACCATTGGACTTAAAAATAAAGGCTTCAACACTGTCGTCTTTCTTCATTCCAAGCTCAGTAGCGCTGATCTTTTCACTCAATGACGACAGCACGGTATCTACACCAATAACAGCAAGGTTACTTCGCACAGAATAGGTCTGCCCTGCGATTTTTAGATACTGGAAGAGATAAGGATCGGTTTTGTAAACATGCTCCGATGAAGCACCGACAAACCAAGGTCGCCGGGACGGGTAATAGTGACTTCTGTGTTCGGTTTGACGGATTAACTCTAGCGATTGCGAATAATACATCGTTTGTCTTATTCGCGCTTTGCCGTCACCTTTGATCCTGATGATGGCCCAACGCTCGTCTGCTCTTGCGACTATCTTCCCTCGTACCTCAGGAGACGATTCTAAATTGATAACTTGGAAGAAATATTCGTTTTCAGTGGCAAAATAGATACTGTAAAACATGGGATTATCGAGTAGAGTTTGGATAAACACTCGCCTGATTTCGGATTCATTCAGCTCAGAATCACTAAAATCAGCAACGCTTTTTAAAATACCCGCACTGCTGGTAGCTCTGGCGTCAATTTGGTAGATATAGTTACTGACGTCTTTAGCCTTCATGGTTAATCGAGTTAGAATATGTTCCTCTGACATTTGTTTACCGAAGTAATATTGCATCCCGAGCCCAAGCACTGCAACCACTGCCGTAGCAATAACAAATAAACTTCCTATAGTAAATTTAATCGAAAATTTACGAGGGGTACAAGATTCAACCTTCATGTAATAAAGCCCTCCGGTGGCTTTTATAGCAAACGCAGCGGCGCCATCTATCAAGATAGTCTATTAAACGAATTTTTTTAAATCTGTGTTAATTTTTTCAGAGACCTCCGTCGTATATCGAGCAAAAGGACACTTTCAAGCAATAAAATAGTCATGACGAAGTTGCGATCAATTCGTTACGTTCGCTTTCAAGCTTTGCTAAAGCAATTTGAAGAAACACTCCTTATGTCGAAAAAAATAAAAATATTTATTGAACCTTACCAAATTATAAAAACAAGCATCAGACCAATTCGTAACCTTTGAAATATTTTCGGATATCAACCTTATCGTTCTGGTTGTCTGGTAGAAAAATATTGGCATATTCCAAATACACCCCACTTTCTAAAAACAGCAAGAAAAGGTCTATGTCAATATTCTGGTCCAACGCCATCTTATACATAATATCGAGTGCAACACTGACAGGCTTCGCTCTCTTGTAAGGCCGATCTGCAGCGGTCAAAGCTTCGAATATATCGGCAATAGCGAGTATTCTATCGAGTATCGAAAGGTCTTCAGCTTTTAAACCACGAGGATAACCAGTCCCTCTTAAAGTCTCATGGTGTGTCGATGCGTAACTTGGAACTTTGCTTAACTCAGGAGGAAACGGTAAGGCTTCAAGCATCTTAATGCTACTTATCACATGCTCATTTATCTTATAACGTTCCTCTTCTGTCAGTGTACCTCGTGAAATAGACAGGTTGTAAATTTCACCGTGATTGTATTCATATTCCGGCACTGTCATCTTAATACCTAGATTTGGGTCAAACTCTATAGGCCTAAATCTACGAGTAATATGCTCTGGTTTATCTGCCAGTAAATGTTCCACAGCAGGCAAAGACACCTTCTCTTTTGACCTTTTGGTCTCTTCAAATGGTGAAAGACCTAAGCTGTCATCAAAATACCTTAGCCACTTTTGCTGCGCTATCTGTTTGATACGCTCTAACTGCTCCTTACTCATAGACTCACCACCGATATTCACATTGGCAATAAATTCAAAATCCTGAGTTAAGCTGAGTTTTCGTGCATTAAGTTGGCCTAACAACTCTTCTGGGTTCTTTTTTCCATCAATAATACTTTGGTAATAGTGAATCTCAGCATCTCTCCAGAGAACCTCGAAACGTGTCCTTATCTCATTGATTCGATTATAGTTTGCTCCTAGCTTAGTCCCCTTGTCGACAATATGCTCTGGCGTCGTAATCTTACCGCAATCGTGTAACCAAGCAGCGATCTTAAATTCACGTTTCTCGTCTTCATTCTTGAAGGCAAAGTTGCGAAAGGCTAATTTTTGGCTTTTTTCCGCGGCATCAGCAAGCATCATTGCAATTTCGGGAACACGGTTACAATGTCCTGCTGTATAAGGTGACTTATCATCGACAGCTTGAGCAATAAGCTGAACTATCGCATCTAAAAATTCTTCTTGCCGCTTCTCATGCAACCCTATTGCCTTCCCCATTTCGCATATTGACTGCGACAACTCAGACACCTCTGCGATACGGCTAGGGACAATCCTAACATCACTAAAATTACGAGCTTTAATCTTTGCAGTTTCTCTCTCTAGATCTTTTATTCTCCTGACAACTGGCGCGCCAAAATTCCAAACGAAAGGACACAGAGTCGCCATCAAGAACATCGTCGCTGTTATCGATTTAAACATATGATCGACCACTGCACTTGAAACAATATCTTCTGGTATAAGGACTGCAAAATAGTCGCTAGAGCTAAAGTGAGATTTTAGCTGTGAAATATATAAGTACTTTGATTCACCATTTATCTCTATTTTTACCATAGTATTATGTTTATCTCGCCGAGCAGCAAACTGATGCACTTCTTTGTAGGGTAAGACGCCTTCTTGCTGCCATTTAGCATCCAACCATTTCCTAGACAAAGCCTCTCTTTGTTTGGGGGTAATCTCACCAATAGCCTGATTGATAATTGCTAGCAAGTCAGCATTGTTCTCTCTCATGAACAGGTGAAATGAAACAGGTTCACGCTCGTTAAATGTAGAGATCTTGAGAGGTGTGTTATTGCCTAAAAAATCCGTATCGGATAACGTAAGTTCAGTATCGAGGATATATTGAATCTTACCGCTATCGAGTGCCTTTCTTGCCTCGTCTAAACCGGGAAACTCAATAGTACTGAGTGTTGGATAATATTCTGATAACCACTGTTTCATTCCAAAGCCAGCGACTATACCAATGTTCTCTGTGTCTATATCTTGTAAAACTCTCTGACTAGATTTAGTGTCCCTCTCTGCAACAGCAAGATAACTCTTGAAAATCGGTAGGCTCCGTTCCCCAAATGTTTTAGGATCACCCACAACGGAATGAATAATATCCAAGTGGCCTTTTTGATATTTGCCTGATAGCGTTTTAGAGTCAAAGCCATTAATATATTTCAACTCTATACCCGTCTGTTGTGCAATGAGCGCAAGAACGTCGATAGCATACCCCATTGGTTCACCTGATTGTGAATAGTCATAAGGCCCCCAACTATTTTGGTTCGATACAATCAATGAAGGTGACGATTGAATAATCGCTTTTTGTTCCTCTGTCAGTTTTAGTGGAACTGACTCGGGAATTAAGATGTTATCCTGAAGTTTTGTATTAGAGGCTATCACTCCTCCCCTCTGGTTAAATATAAATGTCTCCGCGCCGCTATTTGGCAACAAACCGAGCTCCAATGGAACAATCTTATTTTCAACGGAAGATAAGACAATATCGATACCAATGACGCCTCTCCCGCTGCGTACTGAGTATGTTTTGCCGGTAGTTCTCAAATTTTGGAAGAGATAAGGAGCCGTCTTAAAAACTGACTCTTGTGAAGCTTTTACAAACCAAGGTCGACGAGATGGATAATAATCACTGATCTCGTTGATTTGTCTCGTAAGCTTAAATTCTGAAGTGAAATAATAACTTTGTTTGACCCTAGAGCCGGGATCCCCCGAAATTTTTACAATCACCCATCGCTCTAGTGCAGCTGCTCCGAGCTTTTTCCTGACGATAGAAGAAGACGCCAAGTTGATAACTTGGTAAAAATCATCGTTATCTAGTCCGAAATAAAGACTGTTGAAAAGAGGGTTGTCAGTTAGGACTCGAATAAAAATATCTCTAATTTCCTGCTCTGAAAAAGTGTGGTCTGTCGATAACGCCACACTCCGGAGCAATTGTGCACTGCTGATCGCATTACTCTCAACACGCTGTAAATAATCGCTCACTTGATCCGAAGCGACAGAGAGCTTTGACAGTACATAATCTCGTGAAGTTTGTTTGCCAAAATAGTATTGTAGACTGATAGCGAAAGCAGCGGTGATAGTGGCTGTAATTAGAAACATACAACCAATGGTAGACTTTATTGAGAACTTGCGCGAAAGTGCCGAAGGTAGTTCCATCTCCTGTTGCTCTCCAATGGCATTAAATGAATGTTTGTAGACCCTTTAACCACAATTATATTATGCAACTCAACACGCATTATATCAATGACCTGTCCTGTAAAATATGACTTGGAAACGGTTTTATATTCAAAGTGTGTCATCAAAAAATCGTCACAACTTAATCAAAACTAACCACTGACTAAACTACAAAAATGCCACCGTAAATACGATGGCATTTTTGTTGCTTGAAACATATGACGCGATCTATATCAACACCTCATTTCCTATTTTTGCAACAGGATTACTTTATCAGACCCACTTCTCTGTAGTACTTCTCGGCACCTGGGTGAAGCGGTGCTGATAGACCATCTTTAACCATTTCTTCTTTCTTCAAGTTGGCGAATGCTGGGTGTAGACGACGGAAATCGTCAAAGTTTTCAAATACCGCTTTGACAACGTTGTAAACAACTTCGTTTGGCACTGCCGTTGAGGAAACGAAAGTTGCACCTACACCGAAAGTTTGCACATCGCTTTCTGATCCGCGGTACATACCACCGGGTACATTTGCAACGCGGTAGAAGCTGTTGTCAGCAACAAGTTTATCTACTTGTTTACCTGCTACCGTTACAATGTTGCTGTCACACGATGTTGTCGCTTCTTTAATCGCACCACTTGGGTGACCAACGGTGTAGATCATCGCATCAATCTTATTATCGCACAGCGCTTTTGACTGCTCAGAAGCTTTTAACTCAGACACAAGTTTGAAATCGTCATTCGTCCAACCGTACTCTTTCATCAATACTTCCATCGTACCGCGTTGACCAGAACCAGGGTTACCAATGTTAACGCGTTTACCTTTCAAATCTTCAAATGATTGAATGTTGGCATCTTTACGAGCCACAACAGTGAACGGTTCTGGGTGGACAGAGAATACAGCGCGAAGCTCTTTGAATGGCCCTGCATCTTTAAACTTGCTTGTACCATTGTAAGCATGGTACTGCCAGTCTGACTGAGCGATACCAAGGTCTAGCTCTTTTGCTCGAATGGTATTGATGTTGTAAATGGAACCACCAGTGCTTTCTACCGAACAACGAATACCATGATCAGAACGTGATTTATTCACCAAACGGCAAATTGCACCACCCGTTGGGTAGTACACACCCGTTACACCGCCCGTGCCTATGGTCACGAAGGCCTCTTTAGCAGAAACTGAAAAACTAGTACTTAGTGCAGCCAGTGAGGCCACGGCAGCAATTTGCTTGAGCTTTAACATTGAACGTCCTTATATTTCCTTTGTTTATGGCCAAATAAGTATAGCAACCGTTAACAAGCCGATAACGTGTGAGATCACATCATGAGAAGATGAATTTGAGGCTGATTAGCATGGTTTGGTAGGAAAGTATTAGGCTCATTCACTCCCACCAAGGCAACATAATTAAGAGGTCACGGATGTAAGATTTAAGCCACAAGACCATTTATCGCCAGAGCAAGAGCCTAAGAATACTAAAATTATAAAACGGTCAGAGATAAGAGAGATAAAAAGAAAACGCCGACCCATGAATAGGTCGGCTTTCATCTTAAACTTACCTATCTTACGTTACTTTATTTCACTTCACTGATATCACTTGGTTTCCATGAACCGTCGTACCACGGTTCTAGAGGACCGTATAAGCGTAAAAGACTAAACCACCCTTTGTTTGGAACCGTTTGAATCCAGTTTGCTTCTTTACCCTCGGGGGCGATTGGCCCGAAGTACAAATCAACAGAGCCATCAGGGTTTTCAATCATCTTATTACGCTTATCATTCTTACTTGGGAATGGCTGGCTGGTTTGAAGCTCTGAGCGTGTTTGCGTATCATAAACGACCACAGACCAGAAGTCCTTCGCTGGCACATTAGAAGGGAGCGTCAATTTGTAGTTCTTTCCGCCATCAAAAAACTGACCTTCCGCGGTCTTGTCAATTATGGCGTACTGAGAGCCTTTACCAACCATCTTAAGCGCCATCGCTGGTGTGTTTACCGTTGCCATATAGAAAAAGTAAGTACGCGCGTCCAAGTTACGGCCACCATTGCCCTCATCAATGAGCCATTGGTAATCTTTGCCGATAAAAGCGGTTTTCCAATTGCGATCATCCCAAATGTACGCATTTTCTGTGCGTGGGTTGAACATCAATGCACGAGCCGTTGCGTTCCCAATCGCAGCAGCATCTTTCAGAATCTTCTGCATTCGTGCATCAGGTTCAAACGGCTTACCTTTTTGAATACCAATTGCCGCAATCAAACCACGCATTTCCGGATCGATAAAATCAATCGGCTCTTTGTCGATCACCACTTTGATTTCATCATAGAAGTGCTCGTTATTGGCATGGATAGTATTGAATGCTTTACCACTAACAGAAGTAAATGCCATCTTCGGTTGATCATCCTTCTTGGACAAAGGATAAATCTTCAAGCCAGTATGGTACGAATTCACTGCTGCGTCGGTTTTACCATCTTTCAAAAAACCTCTTGCGATAAACCAGTTAACGTAAGTTGTCGATTGAGAGACATAATAGCCCTCAGGCACTGAGCCATCGTAGTTAGGGGGCAAAATAAGGTATTTGCCACCCTTCCCTTTATCTGGCCCAACCGCACCCATATCGGTCACAAAACGGAAAAATGCATCATTGATGGTGGTAGGTCCCATACCTGGAGGGATTTCAACCACCGTCGGGCCATCACGTTCCAAGTCAAGAAAAGCAGAGGCGTAGACGGTATCCGTGTTTCCCGTTAGGAATAAAGAGTTCGAATCCATCAGATTATCAAACAGCATGACCTGATTGGATTTCGTTAACCCCATCTTTTCATGTCCTATTCGTAATGCTTCTAACGACGCCATCGGGACAGCATTCATAAATACTTCTGTCGCTCTCATCCTATCGAGGTTGTCATAAAGTGTACCCATGGCTTGCTCGCTTGGCACACCATCCTTAAAGATAAGAGTTCCGATACTTGTTTCTACCGTATCAGGCGTCATGATACTGGTTGGAATGTCTGTATTGTAGTTATTGGTATTTGCTAGAAGAGGAGATGAAATCAGCATCCCCGTTAGTAAAGTGAGACGTTTAAGTGAGTCCTTTATCATAAGAGTTTCCTGTGTTAACAGTTGTGAAAAATTCAAACCACTTAAAGTTAGGGAGCTATTTGATTGCTTGCCACACACAACACTGCTTTCACATCCTTTATGCAACACCACTCACAATAAATCTTAATTAAAAACTGCCTAATAAGTTAATACAACGTATGTTCTTTTTTGCCTTTCTCACTGCCATATTGGCGGCAGGGTCGTTCATCAAAGGGCTAACTGATTTGAATCACAGACTCCTTCACTACCGGGAAATACAAAAGGACTCGCTGGCTCACTTTACGTTTACATAGAGTAGGAATTAAAAAAGGATGCCACTTGGGCATCCTTCTGTTTTTATCAGATTACTGATTGCGGATTAAACGTCGTAAGTAGTAGACGCTGTATCGCCGCCTGTACCAGTCCAGTTTGTGTGGAAGAACTCACCACGCGGACGGTCAATACGCTCGTAAGTGTGCGCACCGAAGTAGTCACGTTGAGCTTGAAGCAAGTTAGCTGGAAGACGCGCCGTTGTGTATCCATCTAGGAAAGAAAGCGCAGAAATCGTACACGGCATTGGGATGCCAGACTCTAGAGATTTTGCTGCGACTTTGCGCCATGCTGCTAGGCTGCCTTGAAGAATGTTTTTGAAGTACTCGTCAGAACCTAGGAACGCAATGTCTGGGTTCGCTTCGTAAGCATCACGGATGTTGCCTAAGAATGCTGAGCGGATGATACAACCACCGCGCCACATAAGTGCCACATTACCGTAGTTTAGGTCCCAACCATTTTCGTTCGATGCTTCGCGCATTAGCATGAAGCCTTGAGCGTAAGAGATGATCTTAGATGCAAGTAGCGCTTGACGCAGTGCATCAACCCATTCTTGCTTGTCGCCTTCTACTGGTGTGATTGTCTTACCGAATAGAGATTCAGCTTCAACACGTTGGTCTTTCAGTGCAGAGAGACAACGAGAAAATACAGACTCAGAGATAAGTGTTAGTGGAATACCTAGGTCTAGTGCATTGATACCAGTCCATTTACCAGTACCTTTTTGGCCTGCTGTGTCTAGGATTTTCTCAACCAGCGGCTCACCATCTTCATCTTTGTAGCCAAGGATGTCAGCAGTGATTTCAACAAGGTAGCTGTCTAGCTCAGTCTTGTTCCAATCAGCGAATACTGCTTGCATCTCATCAGAAGACATACCAAGACCGTCTTTCATGAACTGGTAAGCTTCAGTGATTAGCTGCATGTCACCATATTCGATACCGTTGTGTACCATTTTAACGAAGTGACCTGCACCGTCGTTACCAACCCAGTCACAACACGGTTCACCAGCATCAGTTTTTGCAGAGATACCTTGGAAGATTGGTTTAACCGCATCCCAAGCTTCTGGAGCACCACCAGGCATGATTGAAGGGCCAAAACGCGCACCTTCTTCACCACCAGATACACCAGTACCAATGAAGTGAATACCCTTGTCACGGCAGTGTGCTACGCGACGGTTTGTATCTGGGTAATTCGTGTTACCACCGTCAATGATAATATCGCCTTCGTCTAGAAGTGGGATTAGATTGTCGATAAAGGCATCAACAACATCACCAGCACGAACCATAAGCATCACTTTACGTGGCGTCTCTAGCTTCTCTACGAGTTCTTCTAGAGAGTATGCACCAACGATGTTTGTGTCTTTCGCTGGACCTTCCAAAAACTCGTCTACCTTCGCAGCAGTCCGGTTATGTGCCACAACTTTAAAGCCGTGGTCATTCATGTTAAGGATAAGGTTCTGACCCATTACAGCAAGGCCAATTACACCGATATCACCTTTCATTGTTTCTCTCCAAATTGTCTTTTATTCGACCAGCGACCGCATTAAGCGATTTTGGCCGCTGCGTCTAAATCTAAATACCATTCCGTCAGACCCGCTTTTGCTTGGATCTTTGCTGCCGGATATGGAAGTACAGGGGCTGGTGAGCTATTTATCTCTTCGATAATGTCTGCTTTACCCGCACCGAGTACTAAGTAACTGATGCGCTTCGCCGCTTCTAGCACGCGTGCCGTCTTCGATACGCGAATCTGACCAGATTCAGGATGAGAAGCCAATACGGATAGGTTCTCATCATCGTAATTTGTCTGACCAGGAAACAGTGATGCGGTATGACCATCTGCACCAACGCCAAGCAAGATCCAATCAAACACAGGGGTGCCATTTTCAGTTGGAATCACATCGCTCATCTCTTTTGCAAAGCGCTCTGCTTCTGCTTTTGGCTCCTCTTCACCACGGATGCGGTGGATGTTCTCAGCAGGGATTTTTACCTGCGTAAAAAGTAGCGCATTGGCCTCGCCATAGTTGCTTTCCGCATCATCTGGCGCAACACAGCGTTCATCACCCCACCAGAAGTGTAGGTTTTGCCACTGAATTGATGTCGCATAAGCGTCTGTTGCCAGAAGTTTAAACAGCATTTTAGGTGTGCTGCCGCCAGAAAGAGAGATGTGAACAGGTCGGCCCATTTCGCTAAACGCTTTCATATCGTTAGCAAGGCTTTCTACTACCTGCTCTGCTGTTTGGTAGATCTTGTGGTTGATCATAGTTCGCAGTAGTCCGTGTCTGTTAGGTTTTTACAAGGGAAACGCCATGCGCGGTTAGCTCGCTGTAGCAAGACGTCCGCTTCTTTTGGTCCCCAAGTGCCACAAGCGTAACCAAATAGCGCGTGTGGGTCTTGCTTGAAATCTAAAATCGGTTGCACGTATTTCCAACAAGCTTCAACCGCATCGCTACGAGCAAATAGCGTCGCATCCCCGTTTAAGGCATCGAGAAGCAGACGCTCATAAGCCGTCAGCATTTGGGTTTCTGGCAGATCAGCGTAGTGGAAGTTCATCTTCACTTCCTTCGCTTTAAAACCTGCCCCCGGCTCTTTCAGACCAAAGCTCATTTGGATGCCTTCGTCTGGTTGAATACGAATAATCAACTTGTTCTCTGGTGCGTTTTGACCAAACACCGGATGTGGCGTCTGTTTAAAATGGATAACCACTTCGGTGACGCGAGTCGGTAGACGCTTGCCTGTACGAACGTAGAACGGCACGCCATTCCAACGCCAGTTGTTGATATAAGCTTTTAGACCAATGTATGTCTCAGTGCGAGAATCATCTGCTACACCGTTTTCTTCACGGTAACCCGGGAGGTGCTGACCACGAACGTCCGATGCCGTGTACTGACCGAGTACAAGGTCGTTACGTAGAGCATTCTCATCCAGAGGTTTAAGGCACTGAAGCACCTTTACAACCTCATCACGCATGGCGTCTGCATTGATCTGCGCTGGCGGCTCCATGCCTACCATTGCTAGCACTTGCAACAGGTGATTTTGGAACATGTCACGCACTGCACCAGAGCCGTCGTAGTAACCACCACGCTCTTCTACGCCTAAGAATTCCGCGCCTGTGATTTCCACGTAATCAATGAAGTTACGGTTCCACAGCGGCTCAAACATCGCGTTAGAAAAACGAAGGACAAGCAGGTTCTGAACCGTCTCTTTACCAAGGTAATGATCGATACGGTAAATCTGATGTTCTTGGAAGTGTTCGTGGATTTCTTTGTCTAGCGTGCGCGCTGATTCAAGATCATAACCGAATGGCTTTTCAATGATCAGACGTTTCCAACCATCTTCTTCCTTATTCAGACCATGTGCTGCAAGACTCGCAGGGATCACGCTGTAAAGGCTTGGTGGCGTTGCAAGATAGAAAAGCGTATTACGCTGTTCGAATTGGTACTTATCGGCAAGTTGGTCTAATCGAGTCACCAACTTGCTGTAATCTTGTGTGTCAGAAGTATTGATTGCTTGGTAATGCAGGTGGTTGATAAATGCATTAAGCGTTTCTGGCTCGGTTTTCTCCATTTCCTGAAGCGATTTCTTCAGCTTTTCTCGGTAAGAATCGTCGCTGTATTCAGTGCGACTAACGCCAAGAATGGCAAAATTCTCTGGAAGCTGTTTGTTCGCATAGAGGTGGTATAGAGCAGGAATTAACTTACGATATGTAAGATCACCTGAAGCACCAAAAATAACGATGCTGCTGTTTTCTGGTATTACCATCATCTTTCCCTTTAAAAACGAGGTACTTATTGTGTGCCCGGATACGGCTAAAGGATTGAGCCAACCCTATCAATGGCACCCCAAAATAGAAAATTGGTCTTACCTATTACGTTGATAGGTAAGGCCTATAGACCCAAACATCGGCATTTACTCAGGCTTTAATGAGGCTAAGCTTGCAATAATGACGTCGGATTCAGGTCGCTCATGTCTTTAGAGTACCATTTCGGACTCCACGGAAAGAATGAGATTTCCGACACGGGGACGTATTGTCTACGACTATTTGATTTACATCAACACTTGGTAGTGCAAACGTTTAAATAATTTACACAAAATGACATAAGCTGTTGAATAATTGAAAATAAAGACTGCGTATCTTGACAGCAACAATTCAAGTAAAAGCTCTAGACCGAGGAATGATTGTTCGAATTTGCAATCCATTACATGAGTAATGTGTGGTAGGTTGCATTTGTGCCGTCGTGTATCCAAACAACATTGCGCTACCCTGTCACTTTTGTGCCTGTATTCTGCATTTCCGTGCGCCACACCCATTTCATCCTGACTTCACATACTTATTGCCGAGGTGAGATATCAAAAGCTCATCCTATTCTCTTTCTCGCTCAAACATGTTTTGATGTTATTCATTATCAAACACAAATTGCCACTTGAACCTTGAACAGGATCACAGCAAATTTCACCCTTATTGAGGCGCGATTAAATTTTCCAGCTTATACTATAAAAATCAATAGGACACGAGAGTTTGAACAATTAACAAACCAGTTTGCCGCCGATTTGTCATTAACACTTGTGCCGAAAATTCACAGACTAGCTATACGCAACATTTTTCCAACAATTCTTTGTTCTAACCACTTAACACCATCCGATGAATACTCTATATTAGAGTTGGTACTCTAAAAATAAAGCAACCACTATGAAAAAAACCGGAACATTCTGGATTTTGGGCCTTCTGAGCAGCTCGATATCTCTTGCTTGTCACTCGGCTCCTATCACATTTACTGATGCTTGGGATCTGTTATTACAGAACAACTATTCCCTCAAAGCACAACGAGCCAATGTCGAAAGCTATGAATACCAACAAAGTGCGACCGATAACCTCAATTTGCCACAAGTCACTCTTGGCGCAAATTACACACGTTTAGATACCGATGTGACCGTTTCTGGTCAGCAGTTGTTAGACAGTACTGGGCAGCACATTAGTGTTCCACCTGTTTTCCAACCTATTTTCAGTGCTTTGTCAAATACGACTTCAACCATTTCTGAACGTGATATCTTCTCTTCTTCCATTCGCGCCATCTGGCCGATTTTTACCGGGGGTCGAATCAACGCAGCACAAGCCGCAGCGGAAGGCAAAACTGACGAGGCCAAAAGCCAACTCGCGATGGAGCAACAAGCGCGCTTTGAAGATCTATCCAAATACTACTTCTCCGTTGTCCTAGCCAAAGAAGTATTGGCCACACGCCAAGCAGTCGAGAAAGGTTTAATCAAACACCGTGATTTTGCAATAAAGATGGAAGAACAAGGCCAAATCGCCCGTGTTGAACGCCTTCAAGCCGAGGCGTCATTAGACAAAGCTAAGGTCGATACACGCAAAGCTACGAGTGACCTAAGTATTGCTCAAGCCGCGCTTAGCAAAATCTTGGCGCAAGACGATATCGTAGAGCCATCAGAGACTTTGTTTATCAATAGTAGCTTGCCCCCCTTGAGCGCGTTTGTTGACCAAACCCTGCTGACCTACCCTGGTTTAGATTTGTTGGATGCCAAGCATAAGCAAGCATCCAACTTAATCAAGGCAGAGAAAGGCAAATACTACCCAGAAGTGTATCTATACGGTGACTATAGCCTGTACGAGGATGACTCGCTTGCCAGCCAAATGAAACCAGATTGGCTAGTGGGTGTGGGCGTAAATATCCCACTGATGGAGTCCACAGGGCGCAGCGAAAAAGTGAAAGCCGCACAGAGTATGGTCACCCAAGTCGACGCGCTGAAATCACAAGCGACACAAGACTTATCCCTTCTGGTACAAAAAACCTATTTAGAAGCACAACAAGCCGTTGATGAGGTGCAAGGTCTGGATTCCAGTATTTCACTGGCTAATGAGAACCTTCGTCTGCGTGAGAAAGCCTTCACTCAAGGCTTGTCTTCATCTTTGGATGTGGTCGACGCCCAACTCTATGTCGCAAGTGTGGAAACACAGCAATCGGCGGCACGTTTTCGTTATCTGATATCTTTAACCAAACTGTTAGCACTGAGCAGCGAAATGAACAGCTTCGCTCAGTACCAAAACACCGCTTACGTTCCAACATCAACACCCAAAGAGGCAAAATAAGACATGGCAGCAAAATCTTTAAAACCCGTTTTACTTTCACTTTGTGCTTTGGGTGTCGCTTCTTGGGTTGGCTATCAGTTTTACCGAGCGTATCAGCCGGAACCTGCTCGCTTACAAGGTTTGATTGAAGCACAGCAATACAGCATCTCTTCTAAAGTCCCTGGCCGTATCGACGAGGTCATGGTGCGTAAAGGCGACAACGTTGAAAAAGGGCAATTAATTTTTACTCTTCATAGTCCAGAAATTGAAGCAAAACTCGAGCAAGCGAAAGCCGGTGAAAAAGCCGCCGGAGCCTTGGCATTAGAAGCAGAAAAAGGCGCCCGTGAGCAACAGATCCAAGCCGCTAAAGACCAATGGTTGAAAGCAAAATCCGCTGCGAATTTAATGGAAAAAACCTACCAACGGGTCAACAACTTGTATAAAGATGGCGTGGTTGCAGAGCAAAAACGTGATGAAGCAAGGACCCAATGGCAAGCTTCTAAATACACAGAAAGCGCAGCATTTCAGATGTACGAAATGGCGAAAGAAGGCGCCCGTAGCGAAACCAAAATTGCCGCAGCAGAGAAAGCGCGTATGGCAGCAGGCGCCGTCGCCGAAGTAGAAGCGTACGCACAAGATACCAAGATCTACAGTTGGTTTGATGGTGAAGTATCTCAAGTACTACTGAAAAGTGGAGAGCTTTCTCCTCAAGGTTTTCCCGTTGTTACTGTGATCGATACACAAGACTCTTGGGCGACGCTTAACGTTCGTGAAGATTTGCTCCAGCACTTTACTAAAGGCGACACCTTCAAAGCTTACCTACCCGCATTAGACAAAGACGTTGAGTTTAAAGTGACGCATATCGCTGTCATGGGAGATTTTGCAACATGGCGGGCAACCGACGCCTCGAAAGGGTTTGACCTTCGTACTTTCGAAGTTGAAGCTCGCCCTATCCAACCAGAGCCTGAACTTCGAATGGGCATGAGCCTTGTGGTTGAGCTGTAATCACCTAGGTATAGCTATGACAATTCAAATCTCACAACGACAAATCCTGCGGCACGATAAGTGGTTGCTCTCTTGCTTAACGTGGGTGCCGATATTGTTGGCCGTTACCATGTGGGGTATTTTCTCCGCGGGCATTGCAAGAGACCTCCCGATTGGTGTGGTTGATTTGCAGCATTCCCCATTGTCGCGCAAAATGATTCAGTCCTTTGATGCCTCTTCTACCCTTTCTGTTGATTATCACTACGCCAGTGCCACAGAAGCCAAGAATGCCATGATTGAAGGCGATATCTACGCTTACGCCGTGATTCCGCCTCAGTTTGATCAAGACATTCTCGCGCACCGTCAACCGCAGTTATCGGTTTTCATCAACAGCCAATACATTTTGGTGGCGAAGTTGATCAACTCGGCAGTCGCACAATCTCAAGGGTATTTTAATGCTCAGATCGAAACAATGGGGCATCTAGCAAAAGGCAATACCACAGCGCTCGCTGCCATTGGTCAAGCAGTGCCAGTTTCAACTCAAATCACCGCCTTGTTTAACCGTAACACCAACTACGCGCAGTTCTTGGTGACAGCGGTTGTGCCTGCTATATGGCAGATCTGTATCGTGGTCGGTACCATATTGATTCTCGCTGCACATTTTCGTTTGTATGGTAATGGCGACAACAAGTTTGCATTCTTGGGCCAACGCCCCTTCTCTCGACTAAGCAAAATTCTTTGCCAATATATTCCCGTATTTATGATGCAAGGTGGGCTGTTCCTGATCTGGTTCTATGTGGTATTAGATTGGCCGATGGAAGGCAGTTACATCGTGATCTTATTGGCACAGTTGGTAACGACAATCGCTTGTATCATTATGGGGGCATTGTTCTTTTTCTTATCCATGGACCCTGCACGTGCCCTGAGTTTTGCTGGTGCATTCACAGCACCGAGTTTCGCGTTTATGGGCATAACCTTCCCGGTTTCAGACATGAATACTCTCGCCCATGCATGGAGAGGTTTACTGCCTATAACGCATTACATAGAAGTTCAAGTGGATCAGGCTGGCTACGGCGCAAGTGCTGAGCAATCTATTGCCTCACTTTGGCCTATGATTGGGTACATCCTCCCCCTAGTAATGGTGGCAATGCTCATGACAAAGCATCGCCGCACCGCTCTGCAAAATCACGTATCCAAAGCTGAGAATAATAAGGCTGACACTTCACAGGAGGCAGTATGACACTGTGGCAACTGATCAAAACAGAACTTCGCTCAGTAATGACCAACCCTGTCGTGGTACTGACCGTGTTTGGGGGCGTGGTATTTTACTCATTTTTGTACCCTCTTCCGTACGCACAACAAACCCCGAGGGAGCAGCCGATTGCGGTGGTGAATCTCGACGGTAGCCAAACCAGTTTAAAGCTTGAACGTATGGTGGATGCTACCCCCCAGGTCAAAGTAGTGACTCGCCTGTACACCATCGCCGATGCAAAACAAGCATTCTTAAACCGTGAGATTACTGGTTTCTTGGTGATCCCAGAACACTTCTATAAAGATTTGATGTTTGGTCGCAGCCCGACTTTGGCCTATGCCGGTGATGCCTCTTACTTTTTGGTGTATGGCACGATTGTCGAGGGTTTGGCCCAAGCAGGCGGTACGCTGGGTGCAGAGGTAAAAGTGAGCAAGATGGTGATTGATGGTGTACCATTAAGTCAGGCAAGCCACGATTACTCAGCGATCAAACTCAACCTGAAACCAACCTTTAACCCCACCATGGGCTACATTGAATACGTGGTACCAGCAGTATTTGTTTTGATCCTTCAACAAACATTGCTCATGGCAATAGGCTTACAAACGGGCACACAACGTCATGGCCGGGGCTACTGGTCACACGTCCCTACCAGTGCTTTGTTATTCGCAAGAACCTTGGTTTTTGTCGCTATCTACTACCTGCTGAGCGCCTACTATTTTGGCTTCAGCTTTGAGCGCTTGAACGTAAACCATGTTGCGAACGCGAGTGAACTGCTTAGTTTCTTGCTGCCTTTCTTACTTAGCAGCTGTGGTTTAGGTATATGGCTGGGTTTCTTGCTACCGAGGCGTGAGCTGGTGACATTAGTCGTGCTGGTGAGCTCAATGCCCTTAATCTTCCTAGCAGGATTTATTTGGCCTGTTGAGGCTATTCCTGCTCCATTGCTTTGGTTTGCAGATTTAAGCCCAAGCACATGGGCAATTAAAGGTTTCTTAGCGCTTAATCAAATGGGCGCAACGTGGCAGCAAGTGGCTAAATACTGGACTGCACTTTGGGTACTGACGTTACTCTGGGGCGTCGCAGCTTACTGGATTGCCAAGCGTCATACTAAGCCAGTAGTCACACAGAGCCTTGGATAGCCGCGTTATCCAAAGACACAAGGGGCCTTCGTTGCCCCTTTTTGTTTGGCTGATAAACTCTGAACTTTTGGCTGCGCAAATTTTGTGGGTCAATTTTAAGCTGGCGTTGACAGAGGGAATAACGTTATTTCAATGACTCCCCTGTAAGGGAAAAAGGTTGCCCTACCATCTTCATTGAGCATTGCTCGATGGTAAGCTTCCATCTTATCAATATCATAAAATGGCCTATCCCCTGTTCTTCGATATTCTTGCATAAGTGCTATGGTTTCATGAGCATCTTCGACTAGATAGGGAAATCTGGCCACGATTCAACAGTAACGTAAGTTGCCAGAATAGAGAGCATCAGCATCCATGGAACAATATAATAGTTGCGCCGATTATGGTAACCCGTCCTTACCTTCAACACCTTATCTTCCATTGGAATAACGGCAACCTCGGAGCGAAATTCCTGCCACCACTTGGAAAAAGGCTGGACTTTGGTATTAAAAAACCAAAATCGACGTTTCATCTTATAACTCTAGTATTAACCCTAAATTGCATGACCTTTTACCCGATTTGTTTGGTAGTGAGAAACGAGGTCATCTTGGGCTGCGAGGGCTGCTTCAACACGTTGTTCAAAGTTATCCGGCTTTTTATCTTTGCGTAAGAAGTATTTTGCTGGCTCCCTTGTAAATGACTCACCTGTAATCACCGCCTCTTTGCCATGCTCCATAAATGCTAAGATTTGAGCTAATGGGTAAGTCATATCACTCTCTCGGTGAAAAGAAAGCTTTCCGATATCAATGCCCACGATCCCCATCGGTCTATAGCCCGTTTGTTTTTTGTTCTCAAACTGCAACACGATATTTAAGCCAAGGTGATTTTCTAATATCCCCATTTTGTTAAATGACGCTGCGCCAACCCTTCCATGCCGCCACGAATAGACAATCTGCCGGTTTCTATCAAAGTAAACTTCCGCGTCTTGAGGTTTCAACAAGAAAAGCAACCACAAACCTAAAGATAAAGCGCCCATGAAAGAAAAAAGGCCGATACCGAAAAGGAAATGATCTAGTTCTCCAAGTTGTTTAAGCGCTCTCATGTGTGTAAACAATGACACATCACCGTCTTGCTCAAAATAGACACTGTAGGCTTGAATTTGTTGTTCTTCCTCTATAATCCAGTGTTTAAACTTAATCGCTTTTTCTTTATTTCCTTCTTTTTCAGCTCTCTGAGCCCACTTATCGTAATCTGTTCTCCTTTCTTGATGAAAGTCAATCATACGCGCAGCCTGAGCCTTGTGAGCTTCAAAATCATATTGGTAGCGAGAATCGTAGATAAAATACAGAGTCAATACGGTTAGCATCAGCATCCATGGGACGATAATGGTATTGCGGCGAGTATGGTAGCCAGTCCTTAACGTCAACAGGTTATCATTGACCCTCATACAAGGTTCGAGTGGGTCTTTCATCGGAACAACGATCACTTCTGCTCGAAATTGCGCCCACCACTTTGAAAAAGGTTGCGCTTTTGTTGTGAATATTCCTCTAGAGCCGCGGTTCATTATTTTCCCCAAGGTGTAGTGTTTGGTTTTTCATCAAGCATGCCTATTTGACTCGTGCTTATGTAGCCGCTGTTAGTTAAATAGCGTTTTGGCACCACAGTGTTTGGTGTCGGTTCGTAACACCAGATCAGACGAGCCGGATGCGAAAACTCGACATTAACCGTGACATGCAGACCGTCTTCTTTGGCGATACATAACGTCCTATCTTCAAATGCCGCCGCCAACGCACTCCTGAAGGTTTCGGTCATGGCCTTATCGGGCTCAGGTACTGAGTAGGCCGCGTATTTGGTATCATCCAGTTCACGATAAATCGAGCCATGCAGTTGAGATACGTTCATTTTAAAATCCGGCAAGACGAATACGTAACTGAGATTGTATCGATACGGCTCTGAGCCATAAGGACGAATACTGCTGTCCACGATAGTGAGTTTGGGTGCGTAAAAATAGTTTAAAAACTCCTGAGACTCGATGTTCAATGCCGCATCAAAGTACTTAATGTTATCAGATGTCACAGCCTTGTTGTCATTGGATGTCACAGCGGTGATAACATCCAGCCTCTCTTGAACAGTATCAATGTCTTCTTGCTTTTTAAAATCATTCCAAAACGGGTAATACTCACTTGTTCCCCAGAAAGAGCTGTAGAGCAAGTTTTCAAAACTATTTTTGCCATATCGGCCAATCTGATATGCGCTAAATAAAAGCCCTGTAAGACCAACGAAGAGCAATACGGCTCCAACAGGCCCCCCGACGGCCGAAAATGCAACCAATAGACTGGAAACGCCACCGGTCAGATAGCCCAGAGAAGCTTGTTTATTGCCTGACCTATAACTAGTAAAAACATCCCAGAAGTAAACAAATGACATTGCCACGTTTGCACCGGCAACAAGTCCTTTTATCGGCGCTGCCGATAGACGCGTATCTAAACGCTGACTGTAAGCTTGTAAACTGCGCACTCCGAGCTTTTCAGCTAACTGCTTACTCATATTCGGTAACTGCTTTTGAAGAGCAAGAAGCGCCCTCTCAGCTTCACGTGCTGCAATATTTACTCCCTTAGCACTGTACTGACTGAGAGTAATACTGTCTGCGGTGATCGCCGCGAGCGTGGACAACATTTTCACCGTACGATACGCATATTCTTTGTCATCATTGACGGGGTCGAGTGTATCGAATTGTGTTTGAGCCAAAAGATCATTGATGGTATTCACATTTGCTTGATACGACCAATAGGTCAGCCCTAAACCTGCACTTTCTTGTGCGAAATGGAGAAGTGTTTTGGTAGGGAGCCTATCGGCCAGCTTTTTGAGCCATTCAGGCGCTGATGCTGTTGGCTCTGCTTCCAGTAATTCAAAAATACGTTGCTCTGATTGGTTTGCTTTCATTTCAGTCCAATTGAGAAGCTTTTCGCCAAAGTGCACGTTTGATTTGATTGAGCTTTTTTGACCTGTTTGTTTATCGATTAAGTTTTCGATGTCATCGAGCGCCATGTTGAGTCGATTCCCCGTAAACCGAACCCCTAATAAGGCATCAAATAATGATGGTAAGGTTGCTCTATAAAAGCACTCTAACCCAGAATTTCCCAGTAACTTAGTGCCATAAGTGAACTCAGCTTGTATACGAGCCAAGTAATTACCTATCGAAGTTAATAATGGAGGAACAGCATGATGCCAATTTATTTGATCTTGGGGCTGAAGAAATACGATCTGAATGGCCTTTAGAGAAACTCCCCACACCTTATCTAATGGGGTGAGCTCTTCTGTATGAAAGGCTTCACCAACCCATCTATCCATGTTTTCAATGCCTTCTTCACTTGCGGTTACGCCTTCAAAAAGCGACCCTAGAAGGAGCAGCAATTTACCCATCTCAGCAGCAGGATCGATAATGCCTTGCTGACGAATATCAAAGTAGTGTCTTAGATAGCAAGTGAGCGAGCCAATCTCATCTTCAGCGCCTTTACCCGCTACAAAGTAGTCCATTATAGTAAGTAGTTTTTTACGTTGATTTCTTTGAGTAATTGTTTTTTCTTCATAACCTGTGAAAAACTTCTCAAGGGCTCCTAATTCAAGGTTTTCCTCTGCTGCTTTCTTAACTTCTGGAATATCGCTTTCAAGACATGACTGTGCGTACTGTCCAATCGTCAAAGGGTATTGGTTGACATTGACATAGGCTTGTTGCTCAGCGACATTTTTCGAGATAACTTTGGAGATATCGCGCTGACGGCCTACCGGATCAAACAAAGCCACCAATATGCCGTCTTTATGCTCGCTGTGGCTTTTTTGCATGGTTTCTACAATGCCTTCAGCATCAAGGTGATAACTTAGTGTGGTGGTGACAAGATCCAGCCCATGGGGCATTGGCTTCGCGCTGTCTTTGTCTGCCAACCACTTCTCATCGCTACTGCGATAATCTTCCACCAAGGCGCTGAGGTTTTCTTGTGTCGCCTCTTGGCTGAAATCTGTTTGTGATGACCCTAGCTCAACCAGCTGCATCGCCTTAGCACGCCACTCTTGATCATCGTTCATTTTATCAATGATTTCAGCGGCCCATTCGTGCTCAGAGTAAGCGATGGAGATTTTTTGAGTATTTGCGGTCACAAAAGCAAAGGGATAAAAGGTTGCCCCAGATGAAGTATCAAGCGTTAGCCCGTCTTGGGCGTTATCTTGATTGGTGAAATAGTATTTCTCAAACTTTTCAATCACGCCAGTTGGGGTCTCGGTTTGAGCATAACGGAAGATATGGACTTGTTGATTATCTGCGGTCCCTTCTTCCTCTTTGATGTAAATCCACCCTTCACGCAACAAACGTAAAAGATAACCACCTGTCTCGTTTAAACCGGATGCGGCGGCCATTTCAGGTAACGTCGGTGGTGTTTGCGCGGGCAAAATTTCATCAAAAAAGTTCGCGTAACCATAACGCACGGGATAGATTGGCAGAACATTTTCAATCACACCGGCGACCTCGTTAAGATAAGGTTCAACTAGATCGACCGTTTTGGTGGTATTGACGACTGCGGTGATGGTGCCGTTTTCTGTGGTATGAAGGCTGTCCGCCGCTTGGATGACCTTCACGTTAGATGTGTTTGCCATCAACATAGAAGCTTTGGTTTCGATTTTAACGAAAACACCAGAGATAAGCTCCGGTAAGCCTTTCATATAAGCGTTGAGCGTATCAATGTGTTTATCGAAGACCTCCTCCGACAAATAAGCGTATTGCAGTTTGCTGGCTTCATCACGCAAAAAGATAACGCGATCTTTAATCTTCGTCAGTAAGGCATCGAGCTCATCATTCACTGATTTCTTCGCAGTTTGCCAGTCATAGCCACTTAGATAGGTTTGTGGGTTGCCTTTTCCGCGTCCTCGCATGTAAGCAAGCATTCGGTCAGTATTTTCATGAGGGGCAAGCCTCAATAGCACGGAGAGGAGTTCGCCTTCTTCTAGTACATTGGGAAGAGTGTATGCCAATAGTGCTTCTGTCGTATGAGGCAGTGGCTGGTTTAGATTGCCAAGGATAACGTCACAGGTTTTACTAAAGTCATAGGTACTCTCAGGGTGAATATGAGTGAAATGCAGCTTGATTTCCGTTTCTACTATGTCCTGAAAAAATTTATCTTCGCTCAAACACTGCCCAATACTGCCCCACGGCGTACCAATGGTATCGATTCGAGTTGGCTGCCAAAAACCGCGAATTCCTTTTGTTGCCAAATCGAAAAAATCATCATCTGGCATCGATTCCTCAAAGTGGGAATTCTCTCTGCGGACTGGCGTCACGATAAAGTCATCTTGGCTTTCTTCTAGCACAACTTTGACCTTACCCGATTTGAGCTCTGCTGACCCGCTTTTTCCTTCATTATCGAGAACCGCAGAACTGAGAACTGCGCCTTGCTCGTCCTCTAAGGTAAAGGCAGCATTGGTCAAGCGCTGTCCATTTGGATAACGCACCGAGACGCCTAATACCGATGTCTCTGCTTCGGCTTCATCAACACTCACTGAAGGGTTTTGTACACCAAAACACATGGTGTTGGCCTTATTCATTGTCATTTGATCGGTTTGGCGGGCGACACCTTTCCCTTCAATAATGACATTGGCTGAAGCGGTAACAAACTTCGCCTCCGCCTCAATGGTACCTGAACTCACCCCTTTTTTATCGCCTGAGGCATCACCGGTACTTTTAGCGAAGGTACTGTCCTTGAGCGCAATACTGTTTCCACCATCAGCCGTCACCGAAGTTGAACCACCAGCCAAATCTGCGGACTTTGCATTGTTACCATAAGGAATAGGCACGACAGGTTTGCCGACTTTTGTTAAACAAACATCAGGAACAGAAGCGTTGGCCTCCCCACCCGAACCTTTGTGAACAATACTTAATCCGTTAGCGGCTATCGTTACTGCCATGTGCGTGATCTCTTATGGTTAGTTTAGGCTGATTGTGGTTGCTCGAATCTTTTGCGATTTCTCGGCGCTCGTGCTGATGTTCTTCGCTGTCGATTTAATACTGCCATTTTTGGCGGTCATTAAGACTTTCGCTTCCCCCGAAGAAATGGTGATGTTCTCTTCTCCCTCAATGCGCATTTTTTTAGCGCGAAGAACAAGGAGCTCCTCACTCAACAGAGAAGTGTAAATATCGATAAGAATGGGTAGGTTCAAATCACCAGTAAAAAACTCAACACGACAATCTAGGCGATTGTCAATGGCCAGCTCTATGTCAGACATGGTGAACGCCCTTCCAATCGACCCCCATACGGGCTGACCGGTAGGATTATTCTCAAAGTTAATTTTTACTCGGTTCAAATCCGGGTGAACTTCAGTAATCCATCCGATACGAGCGTTAATTTCGACTTTTGGGTTTTGTTCTTCTTGCTGGATCATTACCACTTCCCTTTCATATAGGTAACGTCCGATTCTAACAGCAAAAACAATAATATAGGCGTTAACAAAATGGCTATTAAGGCACTCAATGACAAGAACCGAGTAGTCATAAAACAGAAAATCACAAAAATATAAAACATTAACTAGGTATTTTCACTAAACACCAGCAGCATCACAAAACGTAAAAAAGCGACACTTTTGCCCTAATACCAAAATCAGCTGGGAGAAAACTGACCACTTTGGATAAAATGTTGCATAAAGCAAAGGGAGAACTGGTACAGTTTATCCATCGGCAAAAAATAAAGGAGAATCAACCATGTCCGAATATCTCAATCGCTTAATGCCAAGACTTACCTCTCTTGTGGGCGTTAACCAACAAGCATTATCACAGGCAACAGAGTTGTTCACACGAGCGATTATTAAAGACAAGATGATACAAGTCTTGGGCACTGGTCATTCGCATATGATTGGATTGGAGGGGTTTATTCGAGCAGGAGGCCTTGGCAACATTAATGCTATTTTAGATTCTGTACTGCTCACCAATGATGGCGCACTCAGAGGGTCGGCAATGGAAAAGTTGCCGGGGTTGGCTGAAGTCATTTGGAATGATCAGAATATTTCCCCCGATGATGTAGTGATGGTTATCTCCAATTCTGGTCGAAATGCGCTTCCAATAGAATTTGCGCAAATCGCAAAAGCCAAAGGGCATCCGGTTATCGCGATTACTTCAGTAGAGCAATCAACGAAATACCCTAGCCGACATAGTTCTGGATTAAAATTGATGGATGTTGCCGATGTCGTTATCGACAATTTAGTGCCCTCTGGTGATGGACTATGCCGTGTGAATGGCAAAGTCACGGGCGCGTTTTCCAGCATAGCAGGTATGATGATCATGAATACGCTTGTTGTCGAATCGCAGAAGGAAGCATTAAAACAAGGGGCTACTCCGCTTATCTTCTCTAGCCAGAACGTCGACGGCTTTGATAATGACTATGTGTATAAGCACTTTGGATCCCGACTAAAATCCATGTAATTGGTTGATGAATGGGTTTGGCTCCAAAACAACAGCTCGGCTATTCACGAATAAATATTGATAGAAAAAACAATGAAACATCAACTCATACGATTGATTTATAAATATATCGCACTTTGATAACATCCGCCGTTCTCATCTAAAAGAATGATATGGAGAACGGTTTTGGGGCTAGATACTGCTTACATACCTGTAAAAGAAGACGATATAAAGTGCTTTATTGAAGACGTTTATTCAAATCCTAGTTTGGTCGAACATAGGGTAAAACAGCTGACACCCTCAGTCCAAGAACAAGGTTTTATCACCAATACGTTGTATAAACACCTCTTGGCTCAGACCGAAGACGACCCATTCGACAATCATTTTGGTTTTACGTCATGCTGTATTTTGGCGTATCTGTTTCCCTATTATTTCGATAGAGGGCAGTCGTTAGCAATGCTAGCAGACGAGTTCGGAGGGGAACAATCAGAGTATTTGTTTTCATTGCTTAATTGTTTCCAGTCTCACTTTTCGACCATTCCACATTGCGGATCTTCAGGCGACATTAACTATCGATCTGGCGTCTACGTTCATCAAGAAAACATCACCCCACTACTCGAGGCGGTTACGAAGTTAGATCAAGATGTGGGTCCTTTGTTTGATCAAAACAGTGGTCTTATTCCTGCACTTAAGTACGCACAGCAGCATCAAACAGGCCTACTAGAAGCGTTTGACATACACGTTCCTTCCAGCGGTGAGTTTTTCACGAGTCGTTTCAACTTGCGCGCGTGGTATCTGGATAACCTCGACGATGAGAGGATTGAAAAAGAGTGCATCGATACATCATTCTCTATCGGTTTTCCTGTGCCATCTTCCAGTGTTATCGACATATTAGACACTGGTCCTTTGATATTTGACTGGGTTTGCACTGAAAACCTGCTTCCCATGTTTGAAAACGACTCTAAAAAACTCGAGAAAAAGCGAGCGGTAAATGGAGAGGTTGAGATCAGTCTCATTTTTGAAGAGACGACACCAATCGTGCTGGTTCAAACGACGCAAAATATCTTACTGCATAACCCAGAAACCTACGTTGAAGAAGTCAAGCTGTCTCTTGAAAAATACCTTTTAGATAAAGGGTTCAACGCAACCTTTTTTATCTCGCTTCATGAGACAGGTAACCTTCCCCAAGAGCTAAAGTCTGCGTCTGATATAAAGATTAGCTATTTTTCAAAACCAAGCTTTATCTTTAGTAAACACCACTGGGAATTTGTTTTAGATAATCAACTTTTGACCATGGAGTTTGGATATTCGGGGCGAATGACATTGTGCTTAAATAACGAACAGGTTGATGAATACCGACTATCCGACCAAGATATCCACAGAACGGTTTATTTCACTGGTGGGCATTGGTACACATTGAGCGTCGATGCCAGCCAATATCGAAAAGGCAAGTTAGAGTTGAAGATTTATAAAGGCCTTCAGCTGCATGCCGAATTTACGTGTTTTAAAGGTGCGGAGCAGTACCCACTATCTAAAAACCTAATCTTGATGGCTGGGGAGATGATGACGGTTTTTCTTAGCCTGATGACGCTCGCCGCACGAAATCCAATGCTCATCCCTCCACTGCTTTTGATTGGATTCTTGATGTATCAGTACAACAAACGCCATCATTACTTTCTCAAGCCGAGCTACGAGCTCGAAGAAGATTCTTAATCGTCTGAAACGAGCAAAGCCCACTTCGAAGTGGGCTTTCACCTCCGTTATTTGTCAGGCGACAATGGCACATCCTAGGCACAGGACGCTTTTCACTAAATCACCACTCTTCCATAAAGCTATCCCTTGATTTTACACACCTCATGGGAAGGTATCTCTTTGCACTTGCTGATTAAGTAACCTATTGATGAACCGCTTTGTGAGCCAGCGTAAGAAATACAGGTGGCGCACAGCGATAAAAATAAAATTGTTTTCATTGTTTCTCCTAGCACGTAATTTAATTGGCAAGAAATTAGTTGGCAACGCGCGTCACCTCGTAGTTTCCGTCACGGTAGATAACAGCAAAATGACTGAACGTTGTACCAGTGGAGATGTAAGGTTTGGCGTTAATGTTTCCGTCAGCGGTAGCGACCGTTGCGGTGACCTTAGTCACCAAACACAGACCTCTTTCATCATCTGTCCACTTCTGCCAACTGTTTGCGACATACGTACTTTGTAAACAAACAGCAAAGTCAACTCTTCCCGACACGTGAAATGGCGTGGAATTAGCGACCGTTACAAATGGGTAGCCCCAGCTATCCGTATTATCGTCATAGGATAGATTACCCTCTTCAGCAGAGATCACACTCGCAGACATAAGTAATGAAAATATCGTAAATATTGAAAATCCTTTAATATTCATAATAAAATTATACTCAAAAATAAATTAACAACTCCGTTAATAAGAAAAGTTAACGATACCTTCAGATTTTCATTAATTTTCATCTAATGCTTTTCTTAATTCTGTTATCTATATACCTAATATATTAATGACTTAAGGCCATGCCATAGTCCATTAATGATAGCCTTGATATTTATATGCCATTTTTCAGTCGTTTAGCCATAATAATTATCAATAAGCTTTTAACACGAGCATAACAAATGACCTAATAATCACCAGTTAATTAGAGTGATTTAAAAAGTAAATATAATAAACATCATGCTTTACCATATTTTTAATGACAGATGTAACTTGATAAATCATCTGAGAAGAAAATTCACACAGTTATATTAATAGATTACTTGCATTAATCGCATGCTAGAGTGATTGGCCTAAAATATGTACTACGGTATTTTTGTTCGTCACTAAATTTAACACCAGATTATGGTGAGTGATTCACTTTAGATAAATTAAGGTGGGGGAAAATATCAAGGGACTCTGTTAGTCCCTTGATGGATTAATCATCTAAAACATCAATAAAAACTGATATGGTCAGGGTTTGGATTAAGTTTTATCTGCCTAGCCTTTATTACTTTGCATTCACGCGCAGTTTAACACCAGAAAATGCCGAATAAGCACTGATCAAAATGTAAAGATCTTGCGACTCCATTCTTGCTTCACAGTTCTCGTTACTATCAGAACGGTATGGACGACAATCGTACCTTGATTTATCCGGTCGACCTCCGGAAAGTGTGTACAAATCCGCATCCCCTGTCCCGCCAGACATCGACACCACAACTTCTTGTGTTCTCTCTGAGGCTGGCAAAACAAAAACCAGTTGGCCATTTTTATTCTGCTGTAAATCAATTAACTCATCGCCAATGGATACCGTTGGATATTCTGACGTGGGGGGCTGCTTGCCCATTTTGCCCTGTGGCAGCTGACCTCCAAAAACAGGGGCAATTTGTGGCCAAATTCGCTCCATCTTCACCCCCTGGTTTTCACAACCACCGTAATGATGCAGTGCGACAACCTGATGGCTGTCCGACAAAAGAACGGGTGAGCCGGAGGATCCGCCAATTGTGTCACAGAAGTACCCGGTGTCGGTTCCAGCACTTCGACCGTTTGCGCTCGCGATGTCAATCTGGCACAAGCCTGAGCCATTTTTGTCGCTTTCTACTGCTATTTCTTTTGGATTCCCTGCGCCGTGCTGAGGAATGTAAATGCCTGAGCCGTAAATTGGTAGAGCATCCGTCAACCCTAAATAACCAAATTGAACAATGGCCTCGAAGTTAGCCACGCTAAACAGCGAGTAATCAAGCGTGTAGTCGGTCTTAATGAGCTCATTCCCCATGACTTTTACCACATCATCTAAGCTGCCATTGCAAGTCATGCGCTGGTAGTTGAACCACACTTCAGTATTGCGTAGTTCCCCCGCGGTCGAAACGCAGTGGTTATTGGTCATCAAATGATTGTCTGGCCCAACTCGCCAAGCAGTACAAAGGCTGCGACCATCAATGAGCAATCGTGCGACCGCATGGCTCCAGCCAAATTCTGTCGGATGACTTTCTTCCCAACACGCAGCATCACGTCGCTCGTTTACACCACAAGTCGAATTCGTATCCACTTGCTGTAGTTCATCCTCGCTGTAACCCGCTGTGTAGTAATCAATCGCCAGACTGCCTTGTTGAGAAACACGATGCCACTCAACAGTGACAGCGTCACCAAAAATGGAGCGAGCGAAAACCGCATCATTGCCATTGTTATCACTCTCGCGGTAGGTCACCGTCTCTGCAGAGCTATCAGAACGCAATGTGACTGAATCACCAACACCGAGATGAAATTGTCCAAAGTGGACTTTTATGAAACTCGCTCCAGGATGATGGAGTCGATATTTGACCCGCTCTTGGTTCGTTTCCATGTGGGTAAATGCATAAACATGCTCAACTTTTTCCGCCACTTGAATTCGTTTTTCTTGCGAAGTGGCAAACGAAGAAAACAGCCACGTCACTAAGAGCAGCACGGCCTGCACTCTTGGTATATTCATGATAATTGTCTCTTTCAGAAGTGTGTATCTGAGCCGTCTTCATGGCTTCTTATCAAAGTTTTCACTCAATGACATGCATTCGCTTAAGGGAAACTAAATAAACTCGTAGGAAACCAGAAACTCAGAATTATTGAGGATTTAGCCCACCCGAAAGTGGGCTTGAAGATGAAAGTTAGTAATTCGCTTGAATTGACATGCCGCTATAGCTGGAGTACGCGTGAACCATGATGTGGTATCGGCCGCTTTGGGGAGCAGTTACAATACATGTTTCACTGTTCCCGTACTTATAAGGGCGACAATCCCAACTGTAGAGTGTTGGCTTCGCACCAAAGCGTACGTAAAGATCCGCATCGCCATTTCCGCCAATCGTCTGAACGGTTAGGCGTTGATCTTTTTCTAAGTCTACGTAGAAATAGGTCATCTCACCTTTTGACGCGGTCAAATCACTCACTGGCTTACCAGAAGTTAGTTTACCTTCGGGATCCGGCGTCGGATCTGTACCACCACAGTCTTGGCCACAATCTGAGTCCGTCAGGCTGTATAGCAATTTGTTGACACTTCCTCGTGTGTCGGTCACTTTTCCACTGGTCGCTCGTTCAGAAATCAATGCTCCTAACTGGCTTGGTGACAAGGCACTGTTTTCTTGAAGATACAGTGCTGCAACACCCGCCACATGTGGCGTTGCCATGGACGTGCCACTAATGGTTTTATAGCCGCCGTCATACCAAGCGGATTTGATTTCCGAACCCGGTGCAAATACGTCTACGCAACTCCCCCAGTTTGAGAAATTTGAACGGGAGTCTGAGCTTGTCGTCGAGCCAACCGTCACGCCAGAGGGCACGCGCGCTGGTGAATAATTACAAGCATCCGCATTGGAGTTTCCGGCTGCGAGCAGAAAGCTGACCCCTGATTGAATGGCACTTTGTACGGCTCGATCCAATGCCGCGGATTGTCCCCCTCCTAAGCTCATATTAGCAACAGATGGCCCAGAGGCATTGGCAGCCACCCAATCGACCCCAGCAATTACGCCGGATGTCGAGCCAGAGCCTGAGCAACTAAGCACTCTTACACCAACAATATTAACGTTCTTTGCCACGCCATACTGACTACCGCCAATGGTGCCTGCAACGTGCGTACCATGACCATTACAATCATTGGAATCTGAATCATTGTCGACAAAATCATAGCCAGAAACTGATCGTCCACCAAACTCGGCGTGCGCGTTATTCACGCCAGTATCGATGACGTAAGCCGTTACACCAGTTCCATCAAAATTGGCATTGTAATTTCGATCAAGTGGCAAACTGCGTTGATCTATGCGGTCAAGCCCCCATATCGCATTGCTTTGATTCGCTTCTATCGAGGTGATGGGGTCGAGCGTTAGCATTTTATCTTGTTCGATATAGTCCACTCTAGGGTCTGTGCGTAGTTGCTCCAGCTGGTTCGTATTTAATGTTGCAACAAAGCCGCTGATGGATTGATCAAACACGGTTTCAGCCTGTACCGAATACAAACTAGACATTGTTTCAACGGATTGCTGCGTGGACTGCTGAGAATCAGAAGAATCGCTCGGTAACATTTGTGGTTGTTTAAAGACCACAATATATCGGTCAGTAATGGCGACCTCATCTGGAGCAAGCATCAAGGTAGCTAGCGATTGTTGCGAATTAGTCTCACCCGGCAGTGTAATTGTTTGAGAGTAAATGGAAGCTGAATGAATACAGATTACCGAGGTCACACAACAAGTAATTAGATTCTTTAACATAAAATATCCCTTTAAATCATAATGTTGTAGGATTTTCCCTAATACCAAACTGTCAACACGAAAACATCGACAACCAGCGTAATACGCTCAATACGTGCTGCAGTGACGTTACATAATTCAACCTAGGCAATATGTGACCACATGCGTATTGATAATTATTCTTATAATGAAAAGCTCGAGTGATACCAAAGCTTTCTTGCAATTGAAATGTAAATTATCACCAAGGATTAGAGCAAAGTCCCTAAAATAAAATAATTCTAAACACCGGGCTTTTTGGGTGTTAGACATCGTCTCATTTTGATTTTTTTCTATGCTTTTTTCAGGCGATCAAATTTCTCTTACTGTTTTTTAAGACAGCAAAATGTATCTGCTCGCCAGTATTATTCTGATTTGAATAAAATTGAGGTATTGAGGTATTGAGGTATTGAGGTATTGAGGTATTGAGGTATTGAGGTATTTTGACGACTTCTATGTAGGGCGCAGGTAAAATCGGCAGCCTCTAAACTGGTCCGCTATTATCTAAACAGACCGGATTAAACAATCAACGGAATAACACGACAAAGTGAGAGCTCATAGCCATGGTTGCAAATGAGACTGCTATAAAAATGCCAAAATGCGACGCAACCATACATACTCATACCAAGCGTTACATTTAAACTAGGAAATACACCTTATATTTCACGTTTGCTTCACGCTTTCTTTGATAGAAACACCACGTAAGCTCCTACACATCAATACATTAGGAAATATTTATGAAGAAGCCCGCCTTTGGGCCTTTGCAGCCTATTGCTGTATTTGCGCTATTTTCGCTCGCTTTTCTCTCTGTCTCACGAATTTTACTGGCCGTTTGGCTCTCTGACCGGATCGAATCTTTTGACGACCTTATCTATATATTAGGCCAAGGTCTTCGCGTAGACTTCGCAACAATCTGTTGGTTATTCATCCTTCCAGGATTACTCTCCGCTCTATTGCCTGTGCAAGGCAAAATAGGAAGAGGCTGGAAATGGGTGCTACGCTGCTGGATGGTCGCTGGCCTGTGGATATTGGTCTACATGGAGCTGGCTACCGCTCCATTTATTCAAGAATATGATCTCCGTCCTAACCGCTTATTTGTCGAATACCTAATTTACCCAAAAGAAGTGTTCAGTATGCTTTGGACAGGTTACAAACTAGAGCTATTCATTGGCACTATGGGCACGGTTATTACACTTTTCTTTGGTTGGAAATGGAGTAAGAAACTGACGGATAATGCTCAACAAGTGAGCTGGAAATGGCGTCCATTAATTGCCGTATTAGTTGTATTGATCGGTGTGGGTGGCGCACGCTCTTCATTAGGTCACCGTCCACTTAACCCAGCAATGGTGGCATTTTGTAACGATCCTCTTCTCAATGACTTAGCACTCAATTCCTCTTATTCATTGCTGTTCGCTGTAAACAACATGAAATCTGAGAAAAATGCTGAGCAGTTCTATGGCAAAATGGACAATCAGAAGATGCTAGAACTTGTTCGTTCGTCTTCTACGAAGTCAGATTTTGATCCATCTATTCTGCCAACGATGAACACGAACAAAGCCACCTACCAGGGTAAGCCAAAGAACTTGGTTATCTTGCTACAAGAAAGCTTAGGGGCGCAGTTTGTTGGCTCAATGGGTGGCCTTCCTCTAACCCCGAACCTTGATAAGTTAATGGATGAGGGCTGGCAATTTACCCAAATGTACGCAACTGGTACACGCTCTGTTCGCGGTATCGAGGCGGTAACCACTGGCTTTCCACCATCGCCTTCTCGCGCCGTAGTGAAATTGAGTAAAAGCCAAACCAACTTCTTTACGATTGCAGAGCTTTTGAAAGCGAACAACTACCATACTGAATTCATTTATGGTGGCGAAGCCAATTTCGATAACATGAAGAGCTTCTTCTTTGGTAACGGCTTTGACCAAATTGTTGAAGAGAAAGACTACGATAAACCAGAATTTGTGGGCTCTTGGGGCGTCAGTGATGAAGATCTCTACACCAAAGCAGACCGAGAGTTCGAGCGTTTATCTAAAACAGATAAGCCATTCTTCAGTTTAGTGTTTACTTCAAGCAACCACAGCCCTTACGAATACCCAGAAGGCAAGATCGAACCATATGATTCTGAATTTATGACCCGTAATAACGCGGTTAAATATTCAGATTATGCGATTGGTACCTTCTTTGAAAAAGCAAAGGCGTCGTCTTACTGGGATGATACAATTTTCATCGTCATTGCAGACCACGATGCTCGCGTTTCTGGCGCAAACCTAGTGCCTGTAAAACACTTCCATATTCCGGCATTGATCATTGGCGACGGTGTTGAACCTCGTAAGGATGACCGTATTGCCAATAACTTAGACATGCCACCTACACTGCTGTCACTGATTGGTGTTGATGCGACATCACCTATGATTGGTCGCGACCTGACCAAACCTCTCGCGCGTGAAGATGAGCGGGCTATGATGCAATACGACAAAAACTTTGGTTACTTAACAAGAGATAACCTTGTTGTATTCTCTCCGGGTGAAAAGGTATCTACAATGCAATACGACTTTGATACACAAACCATGAAACCAATAGAAGTTGAGCAAACTGTGATTGAACGCGCAAAAGCGAACGCCCTATTTGGTTCCAAGGCTTATCAAAACAATTGGTATTCTTCCAAAGCGATAAAGTAAATAAAGTAGATAAACATGAGGAGCGCATAACGCGCTCCTTTTTTATCTCGAAGCTTGTTTAATTATGTAGCTTTTAAGCATTCCCATTCAGTCTGCAATAAATTAGACTCAAGCAGATGCCGAAGATGTTTAATTGTTGATAAAAAAGGAATGCCAATGAGCTCAAGTATGATCCTTAATGAATCGCTGATTGTAAGTGGCCGTGATATCCCACTAAAAGAATTGTTGTATGCGAAGCGTGTACTTGATAACTACATGGCTGTGGCAAAAGAAAGTAGCCCGTTAGAGCTGCTATCTGAAATGAAATCGGCAGCAAAGAAAGTGGAATACTTCACCACCAAGGGGAACTCTTGTGAAGCGCGCAACGTAATCAGTAACATGTTCGTTGAAATCGACGGCGCAGAGTCGTTTGAGACGTTTAAAGTACTAGCTGGTAAGCCCTCTCAAGCGTTAAACGAACTGATTGAAGACCGTGCTCAATTAATTAAACACGAGCGTGAACTACTCTTAGCTTCCGGTTACGATGCCTCACGTATCTGATTCTAGCCGTTAGACTGGACGAAAAATTGCCTATAAAAAAGGAGCTCATTAAGCTCCTTTGTTGTTTCTTCATCGCGAAAAACGGTGGTTGTCGCAGTCTTAGAGCTACAAGCCCATGTCTTCGGTAATGTCTTTGATCTGTTTCAAGTCCATTTTGTTGACTTCAATCAGTTGATCGATTTGGCTCAGGCGTGAATTCGCCTCATCGTGTTTATCGCACGCGTCCGACTTCACATCCCAAGATTTTCCTTCCAAGAAAACATCGCACTCTTTCTTGAGTTTCTCAATCTTCGGCAACAAAGATTGTCGTTCTTTCTCAAGTGACTCAAGATCTTGTGATATTTGTATCTCTTTACGAAACACCTCTCGCGAACGCTCAAACATAGTCGCTTGCATGCCTGCTTGACGGTTGAGTTTGTCGTTCTGATTCTTGGTTGTGTTTAACCTTGCTTTCTGCGTTTTTACTTCAGACTCAAGCGAAAGATTCACTTTTTCCACTTCTGTCAGTTGTTCTTGAAGCGCTTTTAACTGCTCTTTATGCGCATCTTCTTTCTCGGCCAACAAGGTGACAACCTTTGCGTCAATCTCTTTATCGATGGCAGCTTCGCGTGTTTTCACTTGGGAGATCAGATCGGTTTTATCTTGCGCGAGATCTTGATACTTTTCTTCAAGCACTTGGTAAGTGGACTCCCACTTACTTGCCGTGATCGCCGAACCTGCCAATCCACCAAATGCCACCCCTAACGCGGCCGCAATTGCTATGTAAATGTGGGTACGCTTATCGCGCTCCTCAATGACAACTACTTCGTCTTGGTCTTCAATATTATTTTGAGAAGTCACCGTATTTTACTCCAAGGACTCTACTGATTTACTAGCGAGTAAGTTCCGCAATCATGATTGACGCGGTGTAAATTAAGAATGCGCCAATTATAGTAATCACGGTCGCCTTCTGGATTTTTTCATTGGTACGATAGCGAAATAGCACAAACGCTATTCCAATCAATACCGCTATGGCTAATAACCTAGTCATACCGTCTCCTTGTCCAATGATAGAGCTAATTTGACTCCATAGACAGTTGTTTACGGAATCATTGTAACCTATTTCTACGTCGCTTTCGGTCAACTTAGCGCAGATTTTGTAGCGATTGCTCCCGTTTTAGTCAATGCTCTGCTCTGACGTGAATAAATTACCGCCAAAAATAAACATTTCATTAAAAACTCCGTAACTAGATCGTCACAACATACTGAAAATAAATCTTCATTTGGTGTTGAAATGGAAAAAAAACATGATAGAGTTCAATCGTTGATGGTGACCAGCATCATTAACTGACCTTTACTCAATAATCGAGTAAATGTTCCGATGAAGACTGCAGGAGAGTAGTTACTGACTAAATATTAACATTTGGTCGGAGTAACTCGCCGAAGAATTAACTATTTCAGGTGCTACCTTGGTAGCGAAGACTGTCGTTGGAGGAACCTCTGGAGAGAACCGTTAAATCGGTCGCCGAAGGAGCAAGGTCTGCACACATGTGCAGGCTGAAACTTTCAGGCAAAAGGACAGAGGAGTGGAAAGAAACTACCTAACTATTTTGGCGTACCCGCTTTTTTAAATAGCATGGCAAATAAGAGAACTTTATCTCATCCTTTCCCTCTTCTCCTTACTAATTGCTTTATTAAGGGGAAATAATGAACAACCTGCAATCTTTACTTCAAACCATTGATAACCTTGTGTGGGGGCCACCGCTGCTGATTTTACTTGTGGGCACTGGTGTTTACTTCACTTTTAGCTTGGGCTTAATTCAGTTTAAACATCTGCCAACTGCATTAATGATGGTTTTCAGTAAAGATAAGTCATCTGGTAAGCAAGGTGACGTATCTAGCTTTGCGGCGCTATGTACAGCGCTGTCTGCGACCATCGGTACGGGTAACATTGTTGGTGTTGCTACCGCAATCAAACTTGGCGGGCCTGGTGCCTTGTTCTGGATGTGGTTTGCCGCCCTATTTGGCATGGCAACCAAGTACGCTGAATGTCTTCTCGCAGTCAAATACCGCCGTGTCGACGACAAAGGCCAGATGATTGGCGGTCCTATGTATTACCTGCAATATGGCGTTGGTTCGAAAGCGCTAGCTATTATGTTTGCAGTATTTGCATTGGGCGTCGCCTGTTTTGGCATAGGTACCTTCCCCCAAGTGAACGCGATTCTTGATGCAAGTGAGATTTCTCTCGGTGTAAACCGTGAACTGTCGGCTTTTATCCTAACAATGTTAGTCGCATTCGTTACTTTGGGCGGGATAAAATCGATCGCAAGCGTGGCAGGTAAAGTGGTTCCAGTAATGGCGGTGGTTTATGTGCTCGCGTGTTTGAGTGTCATCGTCATGAACGCGGATCAATTACTTAACGCAGTCGAGTTGGTGTTGGTGTCTGCATTTACTTCAACCGCAGCAACTGGTGGTTTCTTAGGCGCAAGCATTATGCTCGCAATCCAATCTGGTATCGCCCGTGGTGTTTTCTCAAACGAATCCGGTTTGGGTAGTGCTCCGATGGCAGCAGCAGCAGCAAGAACAGATTCTTGTGTAAAACAAGGCCTGATTTCAATGACTGGCACCTTCTTTGATACCATCATCATTTGTACAATGACTGGCTTGGCCTTGATTCTTACCGGGGCATGGCAGACTGATTTTGCCGGCGCTGCGATGACTACACACGCGTTCGCGATTGGCCTGAACTCAGGGACACTCGGGCCTATGCTAGTATCTATTGGCCTTATGTTCTTCGCGTTTACCACTATTCTTGGTTGGAACTACTACGGTGAACGTTGCGTTGTATTCCTCTTCGGTATCAAAGCCGTACTTCCATACAAGCTGATCTTTGTTGGTTTAGTTGCATCCGGTGCTTTCCTTCACCTAGATATGATTTGGCTGCTTGCCGATATCGTAAACGGGCTAATGGCGCTCCCTAACCTGATCGGTTTGATTGCTCTGCGCAAAGTGGTTTTGGAAGAGACAAAACTATTTTTCACTCCCTGTTCTCAATCAGATGGTATTGCTGCAGTGAAAACCGAACTTAAAACCTAACCCAAATTGGAAACTCTGAGCCCGCAGAACTTTGCGGGCTTTTTTATTCTAGCAAAACCCATCACTTAGTTACTCCACTGCATTATCCCTCTCCCTTTTATTTTTCAGCTAAGCAACTGTTCATTCACTTAAAAGCCAAACCTTTTTACTAATAGCTAATTTAGATCACGTATGTAAAAACAAGACTACAAGACCTCATAGAACTCAGACCGGGACAATTTTATCTCTTATCAGTTCCTAAATACTTTTATTATTGTTCGATTGAGTTGGGATTTCTCTAAAACTCCTTTAACCCTTCAAACTTTAGTACTACATGAGATTGATGTTTAGTAGTTATTGTGTTTTATTTTGCAAGAATTAGAACTAACTATTAATCTACTTACATCCAAATGTGAACTTTGTGATACTTATGGACATAGAACCCGTGTAGTGTTCTTTTTCGTATTCTCTAACATATTATAAAAGACTGCCGCATGATCTTATACAGCCCTATAAAAAATACGCTTTCTAATAGCGACAAAACAATAAAGATTGGGTATCGAGAATCGAAGGTTCTTGCCCTCTTGCTAGAACGATCTCCAGAGGTTGTGAAGAAACAAGACATTATCCAATTTACTTGGGGGAATGAGTTCGTTGGTGAAACTTCACTAGCCAAAAGTATCAGTGTTCTCAGGCAGCATTTTGCCAAATTTGGTATCAAAGACTCTCCCATCGTAACAGTACCCAAAGTGGGGTATCGATTGATTGAGGGTGCCTTTATCAATGAGGATCTTGCCAAAACAGAGCCGCAATATGACAAAATAACAAAGGACACCCCCGAATCTTCCCTGCCATTTTATGCCGCGAAAAAAAAATCAGACTACAAAGCTCTAGCTTGCTATACCGTTGCATTAAGTCTCTTATTTTCAGGCGTTTTAATGATTGCGAGTAAGTATCACAGCCCTGAGAGTCATCCCAAGGACAGCAAGCCGCTTACTAAGCATACAGTGGGAACCCTCGAAGTCTTTACGGCTCAAAACACAGTATTGACAACTCGTGTCAAAGAATTACTCGCGCAGAATCAGTGCCAATGCGTCGTTTATATTGAAAAGAATGCAAAAATCTACGGGCTTTCATGGCTCAATAAACAAACAAGAAAATCACTCAATGTGTTTTACTCGCCAGACCAATTTGAACAAGCTTCAAGGAGTATTACTGAGTTCGTCGCAGAGGAAACACAATGAAACCCTACATCGCCGTCGTTCTATCTTGCCTATTCTTCATTGGGGCCTGGTATAAACCCTGTCACCATAATGCCGAGGACAACCGTTATCACCACAGCGTTATCGACATTCTTCATGACGATAACTTCCTGTATATTGAAGGGTTAACTAGGATAAACCATGGCACGATTACACATATCGCCTCACTGCAAGATGAATCCATGTCTAAACCCATCATTCTGAGCTTCAAAGGAATGTCTCGACCCTACTCTGACGTAAACCTAACCATATCGGGCACAATGAACTTATTATCAGTGCAGGAGATCGGTCCTGCCATAAACGATTCATTTCTGTCGCCTTATTTAGTGCTAAATGATGACCCTATCTACTTCAACTTTGAAATTATTATTGAAAATGAAGTTTTTTCACTCATTAAGGATAAACAAACAGGCCGTACAAAACTTCTTGCCAAAAGATAATTGCGATTGGAATTATATCTCATACGACCTCCTCAAGGCTAAGGCCCACCTGACTATTTTTCCATTTTAGGTTTTTATTTTTGGTTTGTCTCGGATAGCATTAGTAGCACCGTATTCATTTATTTAATTTTGCGTAAAAATCAGCAGCCCTGCTATTAACTTTTAGGCATGTTAACTAGAATTGTATAAATTACACCTTTAGTCACATTGGAATAATTAATCTTTTTCGCTTAAAACTAACTCTGCGAATCATATTCCTCATGAGTCTTCCCGCCTTCTATGCAACCTAAAAGCAGTGATACAAATAAAAATATAAGTAACTGATTATAGTCATAATAACATTTCAGTTAATTTCAATACTATTAATCCTATCAATATGAGAAAAGTATTTCTGCCCGCAAGACTGCGGTTTATTAAATGAAATAGAAATGCAACCATAAGGGAACATTCATGCGAAACAACATTAGCCTTTTGTCGACAGCAATTCTGTCAATATTCGCAACGAACGCTCATGCCAAAATTTACACCGACCAGATCGTTTTAGATAATCTCGGTGAAGATATCTGTCGCTCAGGCTACCGCCCACTTGAGAGACATGAGGCATTAGAACATAAAAATGCAATTATAGGCATAATGGGAAAATGGCAAATTACTGGCTTAAAAGACGACTGGGTCATTATGGGTCCAGGCTATGAAGGTGAAATCAAATCTCAAAAATCCGAACATACTTTTTGTCACCCGATAAAACAGCAATCAGAGATCCCAGATTACCCTACTATAGTCGTTTCCGAGGGTACCAATTCTGAGGGTGAGGAGGTTGCTGTTCAATACGAATTAGTTCACGACCGTCAAAATTTTGTTCGTCCATTGTCTTACCTTGCATACTACCTAGGCTATGCGTGGGTTGGTGGGGATAACGGCAAATACGTCGGTGAAGATATGGGAATCAAAAGTGTTGGTGATACCTGGGAGATTCAAGGTAACAGTACTGACTCTTGTAGTGGCTATCGTTGCGATGAAAAAACAAAAATCACGGTGAGCAACTTTGCTTATACCGTAAACGATAAGAAATTTTGGCATGGCGAAGTCAAAGAGTCAGAACGTGAACTCGTCGATACAGTTTATGCAACAGCTAGAAACAAAAGTGACAAACCACAACAAATAGTTGTCGATTTAGGGATAGTCGAATCAACAAACTGGTCAAAAACGGATAACTTTGGGTTCGCTCAACAAGTGAAAACCGAGAATGAATTTATTTGGCCTTTAGTCGGAAAAACAAAACTAAGCATCACCCTTGACGCTAATCAAAGTTTTTCTGACTCTCAAGGTGAAACCACCAGCAAAAATGTAACTTTGCAAGCTCGTCCTATGGTCCCTGCCGAATCTGAGATGCCCGTAAAGATCGAATTGTATCGTTCAAGCATTTCTTACCCTTACAAATTTGATGCCGATATTAGTTACGACGTAAACTTTAATGGCTTCTTAAGATGGTCAGGCAATGCTTGGTATGACCAACCAAAGGACCGACCATACAAAAGCCACACATTCACTTTTGGAAGAGGCAGTGAAGACAGTGCTGACATTCGTTACCAATGGAATCACCGCTATATTCCAGGCAAGGTTCAATGGTGGGATTGGAGTTGGGCAATCCGTGAAAATGGATTGGATAACATGCAAAATGCAGTAGGTGGCTCCTTACGCCCATTCAGCTCTTATGTATCTGGCCAATTCCACGCCGAGGCACAGTACGCAGGCACAATTGAGATTGGAGAGGCAGGCCCAATTGGTATTATTGATGATTTGCAACTTGAACCAAAAGATGTCACAACACACCGTGTCGGTGATATTGAAGTCACCACCAACTTCAATGCAGACAAATTAAGTGCTCTTGGTTTCAAAGACGCTAAAATGAACATTTACCTCGCCGACTAGTTGGCTAACCATAATTTGCTAGTTTATTGTTCACTTAGCGTTGTTTTGCTAGCATTACTTGCCCGTGATTGCACCATCACGGGCTTCGTACGATTAAGCGCATACAGGAATCAGTCACCACAAAAAATGTAGAGTGCGTCAAATTAAGTTTCTATTAATCCGTACTAGCATGCGCCATTCCTCTCTTAAATATCTGATACTCAGCTTTTGATTACTCTTCTTCCTTGTATCAAAAAGAAGTATCAATAACCACGAAAAGTAACACTCTCATCAACTCAAGCATATGATATAACGTGTGAATATTTTTCAATTTTTTTCAGTGTTTTTCTTCTTGTCTTATATGAAAGAGTACGTTCACTTTAGGCCACATACCCAAAAGTATTAACAATTTAATCATTCATTAAAATCAAGGATATTTTTATGCTTAACGTCAGTACGTTGCTCACTATGACGCTCGCACTCTCTTTGTTATCTACATTTGCTCACAGTAAAGTTTTTTCTGATCAACTTGTTATTGACGAGATGGAAAATCATCAATGTCGCTCAGGTTATCGTCAGCTAAATCATCAAGAAGCACTAGAACATAGAAATTCGCTCCTATCTCGGATGCAAACATGGGATATCGTCGGCCTAGAAAATGGCTGGGTAATAATGGGCACAGGTTATCATGGAAAGATAAAGCCGGAACAAGCGAGCGACAAAACATGGTGTTACCCTATTCACCCTAATGCCGAGCTTCCACGCTACCCTTCGTTGTTTATTCCTGGTGGAAATGTAACAGAGATTGAACAAAACCTCGTGACAAACGATCAAGACTTCATTCGCCCAATCAGTTATCTCGCTCACACCTTAGGCTATGCGTGGCTTGGTGGGAATGACGGGCAATTTGTGGGCGAAGACATGCTCGTTAGAAAGACAGACAGTCACTGGGAAATACAAGGGAATAACAGCGGTTCATGTACTGGTTACCGATGTAAACAAAAAACCAAAATTACGATTAAAGACTTCGCTTACCGCCTCAACCCAAAACATTTTTCATACGATGCCCCCTCTAAATCACCCAATGAGCTGATTAAGTCGATCACGGCCTATTTGATCAATGCCCAAAGTATGGCAAAACATATTAACGTTCAAGTTGACGTTGGCCAGTCTAAAAGTTGGTATAAAACTGATAATTCTACTTTCGCGCAGAGTGTTCACATCAACAATAGGTTTCAGTGGCCAAAGGTCGGGAGCATTAACTACAATGTTACGTTGGATGGAAATCAAACATTTTCAGAGTTCAATAAAGGTACGGATACCGATACAGCAACTCGAGAAGCTAATTTGACGGTTTCCCCTCACTCCATCCTACCAATTAAAATCGATCTATATCGCTCTCATATATCGTACCCGTTTCGTATACGAGCCGATATTAGTTACCGTGTGGATTTCGATGGTTTTTTACGTCACGATGGCAACGCTTGGTTCTCTCACCCAGACGATAGACCAACGACTCCTCATACATTCACTATGGGTCGTAGCAGTGAGGTTAGCGAAAATATTCGTTATCAATGGGACCACAGATACATTCCGGGAAAAACAAAATGGTGGGATTGGAGTTGGGCAATTCATAATCATGGTTTAGACATGATGCAATATGCCGCTGGAGCAAGTTTGCGTCCCTATTATTCCCACGTATCTGGAACTTTCGAGGTAGAGTCACAATATGCTGGGATGATAGATGTCGGCAAAGAGTTAACTGTCGACACCCCTCTACAATGGGCTAAAGATTCAAGCCCACTGCAGATTCAGGCGGGTGATGTCACAGTAAAAACAGACTTCGATGCTGGCGCTTTAGCCCAACTTGGTTTTCATTCAGCTCGCTTACTCGTACAACCAATAGACTAAATGACAGGAAATAAGAGATGGGCTGAGAGCTTGTCTCTTTTCATTGTTTTCACCCTCGAATACACGAATAGCATCAATACGTTAATCCCTTAGCCATTGGTGCTCATTATTCCCCGTTTGTTTGTTAAAAAAGGCCGAGTGTTGCTGCTTGAATTGGTCAGCTTTAATTTCCGAAACCGGCCATTGGCTGAAGTCCTCGCGAATAAAGTCATCTCCGATACGAAACTCAACACTGCTTAGCTTATTCGCTACAAATCGGTAAATGTAACTCTTGCCAGAAGCCTCACACACCATAGGAGCTTTAGAAAAAGGCAGGCTATTCACAGACACCGATATCCATTTACGGCTTTCAGGCACGCAGTTGCCTTGGTTAACCACATCGAACTCAAACTTATTGTCCAGCGTGGTGCCGAAAAACACAACCACCGACTCTTCCAGGTAAACACGACGCAGCAGTAATTGTCTTGTGTCTTGCGTACGCGTAACTTGAATACCGTTAGAAAATGGCTCAAAGTAAGACCAGTGCCATTCCCAACTCATCCCTCTCTCTGCAAAATTAAGCTGGGGCACCGTCTTCCAAGAGACAATTCCAAGAAAAAGTGCGATGAGGCTAAGCAAGGCAATAACAATTTGGATAAGAGTACGCATCAGGCAGGAGTTTCCACAAACAGTTTAATACCAAGCGCCACGAGCACAACACCTGTAACCCCTTCCATCCATTTCATGAAACTTGCGCTTTTCAGTAGTTGTTTTGCTGAGTTCAACGCACCAGCCAAGCCACATTGCCATACCATCGCAATGACAAAATGAATCGCCGCCATCAGCATGGATTGCAGTAATGGAGAACCTTCTGGGTTTACAAATTGAGGCAAGAATGCGAGATAGAATACCGCCGTTTTCGGATTCAACACGTTGGAAAGGAATCCCTCACGGAAGGCGCGTTTACCGCTGTATGCTTGATACGCTTCTTCAGGCAAAACAACACTTCCATTAGTCCTCATCAATGCACGTAAGCTACTCAAACCTAGCCAAATTAGGTAAGTCGCACCAATCATTTTAATCATCAGAAATAACTCAGAAGATTGAGTTAAGATGGCTGAAATTCCAATTGCAGAAAATAGTGCATGGACAAATAGGCCACAACATATTCCTAAGCTGGTTGTACAACCATCCTTAAGACCTGATCGGCTGGTGTTACGGATCACCAACGCCGTATCCAACCCCGGTGTTAACGTCAAAATAGTGATGGCAATCAGAAATGCCTCAAAGTTTAAAATTTCCATGTTCTTTTCATAGTTAGTTGTATCACTCATCAATACCTTCAAACCACTCAATGCGCAAGCAACTTTTATTGGATGCTATACCCACTGGACCTTTAAATCGACGCCACGTCTGCAAACCAAGTCATTCTCGCTGAACCAAGCATCTCGAAGTGACTTGGGTATATACAACTAACTGAATTTGTGAACAATAGACCTGCATTATTTGTTAATAAATAGTAAATTAGAAATACACCTACAGCGATATTGCCATGATGCTGCTTTTCCTTGCATCATTGTCGAGAGGTTCGAACGTCACGTTCAAGGGCCCCGCTCGGGGCGTTTCAGGAAAGAACATAACAAAGAGTAGTCACATGAGCGCATTTCAAAAACTCGTCGAACATTCAAAAAAAGTCTCCAATTTTGGTCATTTATCTGCAGTTGTAAGCTGGGATCAGGCATCTGTTATGCCTTCTGGCGGTGCGGAAGCACGTGCAAATGCCATGGCTGAACTCGAGGTTCATATCCACTCTCTTTTAACACAACCTCATCTTGGCGATTTGTTTGCTCAAGCAGAGGAACAGTCACTATCAATACAAGATCAAGCTGTGCTTCGTGAAATGAAGCGCGATTGGCAGCAAGCGAATCTGCTCCCTGAATCGTTAGTGCAAGCGCAATCACTGGCGGGTTCTAAATGTGAGCACGCATGGCGCACCCAACGCGGCGATGACGACTGGGCTGGCTTCGAAAAAAACTGGTCTGAGGTGGTAAAACTGTCTCAGGAAGAAGCACAAATTCGCTCGGAAGCCTCTGGCTCGTCGCCATATGATGCAATGCTTGACCTCTATGAGCCGGGCACAACATCAGCCTCTCTAGACACACTATTTTCAGACGTAAAAACGTGGCTTCCTTCCATGATTGATGATGCCATTGAAAAGCAAAAATCCAATAATATTCTGCTGCCAAACGGCCATTACCCATCTGAGCAACAAAAAGCGTTGGGGCTAGAAGTCATGAAGCTACTTCAATTCGACTTTGAACACGGTCGTCTTGATGAAAGTGTCCACCCGTTCTGTGGCGGTGTTCCAACAGATGTTCGAATCACCACTCGCTACGATGAAAAAGAATTCGTGCAATCTTTGATGGGTATAGTGCATGAAACAGGTCACGCTCGCTACGAGCAAGGTTTGCCGAAATCATTGGCTGGTCTGAAGGCAGGCCAAGCTCGTTCAATGGGTATCCATGAGTCTCAATCACTGTTCTTCGAGATGCAATTGGGCCGCAGCCAAGCGTTTGTAGAGCACTTAGCGCGCCTAGCGTCTAACCATTTTGAAGGCCCAGAGTTTGCACAAGATAATTTGTCGAAGATTTACACTCACGTAGAGAAAGGCTTCATTCGAGTTGATGCTGACGAACTGACCTACCCTGCTCACGTTATCCTACGCTACGAGATTGAGCGGGATCTCATGAATGGCGTGATCAAACATACTGATGTCCCAGAGCTGTGGAACGAAAAGATGAAGGCTTATCTGGGTCTTTCAACTGAAGGTAACTTCAAGAATGGCTGTATGCAGGACATCCATTGGACTGATGGCGCTTTCGGGTATTTCCCTTCATACACACTTGGTGCAATGTACGCAGCTCAGTTTATGGCAGCGATGAAGCAAACTGTTAACGTAGATAGTGCCGTTCAGTCTGGAAACCTATCACCTATCTTTGCTTGGCTATCTGACAACATTTGGAGCAAAGGTAGCTTATTGACGACAGATGAACTAGTGAGACAGGCGACAGGTGAAGTTCTAAATGCGAAACATTTCAAAATACACTTAGAGAATCGCTACTTAAGTAAATAGATTAGCTAAATAGAAAAGGCTGGTTTGATACCAGCTTTTCTAATTGTACTAATCTGAAAAAAGTTAAAGCACCTGAAAAGAACATAAGGATCCGCAATTAAACTTGGTTACGTTTCACAGTCATTTTCATGTTTTGCATGAAGTTTTTGAAGTGTGGCATAAAGTCTGCAAACAACGGATGCTTACGCTCTTTCATCATAACTGGGCCGAGCAAACGCAGTGCGACACCTACGCGAGTAGCTTCTGCTGGCTTTAAACCACTGCCCTGTTTAATGTTCTCGACGATGTCCAACATATCTTCACGATCTTGAACTTCAAAACTTAAGGTTCTTGTTGCAATGCCTTCTTCGACATTCACTTCTTCAATGGTAATGCGGTAACTGTTTTCGTCTCTCATCTCGTATATCCAAGCAATATTCATTCGCCTTCAGAAAGCACTTACTCTTTCGTGTAACTATCAAGATTTATATGATTAATTATTCAGCTTGCAGTCGCTTTCAATTAAGTTGATAATGTCAACTATATCTATTTGATTGACAAAGTCAACAACCTTGATTTGGAGTGTTACATTTTGAATCCAAAGTCGCTGGATAATCTGTTCCATCTCGTGCACGCTTTAAAGCGCCAACTGCACGAACAAGTTGAACAACTTGAGCTCCCTATTGCACCTATGCATGTGAGGGTTATAAAAATTATAAGTAAACAATCACCTTGCACAGCAATGGATGTGGTGAACTTCTTAAACAGAGATAAAGCGCAAGTAACGCGCTTGCTACAAACGCTGATAGCAGAAGGATTTATCGAGAAAAGACCAAACCCTGAAGATAAGCGCAGCCAATGCTTATTGACCACAGATAAAGGTAATAAAGTACTGGATAAGATCAAAGTAGTTGACGCTGAAATATTTCAAAAAATGACGTTAAACGTGTCGGACGATGAACTCGCCGCATTTCAAATCACGACTGGAAAGTTGGCTGAAAATTTGGTGAAAAAATAAAGTGAGTAATTTCATGCAACCTTTCGCCGCTGTTGATTTTGATTGTTTCCATTCTCTAGCTAACACGACCAATAGCATGGCTCATCCCAGATAAATCATCGTGATTTTGACAAACAACTATTTAGAATTGAATCAACAGACAAAATAAAGCCCAGAACAATGTCTGGGCTTGGTGTTTACATTGCCGGCTCAAGCCGCGGCTTGTACAAACAGCGTTCACCATCCGGTCGTGTTTTAAAACGGCGATGCAGCCACATGTACTGGCTCGGGCTGGCCATGATCGATTGCTCTACAATCTTGTTCACGAACAAGGCCGCTTTTTCAGGATCATTTTTCGGGAATCCCTCTACAGGAGCACTGATGGTTAAGGTGTATTGCCCATTGCTCCCACGAACCATGGTAAATGGCACAATCACACAGTCTGTCGCATCTACTAACAAACTTGTCCCTGTCGTTGTACAGGCACGCTTTACAGCAAACAGCGGCGCAAACGTGGAACGTCGTGTGCCATAATCATGATCTGGCGCATACCAAACTCTGTTCCCTGACTTGAGTGCTCGTAGCATACCCTTTACGTTCTTACGATCGATCAAAGTACGATTTGAACGAGAACGTCCTTTGTATTGAAAGTAATCAAAACATGGATTGCTGTTCGGCCGATAAACACCAGAACCCGACTTTTTGATGCCAAATGCACGAGCGCCCAGCTCCAAATTCATAGAATGGACCGCTAACATTAAAACGCCTTTACCTTGTTTTTCTAACGCTTCAATGTGCTCCATTCCTTCAATCTTCACGTGCTTGAGTACACGTCTGTCTGACCAAAACCAAGCCATAGCTGTCTCAAACAGAGCGATACCTACGTTATCAATATTATCTTTTAAAATCGCTTCGCGTTCGTGTTGGCTTAAGCCAGGAAAGCACAGCTCTAAATTGCGCTTGATCGTGACTTGTCGCTTTTTCATTAATCGCATCGCAATACGACCAATCCCGCTTCCTAGCGCAAGTTGAACACGAAATGGGAGAAGGCTAAGGAGGAACATAATGCTAATAATGCTCAATGTTGCCCAGTAACGAGGGGACAAAAATTCAACCTTGAATTTTAGTATAGTATTCTTATTCATCAATATATCATCAGACGAAATCGTCTTATTAATCCTTAAAAACAATAATAAGATACACATGGTAACTATCATTGACTGTGCTTATAAAACTATAAGGCGTATTGAGCTTATGCCCCTTTAATACGTTGCACAATAAGAACTTTCTGATATCGCTGCAAATATGACCAAGTTAAACAAAAAAGATGCGATCTTCGTAGAATTGAAACAAAATGCTAACCATTTTGTATAAAAAAAACAGAAAGGGTTGAGGTATTGAGGAACATGGCGATCGCATTTTCTATCAAAAACAAACATTAGCCCAATAGATTATTTGCCAAGCAATCCATTGAGCAAATGTTTGTTTTCCTTACCTCAAAAGTGTAAAGTCCTGCTCACTAATACCAATCTTTTGCCGTAATTGGATCCCCCATGAATCTCGACACCTTGCTGGCTTTCAGTGGAATCGTCTTCTTTTTAGCCATTATCCCTGGCCCCAATGCATTACTCATTTTGTTTACCGCACTCACGCAAAACCGCCGCTTTGCCATTGCGAATATTTTCGGTGTCGCGCTTGGTTTTTTAATCCACGCTTTTGTATCTGCAAAAGGATTAAGTTTGTTGCTTTCTCAATCAGCATTAGCGTTCAATGCACTCAAATGGGCAGGTGTTGGCTACTTGATTTGGCTGGGCATCAATAACCTCAAAAGTGGGTTTAAACTTGAAAATAAGAAGCTACAACTCAACCGTAAAATTGAGGTACAAACTCTCAAACAAGCCTTTGTAAGAGGATTATTAACCAACCTCCTTAACCCGAAAATCGTCTTGTTCTACTTATCCATTTTTCCTCAATTTGTGCAGCCAGAACACATTCTTGAGCAAAGCATGATGTTGGGTGCGCTTCAAGCGAGTATTGTCGCAATATGGTTTTTGTTTGTCATTTTCTTTGCCACTAAAGTAAAAACTTTACTGACTTCTTCGAAAACCAGTAAATGGTTAAATTACATCAGTGGCAGCTTGTTTATCTTCTTTGGCCTGGGGTTAGCCAACACCCACTTTTGAAATAAGCTTTACGATCATCGTAAATGATTTTCTATCTTTCTGATGAACGGAAACTGCGACGATGGCGAATGAACACGAACACTTTTTCGACAGTAAAAAGCCGCTAATCAATCGCGGCTTTATTATTTGCAGTATTTTGACTAGTGACCGATCGTCTTGGATAGCAAGTTCACAATCATAACACCAGTAAGGATGAAACCAATGCCAACCAGTGCAGCAAGGTCAAGCTTCTGCCCATATAGAAAGTAACCAACAGCAGCGACAAGCACAATTCCCGCACCGCTCCAAATTGCATACACAATACCAACTGGCATGCTTTTTACTGTTACAGACAGCAGGAAGAAAGCAATACCATACCCAACGATAACCACAGTACTTGGCATCATCCTGGTAAACTGTTCTGTCTTAGGGATAGAGGAAGTTGCAATCACCTCACAAACAATCGCAATAGACAATGCAACCAGTGGAGGCATAGAAACAAGCATTTTGAACATAAGGCAATCAACGCTCAGTTAACCTGAATTCGATGACATATCGAATTTCTGAATGCAGGATTATAATTAGAATCCACTAGCGTGCCATAAAAACTGACGCAAATCACATTTACACCATCGTAATAATCTTGCCCAGAAGTCAACCTATGCAAAATTCTCGACTCTGATTGACGTATCGATTGAAGCGCCCTGTTCAAGAGGATAAGCATCAAACCAGGACTTCGTAAGTTTAGATGAGGAAATTCGTTGAATATATATCAGTAAGGATTGCCTGACCTGAGAGCACTTAAAGAGTAATATAACTAGTGTGTGTTTAAATAAAAAAAGCCCAGCATTCTGCTGGGCTTTTTTAGGTCCACATTAACAAGATGATATTAACTGCATCAGCAAGGATTATTGGATATATTATTTTTTAATATCCTTGCTACCATCTTTAATAGACCTTACCACTAACGAACTGACGAGTTAATGAATGATGCATACGGCATTAATTATAAGTAAATTTAAACCAATATTAATTTATAATAGTTCATGGCTACTTTCATCAAATGAAGCTTTACTGAACCTGTTGAAATCTACTGCATATTAATCCAAAAGAAAAATATAATAGCGTAAGACACTGTAATGTTAGCATGACACCTCCATACATGGCGCTACACAGATAGAAAGAACGACGTTTTAACCACAAAAACAAAGACTCACTACCTGCAACCAATTTGTGACAAAACCAATACCGTTGCACAACATTTTAAATTCTAATTTATAATGCTTTTAACTTCAATAGAGTATCGTTATTTAATTTAATTAAATAACTTTCTTAAAATATATCACCAGATAAAACTAAAGAAAGTTTACAACATTATTTTACAATACCGCATGTTAAACAAACCACCTTTATATACTTAAATTATTTAAGGTTTTAAATACATTTATACCCACATAAAAAATGTATTATCCAATTCTATTGATCTTAAGAAACTAAAAAACCCTTCACCACCCAAAAAGAAATCCTGCCCCAAGCCACATTTCGTATCGACATCCATAAGCAATTACGTTAACTTTAGATGTATAGACGTCTAAAAAGCAAATTTCAGGGAGAGAAGGTCGTGCCAATTAGAATTCCAGATCAGTTACCTGCTAGCGATGTGTTAAGAGCAGAAAACATTTTTGTAATGAACGAGAGTCGAGCGGCAAGCCAGGAAATTCGTCCGTTACGAGTGCTGATTCTCAATTTAATGCCAAAGAAGATAGAGACAGAAACTCAGTTTCTTCGTCTACTTTCTAACAGTCCACTTCAAGTTGATGTGGAGCTGTTACGAATCGATAACCGCCCGAGTAAAAATACGCCAAAGGAACACCTAGATACGTTTTATCGTCAGTTTGAGGTTGTGAAAGGTAAAAACTTCGATGGTCTCATCATTACAGGTGCACCATTGGGCTTAGTTCAGTTTGAAGACGTGATTTATTGGGATCACTTGAAAACCATTATGGAATGGGCAAAGGAACACGTCACCTCAACACTCTACGTATGCTGGGCGGCGCAAGCGGGCTTAAAGTTGCTTTATAATTTGCCGAAGAAAACACGTAAAGAGAAGCTATCCGGGGTTTATCACCACAAAATACATCACCAATATCATCCCCTTTTACGTGGCTTCGATGATTCCTTTTTGGCTCCTCACTCGCGCTACGCCGACTTTTCGCCTGAATTTTTAGAACAGCACACTGACCTTGATATTCTTGCAACTTCAGACATCGCAGGGACTTATCTCGCCACAACCAAAGACAAACGAAATGTTTTCGTTACTGGTCACCCAGAATACGATTCACTCACATTGCACAATGAATATATTCGTGACTTGGGGGAAGGTATGGAACCTGCGATTCCAATTAACTACTACCCCAATAACAATGCAGATAACCCACCATGCGCAAGCTGGCGAAGCCATGGGCACCTATTGTTCTCTAACTGGCTAAACTATTGCGTTTATCAACAGACACCGTATGACTTGGATCACTTTAGTGAAGAAGCGTTTACAAAAGATGATTAACTCTCTGCTTTTGCTGTGTGAACTATGCCGTCAACTGGCGGCCTTTTATGTCAGTTTGCCAACCTGATCGCATCCCGTTTTATCCTCGTTAGTTTTTTTTTCCAAAATTTATATCATGTTTCGTGAGTCAGGGATTGGGGCATGAATATGACGTTCGGAAAACTCACTACATCCGTATTAGCGAGTCAGATAAGCATAATGGGATGCGTTACCGTTAGCGAAGAAAATAGTCGTCCTGTGGTCAAAACCGATCCTGTTACGATGGCAGAGTCAAGAATCGCTCTAGGTCTCGGTTACTTGGAAAACGATGACATGATACGAGCTCACGACAATCTGCAGCAAGCCCTCAACCACGCGCCAAATTTTTTCCAAGCTCAGCTCTCATTGGCCCACTACTACGAAACTGTCGGAGAAAAGTCAAAAGCAGAAGACATGTATAGGCGTTCTCTAAGGCAACATTCAAAAAACGGTAATGTACTCAACAATTATGGCGCCTTCCTCTGTAAACAGGGGGAATATAAGCGAGCAGACGAGATGTTTAATCAGGCAATTAATCAGACATACTACTATTTGATCTCTGCCAGTTACGAAAATGCTGGGTTCTGCGCTCTAAAATCAAACAATAAAGACAAAGCGATGTACTACTTCACTCGTGCTATAGAACATGATCCTCATCGGCCTAAGTCGCTCCTTCAACTCGCCAAGCTCGAAATCGACAGTGGTAACTACGCGGACGCACGTGTTCGATTGATACGCTTTAATCAAGTTTATGGCATAAAAAAAACATCTTTACGCCTCATGCTTGAGCTAGAACGTGCGGTTGGTAACAAAGCGCAAGAGGAAAAGTACCAATATCAACTCGACCAAATGTCTTGATGTCTTGGTGTACTGAGGGCATGAGAGTACTCATATACGTTTGCGTGTTCTCAGTAATGGACTAGTGTGAGGCATTTTAGACAATTAAGTCTTCCGGCGAAGGGCCTAGCGGTCTTTGACTGCGGATTTACACCTACAGCAAAAAGACTTATATCTTCTAATATTGGTATAGATTACAAAATGTTGAGCTGCTTGGTTCTGCTATACTTAACGGCATGGCGACAGGAGCTTGCCCTTCGGCTTCAGTTGCTGCGGAATCAACTGCTCTTCGCCAATACTAGATGTTACGCCACGAGTTCAAAACGGGGTCCACTGCGACAAGAGGGTATTCATGTCTAAATTATATAAAATAAGTGCATTATTTTCCGGAGCCGCTATCAGTATGCTGTTGATTGGGTGTGCGTCGTCAAAAAACAAGGATAATGTTAACGCGCTTAGCATCAAGACCTCCGGCGACACCGTGACAGAAATCCGACAAGCAATTAATACGATTCAAGGTTTCGAAGCAGCGCCAGAAATTGCCTCTAATACGTTTGAAATCAATTCTTATCTATTGATCGATTCTGGTCAATTAATGGAGGATTACGATAGGCCACTGGATGATGCAGAATCCAAGTTATTCGATCAATACACTCTGCAACTTAGGGGCGACGAGTGTGGGGTTTATTTCGCAAAAGACGACAAATTCATCCCTCTAACCAATATAAAATGTCGGCCGAATCCAATTCAGGATTGATGCAAAACGTGCCGTTCTCACAAATGGCTCCTAAAATAAAAAACACCGGCGCTATGCCGGTGTTTATTAAGTAAATCTTCGAAAAGCTCGATGATTATAGGAAGTTCAGAGACGCATTTAGAGAAAACGTACCAACGTCGTCCTTGTCCGTGTTGTAATTCATGTAGCTTGCACCAATAGACACAGGACCGAAAATAGCGTATTCAGCACCTACACCATACATAAGATCGAAATCATCGTCGTTTTTACCGCCAGATACTTTCTTATCCCACTGATGAAAACCACCTTTTGCGTATAGCTGCAAAGGGCCAAAATCGATACTAGGTTTCAGCGCTGCATAGTAAGAAGTCAACTTAGTTTCTTTACCTGCAACCTTAAATTTACCGTGCTGAGTCACGCCTGCCTCAACACCAAGAATTGGCAGGATACCTGTACCTACGTGTACAGAGTAAGACGTGTCTGTTTTACCTTTGTAGTCAGACTGACCAACAGAAGCGCCACCATAAATCCATGAATCTGCCATTGCAGCAGAAGAAGCACTTAAAAGTGCGACTACCAATAGGGTTTTCTTCATCATCAACCTTTACTCTTTTTTGATTACCCACATCTGCACCAAGCAGAGGTAAGTAGTGCTAATACGAAGGAGGCAAAATACTGCCTTATTCGTGACTAAAATTACTTGTGGGCGATAACTAGCAATTACGATACCAATCTAGCCTATCACTGGACAAACCATTGATAAGTCAATAAAGCCCACAAGAAAACTGCCGCTATTTTACTTAACAATTAGCAAGCATCAATCGCATTTTTGACACGTTTATCAGAAACTGGGTACGGGGTACCCAATTGTTGAGCAAAAAAGCTTACGCGAAGTTCTTCAAGCATCCAACGGATCGCTTTGACGTTCTCCGGAATCATCATGCCTTTTGGAATTTTGTTCAACAACTCTTTGTAATCACTCGTAACCGATTCTACTTTCAACATGTGCAAACGGTCTTTGTTTGGATCGATCGGCAACTTCTCCATACGACGCTCAATCGCGCGCATATAGCGTAGAATATCTGGTAGTCGTTTCCAACCACATTCTGTTGCAAAGCCTTTAAAGATCAACCCTTCAATTTGCGCTTTAATGTCCGACAGCGCGAACGCCATAGTGAAATCGATCTTTCCTTTTAACTTCTTATTAATATTGAAAGCCGTGGTAAGAATGGTTTCTACTTGCTGCGCAATTTCCACCACAGTATCGCCGAGCTCAGCACGAACGTGTTCTTTTAACGCATCAAACTTCTCTGGCTCCCAAACCAAACCGCCCTGCTCTTCAATAAGCTTGTCTACACCACATGCAATGCAGTCATCAATCAGATCCAGCACTTTGCCGTATGGGTTAAAATACAAACCTAGTTTCGACTTGTTCGGTAAATTAGAGTGCAGATATTTGATTGGCGACGGCACGTTCAACAAGATCAGACGGCGCTGACCCGCTTGCATTGCCGTGACCTGCTCGTATTCGGTCTCGTACAGTTTGATTTCAACACTGTCTTTAGAATCCACAATCGCTGGGTACGCTTTAACGTCGTAACCGCCGCGTTTTTGTTGATACACCTTTGGCAGGTCACCGAAGCTCCACGTATGCAGGCCTTGTTGCTCGATGTCGTCATCCGCGACTTTGGAAAGCGTCTCTTGGACTTTATCTTTCAAGCTTTCTTTCAATTCGTGAAGATCTTTATTTTCCTTCAACTTGCGATTTCGATGGTCAACCGCGCGGAAAGTCACCTTTAAGTGCTCCGGAATTTGATCCATATTCCAGTCCTCACGCAGAACCTCTACACCTGTCATGCGTCGAAGCTCTTTCTCTAATGAATCAAGCAATGGTGCTTCCATTGATGTTACACGGGCCAAAAACGCATCGGCGTAATTTGGCGCAGGAACGAAGTTCTTACGCACCGTCTTCGGCAGCGATTTAATCAAGCTCACAACAAGTTCATGACGTAAACCCGGGATCTGCCAATCAAACCCTGCTGGTTCAACTTGGTTCAAGATCGGTAGAGGCAAGTGAACAGTGACACCGTCACTATCATCACCCGGTTCAAACTGGTAGCTCAGTTTAAGTTTCAGGTTGCTTTGATACCAGAAATTAGGGTAATCCAAATCGGTCACATGGCTGGCATCGCCCTTGAACAGCATCTCTTTTTCAAAGTTCAACAGCTCATTGTTGTCTTTTGATGCTTTCTTCCACCACGTATCGAAGTGTTTGCCAGAAACAACCTCAGTACCAACACGTTGATCGTAAAAATCAAACAGCTCATCGTCATCCACCAAGATGTCACGACGACGGGATTTGTGTTCAAGTTCTTCCACCTCTTGAAGAAGCTTGCGGTTCTGCTTGAAGAACGCGTGTTTGGTTTCCCACTCACCTTCCACCAGCGCGCTACGAATGAATAATTCACGACTGACAGTAGGATCAATACTGCCGTAGTTCACCAAACGCTTAGGTACAATTGGTACGCCATAAAGCATCACTTTTTCGTGTGCCATGACTGCTGCGCGTTTCTTCGACCAATGAGGCTCACTATAGCTACGCTTAATCAGGTGCTTCGCTAAGGGTTCAATCCACTCTGGTTGAATTTTAGCAATGGTACGCCCCCAAAGTTTTGAGGTTTCCACCAACTCAGCAGACATAATCCACTTAGGTTGTTTCTTGAACAGACCCGATCCAGGAAAGATATGGAAACGAGCGTTACGCGCACCTTGGTATTCATTCTTTTCTTGGTCTTTCATACCGATGTGTGACAGCAAGCCAACAAGGATTGCACTGTGCACACCGTGATAAGACGCTGGCTCATCGTTAAGTTTGAACTCCATCTCCCGCATAGATTGGTGAATTTGGAAGTAAACATCTTGCCACTCACGTACACGCAGGTAGTTCAGGAAATCTTGTTTGCATTGCTTACGGAATTGATTACTCGTCAAGGATTTTTGCTGTTTCTGGATGTAATCCCACAAGTTCACAAACGTCAGGAAGTCGGACTCTTCATGGAAGAAACGTTTGTGCTTGTCATCTGATGATTGCTGCTTATCACTTGGACGCTCACGCGGGTCTTGAATCGATAATGCTGCTGCTATGACCATCACTTCTTTCAACGCACCTTGTTTAGGTGCTTCCAACACCATACGCGCTAAGCGTGGATCGATTGGCAAACGTGCAAGTTGACGGCCGACACTAGTTAAACGTTTCTTACTGTCTTGAGAGGCGGAGCCCTTAGTTTCTGCATTAATCGCACCAAGCTCTTCAAGCAAACGCACACCGTCTTGGATGTTACGCTTATCAGGCGCTTCCACAAATGGGAAAGCTTGAATATCGCCCAAGCCAAGAGCGGTCATCTGCAAGATAACCGATGCGAGGTTGGTACGAAGGATCTCAGGATCAGTAAATTCCGGACGTGACTCAAAGTCTTCCTCTGAGTAAAGACGGATACAGATACCCTCTTCCACACGACCACAACGACCTTTACGTTGATTCGCACTCGCCTGAGAAACAGGCTCAATTGGAAGACGCTGTACCTTAGTACGGTAACTGTATCGGCTAATACGCGCGGTACCTGGATCGATTACGTACTTGATACCAGGAACCGTCAGCGAGGTTTCTGCTACGTTAGTTGCCAGTACAATTCGACGCCCTGTATGAGCTTGGAAAATCTTGTTCTGTTCACCTGCGGACAAACGCGCGTAGAGCGGCACAATTTCAGTGCTCTTCAGGTTACGTTTAGACAGAGCATCGGCGGTATCACGAATCTCACGCTCACCGTTCATGAAGATCAAGATGTCACCTAAACCCTCATCGCACAGTTCATCAACCGCTTCAAAAATGCCTTCAAGTTGATCGCGATCGTTATCATCATCACCGCTGAGTGGGCGGTAACGTGTGTCCACAGGATAAGTTCGACCTGATACCTCAATAATGGGGGCATTGTTGAAGTGTTTTGAAAAACGTTCTGGGTCGATGGTGGCCGACGTGATGATCACTTTCAAATCAGGACGGCGTGGTAACAACTCTTTCAAATAGCCCAGAATAAAATCGATATTAAGACTGCGCTCGTGGGCCTCATCGATAATGATGGTGTCGTACTGATTCAAGAAACGGTCATGCTGAATTTCGGCCAGCAAGATACCGTCCGTCATCAATTTGATTTGGGTATTTTCAGAGATCTGATCGTTGAATCGAACCTTATAACCAACAAACTCGCCAAGCTTGGTTTCCATCTCTTCGGCAATACGGTTCGCAACCGACCGCGCCGCAAGGCGACGAGGCTGAGTATGACCAATCAGACCGAATTTACCGCGACCAAGCTCAGCACAGATTTTTGGTAGCTGAGTGGTTTTTCCTGAACCGGTTTCACCAGCAACGATCACCACTTGGTTTTCTTCGATCGCTTTCGCAATGTCGTCGCGTTTTTGGCTGACTGGCAGGATTTCAGGGTATTCAATCGTTGGTTTGTAGCTGCTGCGCTGCTCCACGACCATCATTGATTTGGCAATATCTAGTGCGATTTCATCAAACACAGCGTTACGTGCTTCGTCCTTTTTGATTTTACTCGCACCAGAGATTCGTTTACTCAAACGGAAGCGGTCACGCATCATGCACTGGTCAAGCGCTTTACGTAATGACGCCGCGTTATTCACTTGAGCTTGTGGTACTGTGTTCTTAGAAGTTGGTTTTTTAATTGCATTAGTCTGCTCCGCTTTGGCATTTTGCGCACCATTTGACGGTTTCACTTGCTCTTCGGCGGGATTCTTTTTTTGAGGCTGTGACGAGGTCAAAGCGTTTCCTATTCTTTTCATTACATAAAACTGCGCGGATTATAGCACATAAGGGCTTACTTCGACGCAGCAAATGTTGCTCTGCTCAACAATAATCCAGAGCTTGCTAACGTTATTCCTAGTAGGCCTTTTATAACTTCCCTATGTCACTGTAATTATTGGCAACTTTTGACTGTAAAGAGTATATCTAACTTTACTTTCTATCTGTTATTAATTCCTACAAAGCTGATTTTTCGAGCTTTAGTTGAATAAATTTTACACAGTTTATAAATTTAATTTGAACCAACCTCAAATATTCAATCCGTTGCGTTTCGCCATTTTTTGTTTTTGTCTTTACCTTGTGCACACATTCACATGGTGAATGTGAAACATAAATATAAAACTTTAAAAAGGTTAATTATGCGAAACGTCACTCTATTATCGCTTGTCCCCCTCGCCTTCGCTTCACAGGCGGCCCAAGTTTTGGAACACTCTCAGATCGATATATCAGAAGCACTCAATATTGCTGGTGAATCATCATACATTCCAGCGAATACCGCTCTCAGCTTCCGAAACATCAACCAAGTAGAAATTGGCAAACAAACATTGGTTCGTAAACAACAGTTGTATTTTGGAGTCCCACTTTACGGTCACTCTGTCGTAGCGAACCTCTCTGCGAAAGGCTTTGCGCAATCTATCGACGGCAATGTAGTGGTAGGGATAGATGACGACTTGGACTCGACACTTCCCATGATCAGCGCCAACCAAGCGATTGAGATTGCTAATAGCAGGCAACATGGTTTTGCGTCTAACAGATCTCCAAAAAATGATGCTAGTGCGGAGCTAATGGTTTGGCTTGACGAACAAAATACCGCTCACCTTATCTACAAAGTAGACGCGTTAAAAACGATCAATCTACACCCTTCTCGTCCTATAACACTCGTCAATGCAAAATCTGGTCAAATTATGGACCAATGGGAGGGCCTTGCATTTATTGAAGCTGAAGGGCCAGGCGGCAATCAAAAAAGTGGCCGTTATTACTTTGGTCCAAATACCAAATTTGGAGGGTTCCGCGTCGATCAATACTGTCAGATGAACAGCGAAAATGTCCAAACAATCGACATGAACAATAAACAGTGGGGTGGCCAAGTTCACCGTTTCAATTGTCATGTGAATAACTACCGAGAAATCAATGGTGCATATGCACCAATGAACGACGCACACTACTTTGGCCAGCGTGTCTTTGACATGTACAGAGAGTGGCTTGGCGCACGGCCCATTCAACAAAAGCTCACTATGCGCGTTCATTATGGTTCAAATTATGGCAACGCATTCTGGGATGGTCGTCAAATGACCTTTGGGGATGGCAATAACGCTATGTACCCTCTTGCAACTTGGGATGTTATCGCGCACGAAGTTAGCCATGGCTTCACTGAGCAGAACTCTGGGTTGGAATACCGCGGCATGTCTGGTGGCATGAACGAGTCGTTTTCTGACGTTGCAGCCGCTGCCCTCAGCCAATATGTGCATGGTGACTTCAACTGGAAAATGGGGGAACACGTGATGAAATATTCACCAGCAATGCGTTACTTCATCAACCCAACTAACGATGGCGCCTCGATTAGTCATGTGAGCCAATACTACCATGGCATCGATGTCCATCACAGCTCTGGTATCTTCAACAAAGCCTTTTATCACCTAGCGACAAGTTCAGGCTGGAGCATCCAAAAAGCATTCATGGCTTACGCAACCGCGAACCAACTATATTGGACACCAAACTCAAACTTTCAACAAGGTGCGGAAGGCGTATGTAAAGCGGCGCAAAAGCTGGGATATGAGAGCACAGCAGTCACCATTGCTTTCTCTCAAGTTGGCGTCCAAGTAACAAACTGTGAAAACAGCCAACCGAATCCGGAACCACATCCAGACACTAACGTAACCGAGCTTTCATTCAACACTCCTGTTGCCATCCGAAGTACAGAGGGCGAACAGCACTTTGTCCTTCGTCGCACCACTAGCGACGAAGTTTGGGCACAAACTTACAATGGCTTCGGCGATGTCGAACTCTACGTGGCTATCGACCGACCAGCGACACCTGCGGACTATGACTGCTCATCAACCAACATGGGAAATGAAGAAGCTTGTGGCTTTGCTGGCATTCAAGGCAGGGACATTTATATCACGGTGATAAATGCCCTGCACTCTTCCGATGCTTACGTCATCGCACGCGAGAATTATGGAAAGCCGCAGCCAAACCCAAAACCGCAAGACCTGTGTGCAACGATTCAAGAATGGTCGCCTTATCATTACTACCCTGCAGGCTCATCTGTGAAGTACTGGGGGAACCGCTTCCTTGCAACACAAGAGAACTGGGGCGCCGATCCATATCAAACCTACTGGTTATGGACTTTCGAAGGCAGTTGTCACGGCAATTAAACAACTGTAAGCATAGCCCGCTACCTTAGCGGGCTGTATTTTTATTCCACCTAATCAAAGTACCATTCGCTACCTTGTACGTCGGCTACCACGAGCCAAGTTCGCTCATTCCATTTTAAAGCATTATCAAGACGGTTTTTTAACTGTCCATTTTGCCATCGCCATTGCTGAGTAGGAGACGTATTACATCGCTCAAGTGTGATGCCTAAGCCTCTTTGATCTAGACATAGATCTGGGTTACTTTTGCTCACTAATTTTCCAGCAGAAGTTAACTTCCATTGTTGATTATCTCGGCCATTGCAACGCCAACCAAATATTCTTGAGCCCTCACCTTCTGCACTGTATTCCACATCCAGACACTGAGAGCCATTCTCCGTGTTAGTTTTTATGGTTTTCCACTGGTCTTGCTCATCCTTTTCCCCCGATGAAGCAGCAAAAAGAGCGGAGACTACTGCTGTCATTGGTTGTGTGAAGCGAGAAGCACGTGGCGCTTGGTATTGCCAATTTTGTGGAATCGGTAGCGACATATCCCATTCACCATACCCATCATAATAAGATTTTGCGACTGCCATCGGTGTTGGCGTCCACAGAAAATCTGGATGACTATTTTGATACCACTCACCACCGATCACTTGCCCATTTGCATCGACTTCAAGGTCGTAATAATACGTCACTTGCGAGATACCATCATAACGAGGCATGTCGGTCGAGCGATGCGTTGGATAAGTTTCAACCATATATTCGATTTGCATTTGGACGCCAACAATAGACGCCGCAAGAGGTGAACGATAGGAAGAGAAACGATCTTTATCGTAAGATTCCAAACTGATTATGGCGTCCGCAGGGTTGGTTGCTGAACGGTAAGTTTGTGGATTGAAATATTGCAGGCTATAACCCAAAATAGGTTGGTTCCAAACTTGATAATCGTATGTGGCATCCATAATCAAGCTACGCCCAGATAACCCCAACTGGTTTAACACCGCCAAATGCCAACTGGCAGGATTAGTGTCACCGCAGTCAGGCTCAATAACGCGCCCATTTTCATCTTTTTCTGGGTTCTTTACGTTGCATCGTCCGCCAATAAACCGAGTTTCGAACGGCGCTTCTGCCCAAAGTAGCGTTCCAAGTGCCTTGATGTCCGAGGGATAAAACTTTAACGGTTCACCATTTGCGTCTGGAACGGTGACGGGTTTCGTCGGACGCGGAAGCATATAAGCTGCCGCAGCCCAGCCGTGACATAGCCCCATCCAACGCTCTACGTACCCACCAGATTCGTAGTACCCTTTGCCCGAATCCCATGAACGTTTTGACAAAGTGAATTGATTATCACCAACCAATAAATCGTATTTTTCTGCAGGGGATAAATCCTCTCTATCTTCGCCCTGAAAAGAGAATACGGGCTTTTGAATATGTGAAAAATTAAAATGTTCTTTCCAATTATTGGCTCTGAGTTCTCTGTCTCCGTAACGCCAGGCGGCAGCACCAGAATACAAAGGCCAATACGTATCGGACCAGGGTTGTACATGAAGTCGCTTAGAATTTGGTATATGACGGTACAACTCATCCAGATTGCGAATCAAACCATACCCTAGATCCACCAGGCGAGCTGGATTGTCATTACTGAGGTTCGCAGATCGCATGGAGTGCGCCCCCGATGTCGCTCTCATCACGATGGCATCACGCACAGATGCTTTGATGGATTCTGATTCTTCCATGTTAACGGCGGGATACGGGTCGCCCTCTTTTTGGGGTAACGCATTCATCACTTGAGATGGGTTCTCATGAAAAGCACTCATGAAAACTTCGATGTCACTATCAGCTGCTGTCACCCCAAATGCGGGGTAAAGCAAAAGTAAGGTAGTTATTCGCTTCATTCCTGAACTCTATTTTCCATCAATTAAATTCTTTATCGATAATAGTTCCTATTACCAACCGATGACGTAGAGTGCTCAGTTCCCATATCGAAATCAACCAACTCATCGGACCAATAATCCAATTCGTGATTTGTTCCGTGAAGAATCGTTGGATTTATCAGCAGATTTATTTAAAACGAAAACTATTTAAAACGAAGTCTATTTATTATTACAACGGGCTAAAGATGTGATGACAATGCAAGCAAATAAGACTGTACAGCGATTAAATGGCTTAGTTTTTTTTCAATTCACGGATACAATAGAAAACCAATGAACAACGCCGTAGTGAATTGTGAAAGCATCTGAACTCATCACCATTATCAAAAACTTACCTAAAGATAGCGACCCCGACATCGTGATGGGGGAAGAGTGGTTACCCGAACGTTTGGAAAACACCACACTTGACGGTGACATGCTGTTTATGCATTTCGATAACGCACCAGAAGATGGTCAGGGCGAAGAAGAAGGCCGGGGTTTTGTCGAGCATGAGGTTGAATTAATACGCACTCGCCTTCAGCAAATTCTTGGTGAAGATAGCGACAATACTTCAAAAGCCGATGCAATGTTAGGCTTGTTTCTGATGGGGCATGAACTCAGTAGTTCGCAAGTTATCGAAATACTGGAAGAAGATGCAGAACACTAAATCAGGATAAATAGGAAAACGCTTTGCCTACATCGCTCAACACCAATGAACAATCAACGCTTCCCTTGATTGTTGCTGGGCCGATTTTAAGAAAAGTCTCCACGACAGAGGTGAATATTTGGTTGGTTACAACGCAACCTCTCGAAGGCTTTGTTGAAATCAACGATGCTCGCACCGGAGAGCATTACTATTTTCATCCAGTATTTGCAGAGCATCAACTGCAAGTTGGAGAGCACGCATGGGTATGTATGCTGACCCTGCAAGGTGAATTTCCCAGTCAGCGAGCGCTGCGCTATCAACTCCATACTCAAGCGGGATTATTAACTGATCTGATGCCACACCTTACCTACGGTGAAGACAAACGCAAATCGCAAGGTATTGAGTTCTTAATTAGCGAAAAAGCTGACTATGTCTTACACGGCTCTTGCCGTAACCCACATCACTTTAGTAAAGACACGCTTGTCCAAGCGGATACAAAAGTGGCGAGCCAGCCACTTGAAGACCGACCAGACTTGCTCATTATGAGTGGCGACCAAATTTACGCTGACCATGTAGCGGGCCCTACACTGGATGCGATCGAGCAGTTGGTCGATTTACTGGGCTTACCTGATGAAGAGTTTGAGCAAGCACCATTTAAAAACACGCAAGAGCTGTATCAAAGCCCAAATTGCTTTTATGGCCGAGATAACATTCTGCCCCACTACGTCGACGATGGAAGCTTACTGAGCAAGTTCTTACCTCATCGTGGCACGCCCATCTTCAGCTCGCGCGAATGTGAAAACCATTTAATCAGCTTTGCCGAGTTGTTCGCGATGTACCTACTCGTTTGGTCACCAGTGCCTTGGACTTTGGTCAATCGTCAGCGTTTATTCGATAAGCAATTTACCATCGGCGGGAGAGCACTAGAGCCCAAATGGCAACAACATTGGCGTGAAGAGAAAGTACATATCGACGCTTTTGTTGCAGGGTTAGACAAGGTCCAACGTCTGCTGGCACACGTTCCTACCTACATGATCTTTGATGATCATGATGTCACAGATGATTGGAACCTTACGGTTGGCTGGGAAAAGTCAGCCAATGAAAATCCTTTCTCACGCCGCATTATCGGTAATAGCTTGATTGCTTATTGGTTGTGCCAAGGTTGGGGTAATGCCCCAGAAAAATTTAACGCCTCATTTATGGCGCTTGCCCGGTGTTACTTTGAAAAGCTCACCCCAAAGTCTCAAGACGAGTTCATTGATTATCTCTATCGCTTTGAAGATTGGCACTACACAATTGAGACTTCACCAAAAGTAGTAGTGCTAGACACGCGCACTCGTCGTTGGCGTTCAGAATCACGCATGAATAAACCCTCAGGCTTGATGGATTGGGAAGCTTTGATTGAATTCCAACAAGAGTTGATGCATCAAGACAAAGTGATCATCGTCTCTGCCGCGCCAATGTTCGGCGTGAAGTTTATTGAAACTCTGCAACGCATCATGACGGGCTTTGGTCAGCCGTTGCTGATTGACGCAGAAAACTGGATGGCGCATCCTGGAAGCGCGAATACCTTAATCAGTATTTTCACTCACACCAAAACGCCAACCAATTTCGTCATTCTCTCTGGTGATGTGCATTACTCTTTTGCTTATGACATCAAATTGCGTTTTCGTCGCAATAGCCCAAACATCTATCAAATCACCTGTAGCGGAATTAAGAACCAGTTTCCTGCTCAATTGCTAACCGCTTGTGACGCGCTCGACCGCTTACTTTACAGTCCACGCTCACCGCTAAACTTATTCACTAAGCGTAAGCGTTTAAAGATTTTTAAACGAGCGCCAAGCAATCACAACTTCTATCGACTCGTGAATCAAAGTGCGATTGGTGAGCTAAGATTAGATGAAGAAGGAAAACCTCTTAATATCAGCATTTTAACTGGAGAAGGCGAATCGATATATTTCCCCCCGACAAAAGCCGAGGAATAAATCTGCGTTATTGCGGTCAAAAGAAGTGTTGGTCAAATATGCCGCTTCTCTCGTAAGAGTTCTTAACCAAAATCCATCAATCCCTTGAGATTAGCTCAGACTATTACCATCTTATACTTGAGTAGTTTCAAATTTCTTGGGTACAAATACACAGATAACAACTTGGTGTTCAACATGTTTAATTCGCTTACTTCATTATTTAAACAACTTATTGATGGCGCAGACCTTAGCCAGTCCAACACGCTGTCACCCAACATGGCAATTGCGTGCTTACTTTGCGAAGTTGCTGGTGCAGATCATCAAATCGACGCTAGAGAGCAAGCGACCAATCACTCTTTGATCATGAAGTTGCTCTCACTGACGGAAGAAGAGACTGATGCTCTCCTCACTCAGGCTCAAAACAAAGCGAGCGAATCGACCTCTCTTTATGACTTTACGTCTCAGTTACGTGAACTTTCGCAGGAAACACGCTACCAAGTGATTAAGAGCATGTGGGAAGTCGCGTACGCTGACGGTGAAATTGATCCGTTAGAAGACGCGGTCATTCGTAAAACGGCTGAACTGCTTTATGTTGACCACAGCGAATTTATCCGAGCAAAGTTGCAGTCACAGTAAAGTAGGATCAATAAAAAAACGCGCCACATGAGCGCGTTTTTTTGTCTCTATTTTCGATGAAAGGATTGGTGGAAACAGAAACTCATAACATGGTCAATGCAAGTTTCGCTAAGTTGTAGGCGTCCACATAACCGGAATGCTGGCGACCTTCCCACACAATGCCTTTTGCTTCTTGAGCCGCTTTATGACCAATGCGTTTGTCTTTAAGACGGTTCTGAATACGATATAATGTCGCTAGATTAATAAACTCAGTAAACGGCGCGTCAATGCCCTTTTGTTGGCACTCTTCAAGTAAAATAACATCATCACGTCCCCAAGAAGCGTAAATTTTATTGCGACCGCCGAAGTTCTTTAGCATCGACTTCAGCACTTCTTCTAATGGCCGACCTTGCTTTTCAATCTTGCGTGGTGTGATGCCAGTTAACTCAGCACAGAACAGAGAGACTTCATCATGCTCTGGTTTCACGTAGTATTGCGCGCGTTTTACGATTTCACCTTTCGACAAATCTAATTCAGCCAAACCAACTTCAATGATCTCGCCCGTACGACCCACGCCGTTCTCATTCCAGCAGCACATTTCTAAATCGAAGCAGACGATGCGGTTATGGTTCATAGTTTGTCTTGATTCCTAACGTAAACTTGAAAGCTTAATATTTTAACGTAACCAATGCCAAAACTCGAATTAGCTCGCTGATTTAATCGCCAATCGATACTGAATCCCGGCCATTTTTTACTTTGGCTACACCGTAAGTCCATTTTATGGAGCAAGCTTTGATAGAGCATTGAGCCCGATGTTTTTATTCAACGTGATGAGAAGCTAGATATCGTTCAAAAAACGCTCCATTGGACAGTGTTACATTTCACCTAGTGCGTCACAATTTTTGCTTTCAACGCTGCAATACTGGCGGAAATACTGTGTTACATGTGGATAAACATCAAGCAACAAGGTTTACCTCCTCACCTGATCGTTGGTTTTTCATACGAATCACGCGCCACATTCACGAATTATTACAGTCTTAAGTCTTGAATATGCTAAGATCCGCCATCATTTTAATGTCTAAACTTGGTGCAGGTCGCAAAGACGATCCTTTGAGTAAACGTACCAGCAATGCTGAGCGCCAATAAATTAATACAAAGAGAAAATGTCATGAACATTGATTTGAACCTGATTCCTCAAACGTTCGATATGCTACACGCAGGCCTCGCGGCTTCGAGCGTTTTACTTCTTCTTATCGCGGTTTCTCGTAAATCTAAAATGATTGAGAAAGTGGTAGAAAAACCAGTCGAGAAAATCGTCGAGATTGAAAAGCCCGTTGAGAAGATTGTCGAAGTAGAAAAAGTCGTGGAAGTAGAGAAAATCGTCGAACGTGTTGTTGAAGTTGAGTCGAAACTTGCAACCGCTTCTACTGACTCAGCAATGCAACTGCTTTCTATCATGCAGCAAGAAGCTCGGCTGATTGATTTCCTAAAAGAAGACCTAACGTCGTTCTCTGATGAAGAAGTAGGTGCAGCCGCTCGCGTTATCCACACGGGTGGACAGAAAGTACTCAACGACTACGTAACGTTAACGAACGTTCGTAACGAAGATGAAGAAACTCGTATTACGGTTGAAGAAGGCTTCAACCCACAAGAAATTCGCCTAACCGGCAACGTTACAGGTAGCGCACCATTCAACGGCACGCTTGTTCACAAAGGTTGGAAAGCAACATCAATGACGTTGCCTAAACTGGCTGAGAACTACGATGCATCGGTGATCGTTCCCGCTGAGGTTGAGCTGTAATGGAACACATAAACCAAGCAAACCATTTTCAAGAAGCGACTGTCGAAACCCAACAGACACCTAAGTTCAGTGTCGGTATCGATTTAGGTACAACACACTGTGTGATGTCTTTTGTGGATACACACAACGAAGACGCTCGCGTTGAAGTTATGCCTATCCCGCAGCTTACTGCGCCAGGTACGGTAGAGACTCGCAGCCAATTAGGCTCTTTCCTATACCAACCGCACGAGCACGAAATGAACTCGCAATCACGCGTTCTTCCGTGGTCGAGCGAGCCAAAAGCTCTGGTTGGTGCGATTGCACGTAACCTAGGTTCAAAAACACCAATACGTCTTGTGGCAAGTGCGAAATCTTGGCTTTGCCACGCTGGAGTGAACCGTCGCGATGCATTCCTACCAGCGGGTAGTCCAGAAGAAGTGGAAAAAGTATCCCCTCTTCGCGCGACAGAGCTTTACCTAGAGCACCTAAAAGACGCTTGGAATCATACCAATCCAAATCACAACCTTGCTGATCAAGACGTGACCATTACGGTGCCAGCTTCTTTTGATCCTGCCGCTCGCGATCTTACAGCAGAAGCAGCACGCAACGTTGGTTTTGCGCACCTCACGCTTCTCGAAGAGCCACAAGCTGCGCTTTACAACTGGATCGATAACAGCAACGACAAATGGCGCGACGAAGTGGAAGTTGGCGACATCGTACTCGTGGTCGATATCGGTGGTGGTACAACCGACCTTTCTTTGGTTGAAGTGACTGAAGACGACGGAAATCTAACGTTGAACCGCATCGCAGTAGGCGAACACATCCTACTTGGCGGTGACAACATGGATCTCGCCCTTGCGTACCGCTTGAAGATGAAGCTAGCGCAAGAAGGCAAAGAACTCCAGCCATGGCAAGTTCAAGCAATGACACACGCATGTCGTGATGCGAAAGAAGCGCTATTGAACGACAGCGAACTTGAGTCAGTGCCTATCGTGGTCCCGAGCCGCGGTTCAAAACTGCTTGGCGCAACACTAAAAACAGATCTGACTCAAGAAGAAGTACAACAAACACTGGTTGACGGCTTCTTCCCTCAAGTTGCGATTACAGACCATCCGGTTCAACGTAACCGTGGTGCACTAACGCAAATGGGCCTGCCTTACGCACAAGATGCGGGTATTACTCGTCACATTGCCGCGTTCTTATCTAAGCAAGCCAATGCCCTTTCTGCTTCAGGAAATGGTAGCGCAGAAACCGCAGGGCAAGACTTCAACCCATTCGCTAACATGCCCGGTATGCCAGGTGTGGATGCAGCGCAATCGTCTGACTTCATCAAACCAACAGCAATCCTGTTCAACGGTGGGGTCCTAAAGTCGAAGCTCCTCGCAAATCGTCTAGAAGACACTATCAACGAATGGCTAATCGAAGCAGATGCAGAAATGGCCAGTCGCCTAACAGGGGTAGATCTGGATCTTGCGGTTGCCAGCGGTGCGGCTTACTACGGCTCTGTTCGCCGTGGTCAAGGCGTTCGTATCCGCGGTGGTATCGCTTCGGCATACTACGTGGGGATCGAAAGTGCGATGCCTGCAATTCCGGGTATGGCGCCTCCAATGGAAGCGTTGTGTGTCGCACCATTTGGAATGGAAGAAGGATCAACGGTTGACGTACCAAGCCAAGAATTTGGTTTGATCATCGGTCAGCCAGTAAACTTCCAATTCTTTGGCTCAACCGTTCGCCGTGATGATGTTGCGGGTACTCATTTAGACTATTGGGCACCGGAAGAGCTTGAAGAGCTACCAGAAATCCAAGTGACGCTATCAGTATCTGAAGGTCGCCGAGAAGGTGAGGTGGTTCCTGTCACCCTAGCCTCCCGCGTCACAGAGCTTGGTACACTTTATTTAGAAGCCATTGCCGCTGATAACGGTCAAAGATGGCATGTTGAGTTCGATGTGCGCGAAGACGTAAACACCAGCTCAAATGAAGAATAAATAAAAACCTAACGGCATCCTATCGGGTGCCGTTTTTAAATGCACGAAGGTTTGTATGGCATCTCCTCGTTTTCTTGTTGGTATTGATCTTGGCACCACAAACACCGTGGTTGCGTTCTGCGAAATCACCGACAACCTTGAACAATCCGAAGTCTCTCTATTCGACATCGATCAATTGATAGGTCCGGGTGAAGTGGTTCGTAAGCCATTGTTACCCTCTTTCCGCTACCACCCAGCGAATGGGCAAATCTCCACTTCTGACCTAACCCTTCCTTGGAACAACGACACAGTGTCTGGCGACATTAACAATGTGATCGTGGGTGAGTGGGCGCGTGAATTAGGCGCAAAAGTGGAAGGACGTCAGGTATCCAGTGCTAAAAGCTGGCTATCACACCAGGCGGTGGATCGTAGTTCTGACATTCTCCCTTGGGCCGGCGCACAAGACGTGGATAAGGTCTCTCCCGTCATTGCCAGCGCAAGCTACCTCAACCACATTCGCCAAGCATGGAACTACCGTCACCCTAGCAATCAGCTAGAAGACCAAGATGTGGTTGTAACCGTTCCTGCGTCGTTCGATGAAACCGCTCGTAAACTCACGCTTGAAGCAGCAAATTTGGCGGGCTTAAAGAAAATCTTCTTGCTCGAAGAACCGCAAGCCGTGTGTTACGACTGGTACGCACGCCATCAGCAAACCGCAGCTGATGAGCTCAAAGAGTTGCCGCTGATTTTGGTGTGCGATGTCGGTGGTGGTACCACCGACTTAAGCTTGATTGAAGCCAGTTTTTCTTCTCAAGACGAACTCGCACTTGACCGTATTGGGGTGGGTGAACACTTGATGCTGGGTGGTGATAACCTCGACTTAGCATTAGCCCACCTTGCAGAAAGCCGCCTTTCTCAAAATAAAGGGGAACAAAGTAAGAAGCTCACTGCAGCAAGCCTGACTAAGCTGATTCAGCAAACGCGTAAAGCGAAAGAAAACCTGCTTTCGGCGAGTGCGCCTGAGGAAGTCAAAATCACCATGTTGGGCAGCGGCTCAAAACTGCTTGGCGGTACAAAGAGCATTGGGCTAAGCAAACAAGAAGTGCACCAAATTGCTTTGGATGGCTTCTTCCCGCTATCTGATTTCAGCGAAGTACCAGACAAACGCCGCAGCGCGGTTGTCGAGTTTGGTCTTCCATACGTTGCTGACCCAGCGGTGAGCAAGCACGTTGCCGAGTTCTTAACTCAGCACCAACAAGTTGCTCGTGCCGCGCTTAGCATTGAAGATGACAAACAAAATGCCATTCCAATCGGTTTGCTACTCAATGGTGGTGTGTTCAACAGTGAACTTGTGACTGAGCGTGTCACTACCCTACTGACCGATTGGCGCGGCGCACCAGTTACCGTATTAGATAACCCACACCCAGATTGGTCAGTTGCACTAGGTGCCGTTGCGTTTGGTAAAGCACGCCGTGGCGCACAACTAAAAATTGGTGGTGGCGCAGCACGTTCTTATTTCTTGCATCTTCAAGAGAAGAACAAGATGGGTAAAGCGCTTTGTTTGCTTGCAAAAGGCACAGAAGAAGGACACGAGATCCGCTTAAGTGGTCGTCGCTTCTCGCTTACCTTAGGTGAACCCGTTCGCTTTAACCTACTAACTTCTACCCACGACACCTTAACCAATAATACCGCCATTCAAAACGGTGTGATGGTTGACGTTGATCCTGACTTGTTTGCTCCTCTGCCACCTTATATCACCACCCTTGAAGGTGATGGCGCAGAGCTACAAGCTAACCAGAAAGAGCGCGTAGAAGTACAACTTGCATGTCAGTTGACCGAAGTCGGCACGCTTAAGATGGAATGTGTCAGCGTAGAAGACGACAGCAAACGTTGGGAGCTGGAATTCGAGGTTCGTAACAAGCAAACCGATGACAGCGAGCAAGTTAAACTTCACCCTAAGTTGAACGAATGTCAGGCGCTGGTTGCTCGCCTTTACAGCGGTAATAAGAAAAGTGCGGAAAGCAAAGAGATCAAAACCTTAGCCAAAGATCTTGAGAAGAAACTTGGCAAACGCGACGAGTGGGATTTCACTACTCTACGTCAACTGTTTGATACCTTTGCACAAGGTCGTAAGCGTCGCCGCCGTTCCGAACAGCACGAGAAAAACTGGCTTCGTTTGGCGGGCTTTGCATTGCGTCCGGGCTTTGGCGATCCAACCGACACATGGCGCATTGAGCAAGTTTGGGGTCTGTACCAACAAAACATTCAGTTCAAGAACCATCAAGGCTGGACTGACTGGTGGGTGTTCTGGCGTCGTATCGCAGGAGGTTTAAGCCAAGAGCAACAAGAAGCCATCTTGGCGGACATCGCGAAATACCTGCATCCAGGGGCGATGAAAAACCCGCAATCAGCCAAAGCAGCGCAAGACATGGGTTATGAATCCATGGTTCGATTGGCGGCATCGCTTGAACACCTAGAAGTCGAAGATAAAGTTCTATTGGCAACCTGGTTCTTGAGCAAAGCCATCAACCACAACCACTTTGAACAAGCACACTGGTGGGCAATAGGTCGCCTGGCATCACGTGCACCTTTGTATGGCAGTCAGCATAACGTCATTCCGCGTGAACAAGCAGAACAATGGTTACCTAAACTGTTAGAACAGAACTGGCAGAAAGAACCGATGATCGCTTTTGCAGCCGTGATGATTTGTCGTAAGACGGGTGATCGCCTATTCGATATCTCTGACGACTACCGCGAACGAGTACTGGCTAAGTTGAAACAAAGTAAGGTGCCTGAATCTTGGGTATCGCTGGTCGAAGAAGTCAAAGAGCTGTCTGAAAGTGAATCAAAGCGTATTTTTGGTGATGCACTACCAAGTGGCTTGTCGCTGGTAAATCACTAAGCTCCCTCGAATCACAAAGTAACATATCAACAAAGTAACAAAGCCCTTCTCGTGAGGGGCTTTAACTACCTCACCCTACTGCTGTACAACCAAGTGACTTCAAGATGCAAGATCCAGCCGCTAAAGCGTAGTATGCTTGGTAAATATCGACATAAACTAGGACCAACTTCTTTTATGAGTATCGAAAAATTTGACACGATTTATCAGCGCGCTGCCGAGCGTAAAGGTGGTGAAGATCAACTTGAAGCGCTTTTGTCTCACCCACTAAGTAAAGAAGAGCTGGCACTAATTCCCGATGACCGTTGGCTGGCGGCGTTTTCAATGAAGGTATTCCAAAGTGGTATTTCGTGGAGTGTGGTTCGCAACAAATGGCCGAATTTCGAAGAGGTATTCTTTGGCTTTAAGATTGAGCCGCTATTGATGTTGTCTGATGAACAATGGGAAACCAAAGCAACCGACAAACGCATCATTCGCCACCTCACCAAAGTTATGTCAATCCCTGCTAACGCTCGTATGATCCACGGTGCAAAAATCGAATACGGTTCGTTTGGCAAAATGGTTGCCGATTGGCCACAAGAAAGGATCACCGACCTATGGGCCTATTTGAAGAAACACGGCAATCGCCTAGGTGGTAATACTGGTCCTTACACACTGCGCCAAATGGGCGTGGACACTTTTATCCTGTCTAGCGACGTTGAGGCTTACCTGCGTAACTGTAAAATCATTGAGGGTGGAAAAGACACCAAAAAGTCCCTCGATGCCGCCAATAAAGCGTTTCTTCATTGGCAGCAAGAATGTGGTAGAAGCCTGTCTGAAATCAGTCAAATTATCGCATTTAGTACTGGTGATAACCGAGTGTAATCCCGTCATCACTCGTCGTGAATTTACCTAACATTCAGGAATTTGAGACCTATCACTGCTCAAAGTATGGTTCAAAAAACTCTCGCTCCTTTAAAATTACTCCTTGGAAAAATAGAAGGCTTGTGTTTTTGGGTTACACTTACATTTTGTTTCATATTAAACGTGTCTAGAATACAAGAATACGCACCATATTTTATATATCGTATCTTGACCCAATCATCGTATCACTTCATTCTTTTTCAATACTTTTTCAGCCGACATTTTTCCAAATAGCTGGCTATAAAACACAGATTCGGAGGTGGTTTTGCGTAATACTCAGGGTTTTACACTCATAGAATTAGTGGCTTGTATTGTCATTCTTGGCGTAATCAGTGTTGTTGCGCTGCCAAGATTTCTTAATATCCAGAAGGACGCTCGTATCGCAGTCTTGCAAGGGGCCCGTGATGCTTTAGCGACAGCAAATCAACAAGTTTATACTAAGGCCGTACTTCAATCGCAAGAAAACGTCGTTGCTGAACAGCTGAAGAACATAGATTTAAATAACGATGGGAACAACGATTTAATTGGCTATTTCGGTTACATCAAGAATGTGGTTCCAGCTCGTGAATTAGCAGGATTTGATCCTCAGTTAACCATCAATCGCTGGTACGGCGCACAAGACAAAGACAAGCCCTACTTCCTTATCAGCTTTGCAAACCAGCCTGTCGACATTTTCCACCTCTGCTATGTCGAAGTGTATTATCCGAAAACCGCAGGTGAACAGATAAGATACGGAATTCAAACCAGAGACTGTTAAACCAGCAAAATCAGCTCCAATAGCGTTACTTTTGGAGCGATTTCCTGCTTTTATCAACACCTTTCAAAAGCCATATTTAACAACTTTTTCACAATATTTTGTAACACCTTCTCCTTTCAGCGATACATAAGGTTGCCATTGCTAAAGCCTCTATAAGATCGACACATTGTGTTGTTTTCTATTTTCACACCAAATTATGCTTGTAAACGTGTTCATTCGCTCAATAATAGTTCCATAATAAATTCAATCATTTAAGCAGGAGGCGAAATGAGAATATTCTGGCAGCTACGTTGGTATTTTCAACTAAAATGGAAACAATATTTAGGTTCGGTCCTATTGCTTGCCATCATTTCCGCACTTCAGCTTGTACCTCCCAAAGCGGTCGGCATTATTGTCGATGGTGTGATCGATGACACCCTAAAAACCACAACTCTTACGATGTGGTTGCTGGGTCTTATCGTGCTGTTTTTTACGATATATTGCTGTCGAATACTATGGCGAATTTGGCTATTTGGCGCGAGTTATGAATTGGGCACTATTTTGCGTAATCGTCTCTATCGTCATGTGTCTACTCAACCCCCTCATTTCTTTGAACGATACAAAACTGGCGACCTAATGGCTCGTGGTACCAATGATGTACGTAACATTATCGTGACCGCAGGGGATGGCGTGTTGACCGCAGCCGATTCTTTGATCACAGGTATCGCAGTAATCATCATTATGATCACGCAAATCAGTTGGAAGCTAACCGCAATGGCATTATTGCCGATGCCGTTTCTTGCCATCATTATCTTTTTCATTGTTCGAATTCTACATAAACGATTCAAAATCGCTCAAGAAGCCTTCTCCACCATGTCTGACATGACGCAAGAGTCACTAAACGGCGTGCGTATGCTGCGTGCTTTCGGACTCGAAAACCAAGAGCAGCAACGTTTTGAAAACGTTGTTGACGATACAGGTGAGAAGAACATCGCTGTTGCTCGAATCGACGCACGCTTTGATCCCGCCATTCAGCTAACCATTGGTATGTCTTTCTTTTTGAGCGTGGCATCTGGTGCCTATTTAGTTGAGCAAGGCGACATTACTCTTGGGGATTTAACTGCCTTTACCATGTACTTAGGTCTTATGATTTGGCCGATGCTGGCGTTCGCTTTCCTATTCAACATCTTGGAGCGAGGCTCTGCGGCGTGGGACCGACTACAAGAAATTCTTGATGAGAAGCCGGAGATCATCAGTGGTGCAACGCCACTAGGCATTCACCCTTTACCGTTACAGATTAAGATCGACCAATTCCACTGGTCCAGAGATTTACCGCCAACGTTAACCGACCTTCATTTGACTCTTGAACCTGGCAAAATGCTTGGAATTGCTGGCCCTGTCGGCAGTGGTAAGTCGACCTTACTGACTTTGTTGCTGCGTCAGCATGATATGGATAAGGGCACAATTCAGTTTGGTGATGTGAAAATCAAAGACGCTGTACTCGCGGAGTGGCGAAGCCGCTTTGCCGTCGTCAATCAAAGCCCGTTCTTGTTCTCTAAATCGATCTTCGACAACATCGCTTTAGGGAACCCTGAGGCGACAAAAGAGGACGTTTATCGCGCCGCTAAATTGGCTTGTGTTCACGACGATATTGAAAAATTCCCAGATGGCTATCACACAGAAGTGGGTGAAAAAGGCATTACATTGTCTGGCGGTCAAAAACAACGTATCGCCATCGCTCGCGCTATGCTGCTTAATGCCCAAGTGCTGGTGTTGGATGATGCGCTCTCCGCGGTTGATGGACGTACAGAGCACCAGATTCTGGAGAACTTAGAGAACTACTATCGTGAGCAATCATTGATTGTCATCGCTCATCGTCTCACTGCACTGGAAGCGGCACAAGAAATCATAGTACTGAATCACGGACACATCGTAGAACGAGGTCAACATAATGCCCTTTTGGCACGTCAAGGTTGGTATGCGGAAATGCATCAATATCAGAAACTAGAGCAAGCCATGGGGGACTAATCATGAAACAATCAACAACCTTCAAGCGGTTAATGTCTTATTCATTATCCCAACCGAAACCGATACTTAAAGGCTTAACAATGCTGTTTATTGCAGCGTTAGCCAGCGCTGGTGGACCGTGGCTTATCCAATACTTTATTGATGAACACATCGCAAAAGGCAACTACTCACGTGACATCTTGATCGTGCTAGCGGCGGGCTACATCACTTTGCAGTTTATCTCGGCAGTATTTCAATACCTTCAATCCCTGCAATTTGGCATTGTCGCTACCAACACCATCAAAACGATTCGAAAACAAGTGTTCGCCGGCGTGATTAAGCAACCTTTATCGGCATTTGATTATACTCCTGCGGGAAAGCTAGTCTCCCGAATCACCAACGACACAGAATCTCTGCAGCAGTTCTATGAGCTTCTGATCGCCACTGTGGTCAAAAACGCAGTGATGATTTTAGTGATGCTAGGCGTGATGTTTTACCTGAGCTGGAAACTAACCGTGGTCGTCTTAGTACTGCTGCCAATAGTGATCGGTTTTATGTATTTATTTAAAAAACTGAGCACCAGTAGCTACCGCGACATGCGCGATTTATTGACAGACATTAATGCCAATTTAAGCGAGTCGATTCAAGGTATGCGCGTTGTTCAGTTAATGCTACAAGAGGAGCGTTTCAATAAACAGTTTAACAGCCTCACTGATGAGCATTTGGTGGCTTCAAAGAAAGTGATTCGTTTGAACGGCTATTTATTGCGCCCTTTGATGGACTTACTCGCAGGCCTTGCCCTACTCTGTCTTGTCGCGATCTTTGGCTATAATGGGGTTGAACTAATAGGTGTGGGTGTCCTCTATGCGTTTATTAGTTACCTTGCAAGAGTAACCGAGCCTTTGATTGAGATGACGCAACAATTGGCATTACTCCAGCAAGCACTCGTATCCAGCGAACGCGTTTTCGAGTTGATCGATGCCAAGGAACAAACATACGGCGATGATCATAATCCGTTGCAAACTGGTGCAATTGAACTCAGAAACCTAACGTTCAGCTATGATGGTAAGCAAGATGTGTTGAAAGATATATCTCTGAACGCGTCACATCAAGAATTTATCGCCCTTGTTGGCCACACTGGTAGCGGTAAAAGTACGCTAGCGTCATTGCTTATGGGCTTCTATCCAACTGAAATCGGCGAACTACTGATTGATGGAAGGCCGCTGAAATCACTAGCTAAAGGCGTACTTCGTAAAGATGTCGCCATGGTGCAGCAAGACCCTCATATACTCCCAGCAAGCGTGCGCGACAACATCTCCTTGGGCAGAGCAATAACAGATATTCACATTTGGGATGCGTTAGGAAACGTCGGTCTTGCCGATCAAATTCGTCGATACCCGAACGGGTTAGAGACCCAACTTGGCCAAGGTGAAACCAATCTGTCAGCAGGCCAAAAGCAACTCCTTGCTCTCGCTCGCGTTCTCGTGGCCAAACCAAAGATTCTGATCTTGGATGAAGCAACTGCAAACATTGACTCTGGCACCGAAGCTTTGATTCAAAAGAGCCTGGAAGTACTGCGCCAAGATATGACACTGGTGGTCATTGCGCACCGATTGTCGACGATTTTAGACGCAGACCAAATCCTCGTTCTGCATCACGGTGATTTAGCTGAGAACGGCACACATCAATCGCTGTTGAAACAAAATGGTCGATATGCCCAAATGTACCAACTGCAACAAGTAAATCGTCATATTCAGCAAATCGAAGAAGAAGACGATAAGCAGTTTGAGAAAGCGATTTAAACAGCCCATTGCGATAAGCAACGCCAACTTGAGCCCGGTAGTCATGCTGCGGGCTCTCCTCATGCTAACATTCCGTCAATAATCTAAACAGTTTGTTTATTTCTAACCTATTATTGACATAGACTCTCGCTATTAGCCTTGAGGTCGTTGTAAAATCGTACCATTAACCGACACGATAACGCTCAGCAATGTAACTAATGCTTAGCTGAACACTCGCGTCTGCCTATTCCCACATTGCATATTAATTTCATGACGGAAGTCCATGGACAAAGATAAGTTCACTAACATCTATCGCTTGCCTGGTTCGTTACAAATACGAATCGCAAAATGGCAAAAAACTTTCCGCGGCACATCTGATTTAATTCTTCATCAGGTACTAATGGAGCGTAATAAGCAGTTTAAGAAGCCAAACTTTTTACCAAAAGGCTGGTGTATCCCATCAGTCGATGCGAATGACATCACCATTACCCACCATGGTAAATACATTCAAACCGTCATGCGAACCATGTTAGATAGGAAAGTCTCATATAAACGGCTTTTCTTGTCACGGATGGATGTCGAGAAAGCTGAGAAGGTCCTGCGTGATTACAAGCTTGAATGGGTGAGTAAACACAATCAAATTGCAAAAAAGTACAACCAAATCAAGAAAAAGCAGTACATGAACTTTGCAAGAGAAGAAGAAGAGACATTGTACCCTTCTATCCCAAAAGGCGAGTTTGACAAAACACTGTGGAACAAATTAGTGATCTCGACTTTCGGGCCTGAGAAAAAATACAAAAACCCACATTACGTGAGGAAAGCTGATTTCTAAAAAGTCCCCCATAATTAGTACGGGGGACTTTTTGTGCTTTAGAGACCAATCATTATAACATTGTTACGTAAAGATAATTTTATTTGGATTATTGATAGGTAAATCATTAATTAGTCGTTTTATTAGCAAGATTTTCAGTGTTATGAGTCCAGATATACAATCTGCGGCGGTGAGAAAAATTAGGTAATAGCCGCAGCGTACCTGAATGGATTAATGACGAGCGTCGGCGCCAAACTCCACTTGTTTATAGATATCGGCCAATGATTTCGTGCTGTGTTTGTCCTTGGCTGACCGTTTTCTTGATTGATAGTGACACTCTTGGTCATGCAAAGCTTCTTCATGTTCTTTTGCAGACTCTACGAACTCAGCATTCGCAAGTGCTTGTTGGCGTAAGCGGTTTACTCTTTCTAAGGTTTCCCACAACATACTTCACCTCCAACCAGTAACTGTATACATGTACAGTATTGTTTATTCCGACCTCCTCGTCAATATTTCGATTTGATTCACTTCACGGTTTACGCATAGAGCGGTTTTACGAATAGAAACTCATTTCGCTGCACCACACCTCAATATGCTCAAACCAGATGAAAAGCGCATGAAGGTCAGCGTATTTGATGTGAGTAGGGCAACTTTTTTGCATTTAAACTATCTACACACCACGACATAAGTTAAGGAAATAAATCATTTTTTCGCTAAAATTTTCATCGTAAACACTACGATAATTAAACCTAGATCAAAAAAGCCAGTGCTGAACTTCGCACTGGCTTCATAAACATACCAAGATATCAATCCGGTTTGCGATTATCCCAACGGAGGAAGCACACCCAAAGTAATGAGTAGTTGCACCATAACAATACCTGTGCCTGCGACGCCCGTAACTAACAGAGCCCCATGACCGCCCGCGACACGGTATTCGCCAGTAAACTCATCAGAACGACGCACCTTAATCACCATCACTAGTGGTAGAAATATCGCGAGAATAGCCAAAGCAATCGCGGCATAACCCAGCGCAATAATAAAGCCTTGTGGGTAAAACAATGCAAAACCTAACGGTGGTACAAAAGTGATCACTGCTGCTACTAATCGATTTGGCTTTTCGCTATTACCTTTGATCGTGTCGCCTAGGAACTCAAACAGCCCCAAACTCACACCCAGGAAAGACGTAAGAAGCGCAAGATCAGCAAATATACCCACGACACCACCAAGGTTTGATTGGTGCACCGTTTGAGACAGTTGACCAATCAAGGCACTCAAACCGCCGTTATCAATCAAGGTTTGTTGACTTACAACACCAAGGGTCACGATTTGCCATAAAATGTAAATCACTAATGGAATCATCGAGCCGATAATGATTGCTTTACGTAAAGACGAAGTATCACCATCCAGATAGTTGACGATCGCCGGAATACTGCCGTGGAAGCCAAATGAGGTAAAGATGACTGGAATCGCCGCAACGATAAGGCCCTGCTCGATTGGCATGCTCAATAAGTACGATTCCGTGACATTTGGAGCTAGGAACGACAACACTGCAATCATGGTCACCATCTTTAGACCAAATAGAACGCGATTTACCTTATCTACGGTAGCAGTACCCACTGCCACCACCATTGTCACGATAAGGGTAAAGATAATGGTTGACGTTGAACCTGACACATCCAGACCAAACCACTCTGTTAAACGCTCACCAAACTGAGCACCACCACCCGCAATGTAAGCCGCACACAATGAGTAGAACAAAAATAACATCGCAAAACTTGCGACCCATTTACCCTTCTGCCCGAGAATTTGTTTCGCCAGAGTATGGAGGGTGGCACTGCTGTCCGCATATTGATGAAGCTCTAGCATTAACAACGCAGTAAAGGCCATTAATGCCCATAACCCCAACATGATGATAAGAGATGTCGCAAAACCAATACCAGCAGAGGCAATAGGCAGTGCCAACATGCCGGCACCAACCGTGGTTCCAGCAATAATGAGAGTACTACCAAATACTTTAGATTTATTCATTGTATATTTATCTTTACGGATTAGTAGAATTATCGGCATCAAAATGGTTGACTGCATACCAAGCTGATACTAAATGTCGTGCACTGGTGATTCTGTAGCATTCACCGATTAAGATCAAGCTAAGTGTAAGGTTTAGAATCCATGACTGTAAACTATAATTTACAACATTCCCTCCCCCCAATCACGCCCAGTAACCGAGCACATTCCTCTTCACTCATGAATTTAGGGACAGGATAGTTCCAATGAGCTTCTTTCAAGATCAAATGTACCAACTCGTCCGTGTCTTCTGATTGCAAAAGTGTTGACGTTTGTTCAACTCCTATCGCGTTGAGCAAACCTTCCAATTTATCGAGAAAGCTTTCTGCATCGGGTTTACCTTCGCCTTGTATTCCTTCTAGATTTTCACTGATGGCGGTTAAATGTGGTGTAATTTCAGATAAAGAAAACCGAAGGACAGGGAGCAAAGCAAGACCGTTTGCCATTCCATGAGGTAAGCCATACTTAGATCCCAAACTGTGCGCAAATGCATGTACATAGCCGAGACTCGCTTTGGTAAAAGCTAAACCCGCGTAGTAAGACGCCATCGCCATTTTTTGCCTTGGTTCAATGCCACTCCCCTCTTTGACAGCAAGAGGCAGGTATTGAAATATAAGTTTAATGGCAGCAAGAGAATACACTTTGGTTTCCTTTGTCGCGTTACGAGAGATGTAAGCTTCTATTGCATGGGTTAATGCATCTATGCCTGTGTCTGCGGTGATCTTTGCGGGTAAGTCGATGAGTAGGTTTGCATCTAGTGCTGCCATTAAAGGCACTAATTTAGGATCAATGAGTGGTGTTTTTAGATGAGTACCAGGCTCGGAAACAACAGCTGCAATCGTCACTTCTGACCCAGTGCCAGATGTCGTCGGAATCACGAATAGAGGTGCAGGTGTTCGCCACACGCGAAATAAACCTGCCATTCTTTTGATCGATTTTCTATTGGTCACTCTGGCTGCGATAACTTTGGCACAATCAATAGACGAACCACCGCCAAGTGCCAAGATCGCGTCGCACCCAGACTCGAAATACGCAGTCAAGCCACTCTCGACTTGATCATATGTTGGGTCTGGTTTTACCTCAGAGAACAATACAACATTCAGACCTTTGGCATTTGCACTTTCCAACACTTGCCGGGCAACGCCTATTTTTACTAACCCTTCGTCGGTTACAAGGAGCAGCTTTTTGAAGTTAAGATCGGCGATCGCTTCCGTCAATTCATCGAGACTGCCAGGTCCTGAAAATAGCGTCGGCTTAGGAAAAGGGAGAACGTAAGCCGCCACTTTTAGTCCATTGGTGTAGGTACGGTAAAGTCGGTGCTTCAACATACTCATTCCTTTTTATTTAGTATTCTAGATACTTTTCTCGCCAACTCGAACTTAGAAGGGTAAAGAATCACGTTTAGTAGGTTAGCTCTGGGTCGATAGAGTGAAAAATTTCGCCGCTACCTTCGCTGTTTTCTAACATTTCAAAAATCAAGCGGGCAACTTCTTGACGGTATATTAAACCGTGCACTTCTTGTGGCTCAACCAATACACCAGTCCCCGTCGCCTCACCATCTTTCAAGCCACCAGGGCGAATAATGGTGTAGTCCAAGTCACTAGTTTGTAACCAGGCTTCAGCCAATGACTTCTCACGCACTGCACTACCAAAACCAGTTTTTGACCGTTCTGAAAGGTATTTCCAACTATCACAACAGCCAAGAGACGTCACCAGCACAAAACGCTGGATTGATGCCTGACACAGGGCATCAATCAAATGGCGATGGCCCAAATAATCAACCGGGATATCTGCTCGAAAACTGCCCATCGTGCTAATAACAATATCATCGTTATCTAACTGTTCGACAACTGCGTTTACCTCAGATGCTTTTGTTGCATCACAACCAAATGTAGACTGACAAATCAGCTTTAATTCTGGGCTTTTGTCGAGCTCTCTGGCGACACCGACAACTTCCGTACCTTTCCCCGCAAAATGCCTTGCAATTGCCAAACCTAAGCCACTACTTGCACCCCACACTACGACTCTTTTCATAAATTACCTTTACCACACACCTAATTAGGATATTGTTTGAATAACTATTTGTGCAATTTCCGGAAAAAGTCAATGAAACAAAAGGAAATCTTTCAAAATCAATAAGTAGCTCAAAGTTAATCAAGTTTAAAGTTTCTCTCAGCGCATTAGCCGCACTTGCACTCAGTGCGCAATATCAAGCTGATTGTCTTTTCCACCGTTAATACGAAACCAACCCGCGATACTGAATCTCTCAGCATTTGTCAGCAATATTTCATGGGGAAATTGCTAAGATAAAAAACGAAAAGAAACTCGGAATTTTCTGATCTTTTACAATAGTAAAAAATTGTTACATGCTGATATACTGGAAAAAATGACACAAATTAGTCTTGCGAATGGATCACATAACACTTTCACGCATTAGCCTCAAACACCTGACGGTACTGCACATGCTGCTCACAACACACAGCGTGACTCAAGCCGCGGAGCAACTCTGCGTGACGCCTTCCAGCGTGAGTAAAACACTAAGCCAATTGCGCGACATTCTGAAAGACGACCTTTTTTACCGCGATGGTTCTCGTTTGGCCCCAACTCCGTTTGCTTTGAACATTGGCCCTTCGGTGCACGGCATTCTCTCCAGCATGAATGGATTGCTTTACCAAGGAACCTTTAATCCAAGCAGTTATGAAGGCCGCTTTTCCTTAACGATGCGTGAAAGCACCTTTGAGATCTTCGCTCCTATGCTGAAAAATCTATCCAAACAGATGGGTAATCGAGCACAATTGAACATCTATGCGAAAGAACAAATGTGCTTCGACTCTCTCATCCGCGGACAAGTAGACCTGATGATTCTGCCTCATGACATCAGCCAGCCCCCAACCGACAGCAAAGACTTGGTATGGCGGACGATTTTAGAAGATGAGATGATTTGTTTAATGGGCACCAATAACCCATTGGCAGAGGAAGAACTTTCAGTAGAAAACTACTTGGATGCAAGACACATTGGAATTCACGATAAAGGCTTATCTCAGCCTTATTTTGAGCAAAATTTAACCCAGCATTACGCCAAGCGCAATGTCGCAATGCACGTGGCAGATTTCGGCTCTGCTGCAGTGATGTGCCATCACTCCGATTATCTGTTCACCTGCTCAAAACTTTGGGCACAAATGGCACTACAAGCGAAAGGTTTAATAGAGAAGCATTTGCCATTCGAATATGGACAAGTGGCATACAGCTTGGTTTGGAATAAATCGAGTCTGAACGATCCCGCGTTAAGGTGGCTACAGCAACAGGTACTCAAAGCATGTGAAAACTCTGGAGAATACCGTCAGGCAGTGGTAGCTAGCCTTTAAGATTATCTTTTCTGCGTCACAAATAAGCCGATGGCATGGTTATCGGTCTGCTTACAAACTGGCGTAATTGAGCGTGGAAGCGCTCCATTTCATCCTGAGAACATTTCTCCCATTTCAGAGCTTGGCCAATCACGCCATGGTGTTGGAATGCGTTTAACCGAATATTAACCGATTCTGGCAACCCTTGCAGATAGCGCCCAACCGCTGCGACTTCCGTATCTAAATCACTTTTCCCCGGAATATGCAGTAAACGTACTTCGTACAATTTTTGGGCTTTCGCTAAGTGTTGAATTGTTTGAAATACCCGGTGATTATCGCGCCCGACTAACCAGTGGTGGGTTTCACTTTGCCAAGACTTAAGATCAATCATCGCACCATCCATGTACGACAAAACTTTATCCCAACCTGCCGTTGATAAAGACCCATTGCTGTCGATAAAGCAAGTAAGGTGACGCAACTCACTATCCTGTTTGATCCCTCTAAAAAGAGCAATAATGAAAGGAAGCTGTAAGGTAGATTCCCCACCGGATATCGTCACACCGCTAATAAAAAAGCGTTGCTTTCGTATCAAATCGAGCATTGATTCCACAGAGTAGTCAGTAAATTTTGGATTAGATTGGTGCTGACATATCTCTATACAATGGTCGCAGTGGGTGCACTCCTTTTCAAGCCAAACAACGTTGTTGTTTTCGTCAAACTTCAATGCATTAGCCGGACATTCAGTCACACAATCACCACAATGATTGCAGTGATTGATAGTGTGCGGATTGTGGCAGTTGATGCACTGATAGTTACAACCCTGTAAAAAAATAACTAGACGGTTTCCAGGTCCATCAACACAAGAGAACGGAAGGATACGCGTTACCTTAGCTAAGGGCTGCTCCGATCGTCTAGCCATTTTATTTTTCCATCGCTAATTACTTAGCGTAAATCGGTGACATTTCATGGCTCACTACACGTGGTGAGCGCTCTAAAATGCCCGTATTCCTTGCCGCTTCCGCACCTAAGAATGTTGTGTTGGAGCGTGACCCTTCCGTATCGTATTTGACGATATCAGACAATTTAACCATGTACCCAGTTACACGTACCAAGTCGTTTGACGCGACGTTTGCCGTGAACTCACGGTAACCCGCCTTCAACGCTCCTTTGCATAGATTGAACATCGCCTCTGGGTTCGATTTCACGGTTTCATCAATGGTTAAAATATCGCTGATACCAGCACGATAGTATTGGTGATGGCCAGCGGTTGCTTGAACGTAAGACACGGGATCGGGTTCGTTGCCGTAAGGAATACGAACGCCAGGCGTCACACCCACATCAAGACTGATACCACCTTGTGCATGCAATAGCGCTCTGCCTTCCAGGCCAAACTTCACTGGCGTGCTCTCGACCAATTCAGACAATTTAGCGGAGATCTGTTGACCTAGCTCGTTTGCTGCTGCATCTTGCCCGTAGAAGCCGACATTGCTCTCTTTCTCTAGAAGTGTGTTAACCGCTTCTGCCATGCCAAAAATGCCGTACATAGGCGCAAAACGAGATTCCTCTATCAAGCCTTCTTGCGCTAAGAAGCTCTTAAAAAAGCCTGACTTTTCATGCAAATGTGAGGTGCGAGCATCCATCAGCTCAACCATCAAACCATGATATTCCGGCAATACATTATTGAAGAAATCTTCACAGCACTCTGCTCGGTTTGCCACTTCTTTGAGGTTCATACGCACCAGCGTGTTTGAGCCGCCAGCTAATGGCAGAGAGTTGTAGCAGCTCACGATACCAAAGCGGTCACTATCATAAGCGTTAACGTGTATTTGGTAGTTCGCGATGTGTGGTTTGCTACATTCGCAGATGTTCTGTGTTGCTCGTTTAAGCAAATCATCTGGCGTCACCGACTCGTCATACATAAACGTAAGGTTTGGTGCGACCTGCTTAAGCTCGGCGTCTACTTTCAAAATCGTACGGCAAATGATGTTATCCGTTGGGCCTATATTCACGTGCATAAACGCATCTGGCAATGTGCGATCCAGCATAATCCAGAAGTGTTTCAGCTTTTTGTAAATTTGAGCATCCGTAAGATCATTGACGTAAGGCATTAACACATCATCAAGTTTACCCAAGTAAACCGGTATATTGGTTACCGAAGGTACGTGATGATAGATGATGCTCAGCATGTTGATCGCATCGTCAAAATCTTCTGCTGGGCCTAACTCCAAGTATTCAGAACCTTGGGAAAGAAATTTTGCATAATCTGGCAAAACATACCGCGGTTTAAATAGCGCATGACCTTCAAACATGTCACAGATAACGCCATGCTGCATCGCTCGTTCAACCTCATCCGAGACATCCATATACGGGATAGCGGCCTCGGCTTCCAAAGCAAGAAAGTTCGATTTCTGTTTTGGAGTCAAGTTACTATCTGTTGCAATAGTAAAGAAGCGCTTTTGAAGCTCAGAAAGGCTTGAAGTCATATTAGATATTCCTGGACAAAAACAACAAATACAGACTTTAGAGGCTATACCTCGAACGGACAGGTTGGAGTTTACGCATCAGGACTCTTTGCCACCATTGAAAAAAACAAAAACGTCAATTTCCATTGTGGAAATAAGATTTTTCTAATTTAGTTTATTATTTAGAAACTTAGCTTTATCCGCTGCTATTTGCTTCTTAGAGTTTTCTATCAATTGAAACCCGCAAGACGACACCGCAAACAACGCAATCAATCAGTAAAATACTCAAAAAGCAGCGACGGTGTGTTAATCATAGAAAGGCCCTGGGTCTATTTCTAACGATGACGGCGCGACTGCCTTTTCAACCGAGTATGAGCTGTTCTTTAAATCCACCATAACGACGTCGATATAACGCTCATACCTGCGCGAGTAAAAGCATTTCACTATGGGTTTCAGTGGCTGAGAATCGTTAGATGACCATACAATACCAACTCTTCCATCGTTCAATTGCACAATAGAACCCACTGGGTATATACCAATGCAATTAATAAACTTGTAAACTAAATCCGTATCTAGATGAAAGGGAGTCAAACTTAATAGAATTTTGAACGCTTCTGCTGAGCTCATACCTTGTTTGTAAACACGGTCTGCAGTCAACGCATCGTAAATATCGACTATACAGCTCATTCTTCCATGTAACGGAATCTGTTCACCAAATAAGCCGCTCGGATATCCGGTACCATCAAGTTTCTCGTGGTGCATCAAACACACATCTCGGCTGACATCACTCAGGCCTTGTATACCTAGGATGATTTCACCCGCAAATACCTGATGCAGTTTCATGTGCGCGAACTCTTCCGACGTCAGACGTGCCGGTTTGTGTAAAATCTCATCATCGACTTTAATTTTACCCACATCATGAATGATACCGCCAATCGCCAACTGCTTGAGCATCTTTTTATCGAGCCCCAAGTACTTGCCGAACGAAACCAGTAAGCAAGCTACGTTGACCGAGTGCTCAAGCAAATAACTGTCTTTTTGGCGCAATGCAGAGACACATTGGAACGCATCAGAGTCGACAAAAACGCTCTCTATCATGTCGTCAGCCCACGAGTCTATCTCGTTAACCTCGATGAATTTACCTTCAAACGTTTGGTTAAAGAGCTTCTGTGCTAAACCTTTAGCCTCCGAAATCAGCTTTTTGGCACGTTCATGCTGGACCTCACGAGTACGGAAAGCACGTTGAATTTTGGGTGAAATAGTCACTTCAGAAGCGGATAAGGAGACATCATGTTCATCTTTAAAAGGCTTAAAAACACATCGTCGTGCGGAAAGTTTCTTATTGACCCAAACATACTTAACTCCACTCGTATGCAGTTTCTTGATACCCAACTCGTTTGAAACTCGGCCTGCATTCCCGAGGTTGATACCTTTGTTCTTCTCGATGCCAGTGACGAACATGCCAACACCAACATCCGCGATAGCTATCTTGATTAAGTCTTCTTGTTTGTACTGCATATTATTAAAACTGACCAGAATTTATAATTTACAAAAAGAATTATAAGAAATCTGGTGACCTAATGTTACTAGAATTCAATATTACTTGTAATTAATGAGCATTTGGTCAGTATATGATGTTTTGAAAACACGATAGACCGTATTTAATTTGAGGAGATAGCTCAAACATTCATCATCAACTTAAATACTTTGAAGTTTTTGAACATCAAATCAAAAACTTTTCAGTACAAATAGTATTTACTATTGACTAAGTTTTTAAAATGCTGATTATTAGTTGCATTACTGTAATAAACCTTTTTTTACATAGACTTGTAATTTATATAATATTTTCATCTGACGTAAATTATCTCGTTTGCAATCCATAGGACAAAGCCCAAAGATATGTCATTCGTGATTCGCCGATATATGCCTATTTCCGCAGCAATTTGGATTGCGGGGGCGCTAACTTGAACAACAAAATTGCTCAAGCTGTTTCAGAGCACGATCGTAAATTTTTACAGATCGTCGAACAACGTTTTATCCATATCTTCGATGTATTCAGCGAAGGGCTTTTCTACATGGATGAATTCGGCACAATGGTTTTCTACAATCAGTGCTTTTATGAGCAATTTGGTATTAATGCGGGCCGTATTAACTTAGATAAATGGTTAAATTTAGTTCACCCACTAGACAAAGAACATTTATTGAAACGCGTGAATGCTCACATTAATACCGACAACGAACGTATGACGACCACCTATCGCCTTCGCAAACCAAGCGGCCAATACGTTTGGATTGAAGGTGTGGCAATGACCAAAGAGACCAAGCACGGTCAATACATGGTCGGTAGCCATAGGGACATTTCCGAACGAAAATTAATGGAAAGCTATATCCATCAAGTTGCGTTCCATGATAATGCATCCGGCATGGCAAACCGAGCGCACCTACTTTTAAATATTAATGAGTTGGTCGACAGCAAAAATACGCATGCATCAATTTTTTATATCCAGATTGAAGAAATCAAATCTTACCTCAATCATTACGGCAGTGAACTTGTCGACGGTTTGGTTGAAAAACTTCTGCAAACATTAAGCCATTTGCCTTCCCCAAACTGCAGCGTATATAGGGTTCACGACGATGATTTTGCCATTTTAGTGCTTGATGACGTTCCAATTGAAAACCTGCAGTCATACGCCAAAACCATCAAGCAGAACTATCACGAAGCCGTTGTCGATAAAGGCCAACATCTAGGGAGCAATATCAGTATCGGCCTATACTCTTGTATTGACCCAACGCACTCTGCTGGAGAAATCATTCGCAAAGCTGCACGAACTTGCCAGTACGCAAACGAGAAAAAAAGAGACCACATCGCGGTTTACAGCCAGAAAACCCGTGATGCCGTCGATCGTTATTTCTTTATTGAGCAAGGTTTGAAAAATGCCCTCGAGGAGAGAACACTGAGCGTTAAATTTCAGCCTATTGTTTGTGCTTCTGATCTCCATGTGGTGAGTTTTGAGTCGTTAGTGCGTTGGCGAAGCAAAGAGTTTGGCGAGATTTATCCAGATGAGTTTATTCCAGTGGCAGAAAAGAAAGGCTTAATCGTCGAACTCGGTTATCAAGTTTTTGAAAGGGCCTGTCAATTTATAAAGAGTTATCGAGATCGTTACCAAACTCAAGTACGAGTAAATGTAAACGTGTCGGTATTACAACTGCTTAACAGCGAGTTTCCAAATAAAATAAAAAGCATCGCCGATGAAATAGGCATCGCACCGCAAGCCATCGTGCTTGAACTTACTGAAACCTTTATTCTGGACAATAATCACGCAGCCATCACCCCTCTAAACACTCTACGAGAGTTAGGCTTTTCTCTGTCTATGGACGATTTTGGCGCAGGATATAGCTCATTAAACTGTTTCTTTGATTTGCCGGTGACACAAATTAAGATCGACAAATCAATGGCGTGGAAGACCCTCACTAATCGCTCATCGCGTGAGTACTTGAAGTTTCTAATTACCATGTGTCGAGAACAGAGTATCGAAGTGGTCATTGAGGGCATTGAAGACGCAAAGATGCGCCATTTCTTTGCTGAAATAGGTGTTGATTACCTGCAAGGCTTTTGGTTCTCGAAACCCCTATCTGTCGCCAGTGCAAGCCGATACACCTTAATCCACTCGCTTTTATCATCTCAAACTTCAGCGAGCAGGAGGACGATTTAGCTTACTAATTAAGCATTGTTTATGGATTACATGCTTTTTATCCAACCTCCTTTCCATCATATAGTTGGTTAAAATGGCACCACGTACTTCGACTTGCTGTTCGTTCACGACATTAAACCCCATGTGCTCAAAGAAAGGCCGAGCAGTTATGCTCACCTGCGAATAAAGACGTGTAATCCCTTTAGCACCCGCTTGCTTAAAAACATGAGTCATCAATGCACGCCCTACTCCTTGCGCTTGGTATTCGTGGTGGCAAAAAAAGTGATCGACTAACCCACTTGGCTGCACATCGCTGTAACCTACAATCAATCCGTCAATCTCAGCAACAAAAGGCTGAATAGATTCCATTTTCTTTGACCAAAGATGGGAGTCGAACCCATCCTGAGCCCAAGCTTCCACTTGCTGCTCGGTATAATCTCTAATGTTGACGTTTCGGATCGTATTGTAAAAAAGTGCCCAAAGGATTGGTGAGTCATCTTGCCGAAAGTCACGAATCGAAATCATGTCACCTCCAATAAATCGATCTGCATTAACTGCCCACGCTCTCCTGGCTTTCCTACAGGACGCCAACCATTTTTGTAATAGAAACGTTCACCTGCCTCATTCCCTGGAATATACCTTAGTCTTGCATAAACACAGTTGTGGTCGGCGAAGAGTTTGAGTAGAAACTTTTGAAGCTGCCTACCCAGTCCTTGATGACGAAATTCAGGCACCAAATAAAATAAATTGATGTAACCGAATTTGAGGCCCTTTTTATCAGAAATTGGATACCGACATTCCAACTGCCCAATGATTTTACTGTCTTTGATCACATGGAAAAACGCAGCTTGTGGATCTTTCGCAATAGACGTAAGCCATGCAGTGATCTCTTGAACATCAAACCCTTGAATATGACCAAAACTGACTTGGTACGCATCTTTACGAAATGCAATGCATAAATCCAAATGACGGGATAAATCGACAGGAACAAAATCCATTTAAATTAACCTATTTATTGTTTGCCTCTTTGAGGTAAGTTTTCAGCTTGTGTCGTAGTAACTAAATAGCCTCGAAATACTCGGTTCAGTGAGAATGACTTGATTTAGAGGTAAAGTAACCATTGGGTATAACCCTAGATTCAAGCATTATATAATTCAAACGTGAAATAACAGTGAAAGAAACCCAAAACGCTACAGTGTCACATAAGTGTTATCATCAACATCGCTTTAAATAGCTTTTCCATCTTATGGCTAAAAATTACTACCATATTGAATCTGCTACCGCAGCATAAATTAGCCCCCTATCAATGTCTCTAGGGGGGCTATTGACACATCGAACTGATTTACTTCGATGGAAAATTTGCTCTCAGACCATTTTTCTGTGATTGATGCTTCTTAACATTTGTCAAAAATCTTATACAATGATGCGCACATGGTTACATAAAAAAGGAATTATATGAAGACGCTCATTTATGACACTCTCGTCAACCTTGCTAACAAAGAGCCTGAGCACCACGCCAAAATCCGCCAAAATCTTTATGAAAAGTTGGACCTAACATTTGATAAGCAGCTTGCTCTCTACGCATGCGCGCTTGGTCCTGCCAGTTCCGGGAAATTAGAAAGCCCTCAAGGTATCGACAATGCAGTAAACCGTGCCATCAGATTACTAACGACGCCTGAACGTTAATTACACTCACCACCCTAAAGGCCTATTCACTGTAGGCCATTTTTTTACAAGCACCTAGGACGCGTGCACGACATAGCAAAGTCTCCAGATAACGCCTGAACTGCCAAAGCGACGCACAAAATTCCATGTATTTCGAATCAAGCTAAAGTGATTCATATGAACGATAAGCGCTTACAACACGAGTTTAAATCCTTCATGTGTTGCTTTAAATCCCAGTTTTTCGTAAAACCGGATTGCATCAGGGCGCTGCTTATCACTTGTTAACTGAACGATTGTACAACCTTTGTTCTTTGCCATTTCGATAGCATGAGCGAACATTTTCTCACCGAAACCTTGCCCACGATAGTCGCTATGGATCCGAACGCCTTCGATAAGACATCGCCAACTTCCAATATGCGTCAGGTAAGGTATAAAGGTAATTTGAAGCATCCCGACTAGAGATTTCTCCAGCTCGACAACAAGTAATTCATTATTTGGGTCTCGTATAATTGCTTCAAACGCTTCAAGATACGCACTATTCAACGGAACAGACGTATCCTCTCTTTTACTGCCAAGTGGGTCATTGGAAAGCAAAGCAACAAGGCTTTCCAAATCTTCAAAATCAGCTGAACGATACTTTAAATCCATCTATAGGTCCTTGTTAATTCTGACTGCTAACACCGCAGACTACCTTAAACACTATACTCAACGCACAGTGAAAATACTAAGCGTGCGAACCTGTCTTAAGTGATTGTTACATCATTACTTACACTCAACCCAATACCGAGCTAGAGGCTTTGGAAATACTTTACCTATAACAATATTTTCAAGTTCACCACCGTTTGCTTCGATGACGCCACGCGATGCAAAGTTATCCTCATCTGCTGTCAGCAGTGCTCGCCCAATGCCAAGAGCAGCCGCTTTCGGAAGTACCATTTTTAGCATCAACTTACCATTACCATTTCTACGATATGAAGGGGCTATATCATAGCCAATATGCCCAGCTTCTAAAGCCAGGAAATCATTGTCGATGTTGTGACGAACCCGAATAGCTCCAAGGATAGATCTTGAGCTATCTATCAGCCAAAAATGACTGCATGGCACATAACCTTCACGCAGATTTTTACCTGCAGCTTCATCACTCAAGCGTCTAATATATTTGAAAAAATCTATTTTACCCTCAAGGTAGTACTCAGCATTTTCAACATCGTGTCGAGCAAAGTCCTCATAAAAACATTCAAAAGCTGACTTAAACCCTGACGATGGTGCAACTAACTCCATGTAATTTCTCCAATAGGTATAGACATAATGACCCCACGAGGTGCTAGCCTCCAATTAAGGGGCGAACAACACATACCATTGTCCTAAAAGTATTGTGTCGTAAACACTTAATCTGAAACAAAGCCAAAATACTAAGCGTTGGTAATCCGTCTTCAAGCTTTGTTAGTGCCTTCGAACGTTATCTAAATTCACTAAATTACTCAAACAACGCTCTAGATAACAACTACATTTTATATGTAGATAGAAACTTATCGAAGGAGATGAACGATGTCTTGCTCTAACACACACAAACATGAGAATCATACTCACAGTTCTACTTGTGGTCATACAGCAGTACGTCACGAAGGACATATCGACTACTTAGTGGATGGAAAACTTCACCATCCGCATGGTGACCATTGCGATGAACATACGATTCAATTTAGTGATATTAACCCTAATGAGTGCAAGCCTGTTCACTCATGTAATGGGCATATTCACGGCCCTGACTGTGGGCATGAAGCATGGCGATCACATAGACTATATCGTTGATGGGCGGCTTCACCACCAACATGGGGACCATTGTGATGACCACGGCCCTATTGAACTAGTCTAGATTTACAAAATACGGAAAATAGTTGCTAATATAATGACATTAAAATGTTGGCAACTAACCCTCAGCTAAGGGGGACTCAACCAAAATTGGTAAAAATCGGTCTCATCGTGCTTAGGATTCTTACGCACAAATTCCCAACCATGGCGCTTATAAAATTTAAGTGCTCTGTAGTTAGTCCGGCTTACTGAAAGTACAGCGCGCAAACACCCCGCTTTTCTCAAATTGCTAACGATATAATTCTGCACTTTCACCGCAAGACCTAATCCACGAAAGTTCGGCTTCAAGTAAATGAGGTGCACATAGCCTGTTTCCGGTTCTGGTGAAAAACTACGAAATTCCAACTGCCCTGCAAACTGACCATCCACAAATACATGGATGTAGAACCATCCTGACTTCGCTAGCCGGTCAAAGACTCGTTCACAATAACCACTGATGAAATCGTCGAAACCGTCGTAGTGCCCAAAGCTACAAAAGAACGCATCTTTTCTCGCAGAAACGCATAAGTCGAAGTCATCAATGTGAATCTGTCGAAAAGTGATTTCCATAATTACCGTACCTTCGAGTACCTAACCCCTCTGTTATATGCGTGTTCCACCTCAAACACAAATTCAATGCACAGCGCAAATACCACGTGTTATGAATTACTATTAAGCGATTTGTATCGGTGTCTATTAACCAGTACGCATCGCTAAAAGTTTTGGAATATTATGAATTTCTTTATACAAAGAAAGATTCTTATCCTTAGACTCAATAGCAATGATGGACATCCTATCAGCTAACTCATTACCCTCAATGCCAACATGCCCGTTCACATGGTGAATCGTAATTTGAGATGATATATCTTGGTAAAGAGAATAAGCTGGTTTTATTATGTCCAGGTTTTTAATTTCACCGCCAGACTTAGTCCAACCTTTTTTCTCCCAACCATATGCCCACTTTGTGACACAATCGATGGAGTACTTTGAGTCACAAAAGATACCAACTGAACGCCCTTTCGTTAGCTTTTCCTTGGCGAGCAGTAGAGCTTGATTGAGTCCATGAAGCTCGGCAGTATTGTTAGTACCAAATGATTGGTATAAACCATACCAGAGTTCGGTTAGCTTATTATTCTCATATACCGCAAGCCCAGTCCCCGCCTCTCCAGGATTCGGTTCACAAGCACCATCAGTGTAGATTTTTACGTCAAATGGCATTGCGTCTATTTGTTCTTGAGATAAGGGAACAGATTTCAATTTTCTAGATTTTTTAACTATCTTAGCCTTTGGTGCTGTTGATTTTTTACCGAATGCAGACTCCGCCTCCCCTAAAGTTGGAAACGATTTAAATTTTGCTCCCGCAAAGCCGTCAACTAGTGATTTACACTTCGCCCACGTTGTGAAAATGCCTGTTTCTCGACCTTTCCAAACCACATAAAATTTTTTAGCCAAACTGTACTCCTAAACCCCAATTAACCTGACAAACATAACGCCCGCTTTAGAGATGAGCAACGCAATACCAATGCCGCTGCCTAACGCCTTAACCATTAAGTCTAACTCACGGTAAATGCCAAGTGTTAGGAATCATTCTCTAATACTTTTTATAACGAAGAACCCTCGTTTACTTGTAGCCTCGCCATCCGGTTTAGTCTGCTTTTCTAAGTTTGGCGAAAGTGACAACCAAAGCCACCAATGCGAGTAACTGAAAAAACCAAAATAAAGGAATTAACCCAAATGGCTCAACTAAGAAACCGTTCTCATCTATAGATGAACCGATAACGTGATAAGCAATTAAACACAAAATTCCACTGATACAGAAAAGAACGCTTATTTTAAACTTACTGATAAAATTCATCGTGATCTCAATATTTGAACATCCAAGATGTTATGTGGTTCTGGGCGCGAACATTATGATTGCCATACCTAACAGTGCTACCGACACGCCTAGTGCATCCCATAAACTAGGACGGATACCATCTACTACCCAAAGCCAAATGATGGCGACAAAAATATAGACGCCACCATACGCCGCATAAACTCTGCCCGCCGCAGTTGGGTGAAGAGATAGCAACCATGCGAATAACGCTAAAAAGAACGCTGCAGGTACCAAAAGCCAAATTGACTTGTCCTCTTTTAACCAGAGATAAGGTAAGTAACAACCCAATATCTCCGCGATTGCCGTAACAAAGAATAAGCCGATTGTTTTAAATTCTATCAATTGATTTTCTCCGTTTTAGTGCAACCAAATAACACTTGAGATACGGTCTTTTACCGTCTTTCAGGCCAACTACCACCCTTTTTCAATCAAAAATAAAGTATACATGCTAGCACTTATCTTTCTGAAAAAAATAGAAAGTCAGTATGAATTTGTGTGCTCAAACACGCATTTAGAAGGCGTAGTGGTACCTGATCTTTAACGAAATATTATGTTCATTTCTCTTTTATAAAAACAGTAAATCAACCTAATTTAAGTCACTGAAAATATTGTTGCACTTGTCTAAGTCAACAATCTCATTATCTTCAATCCATAAAAAGAAACGACTCTGCCACTTCTGGGTTTTCTTTGCTGAATCGGAAAATACTTTCGACTTCAACTCTCCGCGGCTTGAAGTCCAAGGTGGAAAAACTCTCAAGGCCATTTTCCCTTTAGTTTTGTTTGATGTTACGATTCCCTTATTAATCAAAACAGCCAACGGGAAGATATAAATACCTCTCTTCGATGTTTCGTAATCACCAACCTCAACGAAAAGATAATCCAAATAATGCTCTTCGTAAGGCATCGTCTTTCCCGGATGGATACTATTTTCTTCAGGCCTCTTCCATATTGATAGAAAATTACCTGGTCTATCTGGTGTAACATTGCCCTTTCTGTAAAGTACTTTTTTTCCATCGATTGAGAACTCAAGAGCTTGATACTTACTATTCTGAGGATATCGATCTAACGCGATCGGACTGGTTAACTCGCATCCCTTAGACGTGAAGTTATGGCGTATAAACAAACTTACCTGATGAAGGTACTTACACTCAGACAAAATATTCCCCTCTCAAAAATTTCGTCCAACATAGTACACTTTAAGAGACTATTATCTAAACAAGAAAGTTATTCACAGGTAAAATTTTTAATAAATGAAGATTTTAGACGATTATGTATCAACCACTTTTATAAATAATCAGTATATAAATAAAAGCGTGACAAACTTGATTGTGACGAGTAAACGCAAGTTGAAAACTCGCTCCTTATTATGCTCTTAGATGTGACGTGTGTGATTCGAACAGCAAGGTAACAGTATTCAGTAAAAACCTAATGAGTTAACCTTAATTTTAGGAAATAAAGGCAGCAGAAATAAGTCCGGCTGCCTTTTAAATCAGATCACATGTACTGCTTTAAGGCTTGGTAAAATACTTTTTACTTCAGTGGCAGTAACCTTAGATGTTTTTAAAGCTTCCACAATTAGTAATGGGCACTAAAGTTTAAATTTTGGTGCGTGAGGATCCAATGATAATGTCGAGCCTTTAAAAAAACGATCATCCCAGTCATCTTTGGATTCATATTGCCATTTGCCATTATTATATATAAAAGACCATCCGGAACCAAATCCACCAGTCAAAGCGTCAGTGATAACGAGTACAACAGGTCTTCCATTCTTGTCAAAAAACATTTGGCCAGCGTACTTTATAGTATGCCAATTAGTACCTGCTAACCTCGTGAAATTATCACTAATGGTATTTTTATTCACATCTTGACCAACGACACCAATAGAAAATGAACCATCATTAAAAGTTAAGCCATACGGATCATAAATAGAATTTCCATTAGCTTCTTCCAGACCGTATCCATAGATACCGTAACCAAACAGGTGCTTCCATGCGGAATCTTTATACCAATGTTTCCAAGATTTCGACTTCTTACTGTAAAATCCCCCTTTATTTTTAGCTCTCATAAAAGCTAATTCTGCCACGAGCAAGTTGAGGTTTTTCAGATCTCTTTGAATCAGCAATTGCCCACCTTCAAATGTGATTGAAGAACTCACCGGATCGACTCGTCCTGCTGCATCTAGGCTACAACTACCTGAGCTACTGGCACTAGCACCGGTAAAAAAAGCGGCCCCCATACTGAAATCATCATCATCAAAATCAGGGAGTTTGGGTAAATCAATGATACCTGATGAGCAGAAGGAAGTGAGTAAGCTAAATCTAGGTGAAGCTTTCAAACCACTGGAAATCGTAGCCAGTCTATTCAGCAGCGCCTCTGCTTCATAAGGATGTCGATGGATAGTATGAAGCAGAGCCTGAAAATTACGTTCTTTTAAAGCTTGGGTTCTCTCAGGGTCCGCATATCCTTTAAAGATTGGTATTGGCCAATGAAGTTCATTTGCGATTCTTTGAGCTAAAATTTCAGTGGGCCCATGCCTATCTACTTCATCAGTATCCGAAGACCCCGTAATATGATGAATCACTTCATGAATTAACGCTTCTTGCCACCAAGAGTATTCACTGGAATCAATACGAGGGGCTGCACCAATATTTACGACTGGATTACCATAATCATCTTCTCGGGCCTCATGACTTGCAATTAAAGGAACCTGATCAGCGTCAGAATATGCGATATCGTCGATTTCAACATCATCTACATCAGAAAAATCTCCTTCTCGCTCCTCGCTAATTTCATACTCATTAGTAAATAGAATTTGACCCACATTTTCTCTATTATTATTTAAACCAAACGCGACAGAATGTTGGAATGTTGGTGAATTAAATAGTGCATCTATCAATGTATATTCGATTGCTGCTGAAGTATGACGATCAGCTATACTCCCGTAACTAGAAACAACTGATCTCGATATTGCAGAAGAAAGTGCAACCAGTTGAGAGTAAGTCAATTGCTGGTCTGCTCCTGTATTTACAACATAGTCTGCATACTCGTCACTATGTTGATCAGGTCTATCATTATTCGCCAGGACAAACTTTGTGTTCATCGCTAGAACAAGTAAAATTGCCACACTCAATGATTTACCAATCATCATTCACTCCTACTATTATTTAACACATCAAACGACATTAATTATCATTACCATGCAAAGAAAGCAGATAATTGCATATTCGTGAGTGTCATCCTGATTGCGGCAAACTTAACCATAAAATTTCACTTACATGACATTTTATAAAACTAACTGCAATTCCTAAAACCATCAAAAACATATTAATAGATGACTAAAATAGGCAACAACTTCAACAAGCTACTGATGGACAGTCGCCAGTTAATGCCGAAAATCGGATTAAATAATACAAGGCCTGCAAACGCGTAACATGCGACCTTAAATTCCACACCCATGTGGAATTTAAGGTAGTGCAGCGCACCGAGTATGAACAGTACGCCAATGATGCTGGTCGCAACTTCAGGTACGTGCTTGTAGCCCAGCCATACCAATCGGGTTAAGAGGCTATTCTTCGATATTCACAATATTGGGCAGACCAAAATTCTTCGTCAATTCTTTCCTGTAAACGTTCCTCTGTCCTATCATTAGCCTTACCCTGCTCGACAGCCTTTTTCGCTACCTCCAAGGCAATTTTTCTCGAAACCGCTTGAATATCACTGAGTGGAGGCAATAATGAATTCTTCCCTTCTAGCATTGGAGACATCAGAGCAAGTGTAATACTAGCCTGCTGTAACATCTCATTTGTAACTCGCTTCGCACTCGCACTAATAACACCAAGTCCCACACCAGGGAAGATATAACTGTTGTTACATTGAGCGATAGGATAACGCTGCCCTTCGAATATAACATCAGGAAATGGACTACCCGTTGCGACAATGGCTTTGCCTTTCGTCCAAGTAATGATATCGCTTGGCTTCGCCTCTACGCGGCTGGTTGGGTTTGAAAGTGGCATCACAACAGGTCGCTCACACCCTGTTGCCATGCTCTCGATAATCGCTTGGTTAAACAATCCCGGTACGCCTGTCACACCGATAAGAACATCTGGTTTAGCATGCTGGATTACATCAAGTAAACTGATCTCATTATTTGCTTGAATTCCCCACGTTTTTCTCATCGAAACAGGTTGAGAAAGGTTCTTCTGGAAATCAAGTAACCCCGTCATGCCTTGCTCTAGCATTCCCCATCGGTCGACCATAAATACTTGGTTACGCGCCTGCTGTTCTGATATGCCTTCTGCCATCATTTGAGCAACTACCGCCTCAGCAATGCCACAACCTGCCGATCCCGCGCCTGCAAAAACCACTTTCTGATCAGAAAGTTTTTTACCCATAACATTCGCAGCAGCCAGTAATGTTCCTACCGTGACGGAGGCAGTGCCTTGTATGTCATCATTAAAGCAGCAAAACTTATCTTGATAGCGAGTAAGCAGAGGCATCGCGTTTGTTTGTGCGAAGTCTTCAAATTGAATCAGAGCATCAGGCCATCGTTGACGAATGGCTTTTAAGCAATCATCAACAAAGTCATAGTATTGCTCGCCAGAAATACGAGGATGACGCCATCCCATGTACATTGGATCAGAGAGAAGCGCTGAGTTGTTTGTTCCAACATCCAACACTATCGGCAAAGTATGTTCAGGATTGATCCCGCCACATGCCGTGTACAAGGCAAGCTTTCCAATTGGAATTCCCATGCCTCCAATGCCTTGGTCACCCAGACCAAGTATTCGCTCACCATCCGTAATAACGATCACTTTCACGTCAGTATTAGGCGCATTGTTTAACAATTCTTCAAGCTCATCTTTGTCGTCAAAACTCAAAAACAAACCACGGTTACGGCGGTAGATCTGAGAGAATTTTTGACATGCATCTCCTACCGTTGGCGTGTATATGATCGGCATCATCTCTTCGATATGTTGATTAATGAGTTTGTAGTAGAGCGTCTCGTTGGTATCTTGAATATTGCGTAGGTAGATGTGTTTATCCATCGAAGAGGAAAACAGCGAGAACTGCTCATATGCTCGACTGGCCTGTTCATCAATACTCTCGATGTTCGCGGGTAAAAGCCCAGTGAGATTAAAGCTCTTACGTTCTTCCAATGAAAAAGCACTACCCTTATTGAGCAATGGTGTATTAAGCAGTGTATTGCCCGCTTGTCGTATAAAGAGTTTCTTTAACATTCGCCAGCCACCTTTTGGTATTGTTCTATCGCTTCGTCTATCAAGGTTTCGTTACAACCTAAGTAGTGTTTAGGGTCGCACGCAGCTTCAATTTCACCTGAAGAAAGTATCGCGGAAACACCGTGATCTTGCTTGAGCACATTTGCGAGTTCACCGTGCTCTGGCGCATTCGCAATAGCCACTTTGACTTTGTTATAGCCATCAGCTCTGCCTACTTTTGCTGCCACCTTCATCATCACCGCTTCAGACATAATGAAGTTACGAGAAGCTGAGAAGTTCTCAAGCATTTTGCTCTCATTAACAATGAGGTTTGCCATGAGACGCTCGGCTCTTTCTAATGATGTCGATAACGCAAGTGAAGCCTCAGGAACCAAACTCCAATTCAATACACGCATAGAAGCAGAACGAACGTCTCGCTGATCCATTAAATTTGGCGCTCCCGAAGCGTACATCCACCCCATTCGAGATAGAGTTTGGATCATATTGGCTCCGCGGGGATTCGCTTTGTGAGGCATAGTGCTTGAACTTCCGCCCGCCTCACCCTCACGCACTTCACCAATCGAAGCCCTACCCATGGTTTCGGTATCATTCGCGATACGACACAAGGAACCATGCACCAGCGCAAAGAACTGGACGAGTTCCGCGATATGATCCAAGCTCGCATTTCCGAGCCCTTTTGGTTCTGTAAGCTGCAATTTAGCAAACAGGCGTTTGCGAACGTGAAGCCCTTCTTCTCCAATCGAAGACAAATTACCGACAGCCCCACCATACATTCCAGTTGTTGCTCTTGGGTAAATCTCATCAAGGCGCACTATATGACGAGAGATCTCTTGGAGGTAACTGCTCACTTGAAGCCCCCAAGTCGTCGGTAAAGCGTCCATAGCGTTGGTTCTAGCCACCATGACCGTTTGTTTGTGTTTTAACGCCATCAGCTTTAACTGATTGCCTAATGTCACTAATTGTCCACGAACAATGTCCAGAGTCTGCTTAACTCGCATTGCTAAACTTGTATCGAGCAAATCTTGTGTCGTACATCCCCAATGTAAGTACTTTTTGACGTCTTCGCCGCCAAGCTCAGCAAGCTGATCAACAAGCGGTTTGATTGCCATACCGACCTCTTGAGTCTCTCGCGCTAACCGTTCCCAATCTATATTTTGTAAATTACATACGTGATCAATCGAGGCGACAGCAGAGCAAGGAATCAATCCCAACTCTGCTTGCACTTCGGCGATTGAAACCTCAAAAGTTAACCAAGTACGAATCAAGTTTTCGTCTGACCAAATACGTTTCATTTCGGCCTGTGTGAACAGTGGCGAATAGAGTGTCGAGTCAAAGACGGAAGTGTTTGAGCCATGCATATCTTCTTTCCTATGCGCCAATAAATGTAATTAGAAGAACAGTAATCAAACCGCCCATCATTGGAATCGCGGTTCGTTTGACTAGCTCAGTGGGAGGAATACCCGCCACGCCAGCACATGCAATTACAACGCCCGCAACCGGAGAAAAAGAACGGAAAATACCAGCTGACAACTGCATTGGAAGTGCAAGGGCCGCCGTTGAGACACCAACGTGCGTCGCTACATCCGGAGCTAAATTGGAAAAGCTGAAGAACGCCGCATTACCGGAGCCTGACATTAATGCCGTAACACCTATGATAGCGACTAGCATGATCACCATCATGGTGTAACCAAAACCAAGGTGCGTGGCAACACCCAACATACCGGAAATAAAGCCAATTGCTTTAAGCCCCACAACAAAAGTTTGTGCAGCGATAATTAGCGAGACAACACCAGCGAACACATCACCCATGCCTTGTAAATAAACCTTAAGTGAGGCTGCAACCGCTTTGCCATCTTTTGAATAAAGGTAATCGCACACCATAGCAACTGCCAAACTAATAAACATCGCAGTGACGACATCAATCTTGACAGACGTAATCGCGAACTTGCTGAATGTCAGAAGGAGTACAAGAGGAAGAACAGGCAATGCAGCAAACCATACTGGCGCCTCGCGAGAAGTGTCTTCTTTAGCTTGCAGTTCGTAAGAAATACCATTGGCTTCATCCCGTTTATCAAACCATTTTTGACAAACAAAATGCAGAACCGCAATCACAATTGCCGTACACACTCCGACAAACAGTTGATGTTCAACAAAGTAAGAAGCGGCATCAATACCAATTACTTCTGCGGCTTTATTGGACGCTCCAGAAGCAGGCCCTAAATCCAAACATGCGGTTGTTGCAAGTACTGCAGCTACCGATGCAGGGGTGCAACCAATCCCCACCAAAACGGGATATAAGGCAACCAAAAGCAACATCGCCAGACCAACGGCGCTTGGGATAAATACGTTCAAAAACTGGCCCAAAATATAAGCAAGAGCGAGGATGATGTATGGGTTATTAATCACGGAGAGCGGTTTAGTCGTCACTTTAACCAGCGCGTTTGCTGCACCGATATAACCCATGTATTTCGAGAAACCACCTACCGCCATGATGATTAAACCAAGCTTGGCCAATGTTGAGGAAGAAATCGATTTAATCACCAAAAAGAAGTCAACCACGGTAGCACCTGAAGAGCTTACCCCTTTTGGTAAGAAATCAGGGCCACCAACAATGAAGCCTATCAGCATCATTAAAATACCAGAGCCGAACAATACTGCTTGTGTATTGTACTTCTTGATGATTAGGAATCCTGCCCCGAAAACAATCGGCAGAGCGAGTAGAGCGACCATATGTTTCACCTTTTTTTAAGTATCGAGTCACCGCTATCTTGTTTCTTAGGGCCTAGTAGCAACATGGGAAGTGCCCTTTCTCTAGAAAAAGTGTGAGGCAATTAAAACTCCCCTTCTTTACCGCTCGTTAAATCACCACTTATTTAAATAGTTGTCGTGATTCACCCTTATGTCTCTATCCTTCGAGCAACCTCGATCACAATTTAAATAAAAACACATCACTCAATTTTGCTCTAATTTTCTTGATCAGCTCGTAATGAGAAATTGAATTTCCCATTATTCCCACCTTCCAACAACTTAATAAGGCAATGAATTATATAAAGTTTGTTCTTTTCGCATCATACTTTTAGCATCAAATAAAGCAGTGGGAATTTTTCTTTCTCATCACATGCGTATTTTGTTCATAATTTATAACAATAGCTTTAACTGGGTCACAGTCTCACCACATTATTAGCGCTCTCTCCTTAGCTTTTCGGGTCTTTATCGAAAGTTATAGAGCCAAACGGATGACTCAGATAACAAAATCAAACTGAAATAAGAGATCTATCAATATTTAAAAAGGGAAGCGGAAATTCCCTTATTTTTTAACCAAACCACTCATTACGATGCAACCGTTTCCAATAACAAGCATGGAATGAGCATAATGACTAGAACTAAAACTCTCTTAACCCTTTTACCTACCCTATGCCTCGCGTCGTTCGCTCAGGCACAAAACGTTTATGATGATGAAACCAACAAACTAGACATCTACGGTCGATTAGAAGGTCAGATAGCTAAAGGAGACGAAAGTTTTGCCAGCGAAGACGATTGGTCAGGAAGAATGAGTGGTCGCCTTGGTTTTAATATGAGTAGAGAGCTAAGCGCAATTGAAAATAGCCGAGTCATTGGTAAATTTGAATGGCAAATGCGCACAGAAACAAATGATACTCGCCTTGACGAGGGTGAAGACTTAGAAGCTCGATACAATTACTTAGGTATCGAGAATAGTAATTGGGGTATGGTGATCTTTGGCCGCACTAAAAACCCAATGTATCAGGTTATGAAAATGACCGACAAATACAAAAACTACACTCCCGGCATCTATAACTATGGCATTTCGTCCATTGATACTTCTTACAAATATAACCGCCAAGACGCAACTTTACAGTACAACGGCAACTTTGGAATTCATGAATTTCAAGCCGCTTATGTAATGGGAAATGGTGAGAATGACCGTCTTGATAACGGCATGTTGGCCAGTTACCGAATGAATTATAAAGGCGATGGTTTCAAATTATCTCCTGCTCTCGCAATCAGTCAATTCAACCGTGATGAAAGCAATACTGATACCAAGCGTGAGCAACACGATCAAATTATGGGTGGCATAGAACTGTCTTTAAAAGGTGTCACGTTTGGTGTTACCGCTGATTACGTCAAGATCAATGAAGATGGAGGAAGTGAAGATAAATATTTCGGAATGGATTCCATCGTCGCATATAAATGGAATAGCTTCAAAGTGTTAGCGGGTTACAGCTTCCTAGACCAAAAAGACGAGGACATCTACGAGAAAGAGGATTGGCGCGTAGAGGGCCAGTGGACATTAGCCCGACGCACCTACTTATCATTAACCTACGACCGAGAACTCGCCTCCAAAAATAAAGACAGTGATGACGATGCAATCACACTTGGACTGCGCTACGACTTTTAAGGAATTACGATGAAAAAACTATTTAAAACCCATCTAATCGCCGCAGCTATCGCACTCGGTAGCTTTGCGGTAAATGCCGATACTTTTATCGCACCATCACCAACTGCAACGATGGACGGTGACAACAAAATTGTTGCGATTTACGGAAACTCGTACACACATTACAACAATAACTTAAATACCCGACTACGTGATTTAACGCGCTCTTTGTTGCCAAATAACGCGAAAGGTTATAGCTACCGAGGTATTACTATTTCAAGTGGTCGCTTAGGTTGGCATGAGCCAAATCTACGTTTTCAAAATACGTTGAAAGATTGGGATGTGGTCATATTCCAAGGCAACTCAATGGAGCCTATCTCTAAAAAAGCGTCATCACGTGACTACTTTGAGAAATCGGCAAAAACCATGTCGAAAATCGCGCATGATGCAGGCTCTAAGGTGGTCTATTTTATGACGTGGGCTCAACAGTCTCATCCAGAGCAGACAACTGCGCTATCGAGTGCGTATCAAGATATCGCTAAAAAAACGGGAGGATATGTGGCGCCCGTAGGGTTGGCCTTTGCACAAAGCATCAACCAATACCCGGAGATCAATCTTTATCATAGCGATGGTAAGCACCCATCACTTGAAGGCACCTATCTAGCAGCATCAGTATTCTTTGCAACGCTATACAATCAATCACCGGTAGGCGGCGCCATTCCAGTTGATACTGATATGTCTCCAGAAACGGCGAAAAAGTTGCAGACCGTAGCATGGGAAACCGTTCAGAGGTTCCACGATAACAAGTAGTTCTGAGATAACGAGTAGCTCCAAAGTTGTGGTCTTCTGTCCAATCGGGCAGAAGACCATTAGCCTTACAAAGATCACCTTTCAAGCAGCAAAACACAAAGCACGCATCCTACTGTGCTAATCTTCTCATCAATGCAACGAACCACGATTGAGCTTTATGAAAGATCATCTCGATTTAGCCTCCTACAAACAATTGGCAGAGCAGCTTCAACCTTTTACTGGCTCTGAAGCTGCACTTAACGCATTTATTATTGAGCACTTCGGTGAATTGTCTTATTACGGCATCATCGACCTCGCTCAGAAGGCCAAGGTAAGCAAAGCGACGATAGGCCGCTATTTGAATAAGCTCGGATATACTGGTTATTCGGCATTTAAGCGTGCGTTAAAACAAGATTTAATTGCTCATGACATCGTTACGCCAATCGATGCTAGCAAAGCAAGATTGCAGGTTCAGGACACTAATACAAAAGAAGATGCATTACGCTATATCGGCAATGTGAGCCAACTGATCGACCAGTTTGCTAAAGATTTGGATATCAACGAGCTTGAGCAACTCGCCAAACTGATCGCCGATAAAAGTCGCACCATTTACGTCGTCGGTCCTGCTTCATCGCGTGCGTTAGCGATTCACTTCTCAACACTACTGAAATACAGCCGAACCGGCGTCATCTTATTACCTCTCGATAAAGGCGAACTGCCTAAAACACTGCTTGGTCTCAAAGAAGAGGATATTCTAATTGCCTTTTCCTACTATCGCTTTAATCCCCTAGTTTTAGACATCACTAAATATTTCAACAGTAAAAATGCTCACGTTACTGTTATTACTAACACCCACTCGAATCCTTACGGCATCTACAGCAATGCGCAATACGTGCTACCAAGTGACGTTGATTCCGTCTTTCACAGTCGAACCATAGGCTTCTTGTTTGTTGAGTTACTTCTCTTCTTAGTGCAGCGAGAATCTCGTGGTGATGACAACTTCGAAGAACTAGAGTCTTTGTTTAGGTTCTTTGATGTATTTTCATCAATTGGTCAGTAAGAATAGAGCTACTCCTTGGAAAAATAGAATTGGCAGTGTATCATTAGTTTTAGTGTGCAACGATGGAGTGAAAGAAGTGGCGGCTAATCAACAGGCTACAGCATGATCTTCCATACAACATATTTGACAATATGTGACCCGTACCAGCAATTTTTGAAACTGAATTAAGTAATGCCTTTGCTTAAATTTATTCATTCTTTACTAATTTGAGTAGAATTCTTAAGTAACTTTTGTACAGAGCCTCCACGAGGCGGTTTCTAACTCAGAAATGCCCCGTTGTTAGCTTCGATGAACAAATTAGCGTATCCAATCGTCCGTAAACTCCCCAAATAAAGCTAATTAAACATTGATTATTTTTATGCAGCAAAAGTGTATTTATAACAATAATTTTATTCTCTAATCTGGTGTGTAGAGAACCACAAGGCTATTCGGCTAAGCAGTAATTTATTCTGTTATGTAGTTTGGCTCAACTTTATTAGAACACAGGCCAAACCTAGTTGAATTTTTTGTGTGTCTTCGATCACTCAAGGGAAAATAAAACGCGTTCCTCAAATGAAAAACCAGAAATCGCAAATAAAATCTTCCTATTATAAACAATTTTATTTCTTGGACATGATATACCGATACATTTGAGTATTTACAATTGACTGAAATATTAAAAACAGGGTTTTAGTATGTCGAACAAATCACTTTCCCTTTTCGTTATGGATATAGCCCGTAACCTAGGACTGCATTCATTGGAACTTGATTAAGCAAATACCTGCGACCTTTTGATAAACGACACTACGCTCATCGTCTTGAAAATAGATGAATCTAATAACAAGGTAATTTTGCTAACGCAGTTAACCGAAGATTCAGAGTCAGCAGATAAAGAATTAGCCAACCAAATTTTTTTAAACATAGCAACGATTCTCTGATTGGTGAAAATCCTCAACTTGCGTGGATTGAAGATGTCGGATTGACCACCCATCGATGTCTTTCTTTGAGTGAAATTGATGCAAGGAAAGTCAGCAATGAGATTGCGTACCTCGTTGATTGGCAAGTGCATGTTTCAAGCTCAAACCATAAAAAAGTTCAGGAAAATATTGAGACTAATTATTATCAAACGAGAGTGTGAGATTATGAGGATTCCAGAATGTTTATCGACAAGAATGGCAAAAGCACAAGCGCATGATTATGTGAAAAATAACCATGCCCAAAAGCCACAAGAGTTTTCTGTTGATGGTAAAATATACAAGGTAATTAATAACCAGGTAATACGAATGAACCCCTGCTCAGGTATGGCCAAATGCCGAGAGGCGGTTCGAAAAATAGCTTACATGCGACTCCCTACGCATTCTTTTTCAAATGATTTAACTCAAACTCTCAGAGTAGCTAAGCAAAATAGTTCGACTCTGTTGCGTAATTCGAGGAAACTAAATCAGACACTTACGAACTGATCAGCTAAGTAAATTAATTACCTTAGCCCCATGCCGAAACTTCGCTACAAAATAACGAATTGGAAACAGTACAACAAAGCCCTAATCAACCGTGGCTCACTCACCTTCTGGATTGATGAAGAAGCCATTCACAAGTGGAAGCAAAGTAAGCAAGACAAACGTGGTAAACCTCGTTAGTTCAGCAACTTAACAATTACCACTGCGCGCTTATGGTGAAACGAATTTTCTCAATGCCGTTGAGAGCATTGCAAGGGTTTAAAATAGAGTCATTCAGAATCCAATGAATCTTCATCTTGCGGTAGCTTACCTAAAAGTGGTTGAACCTCATCAAGGTTAATCGAATGTTTTTCTGATAGCTTAGCTAGAGCTTCGATGTTTTGTTGAAGTAAGTTAGAAATTGGAAGTACACCAAACAAGCCTTCAAGTATTGCTTCGTATGAGTACATAGATAGGTCTTCAACTTGCTCTAGTTTAGATAAGTCATAAATGACAGCATCATCAACAGATGAGACAACAAATGGCGAATGAGTAGTAACGATAAACTGAACTTTAGGAAAAGCTCTTGTTAGAAACGATAGTATTTTCTTTTGTAGTGTGACATGAAGGTGAGCATCAATCCCGTCAATCATGACGACACCAGTTAACTCTTCTGGATCTATTGAACGCAGAGAAACCTTAGCAATTAAGTCAGCGTAGACTGCCATGATAGAAGAAAAGCCAGATGACAATGTTTGGAATGTATAAGGTATTCTGTTCGGTTGATGGATTTTGAAAGAGAATGAGTCAGGCTTAAAAACGAGTTTAAGTTCGTCATCTTCAAAAAGGTCCTGTAAGTCAGCCTCTAACTTGTTAAACCATCGCTCAATCCGTTTAGCTTCTTCGGGGTTATTGTTGATTTTCTTGGATTCGGAAAATGCTTGGTTCGCTATGCTCGTTAACAGGACCTCTTCGAAGATTGAAGAGATCGTTTTCTGTTCATGTGAATGTGAAACGGTATGTAGGTCCTTCTCTTTGAGACTCTCGATTGGAGAAACAGAATATGGTTTTAGAATGTCTGACTTCCTACCTGCCTCAAATTGAAGAAGAACAGCACTGAGCTCTTTGTACTTTAGCACGAAGTCTTCAAGGTCATATAAGTCGATTGAAGGGTTCTCTTGCTCTTCCATCTGCTTCTTAGCCTCTTCCAGACTCTTGACCCAAGAACCGTACGAGCGATTGGTAGGCCCACTGCGCTCAATAGCTTGCTCGTAGCTTGAAATAAGTTGTTGAAGCTGCTCTATCGAAAAGTTGTCTTTTTCTACCACACGATCATGTAATTTTTTGTACACATGGCTTAGTAGTTGAGTTTTACCACAGCCGTTTCCACCAATTAAGATCAGTGTTTTACCGTTGACGGCGATATCCACTTCTTTATCAGAGTAAGGAATCTTCGTTTTAATTCTAGTTAGATAGCCTGACATAATGTCACCTCAATTTATACTAGTTAGATTGCATAGCGTTTAGTTGGTCGATGTGAAATTGAACCAGCATAAGTTGACAGGGAAAGGCAATAGAGTCAGGTAGTTTTTTCTAATTGAAGTTGTGTCATTCGCCAGCTAATTTTTATTCCCTTAGTTTAGCAAAATCACTAAAACGTTTCTGTACTAAAGCGTTTAAACTGATCAACTGTATTGCGAGTAGTCTTCAAAGCGGCTGGCACAGTGGTAGAACAAGTCGTGACTAAACGGGCAATATAAAAGATCGGGTATGCATGTTTACAACGAATGCTTAAAAATAATAAGTTACGAAGTGACTATAAAAACCAGCTAGCTCGACAACCATATGATCGAACTTGGTGCAAAAGGAACGTTGAGCCCTCCATCAAACCTGCAGATATAAAAAGCCACCGAGGTATTAGAAAATACGTAGGTGGCCTCTTCAAATAGTTTACGTTATTGACGTTCGCCCAATTTCACCTTGCCTTTAGAATCAAACCAAAGTGCTTGAGTGCGGCGACGACCAATGAGAATGGGGCCATCGTCATAGAACAGGAAATTCTTCCAGTGCTTTTTAAACGTTGACCACTTTGTCTCAATCACGTTGTATTTCTCGTAACAGAAGTACACTGTCACGTCATCCTGCCAATCAATAAAGTGCGCGACTTCTTCCGGTAACTCAGGTGCATCAGCTTCCCAAGCCGTCATCCAATCGACTTTTTCAGACCAGTTAGACTCTTTCATCGGCCAGTCTGATGAACTCAAGCGGTCCATATCCGGGCTTTGTGCACTAATATTCTCTTTCCAGAACTGCGCGGCGCGAGCTTGATTCATCGGCTTGATAAACTCGAGCTCTTCTTCAGGCATTGGCATTGACTGGTGAGTAAAAATCCATTTTCTTTGGTATTCGTCCAAAGGCAAATAAGACATTCAGTCTCCTTTATTACGACTTCAGCCAACCCTTTTCGGTGGCCTCTTCAATCATTTTTTTGGTTCTGTTTCATCGTGAGACAGAGCCAGATTCAATTCTATTCTATTCTATTCTATTCTATTCTTACTGGTTAACGCTTAAACACACGTTACGCCATGCTCTTTACCCAGAACAAACCGTTCATCACCTTTATCGCTCGGCAACATACCAAGCAAACGCTCTGCGGCTTTTAAATACGTTCTTGTTGCTCTTTTGAAGCTGCATATCATAAACAAAGGGGGCGTCTGCGTCGATCTTTACGACATTATGGCCAAGTATTACTTTGATTTCTCAAGCATTGCGTTAATGTTGCAAGCAATACTTATATTTATCGAGGCTCTGCGGTCCAGTGCGGGTTGGTCAGTGACGTTAACACATGGTCTCGCCACTCACCGTCGATCAACAAGTAGCCCTTTGCGTAACCTTCTCTTTCAAACCCAACCTGCTGCAAGACTGCCTCACTGCGCTTATTGTGTGGCATGTAACCCGCTTGGATACGATGCATCTTCTGCACACCAAACATATAGTCACACCCCATTTTTAACGCGCGACGCATATAGCCGTTACCCTGTACATCTTCTGCGAGCGAGTAACCCACATTGCAGGCGTATAACGGAAAACGGCTAAGGCTACTGAAAGAGAGAGTGCCGAGCATTTTACCAGATTCAGCATGAACAAGTAGACAATAATAGCCAAGCCCTAGGCGATGTAGCTCATTCAACTTTATCAGTTTTTGTAACCAACCATTTACGGTGTAGAACGCTTCTTCTCGTTTTGGCTCGAATGGCGCTAAATAGGCTCGATTATTCTGAAAATACTCAGCGATCATATCGGCGTCACTAATTTCTGCGGTACGTAGAAGCAAATCGCCATCCAACTTATAAACGGCGACAGAAGAGCTTTTATCTTCCATTATGAATGACATGTCCATCTAATTTCAGATTCATTTACGGGTATCCTGGTATAACTATGAATGCCCTAGCTTTTGCGGATACCATAATCGCGTAATTTGTTCGCGATAGAGGTATGAGACACATTCAATCGCTTAGCGAGCTTACGGCTTGATGGGAAGGATTGATATAAACGCTCTAAGATCTGTGATTCGTAATCTCGCATTATTTCATCAAGTGAACCATCGAGGTTTAAGGTCGTACTCGAACCGCCCAGTGCTTGTGGCTGAGGCAGCTTAAAGTTCTCGGCTTTGAGCACGTCCCCATCCATCTCGGTCAATGCACGCAAAACCATATTATCGAGCTGACGCATATTGCCCGGCCATTGATAGTTCGCGAGCGCATCCACCAAGTCTTCATCTAACCTTGGCTTAGCAATACCAAGTTGCTGGGCGTGCTTCAAAACAAACAAGTCTAACAATGGCGCAATGTCATTCGAGCGCTTACGCAGAGGCGGAATAGTTAAGGTGAGAACATTCAGGCGATAATATAAGTCCTCGCGGAACTTACCTGCTTCAGCAAGCTCAGCCAAGGCATGTTTCGTCGATGCGATGATACGCACATCAACGTGCATCTCGTCTTCGGCACCCACACGGCGGAAGTTTCCGTCTTGTAAAAAGCGCAGCAGTTTGATTTGCAGGTGAGAGCTCATCTCGCCAATCTCATCCAGGAAGACAGTGCCACCATTTGCTTGTTCGAAAATACCTTTATGGCCCAGCTCATGATTAAACGATCCCGGCGCATGACCAAATAGCTCAGTTTCAGCCACATCATCTGGCATCGACGCGCAACTCAACACAAGGAACGGCCTACTTGCCCGCCCAGAACGCCCATGGCATGCCTTTGCTAGCATCTCTTTGCCCGTTCCTGTTTCCCCTTCAATCAGTAGAGGCTGATCGAGGACAGATAATTTCTTTGCTTGGTTGATCAAGGCTTTGTGGCGATTCGACAAGCCAACAAAATGCTCGAAGCCTAACTGGTTGTTAAGCGGCAAGGTTTCTTCAATTTGTGCACTATGCTGACTGGAGCGTATCGTCATCAAGGTACTGGCTAACGTAGAGTTCTGCGCTTCATCTTCAATGTAGACTGGCATGAGTTCAAGGATATAGTCTAAACCGTCAATCACTAAGCTTTCGCGAGTGCGCACATTAACGCCCTCAGACCAGCGAGAAAAGTGCACGCTTGGTAACAGGACACCGATTTGGGTGCCTATCACATCTTGCTTATGCTGACCAAGTAGAGACAGTGCTGCCATATTCGCCATGTCTACGGCACCTTTAAGGTCGATAGCAAACACGGGATCAGGAAGATTATCCACCAAAGAAAGCAGCTCCGTATTGTGGCGCTCCACTGGCATAAATTGGATTTTACGCACGTCTTTGACCCCCGGAATACGGCGGATCTCTGCCATCAACTCACTGAAGGTATCAAAATCAATATCTGGGCAGTTTAAGTAAATAATGCCACTAATATCAATTTCAATACCACGTAAGTCGATGCTTTTAGACGCTAAAATATCGAGCAGTTCTCGGGTTAGACCGAGTCTATCTTCACAAAAGACTTCAAGACGCACTGAAAAAATCCCAATTAACAACTGTCAGGAAAAGTTGACAGTAGTTTCTCGCAAGCGTGGAATCGCGTCAAGTCATCCTCACAGTCAAAGATGATATTAGTTAAGGTTTCATCGTGATTGATGCCACTTTCGCCACAACCTCTTTACGAATCGCACCGAGTTTCACTTGTCGTTCTGGATACCATGGTAAAGGACGAAGCAGCCCCATGGATTTCAGACCCAGTCGAGCGGTCAAGATACCCACTCCAAGCCCTTGCCCTGCCCGTGCAGAGACTTTCCCGGCAAGATCCATCGACATCAAATCCATACTGGCATCAATGGCAAGCTCACTCGCGCCCGCCGCTGCCATGTTGACGAATACCGTACGCAGTAGTGTGATTCGAGAAGCGTAGCCAAGTTCAACACCGTACACCTTAGAAAGGTTATCGATCATTTTGAAGTTGCGCCATGCCACCAGCAACATATCTGCAGCTGCTAATGGGCTAACGGCCACCAAGGCTGCGGATTCGGTTGCATGCTGAGAAACAATTTTGGTTGCGAGCTTGTCTTGCTGGCTAACGACCATGGAATCGTACATATCTAGAATTTCTGCGTCACTGTGAGCTGGGGTCACGCTGTTTTTCCAACGATCAAAACCGGGACTCTCCGCCAGTACGCCACTTTGCTCCGCGACCTTTTCACAAAACGCCTTCCCTTTGCCGACGCTCTGGCTATCAACAAGCGCTTCACTCTCTTGTTGTACACTGAAGTGGTTACGAAGCTTGCGTAGCTTCCATAACTCTCTGCCGAGCGCCCCTAAACCGAGAGTGCTGAGGGCTGCAATAAAGCCTGCCCAACCGAGCGCGAGCCAATCGGCCGTTTGTGCCGCACTAATAACAGAATCGAGCGCTTGCCAACCAACTAAACCAGCGAAGGTGGCAAAGAGCCCTGTTGTTAGCCATTTACGGCCCGCTTTCGGGCGAATAACCTGTTCGAGTTGCAACGCCTGTTCCGTGTCTTCTTGTTGCTCTTCGATCTCAACAGGTACAAAGGTTTCTTGATCGGAAAAGGCCTTCTGCGCATTCAGCTCTGGGGATACGTCTTCTCCATCACCGTTCATTACTTTTTCTTTGAAGACTTGCTTTTGTTTTAGTTCGCTCATTTCAATTTGTCTCCCAATAGGTATTCCAACGCTTTGTCGAGTCGGATATGTTTCATCGGCTCATCCGTTTCTGACGGCATTGGTCGGAAAGAAGTAAAATCAAAACCACTGTTTTGCCAATAGGCCGCATTAGGTAACTTCTTCGGCACCTCTCCGGGAAACATAGTCATTGGCTCGCCATCAAGCGTGGTGCCTTGTAGCGCTGGCACACTTTTATCTCCCGACGTGATAAAACCAGTGGTGGTTGCTTGAATCGAAGCAATGCTCATGCAGCTCATTTCTATGTTTTCGTACGCAGCGGTTTGCCATGCTGGATGCACCATTTGTTGAAGTAAGGAGACCAAGTGAGGATGCTGATCCGGTGTGACATGATCAGCTTTTGTTGCCGCAAACAACACTCTGTCGATTTTTGGTGAGAACAAACGGCGCAAGAAACTACTGCGTCCATAACGGAAGCTGTGCATGATTTGTTCAAGCGCTTGGCGCATATCATAAAACGCCTCATCACCTGCGTTCAGAGGTTGTAAGCAATCCACCAACACTATCTGGCGGTCAAAGGTGGCAAAGTGATGCTTGTAAAATGCCTTCACGACTTTCTGTTGGTATTCATGATAACGCGCTTCTAGCATCGCTAAATTGCTGCCTTTGACAGGTTTCGTCTCAGCATCGAATCGACATGGGAAAAATTGCAATACTGGCGCACCGTCAAGCTCACCGGGCAGAACAAAACGCCCAGGTTGAACCCAATGTAAGCCGCTATCTTTACAAGCATGTAAGTAGTCGGTGTACGTCTTGGCAAGGCTCTCGAGCTGTTTTTCATCCAGTGCTGCATTTACATCGAGTGCCTCTAGATCAGATAACCAATCAATAGCAAGCTCGTTGCGTCGCCCTTTCAAGGCTTCAAATTGCGTCTGCGACCACGTTGCAAAGTCCATATCGAGCAAAGGTAAGTCGAGTAACCACTCCCCCGGATAGTCAATGATGTCGACATTCAACACGGCGGTTTTGCTCAACAGCTTTTTGGTGGTTTTGTTCGGCTTGTATTTCAGCGCCAATCGAATCTCACTGACGTCGCGGGTCGGCACTGGCCACTGTGGGGGCGTGGCATGAATTTGACTCATTGCATCATCATAAGCGAAACGTGGCACCATCATATTGGCTTGAGGCTCACGTTTAGCACCAATTAAACGCTTATCGCGCGCTGCATTAAGCAACGGCAAGTTGTCGTGAGTGGCGGTATGCAGCAATTGATTAACCAGAGAAGTAATGAAGGCCGTCTTACCCGCGCGCGATAGTCCCGTTACAGCAATGCGGACATTGGAATCCATGCCTCGGCTGATAAAGTCATTCACTTCTTGCGTTATTCTTTTCATACTTTTTATTTATCTCATCAATTCTTGCCACGCAGTGTAATGCTAGCAACCTTAATCCAAGATGAACAACGCATTCACTGCAAACCTATTTCCTTAAACGAAAAAGCCCCTGAAAGTTTCAGAGGCTAAAGGATCATCACGACTTTCGGCACGGCCTAATCGTCTTCTATCAGCTTGTAAATCACGAACAAAGCAATCTCTAGTATCAACAGTAAAACACAGGTGATCGCAACGTATTTTTCATCGAAGATACTGATGCCGTGAAGAATCAAGTCGTAGCCCACAAAGCTACCAACCACAACAGCAAGAACTATTTGTAGGATTTGAATAAAACGAGGCATGCCGTCTCCTAATCATGGTCAGCATAACAACAGGATTTGCTATGCTTAATCGTTTACATCTAATTATATAGACAAAAAGTGCAGCTTTCGCTGCACTTTTGTCAAATGTTTGCTAGGTAAATCAGCACTTTGTCACATTCTCTTTATTAAGACGTCCGCCTAATGCTCAACAATGCAAGTCTCACATGCAGGCGATAACTTAATTCAGTGCCAAAGCAATGAAGCAAAAACGTCGCAGCTTATGCTTCCATCTCTTGGATTTTCACCTTCCAAGTATCAGGTCCAATTTGGTGTGCATTCACGCCATTGGAATCCACGGCCACAGTAACAGGCATATCTTCAACTTCAAACTCGTAGATGGCTTCCATACCTAAATCTTCGAAAGCAACAACACGTGCTTTCTTGATGGCTTTCGCAACTAAGTAAGCAGCGCCGCCGACTGCCATCAGGTAAACTGCTTTGTGGTTTTTGATGGATTCAACCGTTGCAGGGCCACGCTCTGCTTTACCTATCATCCCCATAATGCCTGTTTGCTCTAACATCATGTCAGTGAACTTATCCATGCGCGTGGAGGTTGTAGGGCCTGCCGGTCCAACAACTTCGTCACCAACAGCATCTACTGGGCCTACGTAGTAAATGAACTTACCTTTAAGATCGACGCCTTCAGGCAGACCTTCGCCCGCTTCTAGCATGCCCTGAATGCGTTTGTGTGCCGCATCACGACCAGTAAGAATTTTGCCCGATAACAGCACGGTTTCACCGGTTTTCCACTCTTGAACGTCTTCTTTGGTTACTGTATCTAGGTTAACGCGACGCGTATTTTCGCCAGCCTCCCAAGTAATGTCTGGCCAATCTTCTAGCTTTGGTGGTGTTAGCTCAGCAGGACCGTTGCCATCAAGCGTGAAATGTACATGGCGAGTTGCAGCGCAGTTTGGAATCAAGCATACGGGCTTAGACGCAGCATGCGTTGGCGCCGTTTTGATCTTCACGTCTACAACCGTTGTTAAACCACCCAAACCTTGCGCACCAATACCAAGCTTGTTTACACGGTTAAAGATATCAAGACGAAGCGTTTCTTCGGCGTTTTGAGGACCACGATCGATCAGTTCTTGAATGTCGATGTGTTCCATCAGAGACTCTTTTGCCAGTACCGCTGCTTTTTCAGCGGTGCCGCCGATGCCAATACCCAGCATCCCTGGTGGACACCAACCTGCCCCCATTGCTGGTAGTGTTTTCTCTACCCATTCAGCAATGTCATCAGACGGGTTTAGCATCACCATCTTGGTTTTGTTTTCGCTGCCACCACCTTTGGCTGCGATTTGAATCTCAACGTTATCGCCTGGCACCATATTGATATGTACGACCGCTGGCGTGTTGTCTTTAGTATTGATTCGCTTGCCCGCAGGGTCCATAAGAACCGAGGCACGCAATGGGTTGTCCGGATTTGTGTACGCCTGTCTAACGCCCTCATCCACCATCTGTTGAACCGTCATGTCGGTTGAGTCCCATTGAACGCCCATACCGATGTTGACGAAACACGTCACGATACCAGTGTCCTGACAAATCGGTCGATGGCCCTCTGCCGACATACGGGAGTTAATTAGGATCTGAGCGATAGCGTCTTTCGCTGCCTGGCTCTCTTCACGGTGGTAGGCTTTTTCAAGCGCTTGAACAAAGTCTAGCGGGTGATAGTAAGAAATATACTGTAGCGCATCAGCAACACTGCTGATGACATCCTGCGTGCGTATTACCGTCATTGCATGCCTCATTATTGTTATGCTTTGCTTCCATTATCGGCTTGGCTTCTGTCGTGTTTGTTGAGCTTACGTTTTTGTTGGGCGCACTGTTCATAAATGAGCTTCGTTTTATGTGAACGATTAGTTTCAATTAAGAAAATCGTCTCTTGTAAACCATTCATCTCGTGAGAAGATGTCATCTTATGAGAACAATGCACCAAATGAAAAAGTAGTCGAAAGGCTGATATCGACACACGAATTATTGAAGTTGCCTGCTCGTATACTAAAACCACCTCAAAGCCATTGTATAGAGGTAGTTTGGCTATACAGATGGATATGATACTCTTGCTGCCCATGACATACCATGCAGTGAACGAACTCTTTGTCACAATTTAAACAAATGAACAACATGGATACGCAATTGTTTGATTTTAAGGCTTTGGATTACGCCGACGACCTCGCCATTACTCTATTTTCTCGTATTGAAAGCCAACCTTGGTCAATGCTTTTACGCTCGGCTTCGAAGACACATATCGACAGCCGATTCGACATATTGGTGGCCGATCCAATTGCGACTCTGGAAACCATTGCCAACGAGACTCACGTTAAGACAACAACGCAGCAATATATCTCGCAAGACGATCCATTCTCACTGTTAGACGAACTTCAACAAAAACTTTTACCAAACCTTGAGTTAGATGCCAAATGGGATCTGCCGTTTATCGGCGGTGCACTGGGTTATTTCAGTTATGATTTGGGGCGCCGAGTAGAATCCATGCCCCAACTTTCAATCAAAGACTTGCAAACACCCGATATGGCAGTCGGGTTATATCAATGGGCACTGGTGGTCGATCACAAGCTCAAAAAAGCGTGTCTGGTTGGTCAAAATATTGAACAAGCTTGGCGATCGCTCAATACTCCGTCTCCTGACAAGGTTGACAATTTCACGCTGCTCGGCGATTGGCAATCGAATATGACACAGGCGTCTTACGCTGCACGTTTTGCACGCGTCCAAGACTATTTACTCAGTGGCGATTGCTACCAAATCAACTTGGCGCAACGTTTTAATGCCAGCTATCGAGGTAGTGAGTGGCAAGCGTATACTAAGCTAGAATCGGCGAACCAAGCCCCTTTCTCGGCGTTTATTCGCATGCCTCATTCGGCGATTTTAAGCGTGTCGCCGGAGCGTTTTTTGGAACTAAAAGATAACGTTATTGAAACCAAACCAATTAAAGGAACACGACCACGAAGCCAAAATATCGAACTTGACCAAGCGAACGCGCTCGACTTGCAGTGTGCAGAAAAAGACCAAGCTGAAAACTTAATGATCGTCGATCTGCTGCGTAACGACATCGGTCGTGTCGCGTCACCTGGAAGTGTGCATGTCCCGAAGTTGTTTGATATCGAGACCTTCCCAGCCGTTCATCATTTAGTCAGCACCATTCGAGCGAACTTGGATAGCCAATATCGCGCTGCTGACCTCCTTCGTGCTTGCTTTCCGGGCGGTTCCATTACCGGTGCGCCAAAGGTACGTGCGATGCAAATCATTGAAGAGTTAGAGCCTCATCGTCGCAGCGCCTACTGTGGCAGTATTGGTTACATTTCACGCCACGGCCGCATGGACACCAGCATCACGATTCGTACGTTAGTGGCAGAAGATCACAAGCTCTTTGCCTGGGCTGGTGGTGGGGTCGTTGCTGATAGTGATTGTTCAGCAGAATATCAAGAAACGTTAGATAAGCTGTCCAAAATTTTGCCTGCTCTGCAATAGCCTTAAGCGTTACACAATAGCTCAGGTATTTGCAAAATCGTTTAAGAACGACAGGCTTCACAAAACGATGGCTCTGCTGGTATCGCAGAGCTTTATTTATGCGCCGCCGTAAATTGTTCATTATTCGTTATCAAGCCACTTACGCATTATAAGCTCAATGTCGGCAGCGGTGTATGGCTTGGTGAGAATATCATCCATGCCGGATTCAATGCACTTTTGTCGTTCTTCAAGGGTTGTCCCAGCGGTAATCGCGATGATCGGCTTGGCAAAACCATGTTCTCGTAAGTGCATCGTCGCTTCATAACCATCCATCTCTGGCATCCGACAATCCATAAATATCAGTTCATACTCTGTTTCTTTAACCGAGTCGATCGCTTCTAGGCCATTGCCTTTTAAAACAGGTGTAACATCCAGCTTTTTCAGCATCTGAGTGACGATTACTTGGTTAATATGAATATCATCCACCACCAATATAGAACGACCCGCAAGTTCAATATGCTGTCCGTCATAGACACTGCCAGATACACTACCCTCCGCCTCCCCTTGCTTGAGAGGGATCCTAAGTTTGAATATAGTGCCTTTACGGGGTTCACTGACAAAGCTGATTTCACCTTCCATCAAGTCAACCAAGTTCTTACAGATCGCCAAGCCCAAACCCGAACCTTCAAAGCTACGCTTGGTAGAGCGGTCGGCCTGAACAAAAGGATCGAACAAGGCTTTTTGTGCTCCCAATGGAATGCCGATACCCGTATCTTCCACTTCAAAGTTTGCGTATCCATTTTGCCATTCCACGCGGAGTACGACCCCACCCAAATTGGTAAACTTAATTGCGTTGCCAATCAAATTGACCAATATCTGTGTGATACGCTCAAAATCACCGATTAGGAACTCAGGAATACCCAGCTTTTTGTCGATGGAGAAATGAATCCGCTTTTCCGCCGCTTTCGCGGCAAACACACCGGTTAGTGCATTCTCTAGATCTTTCCATGCGAACACTTTATTTATAATTTCCATCATGCCCGCGTTCATCTTACTGAAATCGAGTAAATCATTGATGATGACGCGAAGAAGATCGCCTGAGTGAGTTAAATTAGACAGGTATTGCTGTTGTTCACCATCAAGTGCCGTTTTGTCGAGTAAGTCTGCACTTCCGAGTACACCGTTAAGCGGCGTTCGTAACTCATGATTAATCATGGCGACAAATTCTTTGGTTGCTTTCTCAGACGCTTCTGCGCGTTTACGCAGTTTCACTTCGCGTTGCAAGCTTGAGTGGCGACTGATCACGCCATGTACCAAGTCGGAAACTAACACCATTTGTTTAAAAATAAACTCTTGTTCAACTTGATCGAGTTCAAGTGAAAAGATCAATTCACCAAACGTTGTTGACCCTATGATAATTGGCAGATAAAGGCGGTTTTTGCTCCAATGCGGCTTGGCCTGTATGGGGCGATCACTTGCCAAGTGAAGATGGCCAAATTGATGATTACGTAATGGCGACACATTTTCAGGGGCCAAGTAAAGATAAGCGCCTGAAACGACCGAATTGAGCGTCAGTTGCTCCAAGAAGCTAGTAATCATGTTTTCACCGAAGGTACTCGAAAGAAACGTGCGCCCGAACTTAATTAAGGTGGCATCAATCTGCTCCTCGAACTCGAATTTGCGCAGATCTTTTTCTGACTTCATTTCAAGTTTCTTTAACGCCACACTCAATTGCTGATTCGCTTCATACAACTCTGAACTCTTTTGCTCAAGCAGCAATTCAGCCGCTTTGCGCGACGCAATTTCTCGTTTGAGTTTCCTTTCTAGCGAAGAACTGCCTGACATACTACTTTATTTAGCCTCCAACCAAAAACGTACTTGGCTTCCATCTTTAGATTGGTTTTGATGTTTAACCACAATCGACTCGCCAAAGTGATTTGCACAACCCCGGATGAGCCCTAAGCATACATGAGCCATACAGCGCGCACTTTTATAATCGAACACCATTTCCGATTCGGTCTCGCTGATAAAGTCAAACTGCGGAGGAGTCGCATCAGGGTAAAGTTTTTTCACTTCCACGTGAATGAAATCTTCAACATGACGCACGAATTGGAATGTGGTTACACACCGCCGCAAGCTGGCATGATCCGAGACGGAATTGAGTAGATTTTTGAAGACACACTCCCCAAAAACTTCTTGAAGCGTCTCTGGGGGAATCTCGGTTACTTTGCTAAGATTAACAATTAACTTTACTAGGTCGCGGTGATCGTAGCTACCAACCGAAGTGTAGATGCCTTCGTCGTTGGACAGTTCCAAAGTTTGATCGAGAACCTCAAGACCAAATTTTTCTTCAACTAGATCCATGAACTCCGTGAAAATTACCCCTTTCATCGTATTCAGCTAACCTTATTAATAACACCGGAAAATAAAGAATGGTGTATAAAGCTATAAGTTTCAAATTAATATAATACGAATCTACTCGTCAGCTGACTGCTTAAGGACATCAATTTGGTTATCAGTAAATCTGCATTACTACAAAACTTTCAGTTCCATTTACCAACAGGCTATCACCATGAGTCGTTGGGTCGGCTAGCACATTTGAAAGGCACCTCACTCCGTGATGCCGCGGTATTGATTGGCTTTGTAGAGAGAAAAGAAGGAATGCAGGTAATTTTGACCAAAAGAGCCGACCATTTACGTCATCATCCGGGGCAGATTAGCTTCCCCGGAGGGAAATACGAAACACATGATTGCTCTCTCGTGAACACGGCACTTCGAGAGGCTGAAGAGGAAATTGGACTTGATGAAAAGTATATAAAGGTGTTTGGTCAGTTACCTAAGCTGCCAACCATTAGTCAATTTAATGTGACGCCTTTTTTAGCTTTCGTTTCTGCTGATTATAAAACTCGTATTGACCCGAATGAAGTCGCCTCTGTATTCGAAGTCCCTGCCAATCATATTTTGAACCCAGACAAGCTTTACAGCACAAAATTTAAGCTTAGAAACACTCACCACCGTGTGTTTGCCATCCCCTATCAGCAGCATTTTATTTGGGGTATGACCGCTCAAATTATCGAGTCTGTGCAAAAACACGTCATTCCTAGGTAATCAATCTATCAGAACTGACCTAGAAAAAAGTCGAATATCATGCGCATCCGCATTACTAAAAAGTTATTTTTTAAACCGTCTTTCACATTAGTTTAGTTTAAACCCCAAAAGCAAACGCTTGCCATGAGACAATTTTATGCAAACAACGCGTTAAATAACTTTTTCTAATCCCAAGCATTAACAATAATCACGTGTAGCACGCCATTTTCGTGATAAAAAGCTGATTTTTGGCATATCATTCGATAGGCAGGGGCAATATATGATTAAGATCTAATTTCGATAATGCAAAATCTTGCAAAATCGCCCCGACTTATTACCTGTTCCCAAATGAGTAACTCAAAAATGAATACAACTACTTCTGCGGTTTCATCCGCAAAATCGTCTAGTAAGTTTTCTTACAAAGACTTCACCTGGTGTTTGTCTCTCTTCGGCACAGCCGTGGGTGCTGGTGTACTATTTCTTCCAATTAAAGCGGGTGCTGGCGGTTTCTGGCCATTAGTTATTTTAGCTTTGATCGCAGCACCAATGACTTGGTTTGCACACAAATCTCTGGCTCGTTTCGTCCTTTCCGCGAAAAACCCTGACGCGGACATCACTGACACAGTAGAAGAACATTTCGGTAAGACTGGCGCAAACCTTATTACTTTTGCCTACTTCTTCGCTATCTACCCGATCGTACTTATCTACGGTGTTGGTATCACAAACACAGTTGACTCTTTCCTTGTTAACCAAATGGGTATGGAATCTATCCCTCGCTGGCTACTCTCTGGTGCGTTAATCGCTTCAATGACTGCAGGTGTTGTATTTGGTAAAGACCTCATGCTCAAAGCAACATCAGCGATGGTTTACCCGCTTGTATTCATCCTATTAGCACTGTCTTTTTTCCTTATTCCTGGTTGGAATACGTCAATGATGGAAGTAACCCCAAACTGGGGCGAAATGCCTTCAATTGTTTGGCTAGCGATTCCAATCATCGTATTCTCATTCAACCACAGCCCTATCATCTCTCAGTTTTCTAAAGAACAACGTCGTGTATACGGTGATGACGCAGTTAAAAAAACCGACACTATCACTGGCGGCGCTGCGATGATGCTAATGGGTTTTGTCATGTTCTTCGTATTCTCTGTGGTACTTTCTCTATCTCCAGAGCAACTAGCAACAGCGCAAGAACAAAACATCTCTGTACTTTCTTACCTTGCGAACGTCCACGATTCTGCGCTTATCTCTTACATGGGCCCTCTTGTTGCATTCGCTGCAATCACCTCTAGTTACTTCGGCCACTTTCTAGGTGCTCACGAAGGTCTGGTGGGTTTGATCAAATCTCGCTCTAAATCGCCTAAGAGCATGATCGAGAAAGTGTCTCTTATCTTCATCGTTGTAACGACTTGGGTTGTCGCTATCGTTAACCCAAGTATCTTGGGCATGATTGAAACTATGGGTGCACCAATGATTGCGGCTATCCTATTCTTGATGCCTGTATTCGCTATGCAGAAAGTACCAGCAATGGCTAAGTACAAAACTTCAGCACCTGTACAGATTTTCACAGCAATCTGTGGTCTTGCAGCAATTAGTTCTGTAATCTACGGCGCTCTTTAATCACCGCTCTGTTTTAAGACGTGATTAATCCAAAAATATAACGATAATAAAAAGCCTCCCAACTCCCCTTGGGAGGCTTTATTCTGAGGTAATCGATATGATTAGTGTTTTTGATATCTATAAGATCGGCGTTGGTCCTTCAAGCTCACACACTGTAGGCCCAATGAAAGCGGGTAAGGAATTTATTGATGATTTACGCTCAATGGGAAAATTGCGCGACATCACTAAAATCACCGTTGACGTTTATGGTTCACTATCACTGACAGGGAAAGGTCACCATACCGATATCGCAATCATCATGGGTCTTGCTGGCAACACCCCTGAGAAAGTAGATATCGACTCTATTCCGGGCTTTATCGCTCGCGTAGAAGAAACTGAGCGCCTACCTGTTGGCATGCACTGTCACACAGTATCGTTCCCGAAAGACGGTGGTATGAATTTTCATACGACCAACCTTGAGCTACACGAAAACGGCATGCAGATCCACGCATGGATCGAAGACGAAAAAGTGTACTCAAAAACTTACTACTCTATTGGCGGCGGCTTCATTGTTGATGAAGAGAATTTCGGCAAAGAGATTGAGAACCCAATCAAGGTTCCTTACGAATACACAAAGGCTGAAGAGCTGGTTAACCAGTGTAAAGAGAGCGGTCTTTCTATCAGTGCGCTTGTGATGAAAAACGAGCAATCTCTGCACTCTGATGAAGAAACGCGTACCTACTTCGCGAACATCTGGCGCACGATGCGCGAGTGTATGGATCGCGGCATGAATGAAGAAGGTATTTTACCGGGTCCACTGCGCGTCCCTCGTCGTGCCGCAGCACTTCGCCAACAACTGCTCACTTCTGAAAAGACCACCAATGATCCTATGTCAGTGGTTGATTGGGTAAATATGTTCGCTTTCGCGGTAAACGAAGAAAACGCAGCGGGTGGTCGCGTTGTGACAGCACCGACAAACGGCGCGTGTGGCATCATTCCTGCTGTATTAGCGTACTACGATAAGTTTATTCAAACCGTGACTGAAAAGGATTACATGCGTTACTTTGCGGCTTCTGGCGCAATAGGTGGTCTTTACAAGCGTAATGCATCTATCTCAGGTGCTGAAGTTGGCTGTCAGGGTGAAGTGGGCGTAGCCTGTTCTATGGCGGCTGCAGGTCTTGCTGAACTTATGGGTGGTAGCCCAGAGCAAGTATGTATGGCAGCAGAAATCGCAATGGAGCATAACCTAGGCTTAACCTGTGATCCGGTCGCAGGTCAGGTTCAGGTGCCATGTATTGAGCGTAACGGTATTGCCGCAGTAAAAGCAATCAACTCTACCCGCATGGCTCTACGTCGCTCTTCTGCTCCTACCGTGTCTCTGGATAAGGTTATCGAAACCATGCTAGAGACGGGCAAGGACATGAACGCGAAATACCGTGAGACGTCTCAAGGCGGCCTAGCAATTAAAGTTATTTGCTAATCCCCCTTCTCTCAGTCGAAAAGCTCGAGCCTATCCTCGAGCTTTTTTGTTCCTACGCCAGGTTATTCTCATAAAATTGATGAAGAAAATGGGCAAGCACCAGCCGTGTGTCACGCGCTGAGTGGATTGACTTCTTAAAAAAATAGGCAGGACTCTTCAGCCTACCTATCTACTGTGTCATACGTCTTTACTCTGTCATACTTCCAACACTTCCGCTTGCCAACCGTAGCTTGCGTACTCCATTGCTAATGCTTTAGCAACAAATGTTGATACCACGACTTCAACCCACATACTGTATGAGCCTGCGCGGTAACGCAGTTTCATCATTTTCATTCAAAATTTCTCCGAATAGTGCCCAACAAGTCGGGCTTCCCTGCCATTTACTTTGACGGTAACTAAAAGCTGATATCCACACTGAGAACAATATGCACCAATGCGCTTAATAATTCCTTGAGATCGGATGAATATTGTGTATGTTATTCCACAAATTCCCAGTTTGTGTGAATGCTATTCTGCAGAATGAAATGAACAGGATGTAGAGTAAAAATACTGCATTTATAAAAATAATGAGATGAGCTAGATTTTATGGGCAGCGACATAGGTAAAACAACGGAAGCCAGTTTTGAAGCGCTCGTGATGCGTCAGGCGAATAAGTTAACAACCTCTCATGCAGATGAATGCCAACGTCACCTTGAACAATTCATGCTGGAGGCAATGGATTGGTTTGATATCGACCGGATGACGATCTTTCCAAACTCCATGTTATTTTTTAATCAGGGAAAAACCTTGTCTGTCGCGCGCCCACCACACAAACTCATCACTGCTTCTCAGGTAGGTGTAGATAATGCTGAACGTTATTTGCAACTCATTGGCAACTCGAAAAGAATTCAAATCTTTGACAAACAAGCGCTAGCTACAAGCAATGTTGTCATATTACGTATGCTCTCTATGCAAGGCGCTTGTTTCCACTACACCATTCCATTAACTCAGTTTGGGCAACGCTGGGGAGGCTTATCCTTCACTTTATTCGGGTGTGACGGCTACGCATTGACGGAAAATCAGATAGAGCAGATGACCTTTATCTCCCATATGTGGTTGTCATTTTGGCAACATTCAAAGTTGCATCGCAGCCTTCATCGCCCAGGCATGAAAACAGACCAAGAAAACCATCGCATGTTGCGTTTAAGTCACCGTCAATGTGACGTGTTAGGCTTATTAGCAAAAGGTCTATCGACCAAAGAAATTGCCACAGCACTCAACCTAAGCCCTCGGACGATAGAATCACACAAGTATCGACTGCTGGATATGTTAGAACTCGATAACCATGCGGATTTAGTCCAATTCGCAATAAGAAACGGTATTGGTTATTAACCGTGACTCACATTGGAACTGTGGCACTTTAGAGAAATAAAAAAGGCAAGCCGTTCGGCTCACCTTTCTCATATCCGGGGACAGAGCGAAATCACTCGCCTTTGTAGATACAGCCTGCCGTGCAGGTCTCTTTTATCTCTACTTTGCTTAGTAGAGGTAAACTTGGCTTAAGTTGTTGCCAAATCCATTTTGCTAATACTTCACTCGTCGGGTTTTCTAGACCTTCAATATCATTCAAATAGTAGTGGTCTAAACGATTATAAATAGGTTTGAATGCCGCTTTGATCTGAGCAAAATCGACAACCCAGCCCGTATGTGGATCAACCTCACCTTCTACATAAAGACGAACAAGGAAAGAGTGTCCGTGTAAGCGCCCACACTTGTGACCTTCTGGCACATGTGGCAAATGGTGTGCCGCTTCGAACATAAACTCTTTGTATAATTCTGTTTTCATCTTGATTCTCAGGCTTTAAAAAGACACGCAATATTAAGGAATTCAACCTTTGATGACAACCTTTATCAATAGAGTAGTCAAGGGACGACGAGGCAAAGTCATCACCAACTATTGCACACGTTTGGTATCTGACAAACTTCACAACACGCCGGAGATTTAGCGTTTCTTTGTGAACGTTGAACGTCCTTAGTTAAACAATAGCCCCAATCATCGGGATACAGAAATGGGAAATAGTAAAAATCTCTGCTGCAAAATGAATATAAAGGTTGAAGCTGACGATTTGACAGGTAATATGCTTTCTTGAAACTAAAAAATTCTATCCAACTCAACGCTTCGCTTGTTTTTTGAACAAAACCAGTAAATACAAGCGATATCGGATGCTGAGTTGAATTTTTACCTCAACGGAGAATATTGAAAACATGACTTACGCGCCTGTATCAGACGTTTTGAAAGGTCAGCTAGCAGTAGACAGTGAAGTAACTGTCCGTGGCTGGATCCGTTCACGTCGTGATTCCAAAGCTGGAATCTCTTTCCTTGCCATTTATGACGGCTCTTGTTTCGACCCTATCCAGGCCGTGGTCCCTAATAATCTTAATAATTACGACGACGAAGTTCTTAAGCTGACAACTGGCTGCTCTGTTGAAGTAACGGGTAAGATTGTTGAATCTCCTGCGAAAGGTCAAGACTTTGAGCTCGCTGCAACTGACGTTAAAGTGGTTGGCTGGGTTGAAGATGCTGACACATACCCGATGGCAAAAACTCGTCACTCCATCGAGTACCTGCGTGAAGTCGCGCACCTACGCCCACGTACAAACGTCATTGGTGCGGTAGCACGTGTACGTAACTGTCTATCACAAGCGATCCACCGCTTCTATCACGAGCAAGGTTACTTCTGGGTATCAGCACCACTGATCACGGCTTCTGATGCCGAAGGTGCGGGTGAAATGTTCCGCGTTTCTACGCTAGACATGGAAAACCTGCCTCGCACAGAAGAAGGCAAAGTAGACTACAACGAAGACTTCTTTGGTAAAGAGACGTTTCTAACCGTATCTGGTCAGCTTAACGGTGAAGCTTACGCTTGTGCACTAAGCAAAGTTTACACCTTTGGCCCGACTTTCCGTGCTGAGAACTCAAACACGAGTCGTCACTTAGCAGAATTCTGGATGGTTGAACCTGAAGTCGCTTTCGCCGATCTTGAAGATATCGCTAAACTGTCTGAAGACATGCTTAAGTTTGTATTCAAAGCAGTGCTAGCAGAGTGTCGTGATGATCTAGAATTCTTTGCTCAGCGAATCGACAAAGAAGCCATCACTCGCCTAGAGCAGTTCGTTTCTTCTGACTTTGCTCAAGTAGACTACACGGATGCGATACAGATCCTTATTGATTCTGGTCGTGAATTCGAATTCCCTGTTGAATGGGGTATCGATATGTCTTCTGAGCACGAGCGTTTCCTTGCAGAAGAACACTTCAAGGCGCCAGTGATCGTGAAGAACTACCCGAAAGACATCAAAGCGTTCTACATGCGTGCCAATGATGATGGTAAGACAGTTGCGGCAATGGACGTACTGGCACCAGGCATCGGTGAAATCATCGGTGGTTCTCAACGTGAAGAACGTCTGGATGTTTTAGACGAGCGTATGCGTGAAGTGGGTATCGACCCTGAGCACATGAACTGGTACCGCGACCTACGTCGTTACGGTACTGTGCCGCACGCAGGCTTTGGTCTTGGTTTCGAACGTCTAGTATCTTACGTAACAGGCATGGGCAACGTACGCGACGTTATCCCATTCCCACGAACTCCTCGCTCAGCGAACTTCTAAATAAATCTCAGAGCCTTTATCGAGCCTCTGGTGATATCGAATCAAAAAGACCTCCCTTGTGGAGGTCTTTTAATTTCTCGTGATGAGCACAGGAAACGAATGCACCGCTTTTGTCTCGACCCTTTTGGTTGTTGATCTGACTTAGAGCTGATTAAGCTAACTTCGTAACTTTAAGCTAACTTCGTAACTATTGGTTTGACTTAGAAACTATTGGGCTAACCTCGTAACGATTGGTTTGACCTAAGATCTATTGGTCAAACTTGGTCATTATTGGTTCAGCTTCACGCTCATCATGCTTACTGATTCGGTTGACTTAACTTTGTTATCCTCGTTTACAACGGCTGTATATTGATAGTCACCACCAATAAAAATTGGCTTTTCTAGGTCTTCCTGCTTAATTAACATTGAAGTACTAATCTGGTTTGTAGCGTGACGAATCTTGCTTGCTTTAATCACCTCTACATCTAACAGGTAATCAGGATGCAGATTCCTCACCGTCCCCGATAAATCAATACGCTCTTTATCATTATCCACATAAGCCGCAAAATTATCATCGGCTTGGATCTCGGCTGTCAGTTTAGATTGATCGTAAATCAGAGTGACAGATTTAGGCTCAACAACTTGGTGAGTCGCACAACCAAACATGAACAAGGGTAATATAAGCAAGATTGAATTCTTCATTCACTTTTTCCAAATTTTAATAATGACTTTTATGGCTCGTTCCCCTCATCTTTGTCTGCGTGGACGGCGTACTTAACACCCAATATGCACAATCCAAACATAATAAAAGGAATAACGGCAGCAGTGTACTCTGTCCACGCCATATGAGAGAACGACTTCGCCAAAATAAGATGCGCAAATACGAGTAAAAATGCGCTGAATATGGCAACGGCAATCAGCCTCAATTCGTGTTTTACTAACTGCTTTTTCATGTTACCTCTCCTTATCGCTGATTATGGAAGAGTGAAACACAGCCTCTTTAAACTTCTCTGATACAGTTGGGCTGAAAAACGATCGAACAGTTTCATTAGTGAAGTAACTCACTCAATGTTTGGATGGCCTTCTCAACGTTTTCATCAATCGCGAAAGAGGTATTGAGTCGCAGAAAATGGTCAAACCGTGCATCCAAAGAGAATAACTGACCATGAGCGATGGTTACCTGCTCTGCGAGTAACGCCTGATAGAGCATTTTACTACTGGTACCTTCGGGCAGTGCTAACCAAAGAAAATATCCACCCCGTGGTAAATAAAAATCAACTTGCGCTGGAAGGTACTGCTCAAGAAGTTCAACAAATCGTTGTTGGCGTTGTTGCAGCGTCTTGCGCAGCTTTCTTAGATGGCTATCGTAACTGTCATTTTGAAGGTAATGCGCTATCCCCTGCTGGATGGGTGCGCTGCCTGACAGAGTCGATATCAATTGGTGCTTTTGGATTACTTCATTAAAGCGCTTATTGATAACCCAACCTAAGCGATAACCGGGACAAAGACTTTTCGATAACGAGCCGCAGTGCAACACACGATCTTGCGTATCAAAACTTTTTAGTGACACTGGCTTATTCTCGGAAAAGTACAGTTCCGCATACACATCATCCTCTATCACGTAGACATCGTGTTGGTTCGCGAGTTCGACAACACGCTGTTTTTTCTGTGCAGAGAGAGAGGTTCCGGTTGGATTATGAAAATTGGTCATCAACCAGCAAGCTTTGATATTGTGACGTTCAAACACATCTGCTAATTGCTCTAACGAGTGACCATCCTGCGCATCCACGGCAACCTCTATCGCATTCAACCCCAATCGCTCAATAGCTTGCAACGCACCGTAGAAAGTCGGTGACTCTACGACTACGGTATCACCAGGTTCGGTGACCGCTTGTAGACTAAGATTAAGAGCCTCCAACGCCCCAGAGGTGATCACAATATCGTCGTGAGTTAAACTCATGCCCTGCTGAATGTAGCGTTGTGCAATCAAGCGGCGAAGTGATTCACTGCCAGGCGGAAGATTGGCCAGCAATGAATCTGGGGCCATTTTTCGCCCAGCACTCGCAAGGTTACGGTTTAAGGCATCTAACGGGAATAACGTCGGATCGGGGAAAGCAGATCCAAGCTTTGTCACCTCAGGTAACGCTTGATGCTTAAGAAAATCATACAACCCATCATTGACCGACGCTCGCTGCGGCTGACTTTCTGACATTGAAACGTCCAACCGTTCGAGCTCAGCGGTAACAAAATACCCTGATTGCGGTTTTGCCGTCAGCCACCCTTGGGCCTCTAGCAATTGATAAGCTTGCTGTACCGTCCCTGTACTGACCGAATGGCTGCGACTCGTTACACGAACGGATGGCAGTTTCTCTCCTGCTCTCCATGTATTTTGCTTGATCTGAGTTTTAAACAGCTCAGCCAATTGGCGGTATCGGTTCATGTATCCCTCGTTACGTTCCTACCGAGCGAACCTTAGCATACTTCACGCCGATATACCGATGTCACAGTTATCAAACTCTAAAGGTAATCCGTCAACGTTGTCGATAACAATTGTTGTTACGAAATGGTAATTTATGTTTCATACTTTCAAAGACATGAATTTTTTGCAGGAGCAGATGATGAAAATGTTTACGATGGATGACCTCTCCTATCGAGGTATACACCAAGGGGTTCACAGCTGGGATCACCCACAGGGTAATAATCCTTATTACTGGCACCCTGATTGGCTTCATATTGCTGAAGACGCGCTAGGCGTTCACCCAAAAGCTGATCTGGAAGTACCAGATGGAGAAAAGCCCACTGAGTCTCATGCAAAGGCTGCAATCATCAAACACCTAAATAAACAATAAGGTGCGTTTAATAGCGACTCATCTGATGGTTATTGTGCTGTAAAACCAATAAATCTATTTGAATAAGAGATGAGCAACAAAATGGATTATTTATCAAAAAGATAAGATGATATCCATCACATTAATTACAATAACATCTGTTACATTTATAGGGTAATGGAGATGCATACTTCCACTCGTGACGATGAGAGACAATAAAAATGACTAAGTACAACGAAAACGATATCCAATACAAGGGCGAAACGAATGGCGTTCACGCATGGAGCACACCTTCAGGTCAACCTTATTACTGGCACCCTGATTGGCTGCACGTTGCTGAAGATGCAACAGGGTCACACCCCAAGCAAAAACTAGAAGTCGAATCTGCTGAAGCGCCGACTGAAAAACACGCACTAACGGCGATCTTAAAGCATGTGAACGATTGGGCGACGAGTAAATTCTCCTCTAACCCGGATATCGAAACGAATGCCGTTGAGTCGGAGATCAGTCTGAAAAAGTAAGCTCAGCGAAAGTTTTACCGCCTATCGTTGCAACTAAGCCTCACACTATCGAGGCTTTTTTTACATTCATACACGACTTATTACGATGGAGGGGCTCAACCAACTGGGCGGCGTCATAAGCAGTTGAATCACCGAAGACATTTTCACGTCATGCCAGCAATCACCCTCGACAAGGCTTCATAACCTCCAGTTCGTGCAAATACATGCGGATGAGTGAACGCAGCGCCTGATATTCCCCGATTAGCGATTACTTACGTAAGTGCTCTGTAGTGTTTGAAAACTCGAATCAATGCAGGAGATACCGATAGTACCACCAAAGGCATGCTATGTTTCTCATGCATCACCCATCATGAACAACAATGAACAAAACATCGCCACTCGGCTAATCATCTCGCCCTAAAAGCACGGTTTGAGGAGGTTTTTTATATGAAAACCCTTCAATATTTGGGTTTTCTGAATCAAATCAAAATTTTTTTAAGTTTTCTGCTTGCTAACTGTTGTAACGAATATTGCTGACAGGTATAAATGTCCTCAGACCCCTTCGATTAACATGGATGAAGATTATGTTTGAAAAAGTAGTTGCCGCTCCGGCCGACCCTATTCTTGGACTCACTGAAGAGTTTAAAAAAGATACTCGTGCTGAGAAAATTAACCTTGGTGTTGGTATTTACAAGAATGAACAAGGTGAAACACCTGTTCTGGCAACCGTTAAAAAAGCAGAAGCTGCGCTGATTGAAACTGAAAAAACCAAATCTTACCTAACCATCGAAGGCACCGCAGAATACGGGCTTGCTGTGCAAAAACTGCTTTTCGGTGACGATGCTGAAATTGTTGCTAGTAAACGAGCTAAAACAGCACAAGCTCCGGGTGGCACCGGAGCACTGCGTGTTGCTGGTGAGTTCATCAAACGCCAGCTTGGCGATGTAAAAGTATGGATCAGTAACCCAACTTGGGCCAACCACAATGGCGTATTTACTGCCGCAGGTATTGAAACGGCTCAGTACGGCTACTATAACGCAGAAACCAAAGACAAAGACTTCGACGCAATGCTGGCTGATCTACAATCAGCTTCAGAGGGTGACGTTGTTTTGCTGCACGGCTGCTGCCACAATCCAACAGGTATTGACCCAACAGCGGAAGAATGGGAAACACTGGCTAAACTGGTTGCTGATAAGAAACTGCTTCCTCTATTCGACTTTGCATACCAAGGTTTTGCGAAAGGCGTAGAAGAAGATGCAGCAGGTCTTCGTACTTTCGCAAAATACAACAATGAGCTCTAGTTGCGAGCTCTTTTTCTAAGAACTTCGCCTGTACAACGAGCGTGTTGGCGCATTTACTTTGGTCGCAGAATCACAAGAAGTGGCAGCAACGGCATTTTCACAAGTGAAAGCCATCATCCGTTCTATTTACTCTAACCCACCCGCTCACGGCAGTGCGGTTGTCACTCACATTCTTGGCGACAAAGCACTGCGCGAAGAGTGGGAAACAGAAGTAGCAGAGATGCGAGATCGCATCCAAGAAATGCGTGAACTATTTGTCACGACTCTTAAAGAAAAAGGCGTAGACGCAGACTTTAGCTTCATTGAGCGCCAAAACGGCATGTTCTCGTTCTCCGGTTTGTCTAAACAGCAAGTAAACCGTCTGAAAGAAGAGTTCGGTATTTACATTGTTGGTTCTGGCCGTATCAGTGTCGCGGGCATGACGAAGTCAAATATGGATCCTTTGTGTAACGGCATCGCCGCAGTTCTATAATCGCCCCTCTCATTCAAGCAAATCGGAATAAAAAAGGTCAGCAATTGCTGACCTTTTTCGTACTTCTGTTTTATCCGAACCGTGCTAATTCAAGCAACGTGGGGTCACGAGGCTTAATAAACGAACTTAAAGTTGATGCCCACTTCGTTAATATGATCGGATTCTCGGCTTTGATAATCGGTGTCACGAAACTGATAGTAAAGCCCTGTACCAATCACACGGTGCCATTGATAGTTAAACGCGATCTTGTAGTTGTTCTCATCAACGATATCACTGCGATTTACGTGAACTTCTGCCGTTGCCATCAACTTTTCACTGAATAAGTAATTGGCTCCGAGCGTCACACCTTGAATAAACTCGTCATCTGATGAGAGCGTTTGGTCGGTGTTATCATCTTTAGCTTTGGCTTTAACCGCCCCAAGTCCATAAATACCATACACATCGAACTGGTCGTTGATACCGTAACGGTAGCCAACACCAAACAATAAACGGTCGATGCGTAAAGTAAAATTATCAGGATGAAAAAACTGTGCGGAATAATCGGCATTTAGTATCCAATTGTCGGTGAACATATAGTTGCCACCTAAGCCCAACGTGGTCGCGTTAGAATTATCCAGCCATTCTTCATTTGTGGTGCCAGCACCGACGTCTAAATTGATGTGCTCGTAGCCAAATTTCTCTACTTGTTTTGATTCTGAGGCAACGCTCATTGCGGATAGTGCCAAAAAAGGTACAGCTAATAATAATCTTACCATTCTAATTCCTTCCCTGAGTGGTATACAAAACTCTAATCAATGCGCCCATTGTGTTGATTTAGTTCAATATCTTGATGAAAGCGTAGCCGAAAAAATGACGAACTGCCGTGCAACCTGTCTGAATATTATCATTACGTACGAAAAACAGTGATCCGATAAGAATCTGTTTCAAATCTAAGTTAAGATTACCCTATCTCTTGCAAACAAAAAGGCACCTTTATGGAAGCAGAACTTCTCGAGATCTATAATTTTCTCGCCAAGTATCCCCCATTCGACGAGCTTCCGGAAGAAACGCTCACCAAAGTGACCGAGAATATCGAAATTTCTTATTTCCGCCAAGACACCCCAATTATCCACTTGGGCGACCAAATTGACGAGTTGTACATGGTAAGAAGCGGTGTTGTTGAGGTTTATCGACGTAAAGGTGAGCTATACAATCGCCTAGACGAAGGTGATCTTTTCGGTCAGATGGGTCTGTTGACCAGTAACAAAGTTCGGTTCCCCGTAAAGGCGATCGAAGACTCTCTGATCTACTGTATTCCGCAAGATATTTTCCTAGAGCTTTACGATAATTACGACTCGTTTGCTGACTTTGTGGAAGTTGAAAATAGCGCACGTCTGCGCCAAGTAGTGTCTGACAATAATGATGCGAACGATCTGACCACTTCTAAAGTAAAAACACTCTTGACACGTGATGCTGCAACAATCGGGCGCGACCAGTCGATTCAAGAAGCCGCTCAACTTATGGCCCAAGATAACGTGTCTTCGTTGTTGATTGTCGAGCCTGACTTCGTGCTAGATGAAGACGATCCCCAATCGCCAGTCGTCGGGATCATTACCGATCGTGATTTATGCACCCGAGTCTTAGCGGAAGGCTTATCTCCCCAAGATGAAGTATCGACGGTCATGACAACGGAAGTTATTTCTCTCGACCATAACGCGTACGTCTATGAAGCCATGCTGACCATGCTTCGTTCCAACGTGCACCACTTACCAGTAGTAAAAGACCAAATGCCGATTGGGGTCATAGAAGCGACAGACATTGTTCGCTACGAATCGCAGAACTCATTGCTATTGGTAAGTAGCATCTTCCAACAACAAACCATTGAAGACTTGGCGATAGTTGCGGATGAAGTAAAAAGTAGCTTCGTGCGTTTGGTTAACGAAGATGCGAATTCTCACATGGTCGGTAGTGCAATGTCTGTCATTGGCCGAAGCTTTAAGCAACGGTTACTCGAAATGGCAGAAGAAGAATTAGGCCCGCCGCCTATTCCATACTGCTATCTTGCATTGGGCTCTATGGGGCGTGATGAGCAACTTCTGGTTACCGACCAAGATAACGCCATCATCCTCGACGATACCTATAAAGAAGAACGGCACGGCCAATACTTTGAAGCTCTCGCGCAATACGTTAGCGATGGCTTAAACGTATGTGGGTATAAGTATTGTACTGGTGACATAATGGCAACCAATCCACTATGGCGCATGACACGTTCACAATGGGAAGAGTGCTTCGCCGATTGGATCGACGATCCAAATCCGAAAGCGCTACTCAATGCTTCTATCTTCTTCGATTTAGATGGTGTTTATGGGCGCTTGAAGTGGGCCGAACAGCTGACTAGTTTCATTGTTCGTCGCGCTCGTAAGAACAACCGGTTCTTAGCGTGTTTGGCACGCAACGCGTTGAACCGAACCCCCCCGCTGGGTTTCTTTAAAGACTTCGTGATGGAGAAAGACGGCCAACACAAGAACTCAATCAATCTGAAACGCCGTGGCACAGCACCACTGGTGGACTTGATTCGTGTTCACTCTCTGGCGGTAGGCTCACGTGCTCAAAACTCATTTGAACGTCTTGATGACATCATTGATGCGGGTATTTTGCCAAAAGGCCGTGCTCAAGACCTTAAGGACGCAATGGAATTCATATCTATGGTACGTATCCGCCATCAGGCCATCGATGTTGAGTTAGGAATAGAGCCCGACAACAACATCGAACCTGAGAGCTTGTCAGACTTCGAACGCCGCAACCTAAAAGATGCATTCCAAATCCTCAGCAACGGTCAGAACTTCTTGAAGTTCCGTTATCAAGCCAGCAACAAGTTTAAATGAGGTTCGGCATGATAAAAAAATTATTTCAAAAACCAAGTATTCAATGGCCGACGAAGTTCCAGCAAAAGTTGCAACTGGCCAAGGACAAACGCTTGATTGCTTTTTATGGTCACGCATTACCCACTCCCAGCACCCCACTCTCCCAAGTAGAGTTTGTTGCGTTGGATTTTGAAACGACAGGGTTAAACCCACAGAAAAACGGCATTATTACCATTGGATTGGTGCCCTTTAGTCTCAATCGTATTTTCTTACGCCAAGCAAGACACTGGAAAGTTCGCCCACAAGAAAAGCTCGATGAAGAGTCCGTCATCATTCATGGTATTACCCATAACGAATTGGTTGATGCGCCTGATTTGGATGAAATCCTTGGCCCATTACTGGAGAGCCTAGCGGGTAAGGTTGTCGTCGTACACTATCGCCGCATCGAACGGGAGTTTCTTGATCAAGCCCTCCTCACTCGTCTCGGCGAGGGCATTGAGTTTCCTGTACTGGATACACTAAAAATTGAAGAAGATATCCAACAAAAAACCTCGGGGGGCATATGGAACAAACTAAAAGGCAACAAGCCGCAATCACTGCGTTTGGCTCAATCTCGTCGACGATACGGATTACCTGATTACACGCCGCACCACGCCCTGACTGACGCTATTGCTACCGCTGAATTACTGCAGGCGCAAATCGCCCATCACTACAACGCCGAGCAGCCTATAAGCAGTTTGTGGTTGTAGACAATAAGTTAGAGAATAGAGAATAGAGAATAGAGAATATTAAAGAACAAAAAGGAGCCAAGTGGCTCCTTTTTTCATACTCAAGTCATTTACAGTTTAAAGCGTTTGATCTCTTGTTCCAGTTCATGAGAAAGCTCTGAAAGATGTGCGGCTTGCTCTGCTGCTTGATTTGCTTCAAGAGACAACTCGTTAGATACATCACGAATACCCTCGGTGTTACGGGTGATCTCTGAGGTAACCGATGCTTGCTCTTCAGCAGCAGAAGCGATTTGCGTCGCCATATCACTGATACGTTCTACCGAAGAGTGAATTTGAGTCAAGCTTTGTGCTGCGGAGTCTGCATCCTCGACGCTAGTATCCGCTAGACGACGACTGTCATCCATAATGCCTACCGCTTTGGCTGTCGTGCCTTGCAGCATTTCAATCGTTTCTTGAATCTCTTTCGTTGATGCGTGAGTACGTTGGCTCAGTACACGCACTTCGTCAGCTACAACGGCAAAACCGCGACCTTGTTCACCTGCACGCGCGGCTTCAATCGCTGCGTTTAGTGCGAGAAGATTAGTTTGCTCAGCAATACCCTGGATGGTTGAAAGGATAGTATTAATTGCGTTACCGTGCGCTTCCAATTCTTGAATTACATTTGTCGCAACTTGCACCTCTTGCGCTAGGTTTTGGATAGAACCTTGCGTTTGAGTGACCTGCCCTGAGCCATGCACACACGATTGTACTGCCTCTTCAGAGCTTGAAGCGGTGTTGTCTGCGTTTCCTGCAATTTCTTGCGTTGCAGCAGCCATCTGATTAACAGCAGTCGCAACCATATTAATCTCGTCTTGCTGGTAAGAGATACGCTGACTGCGCTCTTCCGCTTGTTGCGCGGTCGTGCGCGCTTGTTCTGATAACGAGGCAGAAACATCGCTCAATTTGCAGACCATCGCGTGCATGTTGCCCACAAAGCGATTAAAGTTCTCGGCCAGTTTGCCAACTTCATCATCACTGCGCGGCTCAAGGCGCTGTGTTAGATCACCTTCACCCGAAGCTATCTCTTCAAGTGCGTGTGACACTCGGCCAAGATCACGGAACAAGAAACCAACCAACCAAGATACAGCGAAAATCACAACGATAGTAATAAGTACTGCTGTAATCAGCATTTCACTTAGTAATTTCGCATGACTTGCTTCTTCAGTTTCACGATCCATTTCTATCGCGAACATCCAGCTAGTGCCCGGAACTTTACTAAAATAGTAAAACTTCTCTTTTCCTTTAATAGTAGCGGTTTCAAATGAACCGGAATTAGCCGCTCGTTCGATCAAATCTTTTGAAAGCGCCTGAGAAAAGTCACTGATAGGTTCGAGCGCTAACGCTTTATTTGGGTGCGCTAGGAAAGTACCGTCATTCATATCGATAAGCATTGCGTACGCATTTTCGCCGGCATCTAGACTTATAACATCATCAATAAGCTGATCAATGAGTACGTCTGCACCTACAACACCAATGAACTTACCATTTCTCATCACAGGTTCAGCGATAGTGACCAATAATGCATTCGTAATCGCGTCTTGGTACGCTTCAGTTATGATTTGTTTACCCGCAGCATTCGCTTCCTTATACCAGGGGCGAGCACGAGGATCATAGTCTGCACGGTTACGTTCTGGATAAGAACGATACATATCACCTTCTGGCGTGCCAAGGAAAACGTCGTCAAAGCCTCCCGCTTTACGAGCTTGTTGCAGAAAAGGGACAACGTCTCGCTCAGTTGAGTAGTCGTTGAAAGCCATCGCAATCCCTTTGCGGATTGATATCCAATCGGAAATGCCTTCTGAGGCAGCATTGCTAAGACTTTGTGCTCGTGAATAAACACCTGAGCGAGTCTGATCAAACAGTTGATCAGCGGACAACCAAGTGAGTGCGGTTGCCATCACAACAACCGCAGACAGACTCGCGCCAATTAGCTTTTGCTTTAATGATAGTTTCATAGTTATAGTTCGAAGTTAAAGAAATAGACTGGGTGGATGAATCTTACACGTGTTTCACAAAACAATCACGAAGGAAACTCACAAAATCGAGCTATAAATCGTTGTAAAATATAGAATTTAGCCCGCCACATTTTTGGCGAGCGTCAGATATTCCGCATAAAAAAAGCCAGCATCTCGCTGACTTTTTTCAGATTAACATCTAACGATATTTATAAATCAGATAACCTATGGCCGCTCTGTTCGCATACCCATCAAGAGGCTGACACACATCGCAAGCAATACAAACGTGAATGGCAGTGCCGTGGAAATCGCTCCGGCTTGCAGCGCTTGAACAGCCTCAGAGCCGCCAACCCAAAGTAGCGCAACCGCAATTGCCCCCTCCATAAACGCCCAAAATACACGCTGAAGAACCGGCGCATCCACTTTACCACCAGCAGTAATGCTATCGATAACCAATGACCCTGAGTCCGATGAAGTAATGAAAAATACTAGTACCAACACCACCGCGATTATAGATAGCACATTACCGTATGGCAGAACGTCAAACATCTGGAACATCGCTAATGAAACGTCTGTAAGACCATTTGCACCTAATTCACCAACATTGTTAATCACCTGATCGATCGCAATTCCACCAAACGTCGACATCCAAATCAATGTAACAACTGTTGGGACAATCAGTACCGCGGTAAGGAACTCGCGAACCGTTCGACCGCGTGACACTCGAGCAATGAACATACCCACAAATGGTGACCAGGAAATCCACCAAGCCCAGTAAAATACCGTCCAACCCTGGAACCATGCTTCATCGGTACGACCAAACGGGTTGCTTAGCGGAACTAGATTTTCTAGATAGGCCATCAGCGTTGTTGGAATTGTACCCAAGGTCACTGCCCAGCCTATCAAAGTAACAAGGATCAGTAGCAGGAAAGCGATGACCATGTTGATATTACTAATGACCTTCACACCGCCATCAATACCGCGGATTACCGATACCACTGCAAGCAGTGTTACCACGGTAATAACTACGATTTGCAGTCCGAGCCCCGGCTCAACACCAAAGACATGATGGATGCCACTAGCGGCTTGCTGCGCACCCAAACCTAGAGAGGTCGCTAGACCAAACAGCGTCGCCACGACAGCCAGAATATCAACAACATGACCAGCCCAACCCCATGCGCGATCACCCAATAATGGGTAAAAGATCGAGCGCATCGATAGTGGCAAGCCTTTGTTGTATGTGAAGAAAGCAAGAGAAAGTGCTACGACACCATAAATAGCCCACGGGTGTAAACCCCAGTGGAACATCGTCGCGCCCAGAGCAAGTTTTGCAGCTTCTGGCGTGTTCGCTTCGACACCTAGTGGCGTTTCATACCAACCGGTAAAGTAGGCCACTGGCTCTGCCACGCTCCAGAACATCAGGCCAATCCCCATTCCTGCTGCAAACAGCATCGCTAACCATGACATGAAGGAGTAATCGGCAACGGCATCTCTGCCACCAAGCCGAATCTTACCCATTGGTGACACGATCAAAGCGAGACAGAAGATAACGAAAATGTTACCAGAGATGATAAACAGCCAGTCGAAGGAGCTGATGATTTTCAGTTTAATTCCATCAAGTGCCGTTTTAGCAGTGTGTGCATCCAGCACAAGTGCAGCAATAAGGAATAGCGC